>NZ_JAJOHO010000004.1:0-477796 GCF_021106615.1 Pseudomonas sp. PLB05
CCACCTGATCCCTTCCCGAACTCAGAAGTGAAACGATGCATCGCCGATGGTAGTGTGGGGTTTCCCCATGTGAGAGTAGGTCATCGTCAAGCGCCTAACACCCAGCACCCCCGCTCAGTTCACTCTGGCGGGGGTGTTGTCTTTGGGGTCGGAAAAGTTTAATCGGACGCCAAGGCATTTGGACGGATGGGGGAGCAGCGCAGGCTGGTAGTCTAAGGTGCCTGAGGTTTCCCTCACCCTAGCCCTCTCCCGAGGGGAGAGGGGACCAGGAGCGGTGTGCCTGGGTGCTTGAGGGCTACCTGACAGCCAAGGTGCGGCTTGAGGGCTGCAAGAGCACCGACAGCCCGGCTGCGCCGGGCTGTCGTGTTTGAAGCGCGGCAAGGGGCCGGTGTAGGTTGGTGCTGAGCGCAGCGAAGCCCAACGATCAGGTCTGCTGCAGGGATCGAGCGAGCGGCGGCGGAGCGTTGACGGGGCGAGGTTGGCTTCCGGATGTTGGGCTTCGCTGTGCTCCGCCCAACCTACAAAGACAGAGCAACAAAAAGCCCGGCATGTGCCGGGCTTTTTGCGTTCTGGAAGGACTCAGGCGGGGTCGGGCAGGGCCAGGTCGCGTTTGGCGATGTACTTCCAGTCGGCTTCGTCGATGTAGATACCGCCGGGGCCGCTGCCACCTTCGAGGTCGATGGCGACCTGGGCGCTGACCTGGGGTTTGACGCTGGCCAGGATGGGCACGAAGCCCAGTTGCTGGCTGGTCTCGATCAGGGCCTGCTGGTTGCGTTCGTCGATGTCGGCGGCTTCGTCCAGGTAGTAGGGCAGACGGATCTTGGCGGCCTGCTCCCGGTCCATCAGGTGCAGCAACAGGTACATGTTGGTGAGCGCCTTGATGGTCATGGTGGTGCCATTGGACGCGGCGCCGTCGATGTCGGTATGCAGGATTGGCTGACCACCCTGCTTGGTGATCTCGAAGGCCAGTTCGAAGAGGTCCTTGAGGCCGAGCTGGTTGCCATTGGCGGCTACCAGGCGGGCCAGGTATTCCTTGGCGTCCTCGTTCTTCTGGTCCTGGCTGCTGTCCTGGGTGAGGTCGAAGACCGAAAGGGTTTCGCCTTCCTCGTACTGACCCGCGCTGTGGATGATCTGGTCGATGTGCTTGAGCGCTTCCTTGTTGGGCGCCAGGACAATGCGGAAGCTTTCCAGGTTGGAGACCTGCTTGCGGTTGATCTCGCGGTTGAACAGCTGCAGCTGGTGTTCCAGGTTGTCGTAGTCGCTGCGGATGTTTCTCAGGGTGCGGGCGATATCGGTGACGGCGGCGCGGCGGGCCTTGGCCAGGGTCAGGGCTTCGTCCTGGCGATGGGCATAGGCATTGACCAGCAGCTGCAGGCGACGCTCGGGGTCTTCCTCGTTATCGAACTTGGCGACACCCTTGAGGCGGACCTGGGCATAGAGCGCCTCGATCTGGGTGTCGGCGCGCTGCAGGGCCTGCCAGGTGTCCTGGTAGTCGTTGAGCAGCGGCAGCAGGTTCTCCAGGGAATCGTCCACCGCTTCCATGAAGGGCGTGCCCTGGGGCAGGTCGGTGGGCAGCAGCTGGCGGCGGCGCAGGGCGTCGGCCAGGGTGCGGTCCTTGGCTTCCAGGTCGGCCAGCTGGCGGCCGATCAGCTGCAGCTTGGCAGAGAGTTGCTGGACGCGTTCGGTGAAGGCGTCACCAGCGCGCCTCAGTTCGTCCTGGGCGGCTTCCAGCTGGGCCAGCTGTTCGAGTTTTTCGTTTTCTTCGGTGCCGAGGGTCTGGCAGCGGCGGAAATCTTCCAGGGCCTTCTGGGCATCCAGGACCTGCTGGTAGAGGACTTCGGCCTGGGCCTTGCTGGCCTGGCGGTCAAGGCTGACGCCCTGCTGGGCCTTGAGTTGCTTGAGTTCGCGCTCCAGGCGGTCCTTCTGGTCGCGCAAGGCGGCACGGTCAGCCAGGGCCTGCAGGGTGGGCGGCTCGATCCCCGAAAGGTTGAGGGACAGGCCTGGCAGTTCGAGGTGATCGCCCTGAAAACGTGCCAGGATGCCTTCGAAGGTCTTAACCCAACTGCCGTCTTCGGCCAGTTCAACGCCCTTGGGGCCGAGCGGCAGACTGAACAGCTGACCGTTGAACAGTCGCATCAGGCGGTCGACGTCGGCCTGGCTGAATTCCTCACGCAACCGGGCGTAGCTGTTGTTGTCGGCGTGATCCAGTTGCTGGCGAATACCCTTGAGGCGCTGTTCCAGTTCGCGGACGCGCTGGTCGAGGTCTTCGCTGCTGAACTGACGCGCCTGGGAAAGGGCGCCGGCCAGTTCGTCGTGGGCATCCTTGGCGGCCAGTAGCTGAGCCTCCAGAGGCGCGGTGGAGTCCACCAGGGCGAAGCGGTGCTTGAGCTGGGCCAGGTCGGCGAGCCAGCGCTGCAGGCTGCTGATCTCGCGCTCGCGGCGCATCAGCTCACTGGTGCCGTCGCGCTGGCTCTGCTGCAGGCCGTCCTGTTCCTGGCGGTAGTGTTCGGTCTGGGCCAGGAGTTCGTCGCGACGGTCGCCCAGGTAGTGCTGCCAGGTGCCGAGCAGGCTGTCGAGCAGGGGCGAAAGGCGATGCAGCTTGCCTCTCAGGTGATCGCGCTGTTCGACGCCCTTGGCCAGGGCTTCCACCAGGGGGCCGGCGGCCACCAGGGACTGGTAGTCCTGCTCCATGCGGCGCACGTCGCGGAAGGCTTCCTCGCAGGCGGCGATGTAGTCGACGCTGCCGGATCTCAGGCTGTGCTCGAAGGCGTCGAGAAACAGCTGCTTGAGCTTGGCGGCGGTGATCTCGCGCATGTGCAGCAGATTGATGAACAGGGCGCGGAAGGTCTTGAGGCTCTGTTCACTGGTGGATCTGAGCGGAATCAGGGTCAAATCCAGCGGAATGCTGGTGTGGCCGCCGACCAGCAGGCGACGTAACTCCTCGGGTTTGACCTCGTAGGCCTTGAGGCCGGCACGCTCCAGGCTGGCGAAGAGCTCGCGCTGGCGCAGGCAGGCGCCGTCACGTTGATAATGGGCCAGATCAAGTTCGCCGGCATAGGCGAAGAACTGGTGACCGAAGCCGCCCCCCGGACCGCGACCGGCCACGCCGATGACGTGGGGGCCGTGGGCCAGGCGCAGCTCGATGAGGATGTAGCTGGTGTCGGTGGCGAAGTAGAACTTGCGCGACTGCTCGTTGCTGTACTTACCGAAGCTCATGTCGGAGAGCCGCGCCAGGATGGGGAATTGCAGGGCGTTGATCGAGGCGCTCTTGCCGAGGTTGTTGGCGCCATAGACCGACAGCGGCTGTTCCAGCGGGAAGAGGCCGAGGCTGTAGCCGGCGGTGTTGAGCAGGGCAAAGCGGCTGATGCCGTAGCGGATCATAGGTC
Organism: Pseudomonas sp. PLB05; assembly: GCF_021106615.1. Taxonomy (NCBI): domain Bacteria; kingdom Pseudomonadati; phylum Pseudomonadota; class Gammaproteobacteria; order Pseudomonadales; family Pseudomonadaceae; genus Pseudomonas; species Pseudomonas sp. PLB05. Next base: position 3,387 of record NZ_JAJOHO010000004.1, read on the forward strand.
GAACTCCCGTTCTGCGGCGATGGCGCGGGCCAGGGCGGCCTCTTCGTCATCCTCGTCGGCGCTCTCCTCGGTGCTGTCCTCGTCGCTGGCCAGGGTCGGAGCCGGCAGCGGCAGGTCGCTGGCATGCAGGCCGGCGGCCAGGTCGCGGTCCTGCTGTACGGTCAGGCAGACGTCGAGGAAGCGGTGCATGGGCGGCAGGAAGCGGTAGGTACCGTTGCTGTCCAGGGCGAAGCCGAGCTGGGTCAGGCGGCGCAGGATCTTTTCCTCCAGTTCTTCCTGGGTGGTCACCTCGGCCTGCAGGAAGAGGTCACGGTACTTGTCCAGCAGCGCCGGCAATTCGTGCCGACCCAGGGTGCCGCCGTCGAGCACGGCCAGGGGGTCGCGGCCCTGGTCGGCCAGGTGCTCGACCAGGATGAAGGTGAACAGCGCCAGACGCTGGGCGGTCTTGTTGACCTGGGCACCCATCTGCTCGGGAACGAAGTAGTAGAAGCCGCGCGGATCGCAGACCAGTTCGAAGCCGAGGGCGCGGAACAGGGCGCGGTACTGGTCCTGTTGCTGGCTGAGCTGGGCGTAGCTCTCGGGCTCGCTACGGGACAGGTGATAGCCCTTGAACAGTTCGCGGAAGATAGGCGCGAGCTGGGTCATTTCATTGAGATCAAGTTGCATGGGCGTCGCTCGCGAGAGATCGGGCGGTCAGGGCGTAGGAGCATAGGCTGACGCGGTGTTCGAGGGTGTCGTAGTGGCGCCGATCCAGCCGCTGGCGCTGGAAGCGCGTATCCCGAGACAGGCGCGAGAACCAGTAGAGCAACTCGTCGGTGTCGCCGGCTGGCTCCTGTTCCAGCAGCCAGGCCATGAGGTCGGGCAGCGGCAGGGCGTCCTGGCAGAGATCGAGCATTTCGCGTGCGGTACGGGGCGCCGCCGGGCGCTCGGTATCGCGCTGGCGTGTGGACTGGCTGGGGAAGCGTGCCGGCTTGGGTTCGAAGCGGGCCAGGGCGTAGACATAGCTTTCCACCTGGGCGGTGGTGCCGAGGAAGACGCTCTGCGGCCGGCTGAACAGCGGCAAAGCGGCCTGGGGCACGGCGTCGAGACCCTTGCGGCGAATGGTGGCCAGGGCCAGGGCGGCGCCGCGGGTCACGGCGTTGTGCCGGCGTGCTTCTTCGCGCAACGGCAAGAGCAGTTCGCGCGCACGTCTCAGGGCCAGTTGGGCGGCATTGTGCATTTCCAGGATACGGGCCTGGGTGCGCAGCAGCAGGTCGTCGTCGACCAGGTGGCCTAAGCGCTGCTGTTCGCCCAGCAGGTGCAGGAGGACCTGCTCGACGCGATGCACCCCACGCTCGAAGGCGCCATCGGCGGCCACCAGCTGGATCATCGGCTCGACGTATTCGTCCCAGGTGGCCAGCACCTCGGCATAGCGTTGGCGCAGGGGAATCTGGCGGTCGCTGGTCTTGGCGCGTTCGGCGACGCCTTCCAGGGCATGGCCATCGTTGGCGAGCTTCTTGAGGACGTCGCGCACGCGCATGTCCAGCAGGCGCAGCTGGCGAACGAGATCGGGGCCGTCGCGGTTGTCGAAGGCTTCGCGGATGTGGCCGGCGAGGCGTTCCAGGTGGCGCAGGTAGGCCTCGATCTCCAGGCACAGGCCCAGGCGGTGTTCGCGCCTGAGGTAGCCGAGGAAGTCGTGGATCTGGCCATTGAGTTCGAAGCGGTTGGGGCTCTTGGCCACCGGCACCAGGATGTCGAGGCGGATCCAGGTGTCCAGCAGGGCCGTCAGGTCGGCCGGCGTGCGTTCGGGCAACTGCTCGGCGAGGCGGGCGCGCAGTTCGGCCAGGCCCAGGGTACCGCTGTCGAAGTGGGTGCACAGCGGGTCGATGAGGTGCCAGTGTTCGGCGAGGGTACGCAGGACGCGTTTGGGGTCGATCATGGCGGGGACCGCACCAGACAAAAGCGCCATTGTACTCCAGACGCCAGAGCCTTCGATGTGACTGCGGTGGGACCGATGGGCAGGGCGGCCTTTCGATCCGGGACGATCCGGGCGACAATGCCGCCCCGCATAATCCCGCCGCGTGTCCGAAGGATCCGCCCATGTCCGACCCCGCCCCTTCCACCAGCCCCTCGCTTGCCGCCGAGGCACGTCGTCGCGCCTATCTGCAGGCGCTGCAGCTGGATGTCTGGGTGCCGCGTACGGTATTGCCCTTCGCGGCGCCTTCGCGGCCGGAGGCCCTGTGGGTCGAGGAACCGGAGGAGGCGCCCGTCACCGCCCGGGTGGTACGCCCGGAACCGGTGGCCAAGGCTGCGCCGGCCGCTGCGGTAGCCGAGGCACCGGCGGCGCATCGGCCGCGCATCGAGATCCCGCGACCCACTGCGGTCAAGCCGGCTGCGACTCCTGCAGCCGAGCCGGAACCGGAGCGCGCGCCGTCACCGTCGCGCGAGCCGGCGCCGCGCTTCGCCTTGCAGCTGTTGCAGGCCGGGCGTTGCCTGTTGCTGCTGGAATTGCCCACTGGCGATACTCTGGGTTCGCGCGATCCTGCCTATCTGTTGCTGAGGGATCTGCTGCGCGCTGCTGGCCTGCCGGATACGCCACGGATCGTCAGCGAAGAACCCATTCGCTGGCCGCTGCTCAACAGCGGTCAACTCGACCAGGGGCCGGCCGCGGCCTGCGAATTCGTGCAGAGCTTCGTCTCGGGGCACCAGGAGCGCCTGGGCGAGGGCCTGGGGCTCTGGCTGATCGGCGGCGCGGCGCGGCGCTGCGGTGGCGTCGAGGATGCGCAGCTCACCGGTGTGGAACAGGACACCGCCCTGGGACCGGCCTGGCTGGTGCCAGGGCTGGATATCTTGATGGAAGAGCCGGCTGCCAAGGCCAGGCTCTGGCAAGCCATGCGCCCGCAGCGGCGCCGCTGGATGGAACAGCAATGAACGATGCGGTGAGCTTTCGGCGGATGACCGAAGCCGATCTGAACACGGTATTGAAGATCGAATATCAGGCCTTCAGCCACCCCTGGACCCGCGGCATCTTCCTGGATGCGCTCAAGTCCTACGACTGCTGGGTGATGACGGCCGGCGAGCAGCAGGTGGGGCATGGAGTGATCAACGTCATTCTCGACGAAGCCCATCTGCTCAATATCACCATCAAGCCGGAAAGCCAGGGGCGCGGTCTCGGTCTGCGCCTGCTGGAGCATTTGCTGCAGGAAGCGCGCAAGGCCAAGGCCAACGAGTGCTTTCTGGAGGTGCGCGCCAGCAATCAGTCGGCCTACCGGCTGTATGAGCGCTATGGCTTCAACGAGATCGGCCGCCGGCGGGACTATTATCCCGCGGTCGGCGGCCGGGAAGATGCGCTGGTGATGGCCTGTACGCTGCTCGACTAGGCCCTCAGCAGTTTCAGTGGTCGGCGCGCTTTTCGTCCAGATCCAGACCGGTATCACCGGCGAGGTCTTCGTCGTTGGCGTCCAGATCGGCGTAGCGGGCGTCCCGTTGGGTTTCGGCTTCGTTGGGCTCGTCGGCCTCGCCATCCCACGCCTGGCCGTCCAGGGGATGGCTGCGACCCAATTCGGCTTCGTCCTGGCCAGAGCCGCCGCCGATGTCCGTGTCTTCGACCACGCTCAGCTCCTTGTCATTGGGCCAGGCATCGCCGTAGTCGGTCGGCGAACGGGCGCCGGTCTCGTCCAGCAGGGTTTCCGGACTGGCGTCGTCCATGGTCGGTTGATGATCCAGGGTTTCGCCACCGGTCATGCCGGCCTGGCGCACGCGCTCCTCGGGGAATTGGCCTGCATAGTCGCGCTCGTCCATTTCGTCGCCGATGCGACCACCGCGCTCGTCCTTACGCTCGCTGAAGTCGAGTTCGCGCATGTCGCCCATGCGGTCCTGGATGTCATCGATCTCTTCGGGGGTCTTGGTGATGTCGGGCTTGTTCATGGTGGTCTCCAAAGGCAGGGCTGCTAGAGCATCTCCCTGAATCCGACTACGCGTCGGCAAGGGGAATTCCTCGGCACCGCCGGAAGGTGTGAACGAACCATACGGTGACCCGGCAGTCGTACCTTCCATGATCGACCTCGACAGCCTCACCTCATCGGGCCAACCGCTGGCCTTCTTCTTCGATCTGGATGGCACCCTGGCAGAATTGCAGCCACGTCCGGAACAGGTTTTCATTCCCGCCGAAACCCTCGCCGCCCTCGAACAGCTGGCGCGCCACCATGGCGTCGCCGTGGTTTCCGGGCGCCCGCTAGCCGAGATTGATGGCTTCACGGCGCCGCTGCGGCTGGCCGCGGCTGGAGTGCATGGCGCCGAATGGCGCGATCCCCAGGGCAAGACCCATCGGGTGACCCTGGACGCTGAGATGCTGGCGCAAGTCGGTGCCCGTCTAGAAGCGGCCCTGGCCGAACATCCGGACCTGCTGCTCGAACGCAAGAGCGTGGCCTTCGCCCTGCACTATCGCCAGGCGCCGGACAAGGAAGCCCTGGTACGCGAACTGGCCGAAGGCATCGCGGCCGACCATTCCGAATTCAAGTTGCAGCCGGGCAAGTGCGTCTTCGAACTCAAGCCCGCTGCGGCGAGCAAGGGCGAAGCCATCGCCCGTTTTCTCGAACTGGAACCCTTTGCCGGCTGCCTGCCGGTGTTTCTCGGTGATGATCGCACCGATGAAGAGGGGTTCGCTGTCGTCAATGCGCGAGGCGGTCTGACCGTCAAGGTGGGGGAGGGGGAGACGGTCGCCAAGACCCGCCTGCCTTCGGTCCAAGCGGTAGCCCTCTGGCTGCAACAGCTGAGCCGCGACCTCGCGCCACATTATAAGCAAGGAGATTAGGATGAGCCGTTTAGTGGTGGTATCGAATCGGGTAGCCCCGATCGAAGAAGGCAAGGCGACCGCGGGTGGTCTGGCGGTGGGCGTGCTGGACGCCCTGCGCAAGTCGGGTGGCATCTGGTTCGGCTGGAACGGCGAGACGGTCAAGGAAAACGGGCCGGCCAAGACCCAGACCAAGGACAACATCGACTACGTAACCTTCGGCCTGACCAAGCGCGACTACGACCACTACTACCGCGGCTTTTCCAACGCCACCCTCTGGCCGATCTTCCATTACCGGATCGATCTGGCGCGCTACAACCGCGAAGAGTACGACGGCTATCGACGCGTCAACATGGCCATGGCCGAGCGCCTCAAGCCCCTGCTCAAGCCCGATGACATCATCTGGGTGCACGATTACCACCTGATTCCCTTCGCCGAAGCCTGCCGCATGCTGGGCATTCGCAACCGTATCGGGTTCTTCCTGCACATTCCTTTCCCGGCGCCGGAAATCCTCACCGCGATTCCGCCGCACAACGAATTGCTCAAGACCCTGTGCTTCTATGACCTGATCGGCTTCCAGACCGATACAGACCAGCTGGCCTTCCAGGACTACATCACCCGCGAAGTACGCGGCGTGCTGGAAAAGGATGGCAGTTTGACCGCCTATGGTCACAACTTCCGCGTGGGCGTCTATCCCATTGGCGTGATGCCGGACGTCATCCAGAAGCAGGCCGAGTCCTATCGTACGCGGCGCCAGTTCATCTCGCGCAGCATCGAGGGCGTGCCCTACAAGACCATCGTCAGCGTCGACCGGCTCGACTATTCCAAAGGTCTGGTGGAGCGCTTCCAGGCGTTCGAGAAGCTGCTGGAGCATTTCCCCGAGCATCATCGGGCGGTGCAGTTCGTGCAGATCGCGCCCTCGTCGCGGGCAGACGTGGTCTCTTACCAGAACATTCGCCGCCAGCTGGAGAGCCATGCCGGCCATATCAACGGCCACTTCTCCGAGCTGGACTGGACACCGATCCGCTACCTGAACAAGAGCTATGACCGGCGCACGGTGATGGGGTTGTTCCGCTCTTCCGACGTGGGTCTGGTGACCCCGCTGCGAGATGGCATGAACCTGGTGGCCAAAGAGTACGTGGCGGCCCAGGATCCGGAGAATCCCGGCGTGCTGGTGCTGTCGCGCTTTGCCGGTGCGGCGCGCGAACTCAATTCGGCGTTGATCGTGAATCCCTATGACCACGTTGGCATGGCGGAGGCGTTGGACCGGGCGCTGCGCATGTCGCTGGAAGAGCGCAAGTCGCGCTACGAGGACATGATGCGGGTGATCCGCCAGGCGGACCTGGCCTCCTGGCGCGACAACTTCTTGCGTGACCTGCGAGCCTTCAGCTCCAAGGCGCTGGTGCAGTCCATCGATACTCAGGACGCGGCTGCTGCGGAAGAGCTGGAGAGCAAGCAGAAGGTCGCGCTGTAAGGGTGTTGCGCGGTGATGGAGCCCGGCTTAGGCCGGGCTTTTTCATGGGGCGGGAAAGGCTTTCTTACGCTGCGGCTGGGGAGCGGCCGGGCGGTCGGCCCCTCACCCTAGCCCTCTCCCAAAGGGAGAGGGGACGAAGAGCGGTGCCACCCATAGATCGGGTCTGCTTATGCTGGACTTCTTCGTGTGGCGGGAAGGCTGTCCAGGAGGGGAGCGGAGCGGGGTCCTCACTCGGAGGAAGACGAGACCCAGAGCGGTACGGGCTGTAGCCGTGATCTCCAGGAAAGGAAAAATCCGGGCAATAAAAAAGGGCCAGCTTACGCTGACCCTTGGAAATAGGTGGTGGCTACGCAGGGACTTGAACCCCGGACCCCAGCATTATGAATGCTATGCTCTAACCAGCTGAGCTACGTAGCCATCCGAGGCGCGCATTATTGGCAAGGCGCCGGTGGCTGTCAAGCCTTCTGCTCAAGAAATTTCTGTTTGTCGATCAAGCGTTTGCGCGGCGCTGTCTCAGCGTAGCCAATGCTTGTCTACGTACTTTTGAATCTCCTGACGCATGAAACGCCCCGACTCATCGGCGCGTTCTTCCCAGCCGAACACACAGGACGTGACGATGCCGTCGAAACCCACCTTGGCCAGCGAGGAGAAGAACAGGTCCCAGTCGATCTCGCCCTGGTACATGTTCATATGCTGATGCACGCTTACCTGGGCACCTGGCGGATTGACGATATAGCGCAGGCCTGAGGAAGCCTTGTGGTTCCAGGTATCGGCAATGTGCACGTGGCCGATCAGCGAGCCGGCATCTGCGATCATCTGGGCCATGTCGTCGCCGAAGTAGAAGGTGTGGGGCGCGCAATAAAGAAATTTGACGTTGGCGGACCCGATGCTTTTGAGCATGTCGATGGCCGGATGCAACGTCTCGCACCAGTCTTCCGGATGCGGCTCCATGTTCAGGGTGATGCCTTCGCGCTCGAAGATCGGGACCAGCTCTTCCATCGAGCGCCACCAGGCCGCTTCACTGGACTCATGACTATGGCTGCCGCCACAGCAACTGATCTTGTGACCGCGCTCGGGCGAGGGACCACGACCGAATTCGGAATTCATGGTGTCGCAGCCTAGCTCCACCGCTACCTGGATGGCTTCCTTCCAGTAATTGACTGCGGCCTGGCGTTCGTCCTCGTGGGGACTGGCCCAGCGGTACATGGGCAGTAGCGAGGCGACCTGCAGACCATGGTCCTTGAGCGCTTTTTTGAGTTCGGCGATGCGCTCCGAATGTGCTCGAGGACGCTTCCACCAGGGTAGGAAGTCTTCCCTCGGCGAAAGCTCCAGATATTCGAAGCCGGACTCCGCTACCCGCCGACAGGTCTCCGCGAGGCTCAGGTTGCGATACATGTAGGGATCAATGGCGATTTTCATGGCATGACTCCTGGATACGATGATCTTGAAGGTGAATGGCGAGCAGTGGCATCAGCCCAGCTTGCGGAAGTAGCGTTCGAGGGATTCCAACGAGTGGCCGCGGGTCTCTGGCAGGTAGCGGAACACGAAGGTCAAGGCCACCAGTCCTAGCGCGAAGAACAGGAAGAAGGTGGTGGAGATGCTGAACCAGGCCACCAGTTGCAGGAAGAAGAAACCCACCAGGAAGTTGACCAGCCACAGTACGAAGCCGGACATGCCCAAGGCGAAGCCGCGGATGCGCATGGGGAAGATCTCCGCCAGCATCAGCCAGGTCACTGGCGAGATGGCGCCTTGCTGGAAAGCCAGAAAAGCCACGGTCAGGGAGAGAATGGCGAAGCCGCGGGTAAGGCCCGGCTCGAGGATCAGGGACAGCACCCCGATCAGCAGCAGCGAGGTGGTGGTACCGAGCAGACCGATCAGCAGCATGGGGCGGCGGTTGACCCGGCCTAATAACCAGATGCCAACGAAGGTGGCCACCACCGAGATGGCGCCATTGGCGACGTTGGCGATCAGAGCGCCCTTCGTTGCGAATCCGGAATCGGTGAGGATCTGGGTGCCGTAGTACATGATGGAGTTGACCCCGGTGATCTGCTGGGTGACGGCGATGCCCAGGCCGATGAGAAAGACGCGGCGGATCCAGGGGGTCTTGAGGTCGGCCCAGCCACCTTCACCCTGGCGAGCGTCGTCTTCGGCCTGCTGGCGAACTTCACGAGCTTCAGCTTGAGCGTGGTGCTCCTCGCGAATCTGGCGCAGGGTGCGCAACATCTCGCCGAAGCGTCCCTTGGAGGCCAGCCAGCGTGGGCTCTCCGGCACGCTGAGCATGCCGATCCACAACACGATGGCGGGAAGGGTGGCGATCACCAGCATCCAGCGCCAGGTGTGGTCGCCGTCGTAGAAATTGGCGATCAGCGCGTTGTTGGTGAAGGCCAGCAACTGACCGGTGACGATCATCAGCTCCTGACGGGTAACCAGCTGCCCGCGTAAATGCTTGGGAGCCATCTCGGCCAGGTAGACCGGCACGGTGACCGAGGCGCCGCCCACGGCAAGACCAAGCACGAAGCGGGCGAGCACCATCGTGGCGGTATTGGGCGCGAAGGTGCAGCCCAGGGTGCCCAGCATGAAGATGAACGAGAGCAGCAGAATGATGCGCCGGCGGCCATGGGCGTCGGAAAAACGTCCGCTGACGATCGAGCCCAGGGCTGCGCCGAATACCAGTGAGGAGACCACTAGGCTTTCGGTGAGCGGGGTCAGTTGCAGGTCGTTCTTGATGAAGGGCAGGGCGCCGTTGATGACGCCGGTATCGTAGCCGAACAGCAGGCCGCCAAAGGTGGCGATGGTGGTGATGACCTGGAGTTTGCGACTACTGGGGGTGGCACCGGCGGGCGATGCGGTGCCGGCCAGAGCGATCTTGCTGGTTTCCATGGAAAGAGCCTCGACGAGTCGTGAAAAGAGGGGGACTAGGCGAGAGCTGAGGGCGGCCGACCGAGCGGAAGGGCTTGGACTGACAGCGTGCGGTGAGGGGGCATGGGCATGAGGACTCCTTGTTGTTCTTGTCGACCGAGGCGCGGGAGTGATCGGCCATCGAAAGGCTTGGCCTCATCCTAGGCACAGGTCTTCGCTCATGCAATTAAAATATCGTTTATATCCTTTTAGAAAATATTTTCTAAAAAATGGGCGAGGCTTCTTTGAGAGCGGAAGGTCTGCTCTGGCCCGCCCTTATCAAGCTAGTCGTCTTCTTCCTGAGTCAGCTGAATCTCATCCATCTTCAATTCCAGGCGATAGCCAAGGGCCAGGAACAGTGCCTGACAGAGGCACAGGGTGGCACTCAACGATCGGAAGGCGAAGGCGCTACCTTCGTTGACCAGTAGCAGCGCGCTGGCGCGCTTGGCCAGGGGCGAGAGGTTGCTGTCGGTGATGATCAGCGTCTTGGCCTTGTGGTGCTGGGCAATGCGCACGCATTGCTGACTTTCCTTGCCATAGGGGCTGAAGCTGATGGCGATCAGCAGGTCGCCCTGGGCGATGCTGCGCATCTGCTCGCGATAGCCGCCGCCCAGACCGGTGATGAGGTGGATGCGCTTGTTGGTGTGCTGCAGGTTGTAGACCAGGTAATCGGCTACGGCGAAGGAGCGACGCACCCCCACCACATAGATGTTCTCGGCGTTCACCAGCAGGTCGACAGCCTTGGCGAAGGCGGCGTCGTCCAGTTCTTCGGCCAGTCGATCCAGGCCTGAGCGGGTGGCGTTGATGCACTCGCGAGCCAGATCGCCGCTGCTGGCCCGCTGGCTCTTGTTGGCGATCATGTTGCGGATGCGCTGCTGGTAGTTCTGCACCGGCGTGGTCTTGTGGGTATAGGCCTCGCGAAACAGTGCCTGCATTTCGCTGAAGCCCTTGAAACCGAAGCGCTGGGAGAAGCGCACGATGGCTGAAGGATGGACTTCGCACTGGCTGGCAATGTCGCTGATGCGATCGACCATGACCCTGTCGCTCTGCTGGCTGACATAGGCCGCAACGCGCTTGAGCTGGCGTGGCAGGGCGTCGTAATCGCGGGTGATACAGGCCAGCAGTTGCTCGACATTGCCAGGCGGATCGGCCAGCGGAGCGCTGCTGGTAACGTCGTCGGCCAGGGAATCAGAGGGCATGGGCAATCTCACGGTGGGATTCTTATGTCGGCAACTTAACCCATTCGGCGGGTGGCGTCGAAGTCGGGTACCGGTCCAGGCGTCTTCCGGATATGGAAATTAAATTCCATAAATACTCATGTGGAATTTTTGTTGATTTGTTGGTGGCGGCGTTCTAGCCTGAGCTCACTTCAAAACGTATTCGGCCCTCGGGTACGAACGGTCGGCCGATAACAATAAGCAGGAGCCACCAATGGGTGACAATTTCTTCGCCAGTGGACGCCAGTTCGACGTGATCTGCCTCGGGCGGCTGGGCGTCGACCTCTATGCGCAGCAGATCGGCGCGCCACTGGAAGACGTCAGCAGCTTCGCCAAGTACCTGGGCGGGTCCTCCGCCAACATCGCCTTCGGCACTGCGCGCCTGGGGCTGAAGTCGGCGATGCTGACCCGGGTCGGCGATGACCATATGGGCCGTTTCCTGACCCAGACCCTGGCGCGCGAAGGCTGCGACACTCGCGGCGTTCGGGTGGATCGCGAGCGCCTGACCGCCATGGTGCTGCTGGGCATCAAGGACCGCGAGACCTTTCCCCTGGTGTTCTATCGCGAGAATTGCGCCGATATGGCGCTGGGCGTGGACGACATCGACGAGGCCTTCATCGCCAGCAGCAAGGCGCTGTTGATCACCGGTACCCACTTCTCCACCGAGGGCGTGTTCCAGGCCAGCAGCCGGGCCCTGGACTACGCCGAGCGCAATGGCGTGAAGCGGGTGCTGGACATCGATTACCGCCCCGTGCTCTGGGGGCTGACCGGCAAGGCCGATGGCGAGACCCGCTTCATCGCCAGCGCCGAGGTCAGCGCCCATGTGCAGCGCATCCTGCCGCGCTTCGACCTGGTGGTGGGCACCGAAGAGGAATTCCAGATCGCCGGGGGCAGCGAAGACCTGCTCACCGCCCTGCGCCGGGTGCGCGAGGTGACCGCGGCGACCCTGGTGGTCAAGCTCGGCGCCCAGGGCTGCACGGTGCTCCACGGCGCCATCCCGGCGCGTCTCGAGGAGGGCGAGATCCATCGCGGCATCCGCGTCGAGGTGCTCAATGTGCTGGGGGCGGGCGATGCCTTCATGTCCGGCTTCCTGCGTGGCTGGCTGACCGGTGGCGATGATGCCGAATGCTGCCGGCTGGCCAATGCCTGCGGTGGACTGGTGGTATCGCGCCATGGCTGCGCCCCGGCCATGCCGACTCTGGCCGAACTGGACTACCTCCACCACAGCCCGGTGCCCATCACCCGGCCGGACCTCGATCCCGTGCTCACTCGCCTGCACCGGGTCAGCGTCCGCCGCCGCGTTTGGCAGCCGCTGTTCATCTTCGCCTTCGATCACCGCTACCAGCTGGTGGAAAGCGCCCAGCAGGCGGGGGCCGATCCGGCGCGCATTCCGCAACTCAAGCAGTTGTTCGTCCAGGCCATCGCCGAGGTCGAGCAGGCGCTGGCGTGCCAGGGCGTGGCGGCGGATGTCGGGCTGCTGGCCGACGAGCGCTTCGGTCAGGATGCGCTGAATGCCGCCACCGGCCGTGGCTGGTGGGTGGCCCGGCCGGTGGAATTGCAGAATTCGCGGCCGCTGGCCTTCGAGCACGGCCGCTCGGTGGGCAGCACCCTGCTGAGCTGGCCGGACGAGCAGATCATCAAGTGCCTGGTGCAATTCCACCCCGATGACGAGCCGCTGCTGCGGCTGGAGCAGGAGGCCCAGCTCAGGGGGCTGTACCAGGCGGCCCAGGCCAGCGGTCACGAACTCCTGCTGGAGGTCATCCCGCCGAAGAACCATGCGTCCACCCGGCCCGACGTGCTCTACCGCGCCATCAAGCGGCTGTACAACCTAGGCATCTACCCCGACTGGTGGAAGATCGAGGCCCAGCCGGCCGGTGTCTGGCAGCAACTCGACACCCTGATCGCCGAACGCGATCCCCATTGCCAAGGCGTAGTGCTGCTGGGCCTCAATGCCCCGGCCGAGGAACTGGCCGAAGGCTTTCGTCAGGCCAGTGCCAGTACCCGCTGCCGCGGCTTTGCCGTGGGCCGGACCATCTTCGGCCAACCGAGTCGGGCTTGGCTCGCCGGTGAGATCGACGATGCCGGGCTGATCGCCCAGGTGCGCGCCACCTTCGAATTCCTGATCCAGGCCTGGCGCGCCGCTCGCGCCTGATCGCTATCCAATGAGTAGGGCTGACATGACTGCACAAGAAAAACTCAAGATCGGCATCAACCCCATCTCCTGGGCCAACGACGACCTGCCGGCCCTGGGCGGTGACACCCCGCTGGAGACCATCCTGCGCGAGGGCAAGGAAATTGGCTTCCAGGGCTTCGAGCTGGGCGGCAAGTTTCCCAGCGAGCCCAAGGCCCTGGGCGAGGTGCTGGGTCAGCACGGATTGGAGCTGGTGTCCGGCTGGTATTCCAGCGGCCTGGCGCACCGTGATGTCGAGGCCGAGATCGAGGCGATCCGGCCACACTGCCGGCTGCTGGCCGAGAACGGCGCCAGGGTGCTGGTCTATGGCGAGGTGGCCGGGTCGATTCAGAGTCAGCGGGTGCCGCTGATTGAACGGCCGCGCTTCCACAACGACGCCGCCTGGCAGGCCTATGCCGAGAAGCTCGATCGGCTGGCCGCCTTCACCCTGAGCCAGGGTGTGCGCCTGGCCTATCACCACCACATGGGCGCCTACGTGGAATCGCCCGAGGACACCGCCCGGTTGCTGGCGCTGACCTCCCCGGACGTCGGCCTGCTGTTCGATGCCGGTCACTGCTACATGGGGGGTGGCGATCCGCTGAGCGTGCTGCAGCAACACATCGACCGGGTCTGCCATGTGCACTTCAAGGACGTGCGCAAGGACGTGGTACAGCTGGCGCGCAACAACCAGTGGAGCTTTCCGGATTGCATCCTCAACGGCACCTTCACCGTGCCGGGGGATGGCGACATCGACTTCTCGGCGCTGCTCAAGGTGTTGGTGGCCGCCGGCTATTCAGGCTGGCTGGTGGTGGAAGCCGAGCAGGACCCGGCCGTGGCGCCGGCCTACGAATACGCCAAGAAAGGCTACGACCATCTGCGCCAACTGGTGGCGCAGGCCACTGCCTGAGGAGACCCGCGATGAATCTGCTCGTCAAAGCCGACCGGAGCGCCCGCGACATCGTCAGCGTCCCGGCCGGTGCCCTGGACTATGTCGGCTTCGCCGCCCACCGCCTGCAACCGGGGGAATCCCTGCCGGTGGTGGCGGGTGATCTGGAAGTCTGCATCGTGCTGCTCAGCGGCGGCGCCAGTATCGAAGGCGGGCATCCGCAACTGGGCGACTTCGCCTGGCGCGGACTGGCCGGTCGCCAGAGTGTCTTCGAGGACGTCTCGCCCTATGCCGCCTACCTGCCGCCCGGCAGCGCGGCGCGGGTGACCGCCGACAGCGCCGCTGAAGTGGCCGTCTGCACCTCGCCCGGCAATCCGGTGGTGGCGGACCGGCTGCCACCGCGGCTGATCGAGCCGGCGAGCATGCAGAGATCCACCCGTGGCAAGGGCGCCAATACCCGTTATGTCTGCGACATCCTGCCGGACACGGCGGCGGCCTATTCGCTGCTGGTGGTGGAGGTGCGCACTCCATCCGGGCATTCCTCCAGCTATCCGCCCCATCGCCATGACCGCGACAACCTGCCTTCGGAGAGTCTGCTGGAGGAGTCCTACTACCACCGCATCGATCCGGGGCAGGGGTTCATCTTCCAGCGCGTCTACACCGACGAGCGCGACCTGGATCAGGCCATGGCGGTGGAAGACCACGACGTAGTGCTGGTACCGCGCGGCTATCACCCGGTCAGCGTGCCCTATGGCTATGAGTCCTATTACCTCAACGTGATGGCCGGCCCCAAGCGCGTCTGGAAATTCCACAACGATCCGCAGCACGAGTGGCTGCTGGAGCGGTAAGCCCCCTTCATCAGCCGCACGGCGGCTCAGACACAAGGATGCAGCACATGAGCGAGACCCCCGTCATCGGGCATTACATCAACGGCGAGATCGTGGCCCAGGCCGAGCGTTTCAGCGACGTCTTCAATCCGGCCGAAGGCGTCGTTCAGGCGCAGGTCGCCCAGGCTACGGCGCAGACCGTCGAGCAGGCCGTCGCGGCGGCCAAGGCGGCCTTTCCTGCCTGGTCCGAGCAATCAGCCTTGCGCCGTTCGCGCATCCTGTTCCGCTTCAAGGAGCTGCTCGACCAGCACCACGAGGAACTGGCGGCGCTGATCACCCGCGAGCACGGCAAGGTGCTGTCCGACGCCATGGGCGAGGTGACCCGCGGCATCGAGGTGGTGGAATTTGCCTGCGGCGCGCCGCACCTGGCCAAGACCAGCTACAGCGACAACATCGGTGGCGGCATCGACAACTGGAACCTGCGCCAGCCGCTGGGCGTGTGCGCCGGCATCACCCCCTTCAATTTCCCGGTGATGGTGCCGCTGTGGATGATTCCCATGGCGCTGGCCACCGGCAATACCTTCATCCTGAAGCCCTCCGAGCGCGATCCGTCCGCCAGCCTGCTGCTGGCCGAGCTGCTCAAGCAGGCCGGCCTACCCGATGGCGTGTTCAACGTGGTCCAGGGTGACAAGGTGGCGGTGGATGCGCTCTTGCAGCATCCGGACGTGGAGGCCATCTCCTTTGTCGGTTCCACACCTATCGCCGAATACATCCACCAGGAAGGCACCCGCCGCGGCAAGCGCGTCCAGGCCCTGGGCGGTGCCAAGAACCACATGATCGTGATGCCCGACGCCGACCTGGACCAGGCCGCCGACGCCCTGATCGGCGCCGGTTTCGGCTCGGCCGGCGAGCGCTGCATGGCCATCTCCATCGCCGTGGCGGTGGGTGAGGTGGGCGATGCCCTGATCGAGAAACTCTTGCCGCGCATCGATGCCCTGCGGGTGCGCAACGGCGTGGAAGCCGATGCCGACATGGGGCCGCTGGTAACCGGGCAGCACAAGGCCAAGGTGGAGGGCTATATCACGAAAGGTGTGGAGGAGGGTGCCAAGCTGCTGGTCGATGGCCGCAACTTCAAGGTGCCCGGCGCCGAAAACGGTTTCTTCGTTGGCGCCACCCTGTTCGATGGCGTGACTCCGGAAATGACCATTTACAAGGAAGAGATCTTCGGTCCGGTACTGGGCATCGTGCGGGTGCCGGATTTCGCCAGCGCGGTGGCGCTGATCAACGCCCACGAATTCGGCAACGGCGTCTCCTGCTTCACCCGCGACGGCGGCATCGCTCGCGCCTTCGCCCGCACCATCAAGGTGGGCATGGTCGGCATCAACGTACCCATCCCGGTGCCCATGGCCTGGCATTCCTTCGGTGGCTGGAAGCGATCGCTGTTCGGCGATCACCACGCCTATGGCGAGGAAGGCCTGCGCTTCTACACCCGCTACAAGAGCGTGATGCAGCGCTGGCCCGACAGCATCGCCAAGGGCGCCGAATTCAGCATGCCCACCGCCAAGTGACCCCAACCTCAACGCCCCTGGAGTACAAGAACAAATGAGTCAGCCGCTGCGTTTTGCCTTCAATCGAATCGTTGCCCCCTCTCTAGACCTTTCGGCGTTCATTCGCTTGACCAAGGCCATGGGCAGTGACGCCATTGAAATCCGTAACGATCTCAATGATGTGGAAATAGATGATGGCACTCCACCAGAGCGGGTTCGTGACCTTTGCCAAGGCGAAAGTATCCGCCTGCTGTCCATCAACGCCCTCTATCCCTTCGACGTCTGGAACGACGAACGCCGCGCCCAGACGCTGAAACTGGCTGCCTATGCCAAGGCCTGTGGCGCCGAGGGGCTGGTGATGTGCCCGCTCAATGACCGTACCGACAGCCGCGACGCCGCTCAGCGTGCCCGTGACCTGCGCACGGCCCTGAGCGAGTTGGCCCCCATTCTGCGCGACCACGGCATCCTCGGCTTCGTCGAACCGTTGGGTTTCGAAGAGTGCTCACTGCGCCTCAAGCGGCAGGCGGTGGAGGCCATCAAGGCGGTTGGCGGACTGGACGTGTTCCGTCTGGTGCACGACACCTTCCACCATCATCTGGCGGGCGAGACCGAGTTCTTCGCCGAGCTGACTGGCCTGGTGCACATCTCCGGCGTTGAAGATGCGGACTTGCCTCTTAATCAGATTCGCGATGCGCACCGGGTACTGGTAGGTGAGGCGGATATTCTCGGCAACGCAGAGCAGATCAAGCACCTCCTCGACGACGGTTACCGCGGCTATCTCTCGTTCGAGCCCTTCGCTGCCAGCGTCCATGCACTCGCTGATCCGCAATCAGCCCTAGCGCAGAGCGTAGCCCTGTTGGAAAAACAGGTGGCTGGCGAAGCTGTCGCTGGGTGACGCGCCTCCCGGGTGGGTAACTCCCGGGAGTCTCTAGATCGAAGAGGTGAATCCATGAGCACCCAACGTTTGACCATGGCCCAGGCCCTGGTGAAGTTCCTCGATAACCAGTACCTCAGCGTCGACGGCGTGGAAACCAAGTTCGTCGCCGGCGTCTTCACCATCTTCGGTCACGGCAACGTACTGGGCCTGGGCCAGGCGCTGGAGCAGGATGCCGGTGACCTGGTGGTGCACCAGGGGCGCAACGAGCAGGGCATGGCCCATGCCGCCACCGGTTTCGCCAAGCAGAAGCTGCGTCGGCAGATCTATGCCTGCAGCTCCTCGGTGGGTCCGGGCGCGGCCAACATGCTGACCGCCGCGGCCACCGCTACTGCCAACCGCATTCCGCTGCTGCTGTTGCCCGGTGACGTCTATGCCAGTCGCCAGCCCGATCCGGTGCTGCAGCAGATCGAGCAATTCCACGACCTGTCGATCAGCACCAACGATGCCTTCCGCGCGGTGAGCAAGTACTGGGATCGCATCAACCGGCCCGAGCAGCTGATGAGCGCGGCGATCAACGCCATGCGCGTGCTGACCGATCCGGCCGAGACCGGCGCCGTGACCCTGGCGCTGCCCCAGGATGTCCAGGGCGAGGCCTACGACTATCCCGACTACTTCTTCGCCAAGCGGGTGCACCGTCTGGATCGGCGGCCGCCGGTGGCCGCCGCCATCGAGGAGGCGGTGCAGCTGCTCAAGCGCAAGCGCAAGCCGCTGCTGATCTGCGGCGGTGGGGTGAAGTATTCCGGCGCCGCCGAGGCCCTGCAGCGTTTCGCCGAGCGCTTCGAGATTCCCTTCGCCGAGACCCAGGCCGGCAAGAGCGCCATCGTCTCCAGCCACGAACTCAATGTCGGTGGCATCGGCGAGACCGGCTGCCTGGCCGCCAACCTGCTGGCCAAGGACGCGGATCTGATCATCGGCGTGGGTACGCGCTACACCGATTTCACCACCTCCTCGAAGTGGCTCTACCAGCATCCCGAGGTGGAGTTCCTCAACCTCAACGTGGCCGCCTTCGATGCTGGCAAGCTCGACGGCCTGGCCGTGGTGGCCGATGCCCGCGAAGCCCTCAGCGCCCTGACCGAGGCCCTGGACGCTGTCGGTTATCGCGCCGACTGGGGGGCTCAAGTGGGCGAGGCCCGTGAGCAATACCGGCAGGAAATCGATCGGGTCTACGCCGCACGCTACGACGCGCCCGACTTCGTACCGGAGATCGACGACGACTTGCCGCGAGCGGTGCTGGAGGATTTCGTCCAGCTGACAGGTTCTTCGCTTACCCAGAGTCAGGTGCTCGGCCGTCTCAACGAACGGCTGGACGACGACGCCGTCATCGTCGCCGCCGCCGGCAGCCTGCCCGGTGACCTGCAGCGCGCCTGGCGCAGCAAGGGGGTCAATACCTATCACCTGGAATACGGCTATTCCTGCATGGGCTACGAGATCAACGCCGCCCTGGGCGTGAAGCTGGCTGAACCCGAGCGTGAGGTCTACGCCTTGGTCGGTGACGGCTCCTACCAGATGCTGCACTCGGAACTGGCCACCTCCATCCAGGAGCGCCGCAAGATCAATGTGGTGCTGCTCGACAACATGACCTTCGGCTGCATCAACAACCTGCAGATGGAACACGGCATGGGCAGCTTCGGCACCGAGTTCCGCTTCCGCAATCCGGAGACCGGCAAGCTCGACGGTGACTTCGTGCCGGTGGACTTCGCCATGAGCGCCGCCGCCTACGGCTGCAAGACCTATCGCGTGAAGACGCTGGAAGAGCTCGATGCCGCCCTGGCCGATGCCCGCCAGCAACAGGTCTCTACCCTGATCGACATCAAGGTGCTGCCCAAGACCATGATCCACAAGTACCTGTCCTGGTGGCGCGTCGGCGGCGCCGAGGTTTCCACCAGCGAGAAGATCGCTGCCGTCTCGCAGATGCTCAAGGAGAAGACCGCCCAGGCTCGCCAGTACTGATCGCTTTCGTCCCCGGCTTTCTCACGTAACAACAATTTCAATCGGAGAACAGAAGTCATGACCTTGAACATCGGTGTTATCGGTACGGGCGCCATCGGCCGCGAACACATCCGTCGTCTCAGCCACAAGCTGCTGGGCAGCCGTGTGGTGGCGGTAACCGACATCAACCTCGAACAGGCCGCCCGGATTGTCCAGGAGGAAGGCATTACCGCCGAGGTCTATCCGGATGGCCACGCTCTGGTCGGCGCAGCGGACGTCCAGGCGGTAGTGGTCACCTCTTGGGGCCCGACCCATGAAGAGTACGTGCTGGCCGCCATCGCCGCCGGCAAGCCGGTGTTCTGCGAAAAGCCATTGGCGGTGACCGCGGAAGGTTGCAAGCGCATCGTCGAAGCCGAGCAGGCTCATGGCAAGCGTCTGGTCCAGGTGGGCTTCATGCGTCCCTACGACGCCGGTTATCGCCAGCTCAAGGCGGTGATCGATGGCCAGCGGATCGGCGAGCCGTTGATGATCCATGCCGCACACCGCAATCCCAGCGTGGGCGAAGGCTATACCACCGACATGGCCATCACCGATACCCTGATCCACGAGATCAATGTGCTGGCCTGGCTGCTGGACGATCAGTATGTGTCGGCCCAGGTGGTCTTCCCACGCAAGACCTCACAGGCCCTGGCGCACCTCAAGGATCCCCAGGTGGTCCTGCTGGAGACGGCCAAGGGGGTACGTATCGACGTCGAGATCTTCGTCAATTGCCAGTACGGTTACGACATCCAGTGCGAGGTGGTTGGCGAGCATGGCATTGCCCGCCTGCCGGAGCCCTCCTCGGTGCAGCTGCGCAGCGACGCCAAGCTGTCCAACGAGATTCTGGTGGACTGGAAGCAGCGCTTCCTGCTGGCCTACGACGTGGAGCTGCAGGCCTTCATCGACGATCTCAAGGCCGGCCAGCTGACCGGCCCGTCCTCCTGGGACGGCTACATCGCTGCGGTGACCGGTGATGCCTGCGTCAATGCACAGCGCAGCGGCACCATCGTGCCCATCACCCTGCCAACCCGGCCGGCCTTCTACGGCTGACCCTGACCCCCGGCGGTGCACCGCCTGCCGGGGGTTCTTTGCTGCACGAGGAGAATCGAACTATGCGTGTCGGATTGGTTGGCTATGGCCTGGGTGGCCGTTTCTTTCATGCCCCCCTGATCGCCAGTACCGCAGGCGCGCGGCTGGTCGGCGTCGTCACCCGTTCCCCGCAGCGGCGTGCCGAGGTGGCTCAGGATCATCCCGGGGTAGCCTGCCACGATGACCTGGCCAGCCTGGTCGCCGCCGGTGTGGACACACTGGTGATATCGGCGCCAGTAGCTGAGCGCAAAGCCTTGGTTTTGGAGGCGATCCGGCATGGCATTCCAGTGGTGAGCGACAAGCCATTTGCGCTCAATCTTCCAGATGCCCTGGATATGGTGCAGGCGGCCGAGCGTGCCGGCGTAGCCCTGACCGTCTACCAGAACCGCCGTTGGGATTCGGATGTGCTTACAGTCGCCAAACTGCTGCGCGAAGGCACCCTGGGCACCGTGCGGATCTTCGAATCGCGCATTCAGGTAGCTGAGCCGCACAAAGCCGGTGCCACCAGCGGTGGTGGACTGCTGCGCGATCTCGGCAGTCATCTTGTGGATCAGGCGCTGACGCTGTTCGGGCCGGTAACCCAGGTATACGCTGAGGTGCTATTCCATCAAGGCGATCCTGAGCGGGACGATGAATTCTTCATCTCCCTGAAGCACCAGAACGGCGTGGTCTCACATCTTTCAGGCAGTTGCTTGCAAGGCTGTCCCTGGCGTCTGCGGGTGGTAGGCGAAGGAGGTGTCTACACGGTCGAGGGGCTGGATGGACAGACTCAGGCGCTGTTGCAGGGCCTTTCGCCGCGTAGCGAGAAAGGCAACTGGGGCGCTGAAGAGCATCAGCGCTGGGGCTGGGTCAGTCGGGGCGAAGAACGCGAACGGGTGCCCAGTGAGCGGGGGCGCTGGGATCTCTTTTATGCCCAATGGATGGCAACCCTGACCCAGGAAAGTGCGCCGCCTGTCTCGACCGGTGAGGCACTGGCCTGTCAGGTTGTGCTGGATGCTGCGCGCCAAAGTGCTCTAAGTGGGCAGCTAGTAAAGGTAAATACCGCCCATTCGCTGCCTGACGATCAGACGTTCGAGCGAGCGTGTTGACACTCGCAACAAGACTTGGATAGCTGAGTTTCTGTGGATGTTTCGTTCTATTTTCACGTTGATATGGAAATAAATTTCCAATAAAGTCAGGTGCAGTTGCTGTAACGAGTCACCAGGGTACTGCGCACGTCAGGTGCGTCCCGACAACAATAATGACAGGTGCCGCGACATGAACTCCTCCGCACACTCCACCCATCTTCCGCTCTTCGCCGTTCACCGCCTGCGCATTCGGCGGGATTCACGGCTGCTCGCCTTGCTGGGTCGGCTGTTCTGCCACGAGCGCCAGGGCGTGGTGCTTTGCGCCTCGCCTGGAGCAGCCGTGCTCTTCCGCGCGAGCTGACCTGGGCGGCCTGCGGCCGCCTCCCAATGCCTTATCTCGATAGCCGCGCGCCTGGCTACAGGCGCGTGGGCATCCGATCGCCAGCAAAAAGCCTTACCACCGCAATAAAACAATAACGACTGGAGCTATCTCGATGCGCATGAAAATCCGTTTTGCCACCCTGGCGCTTTCCCTGCTCGTAGCCAGCACGTCCGCCTTGGCCGATCTCAAGGTCGGCGTGAGCATGTCGCAATTCGACGACAATTGGCTGACCTACTTGCGTGAGTCCATGGCCAAGAAAGCCAAGAGCGAGCGCGTCCAATTGCAGTTCGAGGACGCCCGCGCCGATGTCGTCAAGCAGTTGAATCAGGTGCAGAGCTTCATCAGCCAGAAGGTGGACGCCATCATCGTCAATCCGGTCGACACCGCTGCTACCCGCAACATCACCGAGGCCGCGGTCAAGGCGGGCATTCCGCTGGTCTACGTCAACCGCCGACCGGATGAACTCAAGCTGCCTGAAGGTGTGGTCACCGTAGCCTCCAACGATCTGGAGGCGGGCACCCTGCAGATGCAGTACCTAGCAGAGAAGATGGGTGGCAGGGGCAACGTTGTCATCATGCTGGGGGATCTGGCCAACAACTCCACGCACAACCGCACCAAGGGCGTGAAAGAGGTCCTTGCCAAGTATCCGGACATCAAGGTGGTGGAAGAGCAGTCCGCAGTCTACCTGCGCGACAAGGCCATGGACCTGATGAGCAACTGGCTGCTGGGCGGCAAGGAATTCAATGCCGTGGCCGCCAACAACGACGAGATGGCGATCGGCGCGGCCATGGCATTGCAGCAGGCCGGCAAGGCCAAGGGCTCGGTACTTATCGGCGGCGTCGACGGTACCCCGGATGGCCTCTCGGCGATCAAGCGTGGCCTGCTCGCGGTCTCGGTGTTCCAGGATGCCAAGGGCCAGGCCAATGGCGCGGTCGAGGCAGCGATCAAGCTGGCGAAAAAGGAGAAGGTCGAGCAGAACGTCTGGGTGCCTTACCAGCTGATCACCCCTGAGAACGTCGACAGTTTTCAGCAACGTCTGAAGGACTGATAGCTCGCCTCGCTCCAGTCGCTCCAAACCCTTACGCCTTAGCCACCGCCGCGAGCACGAGTCCTGGACCCGTGCTCCGCGAGCGGCTGGGCGGCGTTTGGCTTCCGGGCCGGCAATGGCTCGCTCAAGACAGGCGCCCTGCAGTGCGCCGGTACGTTTCGCCTCATAAATAAAAAATAGAGAGAGCATGATGAACAGAGCTATCACCAGGGTCATGTTGACGGGCTTGTTGGGTGGCACCCTGCCGCTGGCGCACGGCCTGGATTTCTCCGGCTACCTGAGGGGCGGTCTGGGGACGTCCACGGGGTCGCAGTCCCAGCAGTGTTTTCAACTGCCAGGAGCGTCTTCCAAGTTTCGTCTGGGCAACGAATGCGAGCAGTTGGCCGAACTCGCCTTGTCCCACGATCTGCTCAGGCTCGACGACGGCTCGCGCCTCGGGCTCTATGGCATGGTCCAGCTATACAACGCCTATGACCATACGCCGCGCTTCGACGGCGACTTCGGCAGGACCCGTCTGGTCCAGGGCTATGCCTACTGGAACGGCGTACAGGCCCTCAACGGCGGCGCGGTCTGGGCGGGGCGCCGTTACTACAAGCGCAACTCCATCGATATCTCCGACTTCTTCTACTGGAATCAGAGTGCTACCGGTGGCGGCCTGGAAGACATCCCCATTGGGGATCTCAAATACAGCCTGGCCTTCTCCCGCAAGGACAACTTCGACCAGACACGTTACATCAGCCGCTACGATTTCAACGTGGCCGGTTTCCAGACCAACCCCAACGGCCTGCTGGAACTGGGCGCCAGCTACATCGACAAGCCATCGAACATGCAGGACGCGCACAGTGGCTGGTCGGTGACGGCCCAGCACAAGCAGCAGAACTTCCTGAATTGGGGTGGGGTGAATACGCTGGCCCTGCAATACGGCGAGGGGCCCGGGGTAGCGCTGGGTTCCACCGGTGACATCGGCACCCGACGCGACTCAGCCAGCTATCGCCTGGTGGAGTTCTTCGACTGGCAGATCGGTCCGCGCTGGGGTGGCCAGTTGCAATTCGTCTACCAGACCGACAAGCGCGATACGGGTGACCAGCACTGGTTGTCCACCGGCGGCCGGACCGTCTATGGCTTCGCCGAGCAGTGGAAGCTGGCGACCGAGCTTGGCTACGACCAGGTCCAGGCGCCCGGTGGTACCCGCAAGCTGACCAAGCTGACCCTCGCGCCGACCTGGTCGCCGCGCGGGTTGACCTTCAAGAACGCCCATCCCGAGGTTCGCTTCTACGTGACCTATGCCAAGTGGAATCGCGCAGCCCAGGACGCGGCCAACCTGCTGGCGGCGGGGTCGGCGCTTTCCGATACCGGCAGCTTCGGTTCTTCGCTGGATGGCGCCAATCTCGGCGTACAACTCGAGCATTCCTGGTAGACCAGGGTACGACCGGTCGATGCCAGCTATTAAAATTCCAAACTCTATTGATATAGAATTTTTTTTCTAATAGATTGCGAGTCATTGACCGCCAAGGCGGGCACGGATCGCCGTGTACCGCCGCTCCAACAATAAGTAGGTGATGTCGATGTTTCAGAGCCACGCTGCCCGTCCGTCCATTTTCCGTCGTCTGCTACTTGTCTTAGTCCTGGCCTCGCTGCCAGGTCTATCCCTGGCGGAGCTGCGCATCGGCGTTACCGTCGGCAATCTCGACAATTACATCGCCTACCTGGTCCGCGCCATGCAGGACCGTGCCAAACAGGTAGAGGGCGGCGCCACCTTGCAGGTGGAAGACTCTGCTAGCGATGTGGTCCGTCAACTTGGCCATGTCGAGAACTTCATCGCCCAGAAGGTCGATGTGCTCATCGTCAATCCAGCCGATACCGCGGCTACCCGCAAGATCACCCAGCGTGCCACTGCCGCCGGCATCCCCTTGGTCTACCTCAACAGCCGCCCGGAAGTGGAGAGCTTCCCGGCCGGGGTGGTGTTCGTGGGCACCGACGAGCGCGCCATCGGCCAGCTGCAGATGGAGTATCTGGCCAAGCAGATGGGCGGCAAGGGCCACCTCGCCATACTTCTCGGCCGCCTGGCCCATGACGACACCCGCAAGCGTACGGCCGGCGTCAAGGACGTACTGGCCAAGTACCCGGATATCAAGGTGGTGGAGGAGCAGTCCGGCGACTGGCAGCGCGAGAAGGGGCTGGACCTGATGAACAACTGGCTGCTGGGCGGACGCGAGATCGACGCCGTGGCGGCCAACAACGACGAGATGGGCATTGGCGCGGCCATGGCCCTGCAGCGCGCCGGTCGCCGGGACATTCCCGTGGGCGGTATCGACGGCACTCCCGATGGCCTCGCCGCCATCGCGCGCAAGCAGCTGGCCGTGACGGTGCTGCGTGATCCGGTGGCCATGGGCAACGGCGCCGTGGACGCTGCCGTCAAGCTTGCCCAGCACCAGGCGCTGCAGGGTGATCTCTGGATCCCGGTGCATCTCGTCACCCCGGACAACTATCAGCAGTTCCAGCGTCAATGACCTAAACCGCCGGCCGGCTCAGCACGGCCGGCGAGGAGATCGTGATCATGCTCAGTCCTGCCACCCCCGCGGCTGTAATTCCGCTATCGGCCACGGCCGCGCCCAGCGAATACCTGCTAGAAATCGTCGACGTCACCAAGGAGTTTCCCGGCGTCAAGGCGCTGTCCCACGTGCAGCTGCGGGTGCGTCCCGGCACCGTACTGGCGCTGATGGGCGAGAACGGCGCGGGCAAGTCGACGCTGATGAAGATCATTGCCGGCATCTACCAGCCCGATGCCGGCGAGGTGCGGTTGCGCGGAGTGCCGGTGCGCTTCGAGACACCGTTGCAGGCGCTGCAGTCGGGGATCGCCATGATCCACCAGGAACTCAACCTGATGCCCTTCATGACCGTTGCCGAGAACATCTGGCTGGGTCGCGAACCACTCAATGCCCTGCACCTGGTGGACCACGGCAAGATGCGTCACCAGACCCAGGCATTGCTGGACCGGCTGCGCATCGCCCTGGATCCGGAAGACAGCGTGGGCAGCCTGTCCATCGCCGGACGGCAGATGGTGGAGATCGCCAAGGCGGTGTCCTACGACAGCGATGTGCTGATCATGGACGAACCCACCTCGGCCATCACCGAGACCGAAGTGGCGCACCTGTTTTCCATCATCGCCGACCTCAAGGCCCAGGGTAAGGGCATCGTCTACATCACTCACAAGATGGACGAGGTGTTCCAGATCGCCGACGAGGTCGCGGTGTTCCGCGATGGCCAGTACATCGGCCTGCAGCGCGCCGACAGCATGAACGGCGACGGCCTGATCGCCATGATGGTGGGGCGCGAACTGACCCAGCTGTTCCCGGAGCGGACCGCGCCGCGCGCCGAGGTGCTGCTGTCGGTGCGCGACCTGGCGCTGGATGGGGTGTTTTCCGGGGTCTCCTTCGACCTGCGCGCCGGCGAGGTGCTGGGCATCGCCGGGCTGATGGGCTCGGGGCGCACCAACGTCGCCGAGACGCTGTTCGGCGTGACCCCGGCCACCGCTGGCGAGATCCGCATCGACGGTCAGTCGGTGCGTATGAACGATCCCTGCCTCGCCATCCAGAAAGGGCTGGCGCTGCTGACCGAAGACCGTAAGGACACCGGCATCTTTCCCTGTCTGTCGGTGGGGGAAAACATGGAGGTGGCGGTGCTGAAGGGTTTCGCCAGCGGCGGCTTCGTGCAGCAGCAGCGCCTCGACCAGCTCTGCGAGGAGATGCGCCAGCAGCTGCGGGTGAAGACGCCCTCGCTGGACCAGTGCATCGCCAACCTCTCCGGCGGCAACCAGCAGAAGGCGCTGATCGCCCGCTGGCTGATGACCCGCCCGCGCATCCTCATCCTCGACGAGCCCACCCGCGGCATCGACGTCGGCGCCAAGGCCGAGATCTACCGGCTGATCGCCAAGCTGGCCGCCGAGGGCCTGGCGGTGATCATGATTTCTTCCGAACTGCCCGAGGTACTGGGCATGAGCGATCGGGTGATGGTGATGCACGAAGGCACCGTCACCGGCTTTCTCGATCGCGGCGAAGCCACCCAGGAGCGGGTCATGCACCTGGCCTCGGGTAATCCCGTACTGCACTAGCGCGCGTCATGCGCGGCGGGTGCCTGCCCGCCGCCTCCGGCCTATAACGAGGTAGAACAAGATGAGTGCCCTCCTGGACAAGAAAACCGCCGAGCTACCCACCACGCGCCCGCGGCGCCGCATCCCCACCGAACTGGGCATCCTGCTGGTGCTGCTGGGCATCGGCCTGGCCTTCGAGGCCTTCGGCTGGGTCCTGCGCGACCAGAGCTTCCTGATGAATTCCCAGCGCCTGGTGCTGATGATCCTGCAGGTCTCGATCATCGGCCTGCTGGCCATCGCCGTGACCCAGGTGATCATCACCACCGGCATCGACCTCTCCTCCGGCTCGGTGCTGGCGCTGTCGGCCATGGTGGCGGCGAGTCTGGCCCAGACCTCGGACTTCGGCCGCGCGGTGTTTCCCTCGCTGACCGACCTGCCGGTCTGGGTGCCGGTCATGGCCGGCCTCGGAGTGGGGCTGCTGGCCGGCGCCATCAACGGCAGCATCATCGCCGTCACCGGTATTCCGCCCTTCATCGCCACCCTCGGCATGATGGTCTCGGCCCGCGGCCTGGCGCGCTACTACACCGAAGGCCAGCCGATCAGCATGCTGTCCGACGACTACACCGCCATCGGCGCCGGGGCCATGCCGGTGATCATCTTCCTGGTGGTGGCGGTGATCTTCCACATCGCCCTGCGCTACACCAAGTACGGCAAGTACACCTATGCCATCGGCGGCAACATGCAGGCCGCGCGCATCTCCGGCATCAACGTCAAGAAGCACCTGATCATCGTCTACAGCATCGCCGGCCTGCTGGCGGGCCTGGCCGGCGTCGTGGCCTCGGCCCGCGCTGCCACCGGCCAGGCGGGCATGGGCATGTCCTACGAACTGGACGCCATCGCCGCGGCGGTGATCGGCGGCACCAGCCTGGCGGGCGGGGTAGGGCGCATCACCGGCACCGTGATCGGCGCCCTGATCCTCGGCACCATGGCCAGCGGCTTCACCTTTCTTGGGGTGGACGCCTACGTCCAGGACATCATCAAGGGCCTGATCATCGTGGTCGCCGTGGTCATCGACCAGTACCGCAACAAGCGCAAGGCCAAGCGCTAGGGTTTGCACCTTCCCCTCTCCCTGGGAGAGGGCCGGAGGTGAGGGTCGAGCCAGCACCCGATTGCTCTTCCCCCTCTCCCGCTGGGAGAGGGCCGGGGTGAGAGGCCGAGTCACACCTGACCGCTTTTCCCTTCTCCCCTTGGAAGAGGGCCGGGGTGAGGGCGCCCCCACCCCCTAAGGCATCCCTTTTACCCGGTCGGCTACTGGCTTGGCCGGCCGGGTCTTTCTACACCCCTGACGGAGAACGACATGCGCGACATCGGCATCGGTCTGATCGGCACCGGCTTCATGGGGCATGCCCACGCCCAGGCCTTCCATCACGCGGCCAGCAGCTTCGCGCTCCCGGTCCGCCCGCGGCTGGTGGCCCTGGCCGATGCCGATCCGGAGCGCGCCGCTCGCTGCGCCGACGCCTGGGGCTTCACCCGCAGTTGCGACTGGGAGCGCCTGATCGCCGATCCCCAGGTCGAGCTGGTGGCCATCACCACCCCCAATCTGCTGCACGCACCCATGGCCCTGGCCGCCCTTGCGGCTGGCAAGGCGGTCTACTGCGAAAAGCCCCTGGCGGTGAGCCTGGAGGAGGCGGCGCAGATGCGCGACGCCGCGCGCCAGGCCGGGGTGGTCAATCGGGTCGGCTACAACTACCTGCAGAATCCCATGCTCAAGCAGGCGCGCGAGCTGATCGAAAGCGGAGAACTGGGCGAGATCGTCAGCTTCAGCGGCGAATTCAGCGAAGACTTCATGGGCGATCCCCAGGGGCCCTTCACCTGGCGCTGCGAGACCCGCCAGGCCGGCGGCGCCCTGGCCGATCTGGGCAGCCATATCCTGTCACTGGCGCGCTTCCTGCTCGGCCCGGTGGCGGCGCTCTGCGCCGATCTGCACACCGCCCATGGCCAGCGGCCCCATCAGGGTGGCACCCGGGCGGTGGAGATCGACGACCAGGCCCATCTGCTGCTGCGTTTCGCCAATGGCGCCCGCGGCACCCTGACCACTAGTTGGCTCAAGCACGGGCGCAAGAATCGCCTGGCCTTCGAGGTCTGCGGCACCCGCGGCACCCTCAGCTTCGACCAGGAGCGCCTCAACGAACTGCGCCTCTACCAGGTCGGAGACCGTCCGGGCCTGGCCGGTTTCCGTACCCTGCTGGCCGGTCCGCACCTGCCGGACTACGCCGCCTTCTGCCCGGCGCCCGGCCACCAGCTCGGCTACAACGAACTCAAGACCCTGGAGGTCCGCTCGCTGCTGGAGGCCCTGGGCGGCAACCCCGGGCATACCGGTGTCGACTTCCAGGAGGCCTGGGAAGTGGAGCGCCTGGCCCAGGCCGCGCGGCAATCGGCCCAGGAGGAGCGCTGGGTCAGACTCTAGTCTGGGGTAGGATGCTGGGATCATCCCGCGTGAGGATTGTCCCTTTTCCATGACCACACTCTCCGGCGACGGCCTCACCCCGGTCCGCCGCATGAAACTCATCGCACTGCTGCTGCTGTTCCTGGCTGCGGCACTCTACTGCCTGGCCACCGTCC
The DNA here is from genome assembly GCF_021106615.1 of Pseudomonas sp. PLB05. Taxonomy (NCBI): domain Bacteria; kingdom Pseudomonadati; phylum Pseudomonadota; class Gammaproteobacteria; order Pseudomonadales; family Pseudomonadaceae; genus Pseudomonas; species Pseudomonas sp. PLB05. The sequence goes on from NZ_JAJOHO010000004.1 coordinate 32,380, forward strand.
TGGAGGCCCGCCATCCGGCCTGGGGCTATGCCGCCGCCTTCGCCGAGGCGGCCATGGTCGGGGCCATCGCCGACTGGTTCGCGGTGACCGCGCTGTTCCGCCATCCGCTGGGCCTGCCGATTCCCCATACCGCCATCATCCCGCGCAACAAGGCCGGGGTCGGGCGCAAGCTGTCGGACTTTATCTGCCTGCACTTCCTCGCCACGCCCCAGGTGCTGGCCAAGCTGGAAGAACTGGACGCGGCCGGACGCCTGGCCGGCTGGTTGCGCCAGCCGGACAACGCCGCCGCGGTGGCCAGCCAGGCCACTGGTGTCGCCCGCTACTCCCTGGAAGCCCTGCGCGAGGTGCGGGTGCAGGCCTTCATCCGCCGGGTGGCGGTGGAGCGGCTGCAACGCCTGGACGTGGCGGCGCTGTCCGGCGAACTGCTCGACATGCTGACCGCCGACGACCGTCACCAGGCGGTGCTCGACGAGGTGCTGCAGGAGATCGATCGCCTGTTGCAGGACGAGGATACCCAGGCGCTGATCGCCCGCACCATCGGCGGCGAGTTGCGCACCCTCAAGTACCTGGGGCTGGACGAGCGGGTCGGGCGCTGGTCGGCGATCAAGGTGGTGCAGGCGGTGTCGCGCCTGATCGGCGAGATCAGCCACGACCGCGAACACGAGTTACGCCGGCACTTCGATGGCTATCTGGTCGGCTTCATCGAGCGCCTCAAAGAGGACCCGGCCTTTCGCCTGCGCGGCGAGCAACTACGTGATCGGCTGCTTGCGCACCCGGCGCTGGCCGGCTATCTGCAGGAGCTGTGGGACGAACTGGTGAACTGGCTGCAGGCCGATCTCGCCGCTCCGGATTCGCGCATCCGCCGCCGCCTGGGCCGGCTGCTGGCCGAACTGGGCGAGACCCTGAGTCGCGACGAAGCCATGCGGCGCTGGATCAACGAGCAGCTGATGGCGGTGGCACCGCCCTTCATCGACCGCAACCGCCAGCGCATCGGCGACTACATTGCCGCCCGCGTGGCGGCCTGGGATACCGGCGAGCTGGTCCAGCAACTGGAGCAGAGCGTCGGCAAGGACCTGCAATTCATCCGCATCAACGGTACCCTGGTGGGCGGCTTGGTGGGGCTGGTGTTGCATGCCCTGACGGTGTGGTTGGGGGCGGGGTAGGGGGAAGCCTTAAGGTAGAGCTCCCGTTTCGTGGGCCCATCTGCAGATGGCTTGCTCGACTTGCTCCTTGGGCAGGTATTCCTGCTCCAGGCGACCTCGTTCTTGTGCCAGCAGATACTGATAAAATGCCACCTCGTCAGCCAGCAAACCAGGTGGAGCCGACGCCAGTGCTTTGGTCGGCTCGATGACTGCGCTTTTCGATGAATGCTGTTCAAACAATGCCCGCTCCATCAGCAGGGCTGCGACCGCGGGTCGATGGAGTCTCGCTCGCGCCAGCATCAGCAAGCCCCAGGTATCCATGTCACCCCAGTAGGCGATCTGTTTCCTGGCCAGGTGGGCAGACGCCAGCCACTGCAAGTCGAGCCCTGAGCCCAGTACCGTCAGGGTGTCCGGCAAGATTTTGGGCAGCAGGTGAATGCATTGCTCATTTTCCACCACCAGCAACCGCGAGCCGGGAAGCGGGGTGTCGGCCAGTTCTCCCGTGGTGAGCCTGAGCCGTTTGAAGGGCAGTAGTTCAGGTTGAAGGGGAATGACGAGAACCCAGTGACCGCTTTCTTCAAAAGCATCCAGAAAAGTCGTCAGGCCTTGCTCGGATGCCGCGCCTTCGAAGCGCTCGTCGAGCAGTTTGGTCAGCAACGTAGCGTTGCGCTCGAAAAACTTGGTGTCTACTCCATGTTCGGCAAGCAGGCGCAGTGGACGGCCTCGAGCACAGCCCGGCGACAACCGGGTGGCGAGTCGCGCCGTGGCGACGACTTCCTCAGGCGTCTTCGTCAACCATAAGCTCCGTTGCGCCACTAGCAGCGCGTGAAAGGCACTATCTACCTGCTCGACCAGATACTCGAGTTGAGCGTATTCCTGGCTGACCGCTGGATCGTGGATAGCGGCAATCCATTCGGAAGGACTGCGCAAGTGCCAGCGCATCGGCAAGGAAATGGGGGCCAGCCCCGCTCGGTAGCTGACAGGTTCCCAGTCGACCTTACCCACGTTCACGCTCCGCCAGTTCTCCACATGCCGGAGCACTGCCTGGATGTTGTCAGTGAAGAGGCGTGCCGCAGGCTTGCCGATGTTGAGACGTTGCGGCCAGCTAGTGGGATCGAGCAAGCGCTCCAAGCGCACGCTGGAGCGCTGCCATTGCCTGGCCAGGCTACAACCGATGTCAGTCGGTGACTTCATGCATGGCCTTGAGACGCTGTTGATGATGCTCATCCAAGGCTTCCCAGCTCAGGGAAACCAGACTGGATGCCAGGCCGCGTCGATGAACGACGACAGCCGAGCGCGTGTGGTGGCGCAACAGGCGCATTTCCTTATTGGGCGTGATGAAGACCGCGTGCAGGCCGAACTCCCTCAGGGCGGCGATGATCCGACTAGCAACCGCATGGGAGCTGCGCGAGAATGCTTCGTCGAGCACGATGGTGCCGAACAACGGCCGGCTGCTGCCGTCGGGACAGAGTGCATAGCTCAGGGAAGCGGTCAGCACATAGGAGGCGATGATCTCCTTCTCGCCACCACTACCGCCCTGAGAGCCTGTTCGAGTCTCGATGACATGCCTGTTTTCGCGATCAATCACCGATACCGCGAACTCCAGGCGGAAGCGCGGATCCAGCAGTGCCTTGGACCCCTGATTTCTGCTGTGCTCGCAGGCGTCTTTGAGCAGCCCAACGAGCGCGTGCAATGCCTTGTAATGGCTCTCGCCTTCATCATCGATGAAGCGTGCCGAGTTCAGTTGGCGCTGAGCCTGCTGCAGGGTGCGCAAGCGTTCATGGATGACCTTTTTCGCCACCAGGCGCAGATAGCGTCCGGGCTGAAAGTCGACACGCTGCATCGTACTGTTCAGATCATCCAGTCGCTCCTCGATCACCGAGACCTCATGGTCTATATAGCTGAGTAGCTGAGTAACGCCGTCATCCGAAGAACGATTGAGGTATTCCAGGAAGCGCTTGAGTTTCTCGGGCAGGGCTTCCTCGGTCAGCACCCGTAGACGTTCCAGATACCTCGGCACGTCCACCAGCTCTCGCCCGACCTCTGTAAGCGCCCCCTTGTCTTCCTTGAGGGCGTCGGACATACGTTTGGCAAGCTCCGATTTCTGGTCGCCCAGTTGTCCGCCGAGCGTGTTGAGTTGCCCCTGAAGCTCACGCGTATGTTGGCGCTCCAGTTCGACAATATCGCTGAGGTCATCTGCCGTTAGGGTCGGGAAATTCGCTTGCGCCAGTTCACGCTGCGTATCGCTTAGCCCCTTTTCGGCACCGTGATAGGCCTTACGGGTAGCAGATGCGGCCTGGTCAAACTGCGTTTTCAACTGAACGCACTGCTCGATCAGTCGTTGCAGCTGTTGATCCAGAGATTTCCGCAGGGCCTCGGCTTCATCCAGTTCGGCCTTGATCAGGGCCAGGTCAGAATCGGGGCGTGTCAGGGTGTCCAACTGGGCACGCAGCGACGCCAGTTGGCTCTCAGCGCCCGGCAGATCAATATCCTCGAACTGCAGTTCTTCGACGCGGTGCAGTAGCGTAGCTTGACTTTCCAACTGACTGGCGTCGCCTTGGGCAGCATCCAGGGCCAGCTTGGCAGACGCGAGCCGTGCATTGACCTCGCGAAGCTGCTCAGCCAAGAAGGCCAGGCGGTCGCGGTTATCGAAGCCGGTCAGCCAGTCTTCATCCAGGCGCTTCTGATCCTGCTTGTCGAAGAAGCGTTCTTTACCTGACATCAGCCCCTGGGCCGTCATGGCGTGCGGGGTATGACGCAATTGCTCCGTGCTTTCGACGCAGTGGCGGTCATTGTCCGCCAGTAGTGCCTTCACGGCTTCTCGGTAGGGATGTTCCTTGAAGGTCAGTTTGCGGGTGAACCCATCGTCGAAGAAGATAGGGCGCGAAGATGGCTCCTTGACCTCCAACAAGCGCACATGCAGGCGGTTGTGCCGTTGGTTCACCCAATGCAGTGCCGCCTGGGATGAGGTTTGCGGCACCAGGATGCGGAGCCGATGGCTGCCGATTGCCCGCTCGATGGTACCCCGCCAGGCGAGCTCCTCAGGCTTGACCTGCACCAGCTCGGCAACGAAAGGCAGAGCCGACTCATCGACGCCAAGCGCCTGAGCCAGATCGCCTCGAAAAGCATGAAAATTTCCAGGCAGGTTCGAGCTTGGCCGTCTCTCGACCTCAGCACGCTCCTGCTGCAAAGTTTGCAGGTGGCCATTGAGTTCTTTGTGGGCGATACCTGCATCGAACGCTTTCTGGCGAGCGTCTGAGATTTGCTGGGCCAGTATTTCCAGGCGTGCCGCGATCTGCTGCTGATTTTCCTCGAGCGCAGCGGCCGATAACTCATCCGTCAGTCCCAGCCCCTTCGCCAAGCGTTGGTACTGCTCGGCTTTCAGACTCCGCTTATCGCATTCCCTGACCCAATCAGCGATGCGTTCGCGTAACAGCTCTATCCCTGCGCCACCTACGCGCAGGTAACTCTGACGATGTTGATCGACCACGCCCTTCTGGGTTTCGAGCTGACGCCTGCATTGCTCCTGATCCTGTTCGGCCTGTTTGTGCGCCTGCTCGAGCCTCTTGATTTCAGCCAACCATAGGCGATGCCCCTGCTCAGCGAACCAGACTGGAAGGATGCTTTCGAGAGCCTGTTTATCCTGAAATTGTGCTTGCAATAGCCGATAACGCTCCCAGCCATCGGCAACCGGTTGCAGTGAACGCTGCTGCTTTCGCGCGGTTTCCAGCTCTCGACGGATGTCTGTCAGGTCATCGAAGCTGCTGGCGACCTCGGCAGCCCGCTCGAAGGCGGAGCGATCATCCAGCACCAACTCGCGAAAGATCTCGTCGATGCTATTGAGCTGCTTCAGGCCGGCCGCGCGATTGAGCAAGGTGAAGGCATTTTCACCGACTTCGAAGTAGTCCCTCAGCCTGGCCAGGTAGGCCTTCTTACTGGGATAGGGCCAGATACCCGTCCCCTCTTTTTCCAGCTGACGCAGCGCCCGCATACCGCCTGCGTGATACTGGTTGAGCCAAAGCTCCAACGTCTGTTCGGGCGCCTCGCTCAGCAGCCAAAGTTTTTTCAGATCCGTTGCCGAGGAGCTCGTGCCCTCGAACCAGAGCACGGCGCCCAGGCGTACCTGTGCACCGTCACGCTCGAGCGTGGCGGCAATGGCGGTTATCGTCTTGCCCTGACGAGCGATATGGGCTTGCTCTATACCTCCGTCCCCTGGGCCGGTCACTCCCCGTACATAGGACACCAGATCCCGGTCACTTTCATGGCCACCCGTGGAGGCCAGGTTGTAGCGCGGATTGGCGCACAGCAAGGTCATCAACGCGTCCACCAGCGTCGTTTTACCGCTCCCCGTCGGGCCGATCACGGCGGTGCCGGAGGGATCGATCTCGGCACGGTGATAGCCCTGAAAACCACCCCAGTTATAGAGTTCGATGTGGCTGAGAATGAACGTCTCGCTGTCGCGCCAGAGAAGCTCCTGCTTCATGCCATATCCTCCTGGCCGTCAGCAGCCGGCGTCGCTGAACCCTTCACCTGCTCTCGCAGCCAGGCCACGAGTGCCTGCAGATTCTCCGGGTTGGCCAGGTGGGTGATGATGGGGCGGATGATGACGCGATCATGGGCGTCCGGAGCCGACACCAGACCATGCCCCTTGAGCTGATCCAACAGTGTGATGATGCGATTGCGCTCCTTCGCCTCACTGCCTAGCTCGCCCAGGTAAACCTGCAATTGCGGAATCAGCTCATCGACCGCTACCAGCGCCTGGCTCGCGCCTGTACCGCTTTCCTGTTCATACACGATGAAATGCTGGCGCAGAATGGCTATCAGCAGGGACTGCTCCAGATTCAGTCTTTGCCGCCGCACGAGGGGGTGCGACCAGTCATCCTGCTCGGATACCTCGCCCTGGCGAACGGTGACGAACACCAGTCCCCGAACCTCGTCGACCCCCATGGCCAGGTCGAGGGGTTCCAGGGTTCTGTCGACCGGTTCGAGATTGGAAAGTGCAGATCGATACAGGTTGGGCTTGTGACTTTCTTCCAGCAGCCCGTACTTGAGCATTTCCTGTACAGCCTCCCGTACCCGTTGCGGTGTCCGGCGCTCCTCGGCCGGGAGCGCGGTGCTCATGAGCGACCGTTCATCATCCATGCCGTCATCCATGCCGTCATCCAGCGCCATGGGCTCCACTGTCAGTTCCGTTTCGTCGGCGCCAAAGGTGCCTGCAATTCGATCGAAGATACCGGCCATGCTCACAACTCCCAATCGATGTCCTTGAGTGCCTCGTGGTCGAGTCCGACATAAGGCAGATCGAAGCGCCAGCGTTGCTCATCCTCGTCAACCAGCTCCACGAGCTGACGCTCCTCTGTCAGCACCTCGATACCTGCCTCGCGCGCCATCGCCAACCAGAGCGCAAAGGTCTCCAGGTCGTGCGCAGGTGGCAGCAAAGACGCAAGTTCCCCGAGACTCACAGGGCGACCCTGTTCCACCAGCACGGCCAGGGTGTCCTGAATCAAAGCTTCACGATCCAGCCCGTCGAAGGCATCCCAGAAGTCATCGTCAATCTGCTCCAACCTCGCAGACTTCAGACTCAGATCCAGCTCGCCCGTATCATCGTCATCCAGCGCCTTGAAACGGAGACGCTCGATTGCCGGGACACCAGTAATGGCTACGCCAATCGGTGGTAAACGGACAGGCCTGCGGCGCTCTGACTGACGTTGCCAGTCGAGGCTGAGTGCTTGATTGAAGAAATCGTTGAGTAACTGTCCGACGCGATGATGCTCGGCGGCCAACCCCGTCTTCATAAAGCCGCGAACATCGCGCTCGCTTCGGGCTCGTGCCTGGAGCACAGCCTGCGACTCCCGAACCAGGCGTAACGCCAGCCAACGCAGCTCACGCTGTTGGGGACGATTCAGCGCCTTTGGAGTCGCAGGATGGCGCAGAATGGTGCGCAAGCGCTCACGCATGGTTTCCAGCTCAGCGGACTGCCTCAGTTGCTGCTGGAAGCTTTCGAAGACACGCCCCTCCGGGGTGTTGAGTAGCGCATCTTGCCCATCCAACAACCGATCGACGATCTCTCCACGGTGAGATTGCTCGCTGATGATGGAGTGTCGAAGCGCTCGATCCGCCTCGCGCCAAGAGTCTTCAACCCGTCGAAAGTCTGCGCGCAGGCTGGTGGCCAGGTTATAGACCTCGCGCATGCCCTCTATCGCTTGAGCTTCATCCAGCACGACGACATGGCCAGCTTCTACCTGTGCCAGTTCCTGCTCCAAATCCTGGATTCGGCGGCGCAGGCTGGCAATACGGCCAATTGGGCTGGGATTCAGAGCCGTTTCAAGGTTTTCGATCTCACGCTGGACCACCGAAAGGCGCGAGGCTGTGGAGGTCATGATCCGACTGTCCAGCGAATCGACGAACTGGATGGCGGACTCCAACGCGTCGGTTGCATAGATCCGGCCCTCTCGCTCTACGACCAGGCGCCGCTTGATCCATTTGCGCAATTCCTTACCCGCCTGGAGAGACGTCGCATCCACATCAATCTCGTAAAGCTCCTGGTGGGCATAGGCCGCCAGCATGTCGGACAGGGCTTGCAACGCGTCTTCAACGAGAATTCCGTCGTGCGCTCGTTCGAAAAGTGTCCGCAGGCAACCCAATACGAGCGGAGCACGCCGCGAGGCAAGCAAAAGCCAAGCCGGATGTTGGCTGCGTGCAGATACATAGCGTTCTGAATGCTGTTGTGCGCTTTCTTCCATGACGGCCACTTAGTTCGAGAGAAGCAAGTACCAAGGCGTAGTTACTACGCGCCTTATGAAACTAACTTATTCTGGGAGCAGAAACGACCTGCTAGTGATGACAGAGTTAATCCGTTTAGAAACAGCCGTTTCATGGATATGTAGCTCCACCCATCACTCCACCCGCACCCAAGCGGCGCCGCGCGGACTAATCCCTATAGTCCCTGTCCCGAGCGCCCTATGTATCGAATCGGCTTTGCCTGCATGTACCGTCATCCCGAGCGCAGTCTGTCGCTCAAGGCACTGGAGCAGGTCGAGCGGGCCTTCAATACCCGTACCACCACCCTGCGCTGGCTAGGCAGCGTCGAGCGCGCGGCCGCCGAGGCCAAGTTGCTGGACGTGGTCACTCACAACCTGGATGCCCAGCTGAGATTCGTCGAGCACGTCGCCGACCTGCCGGACAATCTGCGCATGCTGCGCCTGAGCAGCGATCTGCTGCCCTTCTACAGCCACGCCGAATTCGCCTACTTCTATCGTTCCCAGGAGTTGCAGGCGCTGCTGGCCGATCGCTTCGGTCGGCTGGGCGAGCTGGCCCGCCGCCGCGATGTGCGGCTGTCGCTGCATCCCGGGCAATTCTGCGTGTTGGGCTCGGATCGCCCCGAGGTGGTGGAGAACAGCCTGAAGGAATTCGAGTACCACGCCGACATGATCCGCCTGATGGGCTACGGCCAAAAATTCCAGGACTTCAAGTGCAATGTGCACATCGCCGGCCGCCTGGGCGTGCCCGGCATTCGCGCGATCTGGCCGCGACTCTCCACCGAGGCGCGCAACTGCATCACCTTCGAGAACGATGAAAAGACCTACGGCGTCGACGACTGTCTGCAACTGGCCGATCTCGCCCCTGTGGTGCTGGACATCCACCACTGCTGGATCCATGAAGAGGCCTACATCGATCCCTGGGAGCCACGGGTGGCGAGAATCATCGACAGCTGGCGCGGGGTGCGTCCGGCCATGCACTACTCCCAGCCGCCGGAGGCCTTGATGGAAATGGGCGTGTCGCCCACCAAGCGGATCGACATCAAGTTCCTGCTGCAGCAGATCAGCAAGCGGGTGCTCTATGCCCACAGCGACATGATGTGGAACGACTGGTGCAACCGCTACGCCTGCCAGTTCCTTGACCGCTTCGACATCATGTTCGAAGCCAAGCACAAGAACGTCACGGTGCGGGATTTCTACGACCGCTACCTGGGCGGCGACGGCAGTCTGCCGCCGGCGAATCATGGAATTCTTGCGGGCCAGGATGCCGCCAACCCGTAGCGTGGACAACGGGAGCTAGTACGTAGGTTGGCGCTGAGACAGCCCCATCGTCGAAGCCCAACGGAGAGGTTCAACCTTGGGCGCTGTTGGGCTTCGCTGCGCTCAGCGCCAACCTACGGGCGGGGCTTCATTCGCAACATGCCGCAATGAGCCCGGTGGGCGACAGGCTGGAAGAGCCGCTTAACTCAAGGGTCATCCTTTCGAAACGATCGTCGCGAGGCCCGCCATGCCGACCCGTCGCCATTTCCTGCAGACCACCACCGCCCTGACGGCCGCCGTGACCGCCGCACCCTGGCTATGGCAGAGCGTCCAGGCCGCCGAGCCGCTGCTGACCCGCAAGATCCCCAACAGTGGCGAAGCCCTGCCCGTCATCGGCCTGGGCACCTCGGGCAATCTCGATGTCGAGCTGAACGACGCCGCCCTGGCGCCGCTGCAGGAGGTGCTCAAGGCGCTGCTCGACGGCGGTGGCAGCCTCATCGACACCGCGCCCAGCTATGGCAACTCCGAACGGGTGGCCGGCGAGCTGGTGAAGCGGGCCCAGGCCCGGGAGCGGGTCTTTCTCGCCACCAAGGTATCGGCTACCGGCCGCGAGCGCGGCGCGGCGCAACTGGCCGCCAGCTTCAAGGCCCTGCAGACCGATCGCCTGGACCTGGTCCAGGTGCACAACCTGCAGGACACCGCCAACCAGCTGGCCCTACTGCGCGAACAGCAGCAGGCCGGCAGGATGCGCTATGTCGGCGTCACCCACTATCGCGAGGCGGCGCTGGACGATCTGCTGGCCACGCTGAAGCAGGAAAAGGTCGACTTCGTGCAGTTCAACTATTCTGTGGGGGAGCGCGAGGCGGAAAAGCGCCTGCTGCCCTATTGCCGCGATCGGGGCATCGCCGTGCTGATCAATCGGCCCTTCCAACGCGGCAATCTGCTCTCCGGCACCCGCGGTAAACCCTTGCCGCCGCTGGCTACCGAACTGGGCGCGACCAGTTGGGCACAGCTGCTGCTCAAGTTCATCCTCGCCGACCCGGCGGTGACCGCGGTGATTCCCGCCACCAGCAATCCGCGCTACATGATCGACAACCTCCAGGCCGGTCGCGGTCGTCTGCCGGATGCGCGCCAGCGTGAGGCCATCGCCGGGCTGTTCGCCTAGATGAAGGACTGGCTCGGTCGCGTCCTCGACGCCCGCGCCGGTGAGTCGCCCGCGGCCCTGGCGGGCTTCGCGCTGTTTCTCTGCCTGTTCGCCGGCTACTTCATGCTGCGGCCGATCCGCGAGGCCATGGGCATCGCCGGTGGCGTGGAGAATCTGCAATGGCTGTTCACCGCCACCTTCCTGGTGATGCTGCTCGCCGTGCCACTGTTCGCCTGGCTCAATTCGCGGGTGGCGCGGATTCGCTTCGTCGACTGGGTCTACGGCTTCTTCGCCCTCAACCTGCTGGCTTTCGCCGCCTGCATCGCCAGCTTAGGTGATAGCGTCTGGCTGGCGCGTACCTTCTATGTCTGGATCTCGGTCTACAACCTCTTCGTGGTCTCGGTGACCTGGAGTCTGATGGCCGATGTCTTCGACGGCGCTCAGGCGCGGCGGCTGTTCGCCTTCATCGCCGCTGGGGCCAGTGTGGGTGGGCTGCTCGGCCCGGTATTGGCCGCCGTCCTGGCCCCGCTGATCGGCGAGGCGGGCCTGGCGCTGCTGGCCGCGGCGTTGCTGCTCTTGGCGCTGACGCTCAAGGCCTATCTGATGGGCTGGCGCGAGACCCGGGGCGCCGGACGCCCGGGGGCGCCACCGACCGAAAGCCCTCGGCGCCCGGTGGCCGGCAATCCCTTCAGCGGTCTGACCCGGGTGCTGGCGTCACCCTATCTGCTGGCGGTGAGCGCCTTCGTCATCCTGCTGGCCACGGTCAGCACCTTTCTCTACTTCGAGCAGGCGCGGCTGGTGGCCGAGCTGTTTCCCGATCGCGCCCGCCAGGTGCAGGTGTTCGGCCTGCTGGATTTTGTGGTCCAGGCCGGCGCCCTGGTCAGCCAGGTGCTGATCACCGGTCGCCTGGCCCAGCGGCTCGGGGTACGGGTGCTGTTGGCCGGGGTGCCGCTGCTGATGTGTATCGGCTTCCTCGGACTGGCGCTGCTGCCCACCTTCGCCATGCTGGCCGGACTGATGATCGTCAGGCGGATCGGTGAATACGCCTTCATCCGCCCGGGGCGCGAGATGCTCTTCGCGCCGCTGGACGCCGAGACCCAGTACAAGGCCAAGAGCTTCATCGACACCGTGGTCTATCGCGCCGGTGACGCCGCCAGTGGCTGGGCCAAGAGTCTGCTGGACCTGCTCGGCCACGGCGCCTGGCTGCCGGCGCTGGTGGGTGCCGGTTGCGCGGCGCTCTGGGCCTGCCTGGGTTTCTATCTGGGCCGCCGCGCAGATCAGGCCGCCCAGGCGAACGAAGCGGAGCGGCGCTGAATGCCGGCTGAATCGTTGTAGCCGGAAACAACCAGGGGCTCCGAGGGGCGACCGACGGGGTGCTAAGGTAGGCCCTTCTCCTTGCCTCTGGGCCCTCCATGTTCCGCTCCCGCGCCATGATGTATCTGGTTCTCTTCGCCCTGCATCTGTTCATCGGCCTCAGCGTCATCGGCGATCTCGGGCTGTCGCCCGCTGCGCAGCTGCCGTTCTGGATCTTGCTGCTGCTGTCCTTCGTCCTGGTACCCCTGGGCTTTCGCTCACGGGACATGAACTCGCGCTTGCTGGCCTGGGCCGCGCTGATCGCCATGGGCGTGTTCTCCAGCCTGGCGGTGTTCAGTCTGCTGCGCGGGCTGGTGGTGGCGCTCGCCAGCCTCGTCGGTCAACCGCTGGACGCCGCCTGGCGTGCCGGCAGTGCCTGGGCGGTGCTGAGTCTGGTGCTGCTGGTGGCCCTGCGCAGCGTCTACAATGCCCGCCGCACGGCCAGGGTCAAAGAGGTGGAACTGGCCCTGCCGACGCTGCCTGCCGGCCTGGACGGGCTGCGTATCGTCCAGCTCAGTGACCTGCACATCGGCCCCACCATCAAGGCCGGCTACCTGCAGCGCATCGTCGACCGGGTCAACGGCCTGGACGCCGATCTGGTGGCCATCACCGGCGACCTGGTGGATGGCAGCGTGGCCGAGTTGCAGCACGAATTCTTGCCGCTGCAAGGGCTCAAGGCGCGCCTGGGCACCTACGCCATCACCGGCAACCACGAATACTATTCCGGCGCCGAGGCCTGGGTGCGCGCCTGGCGCGAGCAGGGCCTGACCCTGCTGCTCGACGAGCATGTGGTACTGCAGCACCAGGGCACGCCCTTCGTGCTGGCCGGCATCACCGACTACTCGGCGCCGCTCTATGTGCCCAGCCACCGCAGCGACGCCGCGGCTGCCTTCGCCGGTGCCCCGGAAGGGCTGTTTCGCCTGCTGCTGGCCCACCAGCCGCGCTCGGCGCCCAAGGCCGAAGCGGCCGGTGCCGATGTGCAGCTCTCCGGCCACACCCACGGCGGCCAGTTCTGGCCCTGGATGCACTTCGTGCGCCTGCAGCAACCCTGGGTGGCCGGCATTCACCGCCTGGGTCGGCTGACCGTCTACATCAGCCGCGGCACCGGCTACTGGGGCCCGCCGCTGCGCTTCGGCGCGCCAAGCGAGATCACCCTGATCAGGTTGCGAAAGGGGTAGCGGCAGGAGAAACGTCAGCAACGGCATTGAGTTCGCCAAGAATCCCGCACCAGAGGCCCTGCGTTCGGCCAAGCCTCAGTGGAAACCATAAAAAGACAGATAGATGGCATTTTGCCAGTGCTTGTCCCTTCGAGACAGTTCTCTATCCTCGTCCCTACCTTGACCCGGACGCCCCGGCATCCAAGGACAAACTGCAACACGGATAAGGATGTATCGCCATGACGAGGACAGTGGCTTTCTTGCTGGTCCCCGAGGTGCTGATGCTGGATTTCGCCGGGCCGGTGGAGGTGTTTTCCATCGCCAATCGCTATCTGCCCACGGCCGACCACTATCGCATCGTGACCATCGCCGCGGGGCGGCGGCGGACCCTGCGTTGTTCCAATGGCATGACGATACGCACGGAGCTCACCACCCAACAGCCGCCGGGGAGCTATGACCTGCTGCTGGTGCCCGGTGGGCCGGGGGCCTACCTGGAGCCCCATCCGGACGTCGCGGCCTGGCTGCGGCAGGTGCCCGCGCAGTGCACCCGCTACGGAGCGGTCTGCACCGGCACCTTCCTGCTCGGCAGCGCCGGTCTGCTCGACGGCCGACGGGTCACCACCCACTGGAATTATCGCGAGCGACTGGCGCGACGCTTTCCCCGCGCCCAGGTGACCGCCGATGACATCTACCTGAGCGATGGCCCGCTGCTGAGCTCGGCTGGGGTCACCGCCGGTATCGACCTGGCGTTGGCCCTGGTGGCCGAGGACCATGGCAAGCTCATCGCCCGGGAGGTGGCCAAGGTGCTGGTGGTGGTGACCCAGCGGCAGGGCAAGCAGGCGCAGTTCAGCCCGTTGCTCGACGAGCCGGAAGCCACCACCGCGATCAACCGGGTGCAGCACCATGTGCTGGCCAATATCGACCAGGCCTATTCGATCAGCCGGCTCGCCGAGCTGGCGACCATGGGCACCCGCAACTTCGCCCGGGTGTTCAAGCGCGACACCGGCATGACGCCCCTGGAGTTCGTGCTCAGGGCGCGCATCGATCATGCACGTGAATTGCTGGAGACCAGTGAACTGCCGCTGAAAACCGTGGCCTTTCGCAGCGGCTTCGCCAGCGACCGCTGCATGCGCGCCGCCTTCCAGAGCCATCTGGGGCTGACTCCGGCGCAATACCGTTACCAATTCAGCTGAAATCGGCCTCTGATGGCGGTATCACGCCCATCGATGGCAGCTTCTGGCCGTATATCGTCATACGGCTTGCCTGGGTAGCAGCCAGAATGGTCGTACCTATCGGCAAGGAGAGGCGCACACCGTCGAGGGACTGCGGAGCCTGGTGCCCGCAGAACCCGAGGCAAGGTGGCGCGACACGGTCATGCAAGAGCTCAAGTCCCTGGAAGACGCCAGTGCCTTCCGCTTCTGCGGCCTGGTCCTGGATGCACGTCGGCGCCTGCTGCTGGATGGCGAGCGTGTGCTGCCCCTCGGCGGACGGGCCCTGGACATCCTGCGGGTGCTGCTGCAACACCCCGGCGAACTGGTCGGCAAGCAGACCCTGATGGCCCGGGTCTGGCCTGGCGCGGTCGTCGAGGACATCAATCTGCGGGTGCACATCTCTGCCCTGCGCCGGGTACTGCGCCCCTACAGCGGTCGGGATCCCATCCTCAGCGCCCGGCATCGCGGCTACGGCTTCGCCCTGGCGGTGGAGCGCCTGAGCGAGGAAGACCTCGCGCCGCTGGCCGAGACGCCACTGCCCCTGACGCCCCTGGAGGGGCGCGAGACCAGCCTGGTCGAACTACGCCGCTTGCTCGCGCAACGCCGTCTGGTGTCGGTGGTGGGTACCGGCGGTGTCGGCAAGTCGCTGCTGGTCCAGCATCTGCTGCCCGCGCTGGCGGAAGACGTTGCCGACGGGATACAGAGTCTCGATCTCGCGGCACTGGGCCACATGATGGCGCTGGTGGATCGGCTCGCCAGCGACCTGGGGCTCGCCAGTGGCAGTGGTTTGCCGGCGCTGCAGGAAGCCCTGGCCACGCGGCGCCTACTGCTGGTGCTGGACAATGCCGAGCGGCTGATCGAGCCCGCGGCCTGGCTGGTGGAAAACCTGCTGCAAGGCTGTCCGCAGCTCAGGGTGCTGGTCACCAGTCGCGAGGCCCTGCGGGTGGAAGGGGAGGCCGTGTTGCGCCTGGCGCCGCTGCCGGTCGTGAATCCACCCACACGGCGGCTGCGCGAGGCCATGCGCCAGCCGGCCTTTCGGCTGTTCGTCCGGCGTGCCCGGGCGCGCCTGCCGGGGCTGCAGTTGCGGCCAGCCGACGTGCAGCTGGTGGGCGAGATCTGCCGCCGCAGCGAAGGCGTCCCCCTGGCGCTGGAGATCCTGGCCGAGCAGGTGGCGGCACTGGGGCTGGCGGGGGTCTTGGCGCAACTCGATGGCGGCTATTACCTGAGCGTGGCCGGGCGGCGCACGGCGGCGCAACGCCAGCGCAGCCTCCGCGCCATGCTCGACTGGAGTCTGCACAGCCTGAGCGAGTCGGAATTCGCCGTGCTGGCGACCCTGGCCGAGGCCGGGGAGCATTTCAGTCGGCAGGAGGCCCTGCGACTGGCGGCGCAGCGCGGGCTGGAGGAGGCGCTGTTCATCCCCCTCCTGGGACAATTGGTGGACAAGTCGCTGATCCTGGTGGAAGGCAGCGGGGCGGCCTTAAGCTACCGCCTGCTGGCCATGTTGCGCCTGCACCTGCGCCAGTTCCGCCAGCAACCGCCGCTCCAAGGCCTGCTGCTGCCAGGCCAGCGGCGGAATCCCCACGGCGCGGGTGAATACCCGGCTCAGATGCGCCTGGTCGAAGAAGCCGCATTCCAGGGCGATCGCCGCCAGGGGTAGCCGGCGCTCGGCGAGCAATTGCCGGGCACGGTCGATGCGCTGCTGGCGCAGCCATTCCAGTGGGGCGAGTCCGGCGCTGAGCTTGAACTGGCGGGTGAAGTGACTGCGCGACAGGCCGCAGACGGAGGCGACCTGGCTGACGCTGATGCCGCGCTCCAGATGCTGCAGCAGGACTTCCTTGGCCAGACGTTCCTGCCAGGCGGCCAAGCCGACCAGTCGGGTATTGGATAGAGCCAGGGTGCTATCGACGGTCATGGACATGGCGCTCTCCCTGTCAAACCAGCCGTGTGGCGCGCTAGCCTGGCTGAGAATGATTCCTTGCAGTTGTCTGACGTGCGAGTTGTCTATCGTTAATTAGCGTTAAGCCGGCAACGGCCTAGGCGCAGTATTGTCGCGCCGGGCTTGGCCGACCGTGGCGGCGAGCCAGCAGGTGCCAGCCCAGCAGGGCGAGGCCGAGCAGTCCGGCGAGCAGCAGGGGCGCCGGGCCATAGGCCTGGAGTGCGTCGAGCAGGGCCAGGATGTGCGCCTCGAACAACCGCCCCAGGGCCAGGCCGGAGCCGATCCACAGAGTGGCGCCGCCCAGGTCATAGGCCAGGAAGCGCCGCAGGGGCATGGCGCTGGCGCCCGCGCTCAGGGTGGCCAGGGCCGCGGCGCCGGGGATGAACTTGGCCACCAGCAGCAGGCTGGGCAGGCGGGTGGCGGCCGGGACATGCTGGCCAGGCAGATGGCGCAGCAGCCAGGCGCCATGGCGCCGACCGGCCCAGTACCAGAGCAGATCGGCCACGCCGGTGACCGCCACGCTGGCCAGCAGCGCCAGGAGCAACTCGGCTTCATCGGCCGCGGCGCCCATCACCAGCAAAGACGGATAGGCCGGTACCGGCAGGCCCAGCTGTTCGCCAAAGACGTTCAGCGTCAGCCAGAGGGTGGCGTTACCGGCCACCAGGGAAGTCAGGGCTTGGGTGCTCATGGCGCGTTCTCGGCAAGGGGAGGCCGTGGGAGCGGCCTCCGGGCTTGGCGCCTGCTACGCGGGCGCAGGCAGGCTCAGGGCATTTGCGGCAGTTCGTTGGGCCGCAGATCGAACACCAGCACCTCGGCATCGGTCCCGTGGGCCAGCTGCAGCTCGCGCTCGCCGCGCAGCCTTGCGCCGTCACCAGCCTGCAGCAGGACGCCGTTCAGCTCCAGGCTGCCGCGGGCGACGTGCACATAGGCATGGCGCTCGGGGGCCAGTTGCAGCGCGGCGCTTTCGCTGCCGTCGAACAGACCGGCGTAGACCCGGGCGTCCTGGCGTACTTCCAGCGAGCCCTCGGCGCCGTCCGGCGAGATGATCAGGGCCAGACGACCACGCTTGGCCTCGGCGCTGAAGTGCTGCTGCTGGTAGCGCGGTTCGGCGCGGCGCACGTTGGGCACGATCCAGATCTGCAGGAAATGCACACTCTCGCGCTCGGAGTGGTTGAACTCGCTGTGGCTGACGCCACTGCCGGCGCTCATCAGCTGGACGTCGCCCGGGCGGATCACCGAACCGGTGCCCAGGCTGTCCTGGTGCTCCAGTGCGCCTTCGAGCACATAGGAGAAGATCTCCATGTCGCGGTGCGGGTGCTCGCCGAAGCCCTGGCCCCCGGTCACGGTGTCGTCGTTGATCACCAGCAGGTCGGAGAAGCCCTGTTCCGCCGGATTGCGGTAGCTGGCGAAGGAGAAGGTGTGGAAGGACTTCAGCCAGCCGTGGTTGGCGGCGCCGCGATCGGAAGCTTTACGAATGGCCAGCATGATGAGGCTCCTTGTCTGAGTGGGGCGCGGTCTGTTCCGACGCCATGGAAGTCATCCTACTGTGGCGCCCCGGTTTGATTAACGAGCTGGAAGGAGAATGGTCGTCCTGTTCTGGTTGACGATGCCTTCAGCCAAAGGGCGCCGTGCTGTTTACCGTGATCGTTACTCCAGGCGCGGACGGGCAGGCCAGAGCCGTACCGCCAGGGCCAGCAGGGCGGTCGCCAGCGCCAGGCCGGCGACGCCATTCCAGCCCAGGTGGGCCAGCAGCAGACTGCCCAGCGCCGCGCCGCTGGCCATGCCGATGAACATGCCGGTGAAGAGCACCGCGTTGAGCCGGCTGCGCGCCTCGGGTTCCAGGCCGTAGACCTGGGCCTGGTGGGCGATCAGAGTGGCCTGGACGCCGAGATCGAAGACCACCGTTGCCAGCGCCAGCAGCACCAGACCGGCCACGCCCGGCAGCCAAGGCAGCAGGAGCAGGCTGGCAAAGGCCGTGGCCGCCAGGCCGATGCCCAGGCGCGTCACCCATTCCGAGCCATGGCGATCCGCCAGGCGCCCGGCCCAGGGCGCGGCCAGGGCACCGGCGGCACCGGCCAGGCCGAAGGCGCCGGCGGCGGCGCTGCCCAACTGGAAGGGCCCGGCATGCAGATAGAGGGCGAGGGTCGACCAGAAGGCACTGAAGCCCACGGACAGCAGCCCTTGCGCCAGGGTCGCCCGGCGCAGGGCGGCATGCTGGCGCCAGAGGGCACCCAGGGAGCCGAGCAGGGCCGGATAGCTGAGCCGAGTGGTGGCGGCGAAGGCCGGCAGACCACGCCAGACCGCCACGGCGATGGCGGCGATGCTGAGGGCGGCGAACAGATAGACCGCGCGCCAGCCCAGCCACTCGCCCACCAGGCCGCTCACCACCCGCGACAGCAGGATGCCCAGCAGCAGCCCCGTCATCACCGTGCCGACGATGCGCCCGCGCTCGGCCGGCGGCGCCAGGGTCGCGGCGGCGGGCACCAGGTCCTGGGCCACGGTGGCGGCCAGGCCGGTGACCAGACTGGCCACCAGCAGCCCGTGCAACCCCGGCGCCAGACTGGCGCCGAGCAGCGCCAGCAGCAGCACGGCCAGCTTGGCCAGGATGATGCGGCGGCGATCGAAGCGATCACCCAGGGGCGCGAGCAGCAGCAGCCCCAGGGCATAGCCGAGTTGGGTGAGGGTGGGGATCAGCCCCACGTCGGCAGCGGGCGCGGGCAGGGCACTGGCCAGGGTGCCCAGCAGGGGCTGGCTGTAATAGAGGTTGGCGACGCTGAGGCCGGCGCCGGTGGCCAGCAGGCCAAGCAGGGCAGGGGATAGACTGCCGCTGTGAGGCGAGATCTGGCTATGCGAGAGTGGAATGTCGGTCATGGCGATTCTCCGGGTGGGAAGACGATGAGCGCATTCTTCGCCAGAGTGGTCGCTGCCTGTAGCCGAACGCGGGGTACAGGGGGTATACGTAGGCCGTATGAACACCACCTTTACCCATGACCGTCTCGACCTGCTGGAAACCTTCGTGCGTATCGTCGAGGCCGGCAGCCTGTCGGCGGCCGCGCGCCAGCTTGGCACCACCCAGCCCACCGTCAGCCGACGTCTGCAAGCGTTGGAGGGGGCGCTGCAGGTGCGCCTGGTACAGCGCTCGACCCACGCCCTGCGCCTGACCGAGGACGGCCAGCGCTGCTATCGCCAGGCCCAGCAACTGCTCGGCGACTGGCAGGCCTTCGCCGCAGCCTTGCACGGTGCCCATGCCGAGCCCGAGGGACGGCTGCGGGTGGTGATGCCCCATGCCTTCGGCCAGGAGCAGTTGCTCGATCCGCTGGAGACCTATCTGCGGCGCTATCCCGGCATGCAGGTGGATTGGGTGCTCAGCGACCGGGCGCCCAATTTCGTCGCCGATGGCGTCGACTGCGCCATCCGGGTGGGGGTGGTGGAGGATCCGGATACCGTGGCGGTGCGCCTGGGTGATGTGCAGCGCATCCTGGTGGCGGCGCCGGAGCTGGCGAGCACGCTGCAAGCACCCGAGGAGCTGGCGGCACTGCCCTGGATCGCCATGACCCAGTTCTACCAGACCGAACTGCGCCTGCAGCTCCGCGCCTCCGGCGAAAGCCGGCTCATCCCGCTACGTCCGCGGCTGGCCACGGAAAGCCTCTTCGTCGCCCGTCATGCCGCGGTACGTGGTCTGGGGTGTGCGGCACTGTCTCACTGGATGGTGCGCGAGGACGTCGCCGCCGGTCGCCTGGTACACCTGCTACCCGAATGGCAGGCGGCGCCCCTGCCGATCTATCTCATCTATCCCTACGCGCGGGTCTATCCGGCGCGGCTGCGGCTGTTCCTCGACTTGGTGCGCGAAGCCTGTGCGCAGATGCTGGACGTGACAGCGCCCGCCTGACCGCAACGATCAGGCGGGCGCTTCGCAGCCAGCGGCGATCAGGCCAGATGGGCCAGACGTTTTGGTCGCCGGCCATCCAAGCTCAGAGCCCCCGCACCAAAGGCCGCTACCTGCAGCAGACCACCGGCGATGGCGATGTTCTTGAGGAAATGGATCAGCTGGTTCTGATCGGCGAACTGGCTGTGGAACACCGCGGCGGTCACCAGGGTGAAGCCAGCCATGGCGATCGCTACGGGGCGAGTGCGATAGCCGATCAGCAGGAGGCTGGCGAGGCCCAGCTCCACCGCCAGGGCGCCAAGGTAGGCCAGCTCGACGAAGGGCAGACCCATGGTGGCGATGTAGCCCTTGGTCGCCGCCGGGGCAAGCAGCTTGCCCACGCCGCTGAACAGGAAAAGGCTGGCGAGCAGCAGGCGGCCGGTAGTGGCGGTAAAGGCTTGGGTGGTGTTCATGATGACTGTCCTTTCCAGATCCGGCATCCGTCATGGATGCGATGGAGCTAGATTACTGTCCACTCAGCAGTCGATTAAGTAGCTTACTTGCGTTTAATAGTCTCCCTGGAGTTGACTGGTTAAGGTGTGCCGTCACCTTCTGTGACCTGAATCCATTCAGCAATACGCCACAGCACAGACGTACAAAAACCAGCACAGACGTCCAAGGCCATTCACCGTCGCTCGGGCGAAAGTCCACCCCATCGACGGCTCGGCATAGGTATCTCCCGCTGCCGACGCTGGCATCAGGAGGATGGGCCATGGGTAATGTACGGCTGGATCTGGGACTCTTGTTCCTGCGCCTTGGGGGCGCCGGAATGCTGCTGACGGTGCACGGCCTGCCCAAGGCGCTGCACTTTCGCGAGCAGCTTGGCTTGATCGAGGACCCGCTGCACCTGGGGGCCTGGCCGACGCTGGGCTTCGCCGTCTTCGCCGAGGTTCTCTGCCCGCTGCTAATCGCCCTGGGTTGGCTGACCCGCTTGGCCTGCCTGCCGATCCTCGGGTTGCTGCTGATCGCCCTGCTGGTGGTGCACCCCGAGTGGTCTCTGGAGCAGGGTCAGTTCGGCTGGCTGCTGCTGGTGCTGTTCGGCACCCTGGCGCTCACCGGGCCCGGTCGCTATTCGCTGGAAGCCCGGCTGGTCAGGCGTCACGCCGCCCAGGGTGGTTTCGCGAGGGCCCTGTCATGAGCGCCGCACGCGGGCAGGACCTGCATCAGGCGCACAGTCGCATCGTCACCCTGGTGATCCGCCACCAGCCTCTGGCCGGTCAGCAGGACGCCTATCAGCGCTGGCTGCAGCGCGCGGTCACCGCTGCCCGTGAAGCCTGTGGCCATCTCGGTGTGGATGTCATCCCGCCGGCCGAGGCAGGCACCGCCTTCACCACCCTGGTGCGTTTCGCCGACGTCGAGCGGCTGCAGGCCTGGCTGGCCTCGCCGGAACGCCAGGCGCTGATCGCCGAGGTGGCACCGCTGCTGCGCGAGGCCGATGCGCCCGAGGTGCATGCCGACGCCGAGTTCTGGTTCAACCCGCCGCGCCCCGGCGTGCGCCAGCCACCGGCCTGGAAGCAGGCGGTGCTGACCTACCTGGTCATCGCGCCCCTGACCATGCTGATCCCACCGCTGTGGCAGCCGCTGTTCGCGCGCTATCCGCTGCTGGCCGGCCCGGTGCCGAGCAACCTGCTGATTACCCTGTGCATCGTGCCGCTGGTGGTGTTCCTGATCATGCCGAGGGTGAGCCGCCTGTGCGCGCCCTGGCTCAACGCCCGCTCGGGCGCCTTTTCCACTCCTTCCACCCTTAGAGGCGAACAACCATGAGCACCTTCACCACCCGCGATGGCGTCGAGATCTATTTCAAGGACTGGGGCAGCGGTAAGCCCGTGCTGTTCAGCCACGGCTGGCCGCTGGACGCCGACATGTGGGATTACCAGATGCATCATCTGGCCAGCCACGGCTATCGCGCCATCGCCTTCGACCGCCGCGGCTTCGGGCGCTCCGGCCAGCCGTGGAATGGCTATGACTACGACACCTTCGCCGACGACATCAAGGAGCTGATCGAGCACCTGGATCTGCGCGACGTCACCCTGGTGGGCTTCTCCATGGGCGGTGGCGACGTCAGCCGCTACCTGGCGCGCCACGGCTCGGCGCGGGTCGCCAAGCTGGCGCTGCTCGGCGCCGTCACCCCGCTGTTCGGGCAGAAGCCGGACTTCCCCCAGGGCGTCGACCAGGGCGTCTTCGACGGCATCCGCGGCGGTCTGCTGAAGGACCGCGCCCAGTTCCTCGCCGACTTCGCGCCAGTGTTCTATGGCACCAACCAGGGCCAGCAGGTCTCCGCGGGCGTCTTCACCCAGACCCTCAACATCGCCCTGCTGGCTTCGCTCAAGGGCACGGTCGACTGCGTCACCGCCTTCTCGGAAACCGACTTCCGTCCGGACATGGCCAAGATCGACGTGCCGACCCTGGTGATCCACGGCGACGCCGACCAGGTGGTGCCCTTCGCGACCACCGGCAAGCTGGCGGCCGAGCTGATCCGTGGCGCCGAGCTCAAGGTGTACGCCGGCGCCCCCCACGGCTTCGCGGTGACCCACGCCGCGCAGCTGAACCAGGACCTGCTGGCCTTCGTCGCCCGCTGACCACCCGCCCGGTCAGCAGCAGACGCTGCCCGGGTCGCGAGCACGGTTATGAGCCAAGAACCCCTGGACCCTCAACGCCGCCGCGCCCTCCTGTTGGGCGCCGCCGGCGCGCTCTGGTCCGTCCTGCCCCTGGCCGGACGCGCCGACACTGCCTCTGGAGGCACCATGCAACACGCCGATCTGATCCTGCACAACGGCAAGCTCCACACCGTCGATCCCGAGCGCCCCGCGACGACCGCGGTCGCCATCAAGGACGGCGTCTTTCTTGCCGTGGGTAGCGATAGCGACGTCATGGCCCATCGCGGCCCGGGCACCCAGGTGGTCGACCTGCGCGGTCGCCGCGCCATCCCGGGCCTCAACGACTCCCACCTGCACCTGATCCGCGGTGGCCTGAACTACAACCTGGAACTGCGCTGGGAGGGCGTGCCCTCGCTGGCCGATGCCCTGCGCATGCTCAAGGACCAGGCCGAGCGTACCCCGGCGCCCCAGTGGGTGCGGGTAGTGGGCGGCTGGAACGAATTCCAGTTCGCCGAGCGCCGGCTGCCGACCCTGGAGGAGCTCAACCAGGCCGCGCCGGACACCCCGGTGTTCATCCTGCACCTTTATGACCGGGCCCTGCTCAACCGCGCCGCCCTGCGTGTCGTGGGCTACACCAAGGACACGCCCAATCCGCCAGGCGGCGAGATCCAGCGCGACGCCCGGGGCGAGCCCACCGGCATGCTCATCGCCCGGCCCAACGCCATGATCCTCTACGCCACCCTGGCCAAGGGGCCCAAGCTGCCGCTGGAATACCAGGTCAACTCCACGCGCCAGTTCATGCGTGAACTCAATCGCCTGGGCCTGACCAGCGCCATCGACGCCGGCGGCGGTTTCCAGAACTACCCGGACGACTACCAGGTCATCCAGGAGCTGGCCGATGCCGACCAGCTCACCGTACGCATCGCCTACAACCTCTTCACCCAGCGGCCCAAGGAAGAGCTGGCCGACTTCAAGAACTGGACCAGCAGCGTCACCCTGCACCAGGGCACCGACTTCCTCCGCCACAACGGCGCCGGCGAGATGCTGGCCTTCTCGGCGGCCGACTTCGAGGACTTCCTCGAACCGCGCCCGGACCTGCCGTCCAGCATGGAGGCCGATCTGGAGCCGGTGGTGCGCCACCTGGTGGAGCAGCGCTGGCCGTTCCGCCTGCACGCCACCTACGATGAATCCATCTCGCGCATGCTCGACGTCTTCGAGCGGGTCAATCGCGACGTGCCCTTCAACGGGCTGCCCTGGTTCTTCGACCACGCCGAGACCATCAGTCCGCGCAACATCGAGCGGGTCAAGGCCCTCGGCGGCGGCATCGCCATCCAGGACCGCATGGCCTTCCAGGGCGAATACTTCGTCGACCGCTATGGTGCCAAGGCCGCCGAGCAGACCCCGCCGATCCAGCGGATGCTCGCCGAAGGCGTACCGGTAGGGGCGGGGACCGATGCCACCCGCGTCTCCAGCTACAACCCCTGGACCTCACTGTACTGGATGGTCAGCGGCCGTACCGTCGGCGGCCTGGCGCTCTATCAGGAGGGCCTGCCGCGGGCCACCGCCCTGCAGCTGTTCACCCAGGGCAGCGCCTGGTTCTCCTCGGAACAGGGCAAGAAGGGCCAGTTGCGGGTGGGCCAGTTGGCCGACGTGGCAGTGCTCTCGGCGGACTTCTTCACCGTCGAGGAGGAGGCCATCAAGCACCTGGAGTCGGTGCTGACCGTGGTCGGCGGCCGCATCGTCCATGGCGCCGAGGAATTCGATCGCCTCGGCCCGGCGCCCTTGCCGGTCACACCGGACTGGTCGCCGGTGGTCAAGGTACCCGGCCACTGGAAGCCCGGTGCGCCCCTGCAGGCCGCCGTGCACCAGTGCGCCGGCGCCTGTTCCGTGCATGGCCACGGCCATGAGCGGGCGCGCCAGAGCCAGGTGCCGGTCAGCGACTTCAGTGGCTTCTGGGGCGCCTTCGGCTGCTCCTGCTTCAGCTTCTGAGGACCGCCACCATGACCGCCGCCGCCTTGAACCCCAACGCCGCCTCGCCCTGGCAGCCCCTGCGTCAGCGCACCTTCCGCTGGCTGTGGCTGGCCAGCATCGCGTCCAACATCGGTACCTGGATGCACGAGGTGGGCGCCGGCTGGCTGATGACCTCGCTGTCGGCCAGTCCCCTGGCGGTGGCCCTGGTCCAGGTGGCGGGGGCGTTGCCGATGTTCCTGCTGGCGCTGCCAGCCGGCGCCCTGGCCGACATCGTCGACCGCCGCCGCTACCTGCTCGGCGTACAGCTATGGATGGCCACGGTGGCCCTGGCTCTGGCCGGGCTGACCCTGGCCGGCTGGATGACCGTACCGCTGCTCCTGGGGCTGACCCTGGCCATGGGCGTGGGCACGGCGCTGATGCTGCCGGCCTGGTCGGCGCTGACGCCCGAACTGGTGGACAAGAGCGAGCTGCCGGCGGCCATCGCCCTGTCCAGCCTGGGTATGAACGTAGCCCGTGCCCTGGGGCCGGCCCTGGCCGGGGTGCTGGTCAGCCTGGCCGGTCCCTGGCTGACCTTCGCCCTTAACGCCGTTTCCTTTCTTGCCGTCATCGTCGCACTCCTGACCTGGCGGCGCCAACCTGCAGCCGCCGTGCTGCCCGCGGAGCGCCTCTTGGGCGCCGTCCGGGTCGGTTTCCGCTATGCCCGCAGCTCGCTCCAGCTGCAGGTGGTGCTGGCCCGGACCGCCGCGTTTTTCCTCGGCGCCAGCGCCGGTATGGCCCTGCTGCCGCTGCTGGTGCGCCACGCCCTGCAGGGCACCGCCCTGGATTTCGGCATCCTGCTCGGGTGCGTCGGCCTGGGTGCCATCGCCGGCGCCATGCTCCTGCCGCGGCTGCGCGAACGGCTGTCCAGCGACCTGCTGGTGGCGGGTGCCAGTGCGCTCTATGCCCTGGTCCTGCTCGGCCTCGCCTGGATTCGTGACTTCGCCTGGCTGCTGCCGGTGATGCTGGCCAGCGGCCTGGCCTGGATCGCCGTGCTCTCCAGTCTGCAGGTGGCGGCCCAGACTGCCGTACCCGGCTGGGTGCGCGCCCGTGCTCTGGCCGTCTACATCCTGGTGTTCTTTGGCACCAGCGCCCTGGGCGGTTTCCTCTGGGGCGCCCTGGCCAGCCACTTCTCCCTGAGCGTGGCCCTGAGCGCGGCGGCCGGGGTGCTGCTGGCCGGCATCGGGCTGACCTGGCGCCTGCGCCTGCCGGTCACCCCGGCGGCCGATATCGCCCCCGCACTGCACTGGCCGACACCGATCCTCGACGACTCCCTGGATCGCGAGCGCGGCCCGGTGATGGTCACCCTGGAATACGACATCGCCCCCGAACACGGTCCGGCCTTTCGTCAGGCCATGCAGGCGGTCGGCGCCATGCGCCGACGCAACGGCGCCTTCTCCTGGGCCCTGCTGCAGGACAGCGCCGAGCCGCGCCGCTGGCAGGAATTCTTCTGCGACGAATCCTGGCTGGAACACCTGCGCCACCACCACCGCGTCACCCAGGGCGAACAGCGCCTGGAAGCGGCGGCGCGCCAGTACCAGACCCCCGGCGTACCCATCACCATTCGCCATCTCCTGGGCGGCGCCTGATGCCGCCCTTCACCCGCAACCCCCAAACCACTCCCTGAGGACTCCACCATGAGCAAGCCCTACAACCGTCTCGACAAGAACGATGCCGTCGTCCTGCTGATCGACCACCAGGCCGGTCTGATCTCGCTGGTCCAGGATTTCACCCCCAGCGACTTCAAGAACAACGTCCTGGCCCTGGCCAACAGCGCCAAGTTCTTCGGCCTGCCCACCATCCTCACCACCAGCTTCGAGCAGGGCCCCAACGGCCCGCTGGTGCCCGAGCTGGTCGAGCTGTTCCCCGAGGCGCCGTACATCGCCCGGCCCGGCCAGATCAACGCCTGGGACAACGAAGACTTCGTCGCCGCCATCAAGGCCACCGGCCGCAAGCAGCTGATCATCGCCGGCGTGGTGACCGATGTCTGCGTGACCTTCCCGGCCCTGGCGGCCATCGCCGAAGGCTTCGACGTCTTCGTGGTGACCGATGCCTCCGGCACCTTCGACAAGACCGTGCAACAGGCCGCCTGGGCGCGCATGAGCGCCGCCGGCGTGCAGCTGATGAACTGGTTCAGCGTCGCCTGCGAACTGCACCGCGACTGGCGCAACGACATCGAGGGCCTGGGTGCCCTGCTGTCCAACCACATCCCCAACTACCGCAACCTGATGACCAGCTACGCCAAGCTGTCCGCCAAGTAAGGGGAACGATGGTCCGGCGCCTCCCTCGGCGCCGGACCATCCCTGCCAGACCTTCGCGGAGGGACGCCGTGAACCGCAACGACCTGCGCCGCATCGACCTGCACCTCTTGGTGGTGTTCGAAAGCCTGATGCACGAGCGCAATCTCACCCGCACCGCGGAAAAACTCTTTCTCGGCCAGCCGGCCATCAGCGCCGCCCTGGTGCGCCTGCGGCAATTCTTCGACGATCCGCTGCTGGTGCGCAGTGGCCGCACCATGGAACCCACGCCGCGCGCCCTGGCCATCCTCGCACGCCTGCAACCGGCCCTGGACGGTCTGTCCAATGCCCTCAGCGAGGTCGACGACTTCGATCCCGGCGCCAGCCGTGCGGTCTTTCGCCTGGGCATGTCCGACGATGTCGAATGCGGTCTGCTGCCGCCGCTGCTGGCCCATCTGCGCGAGGTGGCGCCGCACTGCGTGCTGGTCGTGCGCAACGCCAACTTCCTGCTCTTGCCCGGCCTGCTGGCCAGTGGCGAGGTCTCCCTGGGTATCAGCTACACCACCCAGCTGCCGGCCAACGCCAAGTGCCGCACCCTGAGGCACATCCGCGCCCTGGTGGTTCGCGCCGACGCCGATCCCGCTCCCCTGACCCTAGACGACTATTGCGCGCGGCCCCATGTACTGGTGTCCATGTCCGGCGATCTCTGCGGCAACATCGACGACGACCTGGCGCGCCTCGGGCGCAGCCGCAAGGTGGCCCTGGGCGTGCCCCACTTCAATGGCCTCGGCGCCTTGCTGGCGGGCAGCGACCTGCTCGCCACGGTGCCCGATTACGCCGCCCAAGCCCTGGCCGCCAGTGGCGTCCTGCGCATCGAGGAGCCGCCGTTTCCCATCGTCCCGGCCAAGCTGTCGCTGGTCTGGCGCGCCGCCCAGGACCAGGATCCCGGCGAGCGCTGGTTGCGCGGCGAGATCGTCAGATTCATGGGCGAGACGTCCTAGCGATCCGGGCTATCAGCCCCGTCGATAAGCGCTATCCGCCGGTACGATTTATTGGCGAGGGGGTTGGCTTTCTAGGATGGCTGCATGTCTTCCGGAGCCACGCCCATGAACCTCGCCACCTTCCGCAACGCCCTTCGCCTGCTGGCCTGCGCCGGCTTCCTCGCCCTGCTGGGCGGCTGCGCCAACTCCCACAACGCCTACCTCAAGGATGGCAGTACTGCCTACCTGGTGCAGTGCAACGGAGTCTTCGGCAGCTGGTCCGGCTGCGCCGGCGAGGCGGCCGCACGCTGCCCCACCGGCAGCTACCAGGTCCTTGCCCGCAACCACCTGGACGGCGCCAGCGAAGCCCAGGCCGAGGCCAGCGTCGCCGGCCAGTCCTATCCGGTGCGCAACCTGCTGGTGCAGTGTCAGGGCGAACAACTGGCCTGGCGAGTGGGCAACTTCGTGCGCCGGCTGCCGGTGAGCGAGGGGTGAGGGTAGCTCAGCGGACTGCCGCGTTTTCCAGGCTGTGGCGCTGTAGTCAGACCGTAGGTTGGGTTGAGACGGCTCTATCGTCGAAGCCCAACAGGGATGCTCAGCCTTGGGCAATGTTGGGCTTTGCTGCGCTCAACCCAACCTACGAGTGTCCGTAGGCGCGGCGCATCGGCGGACCACCAGCGCCGCTATAAAGCGCGCGGACGGCACTCAGACCGTAGGTTGGATTGAGATGGCTCCAGCGTCGAAGCCCAACAGGGATGTTCAGCCTTGGGCGATGTTGGGCTTCGCTGCGCTCAACCCCACCTGCGCGGGCTCTTAGCCGTGGCCGCATCGGCGGACCACCATGCGAGCGGACGGCGGTCAGACCGTAGGTTGGGTTGAGACGGCTCTATCGTCGAAGCCCAACAGGGATGTTCAGCCTTGGGCGATGTTGGGCGTCGCTGCGCTCAACCCAACCTACGAGGGCGCCGTGGGCGCGGCCGCAGCGGCGAGGGCTACTCCGCCAGGGCCTCTTCCAGCACCTTGAGGAATTCCCGCGTCGCCGGTGTCGGCAGCGGCGACCAGATGGCATGGACGTTACGCTGGGGCGCATCGCTGACCGGCACCCGGGCGAGGCCGGCGAAGGTGCTGGCGATACTGTCAGGCACCAGACCGATCGCCAGCCCACGCCGGACGAAGCGTTCCAGCAACTGCATGTTGCCCGTCTCGAAACGCACCCGATGGGGTAGGCCCAGGGCGGCGAAGGCCTCGTCGGTCTGCCGCCGCGCGCCGCTGCCGGCCGGCAGGTCCACCAGCGGCAGATCCACCAGCTCGTGCAGCGACAACCTTTCCCGGCTCGCCAGGGCGTGCGCCGCCGGCAGTACCGCCACCAGCTCTTCGCTGAGCAGCAGCCGATTGTCGACCCCCTCCAGTCGCACCTGGCGCGACACCCCGATCAGGGCGAAATCCAGTTGCCGCTCGCGCACCGCCGCCAGCAGCGTCTCGCTCTTGTCCTGGCGCAGCTCGATGTCCACCTGGGGATGGCGGGTATGGAAGGTGGCCAGTAGCTCGACGATGTCCAGCCGCGGCACCGAGGAGATCAGGCCCACTGTCAGACTACCGCGAATGGCGCCGACCGCCGCAGCCACGTCCTGCCGCGCTCTTTCCACCGCCGCCAGCGCCTGGCGCGCCTGGACCAACAGCGCCTCGCCGGCGGGGGTGATGCGTACCTGACGCGGCAGGCGCTCGAACAGGGTGGCGCCCAGCTCGGCTTCCAGCCGGGCGATCTGATGGCTGAGCGCCGACTGCACCACATGGCAACGCTCGGCGGCGCGGGTGAAGTGGCACTCTTCAGCCAGGGCGACGGCGAATTCCAGCTGCTTGAGATTCACGGCGCTATCTTGAAATGAGATCAAGGTCATCTTAACGATTCATTTAACCGATAGCTGCCGTTGTTCGATACTGATCAGCCTCTCTCTTGCCGGAACCTGCGGATGTCGACTCCCACGCCTCCTCTCAGCCGCTGGCTGACCCTGCTCATGGCCGTCGCCACCGGCATCGCCGTGGCCAGCAACTACTACAACCAGCCGTTGCTGCACACCATCGCCCAGCGCTTCGACCTCAGTTATACCCAGGCCGGCAGCATCGTCACCACCGCCCAGCTCAGCTATGCCGCCGGTCTCCTGCTGCTGGTGCCCCTGGGGGATCTCCTGGAGCGCCGCCGGCTGATCGTCACCATGAGCGTGATCGCCGCCGCCGGCCTGGCCCTGAGTGCCACCGCCACCAGCCTGACCTGGCTGCTAGTGGGCACCGCCATGACCGGACTCTTCTCGGTGGTGGCCCAGGTGCTGGTGCCCTTCGCCGCGACCCTGGCCGCGCCGGAGCAGCGGGGCAGGGCGGTGGGCACCGTCATGAGCGGACTCATCCTCGGTATCCTGCTGGCCCGCACCGTGGCCGGGGCGCTGTCGTCCCTGGGCGACTGGCGTACCGTCTACGCCGTGGCGGCTGGGCTGATGCTGGCCACCGCCCTGGCCCTGCGTCTGGCACTGCCGCGCTATCAGCAGTCGGCGGGCCTGAGCTATCCGCGGCTGCTGGGTTCGGTGTTCGTGCTCTTGCGCGACGAACCTCTGCACCGGCTACGCACCCTGCTGGGCTGCCTGGGCTTCGCTGTCTTCGCGGTGTTCTGGACGCCCCTGGCCTTTCTGCTGGCCGCCGAGCCCTATGGCTTCAGCGATGGCACCATTGGCCTGTTCGGTCTCGCCGGGGCAGTGGGGGCGCTGGCCGCCAACCTGGCCGGGCGCATGGCCGACCAGGGCAAGGGTGGTCTCGCCACCAGCATCGGCCTGGCCTCCCTGACCCTCGCTTGGCTGCCATTGGCCTTCGCCCAGCAATCGCTGGCGGCGCTGCTGGTCGGCATCCTGGTGCTGGATCTCGCCGTGCAGCTCAGCCACGTCAGCAACCAGAACGTGGTCTACCGCCTGCGCCCGGAGGCCCGCAGCCGCCTCAACGCCGGCTACATGACCGGCTACTTCCTCGGCGGCTCCCTGGGTTCGCTGCTGTCGGCGCGGCTGTACGAGCACTTCGGCTGGACCGGCGTCAGTCTGGCCGGATGCCTGCTGGCCGCCACGGCGCTGGCTGTCTGGTGCCTGTTCCTGCTGCGCCAGCGTCAGGCGCGGGCCTGAACGCCATCATCAGCGCGGTCGATGATCGCTATCCCGCGGGACGATTTCTAGGCGCGGGGTGGGCTGGTGACAATGAGTCCACACCCACCCGACACAGGTACTCGCCATGAAAGCCCTCACCGCTCTCTTCGCCGCCACCCTGCTCACCACCGCCATGGCCCAATCCGCCCAGGCTGAGGAAAGCGCCCTGCGCCCCCTGGGTTCGCTGATCGAAAAGCACCAGCAGCAGGATCGCACCCTGGCCGAGAACGGCACTGATCGCAGCCTGCAGCCGTCGATCCAGCGCCAGCAGCAGCGTCTCGACCCGCGTCGTGCCCTGGCTGAAAACGGCGCCGAGCGCAGTCTGCAGCCGGCGATCCAGCGTCAGCAGCAGCGTCTGGATGGCCAACGCCTGGCTGCCGACGGCGCCGAGCGAACCCTCCAGCAGTGGCCCCAGCGTCAACCGACCCGCGGCGCCGTGGCGTGAGTCGGCTGAACCGTCAGGCGGTCGCGCAGATAGTCCGAGAACAGTTGGACGATGCGCGCCGACTGACGATGCTGGGGATAGACCGCATAGACCGCCGCGCTGGGCAGGGCGAAGTCTTCCAGCACCTGCACCAGCGCCCCTGAGGCCAGCGCCGCGCCGATGATGAAGGTCGGCAGTACCGCGATGCCCTGACCGGCGATGGCCGCATCCCGCACCACCTCTCCGTTGTTGGCCCTGAGCTGACCCTGCATGGGCAGCACCAGCGGCTTGCCTCCACGCTGAAAGCGCCATTCCACCTGGCGACCATGGCCATAGAGCAGACAGCTGTGCTCGGCCAGATCCTCCGGCTGCAGCAGCGGCGGCGCCTTCTGTAGATAATCCGGACTGGCACAGGTCACCAGTTGCATCTCGGTCAGCCGCTTGGCGATCAGGCTGGAATCGGCCAGGGTGCCGATACGGATCGACATGTCATAGCCCTCCGCCAGCAGATCCACCGCCCGGTCATTGAGATCCAGCTCCAGGCGGATCTGCGGATAGGCCGAGAGAAAATCCGGCAGCAGGGGACTCAGGTGCAGGGTGCCGAAGGTCATGGGCGCACTGACTCTCAGCACCCCCTGGGGCACCGTCCGCCGGCTGGAGAGCAATTCCTCGGTGTCGTTGACGTCCTCGAGGATCTTCACCGCCCGCTCATAGAGCAGCATCCCCAATTCCGTCGCCTGCAGGCGTCGCGTGGTGCGATTGAGCAGCCGCACCCCCAGACTTTCCTCCAATGCCATGGTCCGCCGGCTGACGAACTGCTTGGACAGCCCCAGCTTGTCGGCGGCGGCGGTGAAGCTGCCCTCGTTCAGGGTGGTGACGAACAGGCGCAGGTCATCGAAATTCATGGCGGCATCCAGGCAGCGGGTCGAGCTATAGGCGATCGGACGACCGTCATTGTGCCAAATCGACGATCTATGAGCCGTGCCTTTGCGCTGCGACAGTTAATCTCCGCGCAAAAGAAAACCCCCTCGCCACCTTGCCGTGAGGAGGGGGTTCTGGCGTTCGCCGTCGCTTAGACGTTGAAGCGGAAGTGCATGACATCGCCGTCCTTGACGATGTAGTCCTTGCCTTCCAGGCGCCACTTGCCGGCTTCCTTGGCGCCGTTCTCGCCCTTGAAGGCGATGAAGTCGTCATAGGCCACCACTTCGGCGCGGATGAAGCCCTTCTCGAAATCGGTGTGGATGGCCGCGGCCGACTGGGGCGCGGTGGCGCCGACGCGGACGGTCCAGGCACGGACTTCCTTCACCCCGGCGGTGAAGTAGGTCTGCAGGTTGAGCAGTTCGTAGCCGGCGCGGATCACCCGGTTCAGGCCCGGCTCTTCCATGCCCATGGACTCGAGGAACATCTGCTTTTCCTCGTCGTCGTCCAGTTCGGCGATTTCCGCCTCGATCTTGTTGCACACCGGCACCACCACGGCGCCTTCTTCCTCGGCGATGGCGCGGACCACGTCCAGGTGCGGGTTATTCTCGAAGCCGTCTTCGGCGACGTTGGCGATGTACATCACCGGCTTGCTGGTCAGCAGGTGGAAGCTGCGCACCAGGCGCTTCTGCTCCTCGTCCAGCCCCTTCATCAGGCTACGAGCAGGCTTGCCGGCCTCGAAGTGGGGGATCAGCTGTTCCAACAAGGCCTTTTGCGCCAGGGCTTCCTTGTCGCCGCCCTTGGCGTTGCGGGTGACGCGCTGCAGCTGCTTCTCGCAGCTGTCGAGGTCGGCGAAGATCAGCTCCAGGTCGATCACCTCGATGTCCCGCTTGGGATCCACCGAGTTCGACACGTGGATGACGTTCTCGTCTTCGAAGCAGCGCACCACATGGGCGATGGCATCGGTCTCGCGAATGTTGGCGAGAAACTTGTTGCCCAGGCCTTCACCCTTGGAGGCACCCGCCACCAGGCCGGCGATGTCGACGAACTCCATGGTAGTGGGGATCACCCGCTCGGGCTTGACGATCTCCGCCAGGGCGTTCAGCCGCGCATCGGGCATGGGCACGATGCCGCTGTTGGGCTCGATGGTGCAGAAGGGGAAGTTTTCCGCCGCGATACCGGATTGGGTCAGGGCATTGAACAGGGTGGACTTGCCGACGTTGGGCAGGCCGACGATGCCGCAATTGAATCCCATGGTGTGTGTCCTCGCGGAAGAAAAGGAAGAGGGTAGGGTAGGTCAGGCTTTGCGGCTGTGCAGGCGTTGCATGGCCCGGGTCAGGTCGCCGGAGAGCAGCTCCGGTACCACTTCCAGGGCGGCGTCGATGCTGGTGTCGAGCAGCTCCTGCTCGCTGCGCGGGGCGCGACCCAGCACGAAGTTGGAGACCAGGCTGGCATGCCCCGGATGGCCGATGCCCAGACGTAGACGCTGGAAACCGTTCTGATTGCCGAGCTGGGCGATGATGTCGCGCAGTCCGTTGTGCCCCCCATGGCCGCCGCCGGTCTTGAGGCGGGCGGTGCCGGGTGGCAGGTCGAGTTCGTCATGGGCCACCAAAATGGCCGCCGGCGGGATGCGAAAAAAGCCGGCGAGTGCCGCCACGGCCTGGCCGCTGCGGTTCATATAGGTGGTGGGGATGAGTAGACGAACCTCGTTGCCCGCGTGGCGAAAGCGCCCCACGAGGCCATGATACTTGCGCTCGGCAGCCAGGCTCGCGCCTTGGGCGGCTGCCAGTCGCTCAACGAAAAGGGCCCCTGCATTATGCCGGGTCTGGTCGTATTCGGGACCTGGATTACCCAGGCCGACGATCAGTTGAACGGCAGTCATGTCAGGAGCCCTTCTCTTTCAGGCGTGCGCGAACTTACTCGGCAGCGCCTTCTTCGGCAGCGCCGTCTGCAGCTTCTTCACGGATGCGCGGCAGGTGGATGCTGGCAACCGGCAGATCGCTGCCGTGGGCCAGGGACACCAGCTCGACGCCAGCCGGGACGTTCAGGTCGCTCAGGTGCACGATCTGGTCCAGCTCGACCTTGGCCATGTCGACTTCGATGAATTCCGGCAGGTCTTTCGGCAGGCAGGAGACTTCGACTTCGTTGATGGTGTGCAGGATCTCGCCACCCTGTTGCTTCACGCCCACGGAGGTTTCCTGGTTCATGAAGTGCAGGGGTACGTGAGCGGTCAGCTTCTGACCGGCGATGACGCGCAGGAAGTCGGCGTGCATGACGTAGCCCTTGGAGGGATGACGCTGCAGGGCCTTGACCAGGACGCTTTCGTTGCTGCCATCGACCTTCAGGGTGATGACGCTGGCGAAGGCGGCTTCGCTTTCCAGCATCTTGGCCAGGTCTTTGCCGACCAGGGTGATGGACGTCGGGGCCTTGTCGCCACCGTAGATCACGGCAGGAACGTTACCGGCATTACGACGCAGGCGGCGGCTCGCACCTTTCCCCAGGTCGGAACGCACTTCGGCATTCAGAGTGAAATCTACCATTGTGAATCTCCAGGATAAGGAATCGGCAGGCCGAGACTTGCGACCAGTTCTACGGCCCTACCGACTAAAAAGCCCCGGGGGGTCTCCTCGACCTTCCGGGGCGCTTCCAGAGCGGCTGTTCCTTAACGGAACATCGCGCTGATGGATTCTTCGTTGCTGATCCGGCGTACCGCCTCGGCCACCACCGGCGCGATGTCCAGTTGGCGGATACGGCTGCAGGCCTGAGCCGCGGCGGACAGCGGGATGGTGTTGGTCACCACCAGCTCGTCCAGCACGGAGTTGTCGATGTTCTCGATGGCGCGACCCGACAGCACCGGGTGGGTGCAGTAGGCCAGGACCTTGGCGGCGCCGTGTTCCTTCAGCGCCTTGGCCGCGTGGCACAGGGTGCCGGCGGTATCGACCATGTCGTCGACCAGCACGCAGGTGCGGTCCTGGATGTCACCGATGATGTGCATCACTTCCGACTGGTTGGCCTTGGGCCGGCGCTTGTCGATGATCGCCAGGTCCACACCCAGGCTCTTGGCCACGGCACGCGCACGCACCACGCCGCCGATGTCCGGGGAGACGATCATCAGATTTTCGAAACGCTGGTCTTCGATGTCATCCACCAGGGCGGGGGAGCCGTAGATGTTGTCCACGGGAATATCGAAGAAGCCCTGGATCTGGTCGGCGTGCAGGTCGACGGTGAGCACGCGATTGATGCCCACCACGGTCAGCATGTCGGCCACGACCTTGGCGCTGATGGCGACCCGCGCGGAACGCGGACGGCGATCCTGGCGCGCATAGCCGAAATAGGGGATGACTGCGGTGATACGAGTCGCCGAGGAGCGGCGGAAGGCATCGGCCATCACCACCAGTTCCATCAGGTTGTCGTTGGTCGGCTCGCAGGTAGGCTGGATGATGAAGACATCCTTGCCCCGTACGTTCTCGTTGATTTCGACGCTGATCTCGCCATCGGAGAATTTTCCGACGGAGACGTCACCGAGAGGGATGTGCAGCTGGCGCACGATGCGCCGTGCCAGATCGGGGTTGGCGTTCCCCGTGAAGACCATCATCTTGGACACGCTGCAGTTCCTGCGGCTTGAGGTGGGTCTTGGAAGGAAAATGGCAGGGGCGGCTGGATTCGAACCAACGCATGGCAGGATCAAAACCTGCTGCCTTACCGCTTGGCGACGCCCCTGTATCTTGCAGAGTACTAGCTGTACTCATTCTCTGGTCAGGCTTGCCAGCGCCCGGTGCAACATGGAAGTGTTGCTGCCTTTGGCTACGAAGCCTGGAAGTGATGCTGGTAGCTGGCTAGCTACTGTATCAGCTTCGGTCTTATTTGGAAAGCTTCCAAATATGCAACCTCCAGTGCCGGTTAATCTAGCTGAAACAAATTTGTTTAGCAAGATCAAAGCGTTACGAATTTCTGGGTAACGCCTTTCAACCGTACTCTGGCAGTCGTTTCGACCTGACCACTTGAGAACGGCGCAAACTTTAATGGCGGGAGTGTCCCGTGTCAACAGCGGATCTGAAAAAATTTCTGCTGTACTTACAGAGACTTGCGGCACTGCCACGAGATACCAGGGTTCTGGCGGCGCGACGGGGGTGAGCTTTTCCCCCACGCCCTCGGCGAAGGCGGCCTGGCCGCGGACGAATACCGGCACGTCGGCGCCCAGGCGCAGCCCCAGCGCCGCCAGGTCGTCGAGGCTGGCGCCCAGGCCCCAGAGATGGTTGAGGCCGAGCAGGGTGGTGGCGGCATCCGAACTGCCGCCACCGATGCCGCCACCCATGGGCAGGCGCTTGGTCAGCCAGAGGTCGGCGCCCTGGCGGGTACCGCTTGCTTCCTGCAGCAGGCGAGCCGCGCGCAGGATGAGATTCTGTTCGGGGGCGACGCCCGGCAGGCCGTCGTGCAGGTGTAGTTCGCCGTCGTCGCGCCCGGCGAAGCCCAGGTCGTCGCCCCAGTCGAGAAACTGAAACAGTGTCTGCAGTTCGTGATAGCCGTCCGGGCGGCGACCAAGGATGTGCAGGAACAGATTGAGCTTGGCCGGCGCCGGCAGGGTGAAGGCGGGCGCCGGGGTCATTTGCCCAGCTCGCGCGGCTGCCAGGTCTTCACCACCAGGATGACTTCCAGGTCCTTGCCGGTGAGCTTGAGGCGCTCGGGCAGGGTGTAGCCGCTCTGCTCGGTGTAGCGGGTGTACTCGACGGTCCAGCCGTCCTGTACCAGACGTGCCAGGTGGCTGTCGGCGTCCAGGGTCAGCTGGCTGCGACTGTCCGGCGCCGGCAGGCCGCGCACCCACCAGAGCAGGTGCGAGACCGGCAGGCGCCAGCCGAGTTGCTGTTCCAGCAGGGCTTCCGGGGAATCGGCCTGATAGCTGCCCTGGCCGGAGACGTCGAGGGTGACGGCGCCCGGACGCCCGGTGAGACGGGTGGCG
This sequence comes from Pseudomonas sp. PLB05, assembly GCF_021106615.1. NCBI lineage: Bacteria > Pseudomonadati > Pseudomonadota > Gammaproteobacteria > Pseudomonadales > Pseudomonadaceae > Pseudomonas > Pseudomonas sp. PLB05. Next base: position 69,565 of record NZ_JAJOHO010000004.1, read on the forward strand.
CCACGGCCCAGGGGGCCGGCCAGACGGATATCGTAGTAGTCCTGGCGCTGCAGCCAGAACAGGGTGCCGCTGCCGGAATCGCGCGGGGCGCGGATGCCGACCTTGCCGTCGATCTGCCAGCCGTCGAGGGCAGCGATACGTTTTTTATGAGCCTGCCATTGGGCAGCGTTGCCCTGGCCTTCCACGGCCTCCTGGCGAGAGGTGCTGGCGCAACCGGCCAGCAGTGCGAGCAGCAACAGGGTGACTAAGGTACGGACGCGGATCATCGGAGGGTTTCGCTTCCAGTCAGGCGTTTGAGGGTACTGCGCAGGATGGCGTCATCGGCGTCGGCGTCGAGGCCCACGCGCCAGACCTTGCGCGCTTCGCTGCGCTTGCCCTGGGCCCAGAGCACCTCGCCCAGGTGGGCCGCCACTTCGGCATCGGGGAAGCGCTCGTAGGCCTGGCGCAGATAGCGCTCGGCGTCGGCCAGCTGGCCCTGGCGATAGCGGATCCAGCCCATGCTGTCGAGGATGGCCGGATCGTCCGGGCTCAACTGGTGGGCCTTGTCGATCAGCTGGCGCGCCTCGTCCAGCCGCGGCGTGCGATCGGCCAGGGTGTAGCCGAGGGCATTGAGCGCCATGGCGTTGTCGGGGTCGTGGGCGATGATGTAGCGCAGATCTCTTTCCAGCTGCCCGAGGTCGCCGCGCTTTTCCGCCAGCATGGAGCGGACATAGAGCAGGTTGAGGTCGTTGGGATACTGCTGCAGGGCCTGCTGCACGGTCTGGTCGGCGAGGGCGGTCTGGTCGGCACTGGCCAGGCCTTCGACTTCCAGCAGATAGAGCGGCACGGCGTATTCGCTCTGGCGCTTGCGCGCCTCGGCCAGGCGTTGACGGGCCTCGGCGATGCGGCCGCTGCCGAGCAGGATTTCCGCCTGACGCTGTTGGGCGGCCAGGTAGTCGGTGCCCGGGCCGACCTGGGCGTATTCGGCCAGCGCCTGTTCGGGCTGGTCGAGTTCTTCGTAGCTGCGGCCCAGGTTGAGGTGCGCGGCGTCCACGTGGCTGCCGCGGTCGATCAGTTCCTTGAGATAGATCTGGGCTTCGCGCCAGGCCTGGGCTTCCAGGCAGACCAGCGCCAGGGAGAATCTCAGGTCATCGTCGTCCGGGAACTGAGTGACCAGTTCGGCGAACTCGCGCTTGGCCTGGTCCAGGCGATCCAGCTCCACCAGCAACCGGGCATGGGCCAGGCGCAGGCGGCGGTCTTCCGGATGCTGACGGACGCCGGCTTCGAGCAGCGGCAAGGCCTCGGCGCTGCGGTCCTGGCTCTGCAGCAGGCGCGCACGCAGGAGCAGGGGCGCGACTTCGCGCTTGGCCGCCGGATTGCGCTCCAGCAATTTCAGCGCCTCGTCGGCGCGGCCGTCCTGTTGCAGCAGCAGAGCCTTGCCGAACAGCAACTGACCGTTGTGCGGATACTTGGCCAGCAGCCGATCGAAGCTCTTGAGCAGCCCGGCGCGGGTGGTCTCGTCGGTTTCCGCCGCGGACAGGGCGAGGAAGTCGAAGTGGGTGTCGCCCTGGCCCTGGAGCACCCGCTCCATATAGGCCATGGACTCGTCATAGCGGCCGGCGCGGGCCAGCATGATGGCGGCGGCGCGCTGGGCATCCAGGTTGTCGGGGGCGTTGCGCGCCCAGATCTGCGCGGTTTCCAGCGCCGGGGTATCGGCGCCCAGGTATTCGGCGATGCGGAAGGCGCGCTCGGCGATGCCCGGATCCTGGGTCGACTTGGCCTGTTCGACATAGTTGGTCAGGGCGATGTCGAATCGGTTGCGCTGGCCGGCCAACTCGCCGACCAGCAGGTCATAGAGGGTGTCTTCGCGAAAGGAGCCGGCCGGTTGCGGCGTGCTGGTCTTGGCGGTGGGCGGCGGGATGGCGGCAGCGGGCGTCGGCTGGCGGCCGAGGTTCTGGCAGCCGGCGAGCAGCAGGGCGGTCGTCAGCAGCGCAAGGTATCTGGTCATAGGGTCGGGGCGGCCTTTTTACAGTCGGTCCATCATGCCACAAGAGTCGCCGTGGCCGCGTTGCGCATGCGCAGCGGCCGGCCGAAAGTGCGGTGGTCGAGGCTGTTGACGCCTTTTGCCCGGCAAGATTCATTCGCTCAGGCTATGACGGCGATTGTCCGACGTCTCGTCGCTGCTGGTTGTCGCCACCGCCCGCGCGTAGGACAATGTTCGGCTTTCCCAATCCGTTCGACTGCTTGCGTCCATGGCCTTTCTCGCGCTCGGCATCAATCACAAGACCGCCTCGGTTGAGGTGCGCGAACGCGTGGCTTTCACTCCGGAGCAGACGGTCGAGGCCTTGCGCCAGCTGGAGCAGGCCACCCACAGTCGCGAAGCGGCGATTCTGTCCACCTGCAATCGCAGCGAACTCTACCTGGAGCTGGAGCCCAGCCTGGCGGAAGCCGTGCTGGCCTGGCTCGCCCAGTACCACCGGGTACCCCTGGAAGACCTGCGCGCCAGCATCTATCTGCACCAGGACGAGGCCGCGGTCCGCCACATGATGCGGGTGGCTGCGGGGCTGGATTCCATGGTGCTGGGCGAGCCGCAGATCCTCGGTCAGCTCAAATCGGCCTATGCCGTGGCCCGTGAGGCCGGCACCGTCGGTCCGCTGCTGGGCCGCCTGTTTCAGGCCACCTTCAATACCGCCAAGGCGGTGCGCACCGACACGGCGATCGGCGAGAACCCGGTATCCGTGGCCTTTGCCGCGGTCAGCCTGGCCAAGCAGATCTTCAGCGACCTCAGCCGCAGCCAGGCGCTGCTGATCGGCGCCGGCGAGACCATCACCCTGGTCGCCCGCCATCTCCATGAGCAGGGCGTGCGGCGCATCGTTGTCGCCAACCGCACCCTGGAACGCGCCAGCCACCTGGCGGAAGAATTCGGCGCCCATACCGTGCTGCTGGCCGACATTCCCGACGAACTGGTCAACAGTGACATCGTCATCAGCTCCACTGCCAGCCAGTTGCCGATCCTCGGCAAGGGCGCGGTGGAGCGGGCGCTCAAGCAGCGTCGCCACAAGCCCATCTTCATGGTCGATATCGCCGTGCCGCGCGACATCGAGCCGGAGGTGAGCGAGCTGGAAGACGTCTACCTCTATACGGTGGACGACCTGCACGAGGTGGTGGCGGAAAATCTCAAGAGTCGCCAGGGCGCCGCCCAGGCCGCCGAAAAGCTGGTGCTGGCTGGGGTCGAGGACTTCATGCAGCGGCTGCGCGAGCGCGCTGCGGTGGATGTGGTCCGCGCCTATCGCCAGCAGGGCGAGCAGATCCGCGACGACGAACTGGCCCGCGCCCAGCGCCAGCTGGCCAACGGCGCCGATCCCCAGGAAGCCCTGGCGGCCCTGGCGCGCAGCCTCACCAACAAGCTGATGCACGCACCGAGCGTACAGCTCAAGAAACTATCCGCCGAGGGGCGCATCGATGCGCTGACCCTGGCTCAGGAACTCTTCGCCCTCGACGAGGGTTTGGACAAGACATGAAGACCTCTCTGTTGCACAAGCTCGACGGTCTGCAGGACCGCTTCGAGGAGCTGACCGCGCTGTTGGGCGACGCCGAAGTCATCAGCGACCAGACCCAGTTCCGCGCCTATTCCAAGGAATACGCCGAGCTCGAGCCGGTCAGCCAGGCGTTCACCGAGTACCGCAAGGTGCAGGCCGATCTGGAGGGAGCCCAGGCGCTGCTCAAGGACAGCGATCCCGACCTGCGCGAGATGGCCGAGGAAGAGGTCGCCAGCGCCAAGGCGCGTTTGCAGGAGCTGGAAGACGAGCTGCAGCGCATGATGCTGCCACGCGATCCCAACGACGGCCGCAACGTCTTCCTGGAAATCCGCGCCGGTACCGGTGGCGACGAGGCGGCGATCTTCGCCGGCGACCTGTTCCGCATGTATTCGCGCTATGCCGAACGCCAGGGCTGGCGACTCGAGGTGCTCTCGGAGAACGAAGGCGAGCACGGCGGCTTCAAGGAGGTCATCGCCCGGGTCGAAGGCGACAGCGTCTACGCCAAGCTCAAGTTCGAATCCGGTGCGCACCGGGTGCAGCGGGTCCCGGAGACCGAGTCCCAGGGCCGCATCCACACCTCGGCCTGTACCGTGGCGGTGCTGCCCGAGCCTGACGAGCAGCAGGCCATCGAGATCAATCCGGCCGATCTGCGCGTCGACACCTATCGCTCCTCGGGCGCGGGCGGTCAGCACGTCAACAAGACCGACTCCGCGGTGCGCATCACCCACCTGCCCACCGGCATCGTGGTGGAGTGCCAGGAAGAGCGCTCCCAGCACAAGAACCGCGCCAAGGCCATGGCCTGGCTGTCGGCCAAGCTCAACGACCAGCAGGACGCGGCGGCGCACAAGGAGATGTCCGACACTCGCCGGCTGCTGGTGGGTTCGGGTGATCGCTCCGAGCGCATCCGCACTTACAACTTTCCCCAGGGCCGGGTGACCGATCACCGCATCAACCTGACCCTCTATTCCCTAGGCGAGGTGGTCAACGGTGACGTCCAGCAGATCATCGACCCGCTGCTGCAGGAATACCAGGCTGACCAGCTGGCAGCGCTGGGAGACTGAAGCATGGCCACCATCGGCGCCCTGTTGCGCGAAAGCCAGTTGCCGGATTCGCCCAGCGCTCGTCTCGACGTGGAACTGCTGCTGGCCGCCGCTCTGGACAAGCCGCGCAGCTACCTGCGCACCTGGCCGGAAAAACTGGTGCCACGCGAGGCCCTGGCACGTTTCCAGGCCGATCTCGAACGTCGCCGGCAGGGCGAGCCGGTGGCCTACATTCTTGGGCAGCAAGGCTTCTGGTCGCTGGACCTGGAAGTGAGCGCCGACACCCTGATCCCGCGGCCCGACACCGAGGTGCTGGTGGAAACCGCCCTGGCGCTGCCGCTGGCCGACGAGGTGCGGGTACTGGATCTGGGCACGGGTACCGGCGCCATCGCCCTGGCCCTGGCCCATGAACGGCCACGCTGGCAGGTCAGCGGCGTGGATCGCATCCCGGCGGCGGTGGCGCTGGCCCAGCGCAATGCCCAGCGCCTGCGCCTGAGTAACGTCACCTTTCAGCCCAGTCACTGGTTCGCCGCCCTCGCCGGGCAGCGCTTCGAGCTGATCGTCAGCAATCCCCCCTATATCGCCGGCAGCGATCGCCATCTCGACGAAGGCGATGTGCGTTTCGAGCCCCGTAGCGCCCTGGTGGCCGGTGCCGATGGCCTGGACGACATCCGCGAGCTGATCGGGGCGGCGCCCGCGCACCTGCAGCCGGGGGGCTGGCTGTGGCTGGAACACGGCTTCGACCAGGCCGCCGCGGTGCGCGAACTGCTGGTCCGCCAGGGTTTCGCCGAGGTCGAGAGTCGCCAGGACCTGGGTGGTCACGAACGCATCAGTGGAGGCCGCAGGCCATGCTGAGCGACGGCGAACTGCTGCGCTACAGCCGGCAGATCCTGCTGGCCCAGGTGGATATCGTCGGCCAGCTGCGGCTGAAGGACGCCAAGGTGCTCATCGTCGGCCTCGGTGGGCTGGGTTCGCCGGTGGCGCTCTATCTGGCCGCGGCCGGCGTCGGCGAATTGCACCTGGCCGATTTCGACCAGGTCGACCTGAGCAATCTGCAGCGCCAGGTGCTGCACGACGAGAGTCGCATCGGCCAGGGCAAGGTGGATTCCGCCCTGCAACGGCTGGCGACGCTCAATCCCGAGGTACGCCTGGTGCCGTGGCGCGAGGCGCTGGACGCCGACAGCCTGGCGGCGCGCGTCGCCGCGGTGGATCTGGTGCTGGACTGCTCGGACAACTTCACCACCCGGGCGGCGGTGAATGCCGCCTGCGTGGCCCAGGGGCGGCCGCTGGTGAGTGGCGCTGCCATTCGCCTGGAGGGCCAGCTCAGCGTCTTCGACCCGCGCCGCGCCGACAGTCCCTGCTACCACTGCCTCTATGGCGAGGGCAGCGAGGCCGAACTCAGTTGCAGCGAAGCCGGGGTGCTGGGTCCGGTGGTGGGCCTGGTGGGCAGTCTGCAGGCGCTGGAAGCGCTCAAGCTCCTGGCCGGTTTCGGCGAGCCGCTGGTGGGTCGGCTGCTGCTGGTGGATGCGGCAGGCAGCCGCTTCCGTGAATTGCGGGTCAAGCGCGATCCGGGTTGCCCGGTGTGCGGCGCCCGCCATGGCTGACGAGGCGCCGATCGGGGTCTTCGACTCAGGCGTCGGCGGCTTGTCGGTGCTGGCCGAGATACGGCAGCTGTTGCCGGCGGAAACCCTGCATTACGTCGCCGACTGCGGCCATATCCCCTATGGCGAAAAAACCCCTGCCTTCATCCGCGAGCGCTGCCAGCTGATCGCGGCGCGGCTGTACGCCCAGGGCGCCAAGGCGCTGGTGGTGGCCTGCAACACCGCCACCGTGGCGGCGGTCGCTGATCTGCGCGAACGCTATCCCCAGTGGCCCATCGTCGGCATGGAGCCGGCGGTTAAGCCGGCGGCCGCGGCTACCCGCAATGGCCGGGTCGGGGTGCTGGCCACCACTGGTACCCTGCAGAGCGCCAAGTTCGCCGCCCTGCTGGACCGCTTCGCCCTGGGCGTCCAGGTGCTGACCCAGCCCTGCCCGGGGCTGGTGGAGCAGGTCGAGCGCGGCGACCTGCAAGGCCCCGAGACCCGGCGTTTGCTGCAGGGCTTTCTCGAACCGCTGTTGGCGGCGGAGTGCGACACCCTGATCCTGGGCTGCACCCATTATCCCTTCCTGCGGCCCCTGCTGGTTGAGCTGGTGCCGCCGGAAGTCATCCTGGTGGATACCGGCGCCGCCGTGGCGCGGCGCTTGCAAAGTCTGCTGGCGCTGGCTGGACGCCTGGCCAGCGGGCCGGCCGGCCCGACGCACATCTGGACGTCTGGCCCACCCACCGAGCTAGGCGCGGTGTTGCCGCAGCTCTGGCCGGCAAGGGCCGAGGTAAAGGCGTTCGTCTGACTTTTCTGCCCGGGTTTCGCTCGCCAAACGGTCGTCCAGCGACTAGCATCCGACCCTGTAGGTAAAAATGTCCAAGGCTGTGAACACCTTCACGTCTTGATGGTCAATGCTGGCAGTTCGTAAAAACTAGAAACATCCATAAGGGCACTTTCATGAACAACAAATTGCTTTCCCTTGCAGTGGCCGCCGCGCTTTCGCTGGGTGGCATGGCGTCGGCACAGGCTGTGGAAATCACCGGGGCAGTCGGAGCCACCAGCCAGAGCGGTATGACCTATCGCATCGGTGCCGGTTGGAATTGGGACAAGAGCTGGTGGCAGAGCTCCACCGGCCGCCTGACCGGTTACTGGGATGCGGGCTACACCTATTGGGAAGGCGACAACGGGCGCTCTTCCGATCAGCATTCGTTGTCCTTCGCCCCGGTGTTCGTCTACGAATTCGGCCAGGGTCATGTGAAGCCCTTCGTCGAAGCCGGTATCGGCGTCGCGGTCTTCTCCAGCACCAAGGTCGGCGAGCAGGACCTGGGTTCGGCGTTCAACTTCGAAGACCGCATCGGCCTGGGCCTGAAGATTGGCGACACCCAGCGCGTCGGCATTCGCGCGACCCACTATTCCAACGCCGGCATCAAGCAGCCCAACGATGGCATCGAGTCCTATGCGCTGTTCTACAGCCACACCCTCTGATCCAGGGCTGATATGAAAAAAGCCGGACCTAGTCCGGCTTTTTCGTATCCGTCTTGCGCGCCATGCCGCGGTAGGTGGCCAGCGCCCGCTGGCGACTTTCGCCAAGGTCCACCAGGGGAGTGAGGTAACGGCCCCCCGGGGTGTGCACGGCCTTGCCCTTGAGCTCGGCCAGTTCCGGTACCCAGGTGCGCACATAGTCGCCGCGGGCATCGATCTTGAGCGCCTGGGTGTGGGGATTGAACACCCGAAAATAGGGCACCGAGTCGGTACCGGTGGAGGCGCTCCACTGCCAGCCACCGTTGTTGGAAGCCAGGTCGCCATCGATGAGATGCTGCATGAACCAGCGCTCGCCTTCGCGCCAGTCGATCAGCAGGTTCTTGCAGAGGAACATGGCGGTCAGCATGCGCATGCGGTTGTGCATCCAGCCAGTCTGCAAGAGCTGGCGCATGGCGGCGTCGATGAGGGGGATGCCGGTGCGCCCCTGTTGCCAGGCCGCCAGGCCCTCGGGGTCGTCGCGCCAGGGCAGGGCGGTCAGTTCTCGGTTGAACGGCTGGTGCCGCGAAACCCAGGGATAGCCCACCAGCACGTGGCGATAGAATTCGCGCCAGAGCAACTCGGTGATCCAGGTGGCGGCGCCCTGCATACCGCCGCTGAGCAGGCCGTCGTTGGCCCGAACCGCTGCCTGCAGGCACTGCCGTGGCGTCAGCACTCCCGCATTGAGATAGGCCGACAACTGGCTGGTACCGGGTTCTGAGGGGATGTCCCGCGCCTGGTGATAGTCGCCCAGATCCTCCTGGATGAAGGCTTCCAGGCGCTGCAGCGCCGCCTCTTCGCCGGCCGGCCACAGCCGTTGCACCTCGGGCGAGGGGGTAGCGAAGCCCTCGACCGAGCTGGGCGACTCGTCGGCCTGGAGCGGGCCCTTCCGCTGCTTGCCGGGAGCAGGCAGGGGCGCTGGCAGACCGGTTTCCAGGCGCGCCAGGCAGGTCTTCTTGAATTGGCCGAAGACCTTGAAATAACCCCCGCTCTTGGTCAGTACCGTTCCCGGCGCGAACAGCGTCTGGTCCAGATAGCGATGGGCGGCCAGCCCTGCCGCATCGAAGGCCTCTGCCACGGCGTCATCGCGGGCGGCTTCGTTGACGCCGTATTCGTCGTTGAAGTGCAGGTGTTCGATGCCCAACTCCCTGGCCAGGTCGAGCAACACCTGGGGTGCCTGCGCCCAGCGCTCGGCGTTGCGGATCAGCAAGGGAATGCCGAGGGACTTGAGCGTCTTGCCCAGGGCGGCGAGATTGCGCAGCCAGAAGTCGACCTTGACCGCGGCCTCGTCGTGCGCCTGCCACTGGGCAGGACTCAGCAGGAACACGGCCGTCACCGGCCCCTGTTCAGCGGCGGCGTGGAGAGCGGGGTGATCGAGGGTGCGCAGGTCGGTACGAAACCAGACGAGCTGACTCATGCATGCCGATCCTGACGCAGGAGTCCGGCACTTTGCAGGCGATCAAAGGCCTCGCCCGGACTACGCGCGGGGGCGGCGTCGGCGGTAAGGGATTCACCCAGGGCGCCCAGGGTCAGGCAGGGACGGGCATGGCGATTGGCAAAGGTCTGCAGCTGGCGACGCAGCTCGATGTCGGGCCGGCTGTCGCGGCAGAGAACCAGCGCCCGAGGTTCCAACTGCTCGACCAGGCGATCCAGATTCCCTGCGGGAACCGACCACTCCACCACTTCGACGGGGCAGTCCGCGGCACTGATCAACCAGGCGCAGAGCCACAGCGACACGTTCATGGGTGTAGGGTCGAGATTGAGCAGTACCAGCGGTGCACCGCGCAGGCTGTGCTGACTGTGGTAGATCCGCGCGCCCAGCTTGCTGCGCAGCCAGGACTGGAAAAACACCTGTTGCAGGCGACCGTCGTCGGTGGCCTGGCTGAGTCGCTCCAGTTCCCGCATCAGCGGCCACAGCAACTGATCCAGCAGCACCCGCGGTGGATAAAGGGAGGCGGCGCGGTTGTAGGCCTCATCCAGAACACGCGAGGCGAGCCGGCCAATGGCGTCCATCATCTCCTGGTGGATGCCCTGCCAGGGCGTATCGCTGGGCACCGCTGCCGGTCGTTGGTCGTCGAGCAGGCCCTTGACCTGGCTGACCGCCACACCGCGGGCGATCCAGGCGAGGATCTGCTGCACCCGAACCACATGGGCCTCGCTGTACAGCCGGTGTCCCTTTGGGGTGCGTTTGGGGACCAGCAGGCCGTAACGCCGCTCCCAGGCCCTCAGGGTCACGGCGTTGACGCCAGTACGCCGGGCGATTTCCCGGATGGGCAGCCAGCCTTCGTGCAAGGCGGACTGATAATCCTGCTCCTCGCCATTCGACGGTGAGGGCAAGGGAATGACGCTAGATGGCATTTCGCAGACTCAGACGTTCGGGGTGCGGTTGGAGATAGGCCTGCTCGTTCACATAACGATCCGGATGCTGGCGGAAGTGGTGCTTGAGCAGCGTCAGGGGCACGACCAAGGGGACGATGCCCTCGTGGTACTGCTCGATCAGCTGCTGCATTTCCTGCTTCTCGCTGTCGCTCAGGACCCGGCGCAGATAACCGAAGAGATGATAGAGCACATTGCAGTGAGTACCACGGGTAGCGCACTTTTTCAGTGCAATCATCAAGCCGCTGAAATACTCCTGACCCAGCTCGTCCAGATTGCGCTGACCGATGCTGCCGACCAACTGCCCAAGGGCCCGTGCACGATGGGCATCATGGGCCATGAGCTGGTACTTGTAGCGCGAATGATAGGACAGCAGCGCCCGCGCCGTCAGACCCTGTTGCAGCAGTTGCTGCCAATGGGCATGGGCAAAGACCCGCGTAACGAAGTTTTCCCGCAGCACCGCATCGTTCAGCCGACCGGCCTCTTCGACCGGCAGGTCCGGGCGTAGACGCATGATAGCGGCGGCGAACAGACCGCGGCCGTCGGTTTCACTGCCTTGGCCATTGGCGTGATAGACCTTGACCCTTTCCATGCCGCAAGAGGGCGACTTCTGCATGAAGATGAAGCCGGACAGGTCGGCGAGCTCGCCCGCCATCTTTTCCCCGTAGGCGGTCAGGGCGGCGGTCACGTCCAGGCTGGGATTCAAGGTGCCGACGGCGCGTGGCGCCTGGGAATCGCCCACCAGGCGGATGGGTTCGCGCGGCGTACCGAGGCCGATGGCCATCTCCGGGCAGACCCGGACGAAATCGAAATGCTCGGCGAAGGTCTGGCTGCAGAGCCGGGATTCCTTGTGTCCACCGTTGTAGCGGACTTCGTCACCCAGCAGGCAGGCACTGATGCCGAGGCGTGGACGGGGCAAGCTGGAAGAGGCGTTGGCAAGCATGGAGATCCCCTGTCGTGTGTTTTCTTGTACAAGGATTTCTATTTTGTACAAGTTTGGTGAAACTTTCGACAGGGGGCTTCGGCAAAAGATTCGCCTCAGGTTACAGACGGTATGCGCTTCGTCGCTTAGTCCAGACTATCCAGGAGCTGCTGCGCGGCCTCATGACCACTCAACCAGGCACCTTCCACGCGTCCGCTGGAGCACCAGTCGCCACAGACGAAAACGCCCATGTCGGGATCGGCCAAGGCGCCCCATTGGTGGGGTTGCGCGGGTCGCGCATAGAGCCAGCGATGGGCCAGGGTAAAGCTCGGCGCCGGCAGCGGGCAACCGATCAACTCGGCGAAGGCGCCATGCAGGCGTTCGATCACCTCTTCCTTGGAGGCGTCGAGATGCGCCTTGCTCCAGGCGCTGGTGGCGTGCAGTACCCAGGTGTCCAGGGTGGTGTCGCGTTCGGGCTTGCAGCGATTGCGCGCCAGCCAGTCCAGTTCGCTGCCCTGCACGAAGCAGCCTTCCACCGGGGTTTGCAGGGGCGTGGCGAAGGCCAGGGCCACCGACCAGGTCGGTTCCATGCTGACGCCGGCCACGGTGGCCGCCAGCTTGGGTACGCTGGAGAGCAGCGCCGTGGCCTGAGGCGCCGGCATGGCGATGACGACCTGGGCGAAAGGGCCGTGGGTCTCGCCGCTGGCGTCCAGCAGGTGCCAGTGCTGGGCCCCGCGAAAGACCTCGGTGATACGGCAGTCGAAGGTGACCGGCAGGTCGCCCAGCAGATGGCGGGTGATGGCGCTCATGCGCGGTACCCCGACCCAGCGTGGCTGCTCGTCCTGGGACGGACTCAGGCGCCCGTCGCGATACTGGTAGAGCACCGGATTCCATTCGGCCGCGCAACCGGCCCGCCGCCATTCGTTGAGGGCGTCGATGAAGCGGCGATCGCGGGCGGTGAAATACTGGGCGCCCAGGTCCAGGGCACCGGCTTCGCTTCTCTTGCTGGCCATGCGGCCGCCGCTGCCGCGGCTCTTGTCGAAGATCTGGACCTGCTGCCCGGCGCGAATCAGCGTCTGGGCTGCGGCAAGTCCGGCTATTCCTGCGCCAACGATGGCGATGGGGGCAGTCATGATGGACCTCGCTTGTCTGACGATTCGCCCTTGTCGAACGTTTGCGCGTGCAAGGGCTCTACGGCTACGACTGGCAACCGTTCTGGATCTTTCGACCCACGACCATACCAAACAATCCTCTTCCCTTCGTTCAGATGCATCCGGGCGGCAGGGCAATACGAGAAGGAAGTGACGACATGCATATCCTGCTGACAGGTGGCACCGGATTGATCGGCCGTGCGCTGTGCCGCCAATGGGCGGCCGCCGGGCACCAGCTCACCGTGCTCAGCCGCGACCCGGCACGGGTGGCGCGTGAGTGCGGACCCGGCGTGCGCGGCATCGCTCAATTGGAGGCGCTGGGCGACGAGCACCTGGATGCGGTGGTCAATCTGGCCGGCGCGCCCATCGCCGACAAGCCCTGGACCCGCAGTCGCAAGGCCGAGCTCTGGCAGAGCCGCATCGGCACCACCGAGCGGCTGATCGAATGGCTGCGTGGGCGCAGCCAGAAGCCCGCGGTGCTGCTGTCGGGCTCGGCCACCGGCTTCTATGGCGACAGCGGCGAGAAGCCGGTGAGCGAAGCGGACAGCCTGGCCGGTGCCGACTTCGCCGGCGAGCTGTGCCTGGCCTGGGAGCAGATCGCCAACGAGGCCGAGCAACTGGGTATCCGCGTGGTCAACCTGCGCACCGGCCTGGTGCTGGCCGCCGACGACGGCTTCCTGCTGCGGCTGTTGCCGCCGTTCCGCTTCGGCCTGGGCGCGCGCCTGGGCAACGGACGCCAATGGATGCCCTGGATTCATTTACAGGATCAAATCGGGGCCATCGATTTTCTTCTCAACCGAAGCGACGCCCAGGGTCCTTATAATCTCTGTGCCCCCGAGCCAGTGCGCAACCGGGACTTCACCGAGGCGCTGGGACGGGCCTTGCGGCGCCCGGCACGATTGCTGATTCCCGCCTTCGCCCTGCGCCTGATGGGAGAGCTGTCCATCCTCTTGCTGGGTGGCCAGCGCGCCCGGCCCGAGCGCCTGCTCGCCGCCGGCTATGTCTTTCGCTATCCCGAGCTGGATGCGGCCCTGGCCGATCTGCTCGCTGCCAAGGATTCACGATGACTACCAACGCTCTGCTGCTCGCCAACTTGGGTTCGCCCGATTCGCCCCATGTCCCCGACGTGAAGCGCTATCTGAACCAGTTCCTGATGGACCCCTATGTGGTCGATCTGCCCTGGCCACTGCGTCGGCTGCTGGTGTCCCTGGTGCTGATCAAGCGGCCCGCCGCCTCGGCCGAGGCCTATGAGTCGATCTGGTGGGACGACGGCTCGCCGCTGATCGTGCTCAGCCGCCGGCTGCAGGAGGCCGTGCGGCCCCTCTGGCGCCATGGTCCGGTGGAGTTGTGCATGAGATACGGCGAGCCCTCGGTGGAGTCGGTGCTCAAGCGCCTGGCCAGCCAGGGCATCCGCGAGGTGACCTATGCGCCGCTCTATCCGCAATTCGCCGACAGCACCACCACCACCGCTATCGTCGAGGCGCGGCGGGTGATCGAGGCCCATCAGCTGCCGCTGACGCTGAAGATCCTGCCGCCGTTCTACGACCGCCCGGAATACCAGGCGGCGCTGGCGGCCAGCGTCGAGCCCTATCTCGAGGAGCCCTACGACCACCTGCTGCTGTCCTTCCATGGCCTGCCCGAGCGGCACATCCGCAAGCTGGTCAAGGATCGCAGCCACGACCTGCGCGCGCCCGACAGCAGCAAGGTCACCGCCAAGGCGCTGGCCGTCTGCTACCGCAGCCAATGCCAGCGCACCGCCGAGCTGGTGGCCAAGCGCCTGGGCATTCCCGCTGGCAAGTGGTCGGTGTCCTTCCAGTCGCGGCTGGGCAAGGACAAGTGGATCGAGCCCTATACCGAGGCGCGGCTGGACGAGCTGGCCAAGGCCGGGATCAAGCGCCTGCTGGTGATGTGCCCGGCCTTCGTCGCCGACTGCATCGAGACGCTGGAAGAGATCGGCGATCGCGGCCGCGAACAGTTCATCGAAGCCGGTGGCCGGGAGCTGATGCTGATTCCCTGCGTCAACGACGACCCGGCCTGGGCCCGGGCGCTGGTGGAACTGTGCGAAGAGGTGGCGGAACTGCCGCCACAGCCCATCGAACAACCCAGGATGCCGGCGTAACGGCATCCTGGGCTGGCCGTCAGAGCAGCGGACGCTCTGGCGGTTCGGCATCCTTCTTCCAGGCGTTGTGCCCGGGTAGGACCAGGTTGAGGCCGATGGCGATCAGACCGCAGAGGGAGATGCCCTTGAGGCCGATCTCGCCGTTGCCGAAGACGATGCCGCCGATGCCGAACACCAGGGTCACGGACACGATCACCAGGTTGCGCGCCTCGGACAGATCCACCTGGTGGCGGATCAGGATGTTCAGGCCCACCACCGCGATGGAGCCGAACAGCAAGCAGAGGATGCCGCCCATGACCGGCACCGGAATGGTCTGCAGCGCCGCGCCGAACTTGCCGACGAAGGCCAGCACCATGGCGAAGCCCGCCGCCCACAGCATGACCCGTGGATTGTGGTTCTTGGTCAGCATCACCGCGCCGGTCACCTCGGCGTAGGTGGTATTGGGCGGCCCGCCGAACAGCCCAGCGGAGGAGGTGGCCAGGCCATCGCCCAGCAGGGTGCGGTGCAGACCGGGCTGCTTGAGGTAGTTCTTGCCGGTCACTCCGCCCACCGCGATCACCCCGCCGACGTGCTCGATGGCCGGCGCCAGGGCCACCGGCACCATGAACAGGATGGCGCCCCAGTGGAATTCCGGCGCGACGAAGGCCGGGATCGCCAGCCAGGGCGCGGCGGCTATCCCCTCGGTATGGACGATGCCGAAGACGAAGGCCAGCGCGTAGCCGACGAAGACGCCCGCCAGAATGGGCACTAGGCGGAACATGCCCTTGCCGTAGATGGCCACCAGCAGGGTGGTGACCAGCGCCGGCATGGAGATCAGCATCGCCGTGGCATAGGGCACCAGCTGGGCGCTGCCGTCACCAGCCTTGCCCATGGCCATGTTGGCCGCCACCGGCGACAGACCCAGGCCGATGGAGATGATCACCGGGGCGATCACCACCGGCGGCAGCAGGCGGTCGATGAAGCCCACGCCGCGCACCTTCACCGCCAGGCCGAGGAAGGTGTAGACGAAGCCGGCCGCCACCACCCCGCCCAGTACCGCCGGCAGGCCGAATTCCGCCTTGGCGGCGATGATCGGGGCGATGAAGGCGAAGCTCGACGCCAGGAACACCGGCACCTGGCGGCCGGTGACCAGATGGAACAGCAGGGTGCCGAAGCCTGCGGTGAACAGGGCCACATTGGGGTCCATGCCGGTGATCAGCGGCATCAGCACCAGGGCGCCAAAGGCCACGAAGAGCATCTGGGCGCCCACCACGATCTCCCGCCAGAGCGGTTCCCGCGCGGTCACGCTCAGGCGTCCTTCTGCTTGGTGCCGAAGATCTTGTCACCGGCATCGCCCAGCCCCGGCAGGATGTAGCCGTGCTCGTTGAGGCGCTCGTCGATGGAGGCGGTGTAGAGGCGCACGTCCGGATGGGCTTCCTCGACCGCGGCGATGCCTTCGGGCGCCGCCACCAGCACCAGGGCGCGTATTTCCTTGGCCCCGGCCTTCTTCAGCAGGTCGATGGTGGCGATCATGGAGCCGCCGGTGGCCAGCATGGGGTCGATGATCATGGCCATCCGCTGGTCCAGTTCACCCACCAGCTTTTCCAGGTAGGTGTGGGCCTGCAGGGTGGATTCGTTGCGGGCGAGGCCGACCACGCTGACCCGGGCGCTGGGGATCAGGCTGAGCACGCCGTCGAGCATGCCGATGCCAGCGCGCAGGATGGGCACCACGGTGACCTTCTTGCCGGAGATCTTTTCCACCTTGACGGTGCCGCACCAGCCGTCGATGTCCACCTCTTCCACCGGCAGGTCCTTGGTCGCCTCGTAGGTGAGCAGGGCGCCGACTTCCTGGGCCAGTTCGCGAAAGTTCTTGGTGCTGATGTCGGCGCGCCGCATCAGGCCGAGCTTGTGACGGATGAGCGGATGGCGGATTTCGTGAACGGGCATGGGATTCTCCAGAGACGGTAGGGCAGCGGATCGAGGACGGTTTCGGTACGACCGGCGGCCCGAAGGCCTGCCGCAGGAAGGGCAGGCGCACAAAAAAACCGCGGTACATTAAAGCATCCGACCCGAGGTGGGCAGTACCCTGCGACAATAGTAGCCGCCTGGCGGCGCTTGAGATCGGTCCGCGGTGTCTGTACCTTTGCCGCCTTTTATCCGCGCCAACCATCAGGCCGGCGCCCCATCCCCCGGAGAAGCCCCATGTCCGCCGATCTCGCCCACATCCGCCAGGTCATGCAGGAAGCCGATTGCCTGTATGACGAAGCCCAGGTCGAAGCGGCCATCGACCGGCTCGCCGCATCCATCACCGCCGATCTCGCCGAGTGTAATCCGGTAGTCTTCTGCGTCATGAACGGCGGCTTGATCCTGACCGGCAAGCTGGCCACCCGGCTGAATTTCCCGCTGGAGATGTCCTATCTGCACGCTACCCGCTATCGCAACGAGACCACCGGCGGCGAGCTGTTCTGGAAGGCCAAGCCCGAGGTGTCCTTCATCGATCGCGACGTGCTGATCGTCGACGACATCTTCGACGAGGGCCACACCCTCAAGGCCATCATCGACTTCTGCCGCCACGCCGGCGCCCGCGAGGTCCATACCGCCGTGTTGATCGACAAGACCCACGACCGCAAGGTCAAGGGCCTGGAGGCCACCTACGTCGGCCTGCCCTGCATCGATCGCTACATCTTCGGCTACGGCATGGACTACAAGGGCTACTGGCGCAACGCACCCGGCATCTATGCCGTGAAGGGGCTGTGACCGCGCGGCTGTTCGATCAGGCGCTGTTCGCCGACCTGCTCCGGCAGGCGGCGGCCAGCCCGCGACGGCGCGCCCATCACAACCTGCACAGCATGGATGAGCCCTGCCATCGCCTGGTGGTGGGGATGTGCGAAGACAGCTACATACCGCCCCACCGCCATCTGGATCCGCGCAAGGCCGAGAGTTTGCTGGTGCTGCAGGGCCGGCTGGGGCTGTTGACCTTCAGCGACGAGGGGCAGGTGCTGGTGCGCCGCGAATTGTCCCAGCGCGCCGGTTGCCCGGGCGTCGATCTCGCTCCCGGGCACTACCATGCGCTGGTGGCCCTGGACGGCGACTGCCTGTTCTTCGAATGCAAGGCCGGGCCCTTCGTGCCGCTGGGCGAGGGTGAACGACCGGCCTGGGCCCCGCTGGAGGGCGCACCCGACGCCGAGCGCTATCGCAGCTGGATGCGCGCTCAATTCGATTGAACTTTCGACCAGGGTCGCGGTATCACCACGATTTGTCACTGGCGGGCAGGCGAGGGGCAGGGTTAGAATCGGTCCTCCTTTTCTCCAAAGAATCCCCCAGCACAGGTAGCCAAAGGATGCGCAAGGATAAAAAGCAGGTCATCGGTGAAGCGATCAGCGACGAGCAGATCAGGCTGTTCCTCGATGTCGAACCGGCGGACGATACCCCCGCGTCTCTGCACAAGCTGGTCAAGGCCTATCGCGGCCTGCGTCCGGACGATTTCGAGCGCTTCGTCGGCTTCTTCGTCGAGGCCGGCTACGACCTGGATGCCCGCAACGACCAGGGCGAGGACTTCATCGAACTGATCCGCAGCCATCGTCAGGCCGAGCCCTACATTGACGCCCTGCGCGCCGCCCACGCCTAAATGGCCGCATAAAAAAGAAACCCCGCCATGGCGGGGTTTCTTTTTGCCTGGTGAACGGGCCGCCTGAGCGGCCCGTCGGCCATCAGGCGTCGCGGTTGCGGGTCAGCAGCGCGGGCTTCTCGCTGCGCGGCCGGCTTGGCATCTCTTCCAGCTGCTCCAGGGTCGGCAGGCGATCGGCACGCGACGGCTTGTGCACGATCTTCGGCTGCGGCTTGTTCGACGCCCGCTCTTCCGTGGCATAGGCGCGTGGCTCGCTGGGCGCGGCTTCATAGGGCCGGGCGGCACGGGGCTGGCCGTTCTGACCGCGACGCTTGCCGGGCTGCTGCTGTTGCTGGCTGCGCGGACCCCGGGCAGCGCCCTGGCCCTGACCCTGACGGGGCTGACCCTGGCCGCCGGTCGTGGCGGCGCGCGGCGCGTTGCCGCCGTTGCCACTGCGCGGACCCTTGCGGCCCTTGCCCTGGTAGGGGCTCACGTAGTCGACGCTGTTGCCGAAGTTGTCGTAGGCGTCATCCAGAAATTCTTCCGGATCACGATTGCGCGGCTGCTGCACAACGGCCTGGCCGGGTTGCGCATTGGCCTGACCGGCGTCATCGCGATCGCGGCGGTCGCGACGATTGCGGGAACGACCCTTGCGCTCGCCCTGGGGCTGGGCGCCGGACTGCTCGCTACCGGCGGCCTTGCCCTGGTTCTGGCCCTGATTCTGGCCTTTGCCTTCGCTGCGCGCCGGCTTGTCGGCCTTCTTCTGGCGATTCTGCTGCGGCTTGCCACGGGGTTCGCGCGGGGCGCGCACTTCCGGCTGCTCGGGCGGCACGGACTGCGGATCGAAGCCCTGCATGTCGCCATCCGGAATGCTCTGCTTGGTCAGGCGCTCGATGGCCTTGAGCAGCTTCTCTTCGTCCGGCGCCACCAGCGAGATGGCTTCGCCACTGCGACCGGCCCGGCCGGTACGGCCGATGCGGTGCACATAGTCTTCCTCGACATTGGGCAGCTCGAAGTTGACCACGTGGGGCAACTGGTCGATGTCCAGGCCGCGGGCGGCGATGTCGGTGGCGACGAGGACGCGAACCTCGTTGCTCTTGAAGTCGGCCAGGGCCTTGGTGCGGGCATTCTGGCTCTTGTTGCCGTGGATCGGCGCGGCCGGCAGGCCATGCTTGTTCAGGTACTCGGCGAGGCGGTTGGCGCCGTGCTTGGTGCGGGTGAACACCAGCACCTGTTCCCAGGCACCCAGGGTGATCAGGTGGGCGAGCAGGGCGCGCTTCTGGTTGGCCGGAATGCGGAACAGCCGCTGTTCGATGCGCTCGACGGTGGTGTTCGGCGGGGTGACCTCGATCCGCTCGGGATCCTGCAGCAACTTGCCGGCGAGGTCGGTGATGTCCTTGGAGAAGGTGGCCGAGAACAGCAGATTCTGGCGCTGCGCCGGCAGGCGGGCCAGGACCTTCTTCACGTCATGGATGAAGCCCATGTCGAGCATGCGGTCAGCTTCGTCCAGCACCAACACCTCGACGGCGGACAGATCGACGCTCTGCTGACCGGCGAGGTCCAGCAGCCGACCCGGGCAGGCGACGAGGACATCGACACCCTTGGCCAGGGCGGTGACCTGCGGCTTGAGGCCGACGCCACCGAAGACGCAGGCGCTGCGCATGGGCAGGTCGCGGGCATAGACCTTGAAGCTGTCGTGAACCTGAGCCGCCAGTTCGCGGGTCGGGGTAAGCACCAGCACGCGGGGCTGCTTGGCCACATAGTGGTGACCATCGGGATGACCGTTGGGAAACAGGCGCTCGAGCACCGGCAGCGCGAAGCCACCGGTCTTGCCGGTGCCAGTCTGGGCAGCCACCATCAGATCGCGACCCTGCAGGACGGCCGGAATGGCGCGTTGCTGAACAGGCGTGGGATTCGTGTAGCCAGCGTCTTCCACGGCGCGGGCAAGGGCCTCGGAGAGACCGAGGGAAATGAAGGACATGCGGGGTTCCTGTCTCTGTCGGCGTCCCGCCGACGTGGGGGCGCGGTTGCGCTGCCGGTTGACGTCCGAAAGGTTTCGGACGTCTCGCCCACCCTCATCATCCTGCGCTGGATGAAGAGTCGGGCGATGACCGGTAGCGGTAATCACGATTGGGCGAAGTCGCCGCCAGTTCGCCTGGCCGACTTCAAAAACCGAGGTTTCGCCAGATGGCGATACACGGCTCCGCTTGGTTCAGGGTGTAGAAGTGCACACCGGGTGCCCCGCCTTCGAGCAGTCGCTCGCAGAGGGCGGTCATGACTTCTTCGCCAAAGGCCTGGATGCTCTGGGTATCGTCACCGTAGGCTTCCAGTTGCTTCCGCAGCCAGCGTGGCAGTTCAGCGCCACAGGCATCGGAGAAGCGTGCCAACTTGCTGTAGTTGGTGATCGGCATGATGCCAGGGATCACCGGTGCTTCGACTCCCAGTTTGCGGACACGTTCCACAAAATGGAAGTAGCAGTCGGCGTTGAAGAAGTACTGGGTGACCGCGCGGTCAGCACCGGCCTCCATCTTGTACACGAAATTGCGCACGTCGTCCGTAAAGCTGCGCGCCTGCGGATGGGTTTCCGGATAGGCGGCGACTTCGATATGGAAGTGATCGCCGGTCTCCTCGCGGATGAAGGCGACCAGATCGCTGGCATAGCGCAATTCGCCACCGCCGGACAGGCCCATGCCGGACGGCAGGTCGCCGCGCAGGGCGACGATGCGGTTGATGCCGGCTTCCTGGTACTGCTGCAGCAACTCGCGCAGCTTGGCCTTGCTGTCGCCGACGCAGGACAGGTGCGGCGCGGTCGGTACCCCGACCTCGTCGTTGAGCTGGCGCACGGTGCGATAGGTGCCGTCGCGGGTGGAACCGCCGGCGCCGTAGGTGCAGGAAAAGAACTCCGGCCCGTGGCCCGCCAGCTGCCGCGCCGTGGTGATCAGCTTCTCGTGGCCCGCTTCGGTCTTGCAGGGAAAGAATTCGAAACTCAGACTGGGTTTCACGGCGTCTCTCTCGTGAGCAGCCTCCCGCTCCGGGGAGCGGGAGGCTTGGCCATCAGTAACGGTAGCTGTCGGGCTTGAAGGGGCCTTCCTGGGTCACGCCGATGTACTTGGCCTGAGCCTCGGTCAGGCGGGTCACCACGCCACCGAAGCCCTTGACCATTTCCAGCGCCACCTCTTCGTCGAGCTTCTTGGGCAGGACCATGACGGTGACGTTGGCGGTCTTCTCGGCGACCGGCAGGTCGGCGAACTTCTCCTGGTACAGGTGGATCTGCGCCAGCACCTGGTTGGCGAAGGAACCGTCCATGATGCGGCTGGGATGGCCGGTGGCATTGCCCAGGTTCACCAGACGGCCTTCGGCCAGCAGGATCAGGTAGTCGTCGTTGGTTGGATCGACGGTCAGGCCGGTGCGGTGGATCTTGTGCACCTGCGGCTTCACCTCTTCCCAGCCCCAGTGCTGGCGCATGAAGGCGGTGTCGATCTCGTTGTCGAAGTGACCGATGTTGCACACCAGGGCACGCTTCTTCAGTGCCTTGAGCATGTTGGCGTCACAGACGTTGACGTTGCCGGTGGTAGTGACGATCAGGTCGATCTTGCCCAGCAGGGCGCGATCCACGGAGGCTTCGGTGCCGTCGTTCAGGCCGTCGACATAGGGCGAGACCAGCTCGTAGCCGTCCATGCAGGCCTGCATGGCGCAGATCGGGTCGACTTCCGAGACCTTGACGATCATGCCTTCCTGGCGCAGCGAGGCAGCCGAACCCTTGCCCACGTCGCCGTAGCCGATCACCAGCGCCTGCTTGCCGGACAGCAGGTGGTCGGTGGCACGCTTGATGGCGTCGTTGAGGCTGTGGCGGCAGCCGTACTTGTTATCGTTCTTGCTCTTGGTGACCGAGTCGTTGACGTTGATCGCCGGGACCTTGAGGGAGCCGTCCTTGAGCATGTCCAGCAGGCGGTGCACGCCCGTGGTGGTCTCTTCGGTGATGCCGTGCACGCGTTCCAGCACCTGGGGGTACTTGTCGTGCAGGATCTGGGTCAGGTCACCGCCGTCGTCCAGCACCATGTTGGCGTCCCAGGGCTGGCCATCCTTGAGGATGGTCTGCTCGATGCACCACTCGTATTCGGCTTCGGTCTCGCCCTTCCAGGCGAACACCGGGATGCCGGCGGCGGCGATGGCGGCGGCGGCCTGGTCCTGGGTGGAGAAGATGTTGCAGCTGGACCAGCGCACTTCGGCGCCCAGGGCCACCAGGGTCTCGATGAGCACGGCGGTCTGGATGGTCATGTGGATGCAGCCGAGGATCTTGGCGCCGGCCAGGGGTTGTTCACCGGCGTACTTGCGCCGCAGACCCATCAGGGCGGGCATTTCCGATTCGGCGATGATGACTTCGCGACGACCCCAGTCGGCCAGGGAGATGTCGGCGACCTTGAAATCGTTGAAAGCGGCAGGCGTGAGGACAGCGCTCATTGAAGAGTCTCCATTCGTTAGGTGCGAATGGGCGCCGTTGATGCGTTCTGATAACGCTCCGCTCGAGCCTGACAACGTCTGGCGTCATGCCCGCCGAGGGTCCGCGCCAGCGGCGGTTCGGCTAGGATGGGATAACGCAGCGTGCTGCAGCGCCCCTCGAACGGAAGGCGGAGCGGCCTGGTGGCCGCGATGCGCGGGCAGTATAACGAGGATCGCGATAAACCCAAAGGGTGGCGCTCTGCCTCAGGTCCGGCGGAATCTACCGCGCGCACCCCGATCTGATGCTCAAATCCCCCGGAAATTCAAGGAGCCCTGATGAACTTCCATACCCGCAAGTGGGTGAAACCCGAAGACCTCAACGCCAATGGCACCCTGTTCGGCGGCAGCCTGCTCAAGTGGATCGACGAGGAGGCGGCGATCTACGCCATCGTGCAGCTGGAAAATCCCAAGGTGGTGACCAAGTACATCTCGGAAATCAATTTCATCAGCGCCTCGCGTCAGGGCGACATCATCGAACTGGGCATCACCGCCACCGAGTTCGGTCGTACCTCCATCACCCTGAGATGCGAGGTGCGCAACAAGATCACCCGCAAGAGCATCCTCACCATCGACAAGATCGTCTTCGTCAACCTGGACGAGGAAGGCAATCCGGTGCCCCACGGCAAGACCCGGATCACCTACGTCGAGGACAGGTTCAAGGAGTCGCCTTAAGTCCGGCGCGGGTCACGTCCAGGCGCCGCCGCTCGGCCCAGTAGAGCAGCAGTTCGCGCAGCTGGGAGAGTTCGATCGGCTTGCCCATGTGGCCGTCCATGCCGGCCTCCTGGGCGCGATCCTTGTGCTCGGCGAGGATATGGGCGGTCAGGGCCACCACCGGGGTGCGCGAGCGGTGATTCTGCTGTTCCCAGGCGCGTAGCCGGCGGGTGGCACCGAAGCCGTCCAGCAAGGGCATCTCGCAGTCCATCAGGATGAGGTCGTAGGTGTTCTGCTGGAGCTTTTCGAAGGCCTCCAGGCCGTTGCTCACGGTGTCAGGTTCGACCCCGAGTTTCTTGAGCATGCCGCGGATCACCTTGACCGAGATGCTGTTGTCCTCGGCCACCAGCACGCGGAAGTCGCTGGGAATGCCGCTGGGCTGTTCCTGGGGCTCGGGTTCGCTGACGCGCTGGCCGCGGCGCGACAGCTCGTCGGCCAGGGTGGCCCTGAGGGTATAGCCGGCCACCGGCTTGGCCAGCACCCGCTTGATGCCGGCGTTGCGGGCGATGACCTTGCTCGGCGCATTGCTCAGGCCGGTGAGCATGATCAGCAGTAGGTCGTGGTTGAGATTCTCGTCTTCGTTGATGCGCGCGGCGAGCTGCATGCCGGTCATGCCCGGCATCTGCTGATCGAGCAGCACCACGTCGAAGTATTCCCGCAGGTGCGACTGGGTGCGCAGCAGGGCCAGGGCCTCGCGCCCGGAGGCGGCGGTGACCGCCTGCATGCCCCAGGCGCTGCACTGCTGCTGCAGGACCTTGCGGCACAGTTCGTTGTCGTCGACCACCAGCACCCGCACGTCCTGCAGCGGATAGTCGCTGTCGCCGCGCGACAGCACCAGGGCCTGGGCCGGGATGGGCAGGCTGATCCAGAAGCTCGACCCCCCCTCGGCGTTGTTCTGGATGCCGAAGTCGCCCTGCATCAACAGCACCAGCTGGCGAGCGATGATCAGGCCGAAATCCAGGCTGTCGGTATCGCTGGTGAGGAAGTCGCGGCTGTTGAGGTGGGTGGACAGCAGCTGGCGACTCAGCGCCGCGTCCAGCGGGGTGCCGCTGTCCTGCACCGAGATGCGCAGGCGCGGCGCCTGGCCGGTGGCCTCTTCCAGAGAGATCACCAGCAGGATCTCGCCTTCTTCGGTGCGCTGGAAGGCGTTTTCCAGCAGGTTGAGCAGGATCTGGCGCAGGCGGGTGGGATCGCCGATGAAGCGCCGGGGTACCTGGGGCTGGATGAAGCTGAGCAATTCGACGCGGTGTTCCTCGGCGCGGGGCCGGAAGATGTCCAGGCAGTCGTCGAGCAGGGCATTGAGGTCGAAGGTGACCTCTTCCAGTTCGATCTGGCCGCTTTCCAGGCGGGTGATGTCGATGATCTCGTTGATCAGATTGAGCAGCTCGGCGCCAGCGCTGTGAATGGTCTGCACATAGTCGCGCTGCTTGGCCGACAGGGCGGTGCCCTGCAGCAATTCGGTCATGCCCAGCACGCCGTTCATGGGAGTGCGGATCTCGTGGCTGATGCGCGAGAGGAATTCGGCTTTGCCCTTGAGCTCCGCATGGTTGGCCGCGCGATCGCGGGTACGGGTGAAGTGCTCTTCGCGCAGGTAGCGGCGGCGCTCCTCCAGGGCCAGGGTGAGCAGGATGCCGCTGAACATGCAGCTGGCGATCAGGCCGCGGCCCATCCACACCGGGGGGTTGGCATAGCCGGCCAGGATCGGCAGCGCGATCAGCCCGGCCAGGGCCAGCAGGGCGCAGCTCACCACCAGCAGGCGGGCATAGCGGGCGCCCTGATGCCAGCGCTCCACGGCGATGCCCAGGCAGGCGAGCAGGGCCAGGCCGTTGACGGCCATCAACCAGTCGCCGACGTAGATATCGCCAGCGGCGATGCGACCCACCGCGGCCAGGCCGACCACGGCCAGCAGGACTGTGACCAGCTGACGCATCCAGGGTGGCAGGCGCCGCCAGCCAAAGAAGGCGCCGATCAGATTCAGCCCGGCGGCGCTGCAGGCCAGCACCGACAGATCGGTCAGCAAGGGCGCCTGGCCCTTGAAGCTGCCGAGCAGAAACTTGCTCAAGCCGAACAGGTTCAGCGCCACGCCCACCAGCATCACCAGCAGCAGCGTCAGGGCGCTGGTGGCACGACTGCGGTGATAGAGCAGCTGGACACCGTTGTACAACGCCAACATGGCCAGGCAACCCAGCAGTACGCCGAACATCACCAGGCGGTGGGTCACCTCGACTTCGGCACTGCCGCTCAAGGTCAGGGCGATCCGCATCGGCTGGGGCGATTCGAATCTCAGGAAGAGGTCGAGCGGTTCGTCGCTGTGCGGAATCGGGAAGACGAAGTCGCGACTGAGCTGCTGCGGATTGAGCAACGGCCGCGCCAGACCATCGCGGATCTCGCTAAGCAACTGCTCGTCACGATAGGCGAAGAAGTCCAGATAGCCGACGTTGGGTGCGATGATGCGCAGCAGGCGCTGCTGGGTATCGGGCTGGATGCGAGTGTGCAGCCAGAGCGCCCCAGGGCCGGCGGGGCGGTGGGTCTTGGCGGCGGTCAGCGGCTTGAAGGCGGATAGGCGATCGCGGACGTCGTCGAGCGAGAATTCGCCGGTGACGTCCTCGTATTGCGCCCAGCCCGCATCCGGCGAATTCTCGGCCTGCACGGAATTGGCCACCAGCAGCAACAGCAGCCAGCTGATCACGAAGCCTATGGCGATCCAGAGCCGGTGCACGAGAGTTCCCTTCGCAAATGCGGACGTCGAGTATAGATCAGCCCGTCACGTCTGTTGACGTAACAGTGTAACAGGCTGATCCCTTAGGTGAGCTTCACTGTCGCTCGCGGGCGATGGCGCGGTAGCCGATGTCGCTGCGGTAGAAGCAGCCCTTCCAGGAGATTTCCCGGGCTAGCACTGAGGCGTTCTGCTGGGCGGCGGAGACCGTTTCGCCCAGGGCCGTGGCGCACAGCACCCGACCGCCGGCCGTCACGACCTGACCGTCGCGCAGGCTGGTGCCGGCGTGGAACACCTTGCCCGGCAGGGCCGCGGCAGCTTCGAGACCGGCGATGGCATCACCCTTGGCGTAGTCGCCTGGATAGCCGCCAGCGGCCAGGACGATGCCCAGGCTCGAGCGCGGATCCCAGCAGGCTTCGATCTTGTCGAGGGCCTCGGCCAGGGCGGCTTCCACCAGCAGCACCAGGCTGGACTGCAGGCGCAGCATCACCGGTTGGGTCTCGGGATCGCCGAAACGGCAGTTGAATTCGATGACCTTGGGCGCACCGCTCTGGTCGATCATCAGACCGGCGTAGAGAAAGCCGGTGTAGACATTGCCTTCGCGGGCCATGCCGGCCACGGTGGGTTCGATGATTTCGCGCATGACCCGGGCGTGGACCTCGGGGGTCACCACCGGCGCCGGGGAGTAGGCGCCCATGCCGCCGGTGTTGGGGCCGCTGTCGCCGTCGCCGACGCGCTTGTGGTCCTGGCTGGTGGCCATGGGCAGCACGTTCTTGCCGTCGACCATGACGATGAAGCTGGCTTCCTCGCCGTCGAGGAATTCCTCGATCACCACCCGCGCCCCGGCATCGCCGAAGGCGTTGCCGGAAAGCATGTCACGCACGGCGTCCTCGGCTTCGGCCAGGGTCATGGCGACGATCACGCCCTTGCCGGCGGCCAGGCCATCGGCCTTGATCACGATGGGCGCACCCTGTTCGCGCAGATAGGCCAGGGCCGGCTCCACCTCGGTGAAGTTGGCATAGGCGGCGGTGGGGATCTGGTGCCGGGCCAGGAAGTCCTTGGTGAAGGCCTTGGAGCCTTCCAGCTGGGCCGCGCCGGCGGTGGGGCCGAAGCAGGGCAGGCCGCGGCGGCGGAACAGATCGACCACCCCGGCCACCAGCGGCGCCTCGGGACCGACGATGGTCAGCTCGACGTTGGCGGCGGCGAAGTCGGCCAACTGGTCCAGGGCCAGGACGTCGAGGGCGACGTTCTCGCACTTGGCCTCGGTGGCGGTGCCGGCGTTGCCGGGGGCGACGTAGACCTTGGTGACCCGGGTGTCCTGGGCGACCTTCCAGGCCAGGGCGTGTTCGCGACCGCCGCTGCCGATGATGAGTACGTTCATGAAGCTTTCCTCTGGGCGGACCGCACGTGGCCATCCGCCGTTGACGATGGAGTCGACGCCGAAGGCCCGATGCCTTCGGCAGGGCGGGCCTTAGTGACGGAAGTGGCGCATGCCGGTGAAGACCATGGCGATGCCGGCTTCGTCGGCGGCGGCGATGACCTCGGCGTCGCGCATGGAGCCGCCCGGCTGGATCACCGCGGTGATGCCATTGGCCGCGGCGTTGTCGATGCCGTCACGGAAGGGGAAGAAGGCGTCCGAGGCCATGACCGCCCCGGCCACGGCCAGACCGGCGTGTTCGGCCTTGATGGCGGCGATGCGTGCCGAGTTGACGCGGCTCATCTGGCCGGCACCGATACCCACGGTCTGCTGACCCTTGGCGTAGACGATGGCATTGGATTTGACGAATTTGGCCACCTTCCAGGCGAAGATCAGGTCTTGCAGCTCCTGCTCGCTGGGCGCGCGCTGGGTCACCACCTTGAGGTCGTCGGCGGTGATCATGGCGATGTCGCGGCTCTGCACCAGCAGACCGCCGTTGACGCGCTTGAGGTCCAGGCCGGGCTTGCGCTCGGCGGGCCATTCGCCGCATTCCAGCAGGCGGACGTTGGCCTTGGCCGCCACCACCTCGCGGGCCTCGGCGCTGACGCGCGGGGCGATGATCACCTCGACGAACTGACGTTCGACGATGGCGCGGGCGGTCTCGGCGTCCAATTCGCGGTTGAAGGCGATGATGCCGCCAAAGGCCGACTCGCTGTCGGTGGCATAGGCCAGTTCATAGGCCTGGCGGATGTCGCCGGCCACGGCCACGCCGCAGGGGTTGGCGTGCTTGACGATGACGCAGGCCGGCGCGTCGTAGCTCTTCACGGTTTCCAGGGCGGCGTCGGTGTCGGCGACGTTGTTGAAGGACAGTTCCTTGCCCTGCAGCTGGGTGGCGGTGGCCACGCAGGCTTCGCTGGCGTGCTCGACATAGAAGGCGGCCTGTTGGTGCGGGTTCTCGCCGTATCTCATGTCCTGCGCCTTGATGAACTGGGCGCTGAAGGTGCGCGGGAAGGCGGCACGGCCTGCGGTGGACAGGGTCTCGGCCTGCTGGTCGATGCTGCCCAGGTAGTTGGCGATCATGCCGTCGTAGGCGGCGGTGTGCTCGAAGGCCTTGAGCGCCAGGTCGAAGCGCTGGGCATAGGTCAGGCCGCCGGCCTTGAGATCGTCGAGGATGGCCGCGTAGTCGCTGGCGTTGACCACGATGGCGACGTCCTTGTGGTTCTTCGCGGCACTGCGGACCATGGTCGGGCCGCCGATGTCGATGTTCTCGATGGCGTCGGCCAGGCTGCAGCCGGGCTTGGCCACGGTGGCGGCGAAGGGGTAGAGATTGACTGCGACCAGGTCGATCGGACGGATGCCGTGTTCGCTCATCACCTCATGGTCGACGCCACGACGACCGAGGATGCCGCCGTGGATCTTGGGATGCAGGGTCTTGACGCGACCGTCCATCATCTCCGGGAAGCCGGTGTAGTCGGCGACTTCCACCGCCGGGATGCCTTCGTCGCGCAAGAGCTTGTAGGTGCCGCCGGTGGACAGGATTTCCACGCCGATGGCCGCGAGTTCACGGGCGAAGTCGACGACGCCCGTCTTGTCGGACACGCTGATCAGCGCACGGCGGACGGGGAGGCGAGAGGTCTGGTCGGTCATGGTCATGTCCATCAGGAGGAAGAAGACCGCCGGTCAAGCCCCCTGGGCCGCCGGCGAGGAGGCGGATCAGAGCAGGTCGTACTGCTTGAGCTTCTTGCGCAGGGTGCCGCGATTGAGCCCGAGCATCTCCGACGCCTTGGTCTGGTTGCCCTTGACGTAATTCATCACGCTTTCGAGCAGGGGTGCTTCCACTTCGCAGAGCACCATGTTGTAGACGTCGGTCACCGGCTGCCCATCGAGGTGGGCGAAGTAATTGCGCAGCGCCTTTTCCACGCTGTCGCGCAGCGTCTGGCCTTCCTGCAGGGGAGCGGTCAGGTGCTGCTTGAGGTCGCCGTTGTCACTCACGGGCGCTGTTCCAGTCAAAGTCTCGGTCATCGAATTCATGCCACCTGCTTCCCGGTCGGGGGCTGCGCGAAGAACGCGCGAATGCTGGCGTGCTGGGCTTGGGTGTCTTGCAGTCGGTTGAACTGGGCGCGCGATTCCGCGGCGCCCGGCCGGTCGGCCAGGTACCAGCCGACGTGCTTGCGGGCGATGCGCACGCCCATTTCCGGGCCGTAGAAGGCGTGCAGGGCGTCGAGGTGTTCCAGCAGGATGGCCTCCACCTCGGCAGCGCTGGGCGCCGCCAGGTGTTCGCCGGTCGCCAGGTAGTGGGCGATCTCGCGGAAGATCCAGGGCCGACCCTGGGCGGCGCGGCCGATCAACAGGCCGTCGCAGCCGGTGTGTTCGAACACCTTGCGGGCCTTTTCCGGGCTGTCGATGTCGCCGTTGGCGAACACCGGGATGTCGACCGCCTGCTTGATGGCGGCGATGGTGTCGTATTCGGCGGCGCCGAGGAACCGGTCGTCGCGGGTACGGCCATGCACGGCCAGGGCCTGGATGCCAGCCGCCTCGGCCAGCTGCGCGATGCGCAGGCCGTTGCGATTGTCGGGATTCCAGCCGGTGCGGATCTTCAGGGTCACGGGCACGTCCACTGCCGCCACCACGGCGGCGAGGATCTCGGCCACCAGGGCCTCGTCCTTCATCAGCGCGGAGCCGGCGGCCTTGTTGCAGACCTTTTTCGCCGGACAGCCCATGTTGATGTCGATGATCTGGGCACCCAGTTCGACATTGCGCTGGGCCGCTTCGGCCAGCATCGCCGGATCGCCGCCGGCGATCTGCACCGAACGCGGTTCCTGCTCGCTGGCGTGGATCAGGCGCAGCCGCGACTTGCGGCTGTCATAGAGCCGCACGTCACTGGTCACCATTTCCGACACGGCCATGCCGGCGCCGAGTGCCAGGCACAGGCGCCGGAAGGGCAGGTCGGTGACCCCGGCCATGGGCGCGAGAATCAGCGGATTGGGCAAGGTATAAGGGCCGATGCGTACCATCGACATATCTTTTTCCCTGGCGAATAGGCGCCTGTTCCGCCTGCGCCGGAAACCGGCCGCGGACAGGGGCTGCTGTGCTTGAAAAGGGTTGGGAATGATACCCGCTCGCCGCCTCGGGATAAAGCGCGAGTTGGCTAGTTTATGAGCAATTCACCCTGGGGCTACTCCGGCGAGAAGAAGCTCAGACTGTAGTTCACCGCCCGCGGGCCGGGGTCGAGAATGTCCAGCGCGATGTGGATCGGCGTCTGCGGCGGCATCTCGTCCTGGCCTTTCAGTTCGCCATTCAGGTATTCGCCCGGCTTGAAACGGCGGCTGGCGAGCAGCTGGCCGTTGAGGTCGGCGAAGCGCAATTCCAGCATCGGAAAGGGCTGCGAGAAGGGCGCCCGGTTGTAGAGGATGGCATCGACACGCAGGGCGCCGGAGAATTGCGGATGGCTGCGCACCACCAGGTTGCTGCTGCGGATCTGCTGGACATCGACCTTGGACGGCACCTTGCAGCCCAGGCTGGCACAGGCCTGGACGAACAGCGGGCGATAGCTGTCCTGCCGTGCCAGTTCGTCGAAGTGGTAATAGACGTACTGGCCGGCCAGGCCGAGCAGTGCCAGCAGGCAGAGCAGGAGCCACAGCAGGCGGCGCCCCCAGTGCGGGCGCAGCTGATGACTGTCCAGTTGCAGCGGTTCGTCGTGCAGGTCCAGCAGCGGATCGTCCTGCCATTCCGGCTCGCTGCGCAGGACGCCTGCGGACTTGGCCGGCGGCGCCTCGTCGTTGCGGTCGGCGCTGAGAGGTTCGGCTGCGGGCTCCTGCCAGTCGTCGAGGCGGCCCAGGCCGGGTTCGGCGCGTTCGTCTTCGTCGGCCTCGACCCGGCCGAGTGCCGGCTCCTGGCGCTCGGCCGGGGCGGCGGTGAGGGGCGCGGGCGGCGTGGCCGGGGCCGGTTTCAGCGGGGCGCGCAGGGCCGTGAGCGGGGCCGCCGGCGCGACGGCAGGCAAGGGGCTGATGGCTGGCTCGGGCTCGGGTTCCGATGCGAATGCGGGTTCCGGCGCAAGCGCTGGTTCCGGTTCGGCGGCGGTGAGGGGCGCAGACAGCGGTTCGGGCTCGAATGCCACTTCGGGCTCGGTCGGCAGGCGCAGGGATTCCGGCTCGGGTTCGCGTGCGGCGGATAGGGCGCCAAGCGAAGGCAGCGCGAAGGCCTCCTCGTCTTCCTGGCGGCGGCGGGCAGCCAGGCCTTGGGCCGGTGCCGGTTCTTCCCGCGGCGTGGTGACGGCAGGCGGCGCGGCGATGGCGGGAGGCGCAGTCGGCGCGCGGCGCTGTTCTTCCAGGGCGCCCAGGCGAGCAACCTCGGCGTCCAATTCCAGATGGCTCAGGTCCAGTTCGTCATGGGGCCAGGCCGCTTCACTGGGCGTCGGCGCCGGCATGGGCGGCGCGGGCACGGGTTCCGGTGCCGTCAAAGGCGCGGCCTGATTGCTGGCGTTGAACACTTCCAGGCAGACGCCACAGCGTACGTCGCCATCCGCGGCGGCCAGGTGTTCCTGGGTGACGCGGAAGCGGGTATGGCAATGCGGACACTGGGCGACGAGGGATTCGGTCATGGCGAGGCGACAGCCAGGGAATTTAAGCGCGCTAGTGTACCCGAAGGCCCAGGCGAAAGAAGGGGCTCCACCGGGCCGCCGGGTAAGCGGCCTGGTGGAGCCTTGGCCGATCAGCGGCGGCGGGTCCCGCTGATGCGCACCCAGCCGTCCAGGGTGGCGGTGGGCTCCAGGTCGAAGCAGCCGGCGTAGGCGGCGCGCACGTCCTCGGCCTGCTCGGCGAGGATGCCGGAAAGCGCCAGGCGCCCGCCGATGCGGGTCAGACGGGTGATTTGCTCGGCCAGGCCGACCAGCGGACCGGCAAGGATGTTGGCCACCACCACGTCGGCCGGCTCGTCTGGCAGATCGGCGGGCAGATAGAGCGGAAAGCGTGCCGGGTCGATGCCGTTGCGATTGGCGTTCTCCCGCGAGGCTTCCAGGGCCTGGACGTCGATGTCGGTGCCCACGGCGCGCTCGGCGCCCAGCAGCAGGGCGGCGATGGCGAGGATGCCTGAGCCGCAGCCGAAATCCAGCACCTGCCGACCTGCGACCGGTTCGCCGTCCAGCCATTGCAGGCACAGCGAGGTGGTGGGATGGGTGCCGGTACCGAAGGCCAGGCCCGGATCCAGCAGCAGATTGACCGCCTCGGGTTCCGGGGCCTCGTGCCAGCTGGGGACGATCCACAGCCGCTGGCCGAAGCGCATGGGCTGGAAGTTGTCCATCCAGCTGCGCTCCCACTCCTGGTCTTCCAGGCGCTCCACCTCGTAGGTCAGGCCGTTGGCCAGCAGCTGCACGCGCTGTTCCAGGGCCGCGGCGTCGGTGTCGCCTTCGAACAGCGCCAGCAGGTGGGTCTGGGACCACAGCGGGGTGGTGCCCAGATCCGGCTCGAAGATCGGCTGGTCCTCGGCGTCCATGAAGGTCACCGAGACGGCGCCCAATTCGAGCATGAGGTCTTCGTAGGTTTCCGCCTGGGCGGGGGTGAGGGCGAGGCGGACTTGCAGCCAGGACATGGTGGGCTACCTGAATCGGGTCAAAGCGGGGAGGGTAAATGAAAACGGGCTGCCCGAGGGCAGCCCGTCTATTGGATAGAAGCCGGCGGGACGAGCGAGCTAGGTCAGGCAAGGCGGAAATCGCCGAGGAAGCGCAGTTTACACAGCGTAAATGAGCATTCCGAGGCGATTTCCAACGCAGCCTGGCCGACGCACAGCCGTCACGTCCTCAGTGGCGCATGCCGAGCTTCTTCTCCAGGTAGTGGATGTTCACCGCGCCCTGCCCGAAGGCCTGGTCGCGGGTCAGCATCCGGTGCAGATCGGCGTTGGTCTTGATGCCGTCGACGATCAGCTCGTCCAGGGCGTTGCGCATCCGGGCCATGGCCTCGTCGCGGGTCTTGCCCCAGGTGATCAGCTTGGCGATCAGCGAATCGTAGTTCGGCGGAACCTTGTAGCCGCTGTACAGGTGCGAATCGACCCGCACGCCGTTGCCGCCCGGGGCATGGAAATGCTTGACCAGGCCCGGGGAGGGCATGAAGGTCTTGGGGTCTTCGGCGTTGATCCGGCACTCGATGGCGTGACCGGTGATCTTGATGTCTTCCTGCTTGATCGACAGTTTGTTGCCAGCGGCGATGCTGAGCATCTCCTTGACGATGTCGACACCAGTGATCATCTCGGTCACCGGATGCTCTACCTGCACGCGGGTGTTCATCTCGATGAAGTAGAAGCGGCCGTCTTCGTAAAGGAATTCGAAGGTGCCGGCGCCCCGGTAGCCGATGTCGATGCAGGCCTTGACGCAGCGCGCCAGGACTTCTTCACGGGCCTTTTCGTCGATCTGGGGCGCAGGCGCCTCTTCGATGACCTTCTGGTGGCGGCGCTGCAGCGAGCAGTCGCGATCGTAGAGGTGCACGGCATTGCCCTGGCCATCGGAAAGCACCTGGACTTCCACGTGACGCGGATTGCCGAGGAACTTCTCCATGTAGACCATGGAGTTGCCAAAGGCGGCGCCGGCTTCGGTCTGGGTCAGCTTGATCGATTTGATCAGCTCGGCCTCGTCCTCCACCACGCGCATGCCGCGACCACCACCGCCACCGGCGGCCTTGATGATCACCGGATAGCCGACTTCGCGGCCGATGCGCAGGCACTCGGCCTCGTCATCCGGCAGGGCGCCATCGGAGCCCGGTACAGTGGGTACGCCGGCCTGCTTCATGGCGTTCTTGGCGGAGACCTTGTCGCCCATCAGGCGAATCACGCTGGCGGTGGGGCCGACGAAGGCGAAACCGGACTGCTCGACCTGCTCGGCGAAGTCGGCGTTCTCGGCGAGAAAGCCATAGCCGGGGTGGATGGCGGTGGCACCGGTGACTTCCGCGGCGCTGATGATGGCCGGGATGTTCAGGTAGGACAGGGGCGAGGGGGCCGGGCCGATGCACACCGATTCGTCGGCGAGGGACAGATGCATCAGTTCGCGGTCGGCGGTGGAATGAACCGCCACCGTCTTGATGCCCAGCTCCTTGCAGGCACGCACCACGCGCAGGGCGATTTCCCCGCGGTTGGCGATCAGGACTTTTTCCAGCATCGTGGGCTCCACGGGCTTAGACAATGGTGAACAGCGGCTGGTCGAATTCGACGGGCTGACCGTTCTCGACCAGCACCTGGCCGATGGTACCGCTGGCTTCGGCTTCGATGTGGTTCATCATCTTCATGGCTTCGACGATGCACAGGATGTCGCCTTTCTTCACCTGCTGGCCGACTTCGACGAAGGCCGGGGTGGTGGGCGAGGACGCGCGGTAGAAGGTGCCGACCATGGGCGAGCGAGCCACGTTACCGGTCAGTTGCGGAGCGGCGGCTTCGGCAGGAGCGGCGGCGGCCGGCGCAGCGGCCGGAGCTGGAGCGGCGACCGGCGCGGGGGCAGCGGCGTAGACGGTCTGCATGCCTTGGTTGCGGCCGGTGTTGCGGCTGATGCGGACGGACTCTTCGCCTTCGCGGATTTCCAGCTCGTCGATACCGGACTCTTCCAGCAACTCGATCAGTTTCTTGACTTTACGGATGTCCATTGGCGTTGGCTCTCCCCTCGGGTTCAGGTGATGTTCTGGATATTGAGTCGCGCTCAGCCGCGGGCGGCGAGCTGTTCGCAGGCGGCTTCCAGGGCCAGGCGATAGCCACTGGCACCGAGCCCGCAGATGACACCGACCGCCACGTCGGAAAAATAGGAGTGGTGGCGGAAGGCTTCGCGCTTGTGCACATTCGACAGGTGCACTTCGATGAATGGGATGCTCACCGCGAGCAAGGCGTCACGTAGCGCGACGCTGGTATGGGTGAAGGCGGCCGGATTGATCAGGATGAAGTCCACCCCTTCGTCGCGCGCGGCGTGGATGCGTTCGATCAGCAGGTGTTCGGCATTGCTTTGCAGAGACTGCAGGCGATGCCCCGCCGCGGTGGCACGGGCTTCGAGATCGGCATTGATCTGGGCCAGGGTGGTAGCACCGTAGACGCCCGGCTCGCGGGTGCCCAGCAGATTCAGGTTGGGCCCGTGCAGTACCAGCAGATGCGCCATAGCCACTTGCCTCGCGATTTCGCAACCAGATTGGCCGCGGACTATGCCGCAACCGGAGGTG
Organism: Pseudomonas sp. PLB05; assembly: GCF_021106615.1. Lineage (NCBI taxonomy): Bacteria > Pseudomonadati > Pseudomonadota > Gammaproteobacteria > Pseudomonadales > Pseudomonadaceae > Pseudomonas > Pseudomonas sp. PLB05. The sequence goes on from NZ_JAJOHO010000004.1 coordinate 104,902, forward strand.
ACTGTCCAGTCGCTAGACGTTTGCCGGAAATGCCCGCACGTTGGGCGAAATTCTTTTAATCGCTAGTGATAAGCCTTTTTGCTTCGTCGAGTCGGGCGAGAAAGCCCGCGGCATCGATTTCGCCGACGATGCGCGCCTTGGCCTGCTCCCGGCCGCTGGCATCATAGAACAGGATCGCCGGCGGGCCGAACAGGCCGTGCTGCTCCAGCCACTGGCGCTGTTCCCGGGTGCTTTGCGTCATATCGAAACGGATCAGCGTGAAGTCGCGCAATTGCGCCTGGATCTCGGGATTGCCGAAGACCTCGCGCTCGATCAGCTTGCAGCTGATGCACCAGTCGGCATAGACGTCCACCAGCAGGGGTCGCCCGCTGCCGAGGCTGCTCGCCAGGGCGGTGGGATCGCTCAGGCTGCGCATGACCTCCGCGCGGGCAGCCACGGCGGGTGCCGCGGCGTCGCCCAGCGGTCGTAGCGGATCGCTGGCGCCGCGCAGGGCGCCGATACCCGCCGCCACGCCATAGACCACCAGGGCCAGTCCGACCAGTTGCAGCAGGCGCTGGCGGGGCGGCTTGGGCACCAATTCCAGAGCCCCGAGAAACAACCCGACGCCGGCGGCCAGCAGGCCCCAGGCGGCCAAGGCCAGTGGTCCCGGCAACAGCCGTTCGAGCAGCCACAGGGCCACCGCCAGCAGCAGCACGCCAAAGGCGTTGCGCATGCCCACCAGCCAGGCGCCGCTGCGTGGCAGCAGGGCACCGCCACCGGCGGCGATGAGGATCAGCGGGGTACCCATGCCCAGACCCAGGGCGAACAGGGCGAATCCGCCGCCAAGCCAATCGGCGGTGCTGCTGATGTAGAGCAACAGGCCCGCCAGGGGCGCCGAGACGCAGGGCGAGACGATCAGGCTGGAGAGCACGCCCAGGGCGGCCGCGCCGCCGAGGGAGCCGCCGCGGGTGCCACTGGCCAGCTGTTCCAGGCGCTCGCGCAGGGCCGCCGGCAGGCGCAGTTCGAAAAGGCCGAACATGGCCAGGGCGAACAGCAGGAACAGCGCGGCGAAGGGAATCAGCACCCAGGCCGACTGCAGTTGCGCCTGCAGATTGAGACTGGCGCCAAAGACGCCCATGAGCGCGCCCAGGGCCGCGAAGCTCAGGGCCATGGGCACCACGTAGGCCAACGCCAGCAGCAGGCCACGACCCGGACGCGCCTTGCCGGCCAGCACCACCGCCGAGACGATGGGCAGCATCGGCAGGACGCAGGGGGTGAAGGTCAGCCCCAGCCCGGCGAGGAAGGCCAGCAGGAGTCTGTTCCAGCCGACCTGATCGGGGGCAGGGGCGCTGGCCGCCGGGCTCACCGTGGGCAAGGCCGCGGAGCTGGCGATATCCAGGATGCGGGTTTCCGGTGGATAGCAGAGACCTCGGTCGGCGCAACCCTGGTAGGTGACCGTGATCCGACCGCCGCGGCCGGGCGCGAGGGGCAGGGGGATGTCGACGCCGGCGTGATAGACCTGGACATCGCCGAACCATTCATCGTGCTTGGGCTCGCCGGGCGGCAGGACCACCGGTGCGCTCAGCAGGCCGGGATCGGCGTCGAAGGCGAAGCGCTGCCGATAGAGGTAGTAGCCCTCGGCGATGGTGAAGCGCACCAGGGGGCGGCCCTCGGCATCACGGCGCTGCTCCAGGCGAAAGGCCTGATCCACCGGCAGGAATTGCTGGCCCCCGCGCTGACCGTCCAGGCCCAGCGTGGCGGTCGGGCGCGGTGCATCGAACAGGCCGGCGGCGGCGGGCAGGGTCAGCAGCAGGGTGAGCAGGAACAGCAGGACACGCATGGGCTTCTCGACGATCGGCAGCGGCCGATCATAGCAGAGGCACCCGGCCCGCCAGACTAGTCCTGGCCGTACTGACGCACGCAATTGCGTCCCGCATGCTTGGCGGCATAGAGGGCTTCGTCCGCCTGCTTGGCCAGCGCGGGCATCTCCTGGCCGGGCTGCAGCTGCGCTACGCCGGCGCTGAAGGTGCAGCTGAGTTCCTTGGGCGGTGCCGGATAGTGGATCTCGGCGAAGCGCTGGCGGATCTCGTCGATCAGGCGGGTGGCGGTGGCCAGGTCGGTGTCGGGCAGCACGACGGCGAATTCCTCGCCGCCATAACGGCCGATATGGTCGGACTTGCGCAGGCGCTGCTTGAGAAACAGCGCCAGGCTCTTGATCACCCGATCGCCCATGGGGTGGCCGTAGTGGTCGTTGACCTGTTTGAAATGGTCGATGTCCAGCATGGCGAAGGTGATCGGTCGCTGGCTGCGCCGCGCGCGGAAGCAGGCGTCTTCCAGCAATTGCAGGGTATGGGTGTGGTTGTACAGCCCGGTGAGGCTGTCCTGGACGATGCGTGCCTGCAGGCTGCGCGCCCGGGCGGCGCGGGTGCGCACCGTGGCGATCAGGTGGCGCGGCTTGATCGGCTTGGTGAGGAAGTCGTCACCGCCTTCGCTCATGGCATCCAGCTGCTTGTCGAGATCGTCCTCGGCCGACAGATAGATGATGGGCACGCTGACATAGCGCTCGTGCTGGCGGATGACCTTGGCCAGCTCGGTGCCGATGCACTCGGGCATGTACATGTCGAGGATGATCAGATCGGGGGCGAATTCCGCCAGGTGCGCCATCACCGCCCCGGGTTGCATCAGGGTGCGGGTGACGATGCCGGCGCTGTTGAGCGCCATTTCCGTGGCCATGGCCTGGGCGCGGGAATCGTCCACCACCAGGGCGCGGATCGGATCGTAGTAGACGGTGCGGGTGAGGGTCTCGATCTTTTCCAGCAGCCGCGCCGAATCCAGGGTGCCGGTGTAGAACTCCTGGCCACCGGCGCGCACCGCCGCCAGGCGAAAGGGCGTATCGGCCTCCTGGTGGCTGTAGAACAGCACCGGCAACTTACGTTCGAGACCGGTCTGGGCCTCCAGCGCCAGCTGTATGCCGGCGCCTGCACCGCCGAAGTCCACGTCCATGACGATGACCGCCGGATGGCGACTGTCCATCATCGCGCGGAAGTCGTCGGCATGGTGGACGATCTGGATGGTGACGCCGAAGTACTCCATCTGCTGCGCCAGGCGCTCGGCGCGCTCGCTGTCGAGCAGGGCGATGTAGATCGGCTTGCGCAGCGGCGGCAGGCTGGTGGTTTCCAGCTGGTCGCCCTGGCGCAGCCCGGTGCGCGACAGGCTCTGCATGGCCTGGCTGAGTTCGGTGATGGCCTGGCTGTTGAGGCGGCCGCGATTGGCGGCGACCTGGGCCAGGGAAGCGCCGATGGTCTCGGCGAGCTCGGCATGGCCCTGCTGCTCGAAGCGCTTCGCGTATTGCAGCAGGCGCGCATTGGCGTCGGTCAGTTCAGCCAGGCTGCCGGCCGTCCATTCGTCTCGTTGCAGCCGCTGCCAGATCTCCAGCACCTGACGCGACTGGTGGATGACCCGTTGCGCGAAGTGCAGCTTGAGGCGGTCCCGGCTCGGATCATCTGGTTCGCTCACGAATTGTTCCGTCATTCTTGAGGTGGTGGCCCTATGCTACCAATTGCTGGCTGGCAGGGGAGAGGCGGTACCCTGGTTAGCGGCGGCGATGCCGCTCGCATGGACACTGTCGGTCGCTTCTGGAGTAGCGTTTGTCGCCTGTTACCCTAGGCTCGGAGGCGGCTGCCCAGGTGCATTGCGCCCGAGCGGCCTGCGAGGGCTGCGCAACCGGCGCCGCGGGCAGGGGTCCAAGCGCCGACACCTTTGAAATCATTGCAAGGAATTGCCCATGCGGGAGTGGAACTTGAGATCGGGATGGCTCCGGCTGGTAGCAGCGCTCGTCGCGCTCTACCTGCTGGTCAGCCTGGCGATAGGCTGGTACTGGAGTCGTGAGCCGGATTTCTTCCCGGTGCAGCAGCATGCCCAGGAGGCGGCCACGGCCAGTGGTCGCAAGCTGGTGCTCGGCTACACCACGGTCGAGACCCTCAAGCAGGTGGCCGGCACCCTGCTGGACAAGCCGGGCGGCTATCTCTCCAACGACATCTTCCCGCCGGGCCTCTGGCTCGACGACATGCCGTCCTGGGAATATGGCGTGCTGGTGCAGACCCGTGACCTGGCGCGCGCCCTGCGCAAGGACTTCGCCCGTTCCCAGTCGCAGTCCACCGAAGACGTCGATTTGGCCCAGGCCGAGCCGCGCTTCAACTTCGACAACCACAGCTGGGCCATGCCCTCGTCGGAATCCGAGTACCGCGCCGGCATCGCCTCCCTGGATCGCTACCTGGCGCGCCTGGGTGGCCAGAACGCCCAGGGTCAGCCCGCCGCCTACTTCTATTCGCGCTCGGACAACCTGCGCAACTGGCTGGGCGATGTCGAGACCCGGCTGGGCTCGCTGTCCCAGCGACTCTCCGCCAGCGTCGGTCGCGTACGCCTCGATGCCGAGGTGCGGCCGAACCAGGACATCCCTGCCGGCCAGGTGCCGGAGGTGCATGAACAGCGCGTCGAGACGCCCTGGCTGCAGATCGACAACGTCTTCTACGAGGCCCGCGGTCAGGCCTGGGCGCTGTCGCACATCCTGCGCGCCATCGAGGTGGACTTCGCCGACACCCTGGCCAAGAAGAACGCTACGGTCAACGTGCGCGAGATCATCCGCGAACTGGAAGCGGCGCAGCAGCCGGTCTGGAGTCCGATGATCCTCAACGGCAGCGGCTTCGGCATCCTGGCCAACCATTCGCTGGTGATCGCCAACTACATCTCCCGCGCCAACGCCGCCATCATCGACCTGCGCCAGTTGCTGGAACAGGGCTGATGACGCCGGACGCACGCGAGGCGGCGCATCGCGCCGCCTCCGACCGGGAGCTAGTGGTCTGGGTCGATCACCAGGACTGCATCCAGGGCGAATTGCCGCGGGCAGAACTGCGTGCCCGTGGCCTGATCGGCCGCTGCACCTTCATTCTGCTGTTCAATGACGCCGGCGAACTCTGCGTACACCGGCGCACCCTGAGCAAGGCGCTTTATCCCGGCTACTGGGACGTCGCTGCCGGCGGCATGGTGGCGCCCGGCGAGAGCTATGCGCAATCGGCGTCCCGCGAGCTGGCCGAGGAGCTGGGCGTCAGCGGCGTGGCCTTGCGCGAGCATGGCACCTTCTATTTCGAAGAGCCCGGCAATCGCCTCTGGGGCGGCGTGTTCAGCACGCGCTGGAACGGCCCGCTGCGGCTGCAGCCGGAAGAGGTACTGGAGGCACGCTTTCTGGCGCCGGCCGCCATTCTCGATGAGGCTCGCCAGCGGCCCTATTGCCCGGATTCGCTGGAGGCCCTGCGCCTGGCCGTCAGTCGGTCGGATGTCGCATCCCTGCCTTAATTTCTCGCATTCGCGCCTTAGCATCCGTGGGCGATGCTGCTACATTGCGCGGCCCCGGACTAGCGCGGCCCGTGCCGGCCGGCGCTGCATCCAAGGTTTCCTCCAGGCGCCCGGCGTCTGAATCGAACTGGGAGAACCGTCCCTTGAGCAAGAAAACCTCCTCGCTGTCGGATCTCAGCCGGCTGGTGTATTCCACCGACGTCGGCCGCATTCGTCCGGAAGAACCCCAGGCACCGACCCCGGCCGGTGACGGCATCGCCCGCGTGCGGCGCGAGACCAAGGGCCGCGGCGGCAAGACGGTGACCACGGTCAGCGGCGTCCCCCTGGGCGAGGAAGAGCTCAAGGACCTGGCCAGCGCGCTCAAGCGTCGCTGCGGGACCGGCGGGGCGCTCAAGGATGGCGTCATCGAGATCCAGGGCGATCATGTCGACTTGCTGCTCGGCGAACTCGAAAAGCGCGGCTTCAAGACCAAGCGGTCGGGCGGCTAGGCCAGGCCTTCCAGCCCCCGCGTACAACTTACCGCCCCTGGTGGCGGTCCATCCAAAGCAAGATTCCCTACAGGAGATTCCCGCGAATGTCCCCACGACGCACGCGCAAAGATGACGGCAGCCAGTGGACCGTGGCGGACAGCCGCAGCGTCTATGGTATTCGCCACTGGGGTGCCGGCTACTTCGCCATCAGCGATGCCGGCAACGTCGAAGTCCGCCCCCACGGCCCGGACGGCCAGCCGATCGACCTCCATGTGCTGGTCGGCCAGCTGCGCGAAGCGGGGCTGTCGCTGCCACTGCTGGTGCGGTTCCCCGACATTCTCCAGGGCCAGGTGCGGCACCTGACCGGCGCCTTCGATCGCAACATCGAACGCCTCGACTACCAGGGTCGCTACACCGCCCTCTATCCGATCAAGGTCAACCAGCAGGAAGCGGTGGTGGAAAACATCATCGCCACCCGCGACGTCTCCATCGGCCTGGAGGCCGGCTCCAAGCCGGAGCTGATGGCGGTGCTGGCGCTGGCGCCCAAGGGCGGTACCATCGTCTGCAATGGCTACAAGGACCGCGAATTCATCCGCCTGGCGCTGATGGGCCAGAAGCTCGGTCACAGCGTCTTCATCGTCATCGAGAAGGAATCCGAGGTCCCGCTGGTGATCGAGGAGGCGGCCGAGCTCAAGGTCACGCCCCAGGTCGGCCTGCGGGTGCGGCTGTCGTCCCTGGCGTCGAGCAAATGGGCCGATACCGGTGGCGAGAAGTCCAAGTTCGGCCTCTCCGCCGCCCAGCTGCTGTCGGTGATCGAACGCTTCCGCGCCGCCGGCCTGGAGCAGGGCGTGCGCCTGCTGCACTTCCACATGGGCTCGCAGATCGCCAACCTGGCCGACTATCGCCAGGGCTTCCGCGAAGCCATCCGCTACTACGCCGAGTTGCGCGCCCTGGGCCTGCCGCTGGATCACATCGACGTGGGCGGCGGCCTGGGCGTGGACTACGACGGTACCCACTCGCGCAACGCCAGCTCGATCAACTACGACATGGACGACTACGCCGGTACCGTGGTCGGCATGCTCAAGGAATTCTGCGACCAGCAGGAATTGCCACATCCCAACATCTTCTCGGAAAGCGGCCGCGCCATGACCGCCCACCACGCCATGCTGGTGATGCAGGTCACCGACGTCGAGCGCCACAACGACAGCGTGCCGGCCAGCGAGCGCTTCGAAGGCAAGGCCGAGGTGGTGCAGTGGCTGGCCGAGCTGCTCGGCGACACCGATCCGGAGATGGTCACCGAGACCTATTGGCGCGCCACCCAGTACGTCAGCGAGGCCGCTGCCCAGTATGCCGCCGGCACCCTGAGCCTGAGCGACAAGGCCCTGGCCGAGCAGTGCTACTTTGCCATCTGCCGCCGCCTGTACAACCAGCTCAAGGCGCGCCAGCGCTCCCACCGCCAGGTGCTCGACGAGCTCAACGACAAGCTGGCCGACAAGTACATCTGCAACTTCTCGGTGTTCCAGAGCCTGCCCGATACCTGGGCCATCGACCAGATCCTGCCGATCGTGCCCCTGACCCGCTTGGACGAGGAGCCGGTGCGTCGCGCCGTGCTGCAGGACCTGACCTGTGATTCCGATGGCAAGATCAAGCAGTACGTCGACGAGCAGAGCATCGAGACCAGCCTGCCGGTGCACGAGGTGCGCGAGGGCGAGGACTATCTGCTGGCGGTGTTCCTGGTGGGCGCCTACCAGGAGATCCTTGGCGACATGCACAACCTGTTCGGCGACACCGATTCGGTGAACGTCTACCAGGATGCCGACGGCAGCGTGCGCCATGGCGGCATCGAGACCCACGACACCATTGAGGACATGCTCAGGTACGTGCACCTCTCGCCCGAGGAGCTGATGACCTACTACCGCGACAAGGTCGCCAGCGCCCGTCTCACCGCGCGCGAGCGCACCCAGTTCCTCGACGCCATGCGCCTGGGCCTTACCCGTTCCTCCTACCTCGCCGGCTAAGAAGCCGCTCACGATCTGCTGCGCGTCGGCCAAGCGGCGTTGAAAATGCCTTCGAAATGCTCATTTACTATCTGTAAATTCCGCTTTCTCAGGCATTGTCGTCTTGCTTGGCTCTAGCTCGCGAGATCGTGAACGGCTTCTGACGAAGCGAACCCTGGCGGCCAGGCGGGCTCTATAGCCTTGCCGTCAGGATGGAGGAGGCAGGTATGAAGTGGCGCTTGGCGCTGTTGCTGGTGGGCAGCCTGGTATTGGCCGGCTGCGGCAAGGTCAATCAGGAAAACTATTCCCGGCTCAAGGCTGGCCAGACCAAGGCCGAGGTGGAGCAGATCCTGGGCGCACCCACGGAATGCGCAGGCGCCCTGGGCGTCACCACCTGTACCTGGGGCGACCGCGGCTCCTTCATCAGCGTGCAGTATCTCAACGACAAGGTGGCGATGTTCGCCGGGCAGGGTCTGCGATGAAAACCTCTACCAAGATTCTACTGCTGGCGGGTGCTGCCGGGCTGCTCGCGGCCTGTGCCAGTGGCCCGCGCGAGGTCCCGCCGCTCACCGCGGGCAATGTCGATCTGCAGCGCTACCAAGGGCACTGGTACGAAGTGGCGCGGCTGCCGATGTTCTTCCAACGCAAGTGCGCCCAGTCCGAAGCCAACTATCACGTCATGGCCGATGGCTCGGTCGCCGTGTTCAACCGCTGCCGCACCCTGGACGGCAAGGTGCAGGAAGCCACGGGCACTGCCACCCCGATCAAGCCGGGCGTGACCGATCGTCTCGAAGTGCGCTTCGACACCTGGTTCAGCGGCGTCCTGCCCAACGTGGCCAAGGGACCCTATTGGATCCTCTATGTCGACGACGACTACAAGACCGCCCTGGTCGGCAGTCCGGATCGCAAGTACCTCTGGTTGCTGGCCCGCAAGCCCGACATTTCCGCAGCGCAGAGCGAGAAGCTGCTGCGCATCGCCCGTGAGAAGGGCTACAACCTCAATCGTCTGGTCTGGCGCGAGACCGACGCCCATATGCCCTAGGCCACAGGAGCTCTCCGTGAAACTCTGGACCGATGCCTTCACCGACAACGGCTTCATGCCCAAGCGCCACGAGTTCGATGTGGCCGACTTCGGCGCCCACGGCGACAACATCTCGCCTGCGCTGCAGTGGTCCGATCTGCCGGCTGATACCAAGAGTCTGGCGCTGACCGTCTACGATCCGGATGCCCCCACCGGCAGCGGATTCTGGCACTGGGTGGTGGTCAATATCCCGGTCGGCACCCAGGGCCTGGCGGAAGACGCCGGCCGCGCCGATGGCTCGGGCCTGCCGGCAGGCGCCCTGCAACTGATCAACGACTACGGCACCCGCGGCTTCGGTGGCGCGGCGCCGCCCAAGGGTGACAAGCCGCACCGCTACATCTTCCAGCTGCATGCGCTCAAGGTCGAGCAGCTGCCGGTGCCGGCCGAGGCGACCAATGCGGTCGGCCGCTTCATGATCCACCTCAACCAGCTGGCTGCGGCGACCTACACCGGTCTCTACGAGATCAAGTAGGACAAAGCACGGACGGGCTAGAACTCGTCCGTCGAGGCCGCCAGGCGGATGCCGGCGGCGCGCATCTCGGCCAGGAAGGCTTCACCCTGGGCTTCGAAGCCTGGCACCGAATGACTGCAGTCGGTCAACAGCACCAGGTCCTGGCGCCGCTCCACCGGCCAGAATTCCAGCAGGTCGCGCAGGGTGCTGGCCACGCAGTGGGACAGCGCCTCGCCCGCCACCAGCAGGGTATCGGCCGCCTGTAGCCGGGCGATCAGCCCGGCGTCCACCGCGGTGCCCGGGTCCGCCGGGTCCAGCACCTCGGCGCGCAGGGCCGAATAGTGTTCGGTATGGGGATTGCCGCCCTTGGCGATGAACTGTACCAGGCGCCCCTGCTCTCGGCCCCAGGCATTGAGCGCCTGGTGGACATCCTCCTGCACCCCATGGCCCCAGCCGCCTACCAGGCAGTGTTCCGGCCAGATCACCAGGCGATAGCGACCGCCAGCCTCCAGCGCCTGCACATAGGCCAGCGCCCGGGCACGCTCGCTCGGCTCGCGGGTCTGCCAGCGACCATCGGCCACCTCGTCCGCGCTGATCTGGGTAAAGGGCGCCGGTGGCTGCCCGGCGGCGTCCTGCCAGCCGTGCGGATGGGCGATGTGCAGCGGCTGGTGGGAATCCAGGGTGACATGCACCCCGGTGAGTCGAGGCCCGAGGCGCTCGATCAGAGCGGCGACGCGCTGCAGGCCGGCTACCGCGCCGGGTACCGGCAGGGCCGCACTCGGCAGATCGCAGAAATCGTTTTGCGGATCGATCAGCAGCAACTGCAGCTTGGCGTGGGACATGGCGATCTCCTTGGGCAACTGGCCGTCGATGGTGCGGGTGCCGCTGGACGCGAGGCAAGCCCGGGCAGCGTGGAAACCCGGTAAGGTGCAGGTCTATGATGAAGGGGCCGACCCTGCCCCGCGGAGCGCGACATGCTGAATCTGTACCCGGAAATCAAGCCTTACGCCCGCCACGAGCTGGCCGTCGAAGCCCCCCATGTGCTCTATGTCGATGAGAGCGGCTCGCCCGACGGTCTGCCGGTGCTGTTTATCCACGGCGGACCCGGCTCCGGATGCGATCGCCTGAGCCGGCGTTTCTTCGATCCCAATCTCTACCGCATCGTCACCTTCGATCAGCGCGGCTGCGGTCGCTCCACGCCCTATGCCAGCCTGGAGAACAACACCACCTGGCACCTGGTCGAGGACATCGAGCGCCTGCGCGAGCACCTGGGCATCGAGCAATGGGTACTGTTCGGCGGCTCCTGGGGATCGACCCTGGCGCTGGCCTATGCCCAGCGCCATCCCGAGCGGGTCCGCGCCATGATCCTGCGCGGCATCTTTCTCTGTCGCCCGGTGGATCTGCACTGGTTCTACCAGGATGGCGCCAGCCGGCTCTTTCCGGATTTCTGGCAGGACTATCTGCACCCCATCGCCGAGGAAGAGCGCGGCAATCTCATTCAGGCCTACTACCGGCGGCTGACTGGTCCGGACGAGCTGGCGCAGATGTCCGCCGCGCGCGCCTGGTCGTGCTGGGAAGGCCGCACCGTGACCCTGAGGCCCAATCCCGATGTGCTGGAGAAATTCAGCGAGCACGCGCTGGCCATCGCCCGTATCGAATGCCACTACTTCGTCAACGACGCCTTTCTCGAGCCCGACCAGCTCCTGCGCGACATGCCCAGGATCGCCCATATTCCGGCGGTGATCGTGCACGGCCGCTATGACATGGTCTGCCCCCTGGACAATGCCTGGGCTCTGCACCATGCCTGGCCCGGCAGCGAATTGCAGATCATCCGCGATGCCGGCCATGCGGCCAGCGAACCCGGTATCTGTGACGCCCTGGTGCGGGCCACCGACCAGATCGCCCGCCAGCTGCTCGATCTGCCCCGGGAGGCCGAGTGAAGGCGTTGCTGCAACGGGTCGCTCGCGCCAGCGTCGAGGTGGCGGGGGATACGGTCGGCGCCATAGGCCCGGGGCTACTGGTCTTCGTCGGCATCGAACCCGCGGATGATGAAGCGGCCTGTGGCCGGATGCTCAGGCGGCTGCTGGAATACCGGGTGTTCGCCGACAGCGAGCAGCGCATGAATCTGTCCCTGCAGGACGTCGGCGGCGGGCTGCTGCTGGTCTCGCAGTTCACCCTGGCCGCCGATACCCGCAGCGGGCGGCGGCCGAGCTTTTCCACCGCCGCACCGCCGGCTCAGGGCGAACGGCTGTTCGATCACCTGGTGAGCCTCGCCCGTGACCTGCATCCCGAGGTCCAGACCGGTCGTTTCGGCGCCGATATGCAGGTTTCCCTGGTCAACGACGGACCGGTGACATTTTTATTGTCGATTTAGTGAGGGCGCCCCTTACAGCGCCCTGCCAAGTGTCTATGATTGCGCAGTTCGAGTTTGAACGGTCGTCCAACTGGGGAATCATTGACCCTTGCGGGAGTCGGACCTCTGCCTATCCGTTTCGCGACCACCGGTCGCCGAACGTATTCGTACGCTGATTTAGGAGGCTGCGTGTTATCTCATTCCAAAGTTAAGCCGGGCAAGCAGGGCTTCGCCCTGATCGGGCTCTCCGTTGCACTGGGTCTCTTCAGTGCCCAGGCCCTGGCCTTCAGCCTGGACGACGTGGCCGCCAAAGCCAAAGAACTCTCCGGCCAGAAATTCGTCGCGCCCAAGAGCAACCTGCCCGCATCCTTCAGCGGCATGAAGTATGCCGATTATCAGCAGATCACCTTCAATCAGGACAAGGCCTACTGGAAGGATGCCAAGACGCCCTTCCGGCTGAATTTCTATCACGAGGGCATGCACTACAGCGTGCCGGTGAAGATCAACGAGGTCACCGCCAACAACGTCGAAGAGATTAAATACGATCCCTCGATGTTCAACTTCGGCAATCTGCAGATCGATCAGGCCCAGCTCAAGGATCTCGGCTTCGCCGGATTCAAGGTGCTCTATCCGCTGAACAAGGCGGACAAGCATGACGAGCTGATGACCATGCTCGGCGCCAGCTATTTCCGCGTGATCGGCAAGAACCAGGTCTATGGCCTGTCCGCTCGTGGTCTGGCCATCGACACCGCCCTGCCGTCCGGCGAGGAATTCCCGCGCTTCACCGAGTTCTGGGTCGAACAGCCCCAGTCGGATCGTCGCAACCTGGTGATCTATGCACTGCTCGATTCGCCGCGGGCCACCGGTGCCTATCGCTTCGTGCTGACGCCTGGCAAGGACAGCACCGTCGACGTCGAAGCCAAGGTGTTCCTGCGCGACAACGTCAACAAGCTCGGCATCGCGCCGCTGACCAGCATGTACCTGTTCGGCCCCAACCAGCCGAGCGCCCAGGTCAACTATCGTCCGGCCCTGCACGACTCCAACGGCCTGGCCATCCATGCCGGCAACGGCGAGTGGCTGTGGCGCCCGCTGAACAATCCGCGCCGGCTGTCGGTCAGCACCTACACCATCGAGAATCCGCGCGGTTTCGGTCTGCTGCAGCGGGGTCACGAGTTCTACAAGTACCAGGACCTGGACGAGCGTTATGACAAGCGTCCCAGCGGCTGGGTAGAGCCCAAGGGCGACTGGGGCAAGGGGCACGTCGAGCTGGTGGAAATCCCCACCCCGGACGAGACCAACGACAACATCGTGGCCTTCTGGACGCCGGACACCCTGCCGGAGAAGGGCCAGCCGATCGATGTCAGCTATCGCCTGCACTTCACCACCGACGAACCCAACCTGCACACCAAGGACCTGGCCTGGGTCGCCCAGACCCGCCTGTCCACCGGCGACGTGCGTCAATCCAACCTGGTGCGCCAGACCGATGGCAGCCTGGCCTATATCATCGACTTCGAAGGGCCGAATCTCGACGATCTGCCCGAGGATTCGCAGGTCGGCTCCCAGGTCAGCCTGGACGCCAACGGTGAACTGGTCGAGAACTCTGTGCGCTACAACCCGGTTACCAAAGGCTATCGCCTGACCCTGAGACTCAAGGTCAAGGATCAGACCAAGCCGGTGGAAATGCGCGCCAACCTCGCCCAGGGTGACAAACCGCTCAGCGAAACCTGGACTTACCAGCTACCTGCCAATGAATAACACCACCCGCGATACCTCGGTCGCCGCTGCTGGCGACTACCTCGAACACCTGCCGTTGCCCGCCGGGCAACGGCAGGTGCTGGACCAGACCGCTGACGTCGAGTCGCTGCACCGGCAACTGGCCGGTGCCCGCGGCGAGGGTGCCCAGGGCGCCGACGCGGTGATCGCTTCCACTGAGGCACGCCTGGCTGCCGGTTGGGACGACACCCTGGACGATGGCGAGCTGCTGGGCAGCGATGCCCAGGGTCGGGTGTTCATCAAGGCCACCCCGCCCATGACCCGCTCCATGATGGTGCCCGATCCCTGGCGCACCAATCCCGTGGCGCGGAGTTGGAAGCGCCTGCTCGGCCGCAAGGACCACAGTCGCTGGCAACCCGATCCGGAAGCCGACGCCCATGCGCACTGGCGCAAGGTAGGGTCCTTCCGGCGCTTCATCCTGTTGATCCTGATGCTGGTACAGACCGGCATCGCCACCTGGTACATGAAGGCCGTGCTGCCCTATCAGGGCTGGGCGCTGGTCGATCTCAGCGAGATCTACAGTCAGGGCTGGGGCGAATCCATTCGCCAGGTGCTGCCCTATGTGGTGCAGACCAGCATCCTGCTGCTCTTCGCCTTGCTGTTCTGCTGGGTGTCCGCCGGTTTCTGGACCGCCCTGATGGGCTTCTGGCAACTGCTCAGCGGGCGCGACAAGTACAGCATCTCGGCCAGCTCCACCGGGACCGAGCCGATCAATCCCCAGTCACGTACCGCCCTGGTGATGCCCATCGCCAACGAGGACGTTCCGCGGGTCTTCGCCGGTCTGAGAGCCACCTACGAGTCGGTCCGTGCCAGTGGCGAGCTGGAGCACTTCGACTTCTTCATCCTCAGCGACAGCAACGATCCGGACAAGTGCGTGGCCGAAGAGAAGGCCTGGCTGGAGCTGTGCCGCGAGGTCGGTGGCTTCGGCCACATCTTCTATCGCCGCCGTCGGCGTCGGGTGAAGCGCAAGAGCGGCAACATCGACGACTTCTGCCGTCGCTGGGGCAGCCAGTACAAGTACATGGTGGTGCTCGACGCCGACAGCGTGATGAGCGGCGAGTGCCTGGCCAGTCTGGTCCGGCTGATGGAAGCCAATCCCCGTGCCGGCATCATCCAGACCGCGCCCAAGGCGTCCGGCATGGATACCCTGTACGCGCGCCTGCAGCAGTTCGCCACCCGGGTGTACGGACCGCTGTTCACCGCCGGCCTGCATTTCTGGCAGCTGGGTGAGTCCCACTACTGGGGTCACAACGCGATAATCCGGGTCAAGCCGTTCATCGACCATTGCGCCCTGGCTCCGCTGCCGGGCACGGGCTCCTTCGCCGGCGCGATTCTCTCCCACGACTTCGTCGAAGCCGCGCTGATGCGCCGTTCCGGCTGGGGCGTGTGGATCGCCTACGACCTGCCGGGCAGCTACGAAGAGTTGCCGCCCAACCTGCTGGACGAACTCAAGCGCGACCGCCGCTGGTGCCATGGCAATCTGATGAACTTCCGGCTGTTCCTGGTCAAGGGCATGCACCCGGTGCACCGTGCGGTGTTCCTGACCGGGGTGATGTCCTACCTGTCGGCGCCGCTGTGGTTCCTCTTCCTGGTGCTGTCCACGGCGCTGCTGGCGATCCACAAGCTGCTGGAGCCCCAGTACTTCTTCCAGCCACGGCAGCTGTTCCCGGTCTGGCCCCAGTGGCATCCGGAGCAGGCCATCGCGCTGTTCTCCACCACCCTGATCCTGCTGTTCCTGCCCAAGCTGCTCAGCGTGGTGCTGATCATCGCCAAGGGCGCCAAGGAATTCGGCGGGGGACTGCGGCTGTTCCTCTCCATGATGCTGGAAATGCTCTTCTCGGTGCTGCTGGCACCGGTGCGGATGCTGTTCCACACGGTGTTCGTGACCGCCGCCTTCCTCGGCTGGTCGGTGCAGTGGAATTCGCCTCAGCGTGACGACAACGACACGCCCTGGAGCGAAGCCTTCCGCCGTCATGGTTCGCAGATGCTGCTCGGTCTGATCTGGACCGCCGGCGTGGCCTGGCTGGATCCGCGTTTCCTCTGGTGGCTGTCGCCCATCGTGGTGTCGCTGATCCTGTCGGCGCCGGTGTCGGTGATTTCCAGCCGTACCAACCTGGGGCTGGGCAGTCGCCGGCATCACCTGTTCCTGATCCCGGAAGAGTACGCTCCGCCGCGCGAGCTGGTGGCGACCGACGAGTATCTGCACCTGAACAACCGCAACGCCCTGACCAAGGGCTTCCTGCGCGCGACTGTCGATCCGGTGCTCAATGCCCTGGCCATCGGCATGGCCCGCGGTCGCCACGGCAAGGTGGTGGAGCCGGCCCGCCGGCTGCGCGAAGAGCGGGTGGCTCGGGTCCTGGCCGCTGGTCCGGAGAAGACCAAGGGCGACGACCAATGGCGCCTGCTCAGCGATCCAGACGGCATGGCGCAACTGCACCTGCAGGTCTGGAAAGCCGAGGAGCATCGCAACTGGCGCGAGGCCTATGCGACCCTGCGACCGCGCTCCCACAGTGACTCGGCGGCGGATGCAGCGGCCAGTCCAGCCAGCCTGACCCCGCGGCCCGCCTCCTGAGGAGGCGCTCCGCGCATGAAAAAGCCCCGGTGTCGCGAGACACCGGGGCTTTTTTGTCCGTGATCGAGCTAGAACAGGCGGGCAAGGAGGGCGGGTACGGCGTTCTCGACGCGCAGGATGCGCTCACCGAGCTGCACGGGCGCCAGGCCGGCTTCCTGCAGCTTCTCGACCTCATAGGGAATCCAGCCACCCTCGGGACCGATCGCCAGCGTCACGGGCTCGCTGAGGGCGCGTGGGCAGGCGAGATAACTGCCCGGATGGCCGACCAGGCCGCGGGTGCCGGCTGCCAGTGCGGGCAGGCGGTCCTCGACGAAGGGCTTGAATCTCTTTTCGATCAGCACCTCCGGCAGCACCGTGTCCCGCGCCTGCTCCAGCCCCAGGCGCAGTTGCTCCTCGATGGCCGCAGGTTCGAGAAAGGGGGTCTGCCAGAAGCTCTTTTCCACCCGGTAGCTGTTGAGCAGCACCAGGCGCGCGACGCCCATGGCGGACACGGTCTGCAGCACCCGGCGCAGCATCTTGGGGCGGGGCAGAGCGAGCAGCAGGGTAAGGGGCAGCTTGGCCGGTGGCGCCTGGTCGAGAACGACCCGCAGGCTGGCCTGGGTGGCCTCAAGGGATTCGATATGGCCGGAACCCATCAGGCCATTCAGTAGGCCCACGCGCATCCGGTCGCCTGCGACTGCCTGGTGTACCTCACGTAAGTGAGCGAGACGGCGCGGATCGCGCAACACGACCCGGTCGGCGGCCGTGAAGTCGGCCGCTTCGAGCAGGATCAGATTCACGGGCGTTCGGCGGGCGGCTGGGCTTCAGGGCTGGCGTCTTCGTCGGCCAGTGGGCGCTCGCGCTTCTGCACGAAGCGACCGAACAGCAGGCCGATCTCGAACAGCAGCCACATGGGCACGGCCAGCATGGTCTGGGAGAAGACGTCCGGCGGCGTCAGGATCATGCCGACCACGAAACAGCCGATGATGACGTAGGGACGGATCTTCTTCAGGTAGGCCACGTCGACCACGCCGATCCAGATCAGCAGCACGGTGGCCACGGGAATCTCGAAGGCCACGCCGAAGGCGAAGAACAGCGTCAGGATGAAATCCAGATAGGCGTTCAGGTCCGGCATCATCATGGCGCCTTCCGGCGTGATGCTGCTGAAGAAGTGGAAGATGATCGGGAACACCAGGAAGTAGGCGAAGGCCATGCCGGCGTAGAACAGCACGATGCTGGAGATCAGTAGCGGGATGGCGACCTTCTTCTCATGGCGATAGAGCCCGGGCGCGACGAAGCCCCAGACCTGGTGCAGGATCACCGGCATGGCGATGAACAGCGACACCACCAGGGTCAGCTTGAAGGGCGCCAGGAAGGGGGAGGTGACGTCCGTGGAGATCATGGTCGCGCCTTCGGGGAGGACGCGGCGGATCGGCTCGGAGGCGAAGGCATAGATCTTCTGGGCGAAGTAGAACAGGCCGAGGAAGATCAGAAAGGTCGCCAGCACGCATCTGAGGATGCGGGTGCGCAATTCGGTGAGGTGCGAGACCAGGGGCATTTCCTGGTCATCGTGATCGGAAGGCTTGTCGCTCATGGTGCTCTTGGTGGCGTCTGGGGCGGATCCTGCGGGCGTTCGGCAACCACGTCCTGGGGCATGGGCGGAGCAGCGGCAGCGGGCGGCGTCTGGGCTTCCGGGGTGGAAGCGGCAGGCTTAGGCCGGTTGTCGCGCTGTTCCATGGACAGGATATGCTCGTTGCGCAGCTGCTGGCGAATTTCGTCAGCGCCGATCTCGCGCTCCACTTCCTGGCGGATGCTGTTGAAGCTGCGCCGCAGCCGACCGATCCACAAGCCTGCGGTGCGCGCCGCGCCTGGCAGGCGTTCCGGACCCAGCACCAGCAGGGCGACGAACCCCACCAGCATCATTTCGGGAAAGCTGATTCCGAACATGGGTGGGCCTTAGTCCTTGCGCACCACCGGCTCTTCGACCTTGCGGTGCTCGGCATCGAAGGTCTGAGGGCGATTCAGAGGGGCGTTGGGGTTGGCCGTGCTGGTGGTGGGCGTCGGCTGTTCGGTCTTGTCGTCCTCGTCGGTGTGCATGGCCTTGCGAAAGCCCTTGATGGCCTCGCCCACGTCGGAGCCCAGATGCTTCAGGCGTTTGGTGCCAAAGACGATCACCACGACGAGCAGGATGACGATCCAGTGTTTCCAGTCGAAGATACCCATGGTCTTTCCTCGTTGCGAAGCTTGGGGTCAGGATTGAGTGCGGGCGGCCTTTTCGGCGTGCCCGGAGAGGCCGAAACGACGATCCAGTTCGTCCAGCACGGCCTGGGGATGCTGGCCAAGGGCCGAGAGCATGATCAGGCTGTGGAACCAGAGGTCGGCGGTCTCGTAGATGACGTCGTCGTACTGCTGACTGATGGCGGCGTCCTTGGCGGCGAGAATGGTCTCGACGCTTTCTTCGCCGACCTTTTCCAGGATCTTGTTCAGGCCCTTGTGATAGAGGCTGGCCACATAGGAGGAGTCCGGAGCGGCCTGCTTGCGTTCTTCCAGCACCTGCGCCAGGCGCGCAAGGGTGTCAGTCATGACCGTGCCCTCCGGCATAGATGGCTTGAGGATCCTTGACCACCGGGTCGACGGTTACCCATTGGCCATCGCGCAGCACGCGATAGAAACAGCTTTCCCGGCCGGTGTGGCAGGCGATGCCACCCAGTTGCTCCACCTGCAGCACCACCACATCGGCGTCGCAATCCAGGCGCAATTCGATGACGCGCTGCACGTGACCGGATTCCTCGCCCTTGCGCCAGAGGCGATTGCGCGAACGCGACCAGTAGACCGCGCGGCCTTCGGCGGCGGTCAGGGCCAGGGACTCGCGGTTCATCCAGGCCATCATCAGGATGCGCCCCGAGGTGGGGTCCTGGGCAATGGCCGGTACCAGGCCGTCGCTGTTCCAGTGGATCTCGTCTAACCAGTCGCTCATCGGTCTATTCAATACTACGAATTAAGGTACCAGCCTCGCACAAGACGCAACTCGAATACAGCGGCAGGGCACCAGTGGCTGAGGGCGTGTATTTCGCCCGATAAAAATGACAGGACGGTTACAGCTTAAGGAGTTCAGCGCCTGATCACCAGAACCAGGCCACCGACCAGCATGGCCCAGGCGGGCCAGGCATGGGGCTGGGGTTCGAGGCCCAATTGGGCGGCACCGACCAGCAGGACCGCGCCGATGACCCGCACGATCCAGTCGTCGTTGCGTCTGCCCCAGGGGTTGGGTGGATCCTTGCGATGCGGCTGGGTGATGCGTTCCAGGGTATCGCGGGCCATCTGCGCCAGATGGGGGATCTGTTCCAGTTGCTGCTGGATGTTGCGGGCGACCTGCGGCGGACTCAGCCGCTTGCGCATCCACTTTTCCAAATAGGGCTTGGCGGTGGACCAGAGGTCCAGGTCCGGATAGAGCTGGCGCCCCAGCCCTTCGATGTTGAGCAGGGTCTTCTGCAGCAGCACCAGCTGTGGCTGGATCTCCATGTTGAAACGGCGCGCCACCTGGAACAGCCGCAGCAGCAGCTGGCCGAAGGAGATGTCCTTGAGCGGCTTCTCGAAGATCGGCTCGCAAACGGTGCGGATGGCCGCTTCCAGTTCGTTGACCTGGGTGTTGGCCGGTACCCAGCCGGAGTCGATGTGCAGCTGGGCGACCTTGCGGTAGTCGCGCTGGAAGAAGGCCCAGAGGTTGCGCGCCAGGTAGTCCTGGTCCTCGGGGGTCAGGCTGCCGATGATGCCGCAGTCCACGGCGATGTAGAGCGGATCCCAGGGCTTGGCGGTGCTGACGAAGATGTTGCCCGGGTGCATGTCGGCGTGAAAGAAGCTGTCGCGGAACACCTGGGTGAAGAAGATCTCCACGCCGCGCTCGGCCAGCAGCTTGAAGTCCGTGCCCTGGTCGCGCAGGGCGGCCAGATCGGTCACCGGGATGCCGTAGATGCGCTCCATGACCAGCACCCGCTCGCGGCACCAGTCCCAGTACACCTGGGGCACGTAGAGGCGCTCGGAACCCTCGAAATTGCGTCTGAGCTGGCTGGAGTTGGCCGCCTCGCGCAGGAGGTCCAGTTCGTCGTAGATGGTCTTCTCGTAGTCGCTGACCACGTCCATCGGATGCAGGCGGCGGGCTTCGGCGGAGAGCTTTTCAGCGGTGCGCGCCAGCAGGAACAGCCAGGCGATGTCCTGGCTGATGATGTTCTTCAACCCGGGCCGCACCACCTTGACCACCACTTCCTCGCCGGTGCGCAGCTGGGCGGCATGGACTTGGGCCACCGAGGCCGAGGCCAGCGGCTGGTGATCGAAGCGGGCGAAGGCCTGCTTGATGGGTACGCCAAGCTGGGACTCGATGAGCGCCACGGCCTTTTCCGGCGGAAAGGGCGGGACCTTGTCCTGCAGGAACATCAGCTCGTCGGCGATATCCTCGGGCATGAGATCGCGACGGGTGGAGAGGATCTGGCCGAACTTGACGAACACCGGTCCCAGACCTTCCAGCGCCAGGCGCAGGCGGGCACCGCGCGGCAGGGTCTTGCTCGGCCGCGGCAGCCAGCGCCAGGGCAGCACGTAGCGGGTGGCGCGCAGGTACCAGGGCAGCGGCAGGGCGTAGACGATGTCGTCCAGCCGATAGCGGATCACCACGAAGAAGATCCGCAACAGGCGGTTGAGGGCAGCGAACAGCTTCATTCGTCGGGGTTATCCCTGGCGGTGCGGGCGGTGCCCAGGCGGGCGAGGCGGGCGTCGAGACGATCCACGTCCAGGCGCAGGGCATCGATCTCGGCGAAGCGGGCCTCGCCTTCCAGGCGGCCGACCAGCTGACGACTCTCCTCGTTCAGCCAGTTGGACAGCGTCAGCTGCAGACTGTCACGCGTCTGTTCGCCGAGTGCCTGGCTGCGTCGGGCCAGATCACCCAGGAGTGCGGCTGGCAGCGGGCCGAGCCAGCGACTGACTTCGTGCTGCCAGTCCAGCTCCAGCTTCTGCAGGATGTCGGACAGTTCGATCAGCAGGGCGCTGTCGCCCTCCAGGCGCACGTCCGTCTGGTGCAGTACCCGCTGCTTGTCGCGGGCCAGAGCCAGTTCAGCGAGGCGCGTCGCCGGAGCGCTCAGGGTGCAGTCGATGTCGCCCTCGTGATGGGCGGCGAAGTGCAGGCCGTCACCCGCGGGCAGGATGTACAGGCGCAGCGCCGGTTGCCGGGTCTGGACCGCGATCACCCGTCCGGTCAGGCCGGCCAGTCGCGGCAGCGCTACCGGATCGAGCGCCAGCAGCGGATTCAGGCCACGCTCCAGTGCGGCCAGCAATGCCTGGGTGACGAGGGCCATCAGGGCTTGATGCCGCGATGCAGGGCGACCACGCCGCCGGTCATGTTGTGGAAGGTGACCCGGGCGAAACCGGTCTCTTCCATCATGGCCTTGAGGGTCTGCTGATCGGGGTGCATGCGGATGGATTCGGCCAGGTAGCGATAGCTTTCGGCGTCACCGGCCACCAGCTTGCCCATCAGCGGCAGGAAGCCGAAGGAGTAGGCGTCATAGGCCTTGGACACCAGCGGGTTGGTGGGCTTGGAGAATTCCAGCACCAGCAGCCGGCCACCGGGTTTGAGCACGCGCAGCATCGAGGCCAGGGCCTGGTCCTTGTGGGTGACGTTGCGCAGGCCGAAGGCGATGGTGATGCAGTCGAAATGGTTGTCGGGGAAGGGTAGCTTCTCGGCATCCGCCTGGACGAAGCGCACATTGCTGGCGACGCCTTCGTCGAGCAGGCGATCACGACCGACCCGGAGCATGGAATCGTTGATGTCGGCCAGGACCACCTCGCCGGTGGGGCCGACCAGACGGGCGAACTGCTTGGTCAGGTCGCCGGTGCCGCCGGCGATGTCCAGTACGCGGTTGCCGCGGCGCACGCCGGACAGTTCGATGGTGAATCTCTTCCACAGCCGGTGGATGCCCGCCGACATCAGGTCGTTCATCACATCGTACTTGGCCGCCACCGAATGGAAGACCTCCGCGACCTTGTAAGCCTTCTGGCTCTCCGGAACGCTCTGGTAGCCGAAGTGGGTCTGGGATTCGGCCTCGGGGCCTTTGCGCGGATCGCTCATGGGGCTACACCTGGGACAGGGACAAGAGGGCATTCTAGCAGGCCGATCGCCCGGGATGCCCGGCTAAAACGGGGGCTGACCGCTCGGTTCTCGCGATTGGCGACGTGGCGGGCCCTCGCTATAGTCAGGGCCCCTTATCCGGAGTTCCCCGATGTCCCAGATCACCATCGAACGCAGCCATTCGCTCGGCCTGGAAGGCGCTCGCCAGAAAGCCGACCAGCTGGCGGAAAAACTCACGCGCGACTATGGGGTGGCCTGCGCCTGGGAAGGCGATAACCTGACATTCACGCGCAGCGGCGTGGATGGGCGGATCGAGGTCGGTGAAGACCGGGTGCGGGTACTGGCGACCCTGGGCATGATGTTCTCGATGCTCAGTGGCCAGATCGAAAAGGAAATCGAGCGCAAGCTGGACAAGGCCCTGGCGGCCTGAGCCAGCGCTAGAGCATCAGCTTGACCGCGCTGACGTGCGGATCCCGCGTCTTGCCGGCGCGGGCCAGCTGTTCCAGGTACTCGGCCCAGAGCTGGTCGCGGCGACTGCCCAGTTCATAGAGATAGTCCCAGCTGAACAGGCCGCTGTCGTGGCCATCGTCGAAGGTCAGCTTGATGGCGTAGCGCCCCGCCGGTTCCACGGCGCTGATGCCGACCTGCTGCTTGCCCCACTGCAATACCGGGTTGCCGTGTCCCTGGACCTCGGCCGAAGGCGAATGCACCCGCAGAAATTCGGCGGGCAGCTCGAAGGTTTCCGCGCCATAGCTGACGCTGAGGGTCTTGGAGGCCTTGTGGAGCTGGATGGCGGTAGGGGTACGCATGCTGAGGTTCTCTGGGCGGCGATTCAGTCTTTGCTTGAGGCCAACGCGGCCCTGACGGTCCGCCGATGTGGCCGCTCTTAGCAACCGCCGTAGGTCGGGTTGAGCGCAGCGAAGCCCACCATGGGTTCAGGGCGCAGGCAACGTTGGGCTTCGACGATAGAGCTGTCTCAACCCAACCTACGGTCTGTTGCAGCCATGGCCGCGATCAACCAGGCATCAGGCCTGCCGTCACAGTATATAGCGCGACAGGTCTTCGTCCTGGGCCAGTTCGCCCAGATGGCCGTTCACATAGGCCGCGTCGATGACGATGGGTTCGCCATTCTGCTGACCGGCGAGGTCGGCGGCGCTGAAGGACACCTCCTCCAGCAGGCGTTCCAGCAGGGTATGCAGACGGCGGGCACCGATGTTCTCGGTCTTCTCGTTGACCTGCCAGGCGATCTCGGCGATGCGGGTGATGCCGTCGGCGGCGAATTCCACCAGCAGCCCCTCGGTCTTGAGCAGTTCGCGATACTGCTCGGTGAGGGAGGCATGGGGCTCGGTGAGGATGCGCTCGAAGTCCTGCGGGGTCAGTGCCTTGAGTTCGACGCGAATCGGCAGACGACCCTGCAGCTCCGGGACCAGGTCGCTGGGCTTGGACAGATGGAAGGCGCCCGAGGCGATGAACAGGATATGGTCGGTCTTGACCATGCCCAGCTTGGTGTTGACGGTGCAGCCTTCGATCAGCGGCAGCAGGTCGCGCTGCACGCCTTCGCGGGAGACATCGGCACCGCTGGTGTTGCCACGCTTGGCGACCTTATCGATCTCGTCGATGAAGACGATGCCGTGTTGCTCGACGGCTTCCAGGGCGCGGCCCTTGAGCTCTTCTTCGTTGACCAGGCGCGCGGCTTCTTCATCGCGCACCAGCTTGAGCGCTTCCTTGACCTTGAGCTTGCGCTGCTTGGTCTTGCCCTTGTGCATGCCGGCGAAGAGATTCTGCAGCTGGCTGGTCATCTCCTCCATGCCGGGCGGAGTCATGATCTCGACGCCGGCCGGGGTGTCGGCCACCTCGATGTCGATTTCCTTGTCGTCCAGCTGGCCTTCGCGCAGGCGCTTGCGGAACAGCTGGCGGGTGTTGCTATCGGTGGCGGTCGGCTGGGGTTCGTTGCTGAAGCCCACCGAAGGCCGCGCGGGCGGCAGCAGGGCATCGAGGATGCGCTCTTCGGCGGCATCTTCGGCGCGATGGCGGTTACGCACCATTTCCTGTTCACGCAGCATCTTCACCGCGGCATCGGCCAGGTCACGGATGATGGACTCGACGTCGCGGCCGACATAGCCGACCTCGGTGAACTTGGTGGCTTCCACCTTGAGGAAGGGCGCGTTGGCCAGCTTGGCCAGGCGCCGGGCGATCTCGGTCTTGCCCACACCCGTGGGGCCGATCATCAGGATGTTCTTGGGGGTGACCTCGGGGCGCAACTCGACGGGCAGTTGCATGCGCCGCCAGCGGTTGCGCAGGGCGATGGCCACGGCGCGCTTGGCGTCGTCCTGGCCGATGATGTGGCGGTTGAGTTCGTGGACGATCTCGCGGGGGGTCATGGACATGGGCAGTCTCTAAACCGGATCACGCCTGGGGCGCGTCCAGCTCCTCGATGGTCAGGTTGCGGTTGGTGAAGACGCAGATGTCACCGGCGATATTCAGGGAGGTCTCGGCGATCTCGCGGGCACTGAGGTCGGTATGCATGAGCAGGGCGCGGGCGGCGGCCTGGGCATAGGCGCCACCGGAGCCCATGGCGATCAGGCCTTCTTCGGGTTCCACCACGTCGCCGTTGCCGGTGATGATCAGGGAGGCGTCCTTGTTGGCGACCGCCAGCATGGCTTCCAGGCGGCGCAGGGCACGGTCGGTGCGCCAGTCCTTGGCCAGCTCGACGGCGGCGCGGACCAGATGACCCTGGTGCTTTTCGAGTTGCGCCTCGAAGCGCTCGAAGAGGGTGAAGGCGTCGGCGGTACCGCCAGCGAAACCGGCCAGCACCTCGCCCCGGTACAGCCGCCGGACTTTCTTGGCATTGCCTTTCATGACGGTGTTGCCCAGGGAAACCTGGCCGTCGCCGCCGATCACGACCTTGCCGTTGCGGCGTACAGAAACGATGGTGGTCAAGGGAATCTCTCCGCGTTGCTTGGGGCATCGGCCCCGGTTACGCGGAGATATGGGGATGGCCGCGGCGCCCTTCAAGCATCGCGGCGAGGGGATTCGCCGGGCGAGAGCCGGTTCACGGCCTGGCGAGCTAGCGCCAGACCAGGCGAAAAAACCTGAGGACCCGGAGTTATAGGCATTCCAGAGGTCTTTTCACTCCGTCTGGCCGACGTGCAACCGGCCGTGGACCGGTTTCAGTGACCGCGGCGTTGCTGCAGCAACAGATTCTTGAAGCCGCTGCCGGCGAGTTGTTTCTGCGCCTGGGTCAGCTGATCACGATCGCTGTAGGGACCGACCAGCACTCGGTACCAGGTGTCGTCCTTGACCTTGCCCGACTCCACCCGCACGTCCTGGCCGAGCATGATGATTTGGGCGCGGACGCGGTCGGCATCGGCCTGGGTACGGAAGGAGCCGGCCTGGAGGAAGAACAGGGTCACCGGCGGCTGGGCCTTGGTGGTGGCTTCCTTGGGCGGCGTCGCAGCGGGCTGGCCCGGAGCGGTACCTGGCGTGCTCGGCGTCGCGGTGGTCGGCTGGCCGGGCTGCGCCGGGGTCGCCGCGGCATCCGGTTTGGCCGGGGTGGTCGGCTTGGCGGCCGGCGTGCGCGGCACGGCATCGGGCGGCACGATCACCTCGGATTCGGGCAGCAGGGTATAGAAGTCGTACTTGGGCTTGATCGGCGTGGGCGGCGTGCCTTCGGTCTTGCCAGCAGCGGTCGACGCCTTGCCGTTGCCCGCCGCGGCCGCCGGACGGCCTTCTTCCGGCTTGGCGCGCTGCACCGCTTTGTTGCCCGGTTCGAGCTTCATCAGGAACACGACGAAGGCGCCGATGGCCAGACCCGACGCGAGCCAGACCCAGCCGGGCAGGGGCTGTTTCTTGGGAGCCGAGGTATTGCGACTGGCGCCGCGCTTGGGTGGGGCTTTCTTGGCCATCAGGCGGTGATCCGTCTCTTACATGCGTTCCAGGGTATGCAGACCGAGCAGTTCCAGGCCCTGCTTGAGGGTGCGTCCGGTGAGCGCGGCCAGCCGCAGGCGGCTCTGGCGCAACTCGGGGGCCTCGGCGGTCAGGATCGGGCAGTTCTCGTAGAAGCTGGAGAACAGCCCGGCCAAGTCATAGAGGTAGCTGCACAGCAGGTGCGGGGTGCCCTTGTCGGCGACGCTGGCGAGGATCTCGCCGAATTGCGCCAGGCGGCCGCCCAGGTCCTGCTCCTGCGGGGCGTCCAGGAGGATGCGACCGGTGGGCTCGCTCTGCCCGGCCTTGCGCAGCACGCTGGCGACCCGGGTGTAGGCGTACAGCAGGTAGGGCGCGGTGTTGCCCTCGAAGCTGAGCATCTGCTCGAAGTTGAAGCTGTAGTCGCTGGTGCGGTGCTTGGACAGGTCGGCGTACTTGACCGAGGCGATACCCACCACGCGGCCGATGTGGCGCAGTTCGTCTTCGCTGAAGGGTGTCTCGCCACGCTCGGCGCGTCCGGCATTGCGCTCCTTGACCAGTTGGTAGGCACGCTCTTCGGCTTCGTCGAGCAGGTCGACCAGCTTGACGGTGCCGCCATCACGGGTCTTGAAGGGGCGGCCATCGGCGCCGTTCATGGTGCCGAAGCCCATGTGTTCGAGTTGCATGGCCGGATCGACGAAGCCGGCGCGGCGCGCGACCTCGAAGGCCATCTGGAAGTGCAGGGCCTGGCGCTGGTCGACGAAGTAGAGCGCGCGATCGGCCTGCAGCTGGCGGCTGCGATAGCGCATGGCTGCCAGGTCGGTGGTGGAATAGAGATAGCCACCGCCGGCCTTCTGTACGATCACCGGCAGCGGATTGCCCTCGGCGTTCTTGAATTCGTCGAGGAAGACGCAACGGGCGCCGTCGCTTTCGGTTAGCAGTCCGGCGGCCTCCAGATCGGCGACCACCTGGGCGAGGTCGTCGTTGTAGGCGCTCTCGCCCTTGACGTCCGCCGGGGTCAGACGGACGTTGAGGCGATCGTAGACCTCCTGGCAGTGGGACAGGGAGACGGCATTGAAGCGCTCCCAGAGACGCAGGCAATGGGCATCGCCCGCCTGCAGCGTCACTACCAGCTCGCGGGCCCGCGCGGCGAACTCCGGCGAGGCGTCGAAGCGGCCCTTGGCCGCGCGGTAGAAGACCTCCAGGTCGGCCAGCTCGCCTTCGGCGGCCTGGGGCTGTTCTTCCATGTAGGCCAGCAGCATGCCGAACTGGGTACCCCAGTCGCCGACGTGGTTCTGGCGGATCACCTCGTCGCCGAGAAATTCCAGCACCCGCGCCACGGCGTCGCCGATGATGGTGGATCTCAGGTGGCCGACGTGCATCTCCTTGGCCAGGTTCGGCGAGGAGAGGTCCACCACCACGCGCTGGCGTGGGTCGTGCGTGGGCACGCCCAGTTGCGGATCGGCGAAGGCCGCATCCAGCCGCGCGGCCAGTTGCGCGTGATTCTGGAAGAAGTTGAGAAAGCCAGGGCCGGCGATCTCCACCTTGCTCACCGCCGGATCGGCGGGCAGGGCGGCCAGCAGCTTCTCGGCCAGGTCACGGGGCTTGGCGCGGGCCGGCTTGGCCAGCAGCAGGGCGACGTTGCTGGCGAAGTCGCCGTGGCTCTTGTCCTTGGTGTTCTCGACCTGGATGGCCGGCGCCACGTCGGCCGGCAGGGTGCCGTCGGCGATCAGGCGGTCGAGGGCGTGCTGGATGAGCTGGCGGATGCTGTCTTTCATGGTCATTGGCCTTCGGCGTGCGCCGGGCGCGCACTGCGATGAAAACCCGGCATTATCCGTGGCGAGCCCGGCCTTGCCAATGGTAAGAGCCTGTTCAACGTCTCGCGAGCTAGAGCCAAACAAGGCGGAAATGCCTGAGGAAGCGGAGTTTACGAGTGGTAAATGAGCATTCCGAAGGCATTTCTAACGCCGCTTGGCCGACGCGCAGCAGACGCTGAACAGGCTCTAAGCCAATGCCACTAGGAGAGATCGATGGGATCGACGTCCAGCGACCAGCGCACCTGGCGGGCTTCGGGCAGGCTTTCCAGCTGGACGACCCAGATGCCCAACAGCCGGTGCAGAGGCGCACGGCTGCTGCTCTGCAGCAGCAGCTGGGCGCGATGGCGACCGGCGCGCCGCTCCATGGGCGCCGGTACCGGGCCGAGCAACTCCACCTGGGGCAGGGCGAGATTGACCGCCAGGCCTTCGGCGACGTGATAGGCCGCTTCGAGAAAATTCTCCACCTGATCCTGGCGATGGGCATCGGCGCGCAGCAGCGCCAGATAGGCGAAGGGCGGCAGACCGGCGGCGCGGCGCTCCTGCAGCGCCTGGCGGGCAAAGGCCGGATAGCCTTCCTCGGCCAGTTGCACCATCAGCGGATGATCAGCCAGGTGGGTCTGGATCAGCACCTGGCCTGGTTCCTCGGCACGCCCGGCGCGCCCGGCGACCTGGACGATCTGCTGCGCCATGCGCTCACTGGCGCGGAAGTCGGCGGAAAACAGCCCACTGTCGGCGTCCAGCACGGCCACCAGGGTCACCTTGGGAAAGTGGTGCCCCTTGGCGAGCATCTGGGTGCCGACCAGGATGCAGGGCACCCCGCTATGAATGGTGCGCAAGAGCTTGCCCAGGGCGTCCTTGCGCGCGGTGGTGTCGCGGTCGATGCGCAGCACCGGGATGTCTGGAAAGAGCAGCTGCAGGCGTTCCTCGGCGCGCTCGGTGCCAGCGCCCACCGGGCGCAGGTCGAGCTTGCCGCAGGAAGGGCAATGACGCGGCGGCGCCTGGCGGTGATCACAGTGATGGCAGCGCAGCTCACCGGAGCCGCGGTGGTAGGTCATGCGCGCATCGCAGCGCGGGCACTGGGCCAGCCAACCGCAGTCGTGGCAGAGCAGGGTAGGGGCGAAGCCCCGTCGATTGAGGAACACCAGCACCTGCTGGCCGCGCTCCAGGGTCGCGCCCATGGCCTTGAGCAGTGGCTGGGACAGACCGCTGTCGAGCGGGCGACTGCGTACGTCCAGGCGCTCGAAGCGTGGCGGCTGGGCACCGCCGGCGCGCAGTGACAGGCGCAGGTGGGCATAGCGCCCCTGATCGGCGTTGTGCAGGCTCTCCAGCGAAGGGGTGGCCGAGCCCAGCACCACCGGCAGATTCTCGAAGCGTGCGCGGACCACGGCCAGGTCACGGGCGTGGTACCTGAGGCCTTCCTGCTGTTTATAGGAGGCGTCGTGTTCTTCGTCGACGATGATCAGCCCGGGGTGCTTGAGCGGGGTGAACAGCGCCGAGCGGGTGCCCACCACGATATCCAGTTCGCCATCGCGAGCGGCCAGCCAAATGTCCATCCGCTCGCGATCGGTCAGCGCCGAGTGCAGCAGAGCGATGCGCGCATTGAAGCGCTGCTCGAAGCGGCCCAGGGTCTGGGGGCCCAGGTTGATCTCGGGAATCAAGAGCAGCGCCTGGCGTCCCGCTTCCAGGGTGGCGCGGATCAGCTGCAGATAGACCTCGGTCTTGCCGCTGCCGGTCACCCCTTCCAGCAGATAGCAGTGGAAGCCGCTGCCGGCGCGGACCGCTTCGTAGGCCAGGCGCTGCTCGCCGTTGAGCGGCAATTCGGCCTGGGCGAGCCAGGAGCCCTGGTGCCGGGTCGGCTGGTGATAGCGAGTCTCCACCTTGACCAAGCCCTTGGCCTGGAGGAGGTCGAGACTGTCCTTGACCAGGCCGAGCTGGCCGAGCAATTCGTGCAGCACCCCATGGGGATGCTGGCGCAGGGTCTTGAGCGCTTCGCGCTGGCGCGGCGCCCGGGCCAGGCGTGGATCTTCCGGGCGGGCATCGGGCTGGGCGATCCAGAAACGCTGCAGCCGGCGCTCGGCCGGCTCCCCCTGACGCAAAAGGGCAGGAAGTGCCCAGCTCAGGGTGTCGCCGAGGCTGTGCTGATAGTACTGGGCGGACCACTGGCAGAGTTCGAACAGGGCGCTGGGCAGCGGCGGGCGCTCGTCGAGCAGTTGCAGGGCCTTGCGCAGCTTGTCCGGCGGCACCTCGGTTTCCTGGGCCACCTCGATCAGCACCCCGACCACCTCACGGCGACCGAAGGGCACCCGCAGTCGCACGCCGGGGCGCAACTGCTCCTCCACCGCGCCCTTGGGCGGCAGATAGTCGAACAGGCGGCGCAGGGGGGAAGGCAGCGCCAGGCGCAGGATCAGAGGCACGGCAGGGCTCGCAGACGTAAAGCCCGATGGTAGCAGACAGGCGGTGAGGGGGCTGCTTGCGCCTCCTATCCGCTCTGGTATGATTTGCAGCCCAAATCTGTGCGGTATCCGGCAATGGCGCCGGGTGGCGGCACAGCTAGACCCCGAGGATAGTTCCATGAAAGCTGATATCCATCCGCAGTACGATGCCATCGAAGCCACCTGCAGCTGTGGCAACGTCATCAAGACCCGCTCGACCCTGAGCAAGAACATTCACCTGGACGTCTGCTCCGAATGCCACCCGTTCTACACCGGCAAGCAGAAGGTCCTGGACGCTGGCGGCCGTATCGACCGCTTCAAGCAGCGCTTCGGCGTGTTCGGCAGCAGCAAGTAATGCGCTGCCGTCGACCATCTCCGCATGGCTCGACACTGAAAAAGGCGTCCCTCTGGGGCGCCTTTTTCGTTTCTACCCTGGCCACTGCGCCGCTGGCCCTGGCCGCGGCGTGCCCCTTGCTGCCGGGCGGCCAGGAGGTCGAGGTGCGGCAGGTGGTGGACGGCGATACCCTGCGCCTGGTCGATGGTCGCTCCGTGCGCCTGATCGGCATCAACGCACCGGAGTTGGGCAGGTCCGGCGGCACGGCGCAGCCCTATGCCGAGGATGCGCGTCGACGCCTGCAGGCGCTGGTGGACACCAGTGACGACCGCCTGCGCCTGGTCCCGGGTCGCGAGGCGACCGACCACTACGGTCGTACCCTGGCCCATCTCTATGACCGCCAGGGCCGTAATCTCGAAGCCCAGTTGATCGCCGAGGGGCTCGGCTACGCGGTGGCCATCGCGCCCAATACCCGACTGGCCGGCTGTCAGGTCGCGGCGGAAGGCGCGGCGCGCAAGGCGCGACTCGGCGTTTGGAAAAAGGACCCCACCCTTTCCGCCACGCATATCCAGGAGAGTGGTTTCGCCGTGGTGCAGGGGCGCCTGCAGGGGGTCGAACGCAACCGGGGCGGACTCTGGCTGCAGTTCGACGGCGATCTGGTGGTCAATGTGCCGAATCGCTTTGTGGATGCCTTCGCTGAGCTGCCACTGCAGCAATGGATCGGGCGCCAGCTCGAGGCGCGGGGCTGGATCGTCGATCGCAGCCGTCGCCAGGAAGCGGGGCGGGCACGCTGGCAGCTGACGCTGAGCGATCCGCACATGCTGGGTTTGCGGGTTGAATCGTTTTAACCGAAAGTCGTATTGCGATTGATTTCAGGCATCTGGCCGATTGCTTGTGGCACCTTGAGTCTTTGCGTATTCTCGCCCGACCCAAGACCCACACCACGCGGATATACCAATAATGTCTGATCTCAAAACCGCCGCCCTCGAATACCATGCTCAGCCGCGTCCCGGCAAACTCAGCGTCGAGCTGACCAAGCCCACCGCGACCGCTCGTGACCTGTCCCTGGCCTACAGCCCCGGCGTCGCCGAACCGGTCCGCGAGATCGGCCGCGATCCCGAACTGGCCTACCGCTACACCGGCAAGGGCAACCTGGTCGCCGTGATCTCCGACGGTACCGCCATCCTCGGCCTGGGCAACCTCGGCCCGCTGGCCTCCAAGCCGGTGATGGAAGGCAAGGGCGTGCTGTTCAAGCGCTTCGCCGGTGTGGACGTCTTCGACATCGAGGTGGACGCCGAGAGCCCCCAGGCCTTCATCGACACCGTCAAGCGCATCTCCATCACCTTTGGTGGCATCAACCTGGAAGACATCAAGGCGCCCGAGTGCTTCGAGATCGAGCGCGCCCTGATCGAACAGTGCGACATCCCGGTCTTCCACGATGACCAGCACGGCACCGCCATCGTCACCGCCGCCGGCATGCTCAACGCCCTGGAAATCGCCGGCAAGCGCCTGGAAGACGCCAAGATCGTCTGCCTGGGTGCCGGTGCCGCCGCCATCTCCTGCATGCGCCTGCTGGCCAGCATGGGCGCCAAGGTCGAGAACATCTACATGATCGACCGTCAGGGCGTGGTCCACAGCGGCCGCAACGACCTGAACCAGTACAAGGCGGCCTTCGCCACCGAGACCAGCAAGCGCACCCTGGACGACGCCCTCGAAGGCGCCGACGTCTTCGTCGGTCTGTCCGGCCCCAACCTGCTGTCGGCCGAAGGCCTCAAGCGCATGGCGGCCAACCCCATCGTCTTCGCCTGCTCCAACCCGGATCCGGAAATCACCCCCGAGCTGGCCCACGCCACGCGCGACGACGTGATCATGGCCACCGGTCGTTCCGACTATCCGAACCAGGTCAACAACGTCCTGGGCTTCCCCTTCATCTTCCGTGGTGCCCTGGACGTCCGCGCCCGGGTCATCAACGAAGAGATGAAGATCGCCGCCGCCCTGGCCCTGCGCGACCTGGCCAAGCTGCCGGTGCCCAAGGAAGTCTGCGCCGCCTACAACGTCGACAGCCTGAGCTTCGGTCGTGAGTACATCATTCCCAAGCCCATGGATGCCCGTCTGATCACCCTGGTATCCGATGCCGTGGCCAAGGCCGCCATCGAGACCGGCGTGGCCACGCTGCCCTATCCGGCGAACTATCCGCTGAAGTCAGTGGATGACGTCTTCGCCAAGTAAGGCCCGAAGCAATAAAAAACCCCGCCACGGCGGGGTTTTTTATTGGCTGGAGATCAGAAGATGTCCATGGGCACATTTTCGCTGGAGGGCAGCGGCGTGCCGGGCGCCACGCCGGGCGGCAGTTCGTCCAGGCTCGGCGGGGTGTCTTCGCTCTTGAACAGCTCGAAGTAGGCGTTGGGCGTGCCCGGTGGTGCGGCGCGACCAGTGGTGGGGTCGACGCGGATGGAGACGATGCCGTCCGGTTCCTTGAGCTGATGCGGCGGCTTGTCCTTGAGCGCGGCGCCCATGTAGCTCATCCAGATCGGCAGGGCCACGGTACCGCCGAATTCCTGGCGGCCCAGGGTCTCGGGTTGGTCGAAGCCGGCCCACACCGTGGTCACGTAGTCGCCGTTGTAGCCGGAGAACCAGGTGTCCTTGGATTCGTTGGTGGTGCCGGTCTTGCCGGCCAGGTCGTTGCGGCCCAGTTCCAGCGCCTTGCGGCCGGTGCCGCGTTTGATCACGTCCTGCAGCATGCTGTTCATGATGAAGGCGTTGCGCGGATCGATGACCTGGGGGGCGAACACCGGTGGCGGATTGGCCGGGCCGGCGGCGGCGGTGTCGGCCGCCGGCGTGACCTCGACGCCCGGCGCGGTCGTGGCCTGCGCCTGCTGGGGCACCCGTGGCGCGGCCATGCGATAGACCACCTTGCCGTCGCGATCGGTCACGTGATCGACCACGTAGGGTGTCACCTTGTAGCCCTCGTTGGCGAACACCGACCAGCCGGTGGCCACTTCCAGCGGCGTCAGGCCCGGGGTGCCGAGGGCGAGCGACAGGTTGCGCGGCAACTGGTCGCGCTCGAAGCCGAAACGACTGACGTAATCCAGCGCATAGTCGATGCCGATGGCCTGCAGCACCCGGATGGACACCAGGTTGCGCGAGCGATAGAGGGCCTCGCGCAGACGGATTGGGCCGAGGAAGGTGTTGTTGTCGTTCTTTGGCCGCCAGGCTTCGTCGGGATTCTCGTCCATGAAGACGATGGGCGCATCGTTGACCAAGCTGGCGGCGGTAAAGCCCTTCTCCAGCGCCGCGCTGTAGATGAACGGCTTGAAGCTGGAACCGGGCTGGCGCCGGGCCTGGGTCGCGCGATTGTAGTTGCTCTGCTCGAAGGAGAAGCCGCCGATCAGGGCGCGGATGGCGCCATCCTGGGGATCAAGCGATACCAGGGCGCTCTGCGCCTTGGGAATCTGCGAGAACTTCAGGCTGCCATCGTCCTGGCGCTGCACCCGGATCAGGTCGCCGACCTTGACCACGTCGGCCGGACCGTTCGGGCGTGGCCCCAGGCTGTTGGCGCTGAGGTAGGGGCGTGCCCATTTCATCGAGTCCCAGGAGACCGCCTCTTCCTTGCCCTCGCGGGTCAGGACCAGGATGCCGCTCTTTTCCACCTGGGTGACCAGGGCCGGATCCTGACCGCCGACGATGCGCTGCTTCTGGATCAGCGCGGTCCATTCGGCGCGGCTGCGATTGGGCCACTGGGCCTCGGGGCCGCGATAGCCGTGGCGGCGGTCGTAATCGGTCAGGCCGTCACGTACGGCTTCGAACGCATCCGTCTGCAGCCGGCTGTCGATGGTGGTGTAGACCTGGTAGCCATCGGTGTAGGCATCGCCGCCATAGCGACCGACCATTTCCGCCCGCGCCATCTCGGCGATGTAGGGGGCGTTGAGCTCAGGCACGGCGACGTGATGATAGGCCTCGAGCGGCTCGGCGATGCCGGCCTGGTAGGCCGCCTGATCGATATAACCGAGCTTGAACATGCGTTCGAGAATCCAATTGCGTCTTTCCAGGCTACGCTCAGGATTAGCGACCGGGTTGTAACGCGACGGCGCCTTGGGCAGACCGGCGATCATCGCCATCTGGGCGACGGTCAGGTCCTTGATGGACTTGCCGTAGTAGACCTGGGCGGCGGCCTCAATGCCGTAGGCGCGGTTGCCCA
This sequence comes from Pseudomonas sp. PLB05, assembly GCF_021106615.1. NCBI lineage: Bacteria > Pseudomonadati > Pseudomonadota > Gammaproteobacteria > Pseudomonadales > Pseudomonadaceae > Pseudomonas > Pseudomonas sp. PLB05. Next base: position 139,705 of record NZ_JAJOHO010000004.1, read on the forward strand.
GGTAGATCTTGTTGACATAGAGCTCAAGGATCTCGTCCTTGGTCAGTTGGCGCTCGATTTGCAGCGCCAGGAGGATCTCGGTGAATTTGCGCGAGAAGCTGCGCTCGCTGGTCAGGAAGTAGTTCTTGGCGACCTGCATGGTGATGGTGCTGCCGCCGGTCTGGATGTGTCCGGTCTTGACCAGCTGGCTCACTGCCCGTGCCAGACTTTTCACATCCACGCCATAGTGATTGGCGAAGTTGTCATCCTCGGCGGAGAGCAGGGCATGGATGAAATCGGGCGGTATCTCGTTGAAACGCAGCGGTGAGCGGCGCATTTCGCCGAATTCGGCGATGAGTTTGCCGTCCGCGCTGAACACCCGCAGAGGGATCTGCAGTTGCACGTTACGCAGGGCATCGATGGAGGGCAGGCTGGGGCTGAGGTAGAGGAAGGCACCGCTGAGACCCAGCAACAGGCTGCAGACCAGGGCGACCAACGACCACCAGAAAAATTTCAGAACACGCATCAAGAGACTTTTCGAATGGAAAGAAGGAAAGGGCGACAGGTGACGGTCAGCCTACACGGCGTCGCCATTATAGGCGCGTTTGGCGGTTGGCCGCTATTTGCTCGGGTGTCAAGTCTGTTATCTAATGCCCGTCCGCGGAAGACCACCGTCGCTCATAGGGAACTGATGTGCTAGGGCTATTCAGAAAGAAGGCGAATACGCTGCTGGGTATCGACGTCAGTTCGACATCCGTGAAACTCATCGAGTTGAGCCGTGCAGGTGGGCGCTACCGGGTGGAAGCCTATGCGGTCGAACCCCTGCCGGCCAATGCCGTGGTGGAAAAGAACATCGCCGAGCTGGAGGGCGTGGGCCTCGCCATCGGCCGGGTGCTGGTCAAGGCGCGCAGTTCCGCGCGCAGCGCCGCCGTGGCCGTCTCCGGCTCGGCGGTGATCGCCAAGACCATCGAGATGGATGCCGGCCTCACCGACGACGAGCTGGAAAACCAGATCAAGCTGGAAGCTGACCAGTACATTCCCTATCCGCTGGACGAGGTCGCCATCGACTTCGAGGTGCAGGGGCCGTCGCCGCGCAACGCCGAGCGCGTCGAGGTACTGCTGGCCGCCTGCCGGAAGGAAAACGTCGAGGTCCGCGAGGCGGCCCTGGCGCTGGCCGGCGTTTCGGCCAAGGTGGTCGACGTCGAGGCCTATGCCCTGGAGCGCGCCTACCAGTTGCTGGCCAATCAGCTCGGCGGCCATGTCGACGACCTGACCGTGGCGGTGGTCGACATCGGCGCCACCATGACCACCCTGAGCGTGCTGCACAACGGCAAGACCATCTACACCCGCGAGCAGCTGTTTGGCGGCCGCCAGCTCACCGAAGAGATCCAGCGTCGCTATGGGCTGTCGGTGGAGGAGGCCGGTCTGGCCAAGAAGCAGGGTGGCCTGCCTGACGACTACCAGAGCGAGGTACTGACGCCCTTCCGCGAGGCGGTGGTGCAACAGGTGGCGCGTTCGCTGCAGTTCTTTTTCGCCGCCGGGCAATACAATGATGTGGACTACATCTTGCTTGCTGGAGGAACCGCGTCAATTTCCGGACTCGACCGCTTGATCCAGCAGAAAATCGGCACCCCCACGGTCCTGGCCAATCCCTTCGCCGACATGACCGTCAGCAACAAGGTCAATGCGGCGGCCCTGGCGGGTGACGCCCCGGCGCTGATGATCGCCTGCGGCCTGGCCATGAGGAGTTTCGACTAGATGGCCCGCATCAACCTCTTGCCCTGGCGGGAGCAGCTGCGCGAAGAAAGGCGCAAGCAGTTCTTGGTGATCCTGGGCGGCATCTTCGTGCTCTCGTGCGGCGCCGTGTTTCTCGGGGATCAGTACCTGTCCGGCGAGATCGCCCGTCAGGAGGCGCGCAATGCCTTCATCCAGCAGAACATCGCCCAGCTGGACGTGCGCATCAAGGAGATCAGCGAGCTCAAGACCCGGCGCCAGCAACTGCTGGCACGGATGAAGATCATCCAGGACCTGCAGGGCAACCGCCCGGTCATCGGCCACGTCTTCGATCAACTGGTGCGCACCCTGCCGGACGGCGTGTACTTTCGTGAGCTGAAGATGCAGGGCGACACCCTGTCCATCAGTGGCGAGGCGGAATCCAACAACCGGGTCTCCAACCTGATGCGTAATCTGGACGCCTCCGACTGGTTCGCTTCGCCTACGCTGATCGAGGTGAAGGCCACCACTGCCGGGGCGGTGGATCAGGCCAACACCTTCCAGCTCACCGTCAAGCAGACCCAGCCCGGCGCTCCTGCTCCGGCCCCAGTCGCCCAGGGAGGCAAACCATGAGTCTCGCCGATTCCCTGGCCAGCCTGCGTAAGGTCGACATCAACGAACTCAGCCTGGAGAACCTCGGTTCCTGGCCCAAGCCGGTCAAGGTCATCGCCTGCCTGCTGATCGTGCTGGTGGTGCTCCTGCTCGGCTATCAGTTTCATCTCAGCGACATGCAGGCGCAGCTGGACAGCCAGCGCACTCAGGAAGAAACCCTGAAGCAGCAGTACGCCAGCAAGGCCTTCCAGGCCGCGAATCTGGATGCCTACAAGCAGCAGATGGTCGAGATGGAAGAGTCCTTCGGCGCGCTGCTGCGGCAACTGCCCGGCGATACCGAAGTGCCGGCGCTGCTGGAAGACATCACCCGCACCGGTCTGGGCAGTGGCCTGGAATTCGAGCAGATCAAGCTCCTGCCCGAGGTGACCCAGCAGTTCTATGTCGAGTTGCCGATCCAGATCACCGTGGTGGGCAATTATCATGACCTGGCGACCTTCGTCAGCAGCGTCTCCAGCCTGCCGCGCATCGTCACCCTGCACGACTTCGACCTCAAGCCGGTGGATGACCGAAACGCCAATGGCGGCGGCACGGTATCCGGGACCGGTGGCAAGTTGCGCATGAACGTCCTGGCCAAGACCTATCGCTACAACGACAAGGGGCTCGGCAAATGAGGACGCCTCTGTTGCTCTGCCTGCTGACCGGCGTGCTGGTCGGCTGCGGTTCCAGCGATACCAGCGATCTGCAGGCCTTCATGGACGAAACCCGCGCCAAGCCGCGCGGTTCCATCGAGCCGCTGCCGCAGTTCCGCGCCTACGAACCCTTCACCTATGCCGCTGCGGCGCTGCGCAGCCCCTTCCAGGCGCCGGTACGCATCGACCCCACGGTGCGCCAGCGCGGGACCGGCAACATCAAGCCGGACGTGAATCGGCCGAAGCAGTTTCTCGAAGGCTTCAACATCGAGACCTTCAGCATGGTCGGCATCCTGGCCAACGCCAGTGGCCGCTATGCGCTGGTCAACGGCGCCGGGGGCGTACATCGCGTCAAGGTGGGGGACTACCTGGGCCGCAACGACGGGCGCATCACCAAGATCACCGACGGTGAGATCGACGTGATCGAAATCGTCCCGGATGGCGAGGGTGGCTGGCTGGAACGGCCGCGCACCATCACCTTGAAGGAAAAGACTTAATGGGCGGGGCAAGTACAGTGAAGACGAATAGCGCAAGACGGCTGGTACTGGGATTGGCTCTATTGCTGGGTAGCCTGGCCGGCCAGGTCCTGGCCGCCGATCTGCAGGCCTTGAACGTCGCCTCCCTGCCCGGGGATCGCATCGAACTCAAACTGACCTTCGATCAACCGGTGCCGATCCCCAAGGGCTACACCATCGAGCAGCCGGCGCGGATCGCCCTGGACCTGCCCGGCGTCGCCAACAAGCTGGGTACCAAGAGCCGTGAGCTGGGCAATGGCAATGCCCGCAGCGTGACGGTGGTCGAGGCGGGCAACCGCACCCGCTTGATCATCAACCTCACCAATCTGGCCAGCTACGACACCCGTGCCGACGGTCGCAACCTGTTCGTCACCATCGGGGGCACCGCCGGGCGCCAGACCGCCAGTGCCCAGGCCAATCTGACGCCCAACCTGCCGCGCGCCGCAGCGCCGACCACCGTGACCGCGCCGTCGTCCGCTCCCCTGCCCGGTGCGGTCGCCCGCACTCCGCTGCCGCCGACCCAGGCCACCTCCACCGTGGCGGCCATGACCGCGCCGCGGCCGCAACTGCGCGGCAAGGCGATCCGCCATATCGATTTCCAGCGGGGTCCCCAGGGCGAGGGCAACGTGGTCATCGACCTGAGCGAGACTGGGATCAACCCGGACATCCAGGAGCAGGGCGGCAAGATCCGCCTGACCTTCGCCGGTACCCAGCTGCCCGAAGAGCTGCGGGTGCGCCTGGACGTCAAGGACTTCGCCACCCCCGTGCAGTTCGTCAACGCCTCCGCTGACAGCGGCGGGGCGTCCATCGTCATAGAGCCGACCGGGACCTACGACTACCTGGCCTACCAGACCAACAATCGTCTGACCCTGAGCGTCAAGCCGCTCACCACCGAGGAAAAGGAAAAGCGCGCAGCCGATCGCTTCACCTATACCGGCGAGAAACTGTCGCTGAATTTCCAGGACATCGACGTCCGCTCGGTGCTGCAGCTGATCGCCGATTTCACCAATCTCAACCTGGTGGCGAGCGACACCGTGCAGGGCAACATCACCCTGCGCCTGCAGAACGTGCCCTGGGACCAGGCGCTGGATCTGATCCTCAAGACCAAGGGCCTCGACAAGCGCCAGATCGGCAACGTGCTGCTGGTGGCACCGGCCGACGAGATCGCCGCCCGCGAGCGCCAGGAGCTGGAATCCCAGAAGCAGATCCAGCAACTGGCCCCGCTGCGTCGCGACCTGATCCAGGTCAACTACGCCAAGGCCGCCGATATCGCCAAGCTGTTCCAGTCGGTTACCAGCGCCGACAAGACCGCCGACGAGCGCGGCTCCATTTCGGTGGACGAGCGCACCAACAGCATCATCGCCTACCAGACCCAGAATCGCCTGGACGAACTCCGGCGCATCGTCTCGCAGCTGGACATCCCGGTGCGCCAGGTGATGATCGAGGCGCGGCTGGTGGAGGCCAACGTCGACTACAGCAAGCAGCTGGGCGTGCGCTGGGGCGGTAACGCCAGTTCGGGCAACTTCGCGGTCTATGGCAAGGACGGCGCCACCACCGTCGATTCCACGACCGGTCAGGTGTTCCTGCCGGGGACCAGTACCGTAGGCAGCTTCACCTCCGCCAGTGGTGTGGCGCCCACGCCCTTCGTCGACATGGGCGTTTCCGGCAGCACCTCGGGCATCGGCGTCGGCTTCATGGTTGGTGGCAAGATGCTCGACCTGCAGCTGTCCGCGCTGCAATCCAGTGGTAATGGCGAGATCATCTCCCAGCCCAAGGTGGTGACCTCGGACAAGGAGACCGCCAAGATCCTGCGCGGTACCGAGATCCCCTACCAGGAAGCAAGCTCCAGCGGTGCCACCAGCACCAGCTTCAAGCAGGCCGCCCTGTCGCTGGAGGTCACGCCGCAGATCACCCCGGACAACCGCATCATCATGGAGGTCAAGGTCAACAAGGATGCGCCTGACTACCAGAACGCGCTCAATGGCGTGCCGCCGATCAGCAAGAACGAGGTCAATGCCAAGGTCCTGGTGAGCGATGGCGAGACCATCGTGCTGGGCGGGGTGTTCTCCAACACCCAGACCAAATCCACCACCAAGGTGCCGATGCTGGGGGATATTCCCTATGTCGGCCGGCTGTTCCGCCGGGATTCGGTCACCGACAGCAAAGTCGAGCTGCTGATCTTCCTCACGCCGCGTATCATGAACAACCAGGCGATAGCGGTTGGTCGATGACATAAGTGCGTAATCTGTTTCTCGTAGGACCGATGGGCTCGGGCAAGAGCACCATCGGCCGGCTCCTGGCGAAGGAATTGCGGCTGCCGTTCAAGGATTCCGACAAGGTAATCGAAGAACGTACCGGTGCCGACATCCCCTGGATCTTCGATGTGGAAGGCGAGCAGGGCTTTCGCGAGCGCGAACGCGCCGCGATCGCCGAGCTGTGCGCGGAGAACGGCCTGGTGATGGCCACCGGTGGGGGCGCCGTGCTGCGCGAGGACAATCGCCAGGCGCTCAAGCGCGGCGGGCGGGTCATCTACCTGCATGCCTCCATCGAGCAACAGATCGAGCGCACCTCCCGGGATCGCAATCGACCGCTGCTGCAGACCGCCGATCCCGCGGCGGTGCTGCGCACGCTCATGGCCATGCGCGATCCGCTGTATCGGGAGATCGCCGACATCATCATCGAGACCGACGAGCGGCCCCCCCGGATGGTCGTGCTGCAGATACTCGACCGTCTGAAAGCCCTGGCACCACATTAAAGCCGCGAGCGTTCTGCGCTATGCTAGGCGCCCTTTGAATCAAGGTGACGGCATGCGGACTCTTCACGTCGAGCTCGGTGAGCGCAGCTACCCGATCTACATCGGCCAGGGCCTTCTGGATCGACCGGAATGCGTCCTGCCCCATCTCGCCGGGCGCAAGGTGGCGATCGTCACCAACGAAACCATCGCACCGCTCTATCTGGAGCGTCTGTTGCGCACCCTGGGCGATCGCCCGATTAGCTCGATCGTGCTGCCCGATGGCGAGGCGCACAAGAACTGGGAAACCCTGCAGCTGATCTTCGACGGCCTGCTGCAGGATCGCCATGATCGCAAGACCACCCTCATCGCCCTGGGCGGCGGGGTGATCGGTGACATGGGCGGTTTCGCCGCGGCCTGCTATCAGCGCGGAGTGGACTTCATCCAGGTGCCGACCACGCTGCTGTCCCAAGTGGATTCCTCGGTGGGCGGCAAGACCGGCATCAACCATCCGCTGGGCAAGAACATGATCGGCGCCTTCTACCAGCCCAAGGCCGTGGTCATCGATACCGACAGCCTGGCGACCCTGCCGGCGCGCGAACTCTCGGCGGGTCTGGCCGAGGTCATCAAGTACGGCCTGATCTGCGACGAGCCCTTCCTCGGCTGGCTCGAAGAGCATGTCGAGGCGCTGCTGGCACTGGATCAAAGCGCGCTCACCGAAGCCATCGAGCGCTCCTGCGCGGCCAAGGCCCAAGTGGTGGGCAGCGACGAGCGCGAGTCGGGTCTGCGGGCGATCCTCAACCTCGGCCATACCTTCGGTCACGCCATCGAGACCCACCAGGGCTATGGCGTCTGGCTGCACGGCGAGGCGGTCTCCGCCGGCATGGTCATGGCGCTGCAGATGTCCCTGCTGCTGGGCTGGCTCAGTGCCGCGCAGCGCGACCGCGCCATTCGCCTGCTGGTCAAGGCCAAGCTGCCCGTGGTACCGCCGGCGGACATGCAGCCGGCCGATTTCGAACGCCTCATGGCGGTGGACAAGAAGGTCCTGGATGGACAACTCCGGCTGGTGCTGCTCAGTGATTTGGGCCAGGCCGTGGTGACCGCCGACTTCGCCCGCGACATTCTCGAGCAGACGCTGCGTACCGATTACCAAGCGCTGACCGCCCAGTAAGGAGAACAAGAGAGTCCCATGTCCAATCTGCACGCCGACGAAGCCTTCCTCGGTCACTATCAGTTCACTCACGACCCGTTCGCCGCCCGCGTTCCCGGTTTCAAATTCTTTCCGGCCCAGCGCAAGCCGGTGCTGGGCCAGTTGCATCACCTGGCCCGCTACAGCCAGCTGCTGCTGGTGGTCAGTGGTCCCGAGGGCAGTGGCAAGACGCTGTTGCGCCAGGCGCTGGCGGCCAGCACCAAGAAGGAAGCCGTGCACTGCGTAGTGATTTCCGCGCAGAACGGCGGTGACGCCCGCACGGTGTTGGCCCAAGTCGCCAAGGGCGTGGGTGCCGACAGCCAGACGCCTGCAGCCATTCTCGAACAGGCGGCGGAAGTGCGCCTGGCGGGACAGGAGGTATACATCCTGGTGGATGACGCCGAGGCCCTGGCTACTCCCGCGCTGGAAGCCCTGCTGGAGCTGGCCGGGGGCAGCGAAAAGGAGCGCCTGCACGTCTTCCTGTTCGGCGAAGCGGAAGTGGTGATGCGCCTGGAAGACATCGCCCAGGGCGAAGAGCGCTATCACGCCATCGAATTGCTGCCCTACAGCGAGAGCGAGGCCGAGGAATACCTGGCCCAGCGCCTGGAAGGTGCCGGTCAGGGCCTGGAGATCTTTACCGACGAGCAGCTCGCGACCATCCACGAGCGCTCCGGCGGCTGGCCCGGTCGGCTCAACGAAGAAGCCCGGGATGTCCTGGTGGCCGGCATGAGCGCCCGGCGCAAGAAGGCCGCGGCACCGGTGAAAGGCTCGCGCAATCTGCTGGCGGCCCTGCCGCGCAAGCATCTGGTCATTCTCGGGGTGGTGGTGCTGGCGGTGGGCGCCGCCGCCCTGTCGCTCAAGGGCGGCAAGAGCGAGGCCCCGGCGACCGCGACCACGGGGCAGGACCTGCCCCTGGGCGGTCAGAACACGGCGTCTGCCGGCAAGGACGCCCAGGGTGCGCCCATCCAGTTCGACGGCTCTTCCAAACCGCTGCCCCTGCCGCTGGTGGGCGAGTCGCAGCCGGTCATCCGCGAACCCCTGGCGGAAGCGGCGGGTGGCCGGCAGGCGGGTACCGCCGCGGGCAACGACATGGGCGCGGGCGGCGTGCCACCGACGGTGACCACCGATGCCCCGCCCATCAGTGACGAGGACGAACTACCCAGCCGCACGCCGGCGCGTACTCCGGCGCCCAGCGCTCCGGCAGTGGCGGCTCCGGCGCCCCGGCATACCGCGCCTGCGCCTGCGCCTACCCCGGCACCTGCCAAGCCGGCCCCGGCTGCAGCGCCCGCTCATGCTGGCAGCGCAGCGGCGGGTTGGTACGGCAGCCAGGCGGGCAGCAAGTACGCCTTGCAGGTGGTGGGTACCAGTACCGAGAAGGCGGCGCAGGACTTCATCGCCGCCCAGGCCGACAGTGGCAACTTCCGCTATTTCAAGAAGAGCTACCAGGGCAAGGCGCTCTATGTGGTGACCTACGGCAACTTCGCCAATCGGGCAGCGGCCGAAGCGGCGGTCAAGCAGTTGCCAGCAAAGGTGCAGGCCAGCAAACCCTGGCCGCGGACCTTCGCCAGCATCCAGCAGGACATCGCCACCAGTCGCTGATTCTTGCCTGTTACGCAAAGAAAGCCCCGGTGCTATCACGAGAGTGATGCCGGGGCTTTCTTTTTTGCGTCATCGAATTTTCATCAGGTGTCATCAGTGTTTGTCGTAAGCGATTTTTTCGCTACACTGGTCAGCCTTTGACTGTCCGAAAAAAGTTCAAATAAGCGGACCGTTTTGTGATGCCTTCGCAATAACCTGATTGCCGGTGAGAGCGCTATGAAAGCAGGCCTGTTCAATCCCGATAGCTTCAAGGACAACTGCGGCTTCGGCCTGATCGCCCATATGCAGGGCGAGCCCAGCCATGACCTGCTGGAAACGGCCATCGAAGCCCTGACCTGCATGACCCACCGGGGCGGTATCAACGCGGACGGCAAGACCGGTGACGGTTGCGGTCTGCTCATGCAGAAGCCGGACGCCTTCCTGCGCGCCATCGCCCAGGAGCAATTCGGCGCCGAGTTGCCCGAGCAGTACGCCGCGGGCGTGGTGTTCTTCAACCAGGACGAGGCCCGCGCCGAACAGGCCCGCGCCAACATGAACCTGGAGATCGAGGCCGCTGGTCTGACCCTGGTCGGCTGGCGCAAGGTGCCCATCGACACCTCGGTACTGGGCGAGCTGGCCCTGGCGCGACTGCCGCGCATCGAGCAGGTGTTCGTCGCCGGTCCGGGTCTCGACGACCAGCAGTTCGGGGTCAAGCTGTTCTCCGCCCGCCGCCGTTCCTCGGTGCGCAACGCCGAAGACGCTGAGCACTACATCTGCAGCCTGTCGTCCCGCGTCATCGTCTACAAGGGCCTGATGATGCCGGCGGATCTCGCCGCCTTCTATCCGGACCTCGGCGATCCGCGCCTGGCCACCGCCATCTGCGTGTTCCACCAGCGCTTCTCCACCAACACCCTGCCGAAGTGGCCGCTGGCGCAGCCCTTCCGCTATCTCGCCCACAACGGCGAGATCAACACCATCACCGGCAACCGCAACTGGGCCCAGGCGCGGCGGACCAAGTTCGTCAACGAACTGATCCCGGATCTCGACCAGCTCGGTCCGCTGGTCAACCGCGTCGGTTCCGACTCCTCCAGCATGGACAACATGCTGGAGCTGCTGGTGACCGGCGGCATGGACCTGTTCCGCGCCGTGCGCATGATCATTCCGCCGGCCTGGCAGAACGTCGAGACCATGGACGCCGATCTGCGCGCCTTCTATGAATTCAACTCCATGCACATGGAGCCCTGGGACGGTCCGGCCGGCGTGGTGCTGACCGAAGGCCGCTACGCGGTCTGCCTGCTCGACCGCAACGGCCTGCGCCCGGCGCGCTGGGTGACCACCAACAACGGCTACATTACCCTGGCTTCGGAAGTCGGCGTCTGGAACTACCAGCCTGACGACGTCATCGCCAAGGGCCGGGTCGGCCCGGGCCAGATCCTGGCCGTGGACACCGAGACCGGCGAGGTGCTGCAGACCGACGACATCGACAATCGTCTCAAGGCGCGCCATCCCTACAAGCAGTGGCTGCGCAAGAACGCCATGCGCATCCAGGCGACCCTGGACGACCATGATCACGGTTCGGCCTTCTACGACCAGGATCAGCTGCGCCAGTACATGAAGATGTTCCAGGTCACCTTCGAGGAGCGTGACCAGGTGTTGCGTCCGCTGGGCGAGCAGGGCCAGGAAGCCGTGGGCTCCATGGGCGACGACACCCCGATGGCGGTGCTGTCGCGGCGCATCCGTTCGCCCTACGACTACTTCCGCCAGCAATTCGCCCAGGTCACCAATCCGCCGATCGACCCGCTGCGCGAGTCCATCGTCATGTCCCTGGAAACCTGCCTGGGTGCCGAGCGCAACGTCTTCGAGGAAACCGCCGAGCACGCCGATCGCGCCATCCTGAGCAGCCCGGTGATCTCGCCGGCCAAGTGGCGGACCATTCTCAACATGCCCAAGCCCGGCTTCGAGCATGTCACGATCGACCTCAATTACCCCGAGTCCATGGGGCTCGAGGCGGCGCTGCGCAACATCGTCGAGCAGGCCGAGGAGGCGGTGCGCGCCGGCAAGGTGCTGTTGGTGCTGACCGACCGCCACATCGAACCGGGCAAGCTGCCGGTGCATGCGGTGCTGGCCACCGGCGCCGTGCATCACCACCTGGTCAACCTGGGGCTGCGTACCAGCAGCAACATCCTGGTGGAGACCGCCACCGCCCGTGATCCGCACCACTTCGCCGTGCTGCTGGGCTTTGGCGCCACCGCGGTCTATCCGTTCCTGGCCTATGAGGTGCTGGGCGATCTGATCCGCACCGGCGAGGTGCTGGGCGACCTCTACGAGGTGTTCAAGTACTACCGCAAGGGCATCACCAAGGGCTTGCTCAAGGTGATCTCCAAGATGGGCATCTCCACCGTCGCCTCCTATCGCGGCGCCCAGCTGTTCGAGGCCGTGGGCCTGGCGGACGAAGTCACCGACCTGTGCTTCCCCGGTGTCACCAGCCGCATCAAGGGCGCGCGCTTCGTCGACCTGGAAGCCGAACAGAAGCTGTTGGCCGGCGAAGCCTGGAACAACCGCAAGCCGATCCAGCCGGGTGGCCTGCTCAAGTTCGTCTATGGCGGTGAGTACCATGCCTACAACCCAGACGTGGTCAATCTGCTGCAGGCCGCCGTGCAGCAGGGCGACTACGCCAAGTTCCGCGAATACACCGCGCTGGTGGACCAGCGCCCGGTGGCGATGATCCGCGACCTGCTCAAGGTCAAGACCAGCGACCAGCCCCTGGCCTTGGAAGAGGTCGAGCCGCTGGCCAACATCTTCACCCGCTTCGATGCTGCCGGGATCTCCCTGGGCGCCCTGTCGCCGGAAGCCCACGAGGCCCTGGCCGAGGCCATGAACCGCCTGGGCGGCCGCTCCAACTCCGGTGAGGGCGGTGAGGATCCGGCGCGCTACGGCACCATCAAGAGCTCCAAGATCAAGCAGGTGGCCACCGGCCGCTTCGGCGTCACTCCCGAGTACCTGGTCAATGCCGAGGTCTTGCAGATCAAGGTGGCCCAGGGCGCCAAGCCGGGCGAGGGCGGTCAGCTGCCCGGCGGCAAGGTCAACGGCCTGATCGCCAAGCTGCGCTATGCGGTACCCGGCGTGACCCTGATCTCGCCGCCGCCGCACCACGACATCTATTCCATCGAAGACCTGTCGCAGCTGATCTTCGACCTCAAGCAGGTCAATCCCAAGGCGCTGGTATCGGTCAAGCTGGTGTCCGAGCCTGGCGTAGGCACCGTGGCCGCCGGTGTGGCCAAGGCCTATGCCGACCTCATCACCATCTCCGGCTACGACGGCGGTACCGGCGCTTCGCCGGTGACCTCCATCAAGTACGCCGGCTCGCCCTGGGAACTGGGCCTGGCCGAGGCGCACCAGACCCTGCGTGGTAACGATCTGCGCGGCAAGGTGAGGGTGCAGACCGACGGCGGCCTGAAGACCGGCCTGGACGTGATCAAGGCGGCCATCCTCGGCGCCGAGAGCTTTGGCTTCGGCACCGCGCCGATGATCGCCCTGGGCTGCAAGTACCTGCGCATCTGCCACCTGAACAACTGCGCCACTGGCGTCGCCACCCAGAACGACCGACTCCGCAAGGAACACTTCATCGGCACGGTGGAAATGGTGATGAATTTCTTCACCTTCATCGCCGAGGAAACCCGCGAGTGGCTGGCCAGGCTGGGCGTACGCAGCCTGGGTGAGCTGATCGGCCGTACCGATCTGCTGGAAATCCTGCCGGGCGAGACCGCCAAGCAGCAGCACCTGGACCTCACCCCGCTGCTGGGTAGCGATCACATTCCGGCCGAGAAGCCGCAATACTGTCAGGTGGAAAAGAACCCGCCGTTCGACCAGGGCCTGCTGGCCGAAGAAATGGTGCGCCTGTCGCTGCCCGGGATCGAAAAGCTCGAAGGCGGTGACTTCAGCCTCAGTATCGGCAACTGCGACCGCTCCATCGGTGCCCGTGTCTCCGGCGAAATCGCCCGGCGTCACGGCAACCAGGGCATGGTCAAGGCGCCGCTGACCTTCCGCTTCAAGGGCACCGCTGGCCAGAGCTTCGGCGTCTGGAACGCCGGCGGCCTGCACATGTATCTGGAAGGCGATGCCAACGACTACGTGGGCAAGGGCATGACCGGCGGCAAGCTGGTCATCACCCCGCCCCAGGGCGCGGGCTTCAAGAGCCAGGAATCGGCCATCATCGGCAATACCTGCCTCTATGGCGCCACCGGTGGCAAGCTGTTCGCCGCTGGCACCGCCGGTGAACGCTTCGGGGTGCGTAACTCCGGGGCCCACACCGTGGTGGAAGGCACCGGCGACCACTGCTGCGAGTACATGACCGGCGGCTTCGTCTGCGTCCTGGGCAAGACCGGCTACAACTTCGGCTCGGGCATGACCGGCGGCTTCGCCTATGTGCTGGACCTGGACAACGGCTTCTATGACCGGGTCAACCACGAACTGGTGGAGATCCAGCGCATCAACAGCGAGGCTATGGAGGCCTACCGCAGCCACCTGGAAGGGGTGCTGGCCGAATACGTGCGCGAGACCGGCAGCGCCTGGGGCAGCCATCTCCATGAGAACCTGGACGACTACCTGCGCAAGTTCTGGCTGGTGAAGCCCAAGGCCGCAAGCCTGGCGTCGCTGCTGGTCAGCACCCGCGCCCGTCCGGAGTAACGACTTCGATGCCGGCTGCCCATGGCGCCGGCTTCACCGTGATAGCTCGTGGCGCCCTGCTGAAGGGGCGTCGCTTCAAGAGGTTTGGAAATGGCTGAACGTCTGAACAACGACTTCCAGTTCATCGAGGTCGGTCGCAAGGATCCGAAGAAGAAGCTGCTGCGCCAGCGCAAGAAGGAATTCGTCGAGATCCACGATCCCTTCAAGCCGCAGCAGGCCGCCGAGCAGGCGCACCGCTGCCTGGGTTGCGGCAACCCCTATTGCGAATGGAAGTGCCCGGTGCACAACTTCATTCCCAACTGGCTCAAGCTGGTGTCCGAAGGCAACATCCTGGCGGCGGCGGAACTGGCGCACCAGACCAACACCCTGCCCGAGGTCTGTGGCCGGGTCTGCCCGCAGGATCGGCTCTGCGAGGGTGCCTGCACTCTCAACGACGGTTTCGGCGCGGTGACCATCGGCTCGGTGGAGAAGTACATCACCGACACCGCCTTCGCCATGGGCTGGCGCCCGGACATGTCCAAGGTCAAGCCGACCGGCAAGCGCGTCGCCGTGATCGGTGCCGGTCCAGCTGGCCTGGGTTGCGCCGACATTCTGGTGCGCAATGGCGTGACCCCGGTGGTGTTCGACAAGCATCCCGAGATCGGTGGCCTGCTGACCTTCGGCATCCCCGAATTCAAGCTGGAAAAGACCGTGCTCAGTCGCCGTCGCGAGGTCTTCGGCGGCATGGGCGTGGAATTCCGTCTGAACACCGAGGTGGGCAAGGACGTGACCATGGATCAGCTGCTCGAGGAATTCGATGCGGTCTTCCTGGGCATGGGTACCTACACCTACATGAAGGGCGGCTTCCCCGGCGAAGACCTGCCTGGCGTCCACGACGCCCTGGATTTCCTGGTGGCCAACGTCAACCGCAACCTGGGCTTCGAAAAGGATGCGGCCGACTTCGTCGACATGAAGGGCAAGCGCGTGGTGGTCCTGGGCGGTGGTGACACCGCCATGGACTGCAACCGCACCTCCATCCGCCAGGGTGCCAAGAGCGTGACCTGCGCCTATCGCCGCGACGCCGCCAATATGCCGGGCTCGCGCAAGGAAGTGAAGAACGCCAAGGAAGAGGGCGTGAAGTTCCTCTTCAACCGCCAGCCCATCGCCATCATCGGTGAAGACAAGGTGGAAGGCGTCAAGGTGGTGGAAACCCGTCTGGGCGAACCCGATGCCCGTGGCCGCCGCAGCCCCGAGCCGATTCCCGGTTCCGAGGAGATCCTGCCGGCCGATGCGGTGGTCATCGCCTTTGGTTTCCGCCCGAGTCCCGCGCCCTGGTTCGAGCAGTTCGGCATCGATCTCGACAGCCAGGGGCGCGTGGTCGCGCCAGGGCTGCACGAGTTCAAGCACCAGACCAGCAATCCGAAGATCTTTGCCGGTGGCGACATGGTGCGTGGCTCCGACCTGGTGGTGACCGCCATCTTCGAAGGCCGCAACGCCGCCGAGGGCATCCTCGACTTCCTGGGCGTCTGAGGCCAGGCCGCTGGACAAGAGCCGACCGGTGCAAGCCGGTCGGCTTTTTTTTGGGGTGGGATCCTGCCGGCACGGGGCTTCGTGCAGTATCCGCCAAGCAATCGCGGCCATGGGCCGCTCCTACGAAAAGCGTCACTCTGTAGGAGCGGTCGCTACGGCGCACCGGCATGGCCACGATTAGCCCGCCGAGCCGTAGGATTGAAAACCGCACAGCGTTTTCCATCTGGATGACCGTCCGGCGATAGGCGAGGCTGCACCGTCACCCTACGGAGCACCCCATCACCCCGATAGACAAAAGGCACGCCCCCCTGCCGTGCCTTTTGCCAGCCGCTTTGCGACAATGCCGGCACTTTTGCTGCCGGATGTCGCCATGACTGCCCTGAAGAACGACCGTTTTCTGCGTGCCCTGCTCAAGCAGCCGGTGGACGTCACCCCGGTGTGGATGATGCGCCAGGCCGGGCGCTACCTGCCCGAGTACCGCGCCAGCCGGGCCCGCGCCGGTGACTTCATGAGTCTGTGCAAGAACCCGCAATTCGCCTGCGAGGTGACCTTGCAGCCGCTGGAGCGCTATCCCCTGGATGCGGCCATCCTCTTCTCCGACATCCTCACCATCCCCGATGCTATGGGCCAGGGCCTCTATTTCGAGACCGGCGAGGGTCCGCGCTTTCGCAAGGTGATCGATACCCCGGCCGACATCGAGGCACTGCCGATCCCCGATGCCGAATCCGACCTGGGCTACGTGATGGACGCCGTGCGCACCATCCGCGCGGCGCTGGACGGCCGGGTACCCCTGATCGGCTTTTCCGGCAGCCCCTGGACCCTGGCTACCTACATGATCGAAGGCGGCTCCAGCAAGGATTTCCGCAAGGCCAAGGCCATGCTCTACGACACCCCCGAGGCCCTGCACCTGCTGCTGGACAAGCTGGCCCAGGCGGTCACCGCCTACCTCAACGGCCAGATCCGCGCCGGTGCCCAAGCGGTGCAGATCTTCGATACCTGGGGCGGCAACCTGTCCGCTGCGGCCTACCAGGAGTTCTCCCTGGCCTATATGCGCAAGATCGTCGCCGGGCTGATCCGCGAGTATGAAGGACGGCGGGTGCCGGTGATCCTCTTCACCAAGAACGGCGGTCTCTGGCTGGAAAGCCTGGCCGACAGCGGCGCCGAGGCCCTGGGCCTGGACTGGACCTGCGACATTGGCGAAGCCCGTCGGCGGGTCGGTAGCAAGGTTGCCCTGCAGGGCAACATGGACCCCAGCGTGCTCTACGCCAAGCCAGCGGCCATTCGCGCCGAGGTGGGGCGTATCCTGGAAAGCTATGGCCAGGGCAGCGGCCACGTCTTCAACCTGGGTCACGGCATCACCCCCGAGGTGGATCCGGCCCATGCCGGCGCCTTCATCGAAGCCGTCCACGAGTTGTCGGGGCGCTACCACCAGGGCTGACTGTGCCGGGATCGGCATGACCGGTCCCAAGTCGAGCGAGCGGGCCGTGGCCGGTTGCGGCATAGTCGGGGTTTTCCCGATGGAGCGCCGCCATGGCCCAGATGACCCCGGAAGAGCTGCAGCACCTGGCCGAAGAGGTGCTCGCGGCCCAGGGTTTCAGTCAACCGCAGAGTACAGCCATCGCCGCCATGATGGTGGCCGGCCAGCGTGATGACTGTGCCTCCCACGGCATCTATCGGCTGCTGGGCATCGTCAAGACGCTCAAGGCCGGCAAGGTGGCGCCGGATGCCGAACCCCGCATCGAGGACGTGGCGCCGGCCATCGTCCGGGTCGATGCCGGGGGTGGCTTCTCGCCGCTGGCCTTCCACGCCGGTCTGCCGCTGCTGGAAGCCAAGGCGCGCGCCTGTGGCCTGGCGGCCCTGGCGATCAACAACTGCGTGCACTTCTCGGCGCTCTGGGTGGAGATGGAAGCCCTCACCGCCAGGGGCCTGGTGGCCCTGGCCTGCAATCCGACCCAGGCCTATGTCGCCCCCGCCGGCGGTCGCCGCCCGCTGTTCGGTACCAATCCCATCGCCTTTGGCTGGCCGCGGCCGGAAGGGCAACCCTTCGTCTTCGATTTCGCTACCAGCGCCGTGGCCCGCGGCGAAATCGAATTGCACCGCCGTGCCGGCAAGGCCCTGCCCGAAGGCTGGGGAGTGGATGCCGAGGGTGCCCCGAGCAGCGATGCCCGCACCGTGCTGGAGGAGGGCGCCATGCTCACCTTTGGTGGTCACAAGGGCTCGGCGCTGTCGGCCATGATCGAATTGCTCGCCGGACCGCTGATCGGCGATCTCACCAGCCCGGAATCTTCCGCGGTCGACGCCGGCGCGGGTGGCTTGCCCTATCACGGCGAACTCATCCTGGCCTTCGATCCCCAGCGTTTTCTCGGCGCCGCGGTAGGCGACTACCAGCAGCGCGCCGAGCAGTTGTTCGCCGGCATCGAGGCCCAGGGCGCCCGCCTGCCGTCGCAGCGCCGTTATGCGGCGCGGCAGATCAATACCACCCGTGGCTGGTTGGAGGTGCCGGACGAACTGCTGGCCGATGTCCGAGCATTGCTGCCCGGTTGATCCGGGGCGCGATCCACAGCACCTGAAGGAGGCTGCGACAACGCGGCCTCTGAACCCCGTGCCAGACGCAGGGTCCACGACTGGCCCCCTTAGTGCCAGTTCTGGGTCTTCATGTACGCCGACGACACCGATCGCCCCCATCACCGCGGCCTGCTGCTGCTGAGCATCACCCTGATGGTGCTGGTGTACTTTCTCGACAACCTGTCCATCGCCCTGGCCAACCGCTATGTCTATGGCGGCCTCGGCATCGACCCGCGCAGCTACAGCCTGGCGACCGCCTGCTACAGCGTCGCCGTCATCGTCACCAGCGCGCCGCACCAGTGGTTCGCCCAGCGCCTGGGCTATCGCAACCTGATCTTCACCGCCGTCGGCATCCATCTGGTCGGCCAGGTGTGCTGCCTGGTGGCCACCGATCTGCCGACCTTCATCGCCGGACGCGTCCTGATGGGCGCCGGCGCCGCCACCTTCTTTGCCGGGGCGCGGGTGCTGGTGCAGATGTATTTCTCCGGGCCGCAGCTGCCGACCGGGATCCGCGCCTTCGCCTCGGGCGTGCCCCTGGGGGGTGCGCTGGCGTCCTTCACCACCGCGGAATTGCTGGAAGGCCATCAGTGGCGCGCCATCTTCATGGTGCCGGCGCTGGCCTGCGCGCTGGTGGCCATTTGCGTCTGGCTGTCGCTGCCGCGGCGTTCCCATCCGCTGGAGAATTCCGGGGCGCCGTCGCTGCTGTCCATGGTGCTGCTGGCGGGTGGCAGTCTGCTGTTGACCACCACCACCCAGCGGTTGGCCTTCGATTTCTTCAGCGATGGTCCGTGGCTGGCCCTGGAGCTGCTGCTGGGCACGGCCATCCTCGGGCTCTACGTCTATTACGAGCGCGGCCTGGCACGGCCGACCCTGGACTTCAAGCACGCCATCACCCCCGGCTTTCTCGCCGGCATGCTGTTCATGATGCTCAATTACTTCCTGCTCGGGGCCTACAACTTCATCATTCCCCAGTACGTGGTCAACGGTCTGCAGCTGCCGGTCTATACCGCCGGGGGCGTCATGGCGCTGGGCTGGCTGTGCGGCCTGGCACCCTTGCTGATGATCACCTCGGTGCGGCTGCGCGAGCGCTTTCCCTGGGGCGGCTTTCGCAAGTACCTGGTGGGGGGCTATCTGCTGCTGGCCGGCTATGGCTTCTGGATGGTGCGCCAGCACGCCGACGTGCCCCTCTATCAGCAGCTGGTGCCGGGCCTGATGATGCATGGCACCTACCTGATCGGTACCTTCGCGGTGATCATCATGTACACCTTCATGCGCGTCGAACCGGCCTATTTCAGCCAGGCCTACCAGATCAAGAACATGACCCAGCAACTGGTCATGCCCATGGGCATCGTGCTGTCCAACGTCTTCCTGCAGTGGCGTGACGCCTTCCACGCCTCGGTGCTCAGCGCTGCGGTCAATCCCTATGCCCCGAACTACCAGGCCTATGGCGAACGCTATCGGCAGGTCACCGGCGCCGACAGCGCCCTGGCGCAGATCTCCAGTCTGGTCACCCGCCAGAGTCAGGTGCTGGGCTATCTCGACTATTTCTGGCTGGTCGGCTGGATCGGTCTGGCGCTGGCCATCTACATGGCCGTGCAGCGGCATTTCCGCTAGCGCACGACGATTGCCCGCCCTTAAGCCGACGTTCAGCTGGCGACCACCATAATGCGGACCTTTGCAGGTCGCGGCGGTTGCCGGGAGCCTGCGCCGGTCGGCCGCGCCCCGGTCGGTCCGGAGCTTGCATTGCTGGGCTGTCGGGCTTTGTGGAACAATGCGGGCAACGATATTTTTCAAGGGTGGCAGCCGTGATCGACGCTGATGGTTTTCGCCCCAATGTCGGCATCATTCTCGCCAACGATGCCGGCCAAGTACTGTGGGCTCGCCGCATCAACCAGGATGCCTGGCAGTTTCCCCAGGGTGGGATCGATGACCGGGAAACGCCCGAAGAGGCGCTGTACCGGGAGCTCAACGAAGAGGTGGGGCTGAGCCCCGATGATGTCCGTATCCTGGCCTGTACCCGGGGCTGGTTGCGCTATCGTCTGCCGCAGCGCATGGTGCGCACCCACAGCCGTCCGCTGTGCATCGGCCAGAAGCAGAAGTGGTTTCTGCTGCGGCTGACCGCGGAAGAGCAGCGGGTGCGGATGGATGTGACGGGCAAGCCGGAATTCGATGGCTGGCGCTGGGTAAGCTACTGGTACCCTCTGGGCCAGGTGGTGACCTTCAAGCGAGAGGTCTATCGGCGGGCGCTCAAGGAGTTGGCACCCCGCTTGCTGGCCTGATTGCCGGTACGGCCGGTGCGAAAGAGGTGAGGAGAAGCTGTGGTCATGCAGGATGAACGACACGTGATGCACGCCGGCGGACCCGCCGGGCGTCGGCTGCGGAGGCGCTAGATGCTTGCAGTTCTGCGCAAGATCGTCCAGGAGGTCAATGCCGCCAAGGATCTGGGGTCGGCACTGTCCATCATCGTGCAGCGCGTCCGCGCGGCCATGCAGTCGCAGGTCTGCTCCGTCTATCTGCTGGATCCGGACACCAACCGTTTCGTGCTGATGGCCACCGAAGGCCTCAACAAGAAGTCCATCGGCCGGGTCAGCATGGCCCCCAACGAGGGCCTGGTCGGTCTGGTCGGCACCCGCGAAGAGCCGCTCAATCTCGAAGACGCCGCCAGCCACCCGCGCTTTCGCTATTTCGCCGAGACCGGTGAGGAACGCTATGCGTCTTTCCTCGGTGCACCCATCATCCACCACCGTCGGGTCATGGGCGTGCTGGTGGTGCAGCAGAAGGAACGCCGTCAGTTCGACGAGGGCGAGGAAGCCTTCCTGGTCACCATGAGTGCCCAGCTCGCCGGGGTGATCGCCCATGCCGAGGCCACCGGGACCATCCGTGGTCTGGATCGGCAGGGCAGGGGCATCCAGGAAGCCCGCTTCGTCGGCATCCCCGGCTCGCCCGGGGTCGGCGTCGGCAAGGCGGTGGTGGTCCTGCCACCGGCCGACCTGGAAGTGGTCCCGGACAAGACCGTGACCGACATCGACGCCGAGCTGCAGTTGTTCCGCTCGGCGCTGGAAGGCGTGCGGGCGGACATGAAGGCGCTGTCCAAGCGGCTGTCCACCCAGTTGCGCAAGGAAGAGCAGGCGCTGTTCGACGTCTATCTGATGATGCTCGACGACGCCGCCCTCGGTAACGAGGTGACCACCATCATCAAGAGCGGCCAGTGGGCCCAGGGCGCCCTGCGCCAGGTGGTGATGGAGCACGTCCAGCGCTTCGAGCTGATGGACGACGCCTACCTGCGCGAACGCGCCGCCGATGTGCGTGACCTCGGGCGCCGGCTCCTAGCCTATCTGCAGCAAGCCCACCAGGCCTGCCTGATCTACCCGGAAAACACCATCCTGGTCAGCGAGGAGCTCTCGCCGGCCATGCTCGGCGAGGTGCCCGAGGGGCGCCTGGTCGGCCTGATCTCGGTGCTGGGTTCGGGCAACTCCCACGTCGCCATCCTGGCGCGTGCCATGGGCGTGCCCACCGTCATGGGCGCGGTGGACCTGCCGTATTCCAAGGTGGACGGCATCGACCTCATCGTCGATGGCTACCACGGCGAAATCTTCACCAACCCCTCGCCGACGCTGATCAAGCAGTACGGCGACGTGGTGGAAGAGGAACGCCAGCTGACCCAGGGCCTCGATGCCCTGCGCAGCCTGCCCTGCGAGACCCTCGATGGCCACCGCATGCCGCTGTGGGTCAACACCGGCCTGATGGCCGACGTGGCCCGCGCCCAGCAGCGGGGCGCCGAAGGGGTCGGGCTGTATCGCACCGAAGTCCCCTTCATGGTCAATGAGCGCTTTCCCAGCGAGAAGGAGCAGCTCTCCATCTATCGCGAGCAGCTGGCGGCCTTCCATCCGGCGCCGGTGACCATGCGCACCCTGGACGTTGGCGGTGACAAGGCCTTGTCCTATTTCCCGATCAAGGAAGACAACCCCTTCCTGGGCTGGCGCGGCATCCGCGTTACCCTGGATCATCCGGAAATCTTCCTGGTGCAGACCCGCGCCATGCTCAAGGCCAGCGAAGGCCTGAACAACCTGCGCATCATGCTGCCGATGATCTCCGGCGTGCACGAGGTGGAGGAATCCCAGCATCTGCTGCATCGTGCCTGGTGCGAGGTGCGTGACGAAGGTGTCGACATTCCCATGCCGCCGGTGGGCGTCATGGTTGAGGTGCCCTCGGCGGTTTACCAGGCCCGCGACCTGGCGCGCCAGGTGGACTTCATCTCGGTAGGCTCCAACGACCTGACCCAGTACCTGCTGGCAGTGGATCGCAACAATCCGCGGGTGGCCGATCTCTACGACTACTTCCACCCGGCGGTGCTGCAGGCGCTGCAACAGGTGGTCGATGGCGCCCATGCCGAAGGGGTGCCGGTCAGCATCTGCGGCGAGATGGCCGGCGATCCGGCGGCGGCGGTGCTGCTCATGGGCATGGGCTTCGATACCCTGTCGATGAACGCCACCAACCTGCCCAAGGTGAAATGGCTGCTGCGCCAGGTCACCCTGGAAAAGGCCCGAGAACTGGTGCAACAGATGCGCCAGATCGACAACCCCCAGGTCATCCATAGCGCCCTGCATCTCGCCTTGCGCAACCTCGGACTGGGTCGGGTGATCAACCCGGCGGCCAGCGTCCAGAGCTGAGCGTGTCCGGCGGGAAGGCCGCTTCCCGCCGGACAGGCAGCGGCGTACCATGCCGCCTCCTGCGCCCGAGGTGATGATGGATCTCTTGCTCTTCCTGGTGCTCGGCGTCTGCGCCGGGCTGCTGGCCGGTCTGTTCGGGGTCGGCGGCGGCCTGATCATCGTGCCGGTGCTGGTCTACAGCTTTACCGCCCAGGGCCTCGATCCGGATATCCTCACCCACCTGGCGGTGGGTACCTCGCTGGCCACCATCGTCTTCACCTCGCTCAATTCCGTCTGGGCCCATCACCGGCTTGGCGCCGTGCGCTGGCGGCTGTTCGCCTGGATGGCCCTGGGCATCGTCTTCGGCAGCGCCCTGGGTGCGCTGACCGCCGCCGCCATCCACGGCCCGCTGCTGCAGAAGATCATCGGCACCTTCGCCATCCTCATCGCCCTCCAGTTGGCGCTGGACCTGCGCCCCAAGGCCCAGGCCGGCGAACCCGGCAAACCGGCGCTGACGGTGGCCGGCGTGGTGATCGGCTGGGCCTCGGCCATCTTCGGCATCGGCGGCGGCTCGCTTACCGTCCCCTTCCTGATCTGGCGCAGCTTGAGCATGCCGCAGGCGGTGGCCACCTCGGCGGCCTGCGGCCTGCCCATTGCCCTGTCCGGGGCGCTGTCCTTCATCCTGGTCGGCTGGCAGCAGCCGGGCCTGCCCGCCTGGAGCCTGGGCTATGTCTATCTGCCGGCCTTGCTGGGTATCGCCCTGACCAGCATGTTCTCGGCCCGTTTCGGTGCGCGACTGGCCCATCGCCTGTCGCCCCGACTGCTCAAGCGCCTGTTCGCCCTGTTGCTGTTCGGCGTCGGTCTCAACTTCCTACTCTGATCCCCTTCAAGGAGGCACCATGCTGCCGTATCCGCAAATAGACCCGGTGGCCCTGTCGCTGGGGCCGCTGAAGATCCACTGGTACGGGCTCATGTACCTGGTAGGGATCGGCGGCGCCTGGTGGTTGGCCAAGCGGCGACTCAATCGCTTCGATCCGCGCTGGACCAGCGAGACCCTGTCCGACCTGGTGTTCTGGGTGGCGCTGGGGGTCATCGCCGGGGGGCGACTTGGCTACGTGCTGTTCTACAACTTGGCGGAGTACATCGCCAATCCGACGCTGATCTTCGAGGTCTGGAAGGGCGGCATGTCCTTCCATGGCGGGCTGCTCGGGGTGATCCTGGCGGTCTGGTGGTTCGGCAAGCGCCACAACAAGGGCTTCTTCGAATTGATGGACTTCATCGCCCCGCTGGTGCCCATCGGCCTGGGTGCCGGCCGCATCGGCAACTTCATCAACGCCGAACTCTGGGGCAAGCCCACCGATGTGCCCTGGGCGATGATCTTCCCGCCCTACAGCGATCCGGCCCAGTTGCCGCGCCACCCCTCGCAGCTCTACCAGTTCGCCCTGGAAGGCGTGGCGCTGTTCGTGATCCTCTGGCTGTATTCGCGCAAGCCGCGGCCGACCATGGCCGTGTCCGGCCTGTTCGTGCTCTGCTATGGCATCTTCCGCTTCATCGTCGAATTCGTGCGGGTGCCCGATGCCCAGCTCGGCTATCTGGCCTGGGGCTGGCTGACCATGGGGCAGGTGCTCTGCGTGCCCATGGTGTTGGGCGGTATCGCGCTCATGGTCTATGCCCATCGCCGCGCGCCGCAGCCGGTCGTCCGCGCCGAATGACGTCTGGGGACCGCCCGCATGACAAGTGCGGGCGGCCTGTTATAGTTCAGGGACCACCATCACAACCGCGCAAGGGATCAGCCGTATGAATCCGTTCCGTAGCCTGGCTGCCGTGCTGGCGCTGGCCCTGACGATGCAGGTCCTGCCGGCGCAGGCGCAACAGGCTCAGGGTGACGTCACCGAGTATCAGACCGCCGACCAGGCGTTCGGTGAAGCCCAGGCTCCCGCCGCCTTTTCCATGATCGGCGATCTCTTGATCGCGCGGCCGCTGCTGATCGCCGCCACCGTGATCGGCGCGGGCGTCTTCGTGGTCAGTCTGCCATTCACCGCCGCGGGCGGTAACATCGGCAAGGCCGGCAAGGCCCTGGTGGTCGAGCCGGGCAAGGCGGCCTTCGTGCGCTGCCTGGGCTGCACCCAGAGCGGGTACGGGCGTACCGAGTAAGGCCCTGGCGCTAGCCCTGGCCGCTGATCTTCAGGTATTTGTCGTGCAGCTGCTCCTTGGTCTCGACATGGTTTTCGTCGAGAGGGATGCAGTCCACCGGACAGACCTGCTGGCACTGGGGTTCGTCGTAATGGCCCACGCACTCGGTGCACAGGTTCGGATCGATCACGTAGATCTCCGCGCCCTGAGAGATGGCGCCGTTCGGGCACTCGGGCTCGCACACGTCGCAGTTGATGCAATCGTCGGTAATGATGAGGGACATCGTCGGCTCCTCGCCACGCGAACGCGCAGCGATCCAAAAGTCAGGCGCGCATTTTGCCCCATCCGCGCGCCGGCTGCACCCGACAGTCCTTGGGGTTAATCAGCTGGCCGGGGCAAAACGCTCCAGCAGCGCCTGATGCACGGTGGGATGGACGAACTTGGTCACGTCGCCACCGAGCGCCGCGATCTCCCGCACCAGGGTGGAGGACAGGTAGGAATAGTGTTCCGACGGGGTCAGGAACATGCTTTCCGCCTGGGGCGCCAGCACCCGGTTCATGTTGGCCAGCTGGAATTCGAATTCGAAATCCGACACGGCGCGCAGGCCGCGCAGGATGATGGTCGCCTTCTGCTGTTCCACCAGGGTGGCCAGCAGGCAGCTGAAGCCGATCACCTCGACGTTGGGCAGGTGCGCGGTCACCGCCTTGGCCAGCTCGACCCGGCGTTCCAGCGGAAACAGCGGGTTCTTCTTGGGGCTGGCCGCCACCGCCACCACGACTTCGTCAAACAGCCGCGAGGCACGCTCCACCAGATCGCCATGGCCCTTGGTGATGGGGTCGAAGGTGCCGGGGTATAGCACTCGGTTCATGACGCTGTCCTGGGGGCGAAGCTGTTGGGGTTTGGATGGTAGCTCAGGGGCGGGGTGAGGCCAAGGCGACAGCCGCCAGGATCGCCGACCCGTGGGCGTTTATCGGCCGGATGGCGCTGCCCGTTGGCTGACCAGCCAGTCGGGGATGCGCCTTTCCAGATAGTAGTCCGGTTCGCGGAAGGAGCCGCCGACGAAACCCACGTGGCCGCCGTGGGGCAGGCGCTCGAACAGGGTGTCGGGCGCCAGTTCGGCGCGGGCGGGCAGGGCGTCGGTGCCGATGAAGGGATCGTCCTCGGCCTGGATCAGCAGGGTGGGGATGCGGATACCCCCCAGGTAATAGCGGCTGGAGGCCTGGCGATAATAGTCCCGGGCATCGCGAAAGCCATGCAAGGGCGCGGTGTATCTATCGTCGAAGTCCCAGAAGGTCTTGAGCCCCTCGGGCGGGCCGAGGCGGGCGAGGATCTCGTGCTGCTCGGGATGGCGCTCGCGATCGAACAGTGCCTGCTTGTCGCGCACATAGCGCGCCAGTTCGCGGATGAAGTGTCGCTGATAGATACGCGAGAAGCCGATGCCGATGCGATCGGCGCAGAGGTCCAGACGAAAGGGCACCGACACCGCCGCCGCGGCTCGTAGTCCGCTTTCCGCGCCGCGCTCACCGAGGTACTTGAGCAGCACATTGCCACCGAGGGAAAAGCCCACCGCATACAGCGGAGCCTCCGGACGACTGGCCTGCAGATGGCGCACCACCGCCGCCAGGTCTTCGCTGACGCCGGAGTGATAGCCGCGCGGCAGGCGGTTGGGTTCGCCGGAGCAGCCGCGCCAGTTGAGGCCGACGCTGGCCCAGCCGCGGGCGGCGAGGGCGAATTGCAGGCCAAGTACGTAGTGGGAGCCGGAGCTGCCGGTCAGGCCGTGGGCGATCAGCACCAGGGGCGCCTGTGGGTCCTCGGCGTGATACCAGTCCAGATCGAGGAAGTCGCCATCCTCCAGCCATAGCCGTTCGCGCGGGCGAGTGATGGGCGGCAGGCGGCGCCACAGCGAGCCCCAGAGGGTCTGCAGGTGCGGACCGGGCAGCCAGCGCGCCGGGCGAAAGGGGGCGCTGTTCACGCCTGGCGGTGCCAGAGGGCGTAGTGGACGTTGCCGGTCTTCTTCTCGCGGTGCAGCTGCCAGGTCGCGGGCAGGCTCAGGCGCGAGGGCTGGGTCTCGCTCTCGGTGTAGATCCAGGCGTCCGCGACGAGCCAGCCCTGGGCTTCCAGGGCCGCGCAGGCCGGCTCCAGCAGGTCCTGGCCAAAGGGCGGATCGAGAAACACCAGGTCGAAGGGCGTCTCCGCCGGCTTGGTCAACGCCTGCAAGGCATCGGTCTGGCGTACCTCGGCCTGGGTGCAGCCGAGGACTTGCAGATGACCGCGCAGGGCATTGGCGGCCTGGGCGTTGAGGTCGAAGGCCAGGGCCTGGCCGGCGCCGCGGGAGAGGGCTTCCAGCAGCAGGGCGCCGCTGCCGGCGAAGGGGTCTAGCACCCGGGCGCCCGGGGTGACGGCGGCTAGCCAGTTGAACAGGGTCTCGCGGACCCGATCCGGGGTGGGTCTCAGGCCCAGGGCATCGGGAAAGACGAAGCGCCGGCTGCGCCAGTCGCCACCGATGATGCGCAGTTGGTTGGCGGTCTTCTGGGCCATGCTAGTGCTCCGGAACGCCGCTGGGCGGCAGGTTGGGAAGAGGGCGGGGTGGCGGCAGCGGCTGCTGGGCGACCCGCGGACCGGCGCTGACCACGACGAAGTTGGCCGGATCCAGGTGGCGCTGCAGGGCGGCATGCACCTGCTCCACCGTCAGCCGGCGGACCTGCTGGAGGAAGTCGTCCAGGTAGCTGCTGGGCAGGTCGTAGAAGCCGATGTTGCCCAGCTGGGCGACGATGGCGCCGTTGCTGGCGTTGGCCAGCGGGAAGCTGCCTTCGATCTGCCGTTTGGCGCGGTCCAGTTCGGCCTGGGTGGGGCCCTGGGCCAGGTAGTCGCGCAGCAGGTCACGGACCAAGGCCAGGGTGGCATCGCCCAGTTCGGCGCGGGTCTGCAGGCCGAGGGTGAAGGGGCCAGGCTGACGCATGGGGGTGAAGCCCGAGCTGACGCCGTAGGTGAGGCCGCGGCGTTCGCGCAATTCGGTCATCAGGCGACTGCCGAAACCGCCGCCGCCAAGGATCTGGTTGCCGACGAACAGGGCCGCGTAGTCGGGATCGCGGCGGGTGATGCCGAGTTGGCCGAGCAGCAGGCGCGTCTGCTGCGCCGGGACCTCCAGCTGCACCCGGGCCGGTGCGGCAGGCGCTGGCACCGGCAGTGGCGGCAGGGCCGGGCCACGGGGCAGGGCGCGCGACAGCTGGGCGGCGATCTGCTCGGCGCGGGCGCGATCCAGGTCGCCGGTGAGGGCGATCACGGCATTGCCGGCGGCATAGGCACGGGCATGGAAGGCCCTGAGGCTGGCCGCGTCGAGGCGTGCCAGTCCGGCTGCCGTGCCCCGTGGCGAATGGGCATAGGGATGGCTGCCATAGAGACGTTCCTGCAGGGCTTCGCCAGCCAGGCTGGCCGGTTCGCGGCGGCTGGCGGCGATCAGCGTCAGCAACTGGTCGCGGATGCGCTGGATGGCCTCGGCGGGAAAGGTCGGGCGACCGACCACGTCGGCCAGCAGCGCCAGCGCCGGTTCGCTGTGGGCGGGATCGGCGAGGGTGCGCAGTCCGACCACCGCCTGGTCACGATAGGCGCCGTTGCTGAAATCGGCGCCCAGGCGTTCGAAGCCGTCGGCGATGGCGCTGGTATCGCGACCCGGGGTGCCTTCGTTGAGCAGGCCGTTGGTCAGCATGGCCAGGCCCGGCGTGGCGCCGTCCTGGCTGCTGCCGGCGGCGAAGATCAGGCGCACGTCGAACATCGGCAATTCCGGCGCCGGCACGAACAGCACCTGGGCACCTTCGGCGGTGCGCCAGCGCTGGATGTCCAATTGGCGCCCCAGGGGCGGTGCCTCCTTGAGGGTCTTGAGGCTGTCTACGGCGGGATAGGCGCGCGCCAGGTCGCCGACCGGGGTGGGGGACTGACAGCCCGCGAGCAGGCACAGCGCAAGGCACAGCAGGCGCTTCATCGACGAGCCTCCGCGGCGGGTTCGGGGCGCAACTGGCCCAGGGTCAGGCGCTCGCGAGTGAAGTAGGTACGGGCCACGCGGCGCAGGTCGTCGGGAGTGACCTGGCCCAGCTCGTCGAGCAGCCGATCGCCCTGGCGCCAGCCTAGGCCGACGCTTTCCAGCTGACCGATGCTGCTGGCCTGAGCGGTGATGGAGTCGCGGCCATAGACCAATCCGGCCACCAGCAGGGCGCGGACCCGGGCCAGTTCCTCGGCGCTGGGCGGCTCGCGCTTGAGCAGCTCCAGCTGCGTCCAGAAAGCCGCTTCCAGCTGGTCGAGGGTCTTGCCGCGCTGGGTATTGGGGGTGCCGCTGAGCAGGAAGAGGCTGTCGCCGCGGGTATAGGCGCCATAGGCGGCGCGCACGCTGCTGGCCACTTCCTCGCCGCGTTCGAGACGACTGGGCAGGCGCGCGCCCGAGCCGCCGCTGAGCAGGGCGGCCAGCAGTTGCAACGCATAGGCATCGCGCGGCTGGGCGGCGGTGGCCAGGCTGGGCACGTTGAAGCCCATCAGCAGGCTGGGCAGCTCGCGGGCCTGCAGGGCCAGGCGGCGTTCGCCCGGCGCGGGCAGTTCCAGCGGTCGCCGTGGCGCGGGCAGGTCGCTGCGGGGGATGCCACCGAACCAGCGCTGCACCTCGGCGCGGATCGCCTGGGGCTCGACGTCGCCCACCACCACCAGGGTGGCGTTATTGGGTGCGTACCAGGTCTGGTACCAGCGGCGCAGGTCGTCGACGCCGAGGCGCTGCAGGTCCTGGGGCCAGCCGATGGTGGGGTTGCGATAGCCGCTGGCCGGGTAGGCCGCGGCCTTGAAACGTTCGAAGGACAGCGCCTCGGGCCGGTCGTCGGTGCGCAGCCGGCGTTCTTCCTTGATCACCTCCAGCTCGCGGCTGACCTCGTCGGGCGCCAGGAGCAGGTGCTGCATGCGATCGGCTTCCAGCTCCAGGGCTACTGGCAGGCGATCGCGGGCGAGCAGCTGGTAGTAGACGGTGTAGTCATCGGTGGTGAAGGCATTCTCCTCGGCGCCCAGATCGCGCAGCAGGTGCGAGGCCTCGCCGGCGCCAAGCTTGCGGCTGCCCTTGAACATCAGGTGTTCCAGGGCGTGGGACAAGCCAGTCGCGCCGGGTGCCTCCAGGCTCGAACCCACGCGATACCAGAGTTGCACCACGGCGACCGGCGCCCGGTGATCTTCGCGGACTACCAGCTTGAGGCCGTTGTCGAGGGTGAATTCCTCGGTGTTCTGCCGGCTGGCGGTGGCCAGGGCGAGGGTGGGGAGCAGGCTGAGCAGGACGACCAGGGCGGTCCGACGGAAGCGGGAGGCGGGCATCGCGAGAGCAGGCCTTGTAGCGCGGTAGGGGACGAAGCGGCTGCGTCCTGGGGACGGTCGCGCGTTTTTCGCCGACGGGGAGGTCTTCCGCCCGGCAGGCTGCTAGGATACGCATCCCTTTTCCCGACGGCCATGCCTGACGGTCGAGCCCCGCCTGGCGGAGCTCCCGCAGCTGGCTCGTCCGTTCGATACAGAGCCCTGCATGTTTGGATCCGACGACAAGAAGTCTCCCCCCGCGGAGAAGAAAGGCCTGTTCGGCTGGTTCCGCAAGAAGACTGCCGAACCCGTAGCGACGCCGGCCGAAGCCCCCGCCGCCGCGCCCGAAGCCGAAGAGCGCTTGCCCGAGCCGCTGACCAGCGAACCGGTGCAGCATCCGGAGCCGGTACCCGAGCCGCCGGAGGCGATCCCCTCGCTGACCCCGGTCGCCGAAGAGGAGGCCCCGTCGCCGGTGGCCCTGACGGCGCTGGTCGAGCCGCTGGTGGCCGATCCCATCCTGCCGCCGGTCGAGGTCGAGCCGGTAGTTGTGCCCGAGGCAGAGCCCGAGCCGGTATCGGCGCCGGTCGCGCCGCTGCATCCGGTAGTTCCTGCGCCTGTCGTAGAGCCCGAGCCTGCTCCAGCCCCGGTCGTACCCGTCGCCCCGGTCCGTCCCGAGCCTGAGGTGGTTGCGCCCGAACCCGAACCCGCTCCACCCGCCGTTGCCGCCGCTCCGGCCGAACCAACTAAACTGGGTTTCTTCGCTCGTCTGCGTCAGGGGCTGTCCAAGACCAGCGCCAGCCTCGGCGAGGGCATGGCCAGCCTGTTCCTCGGCAAGAAGGCCATCGACGACGACCTGCTCGAAGAGCTGGAGACCCGCCTGCTGACCGCCGACGTCGGCGTCGAGGCCACCGGCGTCATCATGCGCAACCTGACCCAGAAGGTGGCGCGCAAGCAACTGGCCGACAGCGAGGCGCTCTATCAGGCGCTGCAGCAGGAGCTCACCGAGATGCTGCTGCCGGTGGAACAGCCGCTGGTGATCGACACCTCGCACAAGCCATACGTCATCCTGGTGGTCGGTGTGAACGGCGCCGGCAAGACCACCACCATCGGCAAGCTGGCCAAGCGCCTGCAGAACGACGGCAAGAAGGTCATGCTGGCCGCTGGCGACACCTTCCGCGCCGCCGCCGTGGAGCAGCTGCAGGTCTGGGGCGAGCGCAACCGCATCCCGGTCATTGCCCAGCACACCGGCGCCGACTCCGCCTCGGTGATCTTCGACGCGGTGCAAGCCGCCAAGGCCCGTGGCATCGATGTGCTGATCGCCGATACCGCCGGCCGGCTGCACACCAAGGACAATCTCATGGAGGAGCTGCGCAAGGTACGCCGGGTGATCGGCAAGCTGGACGAGGCGGCGCCCCACGAGACCCTGCTGGTGCTGGATGCCGGCACCGGCCAGAACGCCCTCAACCAGGCCAAGCAGTTCCACAATGCGGTGCCCCTGACCGGCCTGGCGTTGACCAAGCTCGACGGCACCGCCAAGGGTGGGGTGATCTTCGCCCTGGCCAAGCAGAGCGCCCTGCCGATCCGCTATGTCGGCGTCGGCGAAGGCATCGACGACCTGCGGCCCTTCGAGGCGCGGCCCTTCGTCCAGGCCCTGTTCGCGGAGCGGGGCGTCTCATGATCCAGTTCGACCGCGTCTCCAAGCGCTATCCCAACGGTCACGTCGGCCTGCAGGAACTGAGCTTCCGTGCCGAACGCGGCGAGATTCTCTTCGTCACCGGTCATTCCGGCGCCGGCAAGAGCACCCTGATGCGGTTGATCCTGGCCATGGAAAGGCCCACCGGCGGCAAGCTGACCCTGGCCGGCCAGGACATCTCACGCATCACCAATGCGCAGATTCCCTTCCTGCGCCGGCAGATCGGCGTGGTCTTCCAGAACCACCAGCTGCTCTATGACCGCACCGTGTTCGACAACGTCGCCCTGCCGCTGCAGATCCTCGGCCTGTCCAAGCCCGAGATCGCCAAGCGTGTGGCCGCGGCCCTGGAGCGGGTCAGCCTCAAGGACAAGCTCGACGACTATCCGGCCGAACTCTCCACCGGCCAGCAGCAGCGGGTCGGCATCGCCCGCGCCGTGGTGCACCGGCCGGCCCTGCTGCTCGCCGACGAACCCACCGGCAACCTCGATCCGCGCCTGGCTTCGGAGATCATGGGCGTCTTCGAAGACATCAACAGCCTCGGCACCACGGTGCTGATCGCCAGCCACGACCATGCCCTCATCGCCCGGCTGCACCATCGCATGCTGACCCTGCAGCGCGGCCGCCTGATCGGCGACGAAGAGGAGAGCCAGCCATGAGCGCCACCGAACTGCCCCGTGGCCAGGAACAGGGCGGCAAGCCCCAGCGTCCGCAGCGCCAGGCCCCGAAGAAACCCAAGAGCGACTGGCGCAGCCCGCTGCACGCCTACCTCGAAGCCCACCGCACCGGCCTGAGGGACAGCCTCAGGCGCATGGTGCAGCAGCCCATAGGCACCTTTCTCACCTGCCTGGTGATGGGTATCGCCCTGGCGCTGCCCATGGGGGTGTCCTTGCTGCTGAAGAACGTCGAGCGCCTGGGCGGCTCCTGGCAGCGCGCGGCACAGATCTCGGTGTTCCTCGACCTACGCACCGGCCAGGACCAGGCCGAGGTGCTGATGAGTCAGATCAAGGTCCTGCCCGATGTCGCCGAGGCGCGCTGGATCAGCCCGGACGATGCCCTGAAGGAATTGCAGCAGGACGCCGGTCTCGGCGAGGCGCTGCGCGAATTGCCGCAGAATCCGTTGCCCGGCGTCATCGCCGTGACGCCCAAGGAAATCGACAAGAGTCGTCTCGACATGCTGCGCAGCCAGCTGGCCGAGATGAACGGCGTGCAGCAGGTGCAGTTGGACATGCAGTGGGTCGAGCGCCTCACCGCCATCCTCAAGCTCGGCGAGCGCTTCGTCTTCGGCCTGACCGTGGTGCTGGTGATCGCCCTGCTGCTGGTGATCGGCAACACCATCCGCCTGGCCATCGAGAATCGCCGCACCGAGATCGAGGTGGTCAAGCTGGTGGGTGGCACCGACGGCTACGTGCGCCGGCCCTTCCTCTACATGGGCGCGCTGTTCGGCCTGGGCGCCGGCATTGCTGCCTGGGCGCTGCTGGTGTTTGGCCTCAACTGGCTCAACGCCGCGGTGCTCGACCTGGCCGGCCTCTATGGCAGCGATTTCGCCCTGGGCAGCGTTGCCGTCGAGGACGGGCTACAGTTGTTGATCGGCGCCGTGCTGCTCGGCTACATCGGCGCCTGGCTGGCCGTCGCCCGCCATCTGCGCGAGCTCGCTCCACGCTGACGAACGACCGTTTCCGACATCTCCGGAAATGGTCTAAACCCTTGATGACACAGGCTTTTCAGGGCGGTCTTCAGCTGGGGTTAAGGGAACTTCGGCTAGTCTGGCGCTGTCCAAAAAATCAGTGTTAGACTGTCCAGTGCTTAGTGAATCGGAGGATTCGCATGACCACTTCGTTGCAACCTGTTCCTACATTGGTTCCCGGCGCCAGCCTGGAAGCCTATGTGCATTCGGTGAACAGCATTCCGCTGCTCACTCCGGAGCGGGAGCGTGAACTGGCCGAGCGCCTCTTCTACAAGGAAGACGTCGAGGCCGCCCGCCAGTTGGTGCTCGCGCATCTGCGTTTCGTGGTGCATATCGCCAAGAGCTATTCTGGCTATGGACTGGCCCAGGCCGACCTTATTCAGGAAGGCAATGTCGGCTTGATGAAGGCCGTGAAACGCTTCAATCCCGAAATGGGTGTACGCCTGGTGTCCTTTGCCGTGCATTGGATCAAGGCCGAAATCCACGAATTCATCCTGCGCAATTGGCGCATCGTCAAGGTGGCCACCACCAAGGCGCAGCGCAAGCTGTTCTTCAACCTGCGCAGCCAGAAGAAGCGGCTGGCCTGGCTGAACAACGACGAGGTCCATCGCGTGGCCGAAACCCTGGGCGTCGAGCCCCGGGAAGTGCGCGAGATGGAAAGCCGTCTGACCGGTCATGACATGGCCTTCGACCCGGCCAGCGATGCCGATGACGATGCGGCCTATCAGTCGCCGGCTCAGTACCTGGAAGACAGCCGTTACGATCCGGCGCGTCAGCTAGAGGAAGCCGACTGGACCGACAGCTCCACGGCCAATCTGCACGAGGCCCTGGAACGCCTGGACGACCGCAGCCGTGACATCCTCTACCAGCGCTGGCTGGCCGAGGAAAAGGCGACCCTGCACGAGCTGGCGGCCAAGTACAACGTCTCGGCGGAGCGTATCCGTCAGCTGGAAAAGAACGCGATGAACAAGCTCAAGGGCAATATCGCCGCCTGATCCGCTCGTTGATTGAAAAACCGCACCTCGGGGTGCGGTTTTTTTATGTCTGCAAATCTTATCGCCCAGCCAGTAGGCTGGCTTGGATCGGGCTCTGGCCATCGCGCCATGGGCCGCTCCTACAAGTACCGGGCAGTCCGTAGGAGCGGCCCATGGCCGCGATAGAGCGTCTGTAGGCTGAAAACCGCGTGCCAAATCACCTTGCTACTGCCCGGTCATCCGCCGCAGGTAGTCGCTACCGCCCAGCTGGCGCTCCTGCTGGCGGATCCAGGCGGCGCGTTCGGCGACATAGGCGCTCGGGCGGCTCGGGCTCCATTCGCGGGGATTGGGCAGCACGGCGGCCAGCAGGCTGGCCTGGCGGTCGGACAGGTAGGGAGCACCTATGCCGAAATGGTGACGAGCCGCGGCCTCGGCGCCGAACACGCCGTCGTCCCATTCCACGCTGTTGAGATAGACCTCGAGGATGCGCTGCTTGGACCAGAAGGTTTCCAGCAGCACGGTGAACCAGGCCTCGAAGGCCTTGCGCAGGTAGCTGCGGCCGCTCCAGAGAAAGAGATTCTTGGCGGTCTGCTGGCTGATGGTGCTGGCGCCGCGCAGGGAGCCGCCGGCTTCGTTGTGGCTGAAGGCCTGGCGGATCGCCGTCATGTCGAAGCCCCAGTGTTCGGCGAAGTGCTGGTCCTCGCCGGCGATCACCGCCATCTTGAGATCGTCCGGCAGCTCCTTCCAGGGTCGCCAGTCGCGCTGCAGGTCGATGGGTTTGCCGTCGATCCAGGACTCGACCTTGCGCTCCACCATCAGCATGCTGCCCGGCGGCGGCACCCAGCGCAGGATCAGCACCAGGGCGGCGCTGAGGACGGCGAACCAGAGGGCGATACGCAGGAGACGGCGGAGGAGGGTGAGCAGCATCGGCTTGGTCTTTGGCGGTTAGCGGGCCATTATAACCAGCGCTTCTCTTCCATCGCCCGGTAAAACCATGTTGCGTCTCTTCCTGCTGTTCGCCGCCCTGGCCGGCTTCACCGGTGTCGGACTCGGCGCCTTCGCCGCCCATGGACTCAAGGGCCGGCTGACCGCCGACTACCTGGCCGTATTCCAGACCGGCGTGCTCTATCAGCTCATCCACGCCCTGGCGCTGCTCGGCGTCACGCTCCTGTCGCTGCACTTTCAGGGGCGCCTGGTGGCCTGGGCTGGTGGCTTCTTCATCGCCGGCATCCTGCTGTTTTCCGGCAGCCTCTATCTGCTGACGCTGACCGGCATCTCGCGGCTGGGCATCATCACCCCCTTCGGCGGTCTGTGCTTTCTCGCCGGCTGGGCCTGCCTGGCCATCCTCGCCTGGCGCCTCGGCAGCCTCTGACCGAGCACTGGCCGTCGTTCCCGGCCCGGCGCCGCTGCAATGCACGCCCGACCGGCGTAGAATGCCGGCTCACCCCGTGACGATGCCTTTGCCATGCAGATCCTGTTGAACGGCGAATCCCTTGAATTGCCGGACGGCGCCACCGTCGCCGACCTGCTCGTGCGTCTCGACCTGACCGGACGGCGAGTGGCGGTGGAACGTAACCTCGACATCGTGCCGCGCAGCCAGCACGCCACCACCGCCCTGGCGGATGGCGACCGGCTGGAAGTGGTCCACGCCATCGGCGGCGGCTAGCCGCGCAAGAGGAATCCAGATGAAAGACACTCCCTTTACCCTGGCCGGGCGCACCTATGAATCGCGTCTGCTGGTCGGCACCGGCAAGTACCGCGATCTCGAAGAGACCCGCCTGGCCATCGAGGCCTCCGGCGCCGAGATCGTCACTGTGGCGGTGCGTCGTACCAACATCGGCCAGACTCCCGGCGAGCCCAATCTGCTCGACGTGATCTCGCCCGAGCGCTACACCATCCTGCCCAACACCGCCGGCTGCTATGACGCGGTGGAAGCGGTGCGCACCTGCCGCCTGGCGCGCGAGCTGCTCGACGGTCACAACCTGGTCAAGCTGGAAGTCCTGGCCGACCAGAAGACCCTGTTCCCCAACGTCATCGAGACGCTCAAGGCCGCCGAGACCCTGGTCGCCGACGGCTTCGACGTCATGGTCTATACCAGCGACGACCCCATCGTCGCGCGCCAGCTGGAAGCCATCGGCTGCATCGCCGTCATGCCGCTGGCCGGTCTGATCGGCTCGGGCCTGGGCATCTGCAATCCCTACAACCTGCGCATCATCCTCGAAGAGGCCAAGGTGCCGGTGCTGGTGGATGCCGGGGTGGGTACCGCCTCCGACGCCACCATCGCTATGGAGCTGGGTTGCGAAGCGGTGCTGATGAACAGCGCCATCGCCCATGCCCGCGAGCCGGTGCTGATGGCCGAAGCCATGAAGCACGCCATCGTCGCCGGTCGCCTGGCTTATCTGGCCGGGCGCATGCCGCGCAAGCTCTATGCCACGGCCTCCTCGCCGTTGGACGGCCTGGTCAACTAGACCTGGCGCCCTCCATCACGCGCCCGGCCTGTGCCGGGCGTCTCTTTTTCCCACTATCGATAACGCCATGACCGATCATCAAGACGACCAGACCCCCGACCGCCCCCGGCGCACCATCAAGAGCTTCGTGATGCGCGCCGGCCGCATGACCGAAGGCCAGCAACGCGGTCTCGACCAGGGGTGGCCGCGTTTCGGTCTGGAGCTGACCGACGGCCCCCAGGATTTCGACCAGGTATTCGGGCGCCAGGCGCCGCGTACCTTCGAGATCGGCTTCGGCATGGGCCATTCCACCCTGGAAATGGCTGCCGCCGCGCCGGAGCAGGATTTCATCGGCGTCGAGGTGCATCGTCCGGGCGTGGGCGCGTTGCTCAATGGCGCCATGACCCAGGGGCTGACCAATCTGCGGGTCTACAGCTGCGATGCCCTGGAGGTGCTGCGCCAGTGCGTGGCCGACGCCAGCCTGGACCGGGTGCTGCTGTTCTTTCCCGATCCCTGGCACAAGAGCCGCCACCACAAGCGGCGGATCGTCCAGCCGGCCTTCGCCGAGCTGGTTCGGCAGAAGCTCAGGGTCGGCGGGGTGCTGCACATGGCCACCGATTGGCAGGCCTATGCCGAACACATGCTCGAGATCATGAACGCCGCCCCCGGTTACCATAACCTCGGCGACGCCTCGGGCTATGTACCGCGTCCCGAGGAAAGACCCATCACCAAGTTCGAACGCCGTGGCGAACGCCTGGGGCATGGCGTCTGGGACCTCAAGTTCGAACGCCAGAGCTGACCGTGTATCTCTGACGAATCGAGCTTGAGCTGCCGAAGGACAATTGGCATGATGGCCAATTGCCCTGCTGTGATGGCGGTTGCATTCGAATTCACAGGGACACCTGGATGTCAGCCTTCCTCAAGAATGCCAACCGGCTCCGCGCCGCCCTTCGTGCAGAGCGGATCCGATGACGGACCTGGTACGCCCCGACTCGCCAGCGGCCGAGTTGCACGCCGTACGGCGCTGGCTCGAAGTCGAACGCAGCGCCCGGCAGCGTACCGAACGCTCGCTGCACCTCATCGCCTCGGCCTTCGCCCTCTGTCGCGACGCCATGGCCGTGCTGACCGAGAGCGGTCAGATCATCGAAGCCAATGACGCCCTGCGCGCCCTGATGCTCAGTGCGGAGCGCAGTGTCAGCGGTCAGTACCTGTCCCACTACATCAAGTTGCCCGAGACGGCCATCCGCACGTTCGAGCGCGACGGCTATGCCCTGTGCGAAGCCCAGTTCCACGTCTCCGCCAAACGCGTCACGCCGGTGGAGATCAGCCTGAGTCGCTTTGCCGGCGAGGCGGATCGCGAAGGCTATGTGGTCGCCAGCCTGAGGGACATCACCGAGCGCAAGCGCGCCGAGCAGGCCCTGGAGCGCATGGCCCTGAGCGATGCCCTGACCCAGCTACCCAACCGGACCTCCTTCTACCAGGATTTCGAGACGCGCCTGCAGAACCTGGAGGAGACCGGCAACCTCGCGGTACTGTTCATCGATGTCGATGGCTTCAAGGAGGTCAACGACTCCCTGGGCCATGCCGCCGGTGACGAGCTGCTCTGCGCCCTGGTGCGGGAGTTGCGGCAGGTGCTGGGGGCCGACGAGGTGCTGGCACGCTGGGGGGGCGATGAATTCGTCGCCCTGCTGGACGTGAGCGATCGCGAGCAGGCCCGCCAGGTGGCCGAGCAACTGGTGCAGGCGGTGGGTCGGCAGCAGTGCATCGCCGGCCACGATATCCGCGTATCGGCCAGCATCGGCCTGAGTCTGGCCCCCGAAGAAGGGCTGGATGTGGAAACCCTGCTGCGCAATGCCGATGCCGCCATGTACGCAGCCAAGGCGGCCGGCAAGAGCCGGGTGCGCTGCTACGATCCGCAGTTGACCAGCGAGGCGCGCAGCAAGGTGACCCTGTTGGCTCATCTGCATGGCGCCATCGAGGCGGAACTCATCACCTTCGTGCTGCAGCCCAAGTTCGATGCCCGTCAGCGCATGATCAGCGCCGAGTTGCTGGCGCGCTGGAATTGCCCGGGCGTTGGGGCCGTGCCGCCCAATGTCTTCGTCGCCCTGGCCGAGCAGAACGGCATGGCCTCGGCCCTCGGGCGCCTGGCCATCCGCCGCGCGGCCGGTTGCGCCCGGGCCCTGCAGGACGCCGGCCTGCAGATCCCGGTGGCGGTCAACATCTCGCCGCTGCAGGTGGCCGATGATGAACTGGCCGAGGTCCTGGCGGCGGCCTGCGCCGAATTCGGTATCGCGCCCAGGGCACTGGAGCTGGAGGTGACCGAGTCGGTCTTCCTGCAGAAGGGCACGCCTGAGCGGCGCCTGGCCGCCTTGCGCGAGCAGGGCTTTCGGGTGGCGATGGATGACTTCGGCACCGGCTATTCGTCGCTGGGCTATCTGCACCGCTTGCCCTTCGACACCATCAAGATCGACCGCAGCTTTCTGCTGGCGGTGGACGCCGATGACAGATCCCGACAACTGCTGGCCGGCATCGTCAGCCTGTGCCGCGCGCTGGACATGCAGATCGTCGCCGAGGGGGTGGAAACCCAGGCCCAGTTCGAGTTGCTCAAGGACCTGGGCGTGGACACCTTCCAGGGCTTCCTGCTGGGGCGTCCGCAATCACTGGAGTGCCTGCTGGACAGTATCCGCGTCTGCCAGCGGGGCCAGCCCTAGCCGCGCCGCTCGGCCAGCACGCCCAGCAGGCAGACTCCGATCAGCAGCACCGGGGCCAGGGCATAGTTGTTGAACTGCGCCAGACCCTTGACCACCCAGGGGGTCAGGAAGGTCATGGCGGCGCCGTAGATCGCCAGGCACGCCAGGGCGAAGGCCGGGACGCGGATGGCGGTCGGCAGGCTGCCCAGGCGCGCCTGGATGAAGCCATTGACCTGGCTGCCGAACAGCACCAGCAGGGTGGCGGTGACCGCCAGGGCCACCTCGTCCAGGTGGCTGCGGCTCCAGCGGGAGAGGTCGGCGATATGGTCGAGCACGAAGTCCAAGGCAGAGCTCCTCGTCAGTCAGGCAGAAAGGATTGCAAGAGGTCGTTCAGGAACAGCTGGCCGCGAGCGGTGGGGCGCAGGCGCTGTGCATCCTCGGCCAGCAGGCCGGCCTGGCGCGCCGCGGTCAGCGCAGGTGCCAGACTGTCCAGCGACTGGCCGGTGCGCTGCGGATACCAGGCGGCGGGTACCCCGTCCACCAGGCGCAGGGCGTTCATCATGAAATCGAAGGGCAGGTCGGCCGGCGCCAGAGCTTTCGCGCCGGCTTGGAAGGCCTTGGCCGGATCCAGGTAGTCCTTGGGCAGGCGAGTCTTCCAGGTACGCAGCAGGGTACCGTCCGGGGCGCTCAGCTTGGCATGGGCGCCAGCGCCGATGCCCAGGAAGTCGCCGAAGCCCCAGTAGTTGAGATTGTGCCGCGCCTGGCGCCCGGGCTGGGCATAGGCAGAGGTCTCGTACTGCTGGTAGCCGGCGGCCGCCAGGCGCGCCTGTCCGGCTTCCTGGATGTCCCAGAGGGTGTCGTCTTCGGGCAGCTCCGGCGGCTGGCTCCAGAACACCGTGTTGGGCTCCATGGTCAGCTGGTACCAGGACAGGTGGGTGGGCGCCAGGGCGATGGCCTGTTCGAGGTCGCCGAGGGCATCGGCGACGCTCTGCTCGGGCAGGCCGTGCATCAGGTCCAAGTTGAAATTGTCGAAGCCGGCGGCGCGCGCCCGGTCGGCGGCGCGGATGGCTTCCTCGCGGCCGTGGATGCGCCCCAGAGCCTTGAGCTTGGCATCCTGGAAGCTCTGGATGCCGATCGACAGCCGATTGATGCCCAGGCCGCGATAGGCGACGAACTTGGCCTGCTCGAAGGTGCCGGGATTGGCTTCCAGGGTGATCTCGATATCCGGCGCGAAGCTCAGCCGCCGGGCCACGCCGTCCAGCAGGCGACCCAAAGCCTGAGCGGAAAACAGACTGGGTGTGCCACCCCCGAAGAAGATCGAGGTCAGCGGCCGGCCATGGACGTGGATCAGGTCCTGGTCCAGATCCGCCAGCAGGGCGTCGACGTACTCCGTTTCCGGTAGCGTCGGGCCAGCGGCATGGGAGTTGAAGTCGCAATAGGGGCACTTGCGCACGCACCAGGGGATATGGACGTAGAGCGCCAGTGGCGGCAAGGCGAAGGTGTCGGTCACAGCTGGAGCCGTTGCTTGAGCTGGGCCATGGCGCGGGCGCGATGGCTGCGCTGGTTCTTTTCCGCCGGCGCCAATTCGGCCGCGGAGACCGCTTCGCCGTCGGGCTGGAACAGCGGATCGTAGCCGAAGCCATGCTCGCCCTGAGCGGCATGCAGGATGCGCCCGGGCCAGAGGCCTTCGCAGAGGATCGGCAGCGGATCGTCGGCGTGGCGTACCAGGGCGAGCACGCAGACGAACTGGGCGGTGCGCTCGGCGTCTGGCACGTCACGCAGGGTGTCGAGCAGCTTGGCGTTGTTGGCGGCATCGCCCTGACCATCGGCGTAGCGCGCGGAATAGATGCCGGGGGCACCGCCGAGGGTGTCCACCGCCAGGCCCGAATCATCTGCCAGGGCCGGCAGACCGGACAGCCGCGCTGCGTTGCGCGCCTTGAGGATGGCGTTCTCGACAAAGGACAGCCCGGTTTCCTCGGGTTCCACCTGGCTGAATTCGCCCACCGAGCGCACCCGCACCCGGTCGCCGAGCATGGCCTGGAGTTCCTTGAGCTTGCCGGCGTTGTGGCTGGCGAGCACCAGTTCGGTTAGGTCGGACATGAGGGGCACCGTGTCGCATTGGGAAGGGCGGCGTATTGTACGCGAAGCCAGGCCCGGGCTGGCCGCGCCGCCCAGGCCTTACGTCATATGGCGACGCGCAGGTCGTGCAGATGCGGCGCGCTGACCCGATAGATGCCGATCTCGCCGAGCAGGTTGGGCCACAACTTGCTGGCCCAGCCGTGGCGGTGCAGGCGATCCACGGCAAGACGATCCAGTACCTGGGCGCGCTGTTCGCGGCAGAGGCGCTCGAAGTCCTCGAAGGTGCAGAAGTGGATGTTCGGCGTGTTGTACCAGGTGTAGGGCAGGAAGTCCGAGACCGGCATCCGCCCCTTGCCGCCCAGGTACAGCCGGCAGCGCCAGTGACCGAAGTTGGGAAAGGTGATGATGCACTGGCGACCGACCCTGAGCATCTCCTGGAGAATGCGGTCCGGGTACTGCATGGCCTGCAGCGACTGGGTCATGACCACCACGTCGAAGCTGTCGCTGGCGAAGTTGGCCAGGCCGCCGTCGAGATCCTGCTCGATGACGTTGACGTCCTTGAGTAGGCATTCGGCGATCTTGTCCGGGTCGATCTCCAGGCCGTAGCCGGTGACCTGCTTGTGATCGCGCAGCCAGGCGAGCAGTTCGCCGGTGCCGCAACCGAGGTCGAGGACCCGGCTGCCGGCGGGGATCCATTCCTGAATGATGTCCAGATCGGCGCGCACGGCAGCTATACCTCGATGCGGGTCATGTAGTGGGAGAAGGCCTGCAGATAGCGCGGGATGGGAATGAGGAAGGCGTCATGGCCCTGGGGCGCGTCGACCTCCAGGTAGCTGACGTCCTTGCGCGCGGCCATCAGGGCGTTGACGATCTCCTTGGAACGCGCCGGCGAGAAGCGCCAGTCGGTGGTGAAGGAGACGATCAGGAAGCGCGCCTGCACCCCGGCCAGGGTCTTGGCCAGGTCGCCGCCATGGGCATGGGCCGGATCGAAGTAGTCCAGCGCCTTGGTCATCAGCAGGTAGGTGTTGGCGTCGAAACGGCCGGAGAATTCCTCGCCCTGGTAGCGCAGGTAGCTTTCCACCTGGAATTCGACGCTGTGGAAGTCGTAGTTGAGCTGGTCGGTCTTGAGTTCGCGACCGAATTTTTCGCCCATGGCCTCGTCGGACAGGTAGGTGATGTGGCCGACCATGCGCGCCAGCATCAGGCCGCGCTTGGGGATCACACCCTTTTCCTGGAAGTGGCCGGCGTGGAAATCCGGATCCGAGAGGATGGCCTGGCGCGCTACCTCGTTGAAGGCGATGTTTTCCGCCGACAGCTTGGGCGCCGAGGCGATGGCCAGGCAGTGGCGGATGCGCTCGGGATAGCTGATGGTCCATTGCAGCGCCTGCATGCCGCCCAGGCTGCCGCCGATCACCGCCGCCCACTGCGCGATGCCCAGGCGATCGGCCAGGCGTGCCTGGCTGTTGACCCAGTCTTCCACGGTCAGCACCGGGAAGTCCGCGCCATAGGCCCGACCGGTGTCGGGATTGGGACTGCTGGGACCGGTGGAGCCGTTGCAGCCGCCCAGGTTGTTGAGGGCGACCACGAAGAACTTGCGAGTGTCGATGGGCTTGCCGGGGCCGATGCAGCTGTCCCACCAGCCGGGCTTGCGGTCGTCCAGGCTGTGATAGCCGGCCGCGTGGTGATGGCCGGAGAGCGCGTGGCAGATCAGCACGGCGTTGCTGCGACTGGCGTTGAGTTCGCCATAGGTCTCGACCATCAGGTCATAGGCCGGCAGGGTGCGACCACAGGCCAGGGCCAGGGGCTCGTTGAAGTGCAGCAGCTCGGGGGTGACCAGGCCGACGGAATCTTCGGGAATGACGCTGGGCATTGACGGCTCGTCCGGGGCGGGGCTCGCCAGTCTAAAGAGCACCGCCGGGAGCGGCAAGGGCAGGCGTGGCGCGGCGGCCAAGGACCGCGCCACGGTAGCGGATGGCGCTAGCCGACCCGCGCCAGCGGCAGGGTGACCACGTTGTCGTGGCGCTGGGAGGGCGCCGGCCGGCTGATCTGCTTGAGCATGTCGCTGACCTCGCTGAGCTGCCCGTGCAGGACGTCCTCGTGCACCTGCAGCCGGCGCACCTGCTCCTGGCTGTTGAGGTTCTGCTGGGTGAGCTGCTTGAGCGCCAGCATGCTGGTTTCCAGCAGCTGCTTCTGCTCGCGGGTGTGCTGCACCAGCGGGGTCAGGGCGCCGTCGTTCCAGCGCAGCACCTGGGCATGGGCGCCTTCCTGCAGCGCCTGGACCTCCTGGGCCACGGTGGCGAAGAAGCGGCGGGCCAGGGCGCTCTGCTCGGTGAGCAGGGTCTTGACCTGACGCTGCACCTCCTCGGTCTTGAGTTGCAGCTGGCGCAGCTCGCGGACATAGGGGCGGATGCGCAGTCGCGGCGCTTCCAGGGGATGCAGCGGATTCTCGACATTGTGCCGCTGGTAGACCGCGCCGAGCACCTTGTTGGCCCGGTCCGCCTCGTTGTCCAGGGCCAGTAGGTCATGCTCGACCACGCGAAAGAAGCGGGCGATGGACTGGTTGATGCCGACGGTGGTCAGGCTGCTGCGGAATTCCCGGCGGGCGGTTTCCAGATGGGCGTCCAGGCGCTCCGACGCGACCAGGTCGGTCAGCAGCTTGCGTTGCCCGGCCAGCATGTTCTGGGTGGTGCGTAGATCCAGCAGGCGACGGTGGTAGAGGTCGTATTCCTGGCGCGTGCGAGCGGTCTGCAATTCCAGGCCGGCACCGGGCAATTCCTCGTCGGCCAGTTGCGCGTACTGGGCGCGAATGGCTTCCAGGCGCTGCTCGATGAGGGTACGGCTGGCGCCCAGCAGACCACTGGCCTGCTGCACGATGCGCTGCTGCAACAGACGCTCGCGGGCGCCGACGATGCGTTCGGCGAGCAGCTGTTCGAGGCTGTCCAGCTGGCTGCGCGCGAGCAGTTCCAGATCGCCGCGGACCTTGCCCAGCAGCGCCTGCTTGGCCGACAGCGGCAGGATGTGCTCGGCCGGCAGCGCCAGTTGCCGGGCGCTGGCTTGGCGGACGTTTTCCAGCGACTGGGCGACATGGGCGACGCCGCCGAGGTCGTCCCAGAGGCTGTCGATCTTGTTCATCACCGCGAACAGCCGCTCCGGGGCATCGCCCAGGGAGGGCTTGACGCACTGTTCCCAGAGCGCCAGGTCCGAAGCGGTCACGCCGGTGTCGGCACCGATGAGAAAGAGTACGGCCTGGGCGTGGGGCAGCAGCGACAGGGTCAGTTCGGGTTCGGCGCCCAGGGCGTTGAGGCCGGGGGTGTCGAGGATGCGCAGGCCCTGGCGCAGCAGCGGGTGGTCGATGCTGATCAGCGCGTGGCGCCAGGCCGGGATGCTGACCAGACCGGCGCTGTCGAGCTGTTCCAACTGCTCGGGATCGAAGCCCAGTTGCACGGCGGCGGCGGTTTCCACCTCGCGGGTCTCGGTGACCTTGGCCAGCAGGGCGGCCATGGCGTCCGGGTGGCGGTCGTCCAGGGCGAAGCGCTGCCAGGCC
Organism: Pseudomonas sp. PLB05; assembly: GCF_021106615.1. Classification (NCBI taxonomy): domain Bacteria; kingdom Pseudomonadati; phylum Pseudomonadota; class Gammaproteobacteria; order Pseudomonadales; family Pseudomonadaceae; genus Pseudomonas; species Pseudomonas sp. PLB05. The sequence goes on from NZ_JAJOHO010000004.1 coordinate 184,677, forward strand.
TCGGGCGTCTTGCGCCAGGCGGCCAGGCTGCGTTCGTCCAGGCGGCTGTCGATGGGCAGCAGCTGCAGATAGGGACCGTCGGCCCCGGCGTCATGGAAGATCTCGGTGGGGCACATGGTGGTGCGCCCGGCCTGGGACGGCAGCATGCGCTGGCCGTAGTCGGCGAAGAAGAGGGCGTTGATCAGCTCGGTCTTGCCGCGGGAGAACTCGCCGGCGAAGGCCAGGGTGATGCCGTCGGCCTGCAATTCGCTCTGGCAGCTGGCCAGGGCGGCGTCCAGTGCCGGGGAGGCCAGACGATTACGCTGCAACCAGTCGCGGTAGCGGCCCAATTGGGTGTCGAGTTCGGCTTTCCACGTGGCATAGGCATCGACGTGGCGGAACAGGCGTTCCATAGGGGACTTCCTTGACCTGGACAGCAAAGGCTGGACGGTGCCCCAGCGTCCAGAGGACGTCAATGCCGCCTCCGCCACGACGCGGCAGGCGGTCGTGGCGGGTGCGCGAGTGGTGGGTCAGAGGAAGGGGGCGAGAATCTGCGGCATGCCGGTGGCGGCGGCCAGCTGGCCGATGACGAAGCGATCCAGCAGATTGATCACGATGAAGGCGAAGATCGGCGACAGATCCAAGCCACCCAGATTCGGCAGGATGCGGCGGAAGGGGGCCAGCAGCGGCTCGCAGATCTGATTGACCAGCTCGGCGGCGGGGTTGTGGGTCTGGGGCGCGACCCAGGAGAGGATGACGCTGACGATCAGGGCGAAGAAGAACACCTTGAGGAACAGCGAAGCCACGCCCAGCAGGGCCCAGATCAGCAGGGCGGGGAACAGGCCGCCGATGCTGGCGCCGAGCAGCACCACCACGACCATCATCAGCGCCAGCTGGACCAGGATCGCCAGCACCAGGGCCGCCAGATCGACGCCGCCGAAGCCGGGAATGATGCGTCGCACCGGTTTGAGCAGCGGCTGGGTGGCGCGCACGGTGAATTGCGACAGCGGATTGTAGAAGTCGGCCCGCACCAGCTGCAGGATGAAGCGTAGCAGGATGATCAGCAGATAGAGACTGCCGAGGGTCTGGATGACGTAGACGAGGGCTTGCGCGAAAGCGGACATGGATACTCCTTATCGATCCGGCAACTGGGCCAGTTCCGCAGCCCGGTCGGCCGCGGCGGTGAGGGCTTCTTCCACCAGGTCCGCGAAGGCCCCGGCTTGGAAGGTTTCGATGGCGCGTTCGGTGGTGCCCTTGGGGGACATCACCGAACGACGCAATTGTTCGGGGCTGCGGTCGCCCTGACAGGCCATGGCGGCGGCGCCGCGGGCGGTGTGCAGGGTCAGCTGTTCGGCCACCACGGCCGGCAGGCCGAGCTTGGTGCCGGCCTGGGTCATGGCTTCCATCAGCAGGAAGAAATAAGCCGGGCCACTGCCGGAGACGGCGGTGACCGCGTCCAGCTGCTGTTCTTCCTCGACCCAGAGGGCCAGGCCCACCGCGGCGAGGATCTCCTGGGCGCGGGCGCGCTGTTCGGCGGTGACCTGGTCGTTGGCGAACAGGCCGCTGGCACCCAGGCGCAGCTGCGAAGGCACGTTGGGCATGCAGCGCACCAGCGCGCGCTGGCCCAGCCAGCGTGTCAGGCTGGCGCAGGTGATGCCGGCGGCGACCGAGACGATCAGCTGGTCCGGGCGCAGATGGGGCGCCAGCTCCTGGCAGACCTCACCCATCACCTGGGGCTTCACCCCCAGGACCACCACGTCGGCGTCGGCGAGCACGGCGCTGTTGCTGGCATCGACGCGGATACCGTGCTCCCGGGCCAGCGCCTCGCGCTTGGCCGGGTTGCGATTGCTGGCGCTGAGCTGCCGGGCCGGCACGCCCTGGGCGAGCAGACCGCCGATGATGGCGCCGGCCATGTTGCCGGCGCCGATGAAGGCGATGCGGGTGTCGTTCATCGAGACTTCCTAGATTGAAGAGGCGACGCCGTAGTCGCGGGCGCCGAAGAGAGCGGTACCGACGCGGACCCAGGTGGCGCCCTCGGCGATGGCGGCTTCCAGATCCTGGCTCATGCCCATGGACAGGGTGTCCAGGTTCAGGTTCAGCGTTTCGCTGAGCTTTCGCAGCCGGGCAAAGGCGGCGCGCTGGCTGGCCGGGTCGTCGGTGGGTTCAGGAATGGCCATCAGGCCACGCAGGCGCAGGTTGGGCAACTGGCCTACCGCCGCGGCCAAGGCTGGCAGATCATCGGGGTGGCAGCCGGACTTGCTGGCTTCGCCACTGACGTTGACCTGCAGGCAGATGTTCAGCGGCCCGCGCTCGGGCGGGCGCTGTTCGGCCAGGCGCTGGGCGATCTTCAGGCGGTCCACCGAGTGCACCCAGTCGAAATGGCTGGCGATGGCGCGGGTCTTGTTGGACTGGATGGGACCGATGAAATGCCACACCAGTGGCAGGTCGGCCAGCGCCGGCTGCTTGTCCAGCGCCTCCTGCAGGTAGTTCTCGCCAAAGTCGCGCAGGCCGGCGGCGGCGGCCTCGCGCAAGGCGGCGGCGGGCTTGGTCTTGCTCACCGCCAGGAGGCCGACAGTCGCGGGATCGCGGCCTGCCGTCCGGCTGGCGGCGGCGATGCGTTCGAGTACGGTTGCGCTATTCTCGGCTATCGTGGACATTCAGCCCCTGCTTGCGTCGGCGCATCCGGCAGGCCTCGGCGTACCGGATGAGTGAGTGGCGGTGACCAGGTCAGACCGCCAGTGCTGCGCGGCATTCTACCTGCTTGCTCGACATCTGGGAGTCCCATGGATATCACCGAATTGCTGGCCTTTTCCGCGCGGCAAGGCGCCTCCGACCTGCACCTGTCCGCCGGCCTGCCGCCGATGATCCGCGTCGACGGCGACGTGCGCCGCATCAACCTGCCGGCCTTCGAGCACAAGCAGGTGCACGCGCTGATCTACGACATCATGAACGACAAGCAGCGCAAGGACTTCGAGGAATTCCTGGAGACCGACTTCTCCTTCGAGGTGCCGGGCGTGGCGCGCTTCCGGGTCAACGCCTTCAACCAGAATCGCGGCGCCGGCGCGGTGTTCCGGACCATTCCGTCCAAGGTGCTGAGCATGGAAGAGCTGGGCATGGGCGAGGTGTTCAAGAAGATCACCGACGTCCCGCGCGGCCTGGTGCTGGTGACCGGGCCGACCGGTTCGGGCAAGTCCACCACCCTCGCGGCCATGCTCGACTACCTCAACAACACCAAGTACCACCACATTCTCACCATCGAGGATCCCATCGAATTCGTCCACGAGTCCAAGAAGTGCCTGGTCAACCAGCGTGAGGTGCACCGCGACACCCTGGGCTTTTCAGAAGCCCTGCGCTCGGCGCTGCGCGAGGACCCGGACATCATCCTGGTCGGCGAGCTGCGCGACCTGGAGACCATCCGCCTGGCGCTGACCGCGGCCGAGACCGGGCACCTGGTGTTCGGCACCCTGCACACCACCTCGGCGGCCAAGACCATCGACCGGGTGGTGGACGTCTTTCCGGCGGAAGAGAAGTCCATGGTGCGTTCCATGCTGTCCGAATCCCTGCAGGCGGTGGTCTCCCAGACCCTGCTCAAGAAGGTCGGCGGCGGCCGGGTGGCGGCCCACGAGATCATGATCGGTACCCCGGCCATCCGTAACCTGATCCGCGAGGACAAGGTGGCGCAGATGTATTCCTCGATCCAGACCGGTGGCGGCCTGGGCATGCAGACCCTGGACATGTGCCTCAAGGCGCTGCTGGCCAAGGGGCTGATCAGCCGCGACGCGGCCCGCGAGAAGGCCAAGACGCCGGAGAACTTCTGATGGATTTCGACAGGTTCCTGCAGCTGATGGTGGACAAGGGGGCGTCCGACCTCTTCATCACCACCGGCGTGCCCCCTTCGATGAAGATCAACGGGCGCATGACGCCGGTCACCAAGGATTCGCTCACGCCGGATCAGTGCCGAGCCATCGTGCTGGGGGTGATGAACGACGAGCAGCGGCAGGAATTCCAGCAGAAGCGCGAGTGCAACTTCGCCATCAGCGCCCGCGGCATCGGTCGCTTCCGGGTCAGCGCCTTCTACCAGCGCAACCTGGTGGGCATGGTGCTGCGCCGCATCGAGGTCAACATTCCCACGGTCGAGCAGCTGCGCCTGCCGGAGATCATCAAGAAGCTGGCCATGACCAAGCGCGGGCTGGTGATCTTCGTCGGCGCCACCGGCACCGGCAAGTCCACCTCGCTGGCGGCCATGATCGGCCATCGCAACAGGAACTCGGCGGGACACATCATTTCCATCGAGGACCCCATCGAATACATCCACCAGCACCAGGGGTGCATCGTCACCCAGCGCGAGGTGGGCATCGACACCGAATCCTTCGAGGTGGCCCTGAAGAACACCCTGCGCCAGGCGCCGGACGTCATCATGATCGGCGAGATCCGCAGCCGGGACACCATGGAACATGCCCTGGCCTTTGCCGAGACCGGTCACCTGTGCCTGGCCACCCTGCACGCCAACAACGCCAACCAGGCGCTGGATCGCATCATCCATTTCTTCCCGGCCGATCGGCACAGCCAGACCTGGATGGACCTGTCGCTCAATCTCAAGGGCATCGTCGCCCAGCAACTGGTGCCCACTACCGATGGCCAGGGCCGTCGTGCCGTGATCGAGGTGCTGCTCAACACCCCGCTGGCCGCCGACCTGATCCGCAAGGGAGAGGTGCACGAACTCAAGGCGCTGATGAAGAAGTCCGGTGAACTGGGCATGCAGACCTTCGACCAGTCGCTCTATGGTCTCTATCGCGACGGCGAGATCAGCTACGAAGCGGCCCTGGCCCACGCCGATTCCGCCAACGACCTGCGGCTGATGATCAAGCTAGGGTCGGAAACGGACGCCGATCACCTCAATCAGCTCACCCGTAACCTCTCGGTGGACATGGGCGACGATCCGCCCAAGCGCTTCCGCTAGCCTTCGTCTTCGTTCTCGGCGGCCAGGGTCCTGGCCTCGCGCAGAGCGGCGACCAGCGCCTGGCGTGCCTGCTCCTGCTGCTCGGCGTCCGGGGTGCGCAGGATGTAGGAGGGGTGATAGGTGGCAATGATCCAGCGCTCGTCCAGCCGCAGTGGTCGGCCCATGAATTGCGCCAGGCCCCGTGGCTTGCGCTTGAGCAAGGCTTCCAGGGCGGTCGAGCCCAGGGCCACCACCACGGTCGGCCGGATGTCGCGCAGTTCCTGCTCTAGCCAGTAGCGGCAGGGCGCGATCTCCGGTCCCGGGGTGACGTGCTTGCGTCGCCTGCCCTGGGGAATCCATTTGAAGTGCTTGACCGCATTGGTCAGGAACACCTCGCTGCGCGCGAGGCCCGCCTTGGCCAGCGCCGCCATCAGCACCTGCCCGGCCGGTCCGATGAAGGGGCGACCCGCCAGGTCTTCCTGATCGCCGGGCTGCTCGCCCAAGAGCAGAATGCGGGCGGTGCGCGGGCCTTCGCCGGCCACCGGCTGGGTAGCCTTTTCCCACAACTCGCAGCGGCGGCACTCGTCGAGGGTGGTGGGCAGCGGGCGTTCCGGCTGGGCGCGCTCGGCGGCGATCAGCACCTCGCGACCGCCCTGGCGGCCCACGGCTTCGGCCTGGGCCAGGCGCTGGGCGCCGGCCCGTGCCTCGCTGAGCAGCGTCGGGATCAGCGGCCCTTCCGGTAGATCCTTCCAGAAGCGCGCCGGCATGTTGCCGCGCAAGGTGCGCGGATTGGCCCGCGCCGGATTGAAGGTGCTGCGGTAGTAGGCGCGCCAGAGTTCGTCGCCGGCGTTGCGGTCATCGTCTTCCGGCGTCTGCCGCGCCAGTTGCTGCAGCTCGGCGGGGCAGGGCTCCACCAGTTGCAGCGCCTGGCCATCCCAGAGCGCGGCGGCCTCCGGGGTCGCGATCAGCCAGCTGCTGTTGCCCATACGGTCGCAGAAATGCGGCGCCGCCAGGGCCAGGACGTCATGGGCCGGCTGGTGCCAGGCCACCCAGGCCGGCGGACCGGCGCTCTCCGCACGCGGCCGAAAGCGCAGGAAGGCATGCACATGGTGGATCTCGCGGCGGATCGCCTTGACCCGACGCTGCAATTCGCTGCCGTCCTCGTCACCGGCCAACATCGCCGCACGTTCGCCTCGGGCGACCCGCCAGAGCACCTGGTAGAGCAGCGCCCAGCGATCGTCGCTGCGAAAGCAGGCGGCATAGGTCAGGGCTTCGGCCAGTTGCGGCGGGATACGTATGGCGCCGCTGGGCGGCGGCGCCGTGGCCTCGGCCGGTTCGTCGAACAGATCGCCCAGGCCGCGACTTTCCTGCCAGCTCACCTGGGCCGGGGCGATACCCGCCTGGAGCAACCGGCGCGCCTCCTTGCGCCAGCCAGCGAAGGTGCCGTCGAAGTCGACTCTCTGCATCTAGAGCAGGGCGAGCTGGGCGGGCGGTTCGGCGAGTTGCCGGCGCAGGTCGAGGGATTCCGCCAGGCGCGGCTGCGGTCGGTAGTCCTGGGTGATGATGAAGGGCCGTGCCTTCTCGACGCTGCATTTCAGGCGGATCAGGTCGGCGTAGCGGATGCGCCGCTCGCGCCTGAGCTCCACCAGCCGCTTGGCCGAGAGCACACCGATGCCGGGCACCCGGGCGATGAGTGCCTGGTCGGCGCGGTTGAGATCCAGCGGAAAAATGGCGCGATTGTGCAGCGCCCAGGCCAGCTTGGGATCTACGTCCAGCGGCAACTGGCCATCTTCGGTGGGCAGCTCTTCCGCCTGGAAGCCGTAGCCGCGCATGAGGAAGTCGGCCTGGTACAGCCGGTGCTCGCGCAGCAGCGGCGGCGGTTGCAGCGGCACCGTACCCGGGCTTTCCGGGATGGGGCTGAGGGCCGAATAGTAGACGCGCTTGAGGCGATAGGCGCCATACAGGGTCTGGGCGGTATCGAGGATGGTGCGGTCGTCGGTGGCATCGGCGCCCACGATCATCTGGGTGCTCTGGCCAGCTGGCGCGAAACGCGGCGCCTTGGCTTCGGCCTCGGCTTCCTCCAGCCCCAGGCGAATGTTGCCCATGGTCTTGCGGATGCTGCTGCCGTTCTTTTCCGGCGCCAGCTTGATCAGGCTGCTCTCGGTGGGCAGTTCGATGTTCACCGACAGGCGATCGGCATAAAGACCGGCCTGGGCGATGATCTCGGGATCGGCGTCGGGAATGGTCTTGAGGTGGATATAGCCGCGGAACTGGTGCTGTTCGCGCAGCAGCTGGGCCACCCGGGTCATCTGCTCCATGGTGTAGTTGGAGGAGCGGATGATGCCGGAGCTGAGAAACAGCCCGCTGATGACGTTGCGCCGGTAGAAGTCGAGGGTCAGCTGCACCACTTCCTCGGGCGTGAAGCGCGCCCGCGGCACATTGCTGCTGCGGCGATTGACGCAGTACTGGCAGTCGTACTGGCAGAAATTGGTCAGCAGCACCTTGAGCAGAGCCACGCAGCGCCCATCCGGGGTGAAGCTGTGGCAGATGCCCATGCCATCGGTCGAGCCCAGGCCGTCCTTGCCCTTCGAGCTGCGTTTGGGCGCACCGCTGCTGGCGCAGGATACGTCGTACTTGGCGGCATCGGCGAGAATGATCAGCTTGTCGGCGAGCTCCATCGAGATCTCCTGGACTGTGATTGCATACAGTATCCAGGAAGCGGAGCGTCGTTCAATGGCTTTGCGCCGGGCGGCGCCGAGTGGAGCGACACTCCGCCGGGCGGTAGTGCCCGGCGAAGCGAGGGGGAGGGATCAGGACTTGCGGGTACGCTTGGTACGCGGCTTGTCCGCGACGGACGTGGTTTCCGCCGCCAGGGTAGTGGGCTGTTGCAGCACGCGCTTGGCCGAGGCGAACCTCTTGGTCCAGTAGGGCTTGCTCAGGTGATCGACGCGAACGCTTTCGCCGCTACGCGGGGCATGGACGAAACGGTCGTTGCCCAGATAGATGGCGACGTGATCGATGCCGCTGCGCTGACCGGTCTTGAAGAACACCAGGTCACCGGCCTTGAGATCGCCACGAGCGACCTTGGGGCCCTTGAGCTGGGACAGCTCGCGGGAGGTACGCGGCAGCTTGACGTTGTGTACGTCGCGATAGACGTAGTTCACCAGGCCGCTGCAATCCAGGCCGTTCTGCGGATTGGTCCCGCCGTAGCGATAAGGGGTACCAACCAGGTCCATGGCGCGGGTCGCGACCTGGGCGCCGACGTTGCGGGTGGCAGCCTGGGCGGTGGCCTGCTTACGGTGCAGGGCGCTGGTAGCGCGGGCGGCGTGCTTGGCGCGGGCGGCAGAGGCTGCCTGGGTAGGGTCCACCTTCGCGACGCGGCGAGCGGCGGCCTTAGGCGCGGGAGCAGCGGAGGCGTGCCGGGCGGCGGTCTTGGGAGCTGAAGCGGCGGTGACATGCCGGGCTGCGACCTTGTGGACCGGAGCGGCAGTGCGCGCTGCAGAGTTCTCTTTCGCTTGTACTGCCGCGGGCAGCACAAGACAGGCGGAGAGCCATGTCAGAAGAAATAAACGCATTGTCGTAGGGGTGTCTGAAGATCGAAGCGAGGGATTCTATACCAACCCTGTGGATATTTTGTGCACCTCTCATCAAGAAATTATGTAATTTTTAGCGGAAAGTGGGGTCCCTAGAGCGCCAACCAGTGAGACTCCCTGGGCATTCATCCAGTTTTCGACATAAAGTCACGGTGAATGTAAGGGTGTCGGTAAGGTGGGTCTTTTCCTTCAGTCGCGAGGTCGTAGGCATGCAGTATCAGGACACCCACAGCAAGGTCATGGGCTATCTGCTGTGGATCTTCGGTTTTCTCGGCGCTCATCGCTTCTACTATGGCAAACCGGTCACCGGCACCCTCTGGTTCTGCACCCTGGGTCTGCTGGGCATCGGTTGGCTGATCGATCTGTTCCTGATCCCGGCCATGGATCGCGAGGCGGATCTGCGTTTCCAGTCCGGTTCGATCAACTACAGTCTGGGCTGGATCCTGCTGACCTTTCTCGGCATCTTTGGCGTCCATCGCCTCTATCTGGGCAAGTGGATCACCGCCATCCTCTATTTCTTTACCGCGGGTTTCTTCCTGCTGGGCGTGCTCTACGACTTCTGGACGCTCAACTCGCAGATCTCCGAAGAGAATCGCCGGCGGCTGGTGCGCTAATCCAGCTAAGAGACAGAGAAAAGGGGCTCCGCGGAGCCCCTTTTCTATTCAGGCGCCTCTATTCAGGCGCCGCGCTGGTAGGTCGCGCGTCCCCCTACCAGGGTGCGTTCGATGCGGCCGGGCAGGGTGAGGCCTTGGAAGGGGCAGTTGCGGCCACGCGACAGCCAGGGCGTGGCGGCCTGGGCGGTCGGCTGCTGGGCGAACAGCACCAGGTCCGCCGGCAGGCCCTTGGCCAGGCGGCCCGCCGCGAGGCGCAGCGCCTGGGCCGGACCGCTGGTCAGGCGTGCCAGCAGGGTCGGCAGATCCAGCAGGCCGTCTTCCACCAGGGTCAGGGCCAGCGGCAGCAGCAATTCGACACTGCTGATGCCCGGCTCGGTGGCGGCGAAGGGCGCCAGCTTGGCGTCCGCCTCGTGGGGCTGGTGATGGCTGGAGATGGCGCCGATCACCCCATCACGCACTCCGGCTCTCAGGGCGTCGCGGTCCCGCGCGGTGCGCAGCGGCGGCTTGACGTGATAGAGACTGGAAAAGCCCTGCAAGGCCTCGTCGGTGAGCAGCAGCTGGTAGAGCGCCACATCGGCGGTCACCGGCAGGCCGCGGGCCTGGGCGGCGGCGATCATCTCCACCGCGCGAGCGCTGGTCAGCTGGCCGAAATGGGCACGCACGCCGCTCTGTTCCACCAGCAACAGGTCGCGAGACAGGGCGATGGTCTCCGCGGTCTCCGGGATGCCGGTGAGACCCAGGAAGCTGGCGGTGGGGCCTTCATGGGCGAGGCCGCCATGGGCTAGGTCGGCGTCCAGAGCGGTAAAGACCACGGTAAGGTCGAAGGTGGCGGCATATTCCAGCGCTCGCCGCTGCACCCGCAGATTCTCGAAGGGCTGCAGGCCGTTGGTGAAAGCCACGCAACCGGCGTCGCGCAAGGCCATCAGTTCGGCCAGCTGCTCGCCGCCTAGGCCCTTGGTCAGGGCGCCGATGGGATGGACGCGGGCGTGATCGGCGGTGCGCGCCCGGTCGAGGATGAGTTCGGCCACCGCAGTGGTGTCCAGCACCGGGCGGGTGGTGGGCGGGCAGCACAGGCTGGTGACGCCCCCGGCCGCGGCGGCGCGGGTCTCGCTGTCGACATTGCCCTTGCGGGTCAGGCCCGGTTCGCACAGGGCGACATCCAGGTCGACCAGACCAGGCGCCAGGATCAGGCCGCTGGCGTCCAGCTGCTCGTCGGCCTGGAAGCCCTGGGGCGCTTCGCCCAGGGCCAGGATGCGACCCTGGTCGACATGGACGTCGCTGACCTGGTCGAGGCCGGTGGCCGGGTCGATCACCCGGGCATTGCGGATGCTCAGGCTCACTGCGCATTCTCCTGTAGCTGACGCTGGGCGGTCTGCCCGCTCATGGTCATCGACAGCACCGCCATGCGGACCGCGATGCCGTAGGTGACCTGGTTGAGGATGACCGACTGCTCGCCGTCGGCGACCGCCGATTCGATCTCCACGCCGCGGTTGATCGGTCCCGGGTGCATGACGATGGCGTCGGGCTTGGCGCGGGCCAGGCGCTGGCGGGTCAGGCCGAACAGCCGGTAGTACTCGCCTTCGCTGGGCAAGAGGCCACCCTGCATGCGCTCGCGTTGCAGGCGCAGCATGATCACCACGTCCACGCCGTCCAGGCCCTCGGCCAGGTCGGTAAAGGTGCGCACGCCATAGAGTTCTTCGAGGCCGACCGGCAGCAGGGTGCGCGGCGCGACCACGCGGATGTCGCGGCAGCCCAGGGTACGCAGCGCCAGCATGTCGGAGCGGGCGACCCGCGAATGCAGGATGTCGCCGACGATGGCCACCGAGAGGTTGGCGAAGTCGCCCTTGTGGCGGCGGATGGTCAGCATGTCGAGCATGCCCTGGGTGGGGTGGGCATGGCGGCCGTCGCCGCCGTTGATGATGGCCACATCGGGGCAGACGTGCTCGGCGATGAAGTGGGCGGCGCCGGAATCGGCGTGGCGCACCACGAACATGTCGGCGGCCATGGCCTCCAGGTTGCGCAGGGTGTCGAACAGCGTCTCGCCCTTGCTGGTGGAAGAGGTGGAGACGTTGAGGGTGATGACGTCCGCCGACAGCCGCTTGGCCGCCAGTTCGAAGGTGGTGCGGGTGCGGGTCGAATTCTCGAAGAAGACGTTGCACACGGTCTTGCCGCGCAGCAGCGGCACCTTCTTCACCGCCCGGGCGCCGACTTCCAAAAAGGAGTCGGCGGTATCGAGCAATTCGGTGAGGAGTTCGGCGGGCAGGTCGTCGAGCGACAGGAAGTGGCGCAATTGGCCCTGGGCGTTGAGTTGCAGCGAGCGCGTAGCGTCGGTCATGGCAGCGGATCCAGGTCAGGCGGCGGGAGCGTCGCGGTATTCGAGGGCGAGCGGCGTGGGGCCGGTCAGCTTGACGCGCTGGGTGGGGGCCAGGCTCAGGGTGGCGCCCACCACGTCGGGCTGGATCGGCAATTCGCGGGCATTGACGTCCAGCAGGCAGACCAGGGTCACACTGGCGGGACGACCATAGTCGAAGAGTTCGTTGAGCGCCGCGCGGACGGTACGGCCGCTCATGAGCACGTCGTCCACCAGCACCAGGTGGCGCCCGTCGATCTCGAACGGCAGCGCCGAGGGCCGTACCTGAGGGTGCAGGCCCTTCTGGGTGAAGTCGTCGCGATAGAAGGAGACGTCCAGACTGCCCAGCGGGGTATCCAGGCCGAGTTCGGCCAACAGGGCCTCGGCGACCCACAGGCCACCGGTATGGATGCCGACGAAGCCGGGATCGGTGATGCCGCGGCGATCCAACGATAGGCGCAGGTCGGCGGCCAGCCGCGGCAGGAGCTCGGCGGGAGAGGGCAGGTGCATGGCTACTCCGATTGCGGGCGCGCGGCCCGTTCCAGTTGTTGGGTCAGCCAGCCTTCCAAGAGGAGGGCGGCGGCAAGGGCGTCCACCGGGCGCTCGCGATAGCCGTCGCGCTGACCGCCCTGCAGGCGCTCGCCCTTGGCGGCATAGGTGGTGAGGCGTTCGTCATGGGTATGCACGGGCAAGCCGTAGCGACCCTGCAGGCGGCGGGCGAAGCGTTCGGCGCGCTCGCTCATCTCGCTGGGGGTGCCGTCCATGTTCAGTGGCAGGCCGACCACCAGGGCGGTGGGGCGCCACTCGTCCAGCAGGCGCTGGATCTGCTGCCAGTCGGGAACGCCGTTCTGCGCCTTGAGGGTGAGCAGTTCGCGGGCCTGACCGGTCACGGCCTGGCCGACCGCGACGCCGATCTGCCGGGTGCCGTAGTCGAAGCCCAGGTAGAGGCCGCTGGGTGCGCTCATGCGTGGCCCGCCTGGCGCGAGAGCAGGCGCAGGTCGACCCCCAGCAGGGCGGCTGCCGCGCCGAGGCGCTGCTCGCTGGGCGTCTCGAACAGCAGGGCGCTGGTGGCCGGGGTGGTGAGCCAGAGATTGGCCGCCAATTCCTCTTCCAGCTGGCCGGGACCCCAGCCGCTGTAGCCCAGGGTGATCAGGTGGCGGCTCGGGCCGGTGCCGTCGGAGAGGGCGAACAGCACGTCCGGCGAGGTGGTGAGGCTGAGTTCGTCCAGTTCCAGGGTGTTCTGGAACACCGGGCCGGCGTCATGCAGGACGAAGCCACGATCGGTCTGCACCGGGCCGCCGGCATAGAGCACGACCTGGGTGTCTTCCAGGGTGGCCGGGACCTCGGGCCGCAGCTGTTCGAGCAAGTCGTCCAGATGCAGGCCATTGGGTCGGTTGATCACCAGGCCCATGGCGCCATCCGGGCCGTGGTCAACGAGGTAGATCACCGTCTCGGCGAAATGGGGATCGTCCATCTGTGGCATGGCGATCAGGAGCTGGTGCTGTAGGGTGGTGCTGGAGGTCGGCTTCATGACCGGCAAGTTTCCCGGTTGCGCGGTCCGGCTTCAAGTCCAACGGCGTCCAGGGCTATTGACTGGACAGGCGGTCGCCACGCTCGAAGCGCCAGGTGCGGATGATCTCCAGCCGGTCGATGTCGGCCAGATCGCCGCTGAAGGGAGCGAAGGGCGCCGCCAACCGGACGATGCGCAGCGCCGCCTGGTCCAGCACCGGGCGGCCCGAGGATTCCAGCACCTGGACCTCGTAGAGCGAGCCGTCCTTGTTGATGGCCACCAGCAGGCGCAGGCTGCCATAGAGGCGGTCACGCTTGGCCTGCTCGGGGTAGTTGAGATTGCCGATGCGCTCGATCTTGCGCCGCCATTCTTCCTTGTAGCGGGCGCCCTTGTCCTTTTGCGTCGAGGCGGCGTTGATCCGCCAGATCTTTGGCCGCTTGGCGTATTGCTGGCGCTCCTCGGCGAGCTGGGCTTCCAGGCTGGCGAGTTCGGCGGCTTGGCTGTCTGATTCGGGGCTCGGAGCGTCACGCTGTTCCCGTTCGGGCGTCTCGCGACTGGGCTCGGCCTTGGTCGGCCGCGGGGCGCGGGTGGTCACCGCCGCCTTGGGCGCCTGGGCGCGATCCGCCGCCGGCGGGCGAGCCGGAGGCGCGGCCTGGCGGATCTCGCTGTCGTGGAACGGCGCCTGCACCGGGGTGCTCGGCGCTGCCGCCTTGTCCAGGGTGCCACTGCCCTGCTGGTTTTCCTGGGCGAGGAAATCAGCCTGCTTGGGCGCCTCGTCGCTCTTGAAGCTGGCCAGCGTCACCTCCAGGGTGCGACTGATCTGGCTGGGCTCGGGCAGCGAGAAACCGACGCCGAGGATCAGCACGACGTGCAGCAGGGTCGCGATGAGCAGCGTGAAGCCCAGGCGGTCGGCGGGACGGACCTGGGCGGCGGTGGAGGAGGCGGTGCTGGGCATTGACTGGGTCGGCAAGGGCAGAGGACGCGCGGCAGGGCTGGCGCCAGTCTGCGGATTGTGTCCGCGCTTGTCCATGCCGCTGGGGGCAGCATGGACCCTCGCCTCAGCGCGCGCGCTTCTGCGCGATCAAATCAATGAGGCGCTCGGCGATGCGGGTGTCGTAGGCCGCATCGATCTCGCGGATGCAGGTCGGGCTGGTGACATTGATCTCGGTGAGGTGCTCGCCGATCACGTCCAGGCCGACGAAGAGCAGGCCGCGCTTGCGCAATTCCGGGCCCACCGTCGCGGCGATCTCGCGATCCCGCGCCGACAGCGGCTGGGCGACGCCGCGGCCACCGGCGGCCAGGTTGCCACGGGTCTCGCCCTGGGCCGGAATGCGCGCCAGGCAGTAGTCCACGGGTTCGCCGTCGATCATCAGGATGCGCTTGTCGCCATCCTTGATGCCCGGCAGGTAGCGCTGGGCGATGATCTGCTGGGTACCGTGGGCGGTGAGGGTCTCCAGGATCACCGAGAGGTTGGGATCGCCTTCCCGATGGCGGAACACCGAGCTGCCGCCCATGCCGTCCAGCGGCTTGAGGATGACGTCACCGTGGCTGCGGGCGAATTCGCGGATGATGTCGGCGCGACGACTGACCAGGGTCGGCGGCGCCAGCTCGGGAAACAGGGTGGCGAAGAACTTCTCGTTGCAGTCGCGCAGGCTGGCCGGGCGGTTGACCACCAGGGTGCCGCCACGCTCGGCCTGCTCCAGCAGGTAGGTGGCATAGACGAATTCGTTGTCGAAGGGCGGGTCCTTGCGCATCAGGATCACGTCCAGCTCGCGCAGGGGCAGGTCGACGTCTTCGCCAAAGGCGAACCAGCGCTCCGGATCCTGGAACACGTCCAGCTGCCGGCCACGGCCGCGGGCCTCGCCATCGACCTGGTACAGGTCCTGCATCTCGAAATAGTGCAGGGTCCAGCCGCGCGCCTTGGCCGCCCACAGCATGGCCATGGAGCTATCCTTCTTATAGGAGATGCGTTCGATGGGATCCATGACGATCCCCAGGCGGATACTCATTGACGCTAGACCTCGGTTCTACGTGGGCAAGGCGTCAGAATAGCCCTTCGATCCCCTTCAGTGCCAATGCTTGCGCGATCGTCGTGGTGGGCGGGCCGGTGGTCCGCCACCAGGGGATCTGCGTGGTACGTCACGGTATTGTGTGCTACAAAGAGGCGCCGCCAAAGTGCCCGGATCGACATCATTCACGTTTCATCGACGATGAGCTGGTAGCTTGAACATGGAACAGTATTCGGAAGGGCTGAAGGTCATGGTGATCGACGACTCGAAGACGATTCGTCGGACCGCCGAGACCCTGCTCAAGAAAGTTGGCTGCGAGGTCATCACCGCCATCGATGGATTCGATGCGCTCGCTAAGATCGCCGATAGTCATCCCCACATAATCTTCGTGGACATCATGATGCCGCGACTGGATGGCTATCAGACCTGCGCGCTGATCAAGAACAACAGCGCCTTCCGCGCGACGCCCGTCATCATGCTGTCTTCGCGTGATGGCCTCTTCGACAAGGCCAAGGGCCGCATCGTCGGCTCTGACCAGTACCTCACCAAACCCTTCAGCAAAGAAGAGCTGATCGGTGCGATCAAGACCCACGTCCCCAGTTTCACTCCGCTCGAACAAGCGTCCTGAGTGTCCTGAGGCGGGCGATTCTATCTAGTAGGAAATTTTCATGGCTCGAATTCTGATCGTCGACGACTCTCCCACCGAGATGTACAAGCTCACCGCCATGCTGGAAAAGCATGGGCATCAGGTGCTCAAGGCCGAGAACGGTGCCGATGGCGTCGCCCTGGCCCGTCAGGAGAAGCCGGATGCGGTCCTGATGGACATCGTTATGCCCGGCCTCAACGGCTTCCAGGCCACCCGGCAGCTGACCAAGGATGCCGAGACCAGCCACATTCCGGTGGTCATCGTCACCACCAAGGACCAGGAAACCGACAAGGTCTGGGGCAAGCGCCAGGGCGCCAAGGACTACCTCACCAAGCCCATCGACGAAGACACCCTACTGCGCACCCTGGCGGGTGTCCTGCAAGGCTAACGTCCGACGTCCGTTTCTCGCGGCAGCGCCCTACAGGGCAGGGAATCCTATGAGCGACGCTACCACGCCCTATGAACTCTTGCGCCTGATCGATCTGCGCTGCCGCGAGCGGGCGGCCGGTCTGCCGGCGCAACAGGAAAACCAGCGCAGCTGGAGCGGTATCGGCTTTCGTCTCGGTGAATTGCGCTTCGTGATTCCCATGGGCGAGGTCAGCGAGATCCTGCCGGAGCCGCGCTTCACCGCGCTGCCCGGCGTCAAACCCTGGCTCAAGGGCGTGGCCAACGTACGCGGTCGCCTGCTGCCGATCGCCGACCTGGGGCAATTCCTCGGCGTAAAGATCCAGGCCCTGCGCAAACAGCGGCGCATCCTGATCGTCGACCATGGCGACCTCTTCGTCGGATTGGCGGTTGACGAAGTCTTGGGTATGCAGCATTTCGACATCGAGGCCTATCACGAGCACGCCGACAACGTGCCGTCGGGCCTGCACTTCTTTCTGGAAGGTGTCTTCCAACGCGACGTGCTCTGGCTGGTCTGCAGCCCACGCGCCTTGGTCGAGCATCCCGAATTCATGGACGTCGCGGCCTAGGTCGCCAGGCGTCCGGGCGCTGCGAGGCGGATCGGGGTCGGGATGGCAGGAGCCGTCGCCGACGGGTGGGGGTAGGGCGACGAGCATCGGTTTCAAGCGAACCGATCCGGCGTCCGACAAGGATAGAACTAAAGGAACCAAGGTCCAGGCGGGGGCCGCTGATGAACAAACTCAATACCGGGAAAATCAACGCGTGGGTCGCGGGCATGTTCGTGGTGCTGATCGTCGCGATCGTGCTGCTGTTCGCCAACTTCGCGTACCTGGGCACCCAGACCAACTACGACAACCAGTATCAGGGTCAGGCCACCGAGCTGCGGATTCTCTCGCAGCAGCTGGCCAAGAGTGCCAGTGAGGCCGCCACCGGCAAGGCCGAGGCCTTCAGGGACCTGCGCCAGGCGCGCGCCGAGTTCGAGCGGCGCCTGACCATCCTGCGCAGCGGCGATCCGCAGACCGGTCTGCCGCCCTCGCCGGCGATCCTCGGCCCGCGTCTGGATACCCTGCAATCCCAATGGGAGACCCAGCGCAAGCAGGTCGACACCATGCTCGGCAGCGAGCAGACCGTGCTGTCCCTGCACCAGCTGTCCGGCGCCCTGGCCGACACCATTCCCCAGTTGCAGGTCGAAAACGAAGAGATCGTCGACATCCTGATCGAGCGCGGCGCGCCCGCCGGCCAGGTGGTGGTGGCCCAGCGTCAGGCACTGCTGGCCGAGCGGATCCTCGGTTCCATCAACAAGATCCTTACCGGCGACGAAGCCGCCGTCCAGGCTGCCGACAGCTTTGGCCGCGACGCCAGCCTGTTCGGCCGGGTACTCAAGGCCATGCGCGAAGGTAATGCCTCCATGGGCATCGCCAAGATCACCGACCCCGAGGCGGTCGGCCGACTCAACGAAGCCAACAAGCTGTTCGAATTCGTCTCCGGCAACGTCGACGAGATTCTCGCCACCTCGCCCGAACTGCTGCAGATCCGCTCCGCCGTGGGCCTGATCTACCAGGGCTCCCAGGCACTGCTCGGTTCCGCCTCGGAGCTGAGCGCCGGTTACGCTTCGCTGGCCCAGAGCCGCAAGATCAACACCGTGGGCAGCTATCTGCTGGTGTTCATCGCCCTCGGCGCCATCCTGTGCATCGGCTACATCCTGGTGCGCGATACCCGCCGCCGCCTAGCCGAGACCGACGAGAAGAACCAGCGCAACCAGACCGCCATTCTGCGTCTGCTGGACGAGATCGCCGACCTGGCCGATGGTGACCTGACCGTGCAGGCCACGGTGACCGAGGACTTCACCGGCGCCATCGCCGACTCCATCAACTACTCCATCGACCAGCTGCGCGAACTGGTGGAGACCATCAACCAGACCGCCGTGCAGGTGGCCGCCGCCGCCCAGGAATCCCAGGACACCGCGACGGTGCTGGCCGAGGCCTCGGAGCACCAGGCCCAGGAAATCGCCGGGGCCTCCGCGGCGATCAACGAGATGGCCGTGTCCATCGACCAGGTATCCACCAACGCCTCGGAGTCCACCGCGGTGGCGGAGCGCTCCGTGGCCATCGCCAACAAGGGCAACCAGGTGGTGCACAACACCATCATCGGCATGGACAGCATCCGCGAGCAGATCCAGGACACCGCCAAGCGAATCAAGCGCCTGGGCGAATCGTCCCAGGAGATCGGTGACATCGTCGGCCTGATCAACGACATCGCCGACCAGACCAACATTCTGGCCCTGAACGCCGCCATCCAGGCCTCCATGGCCGGTGACGCCGGTCGCGGCTTCGCCGTGGTCGCCGACGAGGTCCAGCGCCTCGCCGAACGCTCTTCCGGCGCCACCAAGCAGATCGAGGCCCTGGTCAAGGCGATCCAGACCGACACCAACGAGGCGGTCATCTCCATGGAACAGACCACCTCGGAAGTGGTGCGCGGGGCCGCCCTGGCCCAGGACGCCGGTGTGGCGCTGGAAGAGATCGAGAAGGTTTCCCAGAGCCTGGCCGGACTGATCCAGAACATCTCCAACGCCGCGCGCCAGCAGTCCTCGTCCGCTAGCCACATCTCCAGCACCATGAACGTGATTCAGGAGATCACCTCGCAGACCTCGGCCGGTACCACCGCCACCGCGCGCAGCATCGGCGAGCTGGCCAAGCTGGCCAGCGAGATGCGGCGTTCGGTGTCGGGCTTCAATCTGCCGAACGAGCAGCCGCTGGGCTGAATGCAGCGGCCACATCGTGGTGTGGCGAGGGGGGAGACGGGGTGGGGGAGTCGAGTTGGGCGTTGCGCCGTGCTCCCGAGCTGCCGGATGCGGACTTCGAGCGTTGGCGACAGCTGCTGGAAACCCGCGCCGGCATGGTGTTGGACGATCGCCAGCGCAGCTTTCTGCAGATCCAGTTGGCCGCGCGCATGCGCGAACTGGCGATCGCGGACTACGACAGCTACTACCAGGTCGTCTGCGCGGGTATCAGCGGGCGCATCGAATGGGTCCGACTGCTCGATCGGCTGACCATCCAGGCCACCCGCTTCTTTCGCCATCCCCCTTCCTTCGCGCTGCTGGAAGCCTATGTGAGTGAATTCGCCCGGACCACCGAGGGCCAGGGGCTGACCCTGTGGAGTCTGGGGTGCGCCAGTGGAGAGGAAGCGTTTTCGATGGCCATCAGTACCGCCGAAGTCCTGGCACGGCAGGCGCGACCCCTGACGTTCGCCCTGACCGGCACCGACATCAGCAGCGAAGCCCTGCGCCAGGCGCGGCAGGGTAGCTACAGCCTGCAGCGGCTGGCCGGCGTGTCGGCCAGCCTGCGCGAGCGCTATTTCCGTGCCCAGGCGGACGGCAGTTTCGAGGTCGTCGCCGGCTTGGCGGAGCGACTGTGCTTTGCCCGGCTCAATGTGCTGGAGCTGGGCCAGGCGCCCTTGCAGGGGCTCAATGTCATTTTTTGTCAGAACTTGCTGATTTATTTCCGCCGCTGGCTGCGTCGAGACCTGCTCAATCAGCTGGTCCAGCGGCTTGCACCGGGTGGGCTCTTGGTCCTGGGTGTCGGTGAGGTGAGCAATTGGAGCCACCCGCAACTGGTACCCGTCGATCATCCCGAAGTCCTGGCGTTCACCCGCCAGCCAGACCACCCGGCATGACAGGAGCCGAGATGATCGATCGACACGACTACGTAGCCCTCGAGTGGGTCAAGGGAGAGATCGCCGAAACCTTGCAGCAGGCCCGCAAGGCGCTCGAGGCGTTCGTCGACAACCCGCACGACCGTAGCCGCCTGGGTTTCTGTCGGACCTATGTGCACCAGGTCTACGGCACCCTGCAGATGGTGGAGTTCTATGGCGCCGCGCTGCTCGCCGAGGAGATGGAACTGCTGCTGCAGGCCCTCCACGAAGAGCGGGTGAACAGCTCGGACGAGGCGCTGGAGGTGCTGATGCAGGCCATCCTGCAGGTGCCGCCCTATCTGGATCGGGTCCTCGAGGCCCGCCGTGATCTGCCACTGGCCATCCTGCCGCTGCTCAACGACCTGCGCTCGGCGCGTGGTGAAAAGCTGCTCTCGGAAACCAGCCTGTTCTCGCCGGATCTGTCCGCCACGCCGCTGTCGCTGAGCGATGCCGAACTGGCCGACCGCGCCGCGCCGGACTGGCTGCCACGGCTGCGCAAGCTGCGCCAGGCGCTGCAAGGTGCCCAGGTCGGGCTGTTCCGCGACCGCGATGTCCAGTTGCACCTGGATTACCTGCTGCGGGTCTTCGAGCGCCTGGACCAGCTCTGCGCCGGTTCGCCCTTTGGCGCCCTCTGGCCGGTGGCGGCGGGACTGACCGAGTTGCTGCAGGCCGGCGAGCTGGACAACAGCAGCTCGATCCGCGGTCTGCTGCGCCAACTGGATCGTGAACTCAAGCGGCTCATCAGCGATGGCGTGACCACCCTCAACCAGCCGGCGCCGGCCGATCTGCTGAAGAATCTGCTGTTCTATCTGGCCAAGGCGCCGGTGCAGAGTCCGCGCATCGCCGCGCTCAAGGCCCACTACCGTCTCGACGAAGCCCTGCCGGATGCCGAGCTGGTGGGGTTCGAGCGCTCGCGCATCGTCGGTCCGGATCGCGAGGCCATGCGTTCGGTGGTGACTGCGCTCTGCGAAGAGCTGGTGCAGATCAAGGACAGCCTGGACCTGTTCGTGCGCAGCGATCGCCAGCAACCCGCCAGCCTGCGGGGCCTGTTGGCACCGCTCAAGCAGATCGCCGATACCCTGGCGGTGCTGGGCTTCGGTCAGCCGCGCAAGGTGGTGCTGGAACAGCACGAAGCCGTCGCCGACCTGGCCGCTGGCGTGCACGAGGCCAGTGACGCCGCCCTGATGGACATCGCCGGGGCGCTGCTCTATGTCGAAGCCACCCTGGCCGGCATGGTCAGCGGCAACGAGGTCGGCGATGCCGAAGAGAGCCGCCTGCCCACCACCGACATCGATCAGTTGCACCGGGTGGTGGTGCGCGAGGCGCGCAATGGCCTGGAGCAATCCAAGGACGCCATCATCGAGTTCATCGCCTCCCAGTGGAACCATGTCCACCTGGAGCCGGTGCCCCCGCTGCTGACCCAGGTGCGTGGCGGCCTGGCGATGATCCCGCTGGAGCGGGCCGCGGCCCAGGTGCAGGCGGCCAACGACTACATCTGCCAGCAACTGCTGGGCAAGCAGGCGGTGCCGGACTGGCAGAGCCTGGATACCCTGGCCGACGCCATCACCAGCGTCGAGTATTACCTGGAGCGCCTGGCGGAAGATCCGTCCACGCCCCACGACATGATTCTCGACATCGCCGACGAGAGTCTCATCGCCCTCGGCTATCCGCCCAAGGCGGTCGGCGAAGGTGCGGAGGCGGAGGCGCCCCTGGTCTCCAGCGCGGTCGAGACGCTGCCTCTGGATCGACCGGAAGAGCCGGCGCCGGAAGCGGAGCCGGTGCTCGAAGAGATGCTGGAACTCACCGCCCTGCCGATCGAGGACCCTGCGGACGCTGAAGCAGAATCCCACGCCGACTTCCAGTCCGAACCTGAGCCTTTGACCGCCGATCATCAAGCGGACGCGCAGGCAGCGGCCGATGTGGTGGCTGACGCGGCGCATGGCGAGGCCGAGCCTGCCGAGGAGCTGCCTGCCGGTATCGAGCTGGACAGCCTGCCGCCGGCGACCGCCGATGCCGATGCGGTCGCCGAGGTGCTGGCCGCGCCGGTCAATCCCATCAATCCCCCGGCGGCGCAAGTGCCGCAGGCGCTGCTGCCACCGGCGGCCGGTGCCGAACCGGTCGAGGACGAGCTGCGCGAGGTCTTTATCGAGGAGGCCGGCGAGGTCCAGGTGGAACTGGAACGCTGGTTGCCGACCTGGCAGGCAGACCCCGAGCAGCGTACCGCGCTGAGCGAATTGCGGCGCAATTTCCATACCCTCAAGGGCAGTGGTCGCATGGTCCAGGCGCTGGTCATCGGCGAGCTGGCCTGGGCCCTGGAGAATCTGTTCAATCGCCGGCTGGATCTCAGCGTCGCTCACAGTCCCGCCCTGCAGACGGTGGTCGAGCAGACCTGTGCCCTGCTGCCGGAGCTGGTCGAGGAATACGCCGAGGATCGCCAACGGCAGCGCGATGACGTCGACTGGCTGGCCCATGCCGCCCATGCACTGGCGCGCAACGAAGCCCTGCCCGAGCGGGCTTCGGCGAGCGACGCAGTTCCCTCCGTGGCGGCGGCGCTGCCTGAGGTGGAGAGCGTCGAGCCCGCGGCAGCGGCACTCGCCGCTGGCGAAGCCGATACCCAGCTGCTGGACATCTTCCGTACCGAGGCCCAGGCGCACCTGGAAACCGTGCGTCGCTTCCTCGAACAGGCCGACGCCGGTAGCGTCCAGCCGGTCTCCGACAATCTCCTGCGCGCCCTGCACACCCTCAAGGGCAGTGCCCATATGGCGGGCAGTTCGCCAATGGCCGAGCTGGCGTCGGCGCTGGAGCGGCTGGCCAAGGAATACAAGCTCGCCCATGTCGCCTTCGCCGAACCCGAGTGCGCCCTGCTGGCTCAGGGGGCCGAGTTGCTGGAGCAGCGGCTGGCTACGCTCGATGAGGGGTCGCTGGCGACCCCGCTGACGGGTGCGGCGGCCGTGATCGAGCACTGCGAGGCACTGCTGGAAGAGCTGAATCCGCAGCTGCCGATCCCCGCAGCACCGCTGCCGGAGCAGCGTGACGTCCTGCGCCTGACCGATTTCCTGATGCCGGCGATGGAGCTGCTGCTGGAAGCCGACGAACGTCTGAATGCCTGGCGCACCGATGGTGACCTGGCGGTCTGCCCGGATCTGCTGGCCGAACGACTGAACACCTTTGCCGACGGGGCGGCCCGGGTTGGCCTGGCCGACGTCGAGCAACTGGCCGAGGCGCTGCAGGTGGTCTATGCCGCCGCGGCGAGCGGTTCGCTGCCGGCCGATGAGGCCTTTTTCCGCGAGGCGGAGGAGGCCCAGGAAGCCCTGATCAGCATGCTCAATCAATTGGCGGGTGGCATGCGGGCCACCCCCAACGAGGAGCGAATCCAGGGTCTGCGCGCCCTGCTGGCGGGCATTCTCGCCGGGCTGCCCATGGCGGCCACCACCCTGCTGGCCGAGCCCGAACCCGAAGACCTCTTCGATCCGGCAACGGCCACGCCGGTGGCACCCGAGCTGGCGCTCGACGTCGAACTGCCCGCCGAAGCCGAAGCCGAAGCCGAAGCCGAAGCCGAAGCCGAAGCCGAAGCCGAAGCCGAAGCCGAAGCCGAAGCCGAAGCCGAGCTTGACCGCGAGCTGCTGGAAGCGGCGGAGGAGCCGCTGCCGCGGGTCGCGGACACCGAGTCGCCGGACGCCGCGGCGGTCGAGTCGGAGGCTACCGCCACCGTCGATCCGGAGATGCAGCTGATCTTCCTCGAAGAGGCCCAGGATCTGCTGGACAGCGCCGACCGGGCTCTGAAACGTTGGCTGGTGGAGCCCCAGCAGAGCTTCCACCTCGGCACCTTGCAGCGCGATCTGCATACCCTCAAGGGCGGTGCCCATCTCGCCGGGGTGGTGCCAGTGGCGCGCCTGGCCACGGAGCTGGACGCCATCTACGAAGGCCTGCTCGACGGCCGCCTCGCCGGTGGTGGCGAACTGGCCCAGCCTCTGCAAGACGCCCATGGCTGCCTGGCGGCGCAGTTGGACGAGCTGGCGGCGGGTACGCCGGTCAGCGAGCATGCCGATCAGGTCGAACGCCTGCAGCGCATCCGTACCGGTCACCTCGATGACCTGGCCGCAGGTGAATCCGAGCCAGCTCCAGGCCAGGTGGATGCCGCCAGTGACATCGATGACCCGGTAGCGGACAGTGCGCCCGAGACCGAGTCCCAGCACCCGGAACCGCTGCCCATGGCCGCTGTGCCGGAGGCGGACGAAGGTCCTGACGCTGAGCTGCTGGCCATCTACATCGAAGAGAGTCGCGACCTGCTCGACAGCATGGCGACCTCGCTGCGCGCCTGGGAAGCCGAGCCGCACAACAGTCTCGCGCTGGAATCCCTGCTGCGTGACCTGCATACCCTCAAGGGCGGTGCACGCCTGGCCGAGGTGGATGCCATCGGCGATCTGGCCCATGCCCTGGAGGCCTTCTACGAAGGCCTGGCGCGGGGACGGATCAAGCCCGGCGCAGAACTAGGCGGCCTGCTGCAGCGTTGCCATGACCGCCTGCACGAACAACTCGAAGCCCTGGCCCAGGGGCAGGCCCCCGCCCCCGCCGCTGAGCTCATCGAGGCCCTGCGCGATTATCGCGGAGCGCCGCTGGCAGCGAGCGTGACCGCCACCGCGGTGGCCGCCGCCACGCCGGTCTTTGACGCAGACACCGATGCGGAAATCCTCGAAATCTTCATCGAGGAGGCCCAGGACCTGCTGGTCAGCATGGACGAGGCCCTGGCCGGCTGGCCGGCCGCGCCCGAGGTGGCAGTGGACGAGCTGCTGCGCTGTCTGCATACCCTCAAGGGCGGCGCTCGCCTGGCTGGCCTTCATGGCCTGGGCGAGCAAGCCCATGGACTGGAACAGCAACTGGTCGAGTTGCGTTCGCAGGCCGTAGGGCTGGGCCCAGGCGACCGCGTTCGCGACCTGGCGACCCAGGGAGTCGACGGGCTGCAACTGGCCGTGGCCCAGTTGTCGTTGCCTGCTACGCCCCAGACGGTCGCGCCCCAGGCGTCGGACGTGCCCGCCGACCTTGAGCAGCAGTCCTTCGAAGCCGACCTGCCGCTGGCCGCGGCGGACGTGGATGCGGACGTTGCAGACTCTCCAGGCGTGGACGGCGCAGCCGGTGCGCAACACGCACCGACCGAATTGCCGGTGGCAGGCGTTGCCGTGGCGCCGCTCATGGTGGCGGCCGAGACGCCCGCGGCGCCCATTGCGCCGCTGCCCTTCGTGCAGCGCCTGCAGCAGGTCCGCCAGCAGGCGGCGCAGCGGCGCTCCTCCCAGGAATTGGTGCGGGTGCCGGCCGCGTTGCTGGAACAGCTGGTCAACCTGGCTGGCGAAACCTCGATCTTCCGCGGTCGCGTCGAACAGCAGGTCAGCGACATCGGCACCACCCTCGGCGAGATGGAAGCCACCATCGAGCGGGTCCGCGATCAGCTACGCCGGCTGGATACCGAGACCCAGGCGCAGATCATCAGTCGTCACCACGAAGACGTGGATCGCGCCGGCTACGAGGACTTCGATCCGCTGGAGCTGGATCGCTATTCCCAGCTGCAGCAGCTGTCCCGGGCGCTGTTCGAATCGGCTTCCGACCTCCTGGATCTGAAGAACACCCTGGGCCAGCGCAATCGCGATGCCGAGACCCTGCTGCTGCAACAGGCACGGGTCAACACCGAGTTGCAGGAAAGCCTCATGCAGACCCGCATGGTGCCTTTCGAGCGCATGGTGCCGCGGCTGCACCGGGTGGTACGTCAGGTCAGCGCCGAACTGGACAAGCCGGTCGAGCTGCAGGTCGGCAACGCCGAGGGCGAGCTGGACCGCACGGTGCTGGAGCGGATCATTCCGCCGCTGGAACACATGCTACGCAACGCCATCGACCACGGGGTCGAGGACGCCGCCGGGCGCCAGCGCGCCGGCAAGCCGGCCGAGGGCGTGATCAGCCTGGATCTGCGCCGCGAGGGCGGCGACATCATCCTGACCCTGGCCGACGACGGTCGTGGCATCGATCTGGCCGCGGTGCGCCGCAAGGCCATCGAGCGCGGCCTGATGGCGGAAGACGCGCAGCTCACCGATCAGGAACTGCTGCAATTCATCCTCGAATCCGGCTTTTCCACGGCGCCAACCGTCACCCAGATTTCCGGACGTGGCGTGGGCATGGACGTGGTGCACCAGGAGGTGAAACAGCTCGGCGGCAACATGGACATCCACAGCGTGGCGGGCGAGGGGACGCGCTTCACCATCCGCCTGCCCTTCACCGTGTCGGTGAACCGCGCGCTCATGGTGCATGCCGGCGACGATCTCTATGCCGTGCCGCTCAACACCATCGAGGGCATCGTGCGGGTGACCGCCGCCGACCTCGAACGCTATTACCGCCCGGGCGCCAGTACCTTCGAATACGGCGGCCAGCACTATGATCTGCGCTACCTGGGCCACCTGCTCGGCAACGGCCAGCAGCCCAAGCTGAGCGGCCAGAGCTTGCCGCTGCCGGTGGTGCTGGTGCGCTCCGCCGAATACGCGGTGGCCGTGCAGGTGGATGCGGTGGCCGGTTCGCGGGAGATCGTGGTGAAGAGCCTCGGTCCGCAATTCGCCGGGGTACCGGGTCTGTCCGGTGCCACCCTGCTGGGGGACGGGCGCGTGGTGGTGATTCTCGACCTCCTGGCCATGATCCGCAGTCAGCGCGGTACCCGCGACGAGTTGGCACGGCTGGCGCAGGGCTCGGCCACGGTGGCCGAAGTCACCCGGCCGGCGCTGGTCATGGTGGTGGACGACTCGGTCACGGTGCGCAAGGTCACTAGTCGCCTGCTGGAACGCCATGGCATGGAGGTCTTTACCGCCAAGGACGGGGTGGACGCCATCGCCCAGTTGCAGGAGCGGCAACCGGACATCCTGCTGCTGGACATCGAGATGCCGCGCATGGACGGCTTCGAGGTGGCGACCCTGGTGCGCCACGACGCACGCCTCAAGGACCTGCCGATCGTGATGATCACCTCCCGTACCGGGGAAAAACACCGCGAGCGGGCGCTGAGCCTGGGCGTGAACGAGTACCTGGGCAAGCCCTACCAGGAGAGCGAACTCCTGGCCCACATCCATCGGTTGGTCAGGGATCATGACTGAGATGCACAATGCCCGCGTCGCCATCCTGGCCGACAGTCCGCTGCAGCGCCACGTGCTGCAGCAGGTGCTGGCCGACAATGGCTATCAGGTCGTCCTCAACAGCGATCCGGAGCGTTTCGACGAAGCGGCCTGGCCCACGGTCGCGACCGACCTGTGGCTGATCGATTTGAGCCAGACGGAAGAGTCGTCGCTGGTCGACGCGCTGCTGGAAGGGGCCGAGGTGCCCATCCTGTTCGGCGAAGGCCAGGCGCCTGAGCGCTTCACCGATCCCTTCACCCAGTGGGAGAAGCGCCTGATCGGCAAGCTCAAGCGGCTGATCGGCGATCCGGTGGCGGCGGTCGGCCCGGCGCTGGAGACCCTGCTGCAGGACCAGCCGCGCCCCCCGCGCCTGACCCTGCCCGAACCCCTGGCCAATCTGCCGCTGCCAGCCGGCGATCCGGCCCCCGAGGTCTGGTTGCTGGCC
The DNA here is from genome assembly GCF_021106615.1 of Pseudomonas sp. PLB05. Taxonomy (NCBI): domain Bacteria; kingdom Pseudomonadati; phylum Pseudomonadota; class Gammaproteobacteria; order Pseudomonadales; family Pseudomonadaceae; genus Pseudomonas; species Pseudomonas sp. PLB05. Next base: position 211,996 of record NZ_JAJOHO010000004.1, read on the forward strand.
GCGTCCCTGGGCGGTCCGGCGGCGGTGAAGGCCTTCCTCGATGCCCTGCCGGGCGGTCTGCCGGTCGGCTTCCTCTATGCCCAGCACATCGGCGACGGCTTTGCCGCCAGCCTGCTGCGCGCGGTGGGCCGCCACAGCCAGTGGCACATCCAGGGCGTGCGCCCGGGTGAGCCGGTGCGCTGCGGCGAGGTGGTGGTGGTACCCACCCAGCAGGAGCTCACCTTCCGTGCCAACAGCGCCCTGGACATCGTCGAGCGCGCCTGGCCCGAGCCCTATACGCCGTCGATCAGCCAGATGATGCTCAACCTGGCGCAGCACTTCGGCACCCGTTGCGGGGTCATCGTCTTCAGTGGCATGGGCAACGATGGTACCGCCTCGGCGCCCTATGTGCGGCGCCGCGGTGGCACGCTCTGGACCCAGTCGGCGAGCACCTGCATCGCCCCGAGCATGCCGGAAAGCCTGCGCGAATCGGGTCTCGCGACCCTTACCGCCGATCCCCGCGGCCTGGCCGAAGCCCTGGTGGCGCGCCTGGCCGAGCAGCGAAGCTAAAGGAATCTCCGATGTCGACCGCCGCTCCCGCCGAACACCTGACCGGTCTGCTGCTGACCCTGGCCGATCGCACCCTGCTGCTGCCCAATGCGGCGGTGGCCGAACTGGTGCCCTGCCGCGAGATCCGGCCGCTGCCGGTGCAGCCCGACTGGTGTCTGGGACAGGTCGCCTGGCGCGATCTGCGCCTGCCGCTGATCAGCTTCGAGGCGCTCTCCAGCGGCCATGCCGCGCAATTCGACGGCGATCGCCATGCGCGAGTGGCCATTCTCAATGCCCTGGGTGGGCGTGAGCGGGTCCGGTTCCTGGCCCTGCTGATCCGCAGCATTCCGCGTTCGCTGCGCATCACCCCGGAGCTGGCCGCGGCCAAGGTACCCCTGGCCGCCCTGGAGCTGGGCGCGGTGGCCTACGAAGGCGGCACGGCGCGCATCCCCGATCTGATCGGGGTGGAAGAGCGCCTCGCCGCCGCGGGTGTGTTCTAATCCTGTCGGGTCACGCGCATCGCGCCGTTTTCTTCACGGCTGATGCCGACGCCGCGATAGTCGGCCAGGGTCGGCAACCCCAGGTCCAACGGCTGGCGATGGGTGGCGGTGATGGCCACGGCATCGGCGCCGGCCGCCTTGGCCGCGGCAAAGCCGGCATGGGCATCCTCGAACACCAGGCAATCACCGATCTCCACGCCCAGCTTGCGCGCCCCGGCCAGGAAGCAGTCCGGCGCGGGTTTGCCCTGGGTGACGTCCTCGGCGCAGATCATCACCGGCGGCAGAGCCATGCCCGCGGCGGCCAGGCGGACTTCGGCCAGGCGGCGTGACGCCGAGGTGACCAGGGCCCAGCTGCCGGCCGGCAGGCTGGCGAGAAAGGCCGCGGCCCCGGGGATTTCCTGGATGTCCGCGACATCGGCGATCTCCAGTTCGGTGATGGCGCGGGTCTCGGCTTCGATATCGGCGCCGGCGGGCGCGAAGCGCTTGACCGTCTCCACCGCGCGCACGCCGTGCATCACCGCCAGGACGTCCGCCGGGTCGAGGCCATGGCCGAGGGCCCAGGTGCTCCAGGCGCGTTCGGCGGAGGCCACGCTGGTGAGCAGGGTACCGTCCATGTCGAACAGGAAGGCGGCGTAGGGGCGAGAGGGCAGGGTCATCCAGGGCTCCAAAACTATCCGTGGGGAAAGAGGCGGGCCACCGCGGGGCAGCGGCCCAGGTCAGATCATGGGGTCTGGAAATCACCCCAAAGTTGCTGGGCCACGCTCAGGGCCACCACCGGGGCGGTCTCGGTACGCAGCACCCGCGGCCCAAGGCGGGCCGGCTGGAAACCGACGGCGCGGGCGGCCGTGACTTCGGCCTCGCTGAGGCCGCCTTCGGGACCGATCAGCAGCGCCAGACGGGTAGGGCGGGCATGGCTTTCCAGCGGCTCGGCCACCGGGTGCAAGACCAGCTTGAGGTCGGCATCCAGCCCGGTCTGCCAGTCGGCCAGCAACTGTGGCGGATGGATCAGCGGCACCGTGGATCGCCCGCACTGCTCGCAGGCGCTGATGGCGACCTGACGCCAGTGCTGCAGACGCTTGTCGGCGCGTTCGTCCTTGAGGCGCACCTCGCAGCGTTCGCTGACCAGCGGGGTGATCTCGGCCACCCCCAGTTCGGTGGCCTTCTGGATCGCCCAGTCCATGCGCTCGCCGCGGGACAGGCCCTGGCCGAGGTGGATCCGCAGCGGCGAATCGGGCTGGCCGGGCAGTTCCTCGGTCAGGTCGACGCTGAGGGTTTTCTTGCCCACCGCGGCGACCTGGCCGAGGTACTCCCGGCCGCTGCCGTCGAACAGCTGCACGGCATCCCCTGGTGCCAGGCGCAGCACGCGGCCCAGGTAGTGAGCCTGGGCCTCGGGGAGGTCGAGGCGGCCGAGGGCCAGGGGCAGGTCGAGGTGGCAGCGGGTGAGACGCATGGCGGACTCCAGATCAGCCGGGATCGCGGTGGTTGGGGTGCAGGTCGCTCAGGGCGACACTGACCGAGGTACGGGTGGCGAGGTCGATGCCCTGGGTCGCTACCTCGGCGAGAAAATCGATCTGCTCGGGGGTGATGACATAGGGCGGCAGGAAGTAGACCACGTTGCCCAGCGGCCGTAACAGGGCGCCGCGGGAGAGGGCGTGCTGATAGACCGCAAGGCCGCGTCTTTCCTGCCAGGGGTAGGGCGTGCGGCGGGCCTTGTCGGCGGTCATCTCGATGGCCAGGGCCATGCCGGTCTGGCGCACTTCGCCAACGTGGGGATGATCGACCAGATGGGCCGTGGCCTCGGCCATGCGCCGCGCCAGCGGCCTGTTGGCTTCGATGACGTCGTCCTGTTCGAAGATGTCTAGGGTCGCCAGGGCGGCGGCGCAGGCCAGCGGATTGCCGGTGTAGCTGTGCGAGTGCAGGAAGGCGCGCAGGGTGTGGTAGTCGTCGTAGAAGGCCTGGTAGACGGCGTCGGTGGTCAGGCAGGCGGCCAGCGGCAGGTAGCCGCCGGTGAGGGCCTTGGACAGGCAGAGGAAGTCCGGACGGATGCCAGCCTGTTCGCAGGCGAACATCGTACCGGTGCGGCCGAAGCCCACGGCGATCTCGTCATGGATCAGGTGCACGCCATAGCGGTCGCAGGCCTCGCGCAAGAGGCGCAGATAGACTGGGTGGTACATGCGCATGCCGGTGGCGCCCTGGATCAGCGGCTCGACGATGACCGCGGCGACGCTGGCGTGGTGCTCGGCCAGGGTGCGCTCCATGTGCGCGAACATCTGCCGCGAATGCGCTTCCCAGTCCATGCCCTCGGGGCGCAGGTAGCAGTCCGGGCTCGGCACCTTGAGGGTGTCGAGCAACAGGCCCTGGTAGGTCTCGGTGAACAGCGCCACGTCACCCACCGACATGGCTGCCACCGTCTCGCCGTGGTAGCTGTTGGTCAGGGTGACGAAGCGACGCTTTTCCGGCTGGCCCACGTTGCGCCAGTAGTGATAGCTCATCTTCAGCGCCACCTCGATGCACGAGGAGCCGTTGTCGGCATAGAACACCCGGTCGAGGCCGGCCGGGGTCAGGGCGACCAGGCGCTCGGACAACTCGATCACCGGCTGGTGGCTGAAGCCGGCGAGGATGACGTGCTCCAGCTGGTCGACCTGGGCCTTGATGCGGTCGTTGATGCGCGGATTGGCGTGGCCGAAGACGTTGACCCACCAGGAGCTGACGGCATCCAGGTAGCGGTTGCCGTCGAAGTCCTCCAGCCAGACGCCTTCGCCGCGGCGGATCGGGATCACCGGCAGCTGCTCGTGATCCTTCATCTGGGTGCAGGGGTGCCAGAGCACCTCCAGGTCACGGCGCATCCAGTCGTGATTGGTCATTGGCGTCTCCTGGCGGCGGGCCCGGCGATAAAAAGGGGGCGCAAGCCTAAGCCAGGGCGCGCGACGGGAGCAAGGCGCGGGCCGATTGCCGGTCATGGCGCCGTCTGGTTGCTCCGGGGCCGCTGGCGTATGCTGCGCCACCGCCGTTTCCCGGTCCCAGGAGTCTAGAAAAGATGTCGTCGCGTTGGACAGGTTTTACCGTCTGCTTGGCAGCCGGCGTATTCGCTACCAGCCTGAGCACAGGCGCCGCCGAGAAGGCCCATAAAGAGGCGCACAAGGCGCCGGAAAAGGCCGCCGCGGCGCCCGTCGCGCCCAGTGGTCCCTCGGTGATCGTGGTCGGCGCCGGCATGGCCGGCCTGGCCTCGGCTTATGAACTGCAGCAAGCCGGCTGGAACGTGACCCTGCTGGAAGCCGGCGCGCGCGTCGGCGGTCGCTCCGGCCTCGCCTCCAGCGAGTGGATCGGCGACACCAAGGCCCAGCCGGTGCTCAATCATTATCTGGACACCTTCAAGCTCAAGACCGTGGACGCGCCGTCCTTCGTGCGCACCCCGGGCTATCTGATCGAGGGTCAGTACTATTCCCAGGACGACCTGGCGCAGAAGATGCCGGCCGTGGCCGATGCCTTGAAGCGCGTCGACAAGTCCCTGGACGACCTGGCCGCCGCCATCAGCGATCCGCTGCAGCCGACCGCCACCCCGACCCTGCACGCCCTCGACCAGATCAACGCTGCCACCTGGCTGGACAAGCAGAATCTGCCGCCGGTAGCCCGTCAGCTGATCAACCAGCGCATCCGCGTCCGCTACGACGAGCCCTCGCGGCTGTCGCTGCTCTATCTGGCCCAGCAGACCCGCGTCTATCGCGGCGTCGAGGACAAGGACCTGCGCGCGTCGCGCCTGCCTGGCGGTAGCGAGGTGCTGGCCCAGGCCTTCGTCAAGCAGATCAAGACGATCAAGACCGACAGCAAGGTAGCGAGCATCGTCCAGGACAAGGACGGCGTCGTGGTCAAGGCCGGTGCCACTGGCTACAAGGCCGACTACGTGGTGATGGCAGTGCCGCTGCGCGCCCTCGGCCAGGTGCAGATGACCCCGGCGCTGGACGCCACCCAGCAGGCCGCCATCAAGGGCACCACCTATGGCTGGCGTGACCAGATCCTGCTCAAGTTCAAGACCCCGGTGTGGGACAGCAAGTCGCGCATGAGCGGCGAGATCTACAGCGACCAGGGCCTGGGCATGCTGTGGGTGGAGCCGGACGTGAAGGGCGGCGCCAATGTGCTGGTCAACCTGGCCGGTGACAGCGCGCGCCTGGTGCAGGCCTTTGGCGACAAGCAGATGGTCGACCAGGTGCTGATCCGCTTCCATGCCTTCTATCCCAAGGCGCGCGGCGCCTTCTCCGGCTACGAAGTCCGCCGCTACAGCCGCGATCCGGGCCTGGGCGGCGCCTACCTGGCCTATGGTCCGGGCCAGATCACCCGCTACTGGCGGTTGTGGGAAAAGCCCACCGGCCGGGTGATCTTCGCTGGCGAGCACACCGATCCGCTGCACCCGGGTACCCTGGAAGGCGCCCTCGCCAGCGGTCAGCGCGCCGCCGGCCAGGTCCGCGACCTCAAGGCCGGCAAGGCCGTGGTGCCGGTCGCGGCCAGTGCCAAGACCACCGCCCAGCCGGCTGCTGCGCCCAAGGCCACCGAGGCCGCGCCGGCCAAGGACAGTGGCGAGCACGGCTTCTTCTGGAAGCTGTTCCACTGGTCGTTCTGAGCGTGACCCGAACCCGGACGCTGCCCCTGCGCAGCCTCTGGGCCGGAGCGGACGGGGCGCTCGCGCGTCGTCCGATCCATCGATTCCTTCGATATTGATTCGACACTTTTTCCGCTTTCCATCGATACGTTTGCGGCTAGGCTTAGGCAAAGCTTTTTCAGGAGAGAAAAGCGATGCACTGGCGCAACGACGGCCTTCGCTACGGTCTGGTAAGTCTGGTTCTGCATTGGGTCATGGCCCTGGCGATCGTCGCCATGTTCGCCTCCGGCCTGTGGATGCGCACCCTGGACTACTACGACACCTGGTACCACACCGCCCCCGAATTGCATAAGAGCGCCGGCATCCTCTTGCTGATCGCCCTGGTGCTGCGCCTGCTCTGGCGCCTGGTCAGTCCGCCGCCGCCGGTGGAGGGCAGCCCGCTGGTACGTCGCGCCGCGGGTGCCGGGCACTTCCTGCTCTATGGGCTGATGCTCAGCGTCATGGTGGCCGGCTACCTGATCTCCACCGCCGATGGCGTGGCCATCGATGTCTTCGGCTGGTTCAAGGTCCCGGCGACCCTGAGCGGCCTGCCGGATCAGGCCGATACCGCCGGCAAGATCCACCTCTGGTTCGCCTGGACGCTGATCGTCCTGGCCGGTCTGCACGTGGTGGCCGCGCTCAAGCACCATTTCGTCGACCGCGACGGCACCCTGGTCCGGATGCTCGGCCGGGTCCACACTCCTTCCTGATGTTCGCTTCCCACCACCACATGGAGCTCCATCCAATGCTGAAGAAAACCGTTGCCGCCCTGGCCCTGGGTACCGCTCTGCTGGGCGCTGGCCAGGCCATGGCCGCCGATTACAAGATCGACAAGCAGGGCCAGCACGCCTTCATCCAATTCCGCATCCAGCACCTGGGCTACAGCTGGCTGTACGGCACCTTCAAGGACTTCGATGGCACCTTCAGCTTCGATGCCAAGGATCCGTCCGCCGACAAGGTCAAGGTGACCATCAACACCGACAGCGTCGACACCAACCACGCCGAGCGCGACAAGCACCTGCGCAGCGCCGACTTCCTCAACGTCGCCGCCCATCCCCAGGCCAGCTTCGAATCCACCAAGGTCACCCCCACCGGCGACGGCACTGCCGATGTCACCGGCAACCTGACCCTGAACGGCGTGACCAAGCCGGTCACCATCAAGGCCCACTTCATGGGCGAGGGCAAGGATCCGTGGGGCGGCTACCGCGCCGGCTTCGAGGGCACCACCACCCTCAAGCTCAAGGATTTCAACATCCAGAAGGACCTCGGTCCGAAATCCCAGGAAGTGGAATTCATGCTGTCCTTCGAAGGCGTGCGCCAGTAACGGGACGCCCCCAGGTTGTAACCAAAAATGCCGGATTCGTCCGGCATTTTTGTGGGCGGTCGTTTTTGGTGACGAGGCGGGCGGCAGCGCGATCCCCTGGCAGAACTCGCCTCCGGCCTCATGGTCTGCTACCCAGGTCGGTCGCACCGCCTGGCTTTGTCGCCATCGCCGTGTTCATGAAGCGTCGAAGCATCCGGCGAAATACCCGAGCATGACACTTGGGTTATTTACAAACAGTCGTGAACGTAAGTATATTTGTCTGATAATAATTTCTATGCTCGAGCCGGTGCGGATCCAAAAGGCGCGCTGCGCATGCTCATTTCCCAGCTTTCAAGGACTTTTGATATGCAGATCAAGCCGGCGCATGCCTTTTTCGCCCCCGCCCTGCTGGCCGTAGCCCTGGCCCTGGGCGCCTGCGGCAAGCAGGACAACAAGGACCAGCAGCAACAGCAGCAGAAGCCCGCGGAAGTCGGGGTGGTGACGATGGAACCGCGCACCGTGACCCTGACCGACGAATTGCCCGGGCGCACCGCGGCCTTCCGCATCGCCGAGGTGCGGCCGCAGGTGAGCGGCATCCTGCTCAAGCGCTACTTCACCGAAGGCGCCGACGTGAAGGCCGGCACCCAGCTCTATCAGATCGATCCGCGCACCTACGAAGCCAACGTCAATTCGGCCAAGGCCTCCCTGGCCCAGGCCCAGGCGACCCTGGCCTCCAACCGGCTCAAGGCCCAGCGCTATGGCGCCCTGGTCAAGGAGCAGGCGATCAGCAAGCAGGAAGCCGACGATGCCCTGTCCATGCAGCGGCAGAACGAAGCCCAGGTGGAATCGGCCAGGGCCGCCCTGCGCAACGCCGAGATCAATCTGGCCTACACCAAGGTCGCCGCGCCCATCTCTGGCCGTATCGGGCGTTCGATGATGACCGAAGGCGCCCTGGTCACCGCCGACCAGACCACCGCCCTGACCAGCATCACCCAGCTGGACCCCATCTATGTCGACGTGACCCAGTCCGCCACCGATCTGCTGCGCCTGCGCCGCGAACTGGACAGCGGTCAGCTGCAGCGCGTGCAGGGCGAGAACGCCGCCGAGGTCAAGCTGATGCTGGAAGACGGCAGCGCCTACAGCCGTTCCGGCAAGCTCAAGTTCGCCGAGGTGTCGGTGGACCAGGGCACCGGCTCAGTGACTATCCGTGCCGAATTCCCCAACCCCGACAAACTGCTGCTGCCCGGCATGTTCGTGAGGGCCCAGCTGCAGTCCGGCGTTCGCCAGAATGCCCTGCTGGTGCCGCAACAGGGCGTGACCCGCGACCTCAAGGGCCAGCCCACCGCCATGGTGGTCAACGGCGAAGGCAAGGTCGAGCAGCGGATCCTCAAGACCGAGCGCACCGTGGGCTCCGATTGGCTGGTCACCGATGGCCTCAAGGCCGGTGACAAGGTCATCACCGAAGGTCTGCAAAAGATCAAGCCGGGTGCCACCGTCACCACCAAGCCGGCGAGCAACATCGCCTCCGCCGAGCAGAAGCCGGCGGGTCAGGGTCAGTAAGGGGAGCGCCCGATGTCCAAGTTCTTCATCGACCGGCCCATCTTCGCCTGGGTGATCGCCCTGGTGATCATGCTCGCCGGCATCCTGTCGATCCTCAATCTACCGATCAACCAGTACCCGAACATCGCCGCACCGGCGGTCTCGATCCAGGTGAGCTACCCGGGCGCCTCGGCGCAGACGGTGCAGGACACCGTGGTCCAGGTCATCGAACAGCAGATGAACGGGATCGACAACCTCAGGTACATCTCCTCGGAGTCCAACTCCGACGGCAGCATGACCATCATCGTGACCTTCAACCAGGGTACCAACCCCGACATCGCCCAGGTCCAGGTGCAGAACAAGCTGCAGCTGGCGACGCCGCTGCTGCCGCAGGAAGTTCAGCAGCAGGGCATGCGCGTCGCCAAGTACCAGCGCAATTTCATGATGGTGGTGGGCCTGGTGTCCATGGACGGCTCCCTGACCAAGGAAGACCTGTCCAACTACATCGTCTCCAACATGCGCGACCCCATCGCGCGGACCACGGGGGTTGGCGACTTCCAGGTGTTCGGCGCCCAGTACGCCATGCGCATCTGGCTGGATCCGCAGAAGCTGGTGAAGTATCAGCTGACCCCGGTCGACGTCAGCGCTGCCATCCAGAGCCAGAACGTGCAGATCGCCTCCGGTCAGCTCGGCGGCCTGCCGGCGGTGCCGGGACAGCAGCTCAACGCCACCATCATCGGCAAGACCCGCCTGACCAGCGTCGAGGAATTCGGCAAGATCTTCCTCAAGGTGGACCAGAGCGGCGCCCAGGTGCGCCTGCGCGACGTGGCGCGGGTCGAGCTGGGCGGCGAAAACTACTCCATCGATGCCCAGTTCAATGGCAAGCCGGCCTCCGGCATGGCCCTGCGTCTGGCCACCGGCGCCAATGCCCTGGATACCGCCAAGGCGGTCCGCGCCACCATCGAACGGCTCAAGCCCTTCATGCCTCCGGGCATGGAAGTGGTCTATCCCTATGACACCACCCCGGTGGTGACCGCCTCGATCCACGAGGTGGTCAAGACCCTGGGCGAGGCGATCCTGCTGGTGTTCCTGGTGATGTTCCTGTTCCTGCAGAACTTCCGGGCCACCCTGATTCCCACCATCGCCGTGCCCGTGGTCCTGTTGGGCACCTTCGCAGTGCTGTTGGCCGCCGGTTTCACCATCAATATCCTCACCATGTTCGGCATGGTGTTGGCCATCGGCTTGCTGGTGGACGATGCAATCGTGGTGGTGGAAAACGTCGAGCGGGTAATGGCCGAGGAGGGCCTTTCGCCCAAGGAGGCGACGCGCAAGTCCATGGGCCAGATCCAGGGCGCCCTGGTAGGTATCGCCCTGGTGCTGTCGGCAGTGTTCGTGCCCATGGCCTTCTTTGGCGGCTCCACCGGGGTGATCTATCGCCAGTTCTCCATCACCATCGTCTCCTCCATGGTGCTGTCGGTGCTGGTGGCGCTGATCCTGACCCCGGCGCTGTGCGCCACCATGCTCAAGCCGGTCAAGCAGGGTCATCACGAGAAGCGCGGCTTCTTCGGCTGGTTCAACCGCACCTTCGAGAACGGTCAGCACCGCTACGAGCGCAGCGTGGCCGCGGTGATCCGCCACAAGGTGCCCTTCCTGCTGCTCTATGTGCTGATCGTTGGCGTCATGGTGTTCCTCTTCACCCGCATCCAGTCGTCCTTCCTGCCGGAAGAGGACCAGGGCGTGATCTTCGCCCAGGTCACCACGCCGCCGGGTTCCAGTGCCGAGCGGACGCAGAAGGTGCTCGACACCATGCGCGAGATGATGATGACCAACGACGCAAGCGCGGTCAGCTCGATGTTCACCGTCAACGGCTTCAACTTCGCCGGTCGCGGCCAGAGTTCGGGTCTGGCCTTCATCCAGCTCAAGCCCTGGGAAGAGCGCCCTGATGCCAAGGACGGCGCCAGTGCCGTGGCCGGTCGGGCCATGGGCTACCTGTCGGGCATCAAGGACGCCATCGTCTACGCCATCGTCCCGCCGGCGGTCCTGGAGCTGGGTAACGCCACCGGCTTCGACTTCTATCTGCAGGACCAGGGCGGCATCGGCCACGAGGCGCTCATGGCCGCCCGTAACCAGCTGCTCGGCATGGCCGCGCAGAATTCCAAGCTGATGCAGACCCGTCCCAACGGCCTCAACGACGAGCCGCAATTCAAGCTCATCGTCGATGACGAGAAGGTACGGGCGCTTGGCCTGTCGCAGAGCGATGTGAACCAGACGCTGTCCATCGGCTGGGCCTCCAGCTACGTCAACGACTTCATCGACCGCGGTCGGGTGAAGAAGGTGTACCTGCAGGGCGAAGCCAGCGCGCGGATGAATCCCGAGGACTTCAACAAGTGGTACGTGCGCAACGGCTCGGGCGAGATGGTGCCGGTATCGGCCTTCGCCCGCGGCGAGTGGATCTACGGCTCGCCCAAGCTGGAGCGTTACAACGGCATCTCCTCGCTGGAGATCCTCGGTTCCGCGGCGCCTGGCTACAGCACCGGTGACGCCATGGCCGAGATCGAGCGCATGGCCAAGGACCTGCCACAGGGCGTGGGCATCGCCTGGACCGGGCTGTCCTACGAGGAGCGGCTGTCGGGCTCCCAGGCGCCGGCGCTCTATGCGCTGTCGCTGCTGGTGGTGTTCCTCTGTCTGGCGGCGTTGTACGAGAGCTGGTCGATCCCGATCGCGGTCATCCTGGTGGTGCCGCTGGGGGTGGTGGGGGCCTTGCTGGCCACCTATTTCCGCGGCTTGGCCAACGACGTCTTCTTCCAGGTGGGTCTGTTGACCACCATCGGCCTCGCGGCGAAGAACGCCATCCTGATCGTGGAATTCGCCAAGGAGCTGCACGAAGGCGGCAAGAACATCGTCGACGCGGCGGTGGAAGCCTCGCGTATGCGCCTGCGGCCCATCATCATGACCTCCATGGCCTTCATCCTGGGCGTGGTACCCCTGGCGATCTCCTCGGGTGCCAGCTCCGGCAGCCAGCACGCCGTGGGTACCGGCGTGATCGGCGGCATGCTCACCGCCACGGTACTGGCGATCTTCTGGATTCCCATGTTCTACGTGGTGGTCAGCAGCCTGTTCAAGGACAAGGCCACCAAGGACCAGGAAGCCCATGGCAAGGAAGGACACTGATATGAAGAAGTCTGTCTTGGCGGTGGTCGTGGGCATGCTGGCCGTCTCCGGCTGCAGCCTGATCCCCGATTACCAGCAACCCAATGCGCCGGTGGAGAACGCCTGGCCCCATGGCCAGGCCTACGATGCCCTGACGGTCAATCGTGACCAGCAGGCAGCCGACATCGGCTGGCGCGATTTCTATCGCGACCCGGCCCTGCAGCAGCTGATCCAGCTGTCGCTGGACAACAACCGCGACCTGCGTCAGGCCGCGCTGAACGTGCGCCTCTACCAGGCGCAATACCGCGTGCAGCGCGCCGAGCTGTTTCCCGACATCGGCGTCAGCGGCACCGGGACCCGTACCCGGTCACCCGAGGATCTGAGCCAGGTCTCCGCCATCCGCGAACTGCTCGCCGGCAACGGCGCCGATGGCGCGGGGGGTGGCGGCGGTGGCAGCATCAGCAGCCAGTACAGCGTGACCCTGGGTTTCACCTCCTATGAGTTGGACCTGTTCGGGCGCCTGCGCAGCCTCAGCGAGCAGGCGCTGCTCAACTACTTCGCCACCAGCGAAGGACGCCGCAGCACCCAGATCTCGCTGGTCTCGGAAGTAGCCAACGCCTACTACGCCTGGCTCACCGACCAGCGCATGCTGCAACTGACTCGCGAGACCCTCGCCGCCTACCAGCGCTCCTACGACCTGACCCGCCAGACCGTGGAGAACGGCGTGGCCAGCGGCCTGGACCTGCGCCAGTCGCGCACCGCCCTGGAAGGGGCGCGGGCGAATCTGGCGCAGTACACCCGCCAGGTGGCCCAGGATCGCAATGCCCTGGCCCTGCTGCTGGGTACCTCGATCCCGGCGGAGCTGCCGCAGAGCAAGGGGTTGGACGGTACCGATCTGCTCGCCGACCTGCCGGCCAATCTGCCGTCGGATCTCCTGCAGAAGCGTCCGGACATCCTCCAGTCCGAGTTGCAGCTGCGCGCCGCCAACGCCAACATCGGTGCGGCCCGGGCGGCCTTCTTCCCGCGCATCAGCCTGACCGCCCAGGGCGGTACGGCCAGCCGGGACCTGAACGGCCTGTTCGACGCCGGTTCCGGCTACTGGACCTTCTCGCCGAGCATCAACATCCCGATCTTCACGGCCGGCAGCCTCAAGGCCAGCCTGGATGCGGCCAAGATCCAGAAGGACATCAACGTCGCCACCTACGAGAAGTCGATCCAGACCGCCTTCCGCGAGGTGGCCGATGCCCTGGCGGCAAAGGGCACCTACGACGACCAGCTGCAGGCCCAGCAGGACCTGGTGCAGGCCAGCCAGGAGTACTACGACCTGGCCAACCTGCGCTATCGCCAGGGCATCGACAACTACCTCACGGTACTCGACGCCCAGCGCTCGCTGTACAGCGCCCAGCAGCAGCTGATCACCGACCGGCTCAACCAGCTCAACAGCGAGGTCACCCTGTACAAGGCCCTCGGTGGCGGCTGGCTGGAACGCAGCCAGACCCGGCCGCCGCTGGCGGCCAAGCCGTAACGTCTGGTCTGAACGACGCCGGCCCCGTGCCGGCGTTTCCTTGTTCGGAAGGCCGGTCTATCGACGCCGCTGGGGGGCTGGGTATACTGCCCCCTGTCCCTTTCTTCGGAGTCTCTGCATGCGCTATCGCCTGTTGCTCGGCCTGCTCGCCGCCACTGGTCTGACCCTGGCCGGCTGCGCCAGCAGCCCTCAGCAATTGAGTCCGCAACCCCAGATCACCGCGCCCATCGCGCCGGTCGGCCAGGGCCAGCCGGTCTCGGTCCGGGTGGTCGACGGCCGTTCCTCCTTCACCCTGGGCACCCGCGGCGGTCTCTATCCCGACACCAGCGTGGTGGTGGTGCAGACCCAGGACGTGATTCCCAAGCTGCAGACCGAAGCCGAGAAGGCCGTACGCCAGATGGGCTTCACCCCGTCGCCCAATGCCGGTCCCGGTGCGCCCCAGTTGACTCTGACCCTGGCCGAGCTGAACTACCAGTCGCCCAAGGAGCTGTACGTCACCGCGTCCGACGTCGCCGCGGCCTTCCAGGTCGAGGTGCGCAACAGCCAGCGCGGCTACAAGGGTCGCTATGGCGCCAGTCTCAACCAGCGCTTTGGCATGGCGCCCAACGCCGAGGCCAACACCAAGCTGGTCAGCGATGTGCTGAGCGATGCCCTGACCCGGGTGTTCAAGGATCCGACCGTGGTGCAGGTGCTCAGCGGTCGCTGAAAACCTGACGCCCACAAAAAAGCCCGGCACCGACCGGGCTTTTTCGTGGGTGGCTGGCGACTATTCCAGGCCGGCCAGCACGCGGTACTTGTTCAGCACTGGCTGGGCGTACTGGCGCACCAGTTGTGCCCGGTACTCCGCCGGGCACTCGGCCAGGCGCCTTTCCCATTCGCCGCGGGCGACGGCGATTTCCTCGGCGGGAAACAGGGCGTCCACCGCGGGCACGCTCAGGTCCGCATCGCGACCGTCCCAGGCGGCATAGGCCAGGTAGCTGGCCGGAAACAGCCGGTAGTTGCCGAGGATCTGCCGGTCCATTTCCTGGGCCAGCGCCTTGGCGTCCTCGAATTCGCCGCTCACCGGCTCGCCAAAGGCCACGTGCACTCGGCCCTTGTAGCCGGTGATGCCCAGGGCGATGCTGACGTCGTCCTCGCCCGGCGCCTTGGTATAGCTGCCGGTGGTGGCGCGGATGTGCAGTTCGCGGGCCTTGGCCTGGTCGCAGGGATCGAATTCGTAGCTGATGGACACCGGCACGATGTTGAGCGCCTTGACCAGCTCGGCGAAGGGCTCGTCCTTGCAGCTCATGTGGAACATCTTGAGGATGGCCGAATCGGTGCGGTCGTCGCCGTCCTTGGCCCGGCCCTCGGCCTGGGCGATCCAGATGGACTGGCCGTCCTGGCGGATCGAGTGATTGATGTAGGCGGACAGGTTCTGGTACGCCGCCAGCTTTTCGCGGCGACCGCTGATGGAGCGGTGCACGATGAAGCTCTTGTTCAGCCGCATCAGGTCGCTGACGAAGGGCTTCTGCAGCAGGTTGTCGCCGATGGCGATGCGCGGCGTTGGCAGACCGGCGTGGTAGACGGCATAGTTGACGAAGGCCGGGTCCATCACGATGTCGCGGTGGTTGGCCAGGAACAGATAGGCGCGGCCGCTGCGCAGCTGGTCGATGCCCGAGTAGGTGACGCCGTCCGAGGCCTTCTCGATGGCGCGATCCACATAGGGTTCGAGCTTGTCCTGCAGCGCCGCGACGCTCTGGATACCACTCAGTTCCTGGCGCAGGCGGGTGCGCAGCAGGGGGCGCACTACCCAGCCGAGTCCCTTGGACAGGCGCGGGAACCGGTAGCCGGCAAGGATGCCGATGAAGTGGTCGTCGTCGATCAGGCGGGCCAGAACCCCGGGGACTTCCGCGTCGTTATAGGGTCGAATGGCTTCGAACTCGCCCATGGTGTTCTCTTGTAGAAATTCCGGCGGCCATAGTAGTGGGCGTGGCGCCAGATGCAAGCGTCAGGGGCCGGATGGGCGGCAGGTTGGCGGTCAAGGAGTGCAGGCAGATGCTGGAAAGCCAGGAATACGATTGCCCTTATTGCGGCGAACCGGGCGAGGTGGTGCTCGACCTCAGCGGCGGTGACCAGGACTACTACGAGGACTGTGAAGTCTGCTGCCGACCGATCCGCTTCGGCCTGCACACCGATGGCGAGGACTGGAATCTCGAGGTTCGGCGGGAGGACGACTGATGCGCCGCATCTATGAGCCGGGTTCGCTGCACGAAGGCGAATTGCTCCTGGCGGTGCTGGCCAGCGAGGGCATCAGCGGCTTTCTCGCCGGGCGCCATCTGCTCGGCGGCATCGGCGATCTGCCGGCGGTGGGCCTGCTCGGCCTGCTGGTCGAGGACGAAGAGGCGCAGCGCGCGCAGGCGCTGATCGCCGCGTACAATGCCGCCACGCCCCTGCCGGGAGAGGATCCTTCTCCCGAGCAGGGCATCCTCATTTGTTGAAAGGTTTTCATGTCCGGACGCTACGCCCTGTTCCGCTGGCCCGCTGAATTCGCCGGCTTGCCGGGTTTTCCCGACAAGCATCCCCCGCGCTGGAACATCTCGCCCCACCAGCAGGTGCTGCTGCAGCGGCGGACCGCCGAGGGCGAGCGGGTCGACAGCGGTCGCTGGGGGCTGACGCCGCCCTGGCTCACCGATCTGTCCCGCACCCCCACCCATGCCCGCGCCGAAAGCCTGGCCACCCAGCCGATGTTTCGCGAGCCCTTTCGCCTGCGGCGCTGTCTGCTGCCGGCCAACGGCTTCTACGAATGGCGCGGTGGCCACCGCAAGCGGCCCTACTGGATGCTCAATGGCGAACCCCTGGCCTGGTTCGCCGCGCTCTGGGAGGCCTACCCGGCCGGGGATCAGCTCTGGCTGTCGGTGGCCATGGTCACCCAGGCGGCCGGTCCGCTGCGCCGACCGATCCTGCTCGATGCAGCGGGTCGTGCCCTCTGGCAGGATCCGGACAGCACGCCCGAAGCCCTGCAGGAGTTGTTGGCCGCGGGCGGCATGCCGCTGCGCGAGCGGGTCTTGGCCAACATCGTCAACCGGCCCGAGGTGGACGGGCCGGAGTGTTTGACGCCCTTGTGACCCGCTAGACCTTGAAGCGCGCCGCCAACTGGCGCTGCCGTTCGGCCAGTTCGCTCAGGTGGCTACCGGCGCGGGTGGCCTGATCAGCCTGGTCGTGTACGCCATTGGCCGCCTGGCCGATGTTGACTACGTTGCGATTGATGTCCTCGGCCACCGCGCTCTGCTCCTCGGCGGCGCTGGCGATCTGCAGATTCATTTCGGTGATCTCGCCCACGGCGGTGAGGATGACCTCCAGGGCCCGGCTGGCCGCCTGGGTCTGTTCCACCTGATTGCTGGTCTGGGCATGGCTGTTCTGCATCAGCGCCACGGTCTCCCGGGTGCCGCTCTGCAGGCGCTGGATCATGCTCTGGATCTCGCCGGTGGCGACCTGGGTCTTTTGCGCCAGGGTGCGCACTTCATCGGCCACCACGGCGAAGCCACGGCCCTGCTCGCCGGCCCGGGCCGCCTCGATGGCCGCGTTGAGCGCCAGCAGATTGGTCTGCTCGGCGATGCCGTTGATGGTGGTGAGGATGGAACCGATGTTCTCGCTGTCATCGGCCACCAGGCGTACCTGGGTCACGGCGCGCTCGATTTCCGCGGCGAGGGTGGCGCAGTCGCTGACATTCTGCCGCACCACACGCTGGCCTTCGCTCACGGCGCTATCGGCCTGGGTGGCCGCCTGGGCGGCGCGTCCGGCATTGCTGGCGACATCCTGGGCGGTGGCGGTCATCTCCTGCATGGCGGTGGCCACTTGGTCGATCTCCTGCAGCTGGCGCTGCACGCCATCGCGGGTACGCTGGGCGATGTTGGAGGTCTGGGTGGCGGCCGTGTTCACGTCGCTGACCGAATGTACCAGCTGACCGATGAGGTGCTGCAGCGAACCGAGGAAGGCATTGAAACCGCTGGCGATGGCACCGAGTTCGTCGCGGCGATTGACCGTCAGCCGCTGGGTCAGGTCCCCATCGCCCTTGGCGATGTCGTCGAGCATGGCCACCATCTGCCGCAGCGGGCGGGCGATGCGCAGGCTGACCAGCCAGAGCAGCAGCAGGCCGCCGCCAGCCACCAGCAGGCCCACCAGCAGCATGCCGGCCATATCAGTACGGCGTTGCTCGCCGAGGGCCTGTTGCAGGAGATGCAGATCGCTGAGCACCGCCGCGCGGGGCAGCTGCAGGATCAACGTCCAGGTGGTGGCATTGTTGCCCAGGCGCAGCGGTAGATACACCTGATAGAGGTCGTGTTGGCTATCGAAACGGCGGGTCACCCCATCGCCGAGTTGCGCCAGGCCCTGGGCCGCGTCCCCGAGTATCTGCGCGGCCGGCTGACCGAGCGCCTTGGGATTCCGGGTATAGGCCACCAGGGTGCCGCGGTTGGCAACCAGCGCCATGCTGCCCGCGCCCTCGTAGAGATTAGCGTTGGCCTGCTTGAGCTGCTCCTGGATAAAGGCCAGGGACAGGTCGGCGCCGACCACGCCCTTGAAGGCACCCTTGACCAGAATGGGCACGTTGAAGGAGGACATCAGGATCTTCTGTCCATTCATCTCGTAGGGTGCCGGATCGACGATGCAGGGCTTGAGGCTCTGCCGCGGGCAAAGGTAGTACTCACCCTCGCGGACCCCGGTGGGCAGCACCGTCTGGCTTTCCATGGTCGGCCCCAGGGGTTCCACCTTCAGGCCGCCCTCGGGTGTGCGATACCACCAGGGCATGAAGCGACCCGTGGCGTCGTAGCCGGCTTCGCTGCGTCCGGCGTACTGGGCATCCGCGCCGTCGAAGGCATTGGGCTCCCAGCCCGCATAGACATCGAGCAGTTCGGGATTGTCGAGCAGGGTCTGCTGGAGCAGGTTGTTGAGGCCTTCACGGTCGATCCGCAGGGGCCGTTCGGCGCTGCTGTCGGCCTGGGCATTGAGTTGAGCGATACCGCGGGCGACCGTGAGCGGCAGATCCAGCTTCTGCATCAAGCTGCCGGCAATCGCCTGGGCCTGGGCATCCAACCGGGCCTGGGCAGCACGCTCGGCAAGCTGGACGGTATGGGTATCGACCAGGCTTTGGGTGCGCATGCCGGCAAAGAGCACATAACCGACGAGCGCCATGACCACGGCCAGGATGCAGCTCCCCGAAAGCAGCGTGATGGTCGTACGGACTGAGCGGAAAGACATCGACAACACTCCAGTGCTTGGGTGGCGCGAGGTTATCGGCAGTGCACCGCGCTACCTTTAGGTTTTTAGCGGCGCATTGCTGCCGACGAACCCCCTCCCAAGGGGAGCGGCGGGGGCACGCAAATAGCCTTGCTAGACGCGGAAACGTCCCGCCAGCTGGCGTTGCTGCTCGGCCAGCTCGCGCAGCTGCTGGCCGGCACGCGAGGCGCTGTCGGCTTCGCCGTGGACCGCCTGGGCGCTCTGGCCGATATTGACCACGTTGCGATTGATGTCCTCGGCCACCGCGCTCTGCTCCTCGGCGGCGCTGGCGATCTGCAGATTCATGCTGGTGATTTCGCTCACCGCCGCCAGGATGGTGTCCAGAGCGCGCCGGGTGGCCTCGGTCTGGGCGACCTGGGTGCTGGTCTGGGCGCCGCTGGCCTGCATCACCGTCACCGCCTCGCGGGTGCCCTGCTGCAGGCGCTGAATCATGCTCTGGATCTCGCCGGTGGCGACCTGGGTCTTTTGCGCCAGGTTGCGCACCTCGTCGGCCACCACGGCGAAGCCACGGCCCTGTTCGCCGGCGCGGGCCGCCTCGATGGCGGCGTTGAGCGCCAGCAGGTTGGTCTGCTCGGCGATGCCATTGATGGTGGTGAGGATGGAGCCGATGTTCTCGCTGTCCTCGGCGACCCGGCGCACCTGCTCCACCGCACGCTCGATCTCCTCGGCGAGGGCGGCGCTGCTGGCGACGTTCTGCTGCACCAGGCGCTGACCTTCGTTGACCGCGCCGTCCGCCTCGGTGGCGGCGCGTGCCGCGCGACCGGCATTACCGGCCACGTCCTGGGCGGTGGCGGTCATCTCCTGCATGGCGGTGGCCAGCTGGTCGATCTCCTGCAGCTGGCGCTCCACGCCATCGCGGGTGCGCTGGGCGATATGGGAGGTGTGCTCGGCCGCCGTGGCCACCTCGCCCACCGAGCGGATCAACTGGCCGATGAGGCCCTGCAGCGAGGCCAGGAAGCGGTTGAAGCCGCCGGCCATGGCGCCGACCTCGTCGCGGCGCTCGGTGGCGAGGCGCTGGGTCAGGTCGCCGTCGCCCTGGCCGATGGCGTCGAGCATGGCGACCATCTGCCGCAGCGGCCGGGCGATGCGCAGGCTGATCAGCCAGAGCACCAGCAGGCCGGCACCGGCGACCGCCAGGCCCACCAGCAGCATGCCGACCACATCCTGGTGGCGTTGGCTGCCCAGGGTGTCCTTGAGGCTATAGAGATCGGCCAGCACGGCTTCGCGGGGCAATTCGACGATCAGCGTCCAGACCTGGCGGTCGTCGCCAGTGAAGCGCAGCGGCAGATAGACCTGGTAGCGCTCGCTTTTGGCGTCGAAACGGCGGGTGACGCCTTCGCCGAGGTCCTTGAGGCCGGCCAGCGTCGCGCCCAGCACCGGTTCGGCCGGCTTGCCCAGTTGGCTGGCGTCGGCGGTGTAGGCGACCAGGGTGCCCCGCCCGGCGACCAGGGCCATGCGCCCCACGCCGCCATAGAGGCGGCCATTGGCCTTGACCAGCTGGCGCTGGATGAAGTCCAGCGGCACGTCGGCGCCGACCACGCCCTTGAAGGCGCCACCGACCAGGATGGGCACATTGAAGGAAGCGATCAGCACCTGCTGCTCGTTGACCGTGTCAGGCATGGGGTCGAGCACGCAGGTGGTGCGAGTTTCCCGTGGGCAGAGGTAGTACTCGCCTTCGCGTACGCCCGAGGGCAGGCGGGTCTGGCTTTCCACGGTCTCGCCAATCGGCTCCACCGTGACGTCGCCGTCGAGGGTCTTGTGCCACCAGGGGGTGAAGCGGCCTTGCTCGTCGTAGCCGGCGGCGGCGTCGCCGCGATGGCGCTCGTCCTGGCCGTCGATGGCATTGGGTTCCCAGACGGTATAGAGGCTGAGCAGGCCGGGCTGGCGCTTGAGGGTCTGGCCCAGTAGGCGAGTCAGGCCCTGGCGATCCAGGTCGACCTGCTGCTCGCCTGGGCTACCCATGGCCACATTGAGTTGCGCCAGTTGATTGGCCAGTTGCAGGGGGACGTCCAGCTGGCGTTGCAGCTGGTTGCCCACGGCTTCGGCCTCGGCCGTCAGCCGGGCTTCGGCGGCAGCGGCGGCCAGGGTTTCGGTATGGCTGTCGACCAAGGTGCGGGTGCGCTGAGCAGCAAACAGGGTGTAGGCGATCAGGGCGATCACCACCACCAGGATGCAGGCGCCGGCCAGCAGGGTGATGGAGGTGCGGATGGATCTGGAACTCATCGGGGACTCCGGAGGGCATTCAATGCCGTGGCTATCGGCGGCGCTGACGATCCATTGAGGCCTCCGGTCGCCTGCGCACGAACGTTGCCGGGCGCGACGCCCCTCTACTATGCTGTATTCGCCTCGATACCTGGAGATTCCCATGCGCCGTGTTCTTCCCCTCGCGGGCCTGTCCTTGAGCCTGCTACTGGTCGCCTGCCAGACCGTCAACACCACCTCGGGTGGCGCGGTCGGGGTGCAGCGCAAGCAGTACATGTTCAGCATGCTGTCCGAGCAGCAGGTCAACCAGATGTACGCCCAGTCCTATGCCAAGACGGTCAGCGAAGCCAAGTCCGCCGGCAAGCTGGCCAATGACAGCGCCGACGGCAAGCGCGTCGCCGCCATCGCCAAGCGCCTGATCCCGCAGACCGCGGCCTTCCGCCCGGACGCGGTGAACTGGGACTGGCAGGTCAACCTGGTGCAGAGCGACGAGCTGAACGCCAATTGCGGCCCGGGCGGCAAGATCTTCGTCTACAGCGGCCTCATCGATCAGCTCAAGCTGACCGACGACGAGCTGGCGGCGGTGATGGGCCACGAGATCGCCCACGCCCTGCGCGAGCACAGCCGCGAGCAGATGTCGCGGGCCTATGCCATCCAGATGGGCGAGAACCTCGGCGGGGCCCTGCTGGGCGTTGGCCAGGGCGGCATGCAACTGGCCGACCAGGTGTCCCAGGTGGCGCTGACCCTGCCGTTCAGCCGCGGCAACGAGAACGAAGCCGACCTCATCGGCCTGGAGCTCTCGGCCCGCGCCGGCTACAACCCCAATGCCGCCATCACCCTCTGGCAGAAGATGGCCCAGGCCAGCCAGGGCAAGCAGCCGGCGGAATTCCTCAGCACCCACCCCTCCGACGCCAACCGCACCAAGGCGCTGCAGGCGGCGATTCCCAAGGTGATGCCGTTGTATGAGGCGGCGAATAAGGGTTGAGGTTTTGGATTGGGAGAGGAGGTTTCCCTCACCCCAACCCTCTCTCAGGGGGAGAGGGGGGCGGCTCTGGCGCCGAGGTATAGCCGTAGGTTGGGCTGAGCGCAGCGAAACCCTACAGGGCCCGGTGTCGCTACCGTCGCCGGGCGCTGTAGACCTTGAAGCCGTCGCGTTCCGCCAGGGTACGGCAATTGCCGAAGGCGGCCTCGATCAGTGGCGGATAGCGCAGGAAGCTGTTGGCCACCAGGCGCAATTCGCCGCCGGGCTTTAGATGACGCACCGCCTCGGCCAGCAGGGTTTCGGTGGTGCGATAGTCGGTCTTCACACCGCTGTGGAAGGGCGGATTGCTGACGATGGCGGCCAGGCCCGTGGGCGCCGCGGCGATGCCGTCGCCGGCGATCACCGTTCCGGCGAGACCGTTGGCCGCCAGGGTCTGACGGCTGCTGGCCACGGCGAAGGCGTCCACGTCCAGCAGATGCAGGGTACTGGCGGGATAGCGGCGAGCCAGGGCGGCACCGACCACGCCGGCGCCGCAACCGAAGTCCAGCACCGCGCCCTCGGGCAGGCCGTCGAAATGGTCCAGCAGCAGCGCCGTGCCCACGTCCAGCCGGCCATGGCTGAAGACGCCCGGCAGACTGAGAATGTCCAGGTTCACCCCAGCCCGCTCCAGCCGCTGGCGTTGCAGCCAGGCGTCGGGGCGCGGATCGGCTGAGGTGTACGGTCCCTGCACCACCCACAGTTGGCAATGGCGGGCGCTGTCGAGCTTGCTGGCCTTGCCGAAGGCACCCAGCTGGCGCGCGGCGCGTTCGATGCCGGCCTTCTTTTCACCGACCAGATAGAGGCTGCCCTCGGCCGGCAGGCAGCGAGTCAGGGCGGTGAGCAGGAAGTCGGTGGCCTCGCGGGACTTGGGCAGGAACAGCACGGCGCCGGCGAAGTCGCCCGGTGGCGGTTCGATGCCTAGAAGAGAGCGGCCCGGATAGCGCCGGGCCAGTTGCTCGGCCTCGCCGGCGTGCCAACTCCAGCCACTGGCCGCGGGCAGGGCGCCGAGCAGGTCGTCAGCCGGTAGCCCTGCCAGCAGCAGGGGGCCGCCGAAGCGCTCGGGGTGGCGGAGGAGGACTTCGCTGCGCGGATCCATGGGGCTACCTGGCGAAAAAAGCGCGAACTTTAGCAGACCACTCGCTGCGGTGTGCCGGCGAAATGGCCTTCGGCATTGGCGGCGAGCTGGCCGATGATCCGCTGGCGCGCCTCGCGACTGCCCCAGGCGTTGTGCGGGGTGACAATTAGTCGCGGAATGTCGCCGGCCAGCAGCGGATTGCCGTCGCGCGGGGGTTCCACGCTGAGCACATCGGTGGCGGCGCCGGCCAGGTGGCCGCGTCTCAGGCAATCGGCCAGGGCCTGTTCGTCGACGATGCCGCCGCGTGCGGTGTTGACCAGGAAGGCCGTGGGCTTCATCGCCGCCAGCTCGGCGGCGCCCAGCATGCCGCGGGTCAGGTCGGTGAGCGGACAGTGCAGGGTCAGGGCATCCACCTGGGGCAGCAGCTCGGCCAGCGGCAGGCTGCCTGGGCGCGCCGGACGGCTGGGCAACTGACCCACCAGGGTCTGCATGCCGAAGGCTTCGGCCAGCCGCCTGACCGCGCTGCCCAATTCGCCCAGGCCGAGCAGGCCAAGGGTCTTGCCCTCCAGCTCGACGATGGGGTGATCGAGCAGACAGAACTGGCTGGCGGTCTGCCAGCGCCCGGCGCGGATATCCGCCTGGTAATCCGGTAGCCGCGTGGCCAGGGCCAGCAGCAGGGTCAGGGTGTGCTGGGCGACCGAGGCGGTCCCATAGCCCTGGCAGTTGCAGACCCGCACGCCCTGGGCGCGGGCGGCGTCCAGGTCGATGTTGTTGGTACCGGTGGCGCTGACCAGCACCAGTTTCAATCCCGGGCAGGCGGCCAGGGTCTGGGCGTCCAGCACCACCTTGTTGACGATGGCGACCTGGGCGCCGGCCAGGCGCGCGGCGACCTCGTCCGGCGCGCTCGCCGGATGCAGCTCCAGTTCGTCGAACACCGCGCGCAAGGGCGCCGGGTCCAGATCGCCCAGGTCGAGAGAGGCATAGTCGAGGAACACGGCGCGAGCGGGCATGACGACTCCAGCGGAGAATGGAAGGAGGCCCGAGCCTAGCAGCCGCGGGTCGTCCAGGAAAACCGCCCGGTTGTGGCTGGAGTATGCTGGAGGGATGAATTATCTCGCTCATCTGCACCTGGGCGGCCCCAGCCGCGAAGACCGTCTTGGCAGCCTCTATGGCGATTTCGTCAAGGGCTCGGCGGACGCCTGGCCGACCGGGATCGCCGCCGGCATCCGTCTGCATCGGCGCATCGACGTCTATACCGACGACCACCCCCTGGTGATCCGGGCCAAGACGCGGC
Source organism: Pseudomonas sp. PLB05 (assembly GCF_021106615.1). Taxonomy (NCBI): domain Bacteria; kingdom Pseudomonadati; phylum Pseudomonadota; class Gammaproteobacteria; order Pseudomonadales; family Pseudomonadaceae; genus Pseudomonas; species Pseudomonas sp. PLB05. The sequence continues at coordinate 236,040 of NZ_JAJOHO010000004.1, forward strand.
TGCCCGCAGCGCGGCGGCGAGTGGCCGGGCTGCTGGTGGATGTCTTCTTCGATCACTGCCTGGCACGCCTCTGGCACGACTACGCCGAGCAGCCACTGCCGGGCTTCGTCGCGGATTGCTACCAGACCCTGCTGGACGAACCGGAACTGCCGCCGCGGCTGGCCCGCATCGCACCCTTGATGGCGCGCCAGGACTGGCTGGGCAGCTACACGGACTTCGCCGTGCTGGAACGGGTGGTGGAGGGCATGGCGCGACGGCTGTCGCGTCCGGAACTGCTGACCGGTGCCTTCGCCGAACTGGACGCCGCCTATGACGGCCTGGTCGAGGATTTCCGTGACTTCTATCCGCAGCTGCAGGCCTTTGCCGCCGCCGAACGGGCTGCGCGCGGTTCCAGCTGAATCCCGAGGCGGGCGGCGATGGCCGCCTGGCATTCACCCGCCAGCACCTGGCGCGGCCGGCCCTGGGGCAGGATGGGCGGCAGCAGTTCGATCCTCAGGGTGGTGCCGCCGTTGTCCAGCAGGCGCAGCAGATGGCTCACCAGGTCGTCGTCACCGATGAAGGCCGCGGCCCGGTCGCGCTCGCCCTGCCGCCAGTAGCTCAGCGCTACGGGTTGCAGCGGGGTATCGGTCGCGATGGCCGGACTCAGCAGCCGGCCGTGAAAGGTGCGCAGCCCGCTGCCGTCGGTGGTGGTGCCCTCGGGAAAGAGCGCCAGTGACAGGCCCTGGGTCAGGCGCGTGGTCAGGGCCTCGCCCAGGGCATCGCCGCGCTCGGCCCCGCGGCGGATGAACAGGGTGCCGGCCTGGCGCGTCAGCCAGCCGGCGAAGGGCCACTCCGCCACCTCCGCCTTGGACAGGAAGCCCAGCGGCCGCAAGCTGCCAAGGGCGACGATATCCAGCCAGGACACGTGATTGGCCAGCCAGAGGTGGGTGCCGCGCGGCACCTCGCCGCTGACCTCCAGCCGCAACCGCAGCGCCCGGGCCAGCACCTGGAAGAAGCGCCGCGTCAGCCGTTGCCGCAGCATCAGGCAGGGCCGGCGACTCAGCGCCACCGCCAACGTCACCGTCAGGGCGAACAGTGCTCCGAGCAGCAGCGCGGCCAGGACCGGCAGCAGTCGCCGGGCGCGGCGCAGTCGCCTCATACCGCGGCCTTGAAGTGGCGGGCATAGCGCGGGCAGAGGTCTTCGCGCTTGAGCAGGATGAAGACGTCGGCCACGCCGAATTCCGGATCCCAGCAGGGCGCGCCGCAGACCTGGGCGCCCAGGCGCAGATAGGCCTTGAGCAGGGGTGGCAGCTGTACCACCAGGTTGTCCGGCACGGCGACGAAGGGCAGCGGCCGCCGCGGCGTGGCGCGGATCGCTGGGATGCGTTCGTCCCGCGCCGCCTGGCGCAGCAGGGCGGCCGCCTGCAGGCCGCCGTCGGCCATGGGCACGCTGGCGCAGCCCATGAGGTAGCGGTAGTCGCCGCAGGCCATGATCTCGGCCAGTTCCGCCCACAACAGGGCGATGGCCGCGCCGGTGCGATGCCCGGGCGCCACGCAGGTGCGGCCGATTTCCAGCAGCGGGCCCTGCAGCGTGTCCAGACCCTCCAGCTGGAATTCGCTCTCGCTGTAGAGACTGCCCAGCCGCTCGCGCCGACGGCCGTCGAGCAGCCGGGTGGTGGCTATCAGCTCGCCGCTGCGCAGGTCGCGCACGCCCAGGTGCAAGCAGTGAGCGTCGTAGGGGTCCTGGTCGAGGTTATCGGCGAAATGCACGCCGTAGGTACTGCCGAAGACCGCGGCTCGCAGGCGCTGGGCGGCGCGGATATCTGCAGCAGTCGACAGGCGTTCGGCGCGCAGCGCGGGCGGTGCGGACACTGGAATCGGCATGGCAGGGCTCCGGCAGTGGGTATGCAGCAAACCCTAGGTAGCCGGGATGACAGCCCCGTGAAGCGGCCGTGGCGATTGCGTGACGGGCGGTCGCGCACCGTTGCAGGGGCGCCCTCCAGATGCCTCCGGGCGCCAGGGGACTGACCGAACGCATTCGCAATTGCTAAGTTGGACGCGTAGACTGATGCGTCATCCTAAATTTTTCCCAGCATGAAGGTTCTGGCCATGCAGATCGCGGCGAACACGGCAGTATCCATCGACTACACCCTGACCAACGACGCCGGCGAAGTCATCGACAGCTCCGCTGGTGGTGCTCCGCTGGTGTACCTGCAAGGCGCAGGCAACATCATTCCGGGTCTGGAGCGTGCTCTGTCCGGCAAGCAGGCCGGTGACGAGCTGAAAGTGGCCATCGAGCCGGAAGACGCCTATGGCGAATACACGCCCGAACTGGTTGCCACCCTGGGCAAGGAAATGTTCGAAGGCGTGGACGAGCTGGAAGTGGGCATGCAGTTCCACGCGTCCGGCCCGGACGGCGCCATGCAGATCGTCACCGTGCGTGACATCGACGGCGACCAGGTCACCGTCGACGGCAACCATCCCCTGGCCGGCCAGCGCCTGAACTTCGATGTGAAGGTGGTCAACGTGCGTGCCGCCAGCGACGAAGAAATCGCCCATGGTCATATCCATGGCGAAGGCGGTCACCAGCACTAAGCCTGGCGACAGCTTTCCACGACGCCCGTGTCCGGCCTTGCCGGCGCGGGCGTCGTCGTTTGTGGAGTCCGTGCGGGGAGCGCCCTCACCCCAACCCTCTCCCAGGGGGAGAGGGGGCCAGTTTGGCGGTGTGGGCGGAGCGCGCCGTAGGTTGGGTTGAGGCGGCCTTATCGCCGAAGCCCAACAGCTGGAAACCATGGTATCCGGCGTGATGGTCCGGAGTTGTTGGGCTTCGCTGCGCTCAACCCAACCTACGCGGAAGATAGCCGTAGGTTGGGTTGAGGCGGCTTTATCGCCGAAGCCCAACAATCGGGAGTCGCTGTCGGGATAGGGTGTGTTGGGACGTCCGGCAAGCAGGGCTCAGGAGCGCACCACCAGCGCCTTGTTGCCTTCCTCACGTACCCAGAACAGCGTCGCCCCGGCCACGGCGGCCGGCATGAACAGGGCGTTCAGGCCGGGCACCAGCAGCGCTAGGTAGGTCACGCCACCAAAGCCCAGGCAGCGCAGGCGGCGGGTGCGCAGCCAGGCGAGCATGCTGCGGAAATCCAGCTTGTGGTTGTCGGCGGGAAAGTCGATGTACTGCACCGCCATCATCCAGACGCCGAACAGGATCCACAGCGGCGCGGCGATCAGGTTGAGACCGGGGATGAAGGTCAGCACCAGCAGGCCCAGGGCGCGTGGCAGGTAGTAGCCCAGCTTGCGCAGTTCACGCTGCAGGGTGCGCGGCACCATGGTGACCAGCTCGGTGAGATTGAAGGGTGGGAAGTCGTCCTGCCCGCGCACCAATACCTCGACCTTTTCCGCGAGAAAGCCGTTGAAGGGCGCCGCCACCAGGTTGGCCAGCAGCGTGAAGGTGAAGAAGATGATCGCCAACAGCAGGAGCACGAACAGCGGCCAGAGCAGCCATTCGACGAAGCCCGCCCAGGCCGGCAGGCTTGGCATCAGTTGCTCCAGCCAGCCCTCGAAGCCGCGCACGGCGAAGGTGAGGATGGCGGCGTAGAGCAGCAGGTTGATGGTGAGCGGGATGACCACGAAGCGGCGCATGCCGGGGCGGGTCACCAGGCGCAGGCCTTCGGCGAAGTAGGCGGAGCCGGACAGGGGAGCGACAGCCATGAACATTCCTGACAGGTGGCGGGAAGGCACAGCTTACCTCAGGGCGCCATTGGCGAAGCGGTCGACATAGGCGCACCCTATGGTCTGGATTTAGAATGCTCGCTTCTATGGAAGGGCCATGCCCGTTAGGCTGAGCCCATCCTTGGACCCGGTGTCCGCCCGTCGACACCGGTCGCGCCCTCGCCAGGAGCGATGGGCGCTCGCGGAACGGCTCCGCACGCACACCGGCCGGTGCGCCCCAGCGGCGCGCGGGCCACTTTACTCTTAGGTCTGCCGGAGACCCCGGCAGGGAGAATGTCATGTCTGAAGCCAGCACCACGCGCCATTCGCGCCTTATCATCCTCGGTTCCGGTCCGGCCGGTTACACGGCCGCGGTCTATGCCGCCCGGGCCAACCTCAAGCCGCTGCTGATCACCGGCATGCAGATGGGTGGCCAGCTGACCACCACCACCGAGGTCGACAACTGGCCTGGCGATCCCCATGACCTGACCGGTCCGGCACTGATGGAGCGGATGCGCGAGCACGCCGAGCGCTTCGAGACCGAGATCGTCTTCGATCACATCAACGCCGTGGACTTCGGTGGCAAGCCCTATACCCTCAAGGGTGACAGCGCCACCTACACCTGCGACGCCCTGATCATCGCCACCGGTGCCAGCGCCCGCTACCTGGGTCTGGCCAGCGAAGAAGCCTTCATGGGCAAGGGCGTGTCCGCCTGTGCCACCTGCGACGGTTTCTTCTATCGCAACCGTGAGGTGGCGGTGGTCGGCGGCGGCAATACCGCGGTCGAGGAAGCTCTGTATCTGGCCAACATCGCCAGCAAGGTGACCCTGATCCACCGCCGCGAGACCTTCCGCGCCGAGAAGATCCTGCAGGACAAGCTGCGCGCCCGGGTCGCCGAAGGCAAGATGGTGCTCAAGCTCAATGCCAGCGTCGACGAGGTGCTGGGTGACAACATGGGCGTCACTGGGGTGCGTTTGAAGAACAACGACGGCAGCACCGAGGAGTTGCAGGTGGCCGGTCTGTTCGTCGCCATCGGCCACACGCCCAACACCGCGCTGTTCGAAGGCCAGCTGGACAGCCACGACGGCTACCTGGTGGTGAAGGGCGGTCGCGAGGCCAATGCCACCGCCACCAACGTCCCGGGCGTGTTCGCCGCCGGTGACGTGGCCGACCACACCTACCGCCAGGCGATCACCTCGGCCGGTGCCGGTTGCATGGCCGCTCTGGACGCCGAGCGCTACCTGGATGGCTTGGGCGATCTGCAGGTCCTGTAAGCGCCTGATTGCCGCCTGACAACGAAAAAACCCCGGCACTGGCCGGGGTTTTTTCGTTTCCGGGGTCTTCCGGCCGGCGACAAGACCTGGCTTGGCTGCCTTGACGACCCTGCTGGAAATGCAACGAGCCCCGGCCAATTGGTCGGGGCTCGTTTTTTGGGGTTTCCCTCACCCCGGCCCTCTCCCTGGGGGGAGAGGGGGAAACGTGCCTCTTACTTGCCGTACACCGGCAGGCGGGCGCAGACGGCCTTGACCTTCTCGCGCACGGCATCGATCACCGACTCGTCGCCCATGTTGCCGAGGATGTCGCAGATCCAGCCGGCCAGCTCGCGACACTCGGCTTCCTGGAAGCCACGGGTGGTGACGGCCGGGGTGCCGATGCGCAGACCGGAGGTGACGAAGGGCGAGCGCGGATCGTTCGGTACCGAGTTCTTGTTCACGGTGATGAAGGCGCGACCCAGGGCGGCGTCCGCGTCCTTGCCGGTGATTTCCTGCTTGATCAGGCTGAGCAGGAACAGGTGGTTGTCGGTGCCACCGGAGACCACGTCGAAGCCGCGCTCGATGAACACGCTGGCCATGGCCTGGGCGTTCTTGATCACCTGCTGCTGATAGGTCTTGAACTCGGGCTGCAGGGCTTCCTTGAAGCACACCGCCTTGCCGGCGATGACGTGCATCAGCGGACCGCCCTGGGCGCCGGGGAAGACCGCCGAGTTGAGCTTCTTCTCGATGGCTTCGTTGGCCTTGGCCAGGATCAGGCCGCCGCGCGGGCCGCGCAGGGTCTTGTGGGTGGTGCTGGTGACCACGTCGGCGAAGGGCACCGGGTTGGGGTAGACACCGGCGGCGACCAGGCCGGCGAAGTGGGCCATGTCGACGAACAGGTAGGCACCCACGGCATCGGCGATGGCGCGGAAGCGGGCGAAATCCAGCACCTGGGAGTAGGCGGAGTAACCGGCGACGATGACCTTGGGCTGGTGCTCCTGGGCCAGGCGCTCGACCTCGGCGTAGTCGATCAGGCCTTGCTCGTCGATGCCGTACTGGACGGCGTTGTACAGCTTGCCGGACGAGGACACCGTGGCGCCGTGGGTCAGGTGGCCGCCGTGAGCCAGGCTCATGCCGAGGATGGTGTCACCGGCTTCGATCAGCGCCAGGTACACGGCCGAGTTGGCCTGGGAACCGGAGTGCGGCTGGACGTTGGCGTAGTCGGCGCCGAACAGCTGCTTGGCGCGGTCGATGGCCAGTTGCTCGACCACGTCGACGTATTCGCAACCGCCATAGTAGCGCTTGTGGGGATAGCCTTCGGCGTACTTGTTGGTCAGCACGCTACCCTGGGCTTCCATGACCGCCGGGCTGGTGTAGTTTTCCGAAGCGATCAGCTCGATGTGATCTTCCTGACGCTGGGCTTCCTGCTGCATGGCGGCATACAGGTCGGCGTCGAAGCGGGCGAGGGTGGTTTCACGGCTGAACATGGCGGCAGGGTCCCCTGAGGCATGGCGAAGAGCGAGCCCGGTCGGGCTCGTGAGGGGCAACATTCTACCCCATCGCGGGAACTCTGAGGTATGAGCGCCAGTCATGCGGTGGCGCCACCGGTCTCATGTCAGCACGGGAAACAGACCCTGACGTTCCAGGCGCTGGCGCAGCAGGTCCGGCGGCAAGGGGCGATCGAAGAGGAAACCCTGGACCTCGTCGCAGCCATGGGTGCAGAGGAAGTCCAGCTGCTCCTGCTCTTCCACCCCTTCGGCGATCACCGAGAGGTTGAGGCTGTGGGCCATGGCGATGATGGCCCGGGCGATCTGGGCATCCTGCTCGCCGTGGGGCAGGCCGTCGACGAAGCTGCGGTCGATCTTGAGGATGTCGATGGGGAACTGCTTGAGGTAGTTGAGCGACGAGTAGCCGGTACCGAAGTCGTCCACCGCGATGCACAGCCCCAGGCCCTTGAGTTCGCCGAGCAGTTGCAGGGCTTCGCCGACGTCGCGCATCAGGATGCTCTCGGTCAATTCCACTTCCAGGCAGGCCGGTGCCAGACCGGTCTCGGCGAGGATGGCGGCGATGCGCTGGCCGAGCTGGCCATCGCTGAACTGGCGGGCGGACAGGTTCACCGAGACCTTGGGGATGCGCACCTTGGCGGCGTGCCATTCGCGCATCTGCCGGCAGGCCTCGCGGATCACCCAGTCGCCCACCTGGACCACCAGGCCGATCTCCTCCAGCACCGGGATGAATTCCGCCGGCGAGACGTGGCCGCGCACCGGGTGCTCCCAGCGCAGCAGGGCCTCGACCCCGGTCAGGCGGCGGGTGTCGCAGCGATACTGCGGCTGGTAGTGCAGGCGGAACTCCCCCTGCAGGAGGGCATGGCGCAGATCGGCTTCCAGTTCCAGGCGTTCCAGCGCGCGGGCGTTCATCTCGGCCTGGTAGAACTGGAAGTTGTTCTTGCCCATCTCCTTGGCGTGGTACATGGCCGTGTCGGCGTTCTTCATCAGCTGGCTGAGCTCGCTACCGTCCTGGGGCGACAGGGCGATACCGATGCTGGCGGAGACGAAGAATTCGCGGCCTTCGAGGATGAAGGCTTCGGCCAGCTGGGTAAGGATCAGCTCGCCGACGCGGATCGCCTGGGCCAGGGCGGCCTCGCGGGTTTCCAGGCCGGAAAGCAGCAGGGTGAATTCGTCGCCCCCCATGCGCGCCACGCTGTCTTCGGTGCCGACGCAGGCGGTCAGGCGCATGGCCACCTCCTTGAGCAGGCGGTCGCCGGCGGCGTGGCCGAGGCTGTCGTTGATCGGCTTGAAGCGGTCGAGGTCGAGGAACATCAGCACCACCCAGCTGCCGTTGTGGCGGCTCTGCTGCAGGGCGTTGTGCAGGCGATCCTGGAACAGGGTGCGGTTGGGCAGCAGGGTCAGGGCGTCATAGTAGGCCAGGCGGTGGATGCGTCTTTCGCTGGCCTTGCGCTCGCTGATGTCGACGAAGAAGCAGACATAGCTCATCAGGTCGCCGTCGTCGTCGCGGATGGCGGTGATGCCGACCCAGGAGGGGTAGGGCTCGTTGTCGTGCCGGCGCTGCCAGAGTTCGCCTTCCCAGCTCTCCTCGGTGCGCAGCTGCTGCATCACGTGCTGCAGCTGGTTGGCTTCCTGCTTGTCGGCGCAGAGCATCATGGGTTGCTGGTCGAACACCTCTTCGGGGCTGAAGCCGGTGATGCGGGTGAAGGTGCGGTTGACCCGCACGATGTAGCCCGCCGGATCGGTGACCAGGATGGCGCCGGCCGAGTGGTCGAACACCGTGGCCGCCATGCGCATGTCCTTGTCCGTGCGGCGCTGGGCGGAGATGTCGCGGCAGATGCCGAGTAGGCCGGCGAAGCGCTCGTGGTCGTCCCACAGCGGCTTGAGGCGCAGCTCGATCTGCAGGGTATGCCCCTGGGCGTGCAGGCAGTCCAGCACCAGGGGCGCGAAGTGCTCGCGGCGCAACTCGGCCAGGGCGCGTGGATTGTCGAGGCTGCGCAGCAGCCGTTGCAGGGTGCGCCGGACCTCCTGCCACTGGCGCGAGTGCACCACCAGTTCGGCCAGGGTGCGCTGTTGCAGCTCACCGACGGGATAGCCGAGCAATTCCTCCACCGAGGGACTGATGTAGTTGAGCACCAGCTGGGCGTCGGTGGTGAAGATGACGTCGCTGATGCTTTCCGCCAGCTGCCGGTAGCGATTCTCGCTTTCGCGCAGGCGCTCGCTGGCCCGCACCATATCGGTGACATCCAGGGCCAGCCCGACCACGCTCGCCGCGGTGCCGTTCGCCGCACGGGCAAGGCGCTGCTCGCGCACGTCGAACCAGCGCCAACCGCCGTTGCGGTGCTGCCAGCGCAAGAGACTGCTGCTGGGCTGGTCGGAGAGCGTCGGGCGCATGCTCACCACCCGCTCGTGCAGTTCGAGGTCATCCGGGTGCAGGCGCGCGCGACCGAGGCTGGCGAAGGCCTCCGGCGGATAGCCGAGCTTGAGGGCCAGTGAACGACTCTCGTAGGTCAGTTCGCCGCTGGCCACGTCATAGGTGTAGAGGGTGTCGGGGATGGCGCTGATCAGATTCGACCAGAAGCTGTCGCGCTCGAGCAGGCGCAATTCGCCGAGCTTGCGCTGGGTGATGTCGTTGAGGCTGAGCAGGGTCGCGTCGAGGTGCCTGGGGTCGGCTGGCAGGTGCATGGTCAGCCAGAGGTGCCGTTCGCCCTCGGCGGTGCTGATGCAGGTCTCGAGTTCCAGTACCTGCTGGCCGGAGAGCAGGCCGGCCAGCAGGCGGTAGCGCTTGCCACCGAGCTGGACGTGGGAGTCACCTACCAGCCGCGCCCAGGCCTGGTCGAGGTGCTCGATGCCGAGCATTTCCAGGGCGCGCTGGTTGATCTCGGTGATGCGTACCTGGCGACCCAGGGTATCCAGCACATCGGGCTGGCGGGCGAACAACTCCGCCAGTTGCTCGGGGCGCTCCAGCCCCAGGTCGCGCATGCGGGGCCAGATGGCGCTCAGATCGACCACGCAGATGCCGGTGTGCACCCCGTTGAAGATGTTCTCATAGCGCTGGCGGGTGGTCTGGATGGTGTCCAGGTTGCGCTGCTGGTCGGTGACGTCGCGCAGTACCCAGACGAAACCGTCCTGGGTCTGGGTACGGTCACGCAGGAGCCGGGCGCTGGGCTGGCTATCCGCCAGGGCATGGCAACTGACCGTGAAACGGCGTGGCTGCCCCTCCACCGTCAGGCTGATCAGGGCACCACTGTCCCGCTCGGCGGGCGTCAGGGCAACCAACGGGGGCAATAGACTGGCGAGGACATACTGCTGGGCGTCGTCGGGGGCGATGCCCAGCAGACGGCCGGCCGTGGCGTTGACATGGACCAGGCGGCCATCGGCCTGGGTCATGCAAACGGCTTCCTCGATGCCGTTCAGGGCGGTGCCCGCCAGGCGCAAGCCACGCCGCGAGGCGAGGGTGAGGGCACGCAGGCCCTGGTCTTCGCGCAGCAGCAGGTAGAGCAGAATGGCGGCCACCAGGCCGGACAGGCTGAACAGCGCCAGGCGGCCGAAGGAGGCGCCCAGCAACGTGGCGCCCACGTCTTCGTTGGGGTGGGTACCCACCACCTGCCAGTTGCTGTAGGCCAGCTCCTGGCGGACCTCGTCGATGCCGCTCGCCGCCGGGGTCGCGCCGACGCGGAACAGCAGGGTGCCCTGGGTGCGATCCTCCAGGCGCCAGTCGAGGCCCGATGGCACCCGGCTCGGCCGCCACAGGGATTCGAGCAGGGGCGCGCTGGTCAGCACCCACCAGCCGTCCTGCAGTTGAGGATCGCCGGCCAGCAGCACATAGAGGGGCGCGGCGCTGGCCTCGGCGTTGTAGCCGTAGCGGAAGTCGGCCTGACCGCTGCGGGCGATCAGTTGCTGGATGAAGGCGGCGTCCGGCGTATCACCCAGGCGCGCGGCGCGCAGGTTGGCATTGGCCGGCAGCCAGCGCACCTGTTGCAGGCCGGGAAAGAAGTCCTTGAGGCTGAGCAGCAGATTGGGCGCCAGCGGCAGGGTCGGATCCAGCGACCAGCGCAGGGTGCTGCGCACGGCCTGGGCCTTGAGCGCCAGCCCGAATTCGACGGTGTTGGCCAGTTGCCGGGTCAGGCCTTCCAGCTGTTCGCGACGCAGGGCCTCGCGCTCGGCCACGCTGGCGAAGGCCTGCCAGAACATCAGGGCCAGCATGGCCAGCAGCGAAAGGATCAGCAGACCGCGGGTCAGGCGTCGCGAGGAGGGGGCGAGCGGCTCTTCCGGCAGCGAGGAGGGCGGGCTATTCACGACGGACTGCGTTCCTGCAGAGGCGATGGCCGTTCGGCTGCGCCCGGTTCCGCGGGGCAGGGATGGCCTATGATAAGGGACCGGACGGTGTCTCCGCCGGTTTTTTCCGCGTGATCAGCGCCGGCGCTTTCGTCGCGCGGGGTTTCGACAGCGTTCGCTGCTGACGCCATACTGTGTCCCCTGTTTTTCATTCCGGTCCCAAGGTTCTCCCATGGCTCAATACGTCTACACCATGCACCGGGTCGGCAAGGTCGTGCCGCCCAAGCGTGAAATCCTCAAGAACATCTCCCTGTCGTTCTTTCCCGGCGCCAAGATCGGCGTGCTCGGTCTGAACGGCGCGGGCAAGTCGACGCTGCTGCGCATCATGGCCGGCGTCGATACCGAGATCGAAGGTGAAGCGCGGCCGATGCCCGGTATCAATGTGGGTTATCTGCCGCAGGAACCGAAACTTGATCCCGAGCAGACGGTTCGTGAGGTGGTCGAGGAAGCGGTCGGTCAGATCAAGCAGGCTCAGGCCCGCCTGGACGAGGTCTATGCCGCCTACGCCGAGCCGGATGCCGACTTCGACGCCCTGGCCGCCGAGCAGGCCAAGCTGGAAGCCATCCTCCAGGCCGCCGACGGCCACAACCTGGAGCGCCAGCTGGAAGTCGCCGCCGACGCCCTGCGCCTGCCGGCCTGGGACGCCAAGGTCGGTGTGCTCTCCGGTGGCGAGAAGCGCCGCGTGGCGCTGTGCCGCCTGCTGCTGTCGGCCCCCGACATGCTGCTGCTGGACGAACCCACCAACCACCTGGACGCCGACTCGGTGGCCTGGCTGGAGCATTTCCTCCACGACTTCCCCGGCACCGTGGTGGCCATCACCCACGACCGCTACTTCCTCGACAACGTCGCCGGCTGGATCCTGGAACTGGACCGCGGCCAGGGCATCCCCTTCGAGGGCAACTACTCCGGCTGGCTGGAATCCAAGGCCGCGCGCCTGACCCAGGAAGCCAAGCAGGAAGCCGCCCACGCCAAGGCCATGAAGGCCGAACTGGAATGGGTGCGCTCCGGCGCCAAGGCCCGCCAGTCCAAGTCCAAGGCCCGTCTGCAGCGCTTCGAGGAAATGCAGTCCCAGGAATTCCAGAAGCGCAGTGAGACCAACGAGATCTATATCCCTGCCGGTCAGCGGCTGGGCGACAAGGTCATCGAATTCAAGAACGTCAGCAAGGGCTATGGCGATCGCCTGCTGATCGACGACCTGAGCTTCGTGGTGCCCAAGGGCGCCATCGTCGGCGTCATCGGCGGCAACGGCGCTGGCAAGTCGACCCTGTTCCGCATGATCATGGGCAAGGAGCAGCCGGACGCGGGCAGCATCGAGATCGGTGACACCGTGCAACTGGCCAGCGTCGACCAGAGCCGCGAGAACCTGTCCGACACCAAGACCGTCTGGGAGCAGGTCTCCGACGGCTCCGACGTGATCAAGATCGGCAACTACGAGGTGCCCTCGCGCAGCTACGTGGGTCGCTTCAACTTCAAGGGCGCCGACCAGCAGAAGTTCGTCAAGGACCTCTCCGGCGGTGAGCGCGGGCGTCTGCACCTGGCGCTGACCCTCAAGCAGGGCGGCAACGTGCTGCTGCTGGACGAACCCTCCAACGACCTGGACGTGGAAACCCTGCGGGCCCTGGAAGACGCCCTGCTGGACTTCCCCGGCGCGGCCATCGTGATCTCCCACGACCGCTGGTTCCTCGACCGCATCGCCACCCACATCCTCTCCTACGAGGACGACTCCAACGTGGTGTTCTTCGAAGGCAACTACACCGAGTACGAAGCCGATCGCAAGAAGCGCCTGGGCGAGGCCGCGGCCCAGCCCAAGCGGGTCAAGTACAAGAAGCTGGCGTAAGCGTCCGCCGAAACGCCGCTGGGGAAACCCAGCGGCGTTTTCTTTTGTCTCGTTGCTGCGGGAGGCCTGAACGTTGTTTTCAGTGCTGTCAGCCTCACGCCCAACCCCTGATGGAGAAAACCCGATGCTGTCTAGCCGTTCCCGCCTGTCGCTGCTGCTGCTCACCGCGGCCCTGGCCACCCCCGCCCTAGCCGACGAGGTCCAGGTGGCCGTGGCCGCCAATTTCAGCGCGCCGCTCAAGGCCATCGGCGAGCAGTTCACCCGGGACACCGGTCATCAGCTGGTGATTTCCAGCGGCGCCACCGGCCAGCTCTATACCCAGATCAGGAACGGCGCGCCCTTCGCGGTCTTTCTCTCTGCCGATGACACCACTCCGGCCAAGCTGGAAAGCGAGGGCGCGGCGGTCAAGGGCTCGCGCTTCACCTTTGCCATCGGCACCTTGGCGCTCTGGTCGCCCAAGCCTGGCTATGTGGACGGCGAGGGCGCGGTACTCAAGCGGAACGCCTTCACCCACCTGGCCGTGGCCAATCCCAAGACCGCGCCCTATGGCCTGGCCGCCACCCAGGTGCTGGCCAAGCTGGGCCTGACCGAGGCGGTGGCGGCCAAGCGGGTGGAAGGCCAGAACATCACCCAGACCTACCAGTTCGTCGCCACCGGCAATGCCGAGCTGGGCTTCGTCGCTCTGTCGCAGATCTACCAGGATGGCAAGATCAAGGAAGGCTCGGCCTGGATCGTGCCGGTCGCGCTCTATGAGCCGATCCGCCAAGACGCCGTATTGCTGGACAAGGGCCAGGAGCAGCCGGCGGCCAAGGCGCTACTGGCCTATCTCAAGGGACCCCAGGCGGCCGCGGTGCTCAAGGCCTACGGCTATCGGCAGTGATTTCATGACGCTGAGCGCGGCGGACTGGGCGGCGATCCGCCTGACCCTGGAACTGGCCAGCGTGACCACGCTGCTGCTGCTGGTGCTGGGCACGCCCCTCGCCTGGTGGCTGACGCGCACCCGCTCCCGGCTCAAGGGGCCCGTCGGCGCCCTGGTGGCCCTGCCGCTGGTCTTGCCGCCCACGGTGATCGGCTTCTACCTGCTGCTGGCCATGGGGCCGGAAGGCTGGGTGGGGCAGTTGACCGAAGCGCTGGGCCTGGGTCGGTTGCCCTTCACCTTCGCCGGGCTGGTGGTGGGTTCGCTGTTCTATTCGCTGCCCTTCGTGGTGCAGCCGCTGCAGAACGCCTTTGAGGCCATCGGTCCACGTCCTCTGGAAGCGGCGGCTACCCTCAGGGCCGGCCCCTTGGATACCTTCTTCCATGTGGTGCTGCCGCTGGCGCGGCCGGGCTTCGTCACCGCCGCCATCCTCGGCTTCGCCCATACCGTGGGCGAATTCGGCGTGGTGCTGATGATCGGCGGCAACATCCCCGGGCGCACCCAGGTGGTCTCTACCCAGATCTTCAATCACGTGGAAGCCATGGAATATCCCCAGGCGCACCTGCTGGCCGGCGGCATGCTGGCCTTCTCATTCGTGATCCTGCTGCTGCTCTATGGGCGCCGTGGGCGGTCGGCCTGGACATGAGTATGAGTCTGACGGCGAGATTCGAACTCTCACACCCGGGCTTCACGCTGGATGTGGACCTCGCCCTGCCCAGCAGCGGTGTCACCGCACTGTTCGGCCCCTCGGGCTCGGGCAAGACCAGCTGCCTGAGGTGCGTGGCCGGCCTCGAACCCGCGGCCCGCGGGCGCCTGGTGGTGGCCGGCGAGACCTGGCAGGACAGCGAGCGCGGGCTGTTCCTGCCGCCGCATCGGCGTGCCCTGGGTTATGTCTTCCAGGATGCCAATCTGTTCGAGCACCTGGACGTGCGTCGCAACCTACTATTCGGCTGGAGGCGGGTGGTACCGGGCGACCGGCGGCTGGCGCTGGAACAGATCGTCGAGCTGCTGGGCATCGAAGGACTGCTTTCGCGCATGCCGGCGCGCCTGTCTGGCGGCGAACGCCAGCGGGTCGGCATCGCCCGAGCGTTGCTGACCAGTCCGCGCCTCCTGCTCATGGACGAGCCCCTGGCGGCGCTGGACGCCGAGCGCAAGGCCGAGATCCTGCCCTACCTGGAACGCCTGACCCGAGAGCTGGCGCTGCCGATCCTCTATGTCAGCCACGCCCCCGACGAGGTGGCGCGGCTGGCCGATCACCTGGTGCTGCTGGAGCGGGGCCGGGTGCTGGCCAGCGGGCCGACCAGCGGGGTGCTGGCGCGCCTCGACCTGCCCATCGCCCTGGCCGAAGACGCCGGGGTGGTGCTGGAAGGGCGGGTGCTCGGCCATGACCCGGACTACGGCCTGCTCAGTCTGGGCCTGCCGGGCGAGCAGCGCGTGTTGCTGGCCCATGCGCCGCTGCCGTCCGGGCAGGCGCTACGCATCAAGGTACTGGCGCGAGACGTCAGCCTGAGCCTGGAACGCCAGCACAGCAGCATCCTCAATGTGCTGCCGGCCACCGTCGCCGAGATCGCCCCGACCCGCTCATCGGCCCAGGTGCTGGTGCGCCTGGACCTGGGCGGCACGGCGCTGCTGGCGCGGATCACCCGCTATTCGCTGGAGCGCCTGTCACTGCAGCCGGGCAGTCGGGTCTGGGCGCAGCTCAAGTCGGTGGCAGTCCTGGCTTGATGCCTTACATAGGCGTTCCCATATGTAAGAAAAAACCTCTTCTTTTACATATGGGAACTCCTATGTAAGAGCAGGACATCAGCGCATGAACAGGCGGAAATAGCGCTCGAAGAGGAACAGGCGATTGCGGCCATAACCTGTTGTCTCGACCAATACGCCTAGCTCTTCGAGCTTACGAATCAGAATATTAGCGCTCTGGTGGGTAACGCCCAGATGCTCGGCTGCTTCGTTCACACTGAGCATGGGGCGCTGGTACAGATACAGCAGTAGACGCTTGGCATTTTCCGCACGACCACCCAGGGCGAGGATTTGATGCTCGACACCCTGGCGTAGCGCCATGATTTCCATGAAGGTGTTCTTGCTGCTGGTGGCGGTCTCGGCAACGGCTGTCAGAAAGAAACGTAGCCAATGGAGCAGGTCGTTGGAGCTGCGGACCACCGTCAAGGCGTCATAGTAGGCGCCGCGATTGCGTTCGAAGAAGTCGGACAGGTACAGCGCGGGCTTATGCAGCAAGCCTTTGTCTACCAGGTAAAGCGTGATCAGCAAACGACCGATTCGACCGTTGCCGTCCAGGAAAGGGTGGATGGTCTCGAACTGGTAGTGGCTCAGTGCAATACGTATGAGATCGGGTACCAGGATCTGCTCGTTGTGCCAGAACTTCTCCAGATCACCCATCAGCTCAGCGACCTGATCGGGGTGAGGGGGCACGAAGACAGCGTTGTTCAGGTTGCTGCCCCCAATCCAGTTTTGCGAGCTGCGAAATTCACCAGGTAGCTTGTGCGCGCCGCGTACGCCCTGCATCAACACTGCATGGGTCTGTTTGAGCAGGCGAATGGATAGCGGCAAATGCTCCAGGTCGGATACTGCCGTGTTGATGGCCTCGATGTAGTTCTGCACCTCCTGCCAGTCGTCGCGCTTTTCGGGTGCGACTTGTTCCCGACGCATGATGGCTTCGTCCATCTGCGTTTGGGTCCCTTCGATACGACTGGAGGTATTGGCTTCCTTGGCAATGTGCATGCGGATGAAGAGATCCACGTCTGGCACCATCAGGGAAAGTGCATTCAATTCCGCCAGTGAGCGAGAGGCTCGCTCCAGAAGGGTATTGAGTTGGGGATCCAGCCATTGCCATTCGCAGTTGATCGGAACAGGGGAAAAGCTCTTGTATTGATACTGCTGCAGCCAATGGCCGGATACGAATTGTTCGACTTGCATCCTGCGAGGAACCTCATGGCGATTGGGAGTCCTGGCTGCGCCAGGGGATGATCCCTATTGCAAAGCAAAATGAACGGATTGAGTAGAGCTATCGGAAAGGACCGTTATCGGCTTGCTCCAGCGCCGGATAACCGCTCCAGCAGAAAATCCACCAGCACCCTGACCGCTGCCGGCAGCTGGCGATCCGGTGGATAGAGCAGCCAGGCGGTGCCCTGGTAGGGACCGAGGTATTGCCAGTCGGGCAGTACCCGCAGCAGGCTGCCGTCGGCCAGACCGGCTTCGGCGGCAAAGGCCGGCAGGCAGGCGATGCCGAGGTCGGCGAGGGTGGCTTCCAGGCGCACGCCGCTGTGATTGCAGGCCAGGCGGCCGCGCACCGTCACGCTTTCCACCCGGTCGCCGCGGCGCAGTTGCCAGCGCTGGTCGCCCGGAGTTTCGCCCAGGTACAGGCAATCGTGTTCGGCCAGTGCCTGGGGCTGCTGCGGCGTGCCGCGCCCTTTTAGATAAGCCGGGCTGGCGCAGAGCACGAAGTCCATCTCCCGCAGCGGTCGGGCGACGAAGCCGGCAGGCGGCTGCTCGGTGATGCGCACCAGCAGATCCTGGTCGTCGGCGATGGGGTCCAGCGGGCGGTCGTCCAGGCGCAGTTGCAGATCCACTTCAGGATAGCGCTGGAAGAAGTCCGGCAGCAGCGGCGCTATCAGCCGGTAGCCAACCGCCTTGGGCACCGCCAGCCGCACCTGGCCGCGAGGTTCTTCGCGGTGCTGCAGGCCGCTGTCCAGTGCCGCGCCGGCGGCGGCTAGCAGTTGGCGGCAGTGGCCAAGCACCTCGCGGCCGGCCTCGCTCAGGCGCAGCTGGCGGGTGGTGCGCTGCAACAGGCGTACCCCCAACTCCCGTTCCAGCCGTGCGACCTGGCGACTGACCGCCGAGGGCGTGGCGTCCAGCAGCCGGGCGGCGGCGGTGAAGCTGCCGGTCTCCACCACCTTGGCGAAGGCGACCATGCAGGGCAACAGGGGAAGGGCGCGCAGAAGGTCCATGCCGGAATCCATGGGAAGCAATGGGGCCGGGAAGACTGTCATTGCTTCCCCAGCGGAACAAGAGCTATGCACGCGAACGGGCTTATGGTGCCTACCTAGGGCGGGCACACTGGCGGCCTGTCCAAGGAGAAACCGTCATGTCGCAACGCCCCACCTTCGGCCTCGCCGAAGGCCTGCTGCTCGCCACTGCTTTGGTCTGGGGGACCAGCTATGCCGTGGTCAAGGACGCCGTGGTGCTCTATCCGGTGCTGGGCTACCTGGCGCTGCGTTTCTGCCTCACCGCGGCGCTGTTGCTGCCCACCCTGAGGGGCAAGGGCCGACGGGCCTGGCGACCAGGAATACCGACCGGTCTGTTGCTATTGGCGATCTTTCTCGCCGAGACCTATGGCGTGGCCCTGACCAGCGCCAGCAACGCCGCCTTTCTCATCAGCCTCTGCGTGGCCCTGACCCCCTTCGCCGAATGGTGGCTGCTCGGCCAGCGCCCCGAGGCCCGTGCCCTGGGCGCCGCGGCGCTGGCGGTGGCGGGCGCCGGGCTGCTGACCCGTGGGGTGACCCTGAGCTTCAACCTGGGGGACGGCCTGATCCTGCTGGCGGCCGTGCTACGAGCGGTCAACGTCTGTGTGGTGCGACGGCGTCTGCAGCAGGCCAGTGCTCCGGTGCCAGCCCTGGCGCTGACCGCAGTGCAGACCGGCGTGGTGGGCCTGGCCTGTCTGCTGCTGTTCGCCCTGGGCCCGGGTCTGGCGCCGCTGCCCATACAGCCAGGCTTCTGGCTCGCCACCGGCTACCTGGTGCTGTTCTGCACCCTGGGCGCCTTTCTCGCCCAGAACTATGCCCTGGGCCGCACCAGCGCCACCCGCGTCGCCCTGCTGATGGGCGCCGAGCCGCTGTTCGGCGCGCTGTTCGCCAGCTTCTGGCTGGACGAACGCCTGGGCCTTTGGGGCTGGCTGGGCGGCCTGCTGATCGTCATCGCCTCGCTGTGGGGGACGTTGCCACGGCGGGCGCCAGACTATTCGAACACGATCCGCGGGAAATAGAAGCCAACCACCCAGTTGGGCACGTCGACGATCTCGCTGATGCGCAGGTCGCCACAGACCGAACAGAGCAGATAGGCCTGTTCCGCCGGCAGGTTGCGGGTCTGCCCAAGCCAGTCGATGGCGCCGCTGACGGCCATGCGCGCCGCAGCCAGCAGGTCCGGCCCGACGCCGGTGAAGACCTCGTAACCCGCGCCGTCCAGGTGGCGGGTGACCGGCCCCGGGGTGCTGAAGCGCGGCATGGCCAGCGGTTGCTGCTTGATCAGCTCGAAGGTCGCGGTAACCGCCATGGCGGTCTCGATGGCGGTGCCGCAGACCTCACCATCGCCCTGGGCAGCATGGGTATCGCCGATGGAAAACAGCGCCCCGGCTACCTCCACCGGCAGGTAGAGGCTGGTGCCGGCGGCCAGGTCGCGGATGTCCAGGTTGCCGCCCACCCGCCGCGGTGGCACCACCGAGTGCAGACCTGGCGCAGCAGGAGCCACCCCCAGGGTGCCGGCGAAAGGCTTGAGCGGGACCCGCGCTAGCTCGCCGAAGGCGGCCGATGTCTGCCCGCTGCGGTCGTAATGCCAGAGCTGCAGCACCGGGTCCGGAAACTGGTCGGCGAGCAGGCCGAAGCCGGGTATGTTGGCGGTCCAGCCAAAGCCGCTGGGGGTGAAGCTGTCCAGCGTCACCCTGAGTACATCACCGGGCTCGGCACCCTCGATCCACAGCGGACCGCAGACCGGATTGACCCGCTCGAAGGGCAGGGTGGCGACGTCGGCGGCGCTGGAGTGGGCGTGGAAGTGGCCGTCCGCCGCGTCACGGCAGGCAAAGCTCACCGTCTCGCCCGGCGCGACCTCCAGCGCCGGGGCGAGGCTGTGATCCCAGCCGCAATGGCAGTGCTGGCTGTGCAGGGTCTTGATCATCGGAAGCCTCCGCGGGCGGGCAATGCCTAGTGGACGGCGTCATTGGCCTTGAATTCCGTGGTCCGACCGCTGAGTTTGAGAAAGGCCAGCACGGCCAGACCCAGCAGCATCCAGCAGCTGCCGCCGACCTTGGCGTAGATGTCGGCGTTGAACAGCACATAGGCGAGGACGATGAAGCCGACCAGCGGGACCAGGGCGTACAGCAGCGGGCGACCGGCGCCGCGGTGATGCCAGGCCACTGCCACATGCAGGAGCAGGAAGGCAGTCAGCGCACCGAAGTTGCACATGGAGGCGAGCAGGTTGATCTGGCCGACAAAGAACAGTCCTAGCACCAGACTCAGGGCCGCCACCAGCAGGATGGCGCGCTGCGGCACCCGGGTGGTGGGATGGATCTGGCGCAGGAACTGCGGCAGCTGGCGGTCGCGGGCCATGGCGAACAGCAGCCGGGAGGTGGCGGCCTGGGCCACCAGTGCATTGGCGATGGCGGCACCGATGGCCACCGCCAGGGCGATCACCACCTGCAGCCAGGGGCCGGCGATCAGTCGGCCGATCTCGTAGAAGGCGTTGTTCGAGGCATCGGCGTCGGGGTACTGGATCAGGTTGGGTTGCAGCAGGGCGGCCAGCCAGGTCTGCACCATGAACAGCATGGCCACCAGGGTCAGGGCCAGCAGGGTGGCGCGACCCACCACGCGGCTACCGCCGCGGGTCTCTTCGGAGAGGGTGGAGATGGCGTCGAAGCCGAGAAAGGACAACACCGCCACCGACAGGGCGCTGAAGATCAGCGGCAGGGAGAATTCCTGGGGGTTGTACAGCGGCTTCAAGGTCCATTCGGCGCCGTTGACCCCGCGGTTGATGGCCAGGGCCGCCAGCACCACGAACACCAGCAACACCGCCAGCTGGCCATAGAGGAACAGCCGGTTGGCGCGGGCGGTGGTCTCGATGCCACGCAGGTTGACCAGGGTGTTGAGGCCGACGAAGAAAACGATCCACAGCGGCTGGGGAATGGCTGGGATGACGTTGGCCATGGCGTTGGCGCCGATCACATAGAGCAGGGTGGGCACCAGCAGGTAGTCGAGCAGGATGGCCCAGCCGGCGAGGAAACCCAGCGCCGGGTGCAGGCCGCGGCCGACGTAGGCATAGACCGAGCCGGCCACCGGAAAGGCGCGCGACATCTGCTGGTAGCTGACCGCGGTGAACAGCATGGCGACGAAGCCGATGAGGTAGGTGAGGGGCACCATGCCGTGACTGGCGTCGAATACCCCGCCAAAGATGGAAAAGGGGGCGATGGGCACCATGAACACCAGACCGTAGATCAGCAGATCCTTCAGCCCGAGCTGGCGCTTGAGTTCCTGGGTGTAGCCGAAGCGGGCGAGGTCGGCGCTGTCGCCGGACGGAGCGTGCTGAGTCATGGGGGCTTCCTCGAAGGGGCGGGGTAGGCTCGACTCTAGGCCAGGGTGGACGCTGGCCCCATCCATAAAAGTGCTAGGTTTGCAGCAGCGCTGGCGTGACTGGCAGAACCTTTGCTTCGCGTTCCCCATCGTGATCCAGGGGAGAAGCTCCAAGATGCATGCCGATCTGCTCACCATCAGCCGTCGCCTCGTCGGATTGCCCACGCTCGACGCCTGTCTGGATGCGGTGCAGGCCAGCGCTGATCGCCTCGGCTGCAAGGCGCTGATCTATGACTACGCCCCGGTGCCGCTGAGCCACGAGGGGGTGCTCATCACGCCCTCGGTGTTCAAGGTGCGCAACGCCCCGGCGGACATGCAGGCCTTCTGGTGCGAGCGCGGCTACTACCAGATCGATCCGGTGCAGCAGTGCGCCAGCCGGCGCGCGGCACCCTTCGTCTGGTCGTTTCGCAGCGAAACCCGTAGCGCCCTGCGCGAGTACCTGGGTGACAGTCATCGGCCGGTCACCTGCTATGTGCGTGACAGCGGCCTCGCCACCGGGGTGACGGTACCGCTGCACCTGCCCGGCGGTGCCTTCGCCACCCTGACCGGCATCCTCGACGCCGATGCCCCGGACGCCGAGGCCGCCGGCGAAGCCTGTCTAGGCGCCTTTCTGGTCCTCGCCCATGCCTTCCAGGCCCGCGCCGACGAATTGCTCGCGCCTGCCGAGCGGCGCTGCGGCCAGATCCGCCTGACACCGCGCGAGCGTGAATGCCTGCAGTATTCCGCCAAGGGGCTGACCGCCAAGCGCATCGCCGCGACCCTCAACCGCTCCACCGCCACGGTCAACCTGCACCTCAACTCCGCCGCCCGCAAACTGGGCGCGCGCAACCGGGTCGAGGCGGTGGTGCGGGGATTGCACTATCGCCTGGTAGAAGTCTGAGCGACTTGGCCAGATTCGTGGGCCGTTCGACCTTGTGACACTCCCGCTGCGGCCTGACACTGGGGCCTCATCTGCCAAGGAGAGTCCCCATGAGCGCTGCCCGTCCCCCCGTTCCTCCCTTTACCCTGGAGTCCGCCCAGCAAAAGGTCCGCGCCGCCGAAGACGGCTGGAACAGCCGCGATCCGGCCAAGGTGGCCCTGGCCTATACCGCCGACAGCCGCTGGCGTAATCGCTCGGATTTCCTCCAGGGCCGCGCCGCCATCGAGGCCTTTCTCACCCGCAAGTGGCAGCGCGAGCACGAGTACCGGCTGATCAAGGAGCTGTGGGCCCATGACAGCGCGCGCATCGCCGTGCGCTTCGCCTACGAATGGCGGGATGAAGACGGCCAGTGGTACCGCTCCTATGGCAACGAGAACTGGCACTTCGACGACCAGGGCCTGATGGCCGAACGTCACGCGAGCATCAACGACCTGCCGATCAGCGAGGCCGAACGGCTGTTTCACTGGCCCCAGGGGCGGCGGCCGGACGATCATCCAGGGTTGAGCGACCTGGGGTTGTAAGACTTGGATAGGGCGTAGCCTGGACCGGGTCGCAGCCTTGTCCACCGGGTGCGGCTGTAGGTCTCGGTGGAAAACGCGACGGATGACCCACCGCGCAGGCTGGCCATCCGCGACAGCAGGCCGGATCTAGTCAGGACGCTGCTCCGGATTGCGCCGCAATCGCCCCACCACCCGCAGCACCAGCACGAAGAACACCGGCACGAAGACCAGTGCCAGGGTGGCGCTGAGCATGCCGCCGATCACCCCGGTGCCCACCGCCTGCTGGCTCGCCGAGCTGGCACCGGTGGCCAGGGCCAGGGGGACCACGCCGAGGATGAAGGCCAGCGAAGTCATGACGATGGGGCGCAGTCGCAGCCGGGCGGCACGACAGGTGGCCTGGTACAGGTCCATGCTGCCGTCGTGCAGGCTCTTGGCGAATTCGATGAGCAGGATGGCGTTCTTCGCCGTCAGGCCGATCACCGTGATCAGGCCGACCTTGAAGAAGACATCGTTGGGCATGCCCCTCAGGGTCACCGCCAGCACCGCGCCGAGCACCCCCAGGGGCACCACCAGCAGCACCGCGGTGGGAATCGACCAGCTCTCGTAGAGGGCGGCGAGGCAGAGGAACACCACCAGCAGCGACAGCCCCAGCAGCACCGGTGCCTGGCCGGCGGAGAGGCGTTCCTGCAATGACAGCGCCGTCCACTCTAGGGCGAAGCCCCGTGGCAGCTCCGCGGCCAGGCGTTCCAGTTCGGCCATGGCCTCGCCGGTGGTGTGACCGGGCAGCGGCTCGCCGGACAGGCTGATGGCCGGATAGCCGTTGTAGCGCGACAGTTGCGCCGCACCCTGGGTCCAGTCGGCGCTGACGAAGGCGGACAGGGGTACCATGCGCCCGCGCTCATTGCGCACCTCCAGGCGCAGCAGGTCGTCCACCTGGCTGCGGGTGTCCAGTTCGGCCTGGACGATCACCTGCTGCATCCGTCCGCGATTGGGAAAGTCGTTGACGTAGCTGGAGCCCAGAGCGGTGCCCAGGGTCTCGCCGAGGGCGGCGAAACCCACTCCCAGGGCGGCGGCCTGGCGGCGATCCACCACCAGTTGCACCTGGGCGCTGTCGGCCAGGGCCGTTTCCCGCACGTAGGCGATGATCGGGTTGCCCACCAGCTTGGCCTGCAATTCATCCCGCGCTGCCTTGAGCGCCGCCTGGCCGCGATTGGACCTGTCCTGCAGGCGCACCTCGAAACCGCTGGAGGTGCCCAGGCCTTCCACCGGCGGCGGCAGCACGGCGAAGCCCTGGGCCTCGCTCTCGCCGGCCAGGGCGGCATTGGCGCGCTCGGCGATGGCCGCAGCGGAATCGGCCGGGCCGCGGGCGGACCAGTCCTGGAGGGTGGTGAAGGCCAGGGCGGCGTTCTGGCCGCTGCCGGAAAAGCTGAAGCCGAGCAGGACGAGATCGTTGGCCACCCCCGGCTCCTCGGCGTAATGGCGCTCCAGGCGCTCGATCACCTTGAGGGTGCGCTCCTGGGTGGCCCCGGGCGGCAGCTGGATGTCGGTGATCAGATAGCCCTGATCCTCGGTGGGCAGGAAGGCGCCGGGCAGACGGCCATAGAGCGCTACCAGGGCCGCCAGCAGGACGGCGAACAGCAGGAGATTGGGCAGCAGGCGGCGGATGGCGCGGGCCACCCAGCCCTCGAAACCGCCGGTCAGGCGCTCGAAGCCCCGATTGAAGGCGCCGAAGAAGCCGCTGCGGGCATGGGCACCCTGGGCAATCGGCTTGAGCAGGGTGGCGCACAGCGCCGGGGTCAGGCTCAGGGCGAGAAAGGCGGAGAAAAGGATGGCCACCGCCATGGACGCCGAGAATTGGCGATAGATGACGCCGACCGAGCCGCTCATGAAGGCCATGGGCACGAAGACCGCGGTCAGCACCAGGGTGATGCCGACGATGGCGCCGGAGATCTCGCCCATGGCCTTGCGGGTGGCCGCACGTGGATCGAGGCCCTCCGTGGCCATGAGTCGCTCGACGTTCTCCACCACCACGATGGCGTCGTCCACCAGGATGCCGATGGCCAGCACCATGCCGAACAGGGTCAGCACATTGATCGAATAGCCCAGCGCCAGGAGCACGGCGCAGGTGCCCAGCAGCGCCACCGGCACCACCAGGGTCGGGATCAGGGTGTAGCGCAGGTTCTGCAGGAACAGGTACATCACCGCGAACACCAGCGCCATGGCCTCCAGCAGGGTATGGATGACCTGGGTGATGGAGATCTCGACGAAGGGCGCCGTGTCGTAGGGGATGTCGTATTTCATCCCGGGTGGAAAATACTGGGACAGCTCGGCCAGCTTGGCGCGCACGGCCTGGGCGGTGGCCAGGGAGTTGGCGGTGGGTGCCAGCTGCACCCCCACCGCCACCGAAGGCTTGCCGTCCAGCCGCGTGCCGAAGTTGTAGCTCTGGCTGCCCACTTCGATCCGGGCCACGTCGCCCAGGGTCACGCTGGAACCGTCGGCTCCGGCGCGCAGCAGGATGCCGGCGAAGTCCGTGGGGTCGCTGAGCTGGCCCTTGATCAGCACCGGCGCGGTCAGTTCCTGGCCAGCGGGGGCCGGTAGCTCACCAATACTGCCGGCCGCCACCTGGACGTTCTGCTCGGCGATGGCCCGGGTCACGTCCGCCGGGGTCAGGCCGACCGCCACCAGGCGACTGGGATCGAGCCAGACGCGCAGGGCGTGCTCGGCACCGAACAGCTGGGCCTTGCCCACGCCGTCCAGGCGGCGCAGTTCGTTGACCACGTTGCGCGCCAGGTAGTCGCTCAGGGCGGTGGTGTCGAGGCGCTCGTCGGTGGCGGAGAGGGTGACGAACATGAGGTAGCCGGCCGAGGTCTCCTCGATCTGGATGCCCTGCTGGGTGACCGCCCGCGGCAGGCGCGGCTCCACCACTTTGAGGCGATTCTGGATGTCCACCTTGGCCAGTTCCGGATCGGTACCGGGTTGGAAGGTCACGGTCAGGGTGGCGCTGCCCTGGCTGCTGCTGGAGGAGAAATAGAGCAGGTGATTGACGCCATTGAGTTCCTGTTCGACGAGGCTGACCACGCTCTCGTCCAGGGTCTGCGGCGAGGCGCCCGGATAGGTCAGGTACAGCTCGATCTGTGGCGGCGCCACATTGGGGTACTGGGCCACCGGCAACTGCGGGATGGCCAGCAGCCCGGCGAGCAGGATGAACAGCGCTACCACCCAGGCGAACACCGGGCGGTCGATGAAGAAGTTGGCCATCAGCGCACCTCCGCCGTGGCGGCCTGGGCTTCCTGGGGTTCCACCACCAGGCCCGGTTGCGCCTGTTGCAGACCGGAGAGCAGTACGCGCTCACCAGCGGCGAGGCCGGACTCCACTACCCAGCGACCTTCGACCACCGGGCCCAGGCGCACCTCGCGCAGGGCGACCTGGTTTTCGGCATCCACCACCCAGACCTGGGCCCCGCCATCGACGCTGCGCTGCACCGCCTGCTGGGCGACGCTCAAACCCTGATCGAGGCGCGCCTGCTCCAAGCGTACCCGCACGAAGCTGCCCGGCAAGAGGTCGCGCCGTGGATTGGGAAACTGGCTGCGCAAGGTGATCTGCCCGGTGTTGGCGTCCACCGTGAGATCGGCGAACAGCAGGCGGCCGCTCTCGGGGTAGGGGCTGCCATCCTCCTGCAGCAGCGTTACCCGTGCCTGATCCGGCGCCACCTGCTGCAGCCGGCCGTCCCGCAGGGCATCGCGCAGCGCCTTGAGCTGGCGGGTCGACTGGGTGACGTCGGCATGGATGGGGTCCAGCTGCTGGATGATCGCCAGGGGTGTGGCATCGCCCTGGCCGACCAGCGCGCCCTCGGTGACCAGCGCCTTGCCGATGCGCCCGGCGATGGGGGCGGTGACCGTGGCATAGCCCAGATTCAGCCGCGCCCGCTTGAGCGCCGCCTGGGCGGCCGCTACCTCGGCCTCCGCCTGCAGGCTGGCGCCACGCGCGTTGTCCTGCTCCTGGCGACTGATCGCCTCGCTCTCGACCAGTGCCGCATAACGCTCGGCCAGGCGCCGCGCCTGGAAGGCGCTGGCCTCGGCCTTGCGCAGGGCCGCAGTGGCACTGTCCACCTCGGCTTGCAGCGGCGCCGGATCGATACGGAACAGCACCTCGCCGGCCTTGACCTCGCTGCCCTCGCGAAACACCCGCTGCAGCACGATGCCGGCGACCCGTGCCCGTACTTCCGCGGTCCGTGGCGCCACCAGGCGGCCACTCAATTCACTGGCGATGGCCAGGGGCTTGGGGTGCAGGGTCTCCACCTGCACCCTGGGCGCGGGCGGGGCGGCGGCTTCCTCGGCCGGACGGTCGCAGGCGGCGAGCAGCAGACAGAGCAGCACGAGGCTGCCAAGGGCAGGGCGGATCAGGAACATCGGGGCTTCCTCCAGAAGAGCATCATGGTAGGCGCCTCGCGCAAGCCGCCCTGTAAACGTCTGTAGGTCTCTTGTGAAAGAGTGTTAAGGCCTGCGCCCGCCGGTGCTGCGCTCGGCTATGCTCGGGCTTTGCCGCCATGAAGAGCTGCCGTGATCCCCTTGCTCATCGTCGAAGACGACGCCGCCCTGGCCGACCTCATCGCCACCTATCTGGGTCGCCAGGGCTATGCCGTGACCGTGATCGGCCGCGGCGACGAGGCCCTGGCCGCGGTGCAGCGACTGCGCCCGCAGCTGGTGGTGCTCGATGTCATGCTGCCGGGGCTGGATGGCCTGCAGGTCTGCCGCCAGCTGCGCGCCGCCCAGCCGGGCCTGCCGATCCTGATGCTCACCGCCCTGGACGACAGCCACGACCAGGTGCTAGGGCTGGAGATCGGTGCTGACGACTACGTCAGCAAGCCCTGCGAGCCGCGGGTGCTGCTGGCGCGCATCCGCACCCTGCTGCGCCGCTGCCAGCTGGGCGAGGTGGCCACCGATGATCGCCTGACCATCGGCCAGTTGCGGCTGCTGCCGGGTGAGCGCCAGGTCTGGTGGCGGGACCAGCTGGTGGAGCTGTCGTCCACCGAATTCAACCTACTGGCGATCCTCATGCGCCATGCCGGCGAGGTGCTCAGCCGCGACCAGCTGATCCAGCAGCTGCGCGGCATCGAATTCAATGGTGTCGACCGCTCGGTGGACGTGGCCATCTCCAAGCTGCGCCGCCGTTTCGAGGAGCATCCCGGCGAAGCGCGACGGATCAAGACCGTTTGGGGCAAGGGTTATCTGCTGTCTCGCGCCGAGTGGGAATAGATGCTCAAGATCCTCGTCCGCCTCTACCTCATCCTGCTGGTGACCTACGGCGCCGCCAGCTACCTGGTACCCGAGGCGCTGCTCAAGGTGTTCGACGAGCGTTACAGCCGCTATACCCTGGAGCAGTTGCACGGTCCGCTCAGCCTGGTTCAGCGCGCCTTCACCACCACGCCGCCGGAGCGCTGGCCGGCGCTACAGGACGAACTGGCCGCGGAGCTGGCGCCCATCAGCCTGCGCCTGGTCCCGCGCGACGATCAGGCCCTCAGTCTGGAGGAGCGCGCAGACCTCGCTGCCGGCCAGCGACGGGTACGCCTGGGTGACTATGGCGAACCCAGTGCGGCCCTGGTGCCGCTGCCGGCAGATCAGGTGCTGTGGATTGGCATCCCCGAGGCGCCCACCGACATCGCCCTGACCTACTGGGCGATGAACGCCCTGATCGGCGCGGCCCTGCTGATCTGTCTCTATGTCTGGCTACGTCCGCACTGGCGCGACCTGGAACGGCTGCGGCGCACCGCGGCACGACTGGGCAAGGGCCATCTGGGCGAGCGTACGGCCATCTCGCCGCGCTCGGATGTCGGCGAGCTGGCGCGGGCCTTCGATGACATGGCTCAGGAGCTGGAGGCGCTGATCGTCCAGCAGCGCGACCTGCTCAACGCCGTCTCCCACGAATTGCGCACGCCCTTGTCGCGCCTGGAATTCGGCCTGGCGCTGCTGCAGGCCGATCCGCTACCCGTCGAGACCCAGCGGCAGCTGGAGCAACTGGTCCGCCACGTCCGCGAACTGGATGCCCTGGTCGACGAACTGCTGTCCTTCGCCCGGCTGCAGAGCAGTCAGCAGCCGCCCGAACGCCTGGGCCTGGATCTCGAAGCCTTTCTCGACAGCGTGCTGGCCGACTTCGCCGAGGAGCAGGAGCGTCGCGGCGTCGAGGTGCACCTGGACATGGCGCAGGCGCCCATGCGGGTCGAGCTGGCTCCGCGGCTCACGGCCCGCGCCCTGCAGAATCTTGTCGGCAATGCGCTGCGCTATTGCCAGCGTGAGGTCTGGGTAACGGTCCGCTGTGACGGCGAGACGTTGCTGATCGCGGTGGAAGACGATGGCGAAGGCATCCCCGAGGCCGAGCGCGAGCGAGTCTTCGAGCCCTTCTACCGCCTGGATCGCAGCCGTGACCGTGCCACCGGCGGCTTCGGCCTGGGCCTGGCCATCAGCCGTCGCGCGGTGGAAAACCAGGCTGGCCGCCTGGGCCTGAGCGCCGGTACGCGGGGCGGTGCGCGGTTCGAGATCCGCCTGCCCCTGCAGGCGCCCGCGGGGCTCGCCTGAGGCCGCCAGGGCCCCTACACTTGGCGCCCCCGCCCGCCTTGGATTCGCCATGCCAGAGCCCTTCGATCGCCATCAGCTGCAGCCGTTGCTCGACCGTATCGCCGCCGCCGCGCCGCGCCACTTCGGCGAAGGTGAAGTGGCCGACTACATCCCGGCCCTGGCCGAGGTGGCGCCGGATCAGTTCGGCATCGCCGTCTGTGACATCAACGGTAAGGTCTGGCGCGCAGGTGCGGCCGATACGGCGTTTTCCATCCAGTCGATTTCCAAGGTGCTCAACCTGGTGATCGCCATGCAGCGCCTGGACGAGCCGGACATCTGGACCCGCGTCGGCCGCGAGCCGTCCGGTCATGCCTTCAATTCCATGGCCCAGCTGGAAGAAGAGAAGGGCGTGCCGCGCAATCCCTTCATCAATGCCGGCGCCGTGCTGGTCTGCGAACTGCTGGTGTCACGCATCATGTCCATCCACTGGATGATGCGCGAACAGGCGCGGCGCCTGGCGGGCAATCCGGCCATCAACTTCGACGACCGGGTAGCCCGTTCGGAAATGGACCATAAGGCGCGCAACGCCGCCCTGGCCTATCTGATGAAGGCCTACGGCAATCTCCACAGCGAGGTGAACGACGTCCTCGACGTCTATTTCCATGGCTGCGCCCTGGCCATGAGCTGCAGCGACGTGGCCAGGGCCTTTGCCTTCCTGGCCAACGGTGGGGTCAATCCCCAGGATGGTCAGGCGGTGGTGACCCCCCAGCAGACGCGTCAGCTCAATGCCTTGCTGCTGACCTGCGGCCTCTACGATGCCGCGGGCGACTTCGCCTGGCGCGTCGGCCTGCCGGGCAAGAGCGGGGTCGGGGGCGGCATCGTCGCCATCGTTCCGGGGCAGATGAGCATCTGTGTCTGGTCGCCGCGGCTGGACAGCTATGGCAACTCGGTGGCCGGCCTGCGCGCCCTCGAAAGTCTGGTCGAGGGCCTTGGGGTCGCGCCGTTGGGCTAGTAGGCCATGGACAGGCTGAGGGTCACCTGGGGCACCACGCCGTCGGTCTCGCCCTCCGGACCGCTCAACTCGCGCAGGGCACCGTCGCGGTAGAGCGCCAGGGCCTCGGCCCGAGCGCTCCAGCGGGTGTCGCCCCAGCGGAACGGTTGCTCCAGCGCCAGGCCGGTGCGGGCATAGAGGCGGTCGCCGGAATCCGGTCCGTAGAAGCCGTTCCAGCCCACCCCCAGGGCACTGGGGAAACTCAGGCGCAGACCGCCTGGGGTGAGATCCAACCCCGGCTCCAGGCTGCCCTGGGTATAGAGACCGCTGTCGCCCTGGGTGCGGGTGGTCGCCGCCAGCCCCGGGCGCCAGGCGCCCAGGCCCGTATCGGCCTGATAGGCCAGGGTCAGGCTGGCCTCTTGCGTGGTGGCGGCGACGTCGTTGGGGCTGCTCTTGACCGTGTAGACGAAGCCGACCTTCAGGCCCTCGGCTGGCGACACCACCAGCCCGAGCAGGTTGTTGCTCTCGTACCAGCGCCGCGGGCTGACCCGTTCATCGCTGGACGGGCTGTGCAAGCCATTGCTGCTGCTGAACACCAGCCAGGCATCGGCGCTGCCGTCGACCCCCTGATGCAGATCCAGGGCGAAACCCGCCTGGACGTGCAGCGGGATGCGATCGAGGCTGGCCGCATCGTCATCGTAGTTGCCACGGGAAAAGTCACCGTTGCGCACGTCCACGCCCAGTTGCGGATGGAACCGCCCGGACGTTTCGCTGACCTCCACGCTACCCAGGGCGGCGTCTTCGCTCTCGATGGACGGCACGCTGCGTGGCGCGGCGGTGGCCTCCAGGGCCAGACCGCCCGCCAGCAGGCAGACGCAACGCAGCGGCGAAAAGAATGGCATGGCGGGCGACTCCGGGGGCGCGGGGCGCTCCGGGTGAGGCGCCATGGGGCATCGGACCGGGCCGTCGCAGAGCGGGTTCCGGGTTTTAGAGCACCGGCGAAAACACCCGCGCCACGCGCATGGCCACCCGCCGCCAGCGGCGCAGGGCGGCGTTGTCCTCGGGGGTGAGTTCGCGGGAGCGACTGAAGTCCTGCTCCAGCATCTTGCGCACCTCCCAGGCGAAGGGGACGTCCATCACCATCACCATGACCTCGAAGTTAAGGCGGAAGGAGCGGTTGTCCAGGTTGGCGCTGCCCACCGCGGCCACGTCCTCGTCGATCAGCACCACCTTCTGGTGCAGGAAGCCCGGACCGTAGCGGAACACCCGCACCCCGGCGTGCACCGCCTCGAAGGCATAGAGGTAGGAGGCGGCATAGACCACCTTGTGGTCCGGTCGCGAGGGCAGGAGGATGCGCACGTCGACCCCGCGCAGGGCGGCCAGGCGCAGGGCCGCCGAGACGGCTTCGTCGGGAATGAAATAGGGCGTGGTGATCCAGACCCGATGGCGCGCCGAATGGATAGCCTCGACGAAGAACAGCGAGCAGGTCTCCTGGTCGTCCGCCGGGCCGCTGGGCACCACCTGACAGAGCACCCCACCGTCCTCGTAGCGTTCCGGCAGCAGCAGGGTGGGCAGCCGCCGGGTCACCCAGTACCAGTCCTGGGCAAAGGTCTCCTGCAGGGTGGCCAGGGCCGGGCCGCGCAGTTCCAGATGGGTATCGCGCCAGGGCGCCAGGGGCGGCTTGAGGCCCATGTATTCGTCGCCGACGTTGAGCCCGCCGGTGAAGCCCACCTCGCCATCCACGATCACGATCTTGCGGTGGTTGCGGAAGTTGACCTGGAATCGGTTGATCAGTCCGCGGCGGTTGCTGAAGCCCTTCACCTCGCAACCGGCCTCGCGCAGCGTTTCCACATAGGCGCGCGGCAGGGCATGGCTGCCGATGGCGTCGTACAGCAGAAAGACCTGGACTCCAGCGCGGGCGCGGTCGAGCAGGGTGTTCTGCAAGGCCAGACCTAGGGCGTCGTCGTGGATGATGAAGAACTGCACCAGCACCACCTTCTGCGCCCCGCGGATGGCCGTGAGGATGGCGGCGAAGGTTTCCTCGCCGTTGATCAGCAGCCGCACCTGGTTGTTGGCGACGCAGGGGGTGCCGGTGAGGGCGGTCATGGCCTTGAGCTTGCGGTTGGCCGCGCTGCACTGCTGGGCGGCCATGGCCTCGGCGATCCAGGGCCGCCAGTCCAGCTCGGCGGCCTGGCGCGCCATCTCCTCGTCGGCCTGGCGCCGTGCCTTCACATAGCTGTCGAAGCGGCGCCGGCCGAATACCAGATAGGGAATCAGGCTGAGCAAGGGCATGAACACCAGCGCCATGGCCCAGGCCATGGCGCCCTGGGCGGTACGCACCGTGATGATGGCGTGGATCGCCGCGCTGATGCCGATCAGTTCGAGCACCAGGGCGATGTAGTGGAGATCGAAGGGCAGGGATGGCACGCGGGCGGCTCTCTTCTCCGGATTTATGTCAGAGGGGTTGGACCGCCTTGAGTATCACGAATTTCGGCGTGGCCGCGATCTGTTCGACGCGCTTGAACAGGCGCCTGAGCTTGACGTGGTAACCCAGGTGGCGATTGCCCACCAGCCAGAGTTCGCCCTTTTCGCTCAAGGCCGCACGGGCCTGCTGGAACATGCGCCAGGCGAGGAAGTCGCCCACCACCTGTTGCTGGTGGAAGGGTGGATTGCAGAGGATCAGGTCCAGCGACCGCGGCGGCTGCTCGGCCAGGCCGTCGGCGGCGCGGATCGCCACCGGTCGATCGCCGAAGGCCGCGGTCCAGTTCTCTTGCGCCGACTGCACCGCCATGTAGGACTCGTCCACCAGGGTGAATTGCGCCTCCGGATTGACCAGGGCACAGGCCAGGGCCAGCACGCCGTTGCCGCAACCGAGATCGGCTACCCGGGCCTGGCCCAGACCCTGGGGCAGGTGCGGCAGGAAGGCGCGGGTACCGATGTCCAGACCCTCGCGGCAGAAGACATTGGCATGGTTGACCAGAGTCAGCGGCGGTGCATCCAGGCGATAACGACTCGGGTAGGGCGAGGCCACCGCCGGCCGCGACGCGGGCGTGGCAGATAGCAGTCGGGCTTTCTTCACCGCCAGGGAAGCCTGTACCGGGCCAATGTGCCGCTCCAGCAGGTCGCCAGCGGCGCGGGGCAGATGCTTGAGCATGCCGCCGGCGATCACCTGAGCGTCCGGAGCCAACTGGCCGTGCAGGCGGATCAGCTGTTCTTCCAGCAGGGCCAGGGTCTTGGGCACCCGTATCAGCACCAGATCGAAGGGCCCACCCGTCGCCTTGCTGGCCGGGACGAAGGTGACCGCATCGGCGGCGAGGCCATTGCGTGCCAGATTCGCCGCCAGGGCCAGGGCCGCCAGGTGCGAATCGCCACTGGAGGTCACCTGGGCATGGCCGGCCAGGCTCACGGCCAGGGCGCCAAAGGCGTCGTTGAGCACCAGCACCCGGGTGGCGGGGGCCAGGCCGTGCTCGGCGACCTGCTGCAGGAGGTACTCGTCGGCGGCGTCGAAGGCCTGCAGGGGATCGTCGCGGCGCGGTGGCTGACGGTCGAGTTCGAGGGTGGCGAAGGGCGAGACGAGAGAAGGCATGGTTTCTGTCGGTGTTTATCGGCGGCCCAGTGCGGGACAATGGCTCTAAGCAATCGGGAAAAAGAGGCCAGTATGACCGCCACCGAAGACAAGTTCACCCGCGAGACGATCACCGCCGTCTGGCCCTGGAGCGACAACCTCTTCAGCCTGAGGACCACCCGCGACCCGCGCTATCGCTTTCGCGCCGGCCAATTCGCCCGGCTGGGCGTGCGCAAGGCCGATGGCGACATCGTCTGGCGCGCCTATTCCATGGTCTCGGCACCTCACGATGAATTCCTCGAATTCTTTTCCATCGTGGTGCCTGGCGGCGCCTTCACCAGCGAGCTGAGCCGCCTGTGCGAGGGCGACGAGCTGCTGGTGGAAAAGCAGCCCTATGGCTATCTCACCCTGGAGCGCTTCGGCGGCGGTCGGGATCTCTGGCTGCTGGCCACCGGCACGGGCCTGGCACCCTTCCTGTCCATGCTGCAGGAGCCCGATACCTGGGAGCGCTTCGAGCGCATCGTGCTGGTCTACAGCGTGCGCGAGGCCCGCGACCTGGCCTACCAGGACGTCATCAACGGCTACGGCCAGGTGGAACACCTCGAAGGCCTTACCGACCGCCTGGTCTATGTGCCTGTGGTGACCCGCGAAGACCATCCCGGTGCGCTGCGTGGCCGCATCACCACCCTGATCGAGAACGGCGAGCTGGAACGCGCCGCCGGCGTCACGCTGTCGCCCGAGCACTCGCGGATCCTCATCTGCGGCAATCCCGAGATGGTCGACGACACCCGCCAGCTGCTCAAGACCCGCGATCTGCAGCTCGCCCTGAGTCGCCGACCCGGCCAGGTGGCGGTGGAAAACTACTGGTAACCGGAAGGTTGTCCGGGCGTCTTTACGTTTTCTTCACAATTGGAAAAGGTTGGGCCTTTAGCTTGGGCCCCGCCTTGCTCTAGGATCGGAATTTCCAAGGCTACCTTTCGAGTTCCGATGAGCAGTGACAGATCCGAGCCGCCCCCGGCCTCCTGGCCAGGTGCGGCCAACACCCCCTCCCGTTGTCTTTCCTCCGTGGCCGTCCGGCCCTCTCTTGCGGAGGCATACCGCTAATGGAATGGATCTCCGATCCTACCGCCTGGTTGGGGCTGCTGACCCTGATCGTCCTGGAAATCGTCCTGGGCATCGACAACCTCGTCTTCATCGCCATCCTCGCTGACAAGCTGCCTCCGGCGCAGCGTGACAAGGCACGGGTCATCGGCCTGTCGCTGGCGTTGATCATGCGTCTGGGCCTGCTGGCCAGCATCTCCTGGATGGTGACCCTCACCGAACCGCTGTTCGAGGTCTTCGGCAAGGCCTTCTCCGGTCGTGACCTCATCATGCTGTTCGGCGGTATCTTCCTGCTGTTCAAGGCCACCACCGAGCTGCACGAACGCATCGAGGGCCATACCCACAAGACTGGTGGCAGCCGGACCTACGCCGCCTTCTGGCCGGTGGTGGCGCAGATCGTGGTGCTCGACGCCGTGTTCTCGCTGGACGCCGTCATCACCGCCGTGGGCATGGTCGAGCACCTGAGCGTGATGATGATCGCCGTGATCATCTCCATCGGTCTGATGCTGGTGGCGAGCAAGCCGCTGACCGCCTTCGTCAACGCCCACCCCACGGTGATCATGCTGTGTCTGGGCTTCCTGATGATGATCGGTCTGAGCCTGACCGCCGAAGGCCTGGGCTTCCACATTCCCAAGGGCTATCTGTACGCCGCCATCGGCTTCTCGATCCTTATCGAGCTGGCCAACCAGGTGGTGCGCTGGAAGCGCAAGCGGCAGATGCACGAGCGGCTCGGCATGCGTGCGCGGACCTCCCAGGCCGTGTTGCGCCTGCTGGGTGGTCGTTTGCGCGAAGACGAGGTGGACGAGGACATCGCCGAACTGATGGAAGGCGAGAAGGGCGAAGGCCCGGTCTTCGATCGCCGTGAGCGCCTGATGATCAGTGGCGTGCTGCAATTGGGCGAACGCCCGGTGCGTACGGTGATGACCGCCCGCGCCGACGTCGACATCCTCGATGCCGACGCTCCGCCGGAACGACTGCACGAGCAACTGCTGGCCTCGGCTCACTCGCGGTTGCCGTTGGTGGTCAATGGCAACATCGACGAACCCCTGGGCTATGTCCACAAGAAGGAGCTGTTCGCCGACATCCTCCAGGGCCAGTCGCCGGACCTGCGCGCCCGGGTGCGCACCCCCATCCACCTGCCGGCCCAGGCCACGGTGCTGGGCGCCTTGGAACAACTGCGCGCGGCCTCCACCCACGTGGCCTTCGTGGTCAACGAATTCGGTGGCTTCGAAGGCTTGCTGACCCTGACCGACATCCTCGAGGCCATTGCCGGCGAACTGCCGGATGCCAGCGAGGAGAGCCTGCCGGAGCTGGAAAGGGTGGAGAACGGCTATCGCGCCAGCGGCGGTCTGAATCTGCATCCCCTGGCCCAGCGCACCGGTTTCCAGATCACGGAAAACGATGACTACCAGACCCTGGGCGGTCTGGTGGTGGACCTGCTGGGCCGCCTGCCGGTGGCTGGTGATCGCCTGGAATACCAGGGCTGGCAGCTGACGGTGGAATCGGTCAAGGATCGACGGATCGGCTGGATCCGCCTGGAGCGACCCGCCTCCTAGCGAGGCGGGATCCAGCAGGTTTCTACTGCGGGGTGATCGGCGGTTCCTGTTTGACGACAGGGGCCGCGGTCGCCTGGCTGTTCTGCTCTTTCAGCAGGTCGCGGATCTCGGTCAGCAGCACCTGGTCCTTGGTCGGGCCAGAGGGCGCGGCATCCTGGTGCAGGCGCAGGCGGTTGAGAACCTTGATCGCCATGAAGATGGCGAAGGCGATGATCACGAAGTCGAAGATGGTCTGCAGGAACTTGCCGTAGGACATGACCACGGCCGGTTGGTCACCTATGGCAGCCCTCAGGGTGATGGCCAGCTGGGAGAAATCCACGCCCCCCAGCAGCAACCCCAGCGGCGGTGTGATGATGTCGGCTACAAAGGACGACACGATCTTGCCGAAAGCCGCGCCCAGGATGATGCCGACCGCCAGGTCGACCACGTTGCCTCTCATGGCGAATTTCTTGAACTCGGCAATGATGCTCATGCTGCACTCCTTTGGATGGTTTCGAAGAGACGATAGACGATTGTGCTCGCTTCGCTCGGGTTTGGAACCTTGCTGACGGTCTCTAGGTTCCCCGCCAGCGTCAAATCGTCAGCGAATCGGCAGCTGGTCGTGGCTGTCGCACTTTGTCGAAAGGACCGGGTCCACCGTTGTACGACGAGAGCTGCGGCCCTCGCGACCTCTATCTCTCACCCCAAGGAGCCTCCGATGGTTGCCAAACACGACCTGCACAAAGACTTTCCCGAATACGCCGAGCAGCTGGACAGCCGTCCCCAGACCGATGCGGCCTTCGCCAAGCTGTTGGAAGACTACGCGAAGCTCGATCAGCAGATCCTCGATCTGGAAGAAGTGGAAGAGTCCAGCGGCGACGAGGAACTGGGGCGCCTGCGCCGCGAGCGTGTCCTGCTCAAGGACAAAATCGCTCAGCAGCTGAAATACCCGTCCTAGCCGTATCGGGCTCGATCTGCAGGGTCGAGCCCCACCTTAGTGCGATTGGCAAGGGCCGCCGGCGTTGCCATCATGGCCTCCCAGGAGAGGAGCCGATGACCGACGAAGTGGCGATGTACCAGCAGTGGCACCTGTGGATCACTGAAGCGGCCGTGGACGCGCAACGCCGTCGCGTCCAACAGGAATTCGCCGAATACAGCCGACTTTTGGCCGACCTGCAACTGCTCGAACAGGAGCGTTGGCAACAGGCGTTGCCGGTCTGGATGCGTGGCGATGCGGCGATGATTTCGACGCTCAAGCACTAGTCCCAGAGCGGCTGGCCCGAGGGTAAACGCCGATGATGGCGCGCTGAACGACCAACGATGCCTGACGGTCAATGGGTTACCCCAGACGAGTTTCGTGGGGTGAGCGAGGTTTATCCGGCCTACCTGGCCCTCCCCAATGAGGATGTCCCCATGAAGCGTACCGCCCTGATCGCCCTGATGATGTTCGCCACCGCCCCCGTGTTCGCCAAGGATCTGTGCGCGGTGCAGCTGCAGAAACTGGATGACGCCAGCAAGATGAAGACCAACATGATCGGCCCGGGCAGCTCCCAGGCCCAGCAGATCGCCGACTTCCGCAAGAACGCCATGGCCGCCCAGAAGGCCGGCGATGAGAAGAAGTGCATCGCCCAGGCCAACCAGGCCCTGACCATGCTGCGTCAGCCGGGTGGCGAGGGTAACTAAGGCTCAAGCCCGCTTTTGAGAGAGGCGCGCTCCCCCGGGATCGCGCCTTTTTACTGTCTATGCATCCAGTCGTGATATGCTGGGAACCTTCCTTTCTCGACTGGAGAATTCCGCCATGGCCAAGGCCAAGCGTCTCTACGGCTGCACCGAATGCGGCGCCACCTTTCCCAAGTGGGCGGGTCAGTGCGGCGAGTGCGGTGCCTGGAACACCCTGGTGGAAACCGTCGTCGAGACCTCCGCCGTACCCTCCGGGCGCGCTGGCTGGGCCGGGGCGCAGGCGACCATCAAGACCCTGGCCGAGGTCAGCGTCGAGGAAACCCCGCGCTTCACCACCGATTCCACCGAACTCGACCGGGTGCTGGGTGGCGGCCTGGTGGATGGCTCCGTGGTGCTGATCGGCGGTGATCCCGGCATCGGCAAGTCCACCATCCTGCTGCAGACCCTCTGTCATCTGGCCGCGCGCATGCCAGCGCTCTATGTCACCGGAGAGGAATCCCAGCAACAGGTGGCCATGCGCGCCCGGCGCCTGGGTCTGCCGGAAGACAAGCTCAAGGTCATGACCGAGACCTGCATCGAGACCATCGTCGCCACCGCCCGCCAGGAAAAGCCGCGGGTCATGGTGATCGACTCCATCCAGACCATCTTCACCGAGCAACTGCAATCCGCCCCAGGTGGCGTGGCCCAGGTGCGCGAGAGCGCGGCCCTGCTGGTACGTTTCGCCAAGCAGACCGGTACCGCCATCTTTCTGGTCGGCCACGTCACCAAGGAAGGCGCCCTGGCCGGACCACGGGTGCTGGAGCACATGGTCGACACCGTGCTCTATTTCGAGGGCGAATCGGACGGCCGTCTGCGCATGCTCAGAGCGGTGAAGAATCGCTTTGGCGCGGTCAACGAGCTGGGCGTGTTCGGCATGACCGATAAAGGCCTCAAGGAGGTTTCCAACCCTTCGGCGATCTTTCTCAATCGTGCCCAGGAGGCGGTGGCCGGCAGTGTGGTCATGGCGACCTGGGAGGGTTCGCGGCCCATGCTGGTGGAGGTGCAGGCGCTGGTGGACACCAGTCACCTGGCCAACCCGCGCCGGGTCACCGTGGGCCTGGACCAGAATCGCCTGGCCATGCTGCTGGCGGTGCTGCACCGTCACGGCAGCATCCCCACCTACGACCAGGACGTCTTCATCAACGTGGTCGGCGGGGTCAAGGTGCTGGAGACGGCGGTGGACCTGGCGCTGATGTCGGCGGTGATCTCCAGCCTGAGGGACCGCGCCCTGCCGCACGATCTGCTGGTGTTCGGCGAGATCGGCCTGTCCGGCGAAATCCGTCCGGTACCCAGTGGCCAGGAGCGTCTCAAGGAAGCGGCCAAGCACGGCTTCAAGCGCGCCATCGTGCCCAAGGGTAACGCGCCCAAGGATCCGCCGCCCGGTCTGCAGGTGGTGGCCGTGACTCGATTGGAGCAGGCACTGGATGCACTGTTCGAATAGCCTGGCGCGGCCTTTGTAATATTTTTTAAAACTCTCGGTGGG
This sequence comes from Pseudomonas sp. PLB05, assembly GCF_021106615.1. Lineage (NCBI taxonomy): Bacteria > Pseudomonadati > Pseudomonadota > Gammaproteobacteria > Pseudomonadales > Pseudomonadaceae > Pseudomonas > Pseudomonas sp. PLB05. Next base: position 275,295 of record NZ_JAJOHO010000004.1, read on the forward strand.
GCAGGGTGGTCTATCAGGCGCTTCCATGACCCTGGATACCCGCCATGTCTCGTCTGCTCCCGCTTTCCGTACTCTTTGCCAGCTTTGCTATCAGCACCCTGGTGCAGGCCGCCGATCCCAGCAGTTCCGCCCCGGCCAGCCTGGAGGTGGATCAGCTGGAATGGCAGCACGCCGACGAGGGCAGTGTCTTCAACTGGGATCTGGAAGGCTGGGCCCTTGGCGGTGGCGCCAATCGGCTGGATTTCCGCAGCCAGGGCGAACGCACCAATGGCCACACCGAGCAGGCCGAGGTGCAGGCCCTCTGGGGGCACGCGCTGGCCAAGGGCTGGGGCAGCGTGGCCGGCATTCGCCAGGATTTCAAACCCGGCTCGCCGCAGACCTGGGCCGCCCTGGGGATCCAGGAGCACGATCCCGAGGATCTCGACATCGAGATCACCGCTTTCCTTGGCGAGAACAATCAGACCGCCCTGCGTCTGGAGGCCGAATACGACTGGGCCCTGACCCAGCGGCTGATCCTGCAGCCCCACACCGAGCTCAATTTCTACGGTCGCAACGACGAGGCCCGCGGCCAGGGCGCCGGCTTCGCCGAAAGCGAAGCCGGGCTGCGCCTGAGATATCAGGTGACCCCGGAGGTGGCGCCCTATGTCGGGGTGTCCTGGAACGCCACCCACGGCAACACCGCCGCCATGGCGCGCGAAGAGGGCGAAGACACCCACGACGCCCGGCTGGTGGTGGGCTTGCATCTGGAGTTCTAAGCACCGTTGGGCTTCGCTTTCGCTCAACCCAACCTACGAGGCTACCAATGCCGTAGGTTGGGTTGAGACGGCTCCACCGTCGAAGCCCAACAGCCAGGGTTGAACTCGCGCGCCGTTGGGCTTCGCTTTCGCTCAACCCAACCTACGAGGCTATCGATGCAGTAGGTTGGGTTGAGACGGCTCCACCGTCGAAGCCCAACAGCCAGGGTCGAATTCGCGCATCGTAGACTTCGCGATGGCTCGACCCACCTTGGCAAGACCTCGCTCAGGGCGTACCCAACGCTGCCAACTCGCGCTCCAGCAGGGTCTCGTCGCCGAGGTTCAGTTCCACCAGCCGGCGCAGGTGGCTGATGGAATCCAGGTCGATCTGGCGACAGGCAAAGGCCAGTTGCTCCGGGGTTTCCCGTACCAGCTCCACGCCCATGGTCACCTGGGTCTCGTCATTGAGCCGGATGCGCAACTCATAGGCCGCGCGTGACTGATTCGACCAATCGGCAGGTCGGGCCAGCAGCACGCCCTTGAGCGAGATGTCGTCCACGGGCGCCGCCCACTGGCGCTCACCCTGGTGCAACTGCGCAGGGGCATCGAAGGTGAAACGGGTAAAGCGGCGACGCTCGTTGGTGTCGTTCATGGAAGGTCTTCCTGAGTTTTCCTGATCACTGTAGACGACCGGGGCCGTCTCGTATCGACTACTCCTGGAAGGGTAGCCGGCGGCGACCGGCGGGGCCAGAAGGAGAGGGCTCATTGGTCGCCTGGGCGCGAGCAGCGGCCTGCTGGTCAGACGTTGGACGCACCTTCGGGGCGCCAGCCGTACTCGCGCGCATGGCGGACCAGATCGGCCGGCTTCTGGATGTCCAGCTTGCGGCGGATGCTCAGGCGATGGGTCTCCACCGTCCGCACGCTGAGCCCCAGCTGCTGCGCCATGGTCTTGTTGTTGAGGCCCTGGGCCATGAGCAACAGCACCTGGCGTTCCCGGGGGGTGAGTTCCCCTTCGTGGGTCCCCCCTTCACCCAGGCGGGCCGCGATGGCGCTGCTGTAGAAGCGTCCGCCGACCGCCAGGGCTTCCACCGCGGCGATGATTTCCTCCGAGGGTGCATCCTTGAGTACATAGCCCGCTGCGCCCACCCGCAGCGAGGTACTGACGTATTCGCGATTGTCGTACATGCTCAGGATCAACACCCGGGCACGGGGTGCGCGTTCGGCGATCAGGGCAGTCAGCTCCAGGCCGTTGATGTCCTTGAGGCCGATGTCCACCAGCAGGATGTCCGGATCGAGACGCGCCAGCAGGTCGAGGGCTTCCGCGCCGCTGCCGGCCTCGCCGACCACCGCGAAGCGCTCGATGGTGCCCAGCAACGCTCGCACGCCGGCGCGGACCAGGGCATGGTCGTCGACCAGGAGGATGCGGATGGGCGTCATGTCGGGCTTTCCTCGTCGGCCGGGAGGTCCGAGCGTAGCAGAACCACGTCCAGGGTCGTGCCGCCGGGCCCGGACTGGATGGCGCAACGACCGCCGAACAGCTCCACCCGCTCGCGGATGTTACGCAGGCCGATGCCGCCGCTGAGGCGCTCCACCTGGCCGGTATCGAAGCCGCGGCCATCATCGTGCACGGTCAGGTAGATCCAGCGCCCGCGCCGCTGCAGGTCGATGACCACCCGCTGGGCCGCGGCATGGCGTTCGATGTTGGTCAGGGCCTCCTGGACGATACGGAACAGGGCGACGTCCATGTCGCCGCCGGCGGGACTGTCGTCGAGGGTCTGCCGATAGTCCACGTTCAGGCCGCTGCGCTGGCGGAACTCCTCCACCAGCTGGCCCAGGGCGGCAGGCAGGCCGAGGGTATCCAGCAGCGAAGGGTGCAGGTCGTGGGAGATGCGACGGATCTCGCCGATGGCCGCCGCCAGGCGCTGGGTGCCTTCGCGCAGGGTCTCGCCGGCGCTGGGCTTGCTCGCGCCGAGCTCGCGGCTGGCCAGCTCGAACTGGAATTTGATGGACACCAGCAACTGGCTGATGCCGTCGTGCAATTCCCGTGACAGTCGGGAGCGTTCCTCTTCCTGGGAGGTGATGAGCCTCTGGGTCAGCTGCTTGAGCTTGCGATCGGCCAGGCGATGTTCGCTGACGTTGAGCGTCAGTCCGCCGGCGAATACCAGCAGCACCGCCACCAGGGCCACCCCGGCGCTGGCCAACAGGGTCGTGCGGATGCCGGCGGCCACGTCGTGGCGCACTTGGGCGAGGGCGGCGTCCACGTCATCCAGATAGAGGCCGGTGCCCAGCACCCAACCCCAACGTTCTAGCTGGGTCACGTAGGCCAGCTTTTCCGCCATCTGCCCACTGGAAGGCTTCTGCCAGCCATAGCGCTGGAAGCCGTCGCCTTCGCGGGCGCTCTTGAGCAGCGCCTGGATCACCAGCAGGCCGTTGCCGTCGGTCAGTTGCCAGAGGTCGCGCCCGACCAATTCGGGCTGGCGTGGATGCATGAGATTGCGGCCATGCTGGTCGTAGACGAAGAAGTAGCCGTCGCTGCCGAAATTCAGACTGGCCAGCAGCGCCAGTACCCTGGCCCGGGTTTCGTCGTCGTCGCGGCCGCTGCCATACAGGGGCTGGATGGCACTGACGCCCATCTCCACATAGTTGCGCAACTCGGTCTTCTTGCTGCCGAGGATGCTGTGTTCGAGCAGGCGCGCCTGCTGCTCGCCCAGGCGCTGGCTCTGTTCCAACACCACCAGGCAGACCGCTGCCACCGCCAGCAGGAGCGGCAGGAGGCCGAGGGCGACCATCTTGTATTTGAGTTGCATCGGCACCTGTCCGGACTGGCCACTACGTAGAACTACGTAGCGGGCCTTGGGTAGTTCTGCGAATTTCGCTGTCGCGTCGAGCCGCCGATAGTAATATGGCTCCGCTGTGGGCTCTCACAATAACAAGTATCGCCGCGGTCACAGATGCGCGGCAGGAGAACAAGCATGACCCGAATGGCCAGCCATCTAGCCTGGTTCGCCGTTGCCGTACTGGGCGCCTTCGCGCTGGGTACCGTGGCGCTGAGTCGAGGCGAAGCGATCAACGCCCTCTGGATTGTGGTCGCCGCCGTGGCGATCTACCTCGTTGCCTACCGCTACTACAGCCTGTTCATCGCCACCAAGGTGATGGGCCTCGACGCCAGACGGGCCACGCCCGCCGTGCTCAACAACGACGGCCTGGACTACGTCCCCACCAACAAGCACATCCTCTTCGGCCACCACTTCGCCGCCATCGCCGGTGCCGGTCCGCTGGTCGGTCCCGTGCTCGCCGCCCAGATGGGCTATCTGCCCGGCACCCTCTGGCTGATCGCCGGGGTGGTCTTCGCCGGCGCGGTGCAGGACTTCATGATCCTGTTCCTCTCCACCCGCCGCAACGGTCGCTCCCTGGGCGACATGGTGCGCGAGGAAATGGGACGCATCCCTGGCACCATCGCCCTGTTCGGCTGCTTCCTGATCATGATCATCATCCTCGCAGTGCTGGCGCTGATCGTGGTCAAGGCCCTGGCCGAGAGCCCCTGGGGCATGTTCACGGTGATCGCCACCCTGCCGATCGCCATGTTCATGGGCGTCTACATGAGATACATCCGCCCCGGTCGCATCGGCGAGATCTCGCTGATCGGGGTGGTGCTGCTGCTGGCGTCCATCTGGGTGGGCGGCCTGGTCGCCGCCGATCCGGTCTGGGGTCCGGCCTTCACCTTCACCGGCGTACAGATCACCTGGATGCTGATCGGCTACGGCTTCGTCGCCGCCGTGCTGCCGGTCTGGCTGGTGCTGGCTCCGCGTGACTACCTGTCCACCTTCCTCAAGATCGGCACCATCATCGCCCTGGCCATCGGCATCCTGGTGACCATGCCGATGCTCAAGATGCCGGCCCTGACCCAGTTCGTCGACGGCACCGGTCCGGTCTGGAAGGGCACCCTGTTCCCCTTCCTGTTCATTACCATCGCCTGTGGCGCGGTGTCCGGCTTCCATGCGCTGATCAGCTCGGGCACCACGCCCAAGCTGATCGCCAAGGAAACCCATGCCCGCTACATCGGTTACGGCGCCATGCTGATGGAGTCCTTTGTCGCCATCATGGCCATGGTCGCCGCCTCGGTGATCGAGCCGGGCGTCTACTTCGCCATGAACAGCCCGGCCGCCGTGGTCGGCGCCGACGTGGTGTCGGTGGCCGCCAAGATCAGCACCTGGGGCTTCGTGGTGACGCCCGAGATGCTGCAGGCCACCGCCACCGAGATCGGTGAGCACACCATCCTGGCCCGTGCCGGTGGTGCTCCCACCCTGGCGGTGGGCATCGCCCAGATCATGCACAACGTGCTGCCGGGCGAGAACACCATGGCCTTCTGGTACCACTTCGCCATCCTGTTCGAGGCGCTGTTCATCCTCACCGCGGTGGACGCCGGTACCCGCGCCGGACGCTTCATGCTGCAGGACCTGCTGGGCAGCTTCGTGCCGGCGCTGAAGAAGACCGACTCCTGGACCGCCAACGTCATCGGCACCGCCGGTTGCGTCGCCCTCTGGGGCTGGCTGCTGTATCAGGGCGTGGTCGATCCGCTGGGCGGCATCAACACCCTCTGGCCGCTGTTCGGTATCTCCAACCAGATGCTCGCCGGTATCGCCCTGATGCTGGGTTCGGTGGTGCTGATCAAGATGAAGCGCCAGCGCTATGTCTGGGTCACCCTGGTGCCGGCCGTCTGGCTGCTGATCTGCACCACCACCGCCAGCCTGATCAAGCTGTTCGATTCGAATCCGGCGGTCGGCTTCCTGGCCCTGGCCAAGAAGTACAGCACCGCCATGGCCCAGGGGCAGGTGATCGCTCCGGCCAAGAGCATGGAACAGATGCAGCACATCGTCTTCAACGCCTACACCAACGCCACCCTGTCGGTGCTGTTCCTGGTGGTGGTGATGAGCATCCTGTTCTTTTCCATCAAGGTCGGTCGCGCCGCCCTGGCCAAGCCCGAGCGGACCGATCGCGAGACCCCCTTCCAGCCGGTAGCGGGCGCCTAAAGGAGAATCTTCATGTTCAATGACCTGGGTCGCATGGGCAAATACCTCGGGCAGGCCGCCAAGATGCTGGTGGGCATGCCCGACTACGACACCTATGTCGAGCACATGCGCGGCAAGCACCCGGACCAGCCGGTGATGAGCTACGAAGCCTTCTTCCGTGAGCGCCAGGAGGCGCGTTACGGTGGCGGCAAGTCGGGCGCCATCCGCTGCTGCTGACCCAGGATCACCCTAAGAACCTGTTCACGATCTGCTGCGCGTCGGCCAAACGGCGTTGAAAATGCCTTCGGAATGCTCATTACCACTCGTAAACTCCGCTTCCTCAGCCATTTTCGCCTTGTTTGTCTCTAGCTCGCGAGATCGTGAGCAGGTTCTAAGGCCGGGCTCCAAGCCCGGCCTCTTTCTGTCTGGAGTTTTCCATGCGTGAACCCATCCCCGTCACCGTCCTGACCGGCTTTCTCGGCGCCGGCAAGACCACCCTGCTCAAGCACATCCTGCAAGCCGAGCACGGTCTCAAGATCGCCGTGATCGAAAACGAATTCAGCGCCCTCGACGTCGACGGCGAATTGCTCGAAGACGCCGGTGCCGTGCAACTGATGAAGGTGGCCAACGGCTGCGTCTGCTGCACCGGCAGCAAGGACCTGGCCTATGCCCTGACCGTGCTGCTGGAGCGGCTGGACAGCGGCGAGCTGGATTTCGAGCGTCTGGTGGTGGAGTGCACGGGCCTGGCCGATCCCGGTCCGGTGGCCCAGACCTTCTTTACCGACGACCTCCTGCGCGAGCGTTATCTGCTCGATGGAGTGCTGACCCTGGTGGACGCCGTCCACGCCAGCGAGCAGCTGAGCGATCCGCTGCTGCAGGCGCAGATCGGTTTCGCCGATCGCCTGCTGCTGACCAAGCTCGACCTGGCCGAACCGGCGACCATCGAGGCGCTGGAGAATCGCCTGCAACGCATCAATCGTCGCGCGCCGATTCGCCATGTCGACCACGGCCGCATCGAGCTGGCGGAGTTGCTGGACATCCGCGGCTTCAATCTGCACGACGAAGACCTGGCGCCACCGACGCTGTTCCGCCCGCTGCGGCCTGTGTCGGAAGCGGTCAGCCTCACCGAGCGCATCCAGTCCATCGCCATCCGCGAGTCCCGGCCCTTCGACCAGGCCAAGATCAGCAGCGTGATGGAGATGCTGCTCGATACCCTCGGCTGTGACCTGCTGCGCTACAAGGGTCTGCTGAATATCGCCGGCGAGGACCGCCGCCTGCTGTTCCAGGGCGTGCAGCAGATCTATGCCGCCGACTGGGAGCGCGATTGGCTCCCAGGCGAAGAGCGTGAAAGTCGTGTGGTGCTGATCGGCATGGACCTGCCGGAAGACCGCATCCGCGCCGCCTTCGAGCGGGCGGTGGCCAAGGCCTGAGGCCTAGTCCGCGACCTGGCCGGTGCGACTGGCCAGCCGCTCCAGGGCGGCCTTGAGCTTGGGGTCGCGGATCCCGGCCGCGACTTCACGCAGGCTGTCGGCGCCCACCTGGCTGACCTGGCGCACCGGCCGGGCGCGGCTGGCGACGCCGGGACTCGGCTGCATCTTGAACTGCAGACGCGTCAGGCCAACGAACTCCGGCGCCTGTTGCAGCAGCCGGAGCAGACGGCGCTGTTGATAGCGCAGCCGCGTCGCCCAGTGGGCGTCGTTGACCACTAGCAGCAGCGTGCCCTCGCGCCAGCTGGCCACCCGACAATGGGGGCGGGCAGCGGGTTGCAGCTGCTCTTCCAACAGTTGTTGCAGCCGACCCAGTCGCTCGGCCTCGCGAAACAGCGCCTTGAGCGGTTTGGCCTGGCGCAGCAGGGCAGCGGGAGCGACGGCGTTGAGCGGACGAAAGGCCATGCGCAGGACTCGCGATGGGCGAAGAGAGGACGCCGATGGTAACAGATCGCTCTGGCGTCCTGGCGGCCAGGGGCCCGTCGTTCTTTCCTCATCGGCATTTCCGAGTAGAATGCCCGATTACCATTGCGGGACACCGCGGGTTTCAACCCCCGCGCCCAGGCGTCTGGCCAGGCTCTGCAGAGGCCTTGCCGCCCGTTTCGCTCCCCTCATTCCAGCGGAAGAATTCCAGTCGATATGTTTGCGCCTTTGTTGAAGAAATTCTTTGGAAGCAAGAACGAACGAGATGTCAAACGCCTAGGCAAGGTCGTGGTGGCCACCAATGCGTTGGAATCCCAGATTGCCTCCCTGAGCGACGAGCAACTGCGCGCCAAGACCGAGGAATTCAAGCAGCGTGTGGCCAAGGGCGAGTCCCTCGATGCCCTGATGCCGGAAGCCTTCGCGGTGGTCCGCGAGGCGGGCAAGCGCGTCATGGGCATGCGTCACTTCGACGTTCAGCTGATCGGCGGCGCCGCGCTGCACGAAGGCAAGATCGCCGAGATGCGTACCGGCGAGGGCAAGACCCTGGTGGGCACTCTGCCGGTCTACCTCAACGCGCTGTCCGGCAAGGGCGTCCACGTGGTCACGGTGAACGACTACCTGGCCCGCCGTGACGCCAACTGGATGCGTCCGCTTTACGAGTTCCTCGGCCTGTCGGTGGGCATCATCCTGCCGTTCCAGCCGCCGGAAGAGAAACGCGCCGCCTACGCCTCGGACATCACCTACGGCACCAACAACGAATTCGGCTTCGACTATCTGCGCGACAACATGGCCTTCAGCATGGCCGAGAAGTACCAGCGCGAGCTGAACTTCGCGGTGGTTGACGAAGTGGACTCCATCCTCATCGACGAAGCCCGGACCCCGCTGATCATCTCCGGCCAGGCCGAAGACAGCTCCGAGCTCTACCAGAAGATCAACCTGCTGATCCCGCGTCTGCAGCAGCACATCGAGGAAGAGGAAGGCAATCCGACCCAGGTCGGCCACTACACCATCGATGAAAAGACCCGCCAGGTGGAGATCACCGAGCTGGGTCACCAGTACATCGAGGAGATGCTCACCGAAGTCGGCCTGCTGGCCGAGGGCGAGAGCCTCTATTCGGCGCACAACCTGGGCCTGCTGACCCACGTGTTCGCCGGCCTGCGCGCCCATACCCTGTTCCATCGCAACGTCGAGTACATCGTCCAGCAGGACCAGGTACTGCTGATCGACGAGCACACCGGCCGGACCATGCCGGGTCGCCGTCTTTCCGAAGGCCTGCACCAGGCCATCGAGGCCAAGGAAGGACTGCCGATCCAGCCCGAGAGCCAGACCCTGGCCTCGACCACCTTCCAGAACTACTTCCGCCTCTACAACAAGCTCGGTGGCATGACTGGTACCGCCGACACCGAGGCCTTCGAGTTCCGCCAGATCTACAACCTCGACGTGCTGGTGATCCCGACCCACCGCGAGGTCGCCCGTAAGGACTTCAACGACCTGGTCTACCTGACCCAGGCCGAGAAGTACCAGGCGATCATCGAGGACGTGAAGCAGTGTCAGGCCGAAGGCCGTCCGGTGCTGGTGGGTACCGCCTCCATCGAGAGCTCCGAGTACGTCGACCAGCTGCTGACCCAGGCCGGCATCGAGCACAAGGTGCTCAACGCCAAGTACCACGAGCGGGAAGCTGAGATCATCGCCCAGGCCGGTCGTCCGGGCGCCGTGACCATCGCCACCAACATGGCCGGTCGCGGTACCGACATCCTGCTCGGCGGCAACTGGGAAGTCGAAGTCGCGGCCTTGGAGAATCCCACCGAGGAGCAGATCGCCGCGATCAAGGCCGCCTGGCAGGCGCGTCATAAACAGGTCATCGACGCCGGCGGCTTGCACGTGATCGCCTCCGAGCGCCACGAATCCCGCCGGATCGACAATCAGCTGCGTGGCCGTGCCGGTCGCCAGGGCGACCCGGGCTCCAGCCGTTTCTATCTGTCGCTGGAAGACAGCCTGATGCGCATCTTCGCCTCCGACCGGGTGAAGAACTTCATGAAGGCCCTGGGCATGCAGGGCGGCGAGGCCATCGAGCACCGCATGGTCACCAACGCCATCGAAAAGGCCCAGCGCAAGGTCGAAGGCCGCAATTTCGACATCCGCAAGCAGCTGCTGGAATACGATGACGTGGCCAACGAGCAGCGCAAGGTGATCTATCACATGCGCGACACCCTGCTGGCCAACGAAGATGTCGGCGACACCATCAAGGGCTTCCGCGAGGAAACCCTGACCCAGGTGATCAACGAGCACATCCCGCCGCAATCGCTGCCCGAGCAGTGGGATATCCCCGGCCTGGAGGCCGAGCTCTACAGCGTCTTCGGCCTGCAGCTGCCCATCGGCCAGTGGCTGGACGAAGACGACAAGCTGTACGAGGACACCCTGCGGGTGAAGATCCTCGAGCAGCTCGAAGCGGCCTACATGGAAAAGGAAGACATGGCCGGTCGCGAAGCCCTGCGCAACTTCGAGAAGCAGATGCTGCTGCGGGTGGTCGACGACCTCTGGAAGGACCACCTCACCACCATGGACCACCTGCGCCACGGTATCCATCTGCGCGGCTACGCCCAGAAGAACCCTAAGCAGGAATACAAGCGCGAGTCCTTCACCCTGTTCCAGGAGCTGTTGGAAAGCATCAAGCGCGACACCATTCGCGTGCTGTCCCACGTCCAGGTGCGCCGCGAGGATCCGGTCGAGGAAGAGGAGCGCATGCGCCGCGAGGCCGAGGCCCTGGCCGAGCGTATGCAGTTCCAGCACGCCGAGGCGCCTTCGCTGGTCGACCCCGAGGTGCTCGAGGACGAGCAGGGCGAGGACACCGTGGTGCCCTTGCAGCCCCAGCGCAACGACCAGAAGATCGGTCGCAACGAGCCGTGCCCCTGCGGTTCCGGCAAGAAGTACAAGCAGTGCCACGGCAAGCTCGACTGAGACCTGCCCAGGCAGCCGCGGCGACGGCAACCGGTCGGCATAGCCGCCGACAGGTTGTAAACTCCACCCGCTAGGCTGTCTGCGCCCCTTGCCCAGGCTGGGCGAGGCGGGCGCTGGAAGGCTGATTTCCACGCCGCGACCGGTTTTCCGCTCGCGGCGTTTCCTTTTCTTTCACTGGAGTTTTCCCATGGCTGTCGGTCTCGGTCCGCTCTCCACGCTGCACCCGGTTCCCGGTTTCGAACTCGGTATCGCCTCTGCCGGCATCAAGCGTCCCGGGCGCAAGGATGTGGTGGTGATGCGCTGTGCCGAAGGCTCCAGCGTGGCCGGGGTCTTTACCCTGAACGCCTTCTGCGCGGCGCCGGTCATCATCGCCCGCCAGCGCTTCGCTGGCCCCGTCCGCTATCTGCTGACCAACACCGGCAATGCCAACGCCGGTACCGGCCAGCCGGGCCTGGCCGCGGCCGAGCGCACCACCAAGACCCTGGCGACTCTGGCCAGCGTCGGCGAGGAAGCGGTGCTGCCGTTCTCCACCGGCGTGATCGGCGAGCCGTTGCCGGTGGAAAAGATCGAAGCTGCGCTGCCGGCCGCCCTGGCCGACCTGGCCGAAGACAACTGGGCCGCCGCCGCCACCGGCATCATGACCACCGACACCCTGCCCAAGGGCGCCAGCCGCCAGTTCCAGGTGGACGGCACCACCGTCACCGTGACCGGTATCAGCAAGGGCGCCGGCATGATCAAGCCGAACATGGCGACCATGCTGGGCTACGTAGCTACCGACGCCAAGGTCGCCCGGGGCCTGCTGCAGGACCTGCTGGCCGATGCCGCCAATCGCTCCTTCAACCGCATCACCATTGACGGCGACACCTCCACCAACGACTGCTGCATGCTGGTTGCCACCGGCCAGGCGGCCATGGCGGAAATCGCCCAGCCCAGCGGTGCGGCCTTCGAGCAGCTGCGCGAGGCGGTGTTCGCAGTGTTCGCCGAACTGGCCCAGGCCATCGTGCGCGACGGCGAGGGTGCCACCAAATTCGTCACCGTGCAGGTCAATGGTGGCGGCAATGCCCAGGAGTGCCTGGACGTTGGCTACGCCGTCGCTCACTCGCCGCTGATCAAGACCGCGCTGTTCGCCTCCGATCCCAACTGGGGCCGCATCCTCGCCGCCGTCGGCAGGGCCGGCGTGCCCCAACTGGATGTCAGCCTGATCGACGTCTTCCTTGGTGGCGTGCAGATCTGCCAGCAGGGCGGTCGCGCGGCCACCTACACCGAAGAGCAGGGCGCGCGGGTCATGGCCCAGGCCGAGATCGAGATCCGCATCGAGCTGGGTCGCGGCAGCCACAGCGAGACCATCTGGACCACCGACCTCTCCCACGACTATGTGAAGATCAACGCCGAGTACCGTACCTGACGGCTACCCGACGCCTGGGCGTCCGCTCCGGCGGGCGCCTGCGGCGGTCCTTGCGGGCCGCATCGTTTCGAGGAATCCCCGCATGTCCCAGCTGCAACTCGTGATCGGCAACAAGAATTTCTCCTCCTGGTCGCTACGCGCCTGGCTGGCCATGGAGCTCAGCGGCGCCCCCTATGAAGAGGTGGCGATTCCGCTCTATACCCCCAACAGCCGCGCCTTGCTCAAGGCCCAGTCACCGACCGGCAAGGTGCCGGTGCTCAAACTGGCCGAGGGCACCATCTGGGATTCCCTGGCCATCGTCGAGTATCTCGCCGAGGCCTATCCCGATGCCGGGCTGTGGCCGACGGACACCCTGGCCCGCGCCCATGCCCGGGCGCTGTGCGCCGAGATGCACAGTGGCTTCCTGGCCCTGCGCCGCGAGCTGCCCATGGACCTGCGTCGCCGCCAGCGGCTGAAGTCGACCACCGCCGAGGCGGTGGAAGACATCCAGCGCATCCAGCGCCTGTGGCGCGAATGCCGCGAGCGCTATGGCCAGCAGGGCCCTTATCTGTTCGGTACGCCGACCATCGCCGATGCCTTCTATGCCCCGGTCGCCAGCCGCTTCCACAGCTACGGGGTGGAACTGTCGGCCGAGGCGGCCGCCTATGTCGAAACCATCTACGCCTGGCCGGCCTTCCAGCGCTGGTTGGCGGAGGCTGAAACGGAGGAGCAGAGCGCATGACTCGTCTGCATGTGGTTGCCGCGGTGATCCGCGATCCCCAGGGGCAGATCCTTATCGCCCAGCGTCCGGCGCACAAGCACCAGGGCGGACTCTGGGAATTTCCGGGGGGCAAGGTCGAGGCCGGTGAGGCCCCGGCCGTGGCGCTCGAACGCGAACTGGCCGAAGAGCTGGGCATCAGGGTGACTGCGGCCCGCCCGCTGTTGCAGGTCCGCCACGATTATCCCGACCAGGCGGTGCTGCTGGACGTCTGGCAGGTGGACGCCTTCACCGGCGAGGCCCACGGCGCCGAGGGCCAGCCCTTGGCCTGGGTCGCCCCGCGCGCGCTGCTCGACTATGACTTTCCCGCAGCCAACCGACCCATCGTCCAGGCGGCGCGGCTGCCAGACCGCTATCTCATCACCCCCGGCGAGCTGAGCACCGCGGAGTTGCTCAACGGCTTGCATCGAGCGCTGGACAGCGGCATCCGCCTGGTCCAGCTGCGCACGCCGGACAACTTCGATCCCCAGTACCGCGACCTGGCCGGCGACGTCCAGGGGCTCTGCACCGGCCGCGCCCAGCTGATGCTCAAAGGTCCGCTGGAGTGGCTGGGTGATTTCCCCGCCGCTGGCTGGCACCTGACCGCCGAGCAACTGCGTCGTTATGCGCCCAATGGGCGGCCCTTTCCGGAACAGCGCCTGCTGGCGGCCTCCTGCCACGACGCCGAAGAACTGGCCCTGGCCCAGCAGATGGGGGTGGACTTCGTCACCCTGTCGCCGGTGATGCCCACCGCCAGCCACCCCGGCGCCCCGACCCTGGGCTGGGTCAAGGCCCAGCAACTGCTGGCCGACTGCAACCTGCCGGCCTATCTGCTGGGGGGGCTAGGCGATGACGATCTCGCCGGCGCCTGGCAGGCCGGCGCCCAGGGCGTGGCGGCGATCCGCGCGTTCTGGCCTGGGGCTGTCTGATCCATCAATGGCGGTCCGCTGATACGGCGGTTCCTGTGATGGAGCATTGCCAATCGCGGCCATGGGCCGCTCCTACAGGCACGGACGTCACTGTAGGAGCGGCCCATGGCCGCGATAAACCAAAGCTCCGATGCTACGGTCATCTATTTCCCGCCGATAAAAAAGCCCGCCAATCGGCGGGCTTTTTCTATCCAGCTGAAAACCTACAGCCGCGGATAGTCGATGTAGCCCACCGGGCCCTTGCTGTAGAAGGTGTCCGGGTGCGGCTCGTTCAGCGCGGCGTCCTGTTCCAGCCGTTGCGGCAGATCCGGGTTGGCGATGAAGGGCACGCCGAAAGCCACGGCATCGGCCTTGTCCTCGTCCAGCCAGGCATTGGCCTTGGCTTTGTCGAATTTCTCGTTGGCGATGTAGACGCCGCCGAAGGCCGCCTTGAGGTCCGGGCCAAGGCTGTCGCTGCCGGCCGCTTCGCGAATGCAGATGAAGGCGACCTGGCGCTGGCCCAGTTCGCGGGCGACATGGCCGAAGGTGGCGGCGGGGTCATTATCGCCCATGGTGTGCATGTCGCCACGGGTGGACAGGTGCACGCCGACGCGATCGGCGCCCCAGACATCGATGCAGGCATCGGTCACTTCCAGCAGCAGCCGGGCGCGATTCTCGATGGAGCCGCCATAGTTGTCGGTGCGCTGGTTGGTGTCGCTCTGCAGGAACTGGTCGAGCAGATAGCCGTTGGCCCCGTGGACCTCGACGCCATCAAACCCGGCGCGCTTGGCGTTTTCGGCGCCATGGCGATAGGCGGCGACGATACCGGGGATCTCGGCGGTTTCCAGTGCCCGCGGGGTGACATAGTCACGCTTGGGGCGCAGCAGGCTGACGTGGCCCTGGGCGGCGATGGCGCTCGGCGCCACCGGCAGTTCGCCGTCGAGGTAGCGGGGGTCGGAGATGCGGCCCACATGCCAGAGTTGCAGCACGATGCGGCCACCAGCCTTGTGCACGGCGGTGGTCACGCGCTGCCAGCCGGCCACCTGGGCGTCGGACCAGATGCCGGGGGTGTCGGGATAGCCCACGCCCATGGGATCCACCGAGGTGGCCTCGGTGATGATCAGGCCGGCGGATGCGCGCTGCACGTAGTACTCGACCATCAGGTCGCCCGGAACCCGGCCCGGTTCGGCACGGCAGCGGGTGAGGGGCGCCATGATGACGCGGTTGGGCAGTTCCAGGGCGCCGATCTTGATCGGCTCGAACAGCTGAGTCATGGCTAGCTCTCTTGATTAGCTGGCGGTCGCCAGGCCGCTCTTGCGGGCCTGGCTGGCGGTCAGCAGGGTGGCGATGAGGGCCAGCAGGGCGAGCCCGCTGGCGGCGAGGGGTACCGCGGTAAGACCCAGACCGTGGTCGATCACCAGGCCGCCGACCCAGGCGCCAAGGGCATTGCCCACGTTGAAGGCGCCGATGTTGAGGGTCGAGACCAGATTCGGCGCGTCCTTGCCAAAGGTGACCACGTTGATCTGCAGGGCCGGTACGGCGGCGAAGGCGGCCGCGGCCCAGAGGAAGAGGGTGATCTCGGCGGGCAGGAAGGCCTGGCCGGTCCAGCGCAGGGCGGCGGAGGTCAGCGCCAGGGCGACGAAGATGCCCACCAGGCTGGTGGCCAGGCGCCAGTCGGCCAGCCGACCGCCGATGAAGTTGCCCAGGGTCAGGCCCAGGCCGATCAACAGCAGGGTGCCGGTGACGCCACGGGGCGAGACGCCGGTGACCTCCTGCAGCAGCGGCGCGACATAGGTGAAGAGGGCGAACATGGAGGCCGCGAAGAACACCGTCATCGACAGCGCCAACCAGAAGCCCAGGCCCCGCAGGGCGAGCAACTCCCGGCGCAGATCGGCGCGCGGCTGGTTGCGATCGGTGGGTAGGACCCGCCAGAGACCGATCAGGGCGACCACGCCGATCGCCACCACCGCCCAGAAGGTCGAACGCCAGCCGGCGGCCTGGCCGAGGGCGGTGCCCAAGGGCACGCCCAGCACATTGGCCAGGGTCAGGCCGGTGAACATCAGGGCCACCGCCGAGGCGCGGCGATTCTCCGGCACCAGGCTCGCGGCCACCACAGCGCCAATGCCAAAGAAGGCACCGTGGCAGAGCGCCGTGACCACCCGGGCCAGCATCAGCATGTTATAGCCACTGGCCACCGCGCAGAGCAGGTTGCCGACGATGAAGATGCCCATCAGGGCGAGGAGGGCGCGCTTGCGCGGCCAGTGGGCCGTGGCCAGCGCCATGAAGGGCGCGCCGACGGCCACACCCAGGGCATAGCCGGTCACCAGCCAGCCGGCGCTGGGGATGGATACGCCGAGATCGGCGGCGACGTTGGGCAGCAGCCCCATGATGACGAACTCGGTGGTGCCGATGGCGAAAGCGCTCAGCGCCAGCACGATGAGGGAAGCGGGCATCAGGATTCCTTGCAGACTAGAGTTCGCGAGCGAGACGTTGCAGAAAGGCCTGAATGGCGGCCTCGTCGCGTTGGTAGAAGACCCATTGGCCGATGCGCCGCGTGGTGACCAGCCCGGCCCGGGTCAATACCGCCAGATGCGCCGAGACCGTGGATTGCGACAGTCCGGCGCGCGCCTCGATCTGGCCGGCGCAGACGCCCGTCCCCAGGTCGTGTTCCTGGTGCGGAAAATACTGCTGGGGATCACGCAGCCAGCCCAGGATCTGACAGCGCAGGGGATTAGCCAGGGCCTTGAGGATCTCGTCCATTGCGGTCGTATCGTCATATTGGGTTGTACCGAACCTTAGATCGCAAAAAATCGATATGCAAGCTATCTATCTTCGATTCTGGCTATCGTGGGCTTAGAGCCTCACTATCGCGATAAGTGTCCGTGGCTACCGCCTCGTTCAGTTGCGATTCAGATCACGTAGCTAGAATTGCCAGGAGCGGCCCCTGTCCGCCGCGATGGATTTCAAGGAGTAAAGACATGGCGCTGCCCACCCGTATCCTTCTCGCCAGCCTGGCCCTGGCCACCCTGGCTGGATGCGCATCCCCCAATCCCTACGAGAACCAGGGTCAGGCCAGCGGTGGTACCTCCAAGACCGCCAAGTACGGCGGCCTAGGTGCCTTGGCCGGTGCCGTCGCCGGTGCCGCCATCGATCACAATCACCGAGGCAAGGGCGCGCTGATCGGCGCCGCTGCCGTGGGCGCAGCCGCTGCCGGCTACGGTTACTACGCCGATCGCCAGGAAGCCGAATTGCGTCGGCAGATGGAAAACACCGGTGTCGAGGTGCAGCGTCAGGGCGATGACATCAAGCTGATCATGCCGGGCAACATCACCTTCGCCACTGATTCCGCCGATATCGCCAACAGCTTCTACAAGCCGCTGAACGACCTGGCCAATTCCTTCAAGCAGTTCGATCAGAACAGCATCGAAATCGTCGGCTACACCGATAGCACCGGCAGCCGCGCCCACAATGTCGAGTTATCCCAGCGCCGCGCCCAGAATGTCGCCGGCTACCTGACCGCCCAGGGCGTACCCACGGCGCGGTTGAGCACCCGTGGCGCCGGTCCCGATGCGCCCATCGCCAGCAATGCCACCGCCGATGGTCGGGCGCAAAATCGCCGCGTCGAGGTCAACCTGCGTCCCCTGCCCGGCGCTACTGGCACCCCCGCCCAATAGTGACCGCTCGTCGCCCGCGACCCGTAGTTTCCGCACCTTGGTGAAGGGTTGCGGAAACTGCTTTTTCGTTTTGCGCTCTGATAGACGTCGCGAAGGGTCCCTCCTGGCAAATTGCAGGCGGCAGACGCCTGTCCGGCTGCTACGCTAGTAGGGTTGGAGCGACACATCGCATAACGGACACGAAGGGAAGGGGTAGCCAGCCGCGCATGGCTGCTGCACGGCGGCAGACGCCGCGGGGAGAAGAGGCTTGATGGAGTGCCCGTTGCCGCAGACAGAACAAGGCCCGGTGTTGCTGGTGGTCGACGACCGTCAGGAGAACCTGTTCGCCATGCAGGCCGTGCTGGAGGTCGGGAACTGGCGGGTGATCACCGCCGCCTCGGGTGAGCGCGCCCTGCAATACCTGCTGGACGAAACCGTGGACCTGGTCCTGCTCGACGTCCAGATGCCGATCATGGACGGCTTCGAGGTGGCGCGCATCATGCGCAGCAACCTGCGCACCCGCTTCACGCCGATCATCTTCGTCTCCGCTGAAGCCCACTCATACGAATCGGTGCTGCGTGGCTATGCCACCGGTGCGGTGGACTACCTGCTCAAGCCCGTCGATCCCAACATCCTCAGGCACAAGGTACGCTCGCTGCTCGATCACGAGCGCAATCGCCGCGAGTTGCTGCAGGCCACCCAGCAGCTGGAGCTGGCCAAGTCGTTCAGCGACTCGCTGCTCGACAACGCCGCCGAGGGCATCCTCACCGTCAACGAGCAGGGTCGGGTGACCTTCGCCAACGCCGCCATCGCCCGCATGTTGAGATGCAGCGTCAGCGACCTGGTACACGCCAACTTTCTCGACTTCCTCGAAGGCGGCAGCGGTCTCGACGACTGGCAGACCTCGCCCTTCATGGAGCACTACGACCGCCGCGAGACCTATCGCCTGCACGACGCGCGCCTGCGTACCAACCGCGGCGACAGCCTGCCGGTGGCACTATCTTGCGCGCCGCTGCCGCGCATGCAGCGGGCCATGGTCATCATCGCCCTGGACATGTCGCGCATGCGCGAGTTGCAGGACCAATTGGAATCCCAGGCCGTCACCGATGCCCTGACCGGCCTGCTCAATCGCCGCGGCTTCAACCAGACGCTGGAAGCGGCGCTGGCGCGCAGCGGCCGCAACGGCAAGCGCATGGCCGTGCTCTACATCGATCTCGATGGCTTCAAGCGCATCAACGATTCCCTCGGCCACGAAGCGGGTGACCGGGTGCTGTGCATCGTCGCCGAGCAGCTCAAGAGCTGCATGCGGCCCTACGACATCCTGGCGCGCATGGGCGGCGACGAATTCACCGCACTGCTCGATTCCCTCGAACATCCCGAGGATGCTGCCCGGGTCGCCGAAAAGCTGCTGGAGTTGCTGGCCACGGTGCATCGCATCGATGGCATGGAGGTCAGCCTGGGCGCCAGCATCGGCATCGCCAGCTATCCCGACTGCGGCCACACCGTGGACGGCCTGCTGAGATCCGCCGACATCGCCATGTACGAGGCCAAGCGTGGCGGTCGTCAGCAATACCGTTTCTTCTCGCCGGAAATGAATGGCCGTGCCCGTTCCCGGCTGATGCTCGAAGAAAGCGTGCGCAATGCCATCGACAACAAGGATTTCGTCCTCGCCTACCAGCCGCAGGTCTATCTGCGCGACGGTCGCCTGCGTGGCTTCGAGGCGTTGCTGCGCTGGGAGCACACGGTGGCCGGCAAGGTCTCGCCCAGTGTCTTCATCCCGCTGCTGGAAGAGACCCGGCTGATCAACCGCATCGGTGACTGGATCTTCCGCGAAGGCGCGACCAAGCTGCAGTCCCTGCAGGAGATCTATGGCGACGAACTGCTGCTGAGCATCAATCTCAGCCCGGTGCAATTCGGCATGCCGCAACTGACGGAGAGTCTGCGCCAGATCATCGAGACCCACCAGCTGCGGCCCGAGCAGCTGGAAATCGAGGTGACCGAATCGGCGCTGATGCACGACATCGACTACACCCGGGCGCAGCTGTCACAACTGCGCGCGCTGGGCGTGCGTATCGCGGTGGACGACTTCGGCACCGGCTATTCTTCGCTGGCCTATCTGCGTCACTTCGAACTGGATACCCTCAAGATCGATCAGCTGTTCATTGCCAACATGCTGGATTCCTCGCGCGATGCCGCCATCGTCAGCACCATCCTCGAACTGGGCCGCAACCTGGATCTGGAGGTCATCGCCGAAGGGGTGGAGACCCTGGAACAGCGCGACTGGCTGCTTGAGCATGGCTGCGAGATCATGCAGGGCTTCCTGGTTTCCCGGCCATTGAGCGCCGAGCTGACCGGACGCTTCCCGCAGCAGGTGGACTGGATCTCCCGGCGCCCCGAGCCGACGCTCTAGGCGCGCCGCCAACCATCGGCGCAGGCCGTCGGGCAGGCGGCGTGCCAGGGCTGGCGAGACTTTCCAGGCCGGCACTCGCCAGCCAAACCACGACCGCCACTGAACGAACCTTCGTCCGCGCCTTCTTATGCAATGGCCACAGGCACGGAGTAGGAAGCATGCGGGGCGCCGTCTTTCCATGGCGGGAAAACAACAGGTTCGAATTGCTGGTGGACGGCGGTCGGTTCTTTCCGGCCATGCTCGAATCCATCGCTGGCGCCAGTCGCCAGATCGATGTCGAACTCTATCTGGTAGAAGCCGGTAGTTGCTCCGAGCAGCTGCTCGTGGCGCTGACCGAGGCGGCCCGTCGGGGCGTCGTGGTGCGCTGCCTGTTCGACGGCTTCGGTACCCTGCGGATGGACGCCGGTTTGCGCCGCCAGCTGGAAGAAGCGGGCGCCGAGCTGCGGCTCTTCAATCCCGTGCGCTTCGGTCATGGCTTGCACAACCTGCACCGCGATCATCGCAAGATCTTCGTCATCGACGGCGAAGAGGCCTTTGTCGGTGGCAGCGGCGCGACCGATGACTTCTGGGATCCGGCCAAGAGCGACTGCAACTGGCACGAGGTGATGGTGCGTATCCAGGGGCCACTGGTGGCGGACTGGCTGGCTCTGTTCGAGCGGCAATGGGAAGCGGTCCGTCGCCGCCGCGCCTGGAAGCCGCGACCGCGGCGGGGACGCGAGCGTCCACCGCCGCCGCCCGTTGCCCAGGAAGGTCAGGGCCGGGTTGCCTATGCCGATGCCCGCCAGCACCGCGACATCCTGCAGGCGCTGATCCGCGCCCTGGTGGGTGGTCAGGAGCGCATCTGGTTCGCCACACCCTATTTTCTGCCGACCTGGCGCGTGCGCTGGGCCTTGCGGCGCGCGGCGCGGCGTGGCGTCGACGTGCGCCTGTTGCTCACCGGTCGCCATACCGACAATCCACCGGTGCGCTTCGCCGGGCAGCGCTACTACCGCAGCCTGTTGCGCGCGGGCGTGCGCATCTACGAATACCAGCCCAGGTTCATCCACGCCAAGATGGTGCTGGTGGACCACTGGGTCAGCGTCGGCTCCTGCAATTTCGATCACTGGAATCTGAGATTCAACCTGGAGGCCAATGTCGAGGCGGTGGATCGCGGTCTGAGCCAGGCGGTGGCGGCCAGCTTCGTCAAGGATTTCGCCCAGAGCCGCGAGATCACCCTGGAATTCTGGCGCAGTCGTCCCTGGTGGCGACGGGCGCGTGAGTGGCTGTGGGGTTCGCTGGATCGCTTGGTGATCGGTGTACTGGGGCGCGGTTAGCAGCCCTGGTGGTCAGGTGCGGGTAACATAACCGATCCGGTGCAGGTAGGCCGGACCCATCGTCCCGCGGACGAGGCCAGACGAGTAACGCCTTAGTGCAGACTTTAGATAAACACCGCTTCATCGGTCTGGAGTGGCTCAGGTTCCTGATGGGTTTCTATGTGGTCGTCTACCACACCATCCATTTCTATCCCGAGCGCAAGACCATCCCCCTGCTGGACGAGATCACCAGCATGGGCTTCTTCGCCACCAGCACCTTCTTCGTGCTCTCCGGCTTTCTGCTCGCCCATGTCTATTGCGGCCGTGGCAGCCTGCGCGAGCCGGCGCGCAGCTTCTGGGTCAAGAGGTTCGCCAACCTCTATCCGATCCATATCTTCGCGCTGCTGCTGGCGATGGCGGTGGTGACCTGGATCGGCAGCCTCGACATACCGCCGGGTGCGGCCACGGCCAGCATCCGCTTCGTGGTGTTCGACACCAACGAGCCCCTGGCACGGACCAACCCCGAGCTGTTCCAGCACTTCATGACCAACGTGGAGCTGGCCTTCAACGCCGTGCTGCAACTGTTCATGCTGCAGGCCTGGAATCCCTACTATCTCACCTTCAATGCGCCGCTCTGGTCGATCTCGGCGCTGTTCTTCTTCTACCTGACCTTTCCCAAGCTGGCACCGCGGCTGATGACCAGTGAACGTCCCTGGCAGCTGTTGCTGCTGGTCTGGGCGCTCTATCTGATCCCGCCGCTGCTGGTGATCGCCAACCAGAACTACGGCATGCCCTTCACTGGCCTCCTGCAGCGGGTGCCCTTGTTCCGCTTGCCGGAGTTTCTCGCCGGCATCCTGCTGTATGCCATCTTTCGCCGCCAGTACGAGCGAGGCTGGGCACCGTCGGAGCGGCAGCGGGTGCTCTTGGCGAGCTACCTGGTCCTGAGCTTCGCCCTGGGTACGGCACTGTTCACCCATGGGCCCAAGTTCTGGTACTTCCTGTTCCATAACGGCCTGTTCCTGCCGTCACAGCTGATCCTGGTCTACCTGGCCGCGCTGGCTCAGGAGCCGGCCAGTGAGCGCATCCGTCACTGGTCACCGCGGCTGGGCGCAGCGTCGCTGTCGATGTTCGCCCTGCACGTGCCCCTGTCGGGCATCTACATGACCCTGGAGCAGCTGATCGGCGGCGATCTCAAGGCCTGTCTCAGCGGCAATCGCGAGGTCTGTATCGCTGCCGCCGGGGCCTATACCAATTCCATCGAGTGGTATTGGCTGTTCCTGCTGGCGGTGGTGGTGCTCTGCGTGCTGTTCCAGGAGCGGCTGGTGGTGCCGACCCGCAAGCGCATTCTCAAGGTGCTGCTGCCGCGTCTGGCGCCGCCGCAGAAGCCGCCCCAGGCTAGCGGCGGAAGCCTGCGGCCATGACGAAGAAGCGGGCGTTCAGCGCCGCCAGCGGCTCGCGTAGCTGCTCCAGCTGATCGGCCGCGCCGAATACTTCGAAGCGCTCCAGGGTGGCGATGGCCTGGGCCTGTTCCAGCAGATCGCCGACGTTGTCCAGGTGGGCCAGCAGCGCCTGGGCATCGCGGTAGCCCTCGCGGCAGCGCGCCGTGGCGCCGTCGTAGCAGAAACCGTAGTAGAGGCAGCCGGGTTCGCTCTGGGTGCGCTGCAGCATGGCCTCGCCCAGGCGCTTGAAGGCCTCGAGCTGGTCGGGCTGGATGGCGAAGACGGGGGCCAGGCTGCAGACGGAATCGCTGGGAAGGGTGGGCATGGAAACTCCGGGGTCAGGGGTGGTCTCCATGCGACTCCTGCCGGCGGGCAGTGCTCCCGTCAACTGACGGACGTCAGCCGCCGACCTGGGCGATCCAGTCGTTGAGGTTGTAGTAGTTGGTCACCCGCGCCACCTTGCCGTCGCGGATCTCGAAGAAGGCCCCTACCGGCAGGCGATAGGTCTGGCCGCTGGCCGGCGGCAGGCCTTCGTCGCTGGCCAGGTACTCGCCGTGGATGACGAATTCGGCGGCGGCGCGGCGCCCGCTGGGTTCGGCCATGACGACCAAATCGGTCAGGCGTTCGCGATAGCAGCGATTCATGTGCGCCATGAAGGCCGCGAAGGCGGCCTTGCCCACCTGACGCTCGCCCTGGTTGATGTCGTGGACCACATCCTCGGTGAGCAACTCCAGAAAGATGTCCATATCGCCGGCATTGAAGGCGGCGTAATAGGCGTCGATGAGGTCGGTCGTGGTCATGGCGGTTCCTGTCGTGGACGAAAAAATGGCTTTGCCCGCACATGGTAGGGTGCCGCTACGAAGCCGACATAGCCATTCACGTCTCCTGCTTAACCAGAAGAGTCCATGGACATCCAACTCCTCCACGGCGCTGCCATCACCCCGCTGATTCCCGAACTCGCCGAATTGCGCATCGCGGTCTTTCGCGAGTTTCCCTATCTCTACGACGGCACCCTGGACTACGAGTCCCGCTATCTGCAGACCTATGCGGAGGCGCCGGATAGCCTTTGCGTGCTGGTTCGCGATGCCGGGCGGGTGGTGGGTGCCGCCACCGCCCTGCCGCTGGTGGACGAGACTGCGGAATTCCAGCAGCCCTTCCTCGCCCAGGGATGGCCGGTGGAACGGATCTACTACTTCGGCGAATCCCTCTTGCTGCCGGCCTACCGGGGCCAGGGACTCGGCCGGCGCTTCTTTGCCGAGCGCGAGGCGCGGGCCCGGCAACTGGGGCGCTTCGCCTGGTGCGCCTTCTGCGCCGTGCAGCGTCCAGATGACCATCCGCGCCGGCCAGCGGGTTATCGACCCTTACACGGCCTCTGGCATGGCGAGGGCTTCGTCGAGCATCCGGAATTGCTGACCCACTACTTCTGGCAGGATCTCGACGAGATGGTCGAATCGCCCAAACCCATGACCTTCTGGCTCAAGGAGTTGCCATGATCCGCCTCGCCGCCTGCCAATACGCCATCGAATTGCTGGAGACCTGGGACGCCTATGCCGCGCACCTGACCGACCTCTGTGAGGAGGCCGCAGCCGAAGGCAGTCAGCTGCTGCTATTGCCCGAATACGCCGGCCTGGTGCTCAGCGGCCAGCTGCCGCCCGACGAGCGCAGCGATCTGCAGGGCTCCATCGCTGGCATCCAGCCACTGATTCCGGCTTGGCGCGACCTCTGTGAAAGCCTGGCACGCCGGCTGCGGCTGTACCTGTTGCCCGGTTCGCTTCCCGTCCTGGATAGCGACGGCCAATACCGCAATCGCGCCTGGCTGTTCGGCCCCGAGGGCTGCCTGGGCCATCAGGACAAGCTGATGATGACCCGCTTCGAACGGGAAGAGTGGAACATCTCCGGTGGCCGCGAAGGCCTGCAGGTATTCGATACGGCCCTCGGGTGTCTCGGCATCCTGATCTGCTACGACAGCGAATTCCCGCTGCTGGCCCGCCACCTAGCCGAAGCGGGCGCGGACCTGATTCTGGTACCGAGTTGTACCGATACCGTCGCTGGGTTCCATCGGGTGCGGATCGGTGCCCAGGCCCGGGCGCTGGAGAACCAGGTCGCCGTCTTGCAGTCGCCGACGGTGGGTTTGGCGCCCTGGTCGCCGGCATTGGACGAAAATGTCGGTCGGGCCGGCCTCTTCGTCCCGCCGGATCGTGGCATGCCTGCGGACGGCGTGATCGCCCAGAGCGCAGAACTCTCTCCAGACGTCAGCCAATGGCTCTATGCCGACCTCGATCTGGACGAGGTGCGGCAGGTGCGGACCCATGGCCAGGTGTTCATCCGTCGCGACTGGCCGGAGCAGTGGCAAGTACTGGAACCCAGGCGCTGAACGAAAAAGCCCAGCACTGGGCTGGGCTTTTTCGTGGGGCGGAACCTAGATCTCGACGGCGAGGCTGTCGGCGATCTTCTTCTGCCACAGCTGCGGACCGGTGATGTGCACCGATTCGCCACGGGTGTCCACGGCCACGGTCACCGGCATGTCCTTCACTTCGAACTCATAGATGGCTTCCATACCCAGTTCCGGGAAGGCCAGCACCTGGGCGCCCTTGATGGCCTGGGCCACCAGGTAGGCGGCGCCGCCCACGGCCATCAGGTAGACCGCCTTGTGGTCCTTGATCGCCTCGATGGCGATGGGACCGCGCTCGGACTTGCCGATCATGCCCAGCAGACCCGTCTGGTCGAGGATCTGACGGGTGAACTTGTCCATGCGGGTGGCCGTGGTGGGTCCGGCCGGCCCCACCACCTCGTCGCCTACCGGATCGACCGGGCCGACGTAGTAGATGAAGCGGCCCTTGAGGTCCACCGGCAGCGGCTCGCCCTTGTTGAGCATGTCGACCATGCGCTTGTGGGCGGCGTCGCGACCGGTGAGCATCTTGCCGTTGAGCAGCACGGTCTCGCCCGGTTGCCAGCTCTGCACCTCTTCCGGGGTAAGGGTGTCGAGGTCGACGCGGCGAGCGCTCGGACCAGCTTCCCAGACGATTTCCGGATAGGCGTCCAGCGGCGGGGCTTCCAGGCTGGCGGGGCCGGAGCCGTCGAGCACGAAGTGGGCGTGGCGGGTGGCGGCGCAGTTGGGGATCATGCACACCGGCAGGGAGGCGGCGTGGGTCGGGTAATCCTTGATCTTGACGTCCAGCACCGTGGTCAGGCCGCCCAAGCCCTGAGCGCCGATGCCCAGCTGGTTGACCTTGTCGAAGATCTCCAGGCGCAGCTCTTCCAAACGATTCTGCGGGCCGCGGGCCTTGAGCTCATGGATGTCGATCTCGTCCATCAGCGATTCCTTGGCCAGCACCGCGGCCTTCTCGGCGGTGCCGCCGATGCCGATGCCCAGCATGCCCGGCGGGCACCAGCCGGCGCCCATGGTCGGCACGGTCTTGAGCACCCAGTCGACGATGGAGTCGGACGGGTTGAGCATGGCCATCTTCGACTTGTTCTCGGAGCCGCCGCCCTTGGCCGCGACGTCGATCTCCACGGTGTTGCCGGGAACGATCTGGTAGTGGATCACCGCCGGGGTGTTGTCCTTGGTGTTCTTGCGGGCACCGGCCGGGTCGGCCAGGATCGAGGCGCGCAGGACGTTTTCCGGCAGGTTATAGGCGCGACGGACACCCTCGTTGATCATCTCGTCCAGGCTCAGGGTGGCGCCGTCCCAGCGCACGTCCATGCCGACCTTGGCGAAGACGGTGACGATGCCGGTGTCCTGGCAGATCGGCCGATGGCCGGTGGCGCACATCCGCGAGTTGATCAGGATCTGAGCGATGGAGTCGCGCGCGGCGGCGGATTCTTCGCGCAGGTAGGCCTCGTGCATGGCCTGGATGAAATCGACGGGGTGGTAATAGGAGATGAACTGCAGGGCGTCGGCAACGCTCTGGATCAGGTCATCCTGCTTGATCACGGTCATGTACGCGCTCCTCTTGGCGGTTTCTTGCGTCTCGACCACGGGCGGTGGCGAGACGGGCGCGCAATTCGGGTCGCACGGACCGGGCCGCGAAGGAGCCCGATCGGAGGGGTGGCCTGGACACACTGAGAGAGGCCCACCCGGCCGGGCGGCCGACCCGAGAGCGGCGCGGCAGTATAGCCTTTAAGCGGCCGGACGGCACGCCACCTGGGTCGACGGTGGGCGATCAGCGCCTAGCGGCGGTCCAGGGCCGCCGGATTGACCAGATCGGTCGGCTGCTTGCCTTCGAGGGCCGCGATCAGATTGTCCACCGCGCGCTCCGCCATGGCGTAGCGGGTCTCGTGGGTGGCCGAGCCGATGTGCGGCAGGGTCACCACATTGGGCAGCTCGAACAGCGGCGAGGCCTCCAGCGGTTCGCGGGTATAGACGTCCAGGCCCGCACCACGGATCTGGCCACTGCACAGCGCCTCGATCAGTGCCGCCTCGTCGATGACCGGGCCGCGCGCCAGGTTGATCAGGATGGCGCTGGACTTCATCAGGCCCAACTCGCGTGCCCCTATGAGTCCTTCGGTGGCCGCCGACAGGGGCACCACCAGGCAGACGAAGTCGGCTTCCCTGAGCAGCTCGTCCAGCTCGAGGCGCTGGGCACCCATCTGCTCTTCCAGCTCGGGCTTGGCGCTGTTGGCGGTATAGAGGATCGGCATGTCGAAGCCGAAGTGGCCACGCTTGGCGATGGCGGCGCCGATGCGACCGGCCCCGACGATGCCCAGGGTACGGCCATGGATGTCGGTGCCGAAATGCTCTTCGCCGATGCCCTTGCGCCAGAGGCCGGCCTTGACGAAGGCGTCCAGCTCCGGCACCCGCCGGGCGGCGCTCATCAGCAGGGTGAAGCCCAGGTCGGCGGTGGTGTTGGTCAATACGTCAGGGGTGTTGGTGAGCAGGATGCCGCGCCCGGTCAGGTAGTCCACGTCATAGCTGTCGTAGCCGACCGAAACGCTGGCGATGGCTTCCAGGGTGGTGGCCATCTCCAGTTCCTGCTCGCCGAGCTTGCGACTGGCGCCGATCAGGCCTTGGGCCTTGGCCGCGGAGGCGGCGAAGAGGTCGATGTTGGCACTGAAGGGGATCACCTCGACCGTGAAGTGCTGGCGCAGACGCTCCACCAGTTCTTCGGGCAGGCGGTTGAAGACCATTACGTGCTTCTTGCTCATCGATACCTCGGCGTACGGAAAAGGATTAGGCCAGACCGGCCGCGGCGAAGCGCGGACGCTCGGGATGTTGCCTGAGCAACGGCTCGAGACCCTCGCGGGTCGGCTCCTGATTGAAGCCCAGCCCGAGCGCCTCGCGGTGGATGCCGGTGGTGGCCAGCCAGAGGCAGTCGATACCTGCCGCCACTGCACCGGGCACATCGGTCACCAGGGAGTCGCCGACGAACAGCAGGTGCCTGGCACCCCGTTCGGCCAGCGCCCCTGCCGCGCGATGGAAGGCATAGGGATCGGGCTTGCCGTACCAGGTAACCTCGCCACCCAGGGCAGCGAAGCGATCGGCCAGCTTGCCGGCCGCATAGAAGGGTAGACCGCCGGACACCACGTTGCGATCCGGGTTGGCGCAGAGAAAAGGCTTGTCCAGGGCAGTCGCCAAGGGTGCGAAGCGGGTCTCCAGCTCGTCTTCCGGAAAGCTGCCGACGCCGAGGATGATGGCGGCCTGGTCAATATCCTCGACGAAACGCGCGCGGATTTCCGCGGGCCAGCCGACCTGGCCGGTGCCAGGACCGGAGAGGTAGATGCCACCAGTGCGAAATTTAGGGTCTTGTTGAAAGGCGTCGATGGCCAGCTGGCCCGAGGTGGTGATGCCGGCGAAGAGGTCGCGCGACACGCCCAGCTTGCCCAGCTCTTCGACCATGCCGTCTGCATCGCGGGAGGCATTGCTGAGGAACCACACCGGCTTGCCCTCGGCGGCGCGACGCTCCAGCCAGGCGCGAGCACCGGGAAAGGTCTCGTAGCCGTCGATCAGCACGCCCCAGAGGTCGAGGATGAAGCCGTCGTAGGCGGCCAGCGCCTCGTCCAGTTGAGCGAGGCGGAGCAGGGTGGGAGCGGTCATGCGGCGGATCCGATGGCGAAAAGGGGAAACGACAAGCCTAACCCGTTTTGCCGAGCGGCTGCCGAAAACACAGACACCGGCCTGAGCCGGTGTCTGTTTGGTGCCTGTTGGCAGTGCTTAGCGCGTGGGCGCCTTGCCGGCCTTGGCAACTTCCAGGGCCTGGGTGTCGACGCGGCCGTAGATGTCTTCGAAGCGGACGATGTCGTCTTCGCCCAGGTAGCCACCAGACTGCACTTCGATCAGCTCCAGCGGTACCTTGCCGGGGTTGGCCAGGCGGTGCACGGAGGTCATCGGCAGGTAGGTGGACTGGTTCTCGGTCAGCAGGAAGACCTTGTCGTCACAGGTGACCTCGGCGGTACCGGAGACCACGATCCAGTGTTCGGCACGGTGGTGGTGCATCTGCAGCGACAGCTGAGCGCCCGGCTTGACGGTGATGCGCTTGACCTGGAAGCGCTGGCCCATGTCGATGGAGTCGTAGGAACCCCAGGGACGGAAGACTTCCTGGTGCGCCTTGACCTCGTTGCGATTCTGCTTCTCGAGGGTGTTGACCAGCTTCTTGACGTCCTGGACCTTGTCCTTGTGGGCGATCATGACGGCGTCCTTGGTTTCCACCACGACCACGTTGTCCAGGCCGACCAGGGTCACCAGCTTGCCGTTGCCGTGCACCAGGCAGTTACGGCTGTCATGCAGGACGACGTCGCCCTTGAGGACGTTGCCGTTGCTGTCCTTGGCATGGACGTCCCACAGCGCGGACCAGGAACCAACATCGTTCCAGCCGGCGCTCATGGGTACCACGCAGGCGCGGGTGGTCTTTTCCATCACGGCGTAGTCGATGGAGTTGTCCGGGCAGACGGCGAAGGTGGCGGCATCGATGCTGATGTTGATGCCGTCGATGCTGCTGCGCTCCAGTGCCAGCAGGCAGGTGTCATAGATGTCGGTGTCGTGCTTCTTCAGCTCTTCCAGGAAACGGCTGGCGCGGAACAGGAAGATGCCGCTGTTCCAGCAGTAGTCGCCGGAAGCCACGTATTCGGTAGCGGTGACGGCGTCGGGCTTCTCGACGAAGCGCTCGACGTGGGACACGCCCTGGGGCAGGCCATCGTTGGAACCGGTCTTGATGTAGCCGTAGCCGGTCTCGGGCGCGGTGGCCGGAATGCCGAACAGCACCATCTCGCCACGCTCGGCGGCGGCAGCGGCCTGTTGCAGGGCGGCCTTGAACTGGGCTTCGTCCTCGATCACGTGATCGGCGGGCAACACCAGCATCAGGTCGTCCTTGCCGTCAGCGACCAGTTGCATGGCGGCGATGGCCACGGCCGGCGCGGTGTTGCGACCGAAGGGCTCCATGATCAGCGCCTGCGGCTTGCACTCGACGGCCTTGAGCTGCTCTTCCACCAGGTAACGGTGTTCGGCGTTGCAGACGATGATGGGGCAATCGATGCTGCCCTCGCAGCCCAGGCGATTGATGGTCTCCTGGAACATGGTCTGTTCGCTGGTCAGGGCCAGGAACTGCTTGGGGTAGAGCTTGCGCGAGAGGGGCCAGAGTCGCGAGCCGCTACCACCGGACAGGATGACGGGAATCATGGGCGTTACTCCTTCAGCGTCTGCTGATTTGTGGCCGCTGTCCCTGAGGTCGGGACGAAGCGTCCATGCTTCGAAAAGATCAACCGGCCGAAGCGTCGACCGGTACAAATTGAACGTGCGGACTGATTGCCATTGGCCATCATGGCCTAGGGCAAGGACCAGACAAAGACAGAATCAAACGAAAGTGGTTCTCAGCGAATTTTCCTTTTTCCGGAAAGGCAGCGATTTTGAGACGTCTGGCAACTTTTCTTGCCTGAAGCATCTCCGCTACGGGGCTGAAACCTTTTTTATTGGAGGGAGATGACAGTCTTTCACGGATGGCAGGCGTCGAATGTGACCCTCTAGCCAGTTCGGCGGCCCAGTGTGCGGGCAATTGTGCCATCCGTCGATTCGCCCGGCTAATCCGGCGGTGTATCGCGCAGGAACACCAGCGTGTCGGCCGAGGAGCGCTCGGTCGAGTAGCGATAGCCCTGGTCACCGAACTCGCGCAACTCGTCCACCGTGGAGACGCGCTGCTTGATCACGTGCCGCGCCATCAGGCCGCGCGCCTTCTTGGCGTAGAAACTGATGATCTTGTAGTCGCCATTCTTGAGATCGCGAAACTCCACATCCACGACTCGGGCCTGCAGGCGCGCCCGGCGCACCGCGCTGAAATATTCGTTCGAGGCCAGATTCAGCAGGACGTCGTCCCCCTGGGCCGCGAGATCCGCCTTGAGCCAGTCGCTGATACGCTCGCCCCAGAAGGCATAGAGATCCTTGCCGCGCGGATTGGCGAACTTGGTGCCCATTTCCAGGCGATAGGGCTGCATCAGGTCCAGCGGGCGCAGCAGGCCGTAAAGACCGGACAGCATGCGTAGGTGGCGCTGGGCGAAATCGAAGTCGTCTTCCAGGAAATCCTCGGCGGCGAGCCCGGTGTAGACGTCACCCTTGAACGCCAGCAGCGCCTGCTTGGCATTCTCCGGCGTGAAATCCGGGGTCCAGCTGCCGAAGCGGGCGACATTGAGGGTGGCGATCTTGTCGGACACCCCCATGAGCGCGGCGACCTCTGCCGGGGCGAGCTGGCGAAGTCCGTCGATCAGTTCGCGGGAGTGCTCCAGGTATTGCGGCAGGGTATGGCGGGACGTGCTGGGCGGTGTGCTGTAGTCCAGCGTCTTGGCGGGGGAAATCACCATCAGCATCGGCTTGGCTCCTCTGGGCGAGGCGCCATTCTAGAAGTCTCCGCCGCTCGGCTCCAGTGGGCCTTGCCGATGGAGTCGATAGGTATTGACCACGGTCTCGGGGCGAGGTTGCTGGGTCGGGCGGCAACATCGACAGCTCCGTGAAAAAAATTGGATGCGGCCAAAAAAAGCTTTTGTGCCTCAGGTCTTTTGCGTTATTACCAAAGTGTCCGTCGCATCTCTCGGGTCCCGTGCCCTCATGTTGGCCGGTCCGTGAACCCGTTGCTGGAGCGACGGCACCTTTCGCCGCGGAGCGTCGTTCTGGCGCTCCGTCGACAGGCTTGCGAGTCAAGCGTTTCTACGAGGTGACCGAGTATGGATGATCACGGACGTTCCCGCCCCACCCAGCCCACCCTCTATGTGCTCGACACCAACGTACTGATCCACGATCCCAACGCGCTGCTCAATTTCGAGGAGCATCACGTCGCCATCCCCATGACGGTCCTGGAGGAACTCGACAAGCTCAAGACCGGCAAGCACAACGTTGCCGCCGAATGCCGGCAGGCGATCCGCCTGATCGACAGTGTCCTGGCCGAATCCTCGCCCGAGGACGTCGAGCGGGGCGTACCCATCCCCCGCGGCAAGGGCGAGGCCAAGGGGCGGCTGTCCATCCTCATGGGACGTCGCGCCGGGCCCATGGCCTGCCTGCCCGACGACATCAACGACAACCGCATCATCAACCAGCTCGTCGAATTGCGCACCCAGCATCCCCAGGAGCGGGTGGTGCTGGTCACCAAGGACATCAACATGCGCCTCAAGGCGCGTGGTTGCGGCATCGCCGCCGAGGACTACCAGACCGACCAGTTGCTCGATGATGTCTCCCTGCTGTCCCAGGGTTATCACAACCTACCGGGGTCCTTCTGGGACAACGTGAGCAAGGTGGAAAGCCGGCAGGAGCTGGGCCGGGTCTGGCACCGGGTGCAGCTGTCGGCCGAAATGCCGCCGTTCAACGTCAATGACTTCGTGCTCGACGAGCAGGGCTTCGTCGGCTGGGTCAAGGCGGTGCGTGACGGCGAGGTGATCCTGCTCGACATGCACCAGGAGCCCCTGATGCACCAGGAAGCCTGGGGACTGAAGCCGCGGGACATCTACCAAGCGCTGGCGCTGTTCGCCCTGCTGGAGCCGGATATCCACCTGGTCAACCTGACCGGTGCGGCGGGTTCGGGCAAGACCATCCTGGCGCTGGCCGCGGCCATCGAGCAGACCATGGTCACCAAGAGATACCGGCGGATCATCGCCACCCGTAGCGTCCAGGGCCTGGACGAGGACATCGGCTTCCTGCCCGGGACCGAGGCCGAGAAGATGGAGCCCTGGCTGGGCGCCATCACCGACAACCTCGAAGCCCTGCACATGGACGACCACAACCCCCACGGCAGCGTGGACTACATCCTCAGCAAGGTGCCGTTGCAGTTCAAATCGCTGAACTACATCCGCGGTCGCAGCTTCCAGCAGAGTCTGATCCTCATCGACGAATGCCAGAACCTCACGCCACACCAGATGAAGACCATCATCACCCGCGCCGGTAGCGGCTCCAAGGTGATCTGCCTGGGCAACCTGGCGCAGATCGATACGCCTTACCTTTCCGCCACCAGCTCGGGTCTCACCTACCTGTCCGAGCGCTTCAAGGGCTTCAACCACGGAGTGCACATCACCCTGCAGGGCGTACCCCGGTCCATCCTCGCCGAATACGCAGAGTCCCATCTGTAAGTGCTAGGGCTTGTCTGAAAAGTAGCCGAGCGAAGGTCAGGCAAGGCAAAAATCCGTGAGGAAGCGGAGTTTACGAGTGGTAAATGAGCATTCCGAACGGATTTTTAACGCAGCATGACCGAGCGCAGGCACTTTTTAGACACAGCCCACGATCCCCGCCTGGTCACGGGCGGGGATCAAATCCCTAGCCGCAGGTCTACAATGGCAGGTCCTTTCCAGGAGTCATGCCGTGCTGACCCATCTCGATTCCCAAGGCCGTGCCAACATGGTCGATGTCACCGACAAGCAGGTGACCTTCCGTGAAGCCACCGCCGAAGCCCGGGTGCGCATGCGTCCGGAAACCCTCGACCTGATCCAGAGCGGCGGCCACCCCAAGGGCGATGTCTTCGCCGTGGCCCGTATCGCCGGCATCCAGGCGGCCAAGAAGACTGCCGATCTCATCCCGCTCTGCCATCCGCTGATGCTGACCGGCGTCAAGGTCCAGCTGGCCGCGGAAGCGCCCGATGCGGTGCGGATCACCGCCACCTGCAAGCTGTCCGGGCAGACCGGGGTGGAGATGGAGGCCCTGACCGCAGCCAGTGTCGCGGCCCTGACCCTTTACGACATGTGCAAGGCGGTCGATCGGGGCATGACCATCGAGGCGTTACGCCTGCTGGAAAAGAACGGCGGCAAGAGTGGCCACTTCCGCGCCGAGGAGCAGCCGGCATGATCCGCGTGCAATTCTTCGCCCGCTATCGCGAGGTGCTGGGCCTCGCCGAGGACAGTCTGGCCTGGGAGCCCGATCTGGCCACCGTCGGCGACCTGCGCGAGCACCTGGTCCAGCGCGGTGGAATCTGGACCGAGACCCTGGGCGAGCGCGGTCTCATGTGCGCCCGCAATGAAGAACTCTGCGGGCTGGCCGAGCCGCTGCGCGATGGCGACGAGGTCGCCTTCTTTCCCACCGTGACCGGAGGCTAGGCATGGCCATTCGTGTACAGGCTGCGGCTTTCGATCCTGGCCAGGAGCTCAATGCCCTGCATGCCGCCAACACCGGCATCGGTGCCGTGGTGGGTTTCGTCGGTTATGTGCGGGACTTCAACGATGGTCGAGATGTGGGTGGGTTGTTCCTCGAGCACTTTCCCGGCATGACCGAGAAGGCCCTGGCGCGCATCGTCGAAGAGGCGAATCAGCGCTGGCCGCTGCTTAACGTCGATATCCTGCATCGCATCGGTCGCCTGGAGCCGGGCGAGCCCATCGTCTTCGTCGGTACCGCCAGCGCCCATCGCCAGGCGGCCTTCGAGGCTTGCAATTTCGTGATGGACTATCTCAAGACCCGCGCACCCTTCTGGAAGAAGGAGGACACATCCGAGGGCCCGCGCTGGGTGGATGGGCGTGCCAGCGACCAAGACGCCGCGGGGCGTTGGACGACGTAGGGGAAAATCGCACAGCGTTTTCCACGTAGTGCTCCGGCTGTTGGTGGATGAGGCTGCGCCATCATCCACTCTACGACCTATCTTGTAGGAGCGACTGGCTTATCGCAGTCATGGCCATGATAGACCGTAGGTTGGGTTGAGACGGTTCCATCGTCGAAGCCCAACAGTGGTGGCCCTCGAGGCAATGTTGGGCTTCGCTGCGCTCAGCCCAACCTACCGCGGTCCGTAGGAGCCGTGGTGGGGCAGCGCTACTCAGCGCTGCCGCGGGACCGGCTTGAGCAACTCGGCTGGTGGCATCTCGCAACCGATCTTGCGCCCCAGCAGGGTTTCGATGGGCGGCAGGGCGAAGGCGTCGTCCTCACCGGCGAAGCTGATGGAGGTACCACTGGCGCCGGCGCGACCGGTACGACCGATGCGGTGCACGTAGTCGTCCGGGTCTTCCGGCAGGGTGAAGTTGATCACGTGGCTGATGCCGTCGACGTGAATGCCGCGACCGGCCACGTCGGTGGCCACCAGCACGCGGATCTTGCCGGCGCGGAAGCCTTCGAGGGTCTTGATACGCTTGTGCTGGGGCACATCGCCGGACATCTGGGCGGCGCTGATGCCGTCCTTGGTCAGGCGTTCTTCGATGCGGCGCACCTCGTCGCGACGGTTGGCGAACACCATCACCCGTTCCCAGTTGTTCTGGGCGACCAGGTTGTAGAGCAGGCGATACTTGTCGCTGGAGGACACGGCATAGACGTGCTGCTCGACGGTGTCGCTGGCCACGTTTTCCGGCTCGATCTCGACGATGGCCGGATCGGTGGTCCACTGCCGCGCCAGGTTCATCACGTCGTCGGTGAAGGTGGCGGAGAACAGCAGGGTCTGGCGTTCGCTCTTGGGCGGCGTCTGGCGGATGATCTGGCGGACCTGGGGGATGAAGCCCATGTCCAGCATGCGGTCGGCCTCGTCCAGCACCATCACCTCGACCATGTCCAGGTGCACCTCACCGCGCTGGTTGAAGTCCAGCAGACGGCCGGGGGTGGCGACCAGGATGTCGCAATAGCATGCTTCGAGCTGCTTGAGCTGCTTGTCGAAGTCCATGCCGCCGACAAAGCTCATGACGTTGAGCCCGGTGTACTTGGCCAGATCCAGAGCGTCGTTGGCGATCTGCACCACCAGCTCGCGGGTCGGCGCGATGATCAGTGCCCGCGGCTCACCCATGTACCTTTCCTTGGGCGGCGGGGTGGTCAGCAGCTGGGTGATCGTCGAGATCAGAAAGGCAGCGGTCTTGCCCGTGCCGGTCTGGGCACGGCCGATGGCGTCCTTGCCCTTGAGGGTAAAGCCCAGTACTTCCGCCTGGATAGGCGTGCAGTAGGGAAAGCCCAGGTCGTGGATGCCGTGCATCAGCCGCGGATCCAGCTTGAAGTCGTGGAAGCGCGTCTTGCCTTCCTGGGGCTCGACCGCGAAGTCTTCCAGTTTCCAGGTGTCGATCGGCTTGGGCTTGCGCGGGCTGCGTTCGCGACGTGGCTTGGCGGATTTTTCCACCTGGGCGCGCGGCTCCTGGGGGCGGGATTCCTGGCTGCGGGTTTCGCCTGGGGTACGCGGTTTGCGCGGCGCACGCTCGGCCTGGGGCTCGGGCGCGATCAGGGCAGGAGAGGAGGGGGCTTCAGGAGCGGCGCTGGGGGTAGCTTGGGGCGCAGGGGAGGGGATCGGCTGAGCGACCTCTTGATCCTTGCCCAGAAATTTTTTGAGTGCCTTGAGCACGGAGGGTCTCGATCATCGAAAGCGGAATGAGACCGCAGTGTAAAGCAACCTACGTGCCCGGCAACAACTACCTGCCGAACGCAAGCGCAATCCGCTCAGCCGCTGATCCGATTGCGCCCGGCATTCTTGGCCTGATAGAGCGACTTGTCCGCGCGCCCTACCAACTCCTCCAGGGAGTCGGCCTTGCGCATCTGGGCCAGCCCGATCGACACCGTGACGCCCGGCAGCTTGCCGCAGGGCGAATAGAAGTCCTTGATCTCCGCCAGGCTCTGGCGCAGCCGTTCAGCGATGGCGATCGCCTCGTCGCGATTGATTTCCGGCAACAGGATGACGAACTCCTCGCCGCCATAGCGCGCCATGCTGTCCTTGGGTCTCAACTGGTCGCGCAGGGTATTGGCGACCAGGCACAGGGCATAGTCGCCCGCCAGATGACCATGGGTGTCGTTGTAGCGCTTGAAGTGATCGACATCCAGCATCAGCAGGCTCAGGGGCTGCCGATTGAAGGCGCAACGGGTGCTCTCGCGCTCGAACAACTGCTCGAGGCGCCGCCGATTGAACAGGCCGGTCAGCGTATCGACATTGGCGTTGCGTTCGGTGTCGACGATGAGCTGGTTGCCACGGCGCATCCGCTCACAGAGGATGCCGAGCAGGTTGTGCATGGCCTTGGAGGAACGCTCGATCAGCTCCAGCACCAGGTCGCGATGCAGGCAGAGCACCTGGGTGTCGGCTTCGGCGATGACGTGTGCGCTGGGCCGCTCGCTGTCCATGAAGCTGATCTCGCCCGAGCATTCGCCCGGGCCGAGCAGATAGATGGGCGGATTTTCCGGCGAGCCCAGGTGGACCCGCAGGCGACCTTCCAGGACAAGGTACATGTACTGGTTGATCATGGCGGGCGAGAGCAGGCACTCACCGGCGACCAGGCTACGGGTGGCCGAGCGGGCGATCAGGGCTTCCAGCAGGTAGGTCTCCACGCCCTTGAACAGGCGCAGGTCCTTCAGGGAAGCGACCGGTACTTCGGCCAGCCAGGCCGACAAGGGGGCAGCCATCAAAGGATCACCCCGGGGGCTGAAAGGAAAACTCGGGCCATAGCTGCTCCATGCACATCACGACCTTCAGGCACCCCTACTGGACCGGATGGGTACCTCAAAGTTCGTTCGCTTGGCCCTGTCCGGGCCTCCATTCGTGCCCGGATTCCGCAAATTGTCGACCGGTTTCCAAAAACGCAACGGCTCGG
The DNA here is from genome assembly GCF_021106615.1 of Pseudomonas sp. PLB05. Classification (NCBI taxonomy): domain Bacteria; kingdom Pseudomonadati; phylum Pseudomonadota; class Gammaproteobacteria; order Pseudomonadales; family Pseudomonadaceae; genus Pseudomonas; species Pseudomonas sp. PLB05. The sequence continues at coordinate 312,677 of NZ_JAJOHO010000004.1, forward strand.
CGATTCGGCCTTTATTTTCCGCCGAGACGTGCCAGTAGCCAGTCCTGAATATCCTGGATTTCCGCGGGAATGACCTCGTGGCGCATGGGATAGCTGTGCCAGAGCGCTTCCACGCCTGCGGCCACCAGCGCTTCGTAGGCAGCGCGCCCCAGGGCCAGGGGCACCACGTCATCCTGGTCGCCATGCAGGCACAGCACCGGGGTGGCACCACCGCGGTTGACCTGGGCGTCTTCGAAGCTGGGCGCATAGGTCGACAGCGCCATGACGCCACCCAGGGTGGGGCAGGCGGTGTTGTAGGCGGTATGCAGAACCACGGCGCCCCCCTGGGAGAAGCCGGCCAGCACGATGCGTTCGGCAGGAATGCCCTGGTCCTGCTGGGTCTCGATCAGCGCCTGCACCGTGGCGGCCGATGCATCCAGCTGAGCGCGGTCGATGGCCCGGGCCGGATTCATGGCCAGGATGTCGTACCAGGAGGGCATGGCCCAGCCACCATTGATGGTGACCGCCTGGGTCGGTGCCTGAGGCAGGACGAAGCGGGTTGTGGTCAGGGTGCGCTGCAACAATTCGGCAACGGGTTCGAAGTCATGCTGGGTGGCCCCCAGGCCATGCAACCAAATGACGCAGCTATCGGCGGTTCCGCTGGGCGATTCCAGCACAAGAGGCGAATTTTCCAAGGCTTTGCTCCAGTTTGGTGCCACTAAAAATGGGTGTGGTAACAGATGGTGCACAAAATGCGTGTCGCATTTTCGTAATTTAGTTGTCCGGCTTTTTGCTCGAAGTCTCGCGATTGCCGGGTTTGAGCCAAGTGAGCTTCTGTCGCATTCACTGGTCCGCAAATTGCCTCATCTAGGCTGCGGCCAGGTAGTGCACTAACAGGTAACACTGACTCACTGCTTCGTCATGCCTTCCAGTGCGTCTCCTTCTTCCCTTGATGAAGGACGCCCAGGGATCGGGTGGGCGGGTTCCACGGCAATCAGGCGAGAGACATCGTGCTGCCGTGCGACTGGAACGTAATTCATAAACAAAGTGGAGCTTATCGATGAAGATGGTGAAGTCTACCCTGGCAATTCTGACCACCGCCGCTGCTCTTGGCCTGTCCGGCATGGCTCACGCAGGCGCTACCCTGGATGCGGTGAAGAACAAAGGTTTCGTGCAATGCGGCGTCAGCGATGGCCTGCCGGGCTTCTCCTTCACCGACTCCAAGGGTGACTACAAGGGCATCGACGTCGACGTCTGCCGCGCCGTGGCCGCTGCGGTCTTCGGTGACTCCACCAAGGTTCGCTTCACTCCCCTGACCGCCAAGGAGCGTTTCACCGCGCTGCAATCCGGCGAGATCGACGTGCTGTCGCGCAACACCACCTGGACCAGCTCCCGCGATGGCGGCATGGGTCTGATCTTCGCCGGCGTCACCTACTATGACGGCCAGGGCTTCCTGGTGAGCAATAAGCTGGGTGTGAAGAGCGCCAAGGAACTGGACGGCGCTACCGTCTGCATCCAGGCCGGTACCACCACAGAACTCAACCTGGCCGACTACTTCCGTTCCAACGGCATGAAGTTCACCCCCATCACCTACAGCACCTCGGACGAGAGCGCCAAGTCGCTGGAAGCCGGTCGTTGCGACGTCCTGACCTCCGACCAGTCGCAGCTGTACGCCCAGCGCAACAAGCTGTCCAAGCCCGACGACTACGTCGTGCTGCCCGAGGTGATCTCCAAGGAGCCGCTGGCACCGGCCGTGCGGCGTGGCGACGAAGACTGGCTGACCGTGGTCAAGTGGTCGCTGTTCGCCATGGTCAACGCCGAAGAGCTGGGTCTGACCTCCGCCAACGTCGAAGCCCAGGCCAAGGACTCCAAGAACCCTGACGTGCGTCGTCTGCTCGGCGCCGATGGCGAATTCGGCAAGGATCTGAAGCTGCCGAAGGACTGGGCGGTGAAGATCGTCAAGCAGGTGGGCAACTACGGCGAAGTCTTCGAGCGCAACGTCGGCATGGGCAGCGACCTGAAGATCAAGCGTGGCCTCAACGCCCTGTGGAATGCAGGCGGTCTGCAGTACGCCCCGCCGGTCCGTTGATCTCGGCGCCTTAGTCGCCGAACACCTTCCGGATGTGCAGATTCTCGCCCTGCAGCGCTGCCCGCGCTGTGGGGCGAGAATTTAATGAGGCTCCAAGTAGATGCAAAACGTTAGCAAACCGTCCGCACCGGTCCGTGGGTCGCTGCTCACCGACCCGCAGGTACGCTCCTGGCTGTTCCAGATCGTGGCCGTGGTCGCCGTGGTGGCCTTCGGCTGGTTCCTGTTCGACAACACCCAGACCAACCTCGCCAACCGGGGCATCACCTCCGGCTTCGGCTTTCTCAACAACACCGCCGGCTTCGGCATTCCCCAGCACCTGATTCCGTACAGCGAAGGCGATACCTACGGGCGCGTCTTCCTGGTCGGTCTGCTCAACACCCTGCTGGTGTCGGTCATCGGCATCTTCCTGGCGACCATCATCGGCTTCAGCGTGGGTGTGGCGCGGTTGTCAAACAACTGGCTGCTGCGCAAGGTCGCCACGGTCTATATCGAGACCTTCCGCAACATTCCGCCGCTGCTGCTGATCTTCTTCGTCTATTTCGCCGTGCTCGCGCCCCTGCCGGGTCCGCGCCAGAGCCTGACCCTGGGCGATGCCTTCTTCGTCAACAACCGCGGCCTGTACATGCCGGCGCCGATCGCCGATGCCGGCTTTTTGCCCGGTCTGATCGCGCTGCTGATCGCCATCGTCGCCAGCGTGGTGGTGGTGCGCTGGGCGCGCAAACGGCGGCATGCCACCGGCCAGCGCTTTCCGGTGCTGTGGACCGTGCTGGCGCTGCTGATCGGGATCCCGCTGCTGGCGGCCCTGGTCTTCGGCAGGCCGTTGCACTGGGAAGTGCCGGAATTGCAGGGCTTCAACCTGCGCGGCGGCTGGGTGATCATTCCCGAGCTGGTCTCCCTGGCATTGGCCCTGTCGGTCTATACCGCGGCCTTCATCGGCGAGACGGTGCGCGGCGGTATCCAGGCGGTCAGCCACGGTCAGACCGAGGCGGCCAGTTCCCTGGGGCTGCGTCCGGGCCTGACCCTGCGGCTGGTGATCATTCCCCAGGCCTTGCGGGTGATCATCCCACCGCTGACCAACCAGTATCTGAACCTGATGAAGAACTCCTCGCTGGGCGCCGCGGTGGGCTATCCGGAGATGGTGGCGCTGTTCGCCGGCACCGTCCTGAACCAGACCGGCCAGGCCATCGAGACCATGGCCATCACCATGAGCGTCTACCTGGCCATCAGCATCAGCATCAGCATCCTGATGAACTGGTACAACAAGCGCATCGCGCTGATCGAGCGTTAAGGAGCGCGTATGAGTAACCAGACCCATACCTTCAAACCGGACCTGCCGCCGCCGCCTTCCAGCGTCGGTGCCCTGGCCTGGATTCGGGGCAATCTGTTTTCCAGCATCGGCAATACCCTGCTGACGCTGTTCGGTCTCTACATCGTCTGGCTGATCGTGCCGCCGGTGGTGAACTGGGCCTTCATCAATGCCACTTGGAGCGGCAGCACCCGTGCCGATTGCGCCCCGGGCGGCGCCTGCTGGGTGTTCATCAAGGAGCGCTTCGGGCAGTTCATGTACGGCTTCTACCCCGGCGATCAGCGCTGGCGTGTGGATCTGACCGTGGTGATCGCCGTGATCGGCGCCATCCCGCTGTTCCTCGACAGCTTCAAGCACAAGGCTCGCTACGGCTTGGCCCTGCTGGTGATCTATCCGTTGGTGGCCTTCTGGCTGCTGTATGGCGGTTTCGGTCTGCGCGTGGTGCCCACCACCGAATGGGGTGGCCTGATGCTGACCGTGGTGATCGCCGCCGTGGGCATCGTCGGCGCCTTGCCGCTGGGCATCCTGCTGGCCCTGGGACGGCGCTCCAAGCTGCCGGCGATCAAGGTCATCTGCGTGACCATGATCGAGTTCTGGCGGGGTATCCCCCTGATCACGGTGCTGTTCCTGTCGTCGGTGATGCTGCCGCTGTTCCTGCCCGATGGCATGAACCTCGACAAGCTGTTGCGCGCCATCGTCATGGTGATCATCTTCGAGGCGGCCTATATCGCCGAGGTGGTGCGGGGTGGCATGCAGGCCATTCCCAAGGGCCAGTACGAAGCCGCCGCGGCCATGGGCCTGGGCTACTGGCGGACCACCGGTCTGGTGATCCTGCCGCAGGCGCTCAAGCTGGTGATCCCGGGCATCGTCAACACCTTCATCGCGCTGTTCAAGGATTCGAGCCTGGTGGTCATCATCGGCCTGTTCGACCTGCTCAACAGCATCAAGCGCGCCACCTCCGACCCGGCCTGGCCTGGTCTGTCCACCGAAGGCTATGTGTTCGCCGCCCTGGTCTTCTGGATTTTCTGTTTCGCCATGTCCAGCTACTCCGCCCGTCTGGAGCGCAAGCTGAACACCGGCCACAAGCGTTAGGAGTCAATAGATGAACGTAAGCAACAAGCAGCCGGTCGACAGCAGCAAGGTCATGATCCAGCTCAAGGACGTGAACAAGTGGTACGGCCAGTTCCACGTGCTCAAGGACATCAACCTGACCGTGACCCAGGGCGAGCGCATCGTGCTGTGCGGACCGTCCGGCTCGGGCAAGTCCACCACCATCCGCTGCATCAATCGCCTGGAAGAGCACCAGAAGGGCCAGATCATCGTCGACGGCACCGAGCTGACCAACGATCTCAAGCAGATCGAGACCATTCGCAGCGAAGTCGGCATGGTGTTCCAGCACTTCAACCTCTTCCCGCACCTGACCGTGCTGCAGAACTGCACCCTGGCGCCCATGTGGGTGCGCAAGCTGCCGAAGAAGCAGGCCGAAGAGATCGCCATGCACTACCTGCAGCGGGTGCGCATTCCCGAGCAGGCCCACAAGTTTCCGGGCCAGCTGTCCGGTGGCCAGCAGCAGCGCGTGGCCATCGCCCGGGCGCTGTGCATGCAGCCGCGTATCATGCTGTTCGATGAGCCGACCTCGGCGCTCGACCCGGAGATGGTGAAGGAGGTGCTGGACACCATGATCGGTCTGGCCCAGGACGGCATGACCATGCTCTGCGTGACCCACGAGATGGGCTTCGCCCGCACCGTGGCCAACCGGGTGATCTTCATGGACAAGGGCGAAATCGTCGAACAGGCCGCTCCGGACCAGTTCTTCGACAACCCGCAGAATGAGCGTACGCGCCTGTTCCTCGGGCAGATTCTGCACTGAGACGCGACCGGGGTGGACACCCATCCGCCCCGGTCGTCCTGCGAACCCAATCACGGGCGTTCGGCGGGAAGGCGGGCAAAGGACCTCAAGGCGCGGTATCCTCGATGTTTGGCGCCCGGTTTCCGGGGTCGGCGGTCAAGGTCCGCCTTGCCGTTCACCGGCTTCATTGTCGATTTCGCAGCGCATCGCTAGAACGAGCGGTGCGCCGGGCAGTCGAAGCCGTCATCATAGAGAGACGCCCGTGAACTCCATTTCCCATCCGCTCATGCTGACAAAAGCCAAGGCCTGGGGCGCCCATGCGGTGACCTCCAGTGGTGTGATCCTCGCGCTTCTGGCGCTGCTCGCTCTGGTCGACGGTCAACCCAAGGGTTGCCTGATGTGGCTCGGCATCGCCCTGCTCGTCGACGGGCTCGACGGCACCCTGGCGCGCAAGTTCGAGGTCAAGCGGGTACTGCCCCACTTCGACGGTTCGGCGCTGGACCTGGTGGTCGACTACCTGACCTACGTGTTCATTCCGGCCATCTTCATCTATCGCTTCGTTCCCTTGCCGCCGCACTTCGAGCTGGTGGCGGTGGGCATCATCCTATTGTCGTCGCTGTTCTGTTTCTGCAATGTGAACATGAAGAGCGCCGACAACTACTTCGTCGGCTTTCCCGCGGCCTGGAACGTGGTGGCGCTGTATTTCTACGTGCTGGACCTGGCGCCCTGGTTCAGCATGGCAGTGGTGCTGGTACTGGCCGCCCTGACCCTGACCCGGGTCAAGTTCCTGCATCCCTTCCGTGTGCGCCAGCTGATGGCGGTGAACATCACCGTGACCTCCATCTGGCTGCTCAGCAGCGCCATGATGGTGTTCGTGCATCCCGACAAGCCGCTGTGGCTGATGGTGCTCTGGTTCGCCAGCGGCATCTACTTCGTTGGCGTGTGCGTCTGGCGTACCGCCCGGGAGTGGTTCGCCTGACGGTGAGCGACAACCCCCTGCCACCCGCGCGCACCTGGTATGTCTACCTGGTGCGTGCCGAGAATCAGGCACTCTATTGCGGCATCAGCGATGATCCCGAGCGCCGTTTTGCCCAGCACCGCAGTGGCCGCGGTGCCCGCTTCTTCGCCTCCAGCCCGGCCCAGGCGCTGGTCTATGTGGAAGCCTGCGGCGACAAGTCGGCCGCCCTGCGCCGCGAAATCCAGATCAAGAAGCTACCCAAACGAGCCAAGGAATCCCTGGTGCTGGCCCTGTCCGGTACTCTGTCCGCGGCTGATTCAGGAGTGCTGTCATGTCCGAGCTGATTCTGCATCACTACTGGCAATCGCCCTTCGCCGAGAAGGCGCGCCTGCTGCTGGGCTTCAAGGGGCTGGCCTGGCGTTCGGTGATCATTCCGCGGATGCTGCCCAAGCCCGAGTTGGTGGCCCTCACCGGTGGCTATCGCAAGACGCCGGTGCTGCAGGTGGGCGCGGACGTCTATCGCGACACGGCCCTGATCGCTCGCCGCCTGGAGGCGGAAAAGGCCGTGCCGGCGCTGTTCCCGGAAGGCCAGGAGGCGGTCGTGGCCGCCTTTGCCGGCTGGGCGGACTCGGTGTTGTTCCAGCACGCCGTGGCGCTGATGTTCCAGCCAGAGATCATGGGGCCGCGCCTGGCCAGCCTGCCGCCGGAGCAGGCCCAGGCCTTCCTGGATGACCGCAAGGCGCTGTTCAGCGGCGGCAGCCTGAACCGCCTCAGCCCCGAGCAGGCCCGGCAGCAGTTGCCGACCCTGCTGACCCGGTTGGAGACCCAACTTCAGCGTGCCTCCGGTGAATTCCTCTTCGGCGCGCCCTCGGTGGCCGACATCGCCCTGGCCCACAACTTCTGGTTCCTCAAGAGCACGCCGCAGCTGGCGCCCCTGATCGACGAGCGCCCCGAGATCGCCGCCTGGTTCGCTCGGGTGCTGGGTTTCGGCCACGGTACCCACGAGGATCTCAGTGCCGCCGAGGCGCTGGAGATCGCCAGGACGGCGGAGCCGGTGGCCTTGCCGCGTGACCAGGCGCTGGCCGTGGAGGGCTTTGCCTGGGGCGAGCGGGTAAGCGTGGCGGCGACCGACTATGGCGTGGATCCCGTGGTGGGTGAGCTGGTCCATGCCGATAGCGAAGCCCTGGTGATCCGTCGCCACGATGAGCAGCTGGGGGCCATCCAGGTGCATTTCCCGCGCCTGAATTTCCGCGTCAGCGCGGCGGGTTAGTCCTCGCGAAAACAACAACGGCGCCCAAGGGCGCCGTTTTGCATTCCGGAGCAAGCCGGTCAGTCCGGGCGGCGCATGCGGAACAGCGCGGCCTCGGTGATCTCGAAATAGTCGGCCGGGCCGCCGCCCCGTACGATGGGACGAGCGGCCGCCGTCTGGTAGATGCCGTCCTTGAGCAGGCGCCTGTCGATATGGGCCGCCACCACCTCGCCCAGCACCAGCCACTGGTCCAGGTCCTCACCAGCGGCGGTCTTGAGACGCACGATCTGGCTCAGCTTGCATTCGAAGGCCACCTGGGCCCGGGCGACCCGTGGCACCTTGACGAGGGTGGAGGGTGCGGGCTCGAGGCCCGCCAGGGCGAATTCGTCCACCTCCGGCCCGACCATGGCGCTGCTGGCGTTCATCTCCTCGGCCAGTTCGCGGGTGGCCAGATTCCAGACGAATTCACCGGTGCGCTCGATATTGGCCACGCTGTCCTTGTAGCCCTGGCTGGAAAAGCCGATCAGCGGCGGCTTGTAGTTGAAGGCGTTGAAGAAGCTGTAGGGCGCCAGGTTGAGAACGCCGGTTTCGCTATGGGAGGAGATCCAGCCGATGGGACGGGGCGCGATGATGGCGTTGAAGGGATCGTGGGGCAGGCCATGGCCCTGGGCGGGTTCGTAGGAGTGGTAGTCGATGCTCATCGGGGTTCCTTCAGGGAGTGAGTTCCAGGATCTCGGCCTGGATCTGGCCGGCGTCCAGGGTCAGGCGGCCGACGCTGATTGGCAACCGAAAGCGCCGTGGGCCGGCGCTGCCGGGGTTGACGTAGAGTACGCCATCACGCGTTTCGATCAGCGGCTTGTGCGAGTGCCCGCTGACCACCACGCGCACTGCGGCGCCGGCGGTCTCCAGGTCGAGCTCCGGCAGGATGTGCAGCATATGGACGTCGACCCCGGCCAGGGTCAGGGTGACGCGCTCGGGGATGTCATCGGCCCAGGGCACATCGTCATTGTTGCCCCGGACCACGGCCAGGGGCGCCAGCCCGCGGAGCGCATCGAGAATCTCCGGTTTGCCGATGTCGCCGGCGTGCAGGATGAAATCGCTGCCGGCGAGCGCCTCCAGGGCCTGCGGCCGAAGCAGGCCATGGGTGTCGGCGATCAGGCCGATGCGATAGGGATTGGCCATGGCAGCTCCTCAGTCGGCCTGGACGATGTCCAGGGCCTCGGCGCGTCCCAGCGGCTGGCGCAGACGCTGGGACAGGATGGCGGTAGCACGCTCTCGTTGGCAGGCGACTACACCCACTACCAGATCCTCGGCCAGCAACAGGGCGACGAAGGTCTGATCACCCAGGCTGCCGTCGAGGTGCATGTCATCCCACTGGCGGGGGTGGCCGAGGTATTCGTAACGCTTGCCGTGGTGCAGGGTCCAGAAGAAGGGGACGTCGGCATAGGCCTCGGCCTCGCCGAGCAGATTACGTGCTGCCAGGCGGCCGTGCTGCTGAGCCAGGCGCCAGTGCTCGATCCGGGTCGGCTGACCGGCATAAGGGAAGGTGGCCAGATCGCCGACGGCGTAGAGACCCTCGGCGGCCCTGAGCTGGCCGTCGACCGGGACGCTGCCGTCGTCGGCCAGGGGCAGGTTGACGAGGAAGGCAGTCGCCGGGGCGATACCGGTACCCACCAGTACTAGGTCGGCGGGTAGGCGGGTACCGTCCTTGAGCCTGACCTGGCGGACCTGACCCTCGCCTTCGAAGCCGATCACCTCGCTGGGCGCGTGGAAGATGACGCCATTGGCCTCGTGCAGGGTCTTGAAGTGCTGGCCCAGGGTCTCGCCCATCTGCTTGACGAAGGGTAGGGAGGCGGGGGAGACCACGTCCACCGCCAGGCCCTGCTTGCGCAAGGCGGAGGTGGCTTCCAGGCCGATGAAGCTGGCACCGACGATCACCGCGCGGCCCTCGGCGGGCAAGTCGGCCAGGATGGCGGCCGCGTCAGCGCGGGTCCGCAACAGTTGGATGCCCTTGAGGTCGGCGCCGGGAACGTCAAGCGGCCTGGGTTCACCACCGGTGGCGAGCACACAGCCGTCGTAGGTCAGGGTCTGTCCGTTGGCGAGTTCCAGCTGGCGGGTCTGGGGATCCAGGCGGATCACCTCGGCGTGCAGGCGTTCGATGCGCTGCTGGCGGAAGAAGTCGGCCTCGCGCAGCGGCGGCGCTTCGTCGGGGGCCTTGTCGCCCTGGAGGACGAATTTGGACAGGGCGGTCCGATCATAGGGCTCGCCCGGTTCCTGGCCGACCAGCAAGAGGCGACCGCCAAAGCCGAACTCACGCAGGGCAGCGGCGGCGGCCGTGCCTGCGGCGCCGGCGCCAACGACGACGAGCAGGCGCTCGTCACTTTGGGTTTCGGCCGCTTGTGAGGGCAGTGGCTCGGTACCGACCAGCACCTCACCATCGCGCACCTCCACCGGATAGCGCTGCAGGGCGTCCAGCGCCGGCGGTTCGCACAGGCTGCCATCGTCGACGGCAAAGCTCGCCTTGTGCCAGGGACAGACCAGCCGCCCCTGGCAGACGGCGCCCTCGGCCAGCGGGGCGCCGGCATGGGGACAGTGGGCCTGGAAGGCCCGCACCTGGTCGCCGACGCGCAGTAGCAGGATTTCGATGTCTTCGATCTTGACCGCGGTGCCACGGTCTTCGCGCAGGTCGGCGAGGCGCGCGACCGGGTACAGGGTTTTCATGGTGGGCTCCGGCGCCGTCTGGGACGCTCTCAAATCAGGCTATGCAGATTCGAGGGAGCGCAACGGTGCCGGGTTCCGCTCAGGTGGCGGGCGGCAGCGGATGACGATGGGGCACGTCGGGCGCATCCAGCGGATCGGCGTGGACCAGCACCTCGGCCTGGGGGTACTCGGCGCGGATGGCCGCTTCCACTTCGTCGCACAGCACATGAGCGCGGGACAGGCTCATCTGCCCCGGCAGCTCCAGGTGCAGTTGCACGAACCAGTGATTGCCGGAGAGACGGGTACGCAGGTCATGGGCACCGATCACACCGGGTACCTGGCAGGCCAGCTGCAGCATGTGCTCGCTGATGTCGGCGGGCAGTTCCTGGTCCATCAGCACGCCGAAGGAGTCACGAGCGATGCCATAGGCGCTCCAGAGGATGTAGAGGGCGATAGCCAGGCCGAACAGCGGATCCAGCCAGTACCAGCCGAAGCCGGTCAGCGCCAGGGCGATCAGGATGCCGACGTTGAGCAGCAGGTCGGAGCGATAGTGCAGAGCGTCGGCGCGGACCACCGTGGAATCGGTGAGACGGATGACGTGTTGCTGGTAGGCCACCAGCACGGCGGTCAGGACCAGGGAAAACAGGGTGACGACGATACCCAGGGCATGGGCGCCGAGGGGCTCGGGCTGCTGCAGGCGACCGATGGCCTGCCAGGCGATGAGTACGGCGCTGACGCCGATGAACACCGCCTGGGCGATGCCGGCCAGGGATTCGGCCTTGCCATGACCGTAGCGGTGGTCGTCGTCCGCGGGCTTGAGGGCGTAGTGCACCGCCAGCAGGTTGAACACCGAGGCCAGGCCATCGAGCAGCGAATCGGTCAGGCCGGCGAGCAGACTGACCGAGCCGCTGAACCACCAGGCCACGGCCTTGGCCAGGATCAGCGTCGTCGCCACCGCCACCGAGGCGGCGGTGGCGCGACGCAGGAGCCGCTCGGTGCGGTGCGGGTCGCTCATCAGGCGCGCGGCGCGAGACCCAGGCTGGCGAGCTGCTCGTTGCTGCCGCTGCGCTGCAGCAGGCGTGGATCGTCCAGCGGCAGGTTGTGGCCGGTGGCCTGCTGGATGATGGCCTTGAGGCGCGCGCGATCAACGCTGCCGTCCGGGTTCACCGCCTTGTTCAGCTCGCTCGGATCGACCTCGGCGCGCTTGTTGTCGGGCAGGTAGATGGCGCCGGTGGCGAAGTCCACGCCAAAGGCGATCAGGCCGGGAATGATGTAGAACAGCAGGCCGATGGCATCGAGGGCGACGATGCCCGGATCGATCCGGCCACTGCCGGTGATCTGGCCGCGGCGCTCGGGATAGAACAGCGAGCCGCAAGCGGTCAGCTGGGTGAACAGGGCGGCGGCGAGGACGCCACACACCGCGCGGGTACGCATCGACATAGACAACCTCCGGTTGGATGAGGACGCCACTATAGCGGCCGGAATCACGGCGGGCGAGACGCTTTAGAGCGACAAACAAAACTACTGCGCGTCTGCCATACAGGTGCGTGCAGTGCTCGGAATCCTCATGTACCACTCGTACACTGCGGTTCCTGCGCGCCGCGCGCACCTGCCTGACAGCCGCTCGCTACATTTTGTTAGCCGCTCTTATACTGCCCGCCCCGTTGAGACCACCGGCCGAGCCCCATGACGCCCTTGCCCATCGATGTTGTCCTGCCCGAGCTGCGCCAGGCCCTTGCCCGCCGTGATGACTGTGTGCTGGAAGCGCCGCCCGGCGCCGGCAAGACCACCCGGGTGCCCCTGGCGCTGCTGGACGAACCCTGGCTGGCCGGTCAGCGCATCCTGCTGCTCGAACCCCGACGGCTGGCGGCCCGCGCCGCAGCCGAGCGTCTGGCCGCGGAGCTGGGTGAAGGCGTCGGCGAGACGGTGGGCTATCGCATCCGCCTGGAAAGCCGGGTAGGGCCGCGCACCCGCATAGAAGTGGTCACCGAGGGCATCCTTACCCGGCGGCTGCAGGATGATCCGGCGCTGGACGGTGTCGGCCTGGTGATCTTCGACGAATTTCATGAACGCAGTCTGGACGCCGATCTGGCCCTGGCGCTGACCCTGAGCGGGCGCGAACTGCTGCGCGATACGCCGCTCAAGGTGCTGGTGATGTCCGCCACCCTGGAAGGCGAGCGTCTCGCTGCCTTGCTTGGCGAGGCGCCGGTGGTGCGCAGCGAAGGCCGGATGTTTCCGGTCACGACCCGCTGGAGTCGACCGCTCGGCCAGGACGAGCGCCTGGAAGCGCGGGTGGCCGCCACGGTGTTGCAGGCATTGGACGAGGAAACTGGCAGCCTGCTGGTATTCCTGCCCGGGCAGGCGGAGATCCGGCGCACCGCCGAGCGCCTGACGGAGCAGCTGCCTGCCGGGGTGTTGCTCTGTCCGCTGCATGGCGAGCTGGAGCTGGCGGCCCAGCGCGCCGCCATCGAGCCGGCGCCGGCCGGCAGCCGCAAGGTGGTGCTGGCCACCAATATCGCCGAGACCAGCCTAACCATCGAAGGGGTGCGGGTGGTGGTGGACGCGGGCCTGGCGCGGGTGCCGGCCTTCGATCCCGGCAGCGGTATGACCCGCCTGACCACCCGCCGCATCTCCCGCGCCTCGGCCACCCAGCGCCAGGGCCGCGCCGGCCGCCTGGAGCCGGGCGTCTGCTATCGCCTCTGGTCGGAGGAGCTGCACCAGCAGTTGCCAGCCTACGACAGCGCCGAGATTCTCCAGGCCGATCTGGCCGGGCTGGCGCTGCAACTGGCCCGCTGGGGTATGAGCGCCGAGGAGCTGGCCTGGCTCGATCCCCCGCCCGCCGCCGCCCTGGCCCAGGCCCGCGACCTGCTGATGCGCCTGGGTGCCCTGGACGCTCAGGGTGTGCTCACCAGCCACGGTCAGGCCATGAGCGGTCTGCCGGCCCATCCGCGGCTGGCGCACCTGCTGTTGCGTGGTCAGGCCTGGGGCCTGGCCGAGCGCGCCTGCGCGATCGCCGCACTATTGGGCGAGCGCGACCTGGCCCCGGGGCAGGGCGCCGACCTGCATACCCGCCTGCTGCTCCTGGCCGGTGAGGGGCGCGGTCCGCGTGGCGGGGTGGCGCGCATTCGCCAGCTGGTCCGTCAGTACCGCGGCCTGTTGCGCGGCCCGGCCGGGCAGCCGGTGGCTGATCCCGAGCACCCGCGCTGGACCGGCGCCCTGCTGGCCTGTGCCTATCCGGATCGCATCGCCCAGCAGCGCAAGGCCGGCGGCCAGGACTATCGCCTGGCCAATGGCCGGGCCGCCAGCTTTGGCGAGCCGGACGGGCTGATGAAATCGCCCTGGCTGGTGGTGGCCGACCTGGGCAGTCGCCAGGGGCAGCGCGAGGAACGCATCTACCTGGCCGCCGAACTGGATCCGGCATTGTTCGAAGGGCCGCTGGCCGAGCAGGTCGTGAGTCACGATGAATTGGACTGGGACGAGCGCGAAGGCGTCCTGCGCGCCGAGCGCCAGCGACGGGTCGGCCAGCTGGTGCTGAGTCGCGAACCGCTGAAGAACCTGGACGCCGCGGCCCGCAGCCGCGCGCTGTTGGGGCTGGTGCGGCGCAAGGGCCTGGAGCTGCTGCCCTGGACGCCGGAATTGCGCCAGTGGCAGGCGCGGGTGGCCCTGCTGCGCCAGCTGGATCTGCAGCAGAAGCAGGCGAGCGACTGGCCGGACGTCAGCGACACGGCCCTGCTGGCCAACCTGGAAGATTGGCTGTTGCCCTACCTGGACCGTGTCACCCGCCTGGCCCACTTCGCTACCCTGGATCTGACCGCCATGCTCCAGGGCCTGCTGCCCTGGCCGCTGCCGCGCCAGCTGGACGAGCTGGCCCCGCGCACCCTCGCGGTACCCTCCGGCTCCAACATCCGCCTGGACTACAGTGAGCAGCCGCCGGTGCTGGCGGTGCGGTTGCAGGAGCTGTTCGGCCTGGCCGATACCCCGCGCCTCGCCGGTGGGCGCCTGGCGGTCAAGCTACACCTGCTTTCCCCGGCGCGGCGTCCGGTGCAGGTGACCCAGGACCTGGCCAGCTTCTGGGCCAACACCTATGGCGAGGTGAAGAAGGACCTCAAGGGTCGCTATCCCAAGCACTACTGGCCGGACGATCCGCTGATCGCCGAACCGACGGCGCGGGCCAAGCCCAGGGGGACCTGAAGTCGGCAGCGCAGTCCGTCTGAAAAGCCGGGTCGGCGGCTGCGCGTCGGAACCAAGCGACAGCAGCTCCGGGTCTGAATTCAGACGGGCACTGCCTGCCCCCTACCGGAGCAATACCCATGGCCGACAAGACCCTGCACGACCTGTCCAAAGCGATGAGCGATCTGGATTTCTGCATGCTGACTACTGGCACCGGGCGTCTGACCAGCCGGCCGATGAGCAATAACGGCGACGTCGAATACGACGGCGACTCCTGGTTCTACGCCTATGAGGATTCGGCCAAGATCCGCGACATCGAGGCTGATCCGGCAGTGGGTTTGAGCTTCAGCGAGGGTAAGAGCCTACTGGGCAAGCCCGGCATCTTCATCGGCATCGAAGGGCATGCCGAGCTGATCCGCGACAAGGCGCAATTCGAGGCCCACTGGACCAAGAATCTCAATCGCTGGTTTCCCCAGGGCACCGACACGCCCGGCATGATTCTCATCAAGGTGCATGCCGAGCGCATCCGCTACTGGGATGGCGAGGAAGAGGGCGAGCTGCGTCCCTAGCGCCTCAGAAGCAGGTCGCGAAGGTCTCGACCACCTGCAGCCCCTCGTCGACGACGCAGCCCTGGCGCCACTTGTCGAAGGTCAGGCAAGGATGGGAGGTGCCCAGGGCGACGATGTCGCCGATGGCCAGCTCCGTACCTGGTGCGACGACCATGAAGGCGTGCTGGTCCATGATGGCGGTGACGGTACAGTCGCTGACATCGACGGCTTCGCTGGCGGTCTGGTCCGGCCGGTAGCGGCGTAGCGGCAGCGGCAGGCCGGCATCGTGGGCGATGTCGCGCTTGCCCAGGGCGAGGATGGCGAAACCGGGTTCGGGCATGGATTGCACGTGGGCCCAGACTTCCAGCGCCGGTTGCAGGCCTTCGTCGAGACCGGTGCGGGCCAGGACGCCACACTGGGCATCGCGATAGATCCCGTGGTCATGGACCACATAGCTGCCGGGACGCATGACGGCGAGAAAGCGCTCGCGCACTTCCAGCTGGTCGAAGGCGGCGGCGATCAGGTCGTACCAGGCCGAGCCCGAAGCGGTGACGACGGGCCGGTCGAGGGCGAAGGCGCCCTGGCCACGCAACTCCTCGGCCAGGCGCACCAGGGAATCGGCGAAGGCGCGGATGTCGGTGGCCGCCTCGGCGCCATGGATCACGCCCTCGTAACCTTCGATGCCGGTCAGCCGCAGTGCCGGTTGCTTGGCGATGGCCTGGGCCAGGGTGCGCACCTCGGCTTCGCTGCGGCAACCGCAACGGCCGCCGGGTACGCCGTATTCGATCATCACCTGCAGCGCCAGGCCGCGTGCGCCAAAGAATGCACCCAGAGCGTTGACCTGGTCGGGATGATCCACCAGGCAATGGAAGTCGAAGTCTGGATCGGCGGTGAGCAGTTCGGCGATCAGCGCCATGTTCGGCGCTCCCACCAGCTGATTGGCCATCAGTACCCGACGCACGCCGTGGGCCTGGGCAGCGCGAGTCTGCACCGCGGTGGCCAGGGTCATGCCCCAGGCGCCCACGACCAGTTGTCGCTGGAACAGCGCCGGCGCCATGCTGGTCTTGCCGTGGGGTGCCAGCTCGGCGCCGCGGTCGCTGGCGAAAGCCTGCATCCAGGCAATGTTGTGGTCGAGTGCGTCCTGGTGGATGACCAGGGCGGGCAGGGCGATGTCGCGGAGCAGGCTGGCGCCAGGACTGGCGGCGCCTTTCTCGGGGGCATGTAGAGCGGTCATGGATTCTCCTGGCCGCCCAGGCGCTGGGACAGGCGGAGAGCGCTGTCGACCAGTACCTGGCGGTACTCGGCATGGTGGGCCTGGGCGTCGGCACGGGGTGCGACGATGCACAGGGTGGCGATGTTCAGGCCGCTGGCATCCTGCACCGGGGCGGCGAAGCAGTGGGTGTAGGTGTCGGCGATGCTGTCGAAGGAAAAGAAGCCTTCGGCGCAGGCGCTACGGATCTCGGCGATAAAGGTCGCCGGGGGCAGGCGGCTGCCATCGGGCAGGATGAAGTCGTCCGGATCGATCAGGGCGAGGATCTCGGCATCGCTCAGATGACCGAGCAGCAGTCGTCCGGAAGCGGTCCAGGGAATGGGCGCGTCCTCGCCGACATTGGAGGAGATGCGAAAGGCGCGGGCGCCTTCCTTCATCAGCGAGACGGTGTACTTGCGGCCGTTGAGCTGGCACAGCTGGGCGGTCTCGCGGGTCTGGGCGACGATGTCGTCCAAGAGCAGCCCAGCCTCGCGGGCCAGGTCGAAGTGGCGCAGGTGCGCCTGGCCGAGAAAGTACAGCTCGCGGCCCAGGTAGACCTGGCCGTCGCGGCCCACGGCATCGAGCATGTGCCGCTCCAGCAAGAGGCCGACCAGGTCGTAGACGGTGGACTTGGGAATGCCCAGGCCGGCGGCGATCTCGTTGGGGCGCAGCGGCCGACCCACCCGCTTGAGGTGATCGAGGATATCGAAGGCGCGGTCCAGGCCGCGGGCTCTCTGGCGGGTAGGTTCGGTCATCTGTGCGATTTGTCTCAGGCCTTGGGTTTGTAGGCGATGCAGTCGATCTCGACCTTGCAGTCCACCATCATGGAGGACTGCACGCAGGCGCGCGCCGGGGCGTTGCCGGCGAAGTATTCGGCGAACACCTTGTTGAAGCTCCAGAAGTCACGCGGATCGTCCAGCCAGACGCCGGCGCGTACCACGTGCTCCAGACCGTAGCCGGCTTCATTGAGGATGGCGATCAGATTCTGCATGGTCTTGTGGGTCTGGGCGACGATGCCGCCGTCGATGATCTCGCCATTCTCCATGGCCACCTGGCCGGAGACGTGCAGCCAGCCATCGGCTTCCACCGCGCGGGCGAAGGGCAGGGGTTGGCCACCTGCGCCGCGTTCGCCGGCGCCGTAACGGATGATGCTCATAAGGGTGCTCCTGTAGCGGGGATGGGATTCAAAAAGAGGTCCGGCCGAGGAATTCGGCGAGACGGGTGGAGCGCGGCCGCTCGAAGAGTTCGCGGGGCGGACCCTGCTCCTCGATGCGGCCCTGGCTCATGAAGACGATGCGATCCGACACCTCATGGGCAAATCTCATCTCGTGGGTCACCAGCAGCATGGTCATGCCATCCTGGGCCAGGTCCTTGATCACCGCCAGCACCTCGCCGACCAGCTCCGGGTCCAGCGCCGAGGTGGGTTCGTCGAACAGCATCAGACTGGGATTCATGGCGATGGCGCGGGCGATGGCCACGCGCTGCTGCTGACCGCCAGAGAGCTGGCCGGGATGGTAATCGCGGCGCTCGATCAGTCCGACCCGGCGCAGCCACTGCTCGCCGATGGCTATGGCTTCGTCCTTGCCCAGCTTCTTGACCTTGCGCAGGCCGAGGGTGACGTTTTCCAGGGCGGTGAGATGCGGAAACAGATTGAATTGCTGGAAGGCCATGCCGGTGAGCGAGCGCTGACGAGCGATTTCGCGTTCCGGCAGGCGCTGGCGGCGACCGCTGTCTTCACGGTAGCCGATGGCCTCGCCGGCCAGCCGGATGCTGCCACCCTGGAAGTCTTCCAGCAGGTTGACGCAGCGCAGCAGGGTGGTCTTGCCCGAGCCACTGGAGCCGATCAGGGTGACCACGTCGCCGCGATGGAGGGCGAGATCGATGCCCTTGAGTACCTCCACGGTGCCAAAGCTCTTGTGCAGGCCGTCGATGCTGAGCAGGGGAGCGTTGAGGTCGGTCATGGCAGGGTCACCCGTTTTTCCAGGTAGCGGCCGAGCCGCTCGATGGCGAAGTTGATGAGAAAGAACAGTAGCCCGGCGAACAGATAGAACTGCAGGGTCATGAAGGTGCGGGCGATGACCTGCTGGCTGCTCAGGAGCAACTCGGCCACGCCGATCACCGAGAGCAGGGTGGAAGCCTTGACGATCTCGGTGGAGGCGTTGACCCAGGTTGGCAGGATCTGGCGCAGCGCCTGGGGCAGGAGCACCTCCTTGAGACTCTGGGCGAAGGTCAGGCCGATGGCCTTGGCCGCCTCGTGCTGGCCACGCGGAATGGCCTGCAGGGCGCCGCGGACGATCTCCGCCACATGGGAGCCGCAAAACAGCAGCAGCGCCGCGGTGCCGGCCTGGAAGGGCGTGGGCCGCAGGCCCAGGGCCGGTGCCATGTAGTAGCAGGCCAGCACCAGCACGAACACTGGGGTACCCCGGATCAGGTCGGAATAGAGGCGGAACGGCAGGCGCAGCGGCCAGCGACCATAGGTCAGCGCCAGGCCGCCGAGGGTACCGAGCAGGGTGCCGCCCAGTACCGCCAGCACGGAGCAGGCCAGGGTGGTGGCGAAACCGGCGGCCAGGGTCTGGCGGGCGTTCCACAATTCCAGGAACCAGGAGGGGGCTTCGTACACGATACGGCTCCTAGCGGGTCAGGCTCAGCCGTCGTTCCAGCTGGCGCAGCAGCAGGGCGATGACGTAGCAGGTGAGGATGTAGAGGAGGCTGGTCACCAGCCAGGTCTCGATGACCCGGTAGCTTTCCAGGTTGATCTTGCGTGCCTGGTAGGTCAGCTCCGGCACGGCGATAGCCGCCGCCAGGGAGGTGTCCTTGAACAAGGAGATGAAGCTGTTGGAGAGCGATGGCAGGACGTTACGCAGCATCACCGGAATGATGACGTAGGCCTTGATCTGCCATTCGCGCAGGCCGATGGCCAGGCCCGCCTCGCGCTGGCTCTTGGGAATGGCCATGAGGCCGCCGCGAAACACCTCGGCCAGGTAGGCGCCGGCATAGAGCGCCAGGGTGATGAGAAAGGAGCTGAGCTTGTCCAGGCGGATACCGACGCTGGGCAGGGCGAAGTACAGCAGCAGGATCAGCACCAGGATCGGGGTGTTGCGCACCAGGGTGACGTAGCCCGCCGCCAGCCAGCGCAGCGCCCGCACCGGCGAGAGCAGGGCGAAGGCGGTGGCCAGGCCGATCAGGCAGCCGATGGCGATGCCCACCAGGGCCAGCTGAAGACCCAGGGCGAGCCCGGCCAGCAGGTGATCCAGGTTCTGCCACACGGGGGCGAAGTTCAGGGTGTAGTTCATGCTAGACGTCTACCGAGAGGGCGCGGACAGGCCGCGCCGGGCCAGGATCACTTGAACTCGACAGGGAAGCCGATCGCCGGAGACGGCAGCTCGACACCGAACCACTTCTTGAAGGACGCCTGGTAGGTGGGGAATTCCACACCGGTCATGGCCTCGTGCAGGGCGGTGTTGACGAAGTTCAGCCAGTCCTGTTCGCCGCGCTTGACCGCGCAGGCGTAGGTCTGGGGGCTCCAGGCATAGTCGGGCGAGCGGTAGCGACCGGGATTCTGGGTCATCAGGTACTTGACCGAGGACTGGTCGGTGGCCACGGCGTCGGCACGGCCGGTGCCCAGGGCCTGGTAGAGCAAATCGACGCTGTCGTACTGATCGACCTTGGCGCCGGGCAGCGCCTGGTGCACCAGCTCCTCGGCATAGACGTTCTGCAGCACGGCCACGGTCAGGTCGTCCTTGGCCGCCTTGAGGTCATCGATCTGCTGGTAGCGGCTGTTGGCCGGCAGGAGCAGGGCCACGCCCTCACGGTAATAGGGCAGGGTGAAGGCGACCTGCTGGGCGCGGCTGGCGGTCACGGTGATGAACTGGCAGCTGATGTCGACCTTGTCGGTGAGCAGGTTGGGGATGCGCGCATCCGAACCCTGCACGACGAATTCGACCTTTTCCGGATCGTTGAACAGGCCCTTGGCGATGACCTTGGAGATATCGATATCGAAGCCCTGCAACTTGCCGTCGGCGCTCTGGAAGTGCCAGGGGGCGTTGGTGCTGCCGCTACCCACTATCAGGTGACCGCGCTTGAGTACGTCATCCAGCTTGGCCGCCTGGGCGCCGGTCATGGCGACCAGACCCACCAGCAGCGCCAGTGTTTTCCACCCCTTCGTCTTGCCCGTCATCATGCGACTCCTTTTCCGTTATAGCGGAATAATGTTCGTAACAACGGAATAGACTGCAGTCACTGTGCCAGCTTTTTCGATGGCTTTGCAAATCAATGGCTTGGCTTGAACGACGAGCAAAGAAGAGGCTCTCGGTGCCGTGGGTGGCACCGGGAAGTGGCGGAAGGTAACGGCGGTGCACCAGGTCAGGACGTTACCCGGTAGCGTTCGATCAGCAGCGTGGGAAGGTTTGCCGCAGGTCCCCGGCACGGGGCAGGAAGCGGCCATGGCGCTCGTCGATGCTTTGGCCCGGCGCATAGGCCAGACGGCCATTCACCCAGACGGCGTGGATGCCTTCGGCGGGGCGCTGTGGCTCGCTGAAGTCGGCCACGTCGCGAATGCGGGCGGGATCGAACAGCACCAGGTCGGCCTGGGCGCCTGGTTCGATCAGGCCGCGATCCTTGAGGCCGAAGCGGGCGGCGGACAGGCCGGTCATCTTGTGCACGGCGGTGTGCAGGGGGAAGAGACCGAGGTCACGGCTGAAATGGCCGAGCACCCGCGGAAAGGCGCCCCAGAGGCGCGGATGGGGGAAGGGATCCTCGGGCAGGCCGTCGGAGCCGATCATGCTCAGCGGATGAGCGAGGATCAGCCGCACATCGGCCTCGCTCATGCCGTAGTAGACGGCACCCGCTGGTTGCAGGCGACGGGCGGCTTCCTGCAGGTCCAGGCCCCAGTCAGCGGCGATGGCGTCCAGGTCGCGGCCGCCGCACTCGGGATGCGGGGTGGACCAGGTGATGGTGATGCGGTGCCGGTCGGTGACCTGCCTGAGATCCAGGGTGGAAGAACTGGCTGCATAGGGATAGCAGTCGCAGCCGACCGGTTGGGTCTGCGCGGCCTCGGCCAGGGCGCCGAGCAGTTCCGGTGCGCGCCCCCAGTTGTCCACCCCGGCGCACTTGAAGTGGGAGACCACCACCGGTGCCCGGGCCTGGCGACCGATGTCCAGGGCTTCGTCCAAGGCCTCGTGCACCGCGGCGAATTCGCTGCGCAGGTGGGTGGCATAGAGTCCGCCCACGGCGTCCAGCTCCGCGGCCAATTCGGCTACTTCTGAGGTCGGCGCCGCCGCGGCGGAGGCATAGGCCAGCCCGCTGGAGAGCCCCAGGGCGCCAGCCGCCAGGCTTTCACGCAATTCAAGGCGCATGGCGGCGATTTCGGCCGGAGTGGCGGCACGCTGGAGATCGTCCAGGTGGTTGCTGCGCAACGCCGTGTGGCCGACCAGGGCAGCCACGTTGACGCCGGGCTGCGCCCGTTCCACGGCGGTGCGGTAGGCGGCGAAGGTGGGATAGACGAAGGCCATGGCCGGGCCGAGCAGATTCAGCGGGTCCGGCGGCTCGCCACGTAGCCGCACCGGGGCGGCGCTGATGCCGCAGTTGCCCACCACCACGGTAGTGACTCCCTGGCTGAGCTTGGGCAACTGCTCGGGGCGGCGGATGACCATGGTGTCGTCATGGGTGTGAACGTCGATGAAGCCAGGCGCCAGCACCAGGCCGCTGCCGTCGCGGACCTCTCGGGCTGGTTCAGTGGCCAGGTCGCCCAGCTTCTGGATACGTCCGGCTGCGATAGCGACATCGAGCGGCCTGCCCGGACGGTCGTGGCCGTCCAGCACCAAGGCATTGCGAATCAATAAGTCGTGCATGCTAGAGCTATCCGAAGACCGTTGAGGGGCGGCTTTCGACCGCCGAGTGGCAAATAGCCAAGGAAGCGAAGCGACAGCTCGATAGAGACGAAACTGTTACAAGAATTTTTGTCTATTACGTCACAAATAGGGCGGTACAGCCCTAATGACCCCTTTCGCCGCCGCCCGAGCTAGCCATGAATCTGCTGACCCCTGCTGTAACGATAATGAATCGCCTGAGGTTTCCCGCCAAGTTCGCCTGCCTCGCCACCATCGTTCTGGTGCCGCTTCTGTTTCTCAGCGTCTACCTCTATCAGGATATCCAGGAGCAGCGCGTGAGCCTGACCCAGGAGATCGACGGTCAACGCTATCTGACGCAGCTGACCCCGGTCGCCCGACTGAGCATGTTGCAGCGTGCCCTAACCAAGCGTGTCCAAGATGGCGACACCTCGGCGCAGCAGGATTGGCAGAACAATCGCGACAACCTGCTCAAGGCCTATGACGACCTGGGGCAGCTGGATCGTGAACTCGGCGGTAAGCTGGAAACCGGCGATCGCGTCAGCCAGCTGCGGCTGGGAGCCGAACGGTTGTTGCAGGGCACCTCAGGCAACTCCCTGGAGGTGTTCGAAGGCTGGAATGAGCAGCTGACCAAGACCCTCAACTTCTTCTATTACGTCTCGGCCACCTCGGGCCTGGCGCTGGATGCCGACTACACCAGCCTCTTTCTCATCGATATCACCTCGCTGCGACTGCCGCGGGAGATCAATCTCATCGGCCAGCTGCGCGGCCTGGCGAGCGGCCTGAGCGCTACCAACAACTTCGATCCGGCCACCCTCAATGTGGCGCGTACCCTGGTGCGCCAGGAGCGGCAGACCGCCGACGAACTGGAGCAGGGTTTGCGGCTGCTGGCGCGCCAGGCGCCTGAATTGGCGCAACGCCTCAAGAGCTCTTTGGCGCTCGCGGCGGACGACTATGCCAACTTCCGCCAGGGCATGCTGACTGCCATGAGCGGGGAGGGTGTAGTTGCCGGGCGCGCTCTGGGTGCCCAGGGCAATGCCGTGGTCGCCCGCTACTACAAGGTTCTGGAAGAGGCCCAGGGCCTTCTGTCCCAGATGCTGGCCGAGCGTCTGGCCTATGAGACCGCGCTGCGCAATATGATGCTGGGCATGATCCTGGGGGCCTTGCTGCTGCTGAGCTACACCTTCGCCGGCATCTACCAGGCCCTGCGCCTGGGGATCGCCGAGCTGGTCGAGGTGACCGCCGCCGCTGCCCGGGGCGATCTGAGCCGCCGGGCCGCCTTGTCCGGGCGTGACGAGATCGCCGACATCGGTCGTAGCCTGGATGAGATGCTGGAGGCCTTCGGTCGCTCGCTGCGCGAGGTCGATCAGGCTTCCCAGGCAGTCGCCCAGGCATCCGGTGCCCTGGCCGGCTCCATCGGTCAGGCACGCTCGACCATGCAGGCGCAACAGGGCGAGACCGACCAGGTGGCCACGGCCATCACCGAGATGACCGCCAGCGTGGCGGACGTCGCCAACAACACCGAAGGCGCTGTCGCGGCTGCCCAGCAGGCCGATCAGGCCACCCGTGACGGCGCCCGGGTGATGCAGCAGACCCAACAGGCCATCGAAGCCCTGGCCGCCGAGGTGGATCTCAGCGCCACCAAGGTCGCCGCCCTGGAGAGTCACAGCCAGGCCATCGGCGGGGTCATCGCGGTGATCCGTACCATCGCCGAGCAGACCAATCTGCTGGCCCTCAACGCCGCCATCGAGGCCGCCCGGGCCGGTGAGCAGGGCCGCGGCTTCGCCGTGGTGGCCGACGAGGTCCGCACCCTGGCCTCGCGCACCCAGACCTCCACCGAGGAGATCCGCCGCATCATCGAGCAATTGCAGGGCGCTACCGGCGAGGCCGTCGGCCAGATGCAGGCCAGCCGTGGCCATGCGCTGACGGGGGTCGCGGCCGCCGAGCAGGCCAGTGCCAGCCTGACCAGCATCGGCTCCGCGGTAGGACGCATCGTCGACGTCAACGTACAGATCGCCAGCGCCGCGGAACAACAGGCCGCGGTGTCCGAGGACATCAACCGCAACACCACGGGCATCCGTGCCAGTACCGTGCAGGTACTGAGCGGGATCGAGTCCGACGCCGGTACCGCCGAGCGCCTGGCGGGCCTCTCCCAGGACCTGCGCAGCGTGGTCTCGCGCTTTCGCCTCAGCGCCTGAGGGCGCCGCTCATCGGCAGGAACCAGGTCCGACTTTACAACCTGGCTCCTGCGGATAACTGTATAAATAGACAGTTATCCGCAGGAGCACCTTGTCATGTCCGTTACCGTCCTGGGTTGCCTGGCGTCGTCCGACACCCAGTTGCCGCTCTATGATTTTCGCCTGCCGTGCGGTTTTCCCTCGCCGGCCCAGGATCATCTGGAGCGCCAGGTCTCGCTGGACGAACTGGTCGACCTGCGCGCTCCTCATACCTACGTCATCCAGGTCAGTGGCGACAGCATGACCGGGGTGGGCATCTTTCCTGGCGATCTGGTGATCGTCGACCGCGCCCGTCCGGCGCGGGTCGGCGATATCGTGGTGGCGGTGCGCGATCGCGAACCCACCCTCAAGCGCCTGGGCCGGCGCGGCGCGAACTTCGTCCTGCTGGCGGAAAATCCCGCCTATGCGCCCCTGGTCATCGGCGAGCGCGACGACTTCGAGGTGTGGGGTGTAGCCACCCACAGCCTGAGGCGCTTTGGCCATGGCTGAGTCGGTGTTGGCGCTGATCGACTGCAATGCCTTCTATTGCAGTTGCGAGCGGGTCTTCCGCCCCGATCTCGCCGGGCGCCCGGTGGTGGTGCTATCGAACAACGACGGTTGCGTGATCGCCCGCTCGCCCGAGGCCAAGCGCCTGGGCATCGCCATGGCCGCGCCCTGGTTCCAGGTGCGCGAACTGGCCCGGCGCGGCGAGGTCGAGGCCTTCAGTTCCAACTACGCCCTCTATGGCGATCTCAGCGATCGGGTGATGCGCACCCTGGCGACCCTGGTGCCGCGCCTGGAGCGTTACAGCATCGATAATGGCAAGGTGTATGGTGGGGGCACCCAAGCCTTGTGATGTCATCCATGGACATCGTCTCCTCGTTGAGGTCGACAAATGGCAAAAATAGAGCGTGTGCGCTTCGTTCCCTATGTCGTCGTCCCTTCGGAAGACAAGACGATATATTCTTTAAGCAATCGACAAGCCATTGAAGGTCTCCCCCAAATCTTTTGGGCTAATAATAAGCCATGGCAAGAAGCAAATCTTTGGGCTGTCGAACGTGCAACTTCATCTAGGGCATCGCTAAAGACTGTTTCAAGTAACATGAACGGTCTTTTGAACTATGCAAATTTTCTTGAAGCCCGAAATGTCTCTTGGTTTCAATTCCCTCGTCGCAAGTCAGAACGCTGCTTGGTTATTTATCGCGGATTCCTAGTGAAACTGCGGGATTCGGGCGCGATAAGTCCTGCTACCGCGTCAGAGTACATGCGTAATTGCATCATGTTCTATCATTGGATTAAGGAGAATAAACTGCTTGGTGAGCACGTGCCACTATGGCGAGAGCTTCCTTATGCCTTTAGTTTTTTCGATAGTCATGGCTTCAACAGGACGATTACTGGTATTACTACCGACCTCGGCATTCCAAATAGACAAAGGCCTGGGATTAGATTGGAAGGAAATCTCTTGCCAGTATCGTCCGCTGACCGCGAGTCTATATTAGACTTCGTTTCTGCGAATGGATCGCGCGAGCTATATTTAATGTTAGCAACTGGCTTCTTTACTGGAATGCGTCTTGGAAGTATTTGCGATTTAAAAATCACAGCCCTAGCCCAAGCGGTTGTCGATCCATATGCGCCTGCGCTTCTAAAGCTTGCTGTTGGCCCTGGTGCACAACCGCCAATCCATACAAAGTTTAATGTGACAGGTCATGTATGGATGCCCAAAGCCTTGCGGGATGAACTGTTGGAGTATACCGCAACTTTGCGCAGGAGCCTGCGGCAAGCCAAGGCCAAAAAAGAAAATCGCGACTTGGTTTTTTTAACCAGATTTGGAAATTCTTATGGGAGGCTGAAAAGTAACCAATCTTCCGCAATCAATGTCGAGATGTCCGCGATAAGGAGAAAGGCTAGTCAGAAAGGAGTGGAGGTACTTCGTAGCTTCAGGTTCCATCAAACTCGATGCACATTTGGCACAGAGTTGGCTCGATTAGCCTTGGCCGTCACTTCTGACGCAGCACTTGTTATTGCTGTTGTGAGCGATGCTTTACTTCATGGGCCGAACTCTGAAGCTACTACTTTCAAATATATTCGCTTTGTGCAGACGCTTCCGGTAAAGCAAGCGCTCGCTGACAAGTTTATGGCTGCATTCAGCGGTGCCGATCTTAAGGTAGGCAATAATGGAAGCCGTCAATGATTTAAACTTGACTTTCCCTATGCTCAGGTATGGTACTGCTGAGACGCCATGGGATCTCATCATATTTTTGTACAAGGGTGGTGCATCGGCTAGATCTAACGTAGCTAGGCGGAAGATTGAGCTAGGTGAATTGGATCCGTTGCTTCATGAGCGTATGCCGTTAGTGCTTCAAATTCACGCGCATGTGACGGCTGATCTTGTCAGCGGCCTAAGTCGTAATACTGTAGAGAACAGAATTCGAGCTCTGCGGCAATTCTTTTCATGGTGCGATGAGTCTGGAGCCAGCCTTGCAATGGATTCCGTCGCCGAATCATTTATCCGTTATGCCGACCATCTCCTTCATTTAAAAAGAACCAATCGATCAATATCTGAAATATGGATGTATGACAGGGTTACCAGGTGTTGTAATGTGTTGGATCGAATTCTGGATCGTAAGGTTAGCTTGCTTAAAAGTACCCGCATACGCAAGTTAGGATCAATTAGAAAAAATGTCTCTAAAGTTGATAAGCATGATTTGCAAAAGCTGTTCAATTTCGGCCACATGCTTTCAGATGTTTGTGTTGCCCTGTCGTGGGAGGCCTCTATAGGTGAATTGCCGGTTTCTATCTCACTACGTACTGGTCAGGTTTATCTACACTGGTCTCGTTTGCAAGATCCAGAATAAATAGCAGCTAAGACAAGTCCTGCTCGAAGGTTTTCTCGCATTGCTGTATCACTGAAGCGGCGATCTTCTCGTGAGGCGGATAAAACGTTGCAAACTCGCTACCCGCTAGTCAATTTGAGAATTGCCTGTGAACTTCTGATTTTTATAGCTCAAACTGGCTTGAATCTAGCTCAGGCTTACAGTTTGCGGCTTGAGCAGTTTCATTATACTAGTCATCTTGATGGTTATCAGGTTCGTACCTTTAAGAGACGACGCCAAGGTGAGGTTCTTTTCGAAATCTTCCAGTCTTATAAGTCATGGCTTGAGGATTATCTTGAATTTCGTCGAAGGTGGTTTCCCGACCAGGCTGATGGTCTTTTGTTTCCATTGGTGCGGCGTGGCAGTCGAGCCGATAAACCGCCTCAATTTACAAATGTTAAAGTTTTATGTCGCGCTCTTAGTTTGCCATTTTTAGGTACAAGTCTTATGCGAGGTGTCCGGATCAACTGGCAACTTCGTGAGACTAAAAACCCCCGTCAGGTTGCAGACTTAGCCCAGCACTCAGTTGAGACTCTACTTCGTACATATATCGATCCGCATCCGCAAATTGCTAAGGTTGAAATAACCCAGTTTCAACATCAATACGATCCATCATTCGCGTCGCCTGCACCAGGCAGATGTCTCTCGACCTTGCCCTCGCCAGTTGAAGGTACTGTGAAAGCTGCTCCTGTTCCTGATTGTATAAACTCATCAGGGTGTTTTTTTTGTACACAACATAGGGATATCGATAGCCAGGATCATGTCTGGTCCCTCTTTAGTTTGAGGCATTTGAAGTCGCTAGAACTTTCTCAGGCCACCCCAATAAATGACGCTGAGGACATCCATCCGGCTATGTTGGTGATAGAGCGGATTACTGAAAAGCTAACGTTTTTTAAAGAAAGCAGCGATGTTCGCAATAGTTGGTTCATCGAAGCGCAACATCGAATAGATGAAGGAAACCACCATCCAGCGTGGAATGGTTTCATTCGCTTAGCTGAAATAAAAAGCCGGCAAAAGGGTGAAATTTATGTCTCATGACCTTGCCTTAGCTATCGATCATCCACTTGTTACTCCTAGTGCTCCAAATTATCGTCCTGATATTTGGCCGCCTCGCGCAGATTGGCCAATCGTAATCGACAAATCAGGTCAAGTTGTAAGCCGTTGGGGGGATGTCATTTGGAGATTAGATCCTTGGGCAGGGAAAAGTCTGACGTTAAATTTTGGTGACGGTGCTCTAAAAAAGAATGTAGCCCCGATTGATAAAGCCAATGCCGATCTATTGAGAGTCGTAATGGGTTGGTGGATGTATGGCCCAACCGGTGCAAGGGGGGTTAGAACATTGAAGGGCCGCTTCGACATGATGCGTCAGCTTTTTGTAGCATGCGCTCGTGAAGGCGTTCTTGCATCGAATTTGATGCGATTTCCCCATGTAGTTGATCGTCTTTTTCATGTCATTCCCAAGTCTAGGTCAGGTGAGTTCCTAGTCTTATTGCATGAGCTTTTCGAGCGGCGGGATATATTAGGTTTCACTTTGTTGGACCGTAGAGGTATAGCCCGGCTCGCTGCTTCAGTGCCTGACCACGAAACATCACAAACACCTTATATCCCGCCTAGAATTTGGCACTATCAAGTCACAAGATTGCGTGAATGTCTCGACGATTTTTTGGCACATAAAAGTCAAATCAGAAACTGCTTCTTATTTTGTATGAAAGCCCACCAGCAAGAGGGCGTCAGGTCACTAAAAGATAGGCCGCGACGACCATTTGGTCCACCCGCCTATTGTACAAGTGGAAAGCGGACAGGCTATAAATTCTTCGGTCGGTTCTCTGATACGCTAGCTAAGTTTGGAATCGAAGATTTGCTTTGCAAATGGTTGGTGATGGAGCGTGGCGATGCGAATATTCGTCATCTTACAAGTTACTTTAGTTTGATTAGTCATGCGGGTCTCGCCTACCTTTTGAGCTTCAGTCTTATGCGTGCTGAAGAGGCATGGAACTTGAAGTGTGATTGCTTGCATGTTGAGCAGGATCCTGACTTCGGGAGCATTTATTTGTTGCGGGGCTGCACCACAAAAACTTTAGTTGATCTCAATGCTCTTTGGGTGACCTCACCATCAGCTAAATCTGCTGTCGAGGCTATGCAGGTAGTGGCGCTTCTTAAGTTAGGCAGTCACCCAGAGGCACTAGATGATCTCGCTTCACCCTCCGTATATCTAAATGACTATAAGTCTTACCCTTGGCATGTAAACAAACAACGCAGGGCTACAGGATTACGTCCTGGAATCCCCTCCTATTGGGACGTAATTACAAAGTGGCACAAGAAGCTATTTGACTTTGATAAATTGAAGATAACACAGCAGGATTATGATCTGGCTCGTTTGGTGACGCCTACTCTTAGTAACGATTATGCCGTTGGCAAGCCTTGGCCGCTTGCTTGGCATCAGTTGCGCCGTACTGGTGCGGTTAATATGCAAGCTTCTGGTCTTGTCAGTGATGCTTCTTTGCAATATCAACTGAAACATGTTACGAGGGCTATGAGCCTTTATTATGGGCGAAATCATTCTAGAGTTAGGTTGGAGGAGAAGGCGAGCACGCTTTATGTCCGCGCGATGTACGAATCTTTAGGGCGTCAGTTGCAACTTATTACCAGTGAGAGGTTCATTAGTCCGCATGGGGACAAGAGAAAGTCTGAGATTGTTAGGCTAATTTCCACTTCTGATTATAAGAAAAATAGTGATTTGGCAGAAAAGGGGCACGCAGCTTTTCGTCCTGTATTGCTCGGGGTATGCACAAGTCGATCTCCATGCCCCTATGGTGGTATTGATAATATTGCTCGCTGTGGTGGTGGGGATTTGCCAAATGGGCCTAAGCCATGCGCTGACGTGCTATATGACTGTGACAAGCAGGATGAGATAAACGACCTTGATGCATTGCTAGACGAGCTAATTTCTACAGCCGAATCGAATAGTCCTTTGAGAACATCTTTGGATGCCCAGAAACGCAGCTTGGAGGCTTATCGCAATGTCATCTCACATAGAAAAACAGAGTAGTCCTACAATTCGGCCGGCTGCTGCTGATCAATATCGTGCAGCATTTGAGCGTTTGAAAGCTAACAAGCCAGATCGACTTCCAAAAGGATCTCTTGTAAGTCAAAATAATGTTGCGAAGGAAGCTGGTACCGATCCGTCTTCACTGAAGAAGTCACGTTTTCCATTGCTGATTTCTGAGATTCAAAGTTATATTAAGGAAAAATCCCTCAACCAGCCATTGTCTGCTCGACAAGCTAGTTTGCATGCGCGAGCAAAAAATAAGAAGCTTCACGACAGAATTCTCCAGCTTGTTGAGCAGAGAGATCACTTGGTTAGCTTATTGTGCGAAGCCGACGCAAAAATTCTCGAATTGTACGACCGAGTTTTGGAGCTTGAACGGCAGCTTCCTCCTTCAAAAGTTGTTTCCATGGATGCTAAGGATTTTAAGCAACTCTAATCAAGAATTTATCTTGATTAGAGCGATTAGTGCGCTTTTTTCCTTTTTGTAAGCTCAGGTTTTAAGCGCCAGTTGATTGTCCGGTCGGCGTTCTCCCTAGTTGCCTCCCCTTTTGATGGTCGACGTTAGAACATACTTGAAATCATGTGGGTGGCTCTGCAAAGGCTAATATTACTGTTTAAAGCCTAATGCTCTCAATTAGCCGACCACGACGTATGGGGGCTTCTTATGCTTGCAATAGGAGTCGCCTGGTAAGCGCCTGTATGACCGACATGACTCAGTTAGCGATCAATGCTGGGCTGCTGACCACTCAGGACGCTTCCCTTTCTGAAGCGAAAGGTCGGAGCGGGTTTCACTAGCAGGCGCCGTTCTTGATGCTTACAGAAATGTAATCGCATCCCGCAAGGTGCTGTGACATCGTCCCGTCCAATCTTCTACCTCCTGTAGACGGCGTCGC
The DNA here is from genome assembly GCF_021106615.1 of Pseudomonas sp. PLB05. NCBI lineage: Bacteria > Pseudomonadati > Pseudomonadota > Gammaproteobacteria > Pseudomonadales > Pseudomonadaceae > Pseudomonas > Pseudomonas sp. PLB05. The sequence goes on from NZ_JAJOHO010000004.1 coordinate 343,651, forward strand.
TACCGTCCTCGCTACTAGGGCATGCTCGTATGGAACCAAGAACTTCTCGACGTACCTTCGTCAAAGGCCTCGCGGCTGCCGGCATGCTCGGTGGACTGGGCTTGTGGCGTTCACCCAGTTGGGCGGCAGCTGGCTCAACGGCGCTCAGCACTCTGACGGGCACGGAGTTCGACCTGTCGATTGGCGAGATGCCAGTGAACATCACCGGTAAGCGTCGCACAGCGATGGTGATCAACGGCGGATTGCCAGGGCCCCTTTTGCGATGGAAGGAGGGCGACACGGTGACGCTTCGCGTGCGCAACAAGCTTGATGCGGCCACCTCGATTCACTGGCACGGCATCATCCTTCCGCCAAACATGGATGGGGTGCCGGGCCTGAGCTTCGCAGGCATCGAGCCGGGCGGGATGTACGTTTATCAATTCAAGCTTCAACAGAACGGGACCTACTGGTATCACAGCCACTCAGGCTTCCAGGAACAGCTAGGGGTCTACGGCCCCCTGGTCATCGAGGCGAAGGAGCCCGAACCTTTCAAATACGATCGTGAGCATGTGGTGATGCTGACGGACTGGACGGATGAAGATCCGGCTTCGCTGATGCGCACGCTGAAAAAACAGTCCGACTACTACAACTTCCACAAGCGCACCGTTGGCGACTTCGTCAACGACGTGGCTGACAAGGGCTGGGCCGCGACGCTGGCAGATCGCAAGATGTGGGCTGAGATGAAGATGAATCCCACGGACCTTGCGGATGTAAGCGGCGCCACCTACACCTACCTGCTCAATGGCCAGGCTCCGAACATGAATTGGACAGGCCTGTTCCGTCCTGGCGAGAAGCTACGGCTTCGATTCATCAATGGCTCTGCCATGACGTACTTCGACATCCGTATCCCGGGCCTGAAAATGACCGTAGTAGCGTCTGATGGTCTTTACGTGAACCCGGTTGAGGTCGACGAGCTTCGTATCGCCGTGGCCGAAACCTACGATGTCATCGTCGAGCCCACAGGCGAGGCTTACACGGTCTTCGCCCAGTCAATGGATCGTACCGGCTATGCCCGCGGCACCCTTGCCGTGCGGGATAGCTTGGTGGCTCCAGTCCCTCCGCTTGATCCTCGCCCCTTGGTCACGATGGACGACATGGGTATGGGCGGTATGGACCATGGCGGCATGGACCACGGCAGCATGAAGGGTATGAATTCGGCGGCCGGTGATGATATGCAGACCATGAGCAGCACGGGAGGCAACCCCATGCCAGCCATGGACCACAGCAAGATGTCCTCTATGCAGGGCATGGATCATGGCGCAATGGCGGGGATGGACCATGGTTCGATGTCTGGAATGGCCGGAACGACCATGCAAAGTCATCCCGCGAGTGAGAAAGACAACCCGCTGGTCGACATGCAGGTGATGACCCCTACCGCCAAATTGAATGACCCCGGCCTGGGTCTACGTAACAACGGACGTAAGGTGCTCACCTACGCCGACCTCAGAAGTACTTTCGAAGACCCTGACGGCCGCGAACCAAGCCGTACCATAGAGCTACACCTGACAGGACACATGGAGAAGTTCGCCTGGTCCTTCGACGGGATCAAGTTCTCCGAAGCTCATCCTCTAGTTCTGAAATACGGTGAGCGCGTAAGGATCGTGTTGGTGAACGACACGATGATGACGCACCCGATTCACCTGCACGGAATGTGGAGTGACCTAGAGGACGAGGAAGGTAACTTCCTGGTACGCAAGCACACCATCGACATGCCACCTGGGTCCAAGCGGAGCTATCGCGTCACCGCCGATGCCCTGGGGCGATGGGCCTACCACTGCCATCTGCTGTACCACATGGAGATGGGTATGTTCCGCGAAGTCCGGGTAGAGGAGTGAAGCCAGTGATCGCCTTGAGTCGACTCCACGTTTATTCGCTGTTTGCTATCACCAGCTTCACCATGGCACCCATCGTTGCCTTCGCTGCAGATACCACCAGGGCTGGTACTGACCATAGCCGGATGCAGTGCCTGGACAAATGCAAAATGCGTGGCATGGACCACTCCAAAATGCAATGCATGGACAGCGGCAAAATGCTGGGTATGGATCACTCGAAAATGCAGTGCACGGATAAGTGCAAGATGCAGGGTACGGATCATTCCCAGATGCAGTGCATGAACAGCAGTCAGATGCAGGGGATGGATCACTCCAAGATGCAGGGCATGGACCACAGCCAGATGCAGGGGATGGATCATTCCAAAATGCAAGGCATGGACCACAGCCAGATGCAAGGCATGGACTCTGGAATGACTGGCATGGCTCCCAGCAAGCCGGCAGCACCCACTCGAAGCCGTACACCTATTCCACCCATCACGGATGCGAACCGGGCGGCCGTCTATCAAAGTGGCAAAGGCCATACCGTCCATGACGATGCGCTCAACTACTTCCTGCTGTTCGATCAGCTTGAGTGGCAGGACGCTGATAACGGCAGTGTGCTGAATTGGGATGTCAACGGTTGGGTCGGGGGTGATATTGACCGGCTCTGGATTCGCTCCGAGGGCGAGCGCACCAACGGAAAAACCGAATCCGCCGAGCTACAAGCATTGTGGGGCCACTCGATCGGCCCTTGGTGGGATTTGGTTGGTGGCGTACGGCAGGACTTCAAACCAGGCCCGCCGCAGACCTGGGCCGCGTTTGGTCTCCAGGGCCTGGCCTTGTACAACTTCGAGGCCGAAGCGACCGCCTTCCTTGGAGAGGGCGGCCAAACTGCTTTGAGGCTGGAAGGCGATTACGACATTTTGCTCACCAATCGCCTGATCTTGCAGCCCACCGCCGAAGCAAATTTTTACGGGCAGAACGACCCCAAACGCGGAATCGGTTCTGGTTTGTCCGAAACGGAAATTGGGGTGCGCTTGCGGTATGAAATCTATCGTGAGTTCGCCCCTTACGTTGGCGTCAGCTGGAGCCGCTCCTACGGCAACACCGCCGATTTTGCCCGGGAAGAGGGGGAGGACCGTAGTGAGGCCCGCCTAGTCCTAGGTGTGCGTATGTGGTTCTAAGCAAACAATAAATCCCTTTCCCAACGAACAGCCTTTGGGCTGTAGGAGTTCCTATGCTCAATCGTGCATCTTTCTTAACGCTCTTCGGCGCTGGAATGCTGTTCAGCGCCTTAGCTCACGCCCATCCCAAGCTGGTGTCTTCGACGCCTGCCGAAGGCAGCGAAGGTACAGCTCCGGCAAAAATCGAGCTGCACTTTTCGGAAAATCTGGTTACCCAGTTTTCCGGTGCGAAGCTGGTCATGACGGCGATGCCCGGTATGGAGCATTCGCCAATGGCGGTCAAAGCAGCTGTTTCGGGTGGCAGTGATCCCAAGACAATGGTCATTACACCCGCCTCGCCTTTGACGGCCGGCACCTATAAGGCCGATTGGCGGGCAGTGTCATCAGATACTCACCCCATTACCGGCAGCGTGACGTTCAAGGTCAAATAAACATGGAAGATCCGTTCAGCATCGGACTTCGCTTCGCGCTGTATGCCGATTTGATGATGCTGTTCGGGCTGGCGCTCTTTGGTCTCTATAGTTTGCGTGGCCCTGAACGCCGCTCGGGCATTGTGTTGCCCTTCCTGCCGTTGCTGGCTACAACAGCGGTGGTGGGCCTCTTACTCTCGATCGTATCCATCGTGCAAATGGCCAAGGCTATGAGTGGAGCAGCGGAATGGAGTGAGGCCATGCCGCACGTTGAGATGATGGTCGCCGAGACAGAGCTTGGCACCGCCTGGCTCATTCGTATGGCCGCGCTCGCTGCCGCTGCTACGGCCATCGGTTTCAACCCTCGTTGGCCAATGGCAAGCCTACTCGCAGTTTCGCTGCTGGCAGGCGTGGCGCTGGCCACACTGGCATGGGCCGGGCACGGCGCTATGGACGAGGGGGGCCGCCGCTTCTGGCACTTCAGTGCAGACATTCTTCACCTTTGGGCTTCTAGTAGCTGGTTCGGCGCGCTGGTGGCTTTTGCCCTGCTGTTACGGCCTAGCAAAGTGGAAACACGGGCGTCAGTCCAGATCCTATCGCGCACGCTTGCAGGCTTTGAACGGGCCGGTGCCGTGATCGTAGTGCTGATCATCTTCACGGGTGTGATGAACTATCTGCTCATCGTCGGACCCCAAATTAGGGGCCTGGTACAAAGCACCTATGGTGTGCTGCTGCTGGCTAAGCTGGGGCTTTTCGCCGTAATGATCGGGCTTGCCTCGGCCAATCGCTTTCTCTTGAGCCCGGCATTGGAGCGAGTAGTCCACCAAGGCGATTACACTCGTGCGGCACGGTTTATTCGGCACAGCATGGCCCTGGAGCTAGGCTCAGCCGTTTTGGTGCTAGGACTGATTGCTTGGCTCGGTACGCTATCCCCTGAGATGGAAGCGGGAATGTGATGCCGCCTGATCCCTTAGTGCTGCCCCGAAAAGATCGCGTAGCCGAGGATGGAGCATGAAACTGCTGGTAGCCGAAGACGAGCCCAAGACCGGTATCTATCTACAGCAGGGTCTCCGAGAGGCAGGCTTCATGGTGGATCGCGTGGTGACCGGGGCGGATGCCCTGGACCAGGTGCAGACCGAAGCCTATGACCTGCTGATTCTCGACGTGATGATGCCCGGTCTTGATGGCTGGGAGGTGGTCAGGCGCCTGCGTGCTGCGGGTCTCTCCGTACCGGTACTGTTCCTGACGGCACGGGATGGGGTAGATGACCGAGTTAAAGGGTTGGAGCTCGGCGCTGACGACTACCTGGTCAAGCCGTTTGCCTTTTCAGAGCTGCTCGCGCGAGTTCGAACGCTGCTACGCCGTAGAAGTGGCAGCTTGCCGGTTCAGACGAACTTGCAGATCGGAGACCTGCAGGTCGATCTGCTCACACGCCGCGTCACGCGTAGTGGTACGCGAATCGACCTTACAACCAAGGAGTTTGCCTTGCTGGAGTTGCTGATGCGCCGGCGCGGCGAGGTTCTTTCCAAATCCCTAATTGCCGCCCAGGTGTGGGACATGCACTTCGATAGCGACACCAATGTCATCGAGGTAGCGATCCGACGATTGCGTGCCAAGATCGACGATGACTTTGGGACGAAGCTGCTCCATACCTGCCGTGGAATGGGCTACAGGCTAGACGTGCAGGGCGAAGGATGAAGACGGGTTCACTCACCTTCCGCTTGAGCCTCATGTTTGTGGTCGCGGTCGTTGCTGTCCTCATCATCGTGGGCATCGCTTTCAACGAGCTGAGCCGCCACCACTTTCGTGCTCTGGATGCCCAAGCGCTGGAAGAAAAGATGGAAGCGATCATTCAGATCGCCCAGGAGCCTGGCGCAAACACGGAACAGATCAAGACTCGCTGGCATACGCTGCTGGGAGCACATCCTGATCTCAGCGCGGTATTTCTTAAAGCGGACGGAAGCCTATTTTTTGCGGAGCCTCCCCAGGCATCAGTGCCTTCCCTTGCTCAGGCTACTGAGCACAATGCCGTATGGGAGTGGGAAAGCGACGGACACATGTTTAGGGCTTTGAAGGCGCAAGTCGCGTTGCCAGAAATCAGCGCTCCGTTGGCCGCGTGGCTGGTCCTGGACGTTACTACCCATATGCACTTCTTCGCCATGCTCGAACGCTGGTTCTGGAGCGTTCTGATAGCCAGCACCGTGTTGAGTGCCGCACTTGGTTGGCTGGTCGCCAAGAATGGGCTGCGTCCGGTGGCAAAGGTAACTCAGACAGCTGCTTCGATGTCCGCAGGCTCCTTGAAGGAACGTATTCCTCTGGAACCCGTGCCCGATGAGTTGCGCGAACTCATCACTGCCTTCAATTCCATGCTCGGTCGCTTGGACGACTCGTTCATGCGTCTATCGAATTTCTCCGCCGACATCGCGCACGAGCTTCGCACCCCGATTAGCAATCTGCGGACCCATACCGAGGTAATTCTGGCCAAGAAACGGGATGCGGATGTGTACGAGGAGAACCTGACCTCTAACCTGGAAGAGCTCAATCGTCTGTCTGGAATCATCGACGGCATGCTGTTCCTGGCCAAGTCCGACAACGGGCTCATCGTGCCCGAGCCGGTAGAGCTAGACCTGGATAAGGTCATCAGCAAGCTGTTTGGGTATTACGAGCTTCTGGCTGAGGACAAGGGAGTCCAGCTCAAGGCATCGGGAAGCGCTTTGATCTTCGCGGATAGCGTGATGATCGACCGTGTCGTGTCGAACTTGCTATCTAACGCCCTGCGCTATACCCCGCCCGGGGAGACGATTGAGGTCAACATCCAAGACCATGGCCGCCGTGTCGAAGTTCGGGTCGAAAACCCTGGCCCCGAGATTCCACCGGAGCATTTGGCGAAGATTTTTGACCGGTTCTATCGGGTAGATCCTGCGCGTCGAGAAGGTGACGGAAACACGGGTCTGGGACTGGCGATCGCACGGTCCCTAATGCACGCGCATGGAGGCATGATCTTATGTACCTCCGAGAATAGTCGTACGACATTTACGTTGTCGTTCACAAAGTCGATTATGGATAGGCCTGACCGCGCAGCTACCAGTAAACACTCCTAATAACGGCCTAGCAATATATACAATCCCTGAATATCCCTCCTCCTTTGATTCCCACATCACCTATGCCTAAGCTCGACTCCAGTGCCCCGTGCCATGTTTGACATAAGACGAAACGAAAATAGGGTTTAAAGAGACGTTCCTTATATGGCTTGCGGTAAGGTCGGTAGGACTTCTTTGAGTCTAAGAAGTTATCTCTACTATAGGGAATACCTTCACATGGCCAATATCGTCCACGAGAGCTAGCGAACACTGCCTTAGCTCTTGAGGACGCGAGCGGATCAAGCAAGTGGGGGAAAGGTCAGTATAAAGCGTGTCTCTCCTTCCGGGCATTCCGCATGAGCTCGCCCTTGATGATAAGCCATGATTGCGCGGACGATTGCCAACCCTAGTCCATTGCCGCCAGTTTGCCGGTTACCCGATCGGTAAAAGCGCTCGAAGAGTTTGGGAAGGTCCTGCGGATCAATCGTCTTGCCTTGGTTGATCACAGCTACATGGCCACCAGTGCCGTGTTCTTGAGCTACCAGCTCTATATACACCGGTGTTCTAGGATTCGCGTGACGAATCGCATTCGATAGCAAATTTGAAAGCGCACGTTGAATCATCAGCTTGTCACCTTCAACTGCAAGGTGACCTTTGACCACCAGCTCGATTTCGTGCGCCTCGGCATAGGCTTCAAACAGGCTACAGACTTTGAGCGCTTCCTGATCAACGTTCACTCGAGTCGGTGAGCGCAGGGGCTCCTGGCTATCCAGTCGAGCCAGTAGCAGCATGTCCTCGACGATCCGACCCAAGCGGTCCAGCTCATCCAACGATTCCTCTAACGCCTGCCGGTATGTCGCCTCATCTCGCTTTCGGCTCAATACCATCTGTGTACGACCTACCAACGTACCTAGAGGGGCACGTAACTCATGCGCGACGTCGTCTGCGAAGCGATCAAGCTGCTGCACGCCGGCATTGAGCCGCTCCAGCATAGTGTTCAGCGCGGCTGCTAGATCAGCCACTTCCGCAGGCAGGTTGGTGTCGTCAAGCCGCAGTGATAGCTGCCGAGTGGTAATGGCGCGTGCAGTACGGCGAAAGCGTCGTAATGGTGCCAGGCCTTGGTAACCTGTCCACCAAGCTGCGGCGCCGATTAGCAGCAGTAGAATTGGTAGGCTTATCAGAGCCGCGCGCAGGAAAGCATCAAGAAGAAAATTATCGCTACTGCGGTCCTGGCTTAGCAGCAGCCGCTGCGCGGGCAAGCCTGGGATCGCCAAGTCTGCCCGAACGGTTAGCAAATCGTGACCGTCGTCGGCATGCCAGGCCATTGTCTGGCCATTTGGCCAATTTCCTTGTCGCAGCTCCTCAGCATAGGCGTGTGAGCCGAGACCATACAGGGGAGTGCCATCGTCGGAAGACAGCACCGTCACAGACAGCTCGTCGTGACCGAGCAGCGCGTCAGCCAGCATGTGCTGCCAAGGTGCTCCCGGATCGGTGGGGCGCTCTTCCAAGCTGTGCTGGATTTGTCCCAATTTAGATTGCAGCTGGTCAACTGCGCGCTTATCCAACTCGCGGGCCAGAACGCCGTACACCAGAACCACCAAAACGGTTGCCAGGAGCAAGCCCACGCCTGTAACAATCAGTCCCAGGCGCAAGGCCAGGCTCATAGGTCTCATGACCGCCGCTCCATCACGTAGCCAACACCCCGTACGGTATGGATAAGCGGCTCACCAAAAGGCTCATCGACCTTCATCCGCAGGCGTCGGACAGCGACTTCGACCACGTTGGTGTCGCAGTCGAAATTCATGTCCCAGACTCTTGAGATGATTTCAGTGCGCGAGAGCACCTCGCCTTGGCGCTGCATGAGCAGCTGAAGCAGAGCGAATTCCTTACTGGTCAGGTCAATCCGCTGGTCACCGCGGAAGGCACGATGGCGAAACGGATGCAGCTCAAGATCGGCCAGTTGTAGCGTATCGCTGACCTGCCGCGTATCCCCGCGCCGTAGCAGTGCGCGAATACGGGCAAGCAACTCTGGAAATTCGAACGGTTTAGTCAAGTAGTCGTCAGCACCAGCGTCCAGTCCTCGGACGCGTTCGCTGGTTCGGCTTTGGCCCGTTAGCAGCATCACCCGGGTTTGCTTGCGTCGCCGAAGTAGTTCCAGGACCTCCAGGCCATCCATCGTCGGCAGATTGATGTCCAGCAGGATCAGGTCGTAGTCCTGCTGCAGGGCGAGATGCAAACCATCGATCCCGTTCGCGGCGCGATCGACCACATAGCCATTCTCCGTGAGACCCTGCTGCAGGTAGTCCGCGGCCCGAGCTTCGTCTTCCACTATCAGTAAGCGCATCGTTTTTTGTCGGTCGTGTAGAGAATGTGGCGCAGGCTGAAGCCTGTAGTCGCTAGAGGGTCAAGCGAGCAAGCGTGCCGGTATACCTGCACGACAGCAACTTCCTTGCAACTTTGTAATGTTGGCGTCACCGGAGCGATAGGTAGGGCTCCCTAGAGTCGGCTTCCGCTATCGAGCGACGATCCCTTCGGACGTCGCGCCTTCCGCACAGGAGCCGCCGTCGTGCCGTTACACCATCGCTGTCGACACTCCATGTCCGCTCGCCTGACGGGCCTGCTCTTCGGGCTAGGTCTCCTTCTGGTTGGTGGCCCCATCCAGGCTGCACCGCTCACCTTGGAGCAGGCGCTCGCTCAAGCCCTTCGCGACAGTCCCGACTACCTGGCCGCCCGCCAAGAGACCGCCGCAGCGGTGGGGGCACGCCAGCAGGCCGGTCTCATACCAAATCCAGAGCTGGCCTTCGAGGTAGAAGATACCCGCTCTTCAAGTCAGACCCGCAGCGTAACCCTTACCCAGCCCTTCGAACTGGGTGGCAAGCGCGCCGCGCGGGTTGCGTTGGCGGAGGCTAACGCCGCTGTCGTCGACGCCGAACTCACGGCGCGAAGTTATGCGCTACGGGCGGACATTATCCAAAGCTTTTACGAACTGTTACTCGCCGAAGAGGGAGTACGTCTCGCCGAGCAGTCGCAGGCGTTGGCCCTGCGTAGCCTAGACAGCTCAGCAGCGCAGATACGTGCCGGCAAGATCTCGCCGGTATCAGGCACCCGCGCTGAAGTAGAGCAAGTCACCCAGCGGCTAGAGCTGAGACGCGCACTGCAGCAGCGTGACAATGCGCGGGTGAGTCTTGCCCGCCAACTGGGTATCTCCGTGACCGAGCTCGGTGAGCCGGTCGGTGACCTGGATCGTCTGCCCGCACCTCCCGGCGAGGCCCGGCTGCTGCAGGCCATCCGCCAGACACCGGCAATGCTCAAGGCGCGGCGGCAGGTAGCCGCCGGGGATGCCGACGTCGATCTGCAGCGCAGCCAGCGCTATCCGGACGTGCGGTTGAGCCTGGGCAGCCAATACGACGAGCTCGAGGGGGAGCGAGTCAATCTGGTGGGCTTCTCACTCCCGCTACCGCTCTTCGATCGTAACCAGGGCAACCTGCTCGCGGCCTCCAGTCGCGCCGACCAGGCCCGCGATCTACAGCGAGCGACCGAGCTGCAAATTCAGGCCGAGACCCTTCAAGCGCTGCGTGACTGGCGCAGCGCATCAGCAGACGTTGATGACCTGCGCAACCGAATATTGCCGGCTGGCCAACGCACCGTCGACGACCTTACGCGTGGATTCTCGCTGGGCCGTTTTGCCCAGCTAGACGTGCTCGAAGCCCAGCGCGCCCTGATTTCGGCCAGGGGGCAGTACCTGCTCTCCCAGCGTGCGCAGATTGAGGCATGGACCCGCCTTGAACGCCTTCACGGCCCGCTCTTCACTTCCCCATGACGCTACAAATCCCGGGACTAAACCGGGTGCGGAGTTCTTGCATGACCATGATTTCATTGAGGCCGAGATTGTTGCTGCTAATCACGGTACTTGGTATCGGGCTGCCCTTTGCCAGGGTTCAGGCGGGTGCCGGCCATGACCATCCAGAATCTTCTGCGCCAGTAGCGGCAAAGGTGGCAGACGCCAATGCTGGTACGACCCAACCCCGCACGGATCCTGCCGAAAGCAAAGAGGACCATGAGGCAGATGAGGGCGCACATGCCGATGGGGAGGAGGGCCATGCCGAAGGGGCGATCGAGCTGAGCGCCGAGCAGATTCGCGCGGCCGGCATCGAGACCCAGGTGGTCACGCCGGTGAGCGTCGGCGCCTCCTTGAGTCTCCCCGGCGAGATTCGCTTCGATGAGGATCGCACCGCGCATGTCGTGTCGCGAACCCCCGGCATCGTCGAGGAGGTGAAGGTCAATCTCGGGGACCGGGTGCGCAAGGGGCAGGTGCTGGCAGTCATTGCCAGCGAGCAGCTGTCCGAGGTGCGCAGTGAATTGGCGACCGCACAGCAGCGTCTGCAGCTGGCGCGCACCCTCTATACCCGCGAGCAGAGCCTCTGGCAGGAGCGGATCAGTGCCGAGCAGGATCTGCTGCAGGCGCGGCAGACCCTGCAGGAAGCCGAGATCGCCGTCCGCAACGCCCGCCAGAAAGCCCAGGCCCTGGGTGGAGCGGCTTCCGCTCTGGGCGGCAGTCGCTACGAGCTGCGCGCGCCCTTCGACGGCGTGGTGGTGGAGAAGCACCTGGTCCTGGGTGAGCGAGTGGACGAAGCCAGCAATCTCTTCACGCTCACCGACCTGTCCCGCGTCTGGGCCACATTCGCCGTTCCCGCACGCGACCTCGATCGAGTGACCGTTGGCCGAACGGTGGAAGTAATCGCAGGAGAGCTGGACAGCCGCACCGAGGGCACCGTGGCACATGTCGGCAATCTGCTGGGCGAGCAGACCCGGGCGGCGACCGCCCGCGTCACCTTGGCCAATCCAGCCGGCGCCTGGCGCCCTGGTCTGTTCGTCACGGTGCGGCTCGATGACGAGCGAGGGGCCAAGGTACTGGGCGTACCCAGTGGCGCCGTGCATGTCGTGGAGGATCGCCCCGTGGTGTTCGTCCGGACAGCGGACGGATTCCAGGCGACACCCGTGGTCACCGGGGTGCGTGACGGTGAGCGCACCGAGATTCGTCAGGGCTTGAGCGCCGGCCAGGTAGTGGCTGACCGCGGCAGCTTCATTCTCAAGTCGGAACTGGGCAAGGGCTCGGCCGAGCACTCCCACTAAGGGCGCATCATGTTCGAACGTATTCTTCGCTTCGCCATCGAGCAGCGCTGGCTGGTGCTGCTCGCCACGCTCGGCATCGCTGCCCTGGGGATCTACAGCTATCGCCACCTGCCCATCGATGCGGTGCCGGACATCACCAACGTCCAGGTACAGATCAACGCGGAAGTACCGGGCGCTTCGCCGCTGGAGGTCGAACAGCGGGTCACCTATCCGCTGGAAACGGCCATGGCCGGTCTACCTGGGCTAGAGCGGACGCGGTCGTTGTCGCGTTCGGGCTTTGCCCAGATCAGCGTCATTTTCGCCGATGGGACGGATCTGTTCTTCGCTCGCCAGCAGGTGAGCGAGCGCCTCCAGGGGGCGCGCGAAGCCCTGCCAGAGGGTGTGGAGGTCAACCTGGGGCCGCTGTCCACGGGGCTTGGGGAAATCTTCCTCTGGACGGTGAAGGCGGCGCCCCAGGCGCGCCGGGCTGACGGCGAAGCCTATACCCTCACCGATCTGCGGGAGATCCAGGACTGGATCGTCAAACCTCAGTTGCGCACCGTACCCGGGGTGGCGGAAGTCAACACCATTGGCGGCTATGCCAAGGAGTATCAGATCGCGCCCGATCCCAAGCGCCTGGCCGGCTATCGCATCACCCTGGAACAACTGGCGGTGGCGCTCGAGCGAAACAACGCCAATGTCGGCGCCGGTTTCATCGAGCGCGCCGGGGAGCAGCTGGTGATCCGGGTACCGGGGCAGCTCGGTTCCGTCGAGGATATCGCCACCATCGTGCTCGCTACCGTGGACGGTACCCCGGTACGGGTCCGGGATGTGGCCACGGTCGGGGTTGGGCAGGAGTTGCGGTCCGGGGCGGCTACCGAGAATGGCGAGGAAGCGGTACTCGGCACCGTCTTCATGCGGGTGGGCGAGAACAGCCGCGAGGTGGCCCTGGCAGTGGCCGAGCGCCTGGCGCAGCTCAATCGCAACCTGCCGGAAGGCGTGCAGGCGGTCGCCGTGTACGATCGCACCACGCTGGTGGACAAGGCGATCGCCACGGTACGCAAGAATCTCGTGGAAGGTGCGCTGCTGGTCATCGCCGTGCTCTTCGTCTTCCTCGGCAATCTGCGCGCAGCGCTGATCACCGCGCTGGTGATTCCGCTGTCGATGCTCTTCACCTTCAGCGGCATGGCGGCGAATCGGGTCAGCGCCAACCTGATGAGCCTGGGTGCGCTGGACTTCGGCATCATCGTTGATGGCGCCGTGGTGATCGTGGAGAATGCCATCCGCCGGCTGGCCCATGCCCAGGGGCGGCACGGTCGGGTGCTCGATCGCCGGGAGCGCTTCCAGGAAGTGTTCGCCGCCGCCCGCGAGGCACGGAGACCGCTCATCTTCGGGCAACTGATCATCATGGTGGTCTATCTGCCGGTGTTCGCCCTGACGGGTGTGGAAGGCAAGATGTTCCATCCCATGGCATTCACCGTGGTGATCGCCCTGCTGGGCGCCATGCTGCTGTCCATCACCTTCGTCCCGGCGGCCGTGGCGCTGTTCGTCACGGGTCGGGTGCAGGAAAAGGACAATCGGCTGATGAGCGCGGCGCGGCGCGGCTATGCCGTCGCGCTGGATGCAGCCATGCGTCGGCGGCCACTGGTCTTCGCCGGCGCTGGCCTGAGCGTGGTGCTGACGGTGCTGCTGGCCCTGCGCCTGGGCAGTGAATTCGTGCCCAGCTTGAGCGAAGGTGATTTCGCGCTGCAGGCGCTCAGGGTGCCCGGTACCGGCCTGGGGCAATCGGTGGACATGCAGCAACGCCTGGAGCGCTCCATCCTAGATCAGGTACCCGAGGTGGAGCGGGTATTCGCGAGGACCGGCACTGCCGAGATCGCCGCGGATCCGATGCCGCCGAACATCTCCGACAGCTATGTGATGCTCAAGCCGCAGGCGCAGTGGCCTGATCCAGGCAAGTCTCGCGAGCAGCTGATGGCCGAGCTGGAAGCAGCGGCTGTGCGTGTACCTGGTAGCAACTACGAGTTGTCGCAACCGATCCAGCTGAGGTTCAACGAGCTGATTTCCGGCGTGCGCAGCGATGTGGCGGTCAAGGTCTTCGGCGATGACATGGCGGTGCTGAACAAGACCGCTGCGGACATTGCCAGGGTGTTGCAGAAGGTCACCGGCGCTGCCGAGGTGAAGGTGGAGCAAACCGGCGGGCTGCCGCTGCTGAGCGTGCAGATCGATCGTGAGCGAGCCGCGCGCTACGGCCTCAATGTCGGTGACATCCAGGATGTGGTCGCAACGGCGCTCGGCGGACGCAAGGCCGGCACGCTCTTCGAGGGTGATCGTCGCTTCGATATGATGGTCCGTCTCCCTGAGACCCTGCGCAGCGATCCGGCGGTATTGGCGCGCCTGCCCATTCCATTGCCAGCGGTGGAAGGCCGCGTCGAGTTCATCCCCCTGGCCGATGTGGCGCGCCTGGAAACGGTACTGGGGCCGAATCAGATCAGCCGTGAAGACGGCAAGCGCCTGGTGATCGTCAGTGCCAATGTGCGCGATCGGGACCTGGGTAGCTTCGTGGCGGATGCCACTGCCGCCATCACGGAGCAGGTACGGATTCCCGCAGGCTACTGGACCAGCTGGGGTGGCCAATTCGAGCAGTTGCAGGCCGCCGCCGCCCGCCTGCAACTCGTGGTGCCGGTGGCCTTGCTGTTGGTGTTCGTGCTGCTGTTCATGATGTTCGGCAATCTGCGCGACGGCCTCGTGGTCTTTACCGGCATTCCCTTCGCCTTGACGGGCGGAGTGCTGGCGTTGTGGTTGCGGGACATTCCCTTGTCGATCTCGGCCGGTGTGGGTTTCATCGCGCTGTCGGGCGTCGCGGTACTCAATGGCCTGGTGATGGTCTCCTTCATCCGTGGCCTGCTGGAGGAGGGCAAGCCGCTGGACATCGCCGTGCGCGAGGGGGCCCTGGTCCGCCTGCGGCCGGTGCTGATGACCGCGCTGGTGGCCTCGTTGGGCTTCATCCCCATGGCGCTGGCGACGGGCACCGGCGCGGAGGTACAACGCCCGCTGGCGACCGTGGTGATCGGCGGCATCCTGTCCTCCACCGCCCTGACGCTGCTGGTCCTGCCCGCGCTCTACCACAGCGTCCTGCGCCGTCGCGAACAGCCCGCGGCAGGATGACAGGATTGTAATGCGCGGCTCATCCTGGCGTTAGCCGCGCTCCTCTAGAGTGACGCTCATACCCACACTCCACTCTAGAAGGAGAAACATCATGACTTTCGTTAAAGTTGCCCTGGCTGCCGCCGTACTCGTCGTTGCAAACATCAGCTACGCCGCTGATGGCAGCGAGCGCTCCATATCGCACAACGAAGACTTCCGAGAGAGCCAAGCGGCTCTCAAACAACACCGGGAGATGCATGAGACGTTGGCGAAAGAAGCTCGCCAGTCAGACAAAACAGGCAGTGTTCAGGCGACAAACTGACAGCCTGTGGCCATGAGCGGTCGTAGCATCGCTTATGGCCACGTCTTGCAGCCTCTACCAGCAAAAACTGCTTGGAATGATGTACACATGACCGGTGGTTGATAACGCTCCCGGTCAAGACCTGACAATGCAAGTTCCTGCTAAGTGGGGGTCGATCTCGACTGACTTCTAGCAAGTGGTTCCCGCCTTTTGCGATTTGGCACTGCTGACAAGCGCTTCGATGATCCTGCACTCCGAGATCGTCCCGCCGTGGCAGCACGCTAACAGGCGCTGCAATTCGCCCTCCAATGCCTGCAAATCGGCCAGCCTCAACCGTACCTGTCGCAAATGTTCCGCAACCAAGCTATCCACGGCATCGCAGGGTGATTGTTGGCGATCTGCCAGGCCGAGTAGCTCGCGCACTTCGTCCAGGCTAAAGCCCAGCGCTCGGGCGCGCCTGATGAATCGCAGCCGATCCCGCTCAACTGGGCCGTACAGCCGATAGCCTGACACTGAACGTGTTGAGCTAGGCAGTAAGCCTTCCTTTTCGTAGTAGCGGATGGTGACGGTCTTGGTGTCTGTGGCCTTGGCTAACTGACCGATGGTGTAGGTGCTGACGTTCATGGTGTTGACCTTATAGCGACTATAACCCTCAGCCTAAGGTAAATCTTAAGTGCTGCAGAGAGGGTGCCATGGATAGTTGCTGTGAAAACAAAGCCAGCGAACTCGCTCAGCTACGGAGTCGTCAGAGCCGCGTCCTCTACATTGTGCTAGTGATCAACGCCGTCATGTTCCTGGTTGAGTTCACAGCCGGTTGGTTGGCGGGCTCGACCGCGCTGCTGGGGGACTCACTGGACATGTTTGGGGACGCCTCGGTCTATGCCCTGACGCTGTTCGTCCTGAACCGTAGCGAACGAGCCCGGGCTGGCGCGGCTTTGGTGAAAGGTTGCTTCATGTTGCTGTTCGGCTTGGTGGTGATCGCAGACGCAGTGCGTAAGCTGATTCTGCAGGAGGCGCCGCTGGCCGACTGGATGGGTATCGTTGGCCTAGCCGCACTCCTAGCCAACACCTACTGCTTCTATCTGCTGTACAGCCATCGAGCGGACGATCTGAACATGAGGTCGACCTGGATTTGCTCACGGAATGACCTGATGGCCAATGCAAGCGTGGTAGTGGCCGCCGTGCTTGTGGCTGTGAGTGGCAGCCTCTGGCCGGACGTCTTGGTCGGCTTGGCTATCGCTGCTCTTTTTCTGCACTCGGCTTGGCAGGTTATTCGTGAGGCCTTGAAAGCCTGGCAGGCGGATTCCGAGCGGACGGTGCCAATTGCAACTCCTGTATCCGCACGCATTACTAGCGTTGTCACACCGTGCTGCGATAGCGCGCCGCAGGTGGCGGCCGTTAAGCCTGCACAATGCGCCCAAACATCCGGGGGATGCTGTTCTGGTAGCGCCTGTGGCAATCAGCCAAAGTAGAAGAGACGGATTGTGTCGAATCTAGGCTGTTGCCAATGCATGCCCGGACTACCCAGAGGGATAGCAGCGGTGCTCAGTGCAACGATCTAGGCCGCAATCTTTGGTCAAATGCACAGAGGTCTCTTCCAATAGCCAGTCCATGTTCCTGCTGCAATGCAACAGGACGAGCTAGCGAGCAGGAAATCACTACGGGCCGGTCCTCGCCAGTAATAACTAATCAGGTGACTAAAAAATTATGAAACTTAAAGGCCTTACCTCAGCTATGCAGCGTCTAGCCTTTCTCGCTACGCTGGCTACTGCCTCGTTAGCGCAAGCTGATGCTGGTGAGCTGATTGATGTGTATCGAGACCCCAACTGCGGTTGCTGCTCCAAATGGATTGCCTATCTTCGAGATCACGGCTTTACGGTGAACGACCATTTGGAAGCCAACATGAGTCCGCTAAAGGCCAAGCTGGGAGTACCTGAGAAATTGATGTCGTGCCATACCGGAGTGGTAAACGGAAAATTCGTAGAAGGCCATGTTCCGGTGGAGCAAATCAATGAGCTAGCGAAACGAGAGGACCTCGCAGGCGTAGCCGCGCCGGGCATGCCCATGGGATCGCCGGGTATGGAATACGGGGATCGGAGAAGCGCGTATCAGATCATTGGGCTGAGTAAGAGCGGAAAACAAGAGGTTATAGCTGACTATCCAGCGCAGTAATGTCTGGGGTCAGAGCATCGCCACAGACAGAAAAATACCAACCTCACATGATGCTCAAACCAACCCGCTGTCCCCACCCCGCTGCTAAGGCTCTACCCTTATTCACCTGCTATGCCCGCGACAGTAGGAAGTAAGAGCCTAAAAAGGAAGCCGCGCCATACTCCCCATACCGGTCGTGTCAGCCAATACCTTGCGGTAGTAGCACTCATGCGGATACGTATGACGCACTGGAGAGCACGACGTAAGCCCCGCAAGAGGGCATCGATCAGATCGACCGCTGATTGACCCTTGCGGAGAGTGCTTCGGCGCTCTCCTTGCGCTCGGAGTAGCGATCAACCAGGTAGGCGTCCCGGCCTCTGGTAAGGAGGGTGAACTTCATCAGTTCCTCCATGACATCCACCACCCGGTCGTAGTAGGCCGAGGGTTTCATGCGTCCCGCTTCGTCGAACTCCAGGAACGCCTTGGGGACCGATGACTGGTTGGGGATGGTCACCATGCGCATCCACCGGCCGAGGACCCGCAGCTGGTTCACGGTGTTGAACGACTGGGACCCGCCACTGACCTGCATGACAGCGAGTGTCTTGCCTTGGGTAGGACGCACCGCGCCCAGCGTGAGCGGAATCCAGTCTATCTGCGCCTTGAATACCGCTGACATCGAGCCATGGCGTTCGGGGGAGCACCACACTTGCCCTTCGGACCAGAGCACCAGGTCGCGAAGCTCCTGAACCTTGGGATGCTCTACCGGCGCGTCGTCAGGCAGAGGCAGGCCGGATGGATTGAAGACCGCCGTCTCGGCGCCCATGAGTTGCAGGATTCGGGCTGCTTCCTCAACCAGCAGCCGGCTGAAGGAGCGCTCGCGATTCGATCCGTACAGCAGCAGGATGCGCGGCTTGTGCTGAAGCTGTGCCGGTTCGGAGAGTTTATCGACGGTGGGGACGTCGAATAGCGATTCGTCCAGGTTGGGGTTGGTTTCGAGCGTGTCACTCATTGGATCTCTCCGATCTGGTCGAGCGCCTGCTTCAGTTGCGCTGGGCTCAGGGCGTTCGGCTCGAGACGGAAAAAGGCGTCCAGTCTTCTGCGGATCTGAGCCACCGTTGCGTCAAACGCGGCCTGGACGTGGTCGGCGCTGCCGACCACGTCAGAAGGATCCGCCAAGCCCCAGTGGCTTTTTATCGAAGGGCCAAAGAAGACCGGGCAGGGCTCACCGCTTGCCTTGTCACAGACTGTGATGACGATGTCTGGCGGGTTGCTTGCAAAGGTCTCGGAGCCTTTGCTGTAGAGGCCGGAGGTATCGATGTCCAGGCCCTCAAGCGTCTGGACCGCGATAGGGTTCAGCCGTCCGCTGGGAAAGCTCCCTGAGCTCACGGCAGAGAAGCCTGCGGGTGCGAGGTGGTTGAAGAGACCTTCAGACAGAACGCTGCGGCAGCTATTGGCCGTGCACATAAAGAGGACTTTCATGGCTTCTCCTACGGATGAATGCTGAGGCGCACGGCCAGGGCGGCGAGGGTTGCGATCAGGATGGGAAAGGTGAGCACACATCCCACTCGGAAGTAGTAGCCCCAGGTGATCCGGATGCCTTTCTGGGCCAGGACATGGAGCCAGAGCAGGGTTGCCAGACTGCCGATCGGCGTGATCTTCGGACCCAGATCGCACCCGATGACGTTGGCGTAGATCATGGCCTGCTGGATGACCCCGCTGGCCTCACTGCCCTGGATAGATAGAGCGCCGATCAGGACACTGGGCATGTTGTTCATGATCGAGGAGAGCAGCGCAGCGGTGAGGCCAGTGCCCAGGGTGGCTGACCACAGGCCATGACTGGCGAAGGCGTTGAGCAGGGAGGAAAGGGCCTCGGTGAGCCCCGCATTGCGCAGGCCGTAGATCACCAGGTACATACCCAGCGAGAAGAGCACGACCTGCCAGGGGGCGTTGGCGAGCACCTGCCGGGTGGAGATGACCGACCCCTTGCCGGCGATGACGAGCAGCACAGCTGCACAGACCGCTGCTACTGCGCTGATCGGAATCCCGAGCGGCTCTAGGGCGAATAGCCCGACCAGGAGGACACCCAGGATCCACCATCCCGCCCGGAAGGTAGCGCGATCGCGAATGGCGTTCTGCGGGCGTTCGAGCGCTTGAGGGTCGTAAGACGCCGGGATGTCCTTGCGGTAGAACAGCCACAGCATGAACAGCGTCGCGGCGACGCTGACGATATTGACCGGCCACATAACTGAGGCGTATTCGCCGAAGCCGATCTGGAAGAAGTCAGCGGAGACGATGTTGACCAGGTTGGACACCACCAGTGGGAGGCTGGCCGTATCGGCGATGAAGCCGGCGGCCATGACAAAGGCAAGCGTCGAGGCTGGACTGAAGCGTAGCGCTACCAGCATGGCGATCACGATGGGTGTCAGGATGAGGGCTGCGCCGTCGTTGGCGAACAGGGCGGACACGACCGCGCCCAGCAGGATCATGTAGGCGAACAGCCTGCCTGATCTGCCGCGTCCCCAGCGGGCGACATGGAGCGCTGTCCACTCGAAAAAGCCCGCTTCATCCAGCACCAGGCTGATGATGATCACGGCGATGAAGGTCGCAGTCGCATTCCAAACGATGTTCCAGACCACAGGAACGTCGGCCAGGCTGACGGTGCCCGTCAGGAGCGCCAGTACCGCACCTCCCGCTGCGCTCCAGCCCACGCCAAGCCCTCTTGGTTGCCAGATCACCAGAACCAAGGTCAGAACGAAGATCGATACAGCAATCAGCATGATGCGGTCTCCACCGCGCCAGGCGGGCAGCAAGCAGCCTGCCTGGTAGGCCTGCTGTCCATTGAGGCGAGGCGATCCATCTGAGCCTGTACCCACGGCAGGTTGGCCCTGAGCGTCAGCTCCAGGACCTCCCGGGCCCAGGCAGGAAGTTGGGGATGCAGGCGGTAGTAGATCCACTGTCCTTGGCGCCGATCCTCGAGCAATCTGCAGGCGCGCAGCTGTGCGAGGTGGCGTGAGACTTTCGGCTGGCTGTCGTCGAGCGCGTGGATGAGTTCGCACACGCACAGTTCTGCCTCAGCGCAAAGCATGAGCATGATGCGTCCGCGCGTGTCGTCAGCGAGACACTTGAAGAAGCCGGTAGGGGACATAGCCAGAACCTTGAACATATGAAAATTCGTATATACGAAAATACATATATATTGGCTGGCGGTCTAGCTTGACTCAAAAACCTTCGGATCGATGCTTTGCATTTCAGTCCAGATTGCGGGCCATGGTTCTTACCATCCGCAGCGGCTGATGACTCTGGATCACATTGAACATCAGGTCTCGCTGGCGTTTTGGAAGCTGCTTAATACAACGCTTAGCAGTGGCACGGACTGCTTCATCGGTGCCGTGGATACGGGCACTCAGCAGTAGAGCAAGCATGCAATAAGACAAATCGCGTTGCAGGATGGCGTGGGACATTGTGCTCACTGTAGGGGATTGTCGATAAGGCTAAAAAGATCAGGTCTGTCGTTCTCAACGCTGCAAACCGCCTTGCTTACGGTGTACTACTCGAAAGCCTTAACCGTGCGGGGTGCCTCCTCGACGTCGACCTTGGCTGCACGATCTTCTGGAAGCTCTAGATCAAATTATTCGCGGGCGATGTCTGGTTGCAGAGACCGAAAAGCTGGCGCTCGTGGATGCTGCGGCAGTCGATAGCCTAAGTCTCAAGGCCAGTCTGAAGGTCCGAGACATACGCCCGCAGAAATTCAATCGCAGCACGGTAGTGAGCGAAACGGCCACACCTAGAAATTTCCGGTCGTCGGCGACGAGTGATGCTTAATGGACAGAGAGGCTAGCCTTTTGCTAACTGTATAAATACACAGTCTGACGAAAGGAGGCTCGCTTTGCTATGTCTATCGAATTTGTCGCCAATCTGGCTCCGTCTGAAACGGCGTTACCTGTCTTTCTCTTCCGTGTCCCTTGCGGATTTCCGTCACCGGCGCAGGATCACCTCGAATCGGTCATCTCGCTCGATGACCTCCTGAACATCAAAGCTCCACACACCTACATCGTCAGGGCCACCGGGGACAGCATGATGGGCTTGGGCATCTTCCCGAACGACTTGTTGATCATCACCCGGGCGCGTGAGGCGGTACCGGGTGACGTGGTGGTCGCTGCGCTAAATCGCGAGCCGCTAATCAAGACGCTGCAGCGCAATGCCAATGGCCAGTACGAACTGCATTCGGCCAATCGCCACTACAAACCGATCCCGGTGCGGGAAGAGGACGAATTCGAGGTCTGGGGCATCGCTACCGATTGCCTGCGGCGCCTCGGTCATGCCTGACCAAGTTTATGCGCTGATCGATTGCAACAGCTTCTACTGCAGCTGCGAGCGAGTGTTCAGGCCCGACCTCAACGGCGTGCCAGTGGTGGTCCTCAGCAACAACGATGGCTGTGTCATCGCGCGCAGCGCCGAAGCGAAGCAGTTGGGGATCAAGATGGGGGCACCATGGTTCCAGTTGCGTGAGTTTGCGCGACAGCAGGGAGTAGTGGCCTTCAGCTCCAACTACGCGCTGTATGGCGACATGAGCGACCGGGTGATGCGTACAATCGGCAGCCTAGTGCCGGCTTATGAGATCTACAGTATTGATGAAGTTTTTGCTGACCTTACAGGGATGCCAGAGCCTCTCACTGAGCTCGGGCGGACGGTCCAGAAGAAAGTCTTTCAATGGACACGAATCCCAGTAGGGGTCGGAATAGCCAACACCAAGACGCTGGCCAAGCTCGCCAATCACGTTGCCAAGCGCTGGATTGATCGCACCGGCGGAGTGGTGGATCTCCGCGACCAGAACCTGCGAGACAAGGTGCTGCGCAAGCTGCCCGTCGATGAGGTGTGGGGTGTGGGCCATCGGCTCAAGGTGAAGCTCAAGGCCATGGGCATCCAAACGGCTTGGGACCTCGCCCAGTACGATGCCTGGTCACTGCGCAAGCAATTCAGCGTCGTCCTGGAAAAGACCGCCCGGGAACTCCGGGGCGTATGCTGCCTCGACCTTGAGGAGGTCGAACCGCCGAAGCAGATTATTTGCAGCAGCCGCATGTTCGGTACCCGGCAGTACCAGCTCTCGGCGCTGGCTGAGGCGGTGGCTAGCTACACGTCTCGGGCTGCAGAAAAGCTCAGAGCCCAGAAATCCCTGTGCCAGGTTCTCCGTGTTGGAATTCAGACCGGCATGTTCAATCCCGAACAGCCACGCTATGCCAATAGCGTGACCCTGCAGCTGCCTTATCCGACTGACGATACTCGGGTGCTGATTCAGTACGCCCAATTCGGCTTGGCCCGGATTTACCGAGAGGGATACGCCTATTCCAAGGCTGAAATCCTACTGGCCGAGATCTGCCAGCGCGGCGAGATCACTGGCGACCTGTTCATGCCGGCACAGTCTGCCATCGCTGACCAGCTGATGGCCACCTTAGATGCGGTGAATCGCAAGTATGGCCGTGGCACCTTACGCGCAGCGCGGATTCGGGAAACCCCTGGCTGGTCGATGAGGCGAGAGCTGCTCAGCCAGGAGTACACCACTAGAGTTGACCAAGTATGGAAGATCTAGATATCCCGGCCGTTGTTGTATACGTGTATGCCCGCTGGCTAAAGGGACCAACCACGCCCTGTGAATGCACCAACAGGCATGTCAATGATATGCACTAGACTAGCGCTTTATTTGTATTGCGTACCTTCGGGATATCCAGCCTTCAACACCGTCTTGTCCCACCACTGAGACAAGCAGCCAGTCGCGGTTCTCTGAGCTGATAATGTCCAGCAGATCACCATCCGAAAGCGAAACAGAAAGCACTCGGCCTTTCATGCTTGGGGACTCTCGAAGCTGCACGCCAGTGCCCCTAACAAACCGCATGTTCTTCAACACGTCAGAAGGGGCGTCACAAGCTAAGCGGCGAATGGCTTTTCCCTTCTGACCTGAAGTCATCTCGGGAAGCAGTGTAGGCTGCCAGAAGCATAGCTCTTGCCGTGCGCCGCCAAAGTTGGCGACTAAAGATACAAGGCAGGCTAAGAGCATCAAAAAGGACAGTAAAGCCTTTGGACTTAGCCGTGACAGGTCCCCTGCCTCTGCGGCCGCAGACAACTCTTGGCCAACGCGACTGGTGTCGCTTATGTCACCTCTCTGCGGACCGTCGGCTGGAAGGTATTGGGTGATTAAACGAGAGAGCTGCCTATGCCTCCCACTGTCGTCCTGAAATAGATGTCCTGCATAAGAGACGGCGTCGAGAAGCGCCTTAGAGGGCTCCGCTGCTTTTAAAAGGTCCCCATCCAGTTTCGTGAGGTTCAGCGCGGACAACGCTGGCAGCAATTTCGACGTGTCGAGCACAAGCGGTTTCAGCTTGGCCATAAGCACTTCAAGTCCTGGCACTGGCTTCAATAGCGCCTTGGCTGCTTCAAACTGCGGGCTGAGATTGATCCCCATGGCTTGAAGTGCGTCCAGATTAGGCACCGACGTCAGTGATGCTCGGAGTGCTTCATAGTGGTGACTTTGCTTCTGCAATGTGGCCTGGAGTATCTCCATTTGGGGAGTTGGCTTGAGTATTGCCTGAAGCTGCTCAAGGTAAGGCATGTGATTCAGTGCTGCGGCCCTTGCCCATTCCATATGGGGCGTCGAATGTAGGGCTGCCGCTTTGACGTGCTCCAGGTTGGGCATCGCATTCAGCGCAGCCGCTTTTGCCAGCTCCATTTGAGGCGTCGACGCGAACGCACGCTGTAGCTCCTCCGAGGCTTTCGTTGCATTCCCAGAGCTATCCAGTCTTTTTTCCATACGTCACCGGCACTGCATTTAGGCGCCTAAGGGCGCGTAGAGTTTTGGATGCAACTGCTAGTGTAATGCGGCGTCATCATCCTCACCTATAGGACCTGAACGCTTGCACACCTAGGACCGGTTGCCGTCGGATCCTAGCTCAATGCCCCGTCCACCCATCCGCCCAACCGATCCTTGCTTTGACCATAAACTATCCGTGCTCCAAATGCGTTTTTTAACCTAAGCCCTTCTCCATCGGTGCGCCAGTTAGTAGTAACACGCATCAGATCCGAGTGGAGGAACTAGCCTCTCTTCGCTATTTCACTCATGAGACCAAGCGCATCGAGGTATCCACCGGTCTGTATCTCAAAGCCACGACGCTAGGTCGTAGGCCCATTTCGACTAGCCAACGTCGCTGCGATACGTCGATACAGGGTGATCATCACTGTGCTATTCGTCGGACGTAGCAGTCCGCTCGTAACAAAGCGAATAGCGCGCATTTTTGCACAGGTGATGCTGTTTACCTCACGTAATGAGACCTATACGGCGTGCTAGAGCTCTCTTTTACAGCTTCTATAGCAACGTCAGATCGACGAAGGCAGCTAATTCGCGTTGGCCCCAGTGTTGCCGTTGCTTGCACAAAATGGTGTAGTGACCAACGCGTAGCAGCAGGAAGCAAGCCTCCGCTTTGCAAATGTGCTGCTTACTATTCAAAGCTGCCGTCAGCTTGTCCTGCTCTTATATCTCCATGGATGCGAGAAATGATTGAGTCAATCTCCCTTTCAGGCATAGCGACCTACTGCGATACCTCCTCCGAAACCATTGATGGATTGAAAGCCGTAAACTATTTCTACGGTGCAAATGGAGCAGGCAAGACGACGATCAGTAGGCTGATAAGCAATCCCCATCTATCAGCTGCTTCCAAGATTGTTTGGGCAAAGGGTAGTCCAGTTTCACCGATGGTCTACAATAGCGACTTCATATCTACAAATTTCACCGATTCGAAACATTTTAGAGGGGTATTTACGCTCGGGCAGGCTGAGCAAGCACAGCTCGACCGTCTAGACGAACTGAAAAAAGAAAGGGATCGTTATGCGCTGCTCAAAGCTAGGGCGCAAGAGAATTTGAACGGTCTAGACGGTAAGAGCGGGAAAATCGCAGAGAAGCAGGCGCTGGATGCGAAGCTAGTCGCTCGATGCTGGGAGCAGAAACAGAAATACGATAATGAATTTCATGGGGCATTTAAAGGGCTGAGGAACAATCGCGAGGCCTTTAAAGGCAGGGTGTTAAAGGAAAGCAAAAGTAATTCCTCCGAACTGTGCGACATAGAGAATCTCAGGAAGCGAGCAGAAGTGCTTTATAAAGACACTCCGCCACGGATGGCTAGTGTCGCCGACTTGGACCTGTCTCAATTGGTATCACTTGAACAGAATCCTATTCTGATCAAGAAAATAGTGGGAAAAAAAGACGTAAATGTCTCTGCAATGATCCAGTTTTTGGGAAACAGCGACTGGGTTAGGCAAGGTATGACATTTTTGGACCAGACAGACGATGGGTGCCCTTTCTGCCAGCAGAAGCTTCCCCATGAATTTGAAAAGAGCCTTTCGGACTACTTTGATGCGACGTTCGAGGCTGAAACCAAAGCGCTGTCCCAGTTTCAGAGTTTATATCGCTCAGTAGTGGAAAACGTAATAGTTCGTGCTCAAATGGTTCTGGCCTCAGAATGTGCCCATTTGGATAAGTCAACGCTTGATCTTGAGTTGCAGGCGCTGAACGCAATTATGCTAGTGAATAATCAGCGTATTGAATTGAAGGTAAGAAGCCCAAGCGCTGAAGTGACTTTGGAACGTATTGGTGAAGTTCCAAATAGAATTTCGGAATTGATAAATGCCGCGAACCGTGAGGTTTTTGAGCATAATCGCCTTGTGTCAGGTTTCTCGGTTGAGCAAGAAAATTTAACTGATGCGGTATGGCGCTATCTTCTTGATGTTGAACTTAAGGATACGCTCGCTGATTATTCCAGAGATGCTACGCGTATTAGTAAGGCAATCGATGGGATCAGTGCAAGTATAGAGAGGGCAAACATTGATATAGCTATGGCTGAAGCGGAAATTGCGAGCATTGAGAACGCTCTGACCAGTGTGAAACCAACTGTAAATGCCATCAATAAGATTTTGAGAGACTTCGGATTCAGCAGCTTCTCCTTGGACGCTGCATGTACCGATAACGCTTATCGACTTATAAGAAAAGATGGGGCAGAGGCCAAGGCCACCCTTAGCGAAGGCGAAAAGACTTTTGTCACTTTCTTATATTTTTACCATTTGCTTAAGGGAAGTGTGACGGCATCGGGGATCAGTACTGATCGCATAGTTGTCATTGATGACCCCGTTTCAAGTTTGGATAGCGATGTTCTGTTCATTGTTAGTAGCTTAATCAAGAAGCTTTTTCAGGAGGTCCGTCAAAAGGGAAATAATCTAAAACAGATTTTTGTATTGACCCATAATGTGCACTTCCACAAAGAGATTAGCTTCAATCCTCAGCGGGCTGCAGACAACTCTATCAACGATGAGACGTTCTGGGTGGTACGTAAGCCTGGTCATTTTTCTAAAGTCGAGGGCTTTGAATGCAATCCTATTAAAACATCGTATCAGTTGCTATGGGCGGAGTTGACGAAAAATCCTTTGCCAACACTGACTATACAAAACACTATGCGCAGAATCTTGGAGAATTATTTTAAAATTCTAGGTAATATTAATATTCACGCGATTATTGATAAGTTTGAAGGGCACGAAAAGATTCAATGTCAGTCTTTGATCAGCTGGGTCAACGATGGCTCCCACTATTCGCCTGATGAATTGTATGTAGCGATCAGCGATGCAATGGCGCAAAGCTATATGAGGATTTTCTATAAGGTCTTTAAGGTACTGGATCATATGCCGCATTATAAGATGATGATGTGGCAGGACTTTGTAGATTTAGATCCTGTGGAAGAGGTTGCGGATGAAGATGATTCGATAGGCGAGGCAGTCGGCACTACTGCTGGCGCCGCTGAGGTTGTGATTAATATAGATGAGGTTGGTAATCAAAAAGCTTTTGCTCCATTGAGGTCCTTTTTTGATTCGATGGAGTCTCCTGCTGCGCAGGCTACTATGCCAATTGCCGAAGAGGCGTCAGGTTTAGATTCTGATAATGTGTTTTAGAGTTTGATCATGCTGCGGTGTGCTTAACGGTGCGCCGTCTTAAACAGTAGCGTTGCATTACGGCCAGTAGTTTGATAGATGATCTTATTCTGTATCATCTTCACCGGCGGTTTTTTTGCTGCGGGCAAAGTTACTATGTTCCATGTCTAGTTCGGCTTCGTAAGCGCCAGTGCGATCCTGTTGCATGAAGCGCTCCTTAAGCCCGCTGGCCGCAATTTTTTGCAGGGCAGCTTCAATGGTAACGGTACTCTCAGTGGTTCGGTATTTTGAACGGTGTTTGGTCATGCATAGCCCCTGCTATCTTCTTCAAAAAATTCCACCTGACATCAGAAATATTTCAAATGTTCGGCTTTAACATGATGATGGTCGTTTTTATATGTATACTCCGTAATCTATTCTTGTTAATAAAAGCTGAATTTCAAGGTATCCGGATTTTTGATTAAGCGCCTGGCAGGGAGAGGCGCCATTGAGGCCCCGTGCTGGCGACTCAAACCATCGCAGCGCGGATTTATAACTACCTAGAATTTCGATTGCCTTATATAAAATGTGGGTCTGCTGAATCAAATAGTTTCTTTGCTTTAGGCTCCAGCAAGCGTGTGAAATTGGCGGCATCTTTATAAAAATCACGCTATTATTTTCTATGGAGTGCACAGAAAATCGCTGCTCAGTTACTGGTTTATTCGTTTGCACTTCGTTTCTGTAACGCAGAGCTTTTAAGGTGATATGATGAATTGGGTGCCGGAGGACTTCGTTGGCAATGGCTCATCTTGTTGCCTCCCCCTCCGGTTTTCCCTCTTGCCAAGACTCTTTTGAAATTCATTCATTGCGAGTTGACCGGTTCAGTACAAAGAAAGTATCTCGGTTCTGAAGTCCTTTGAAAGCTCTACGTGAAATAAAATATCCTCACTGACCGTGACGTCGAAATCCTCTACGGCGCTGAGTCGTCCTATTTTTACGTCGAGGTGATCAGAGCTTAATTCCCATTCATCATTGCATGGTGCGCGAAGATTTTCATCGCTACGTTTTGAAATCTGCACATTTTCCAAGACGGTGACGTCGTCAGGAAGGTCTTGAGAAATACGTTGTGAAAATTCAAGCAAAGAGGGTTCGGCTAAGATGTACAGCCAAGCGCGGTTATCCTCATCTCCAATGCGTCGAAGAATCCGCCCTAATACCTGGCGATAGTGTAGTTCAGTGCGTATTCGACTTAGGTAGCAACAAACCTGTAAGCGAGGTATGTCAGTTCCCTCGCTGATCATCCCTACTGCAATAATCCATCTACCTGTCCCGTTTCTAAAGCCTTCAATGACTTGGTGCGCGTTTGGCGTCCGGTTTGTCACAACAACGCAATCTTCACCACTCTGCCTCAAAGCTGCAGCGATCTGGTTGGCATGGCGAATGTTTGTCGCCACTATCAATCCTCCCGCATTAGGAACGGTCTTGCGTACCTCTTCAAGCCGGCTTTGCCCAAGGGAGAGAATCTTTTCTATCAGTTCTGGGTGACTGAGGAGTTTTTCGAATGAAATCGGGCTCTCATTTAGAAGCTGGGCGATACTGCGATGAGTAGTGACAATTGGAGCGCTATCTGACTGCTCAGTGAGGCGTATGGAGTTATTATCCAAGACCACGATGCGGGGTGTGCGGCAAACTCTGTCGGATACGGCTTCCCTAAGTCCATAAGTGAAGTCGCAGACTAGACGGCCTTCAGGATTCGAGTACCTAGCCAAAACAATGGCCCGCTCGTCGGAGCGCCAAGGAGTTCCGGATAGAGCAAGCGTAAACGTGGCTTTGTCCTGCAATCTTTGTAGAATTGTCTGGCCCCACGCGTTACTGAGAAGGGGGTCATGACCTGCGCAATGATGGATTTCATCAAAGATTGCTAACACACGGTAATCTTCCACCAATTTCCAAAATGCAGCCGATCGGTAGTCCATGGCTTGATATGTCGACGCAACACCTGCGGATCCCAGCTGCCCATTAAAGGGTAGACCGAGTACTTTGGAAAAGGTCTTTTCTAATCCATCCACCACCTGACAAGAAGGGGCGAAGCAGAGAACAAGATCAATTAAGCCGGCCTTCAACATTTCTTTCGCTAGTTCTGCTGCCATCCTGCTTTTCCCTGATCCGGGGGTGGCTTGGCAGAAAAAATGAGCAGAAGAGCGGTAATGCTCCATGGCGGCTGTAATACAAGCTTGTTGCCATTCACGCAGTTCTTTCATTGCACAACTAATATCTTAAGTGTGTTTTCAATAGCGCGGAGGTGACCCAAGAGCTTTGAGCTGCGATCTCTGGCTTCCAAGTAGTCGCCTTCAATTTGGGTTCTAAGTACTGGTATCTCAGTAAACAATTGCTTGTATCTCTCTGCTTCGCCCATCGCAGTAAGCATGTCTAAACGAATTTCCTTAGCCAGCGACTCTAAGTGCTCTGTTGGACTCCAATGACACTGATGGTTACTTGCTCTAACTATTGATTGATCGGAAACTGCGTCTGTATCTGTAGTAGTGGCTTTAGCATCAATAAGGACCAAAGTGATGTCTGGCGGCATGGTCATCACATGAAAGATTTGATTACGCCTGCGCTTGATTGAGTCTTGGCCCACCCACCCCATACGCACGAGACGCCGGACCTGATCATAGATGTAGCGCCAAAGATCCAAACCTTCGGCCAGTCCGCGTGAGCGAATGGCGTACGAATCGCTCAATGACCGAATCGTAAATTGTCGGCACCGCTCATCCGTGAGCAGCTCATAAAGCTGCCTGTCCAGCCTGAATATTGCGGATTTCATACGAGCGCCCAGTATCGCTGAAGCTAGCGAAATGCGGATTATAATCCGTCGCGTGCGTTCTTGGAAACGACTGATAGTCCCGCCTTGGTCACAAGAGGCGGATATGCAGGCGCTGGCGAAGGATCTCGGGGAAAGAATTCGAGAGAAGAGGTTATCTGTAGGGATGTCTCAAGACGCGCTCGCCTTCGCTTGCGGGATAGATCGCAGCTATATGGGCCGAGTGGAAAGGGGCGAGGTCAATATCACGATCGAGAAACTGTATCGCATAGCCATTCAGCTCAGATGTCAGCCGCATACCCTACTGCCTCGCCTGCAGCGTCAGCCTACATCAGTTGAGTAGTGGTGCCACGTGCGCAGGTATGGACATTGCACCGCGAGCTGCAATCAGGTTCGCTGTTACCTGTGGACGCTTTGCGCGTCTCGCGAGCACAGCTGTGACGCGTGATTGAGTGTGTCCATAGTGCACTAACTTACCTTTAGCGCGACGAGGTATTCGCCGATCTGGCCGGCCTGCCCGAGCCCCTGGACGCCCTCGGCCACCGCCTGCAGGCGCGGGTGCAGAAATGGACGGGCATCCCGGTCAGCGTCGGCATCGCCGGCACCAAGACCCTGGCCAAGCTGGCCAATGCCGCCGCCAAGCGCTGGCCGGAGCGCACCGGTGGCGTGCTGGATCTGCGCGATCCGGTGGTGCATGACTGGGTGCTGAAGCATTCGCCGATCGAAGATGTCTGGGGTGTCGGCCGGCGCCTGGCCGAGCGGCTGCGGGGGCAGGGCATCACCACTGCCTGGGAATTGGCGGCGCAGGATGCCTGGTCCTTGCGCCAGCGCTACAGCGTGGTGCTGGAAAAGACCGCGCGGGAATTGCGCGGGCTGGCCTGCCTGAGCTTGGAAGAACTGGAAGCGCCGCGGCAGACCATCTGCAGCAGCCGCATGTTCGGTCGTCGCCAGTACCAGTTCGGCGCCCTGGCCGAGGCGGTGGCCAGCTACACTGCCCGCGCCGCGGAAAAGCTGCGCGCCCAGGGTTCGCTCTGTCGCACCCTGAGGGTCAGCATCCAGACCGGCATGCACGGCGCCGACGAGGCTCGCTATGCCAATGCCGCCCTGCTCAATCTGCCGGTGCCCAGCGACGACACCCGGGTACTCAACGATTATGCCCAGTCCGGCCTGCGCGAGATCTTTCGCGACGGCTTCGGCTATGCCAAGGCCGAGGTGTTGCTGCTCGATCTCTACGGCCGTAGCGAGGTGGCCGCGGATCTCTTCGCTTCCGCACCGGATCCGGCCGCTACCCGGCTGATGGCGACGCTGGACGCCATCAACGGCAAGTTCGGTCGCGAAACCCTGCGTCCAGCCCGGATTCCCCGGGATCCCGCCTGGCAGATGCGTCGCGACCTGCTCAGCCCGCGCTACACCACCCGCCTCGATGAACTCTGGTCGGTGGGTTGAGCGGGCAGCGCCGGTCTAGCCGCCGCGTAGCGTCCGCCCGCGCCACCAGTAGCCCACCCCCAGCAGCAGGAACCACAGCGGACTGGCCAGCAGCGCCTGGCGGGTGTCGTCCTGCAGGGTCAGCAAGACCAGCACCGCGGCGAAGAAGGCCAGCACCCCGTAGCACACCCAGCGCCCGCCGGGCAGGCGAAAGGCCGAGGCGGCATGGCGTTCTGGGCGGTTGCGGCGGTACGCCAGCCAGGCCAGCAGGATCAGCGACCAGACGAACATGAACAGCACCGCCGCCAGGGTGGTGACCAGGGTGAAGGCGGTAACCAGGTTGGGGATCAGGTAGATCAGCACCGTGCCCAGCAGCAGGCACAGGCAGGACAGTACCAGTCCGCGCGCCGGTACCGCCGCTCGCGAAAGCTGGGTGAGGCCGCGGGGCGCGTGGCCTTCGCGGGCCAGGCCATAGAGCATGCGGCTGGTGGAGAAGATGCCGCTGTTGGCCGAGGAGGTGGCCGAGGTCAGCACCACGAAGTTGATCAGGCTGGCGGCCATGGGCACGCCGGCCAGCACGAAGAGTTCGACGAAGGGACTCTTGTCCGGCACCACCTGGCGCCAGGGCGTCACCGCCATGATCACCACCAGCGCCAACACATAGAACACCAGGATGCGCACCGGAATGGAGTTGATGGCGCGGGGCAGGTTGCGCCGGGGATCGGCGGTCTCGGCGGCGGTGGTGCCCACCAGCTCGATGCCGACAAAGGCGAACACGGCGATCTGGAAACCGGCGAAGAAGCCGCCCAGCCCCATGGGGAAGAAGCCGCCGTCGTTCCACAGATTGCTCAGGCTCGCCACGTTGCCCGAGGGCGACTGGAAACCCCAGAGCACCAGGCCGAAGCCGGTGACGATCAGGGCGCAGATGGCGACGATCTTGATCAGCGCGAACCAGAATTCCAGTTCGCCGAAGAGTCGCACCGTGACCAGGTTGAGGCCCAGCAGGAGCAGCACGCAGAGCAGCGCTGGGATCCAGGGCGCGAGGCTGGGAAACCAGAACTGGGCATAGGCGGCGATGGCGATGACATCGGCGATGGCGGTGACTATCCAGCAGAACCAGTAGGTCCAACCGCAGAAGAAGCCGGCCCAGGGCCCGAGCAGGTCGGTGCAGAAGTCGATGAAGGACTTGTACTCCAGATCCGACAGCAGCAGTTCGCCCAGGGCGCGCATGACAAAGAACAGCGCGCTGCCGATGATCAGATAGACCAGCAGGATCGAGGGACCGGCCAGGGCGATGGTCTTGCCCGAGCCCATGAACAGGCCGGTGCCGATGGCGCCGCCGATGGCGATCAGTTGCAGATGGCGATTGGACAGGCTGCGTTGCAGCCCCTCGGGCGGGGTGGAAGACGCGGACATGACGAGCGGATACCTGACAGCGACAGCGGGGGCCACACGGTAAGAGATGCACGTCGCCGGTGCCAGTCGTTTCACCGGGACAGCATGCCGCAGGGCCGGCCCGACCATCGATGGGCAGGGCTGCGCCGTCGGTCACCTGGAACTCTGGCAGGGACTCCCGTACCTGCCTATCATGGGCATCCGGACGCCTTGCAGAGGGTCCGGACGGCCACGAGATCCCTCAGTGCCTCTGCCAGTGAGTCGTTCCTTGTCCTACCTAGAAACCTTCGCCTGGGAATCCACGCCGCTGGTTGGCCGTGCTGGCTGGCCCGTCGCGCTACGGACCACCTACGATCTGCTGATGGCCTCGCCCTTCGCCATGTGCGCCACCTGGGGCGCCGAGCAGACGCTGATCTACAACCACGCCTACGCCCCCTTTCTCGGTGCGCGGCATCCCGCGGCACTGGGGCAGCCGATCCACGAGGTCTGGGTGGAGCTGTGGGACGAGATCGCCCCGCTGATCGACCGGGCACGCGCCGGCGAGGCGCTGCACTTCGTCGACAAGCACTTCGTGATGACCCGCAACGGCTATCCCGAGGACACCTACTGGAGCTTTTCCTATAGTCCGCTGCGTGACGGCGGGCGCATCGTCGGCATGCTCAACATCACCACCGAGACCACCGCCAGCGTCCAGGCCCATCGCCAGCGCGACATCGCCGAAGCCGCGCTGCGCCGACACAACCTGACCCTCGAACAGGAGCTCTCGGCGCGCATCGACGAACGCGACAGCGCCCGTGCCGCGAAGAGCAGCGTGCTGGCGGCGGCCGAACGGGTGCAGCTGGCCCTGGCCGCCGGCGCCATCATCGGCACCTGGTACTGGGATCTACCCACCGACAGATTCACCGTCGACGAAGCCTTCGCCAGCCACTTCGGCCTGGACCCGGCGCTGGGCCGTGATGGGCTGAGCCTGGCGCAGGTGGTCGCCAACGTGCATCCGGACGACCAGGCGGGCCTGGCCGCGGCCATCGCCGACGTGCTCGGACGCGGCGGGCGCTATGCCCACCAGTACCGGGTGCGCCGCAGGGACGGTCGCTACTACTGGCTGGAGGCCAACGGCCATGTCGAGCTGGCAGCGGACGGCACCCCGCTGCGCTTTCCCGGCGTGCTGCTGGACGTGGACGCCCGCCGGGCCCTGGCCGACGAGCGTGACCGTGCCCTGGCGGAGCTGCGCGACCTGACCGCCACCCTGGAGCAGCGCGTCGAAGAGCGCACCGCAGACCTCCGCCGCTCGGAAGAAGCCCTGCGCCAGTCGCAAAAAATGGAAGCGGTCGGCCAGCTCACCGGTGGCCTGGCCCACGACTTCAACAACCTGCTCGCCGGAATCTCCGGCAGCCTCGACCTCATGGGCCTGCGCATCGGCCAGGGGCGCTTCACTGAGCTGGAAAAATACCTGCTGGCCGCCCAGGGCAGCGCCAAGCGCGCCGCCGCCCTGACCCATCGCCTGCTGGCCTTCGCTCGCCGCCAGACCCTGGCCCCGGAGGCCACGGTGGTCAACCAGCTGGTGGGCGGCATGCTCGATCTGGTGCAGCGCACCGTGGGGCCCGCCATCCAGGTGCAGTTCACCAGTCTGCCGGACGACCAGCCGCTGTTGGTGGATCAGTCCCAGCTGGAGAATGCCCTGCTCAATCTGTGCATCAACGCCCGCGATGCCATGCCCAACGGTGGGCGCATCCTCATCGCCGCCAGCTATCGCACCCTCGGTGACGGAGATACCCGCGATTTCGAGCTGCCACCTGGACGCTATCTACACCTGAGCGTGACCGATACCGGCAGCGGCATGACAGCGGAGGTCGCCGCCAAGGCCTTCGAGCCCTTCTTCACCACCAAGCCCATGGGCCAGGGCACGGGCCTGGGGTTGTCGATGATCTATGGCTTCGCCCGCCAGTCCGGCGGTCAGCTGCGGCTGCGCTCGACGCCGGAGGAGGGCACCACCGTCTGCCTTTACTTGCCACTGCGGCCGGTAGAGCAGCCAGGCGAGACGCCTCTGGCGGACGGGCGACCCTGTCCGCTGGAAGGCGCCAATGCCACGGTGCTGGTGGTCGACGACGAACCCACGGTGCGCATGCTGGTGACCGATCTGCTGCGCGAGCTGGGCTACGTCATCATCGAGGCCGCCGACGGCGCCGGCGGCCTGGAAGTGCTGCACTCCGATGCCCGTATCGACCTGCTGGTGACCGACGTCGGCCTGCCCGGCGGCATGAACGGCCGCCAACTGGCCGACGCCGCCCGCGTCCACCGCCCGGCGCTCAAGGTCCTGTTCATCACCGGCTTCGCCGAAACCTCGCTGCTCAGCGACGGCCATCTGGAACCCGGCATGGCGATCCTGACCAAGCCCTTCGCGGTGGAGGCTCTGGCGCAGCGGGTGAAGGGGTTGGTGGACGTAGGGTAAGCCCCATGTCGTCCAGGCTGAACCGCACGGAAATGAGGGCCGGAAACGCAACGGCCCCCAATCAGCTGGTCCGCAAGGACTGATTGGAGGCCGTCTGGATCTGGAGCGGGCGAAGGGAATCGAACCCTCGTCATGAGCTTGGGAAGCTCAGGTAATGCCATTATACGACGCCCGCGTGGGGTGCCTTTGTACCAGAAGCCTGCCTCCGGGTGAAGAGGCGGGAGTCGTCTGGTCGTTTCGTGGTCCAATCAGCAGGACCGCACGCTGCGGTGATCGGGGACCTTTGTCCCCCAGAGGAGGAGGGCGCGCATGTCTCGTAACCCGGGCACCTACCAGGGGGTGATTCCCCCCTACATTCTTGGTCGCATCATCGATCATGGCGACGAACACCAGCGTTCCTGCGCCCTGACCACCCTGAGTCACGTCCAGAGTCTGCTGCACAATCCCGGTCGTCCCGGGGTGCGCCAGGCCCCGGTCGGGGCTCTGCCGCGCACCGATGACGCCAGTCCGCAGCGCAGCATCTTCGATGCCGGCAATGCCATGCAGCTGCCCGGGCGGCTGGTGCGCCAGGAGGGGCAGCCGCCGCTGAGCGACGTAGCGGTGGACGAGGCCTATGACTACCTGGGCGCCACCTTCAAATTCTTCAACGAAGTCTTCGGCCGCAATTCCATCGATGGCCAGGGCCTGCCGCTCGCCGGCACCGTCCACTATGGCCAGGAGTACCAGAACGCCTTCTGGAACGGCGAACAGATGGTATTCGGCGACGGTGATGGCGAGATCTTCAACCGTTTCACCATCGCCCTGGATGTCATCGCTCACGAACTGGTGCATGGCGTCACCGAGAGCGAGGCGGGGCTGGTGTACTTCAACCAGTCCGGTGCGCTCAACGAGTCGGTGTCCGATGTCTTCGGCATCCTGGTCAAGCAGTATGAACTCAAGCAGACCGCTGCCGAGGCGGACTGGATCATCGGCGCCGGGCTGCTCACCCAAAAGATCAACGGCAAGGGCCTGAGGTCCATGGCCGAACCGGGCACCGCCTACGACGATCCGACCCTGGGCAAGGACCCCCAGCCCGGGCATATGCGCGACTACATCGAGACCCGCGAAGACAACGGCGGCGTCCACCTTAACTCGGGCATTCCCAATCGGGCCTTCTACCTGGCGGCGCTGGCCCTGGGTGGTCATGCCTGGGAAAAGGCCGGACCGATCTGGTACGACACCCTCTGCGACAGCCGCCTGGCCAACGATGCGGATTTCGCCGCCTTCGCCCGCTTGACCGTCTCCAACGCCGGTCGCCGCTTCGGTGCCGAGTCGGCCGAGGTCCAGGCCGTCGAGGAAGCCTGGGCCGGTGTAGGCGTCACCCTTAGCTAGAGGAACAGGGCAATGCGCGAACTTCCCCCGCTGGGCAAGGACACCGTGGTACGGCTCTCGCGCCAGGGCGGCTTCGCGCCCCTGCATGCGCTGAGCAAACCGCGGGAGATCGAATTCGGCCAATACGACAGCGCCCAGCGCGGGCGCATCTGCTCGGTGTTGGAACGCTGTCTGCCGGAATCCGGCGAACCGACCCAGGTCGGGCGTGGCGATCAGCGCTATTTCAAGGTGGAGCTGCGCTTTCGCCCGCAACCCGCCGAGCAGGAAGACGAACTGACCCTGCTGATCCCCGAGGACCGGGCGCCCAGCGAACTGGTGCGGCTTTGGGATAAGGGGCTGGTAGAGTAACCAGAATCAACGGGCGGAAGCGGCGAGGCGTTGAGGGTGTCCTCAAAAGCTCTGGCGGCCTTTGTCTCTTGCCTGCTGGTTACTGGTGATAGCTAACACTAGGCGAGTCATACCATTTTTGGGTAAAAAGTGCTTGTTGACCCTTTTTTAGTTACATCACGAAAATGACCCCAAAGCAGGTAAAAACCGCCAGAACGCTCGCAGTGGTAATGGGCGACTTGGTGCACAGCGAGCACGCCGCCGATATTGCGCAGTTACACAAGGCCTTCAATGAAGCGGTAGTGCAGCACAACAGGCGTTATGCCGACGTCTTGGCATCACCGCTGACCATCACCCTTGGAGACGAATTTCAGGGTCTGGTGACCTCCTTGAATGCCGGCGCTCGGCTGTTGCGTGACATCAGGCTGGATCTCCTGCAGCGCGATATCGACTGCCGCTTCGTCCTGGGGCTGGCCCGGATAGAAACGGCGGTGAATCCGCAACAGGCCTGGAACATGATGGGGCCGGGCCTTAGCCGCAGTCGGCACAAGCTCAATGAAAAGCGTGCGCTCTGCCGCTATGGTTTCTCGCTGCCACAGGAGCCACTGCTGGAGATCGCCCTCGATGCGCTAGGGGTTGGCTTGACGGTTATCGAGAAGGGTTGGACGCAACGTCAGTTGAGCGATATCGCGGCACTCTTGAACGGACAGTCGCCAGCGGAGCTGGCAGAGCAGCGTCAGGTATCGGTCCATAGCATCTACAAGGTACGTACCTCCGGTCACTTCGACGCCTATAGCCAACAGTGGAACGCCGTGCTGGAGGTACTGGCAGATCTGGATCGCAGGGAGGCTGAACAGTGAACGGGTTGCTGCAGGGATTGCATGCACTGGCCTATACGCTCTTTGCCTTGGTCCTGTTGACCGAGCTCGGCAATGCCTTGTGTCGCAGGATGCTCATCCGCATGCAGCGGCCAGGGGTGCCAGACTCAGCCGTCGATGGCGCCTTTTCCGCGGGACGCCTCATCGGTTGGCTCGAGCGCCTGGTGTTGGCTGCGGGACTGCTGAGCAACAGCTGGGAAATCCTCGCGGCGGTGATAGCGCTCAAGACCGTCGCTTGCTTCAAGGAGCTGGATCAGCGGGACTTTGCCGAATACTTTCTGGTCGGTTCGCTGTTCAGCATTCTCTGGGCCATCGTGGTCACCGGGGCCTGGATGCTCTATGACCAGCATTGGGGAATCGGTATGAGAGCCACCCTCATGGATTGGCTCAGCGCTTCCTCTCTACCGCCTTTGATCGAAACAGCAAAGGTCGGCGGCTGACCTCAGGGCACCGACCAGACCTCACCCGGTGCCAGCGTCCTGAATGCCTCGTCCGCCAGCCCATGCAGTGTCCGGGCATGGGCCAGATCGCGGGGCGGTGCGAACTGCCCTTCGTCGCTCAGGGGAAAGGTGCCGAAGTGGATGCCCAGACTGCTGGCAGCGCCCAGCGCCTGATGGGCGCGTACGGCATCGTCCGGGTTCAGGTGGCTGTCCTGCATGAACCAGCGGGGTTCATAGGCGCCAATGGGCAACGCGGCGAAGCGCGGTGCGCCGAGGCGTTCGCGGATCTGCGCGAAGTGCGGACCCCAGCCGGTATCGCCGGCGAAATAGACCGGCCCGGTCGGCGCTTCCAGCACGAAGCCACCCCACAGCCGCCGATTGGTGTCGAAGCGACTGCGCGCCGACCAGTGCTGGCCAGGCACCAGGTGCAGGCGTATGCCGTCCTTGAGCGGCAGACTCTGCCACCAGTCCAGTTCGCTGACCGTGACGAAGCCGGTCTCGCGGCGGATCAGCTCGGCATTGCCCAGGGGCGTCACCACCGGTGTCAGGGGCGCGCGCTCGGCCAGGCGCCGCAGGGTCGCCAGATCCATATGGTCGTAGTGGCTGTGGCTGACGAAGATCAGGTCCAGCGGCGGCAGGTCATCCAGGGCCACGCCGGGGGCGTGATAGCGCCGGGGCCCGATGAAGCTGAAGGGACTGACCCGCGCCGACCACACCGGATCGGCGAGGATGTTGAGGCCCTGGTGCTGGATCAGCAGGGTGGCGTGGTTGACGAAGGTCACCCGCAACTCACCGCCCTCGACCCGCGTCGCCGGTCGTGTCGGCACGGCTGGGCCGTCCTGCCAGGTCCACTCGGGACGGGTGCGGGTGAACTGCCATTTCAGCAGCGTCCAGAGACTCTTGTCCTCGCGTGGCGCCAGGTTGTGGAAGCGCGCGCCGTCGAAATGATCGGAGCGCGGACCCTCGTAGGCGGACGAAGCGCAACCGGCCAGGGTGAGCAGGTGGATCAGCCACAGCGGACGAAAGATGCGCATGGGACCTCGGAGGAATAGACTGGGCGATCCAGATTACC
Source organism: Pseudomonas sp. PLB05 (assembly GCF_021106615.1). Classification (NCBI taxonomy): domain Bacteria; kingdom Pseudomonadati; phylum Pseudomonadota; class Gammaproteobacteria; order Pseudomonadales; family Pseudomonadaceae; genus Pseudomonas; species Pseudomonas sp. PLB05. Next base: position 383,006 of record NZ_JAJOHO010000004.1, read on the forward strand.
TTTAAGAGCCTATTCAAAGTCTGCTGCGCGTCGGCCAAACGGCGTTGAAAATGTCCTGGATCGCCAGCCCGGTCGGAATGCTCATTTACTCTTTGTAAACTCCGCTTCCTCAGACATTTTCGCCTTGTTTGGCTCTAGCTCGCGAGCCTTTGTACAGGCTCTTACTAACCGCCATCGATCCCCATGTCGCGAAATACCCGTTCCACCCCCGGTCAGCGGCCCCGTCGCCAGGCCAAGGCACCGCCGGTCACGCCGCGGCTGCTGCTGCTCAACAAGCCCTTCGATGTGCTCACCCAATTCGCCGACGCTGACGGCCGCGCGACCCTGAAGGCCTTCGTTGCGGTGCCAGGGGTCTATCCCGCCGGCCGTCTGGATCGCGACAGCGAAGGCCTGCTCCTGCTGACCAACGATGGCCAGTTGCAGGCGCGCATCGCCGATCCCCGGCACAAGCTGCCCAAGACCTACCTGGCCCAGGTGGAGGGCACTCCCAGTGACGAGCAGTTGCAGCGCCTGCGCCAGGGCGTCGAACTCAATGACGGCCCCACGCTGCCGGCCGAAGCCCGCCTGCTGGGCGAGCCGCCGGTGCTCTGGGAGCGCGATCCGCCGGTGCGCTTTCGCAAGAGCGTGCCAACCGCCTGGATCGAGCTGACCATCCGCGAAGGCCGCAATCGCCAGGTGCGCCGCATGACCGCTGCTGTCGGCCTGCCGACCCTGCGCCTGGTGCGGGTACGCATCGGTCCCTGGGCGCTGGACGACCTGGCACCGGGGCAATGGCGCGAGGTACCGGCGCAGCTCTAGCGCCGCACCTCAGTCCTGCCGCTGGCTGGCGGCCTCCTGCAGATCGCCGGCGATGTCGGCGAGGCGGCGGCTGACGTCCTTGAGTACCTGCGGATCGATGTCGCGCGCTGGCTGACCTGGTTCGGTCAGCAACTGACTGGCCAGCAGGGCGCTGAGGGCGCCGATTTCGTTGGCCTGGTGGCGCAGGTCGTGGGTGTGCTGCACGGCGGCCTCGCGCAGGAGATTGGTGCTGAGGGTCAGGCGGCCCAGTTCGTCATCGCGCCCGCCGGGTAGGCGCTCGCCGAAGCGTCCGCGGGCCAGCAGCCCCAGTTGCCGGGCGCAGGCCACTAGCGGATCCACCAGTCGACGCTCCACCAGCCGTACCCCGAGGAACAGCAGGCCGCCGCCACAGAGCAGCAGGGCCAGGCCAGCGAGCAGGATGTCGCGCTGGGCCTCGGCGCGGATGGCGGCGATCTGCGCGGCGGTGCGTCCATGTAGGTCGTCGACTAGGGCGGCGAAGCCCTCGGCGGTCTCCCGGTCGATACCACGGACCTCGGCATCGCCGCGGCGCGGATCGCGGTCATGGGCCAGATAGGCGGCATGGCCGGCGCGATAGCGCTCGCCCAGGCGTACGTGCTGGGCACGCAAGGCCTGGAGTCGTGGTTGCAGTTCGGGGTCGACGTGGGTGGCCAGCTGTTGCAGGCGCTGGTCGACCTCCGCTTCGCGGGTCAGAAAGGCCTGCCAGTAGCGTTCGGCGGTCGCGGCATCGCCACCGCGCAAGAGAAAGTTCTTCCACTCCTGCACCTGGATCTTGAAGGTCAGGTGGGTGTCGTCGATCTCCACCAGCCGCTCCAGCGGCCCTTCGATCAGGTGCTGGTAGCGGTGCAGCTCGCGGGAGAGCAGGCCGAAGCCGGCCAGGGCGATCAGCAGCATCAGCAGCAGACTGCCGCCAAACAGGAGCAGGCTCTGACTACGGAGCGAGCGGGCGAAGGGCATGTGGACTCTCGACAGAAAACGCAGAGCCGCAGCTTAGGGCGCTCGCCCGGCGAAGACCAGCCTCAGGTCGAGACCAGCAACTGCACCGCGACGGCGAACATCACCAGCGCCACCAGCAGATCGATCAGCCGCCACACCCCCGGGCGGGCCAGATAGGGCGCGGCCCAGGCAGCGCCCAGGGCGAGACCGAAGAACCACAGCATGGAGGCCGTGGCCGCGCCGAAGACATAGGCCAGGGGCGCGGCCTGCTGGCTGCCCAGGGAGCCTACCAGCAGCACCGTGTCCAGATAGACATGGGGGTTGAGCAGGGAGACGGCGGCGGCGGCGAGCAGCGCCTGGCGCCGGCTGCGCGGACTCGTGGTCTCCAGACTGCCCATTGCCGCCGGCTTCCAGGCCCGCCGTAGCGCCTGGGCGCCATACCAGATGAGAAAGGCCGCGCCGCCCCAGCGCAGGATGACCACCAGCAGCGGGCTGTGCTGGATCAGCGCGGCCAGCCCCAGCACGCCAGCGGCCACCAGGATGACATCGCAGGTCAGGCAGAAGGCGGCAATGGCCAGATGGTGCTCGCGGCGCAATCCCTGGGCCAGCAGATAGGTGTTCTGGGCGCCCAGCGCCATGATGAGACTGGCCATGGTCAAGAGGCCGGTGAAGTAGCTGTTCATTGCGGAGCTTGCCTTGTCATCCTGGAATGGCTGCCACCTTGCCGGGACTGGGTGTATAAGAAAAACCAATATTCCTTATGCAGCATTAGCCAGATCGATGATCGACTACAAATTGCTGGAAGCCCTGGCGGTGGTGGTGGAAGAGGGCGGCTTCGAGCGGGCGGCGCGGCGTTTGGGCCTGTCGCAATCGGCGGTGTCCCAACGCATCAAGCTGCTCGAAGCCCGGGTCGGCCAGGCGGTGCTGGTCCGGGAAACGCCGCCCCAGCCGACGGCGCCGGGTCTGCGCCTGCTGCGCCATATCCAGCAGGTGCGGCTGCTGGAGGCCGATCTGGGCAGCGAGGTGCCGGGGTTGGCCGAGGAGGCGCCACAGCGACTGCGCATCGCCCTCAATGCCGACAGCCTGGCCAACTGGTGGCCGCTGGCGGTCGGTCCCTGGGTCAGGGCGCAGGGCGTACTGCTGGATCTGGTGGTGGAGGATCAGGATGTAGTGCTCAGGCGCATGCGCGCTGGCGAAGTGGCCGCCTGTCTCTGCGCCAACGGCCAGCCATTGGCCGGGGCGCGGGTCAGCGCCCTGGGTGCCATGCGCTACCGGGCCCTGGCCAGCCCGGAATTCCGCACGCGGCAATTGGCCGGGTTGCCTGATCCTCAGGCCCTGGCGCGGGCGCCCGCCATCGTCTTCGGCCCGGATGACCGCTTACAGCATCGCTATCTGGAGCAGCTCGGCGTCACCCAGCCCTTCGACTACCATCTCTGTCCTTCCGCCGAGGGCTTCCTGCAGATGACCCTGGGCGGTATCGGCTGGGGGCTCCTGCCAGATATCCAGAGCGCGGCCGCCCAGGCGCGCGGCGAGCTGGTGGATCTGGCGCCCGGCCAATGGGTGGACGTCCCCCTGTTCTGGCACCGCTGGCGCAACGGTGGCGCCGCCTTGCAGGCCCTGACCCGGCACCTTGAACAGGTTGCCGGTCAGTGGCTGGTGCGCGACTAGCGGCGGCTGTCGAAAGCTTTGGTTACACTGGCCGATGGGTCGCCGCGGGCGACCGCGGATAGCTTCGGGAATCCTAGCGAGATGCGTATCTTGATCACGGGCGCCAGCGAGGCGCTCGGTGCGGGCCTGGCCTGCGATCTGCTCGACCGCGGCCAACTGGTGCGGGTGCACGGCCGTCCCGGTGCGACCCTGGATGCCCTGGTCGAGCGTGGCGCCGATTATCATCCCGCCTTGCTCGACCAGTCCGCGCAGGTGCTGGCGCTGTGCGACGACATCGACGCCATCGCCCACTGCACCGACGTGGCCGGCGTGCCGAGCGCGGCCGATCTGGACCACGGCCAGGTGCTGATCGAAGCCGCCCTGCAGCAGCAGGTCGCGCAATTCGTCTATGTGTCGTCCGCCCGTGTCTATGAACGGGGTGGCGAGGCGCTCAAGGAAGACCAGGTGCCGGCCAAGCCCAAGGGCCGTGAGGCCCAGCGCCGTCTGCAACTGGAGCGCCTGGCCCTGGCCGCCGGTGAATTCGGCCCTCAGGTCACGGTGTTGCGGCCGGCCCAGGTGCTCGGCCTGGCCGATCGCGACTGGGCGCGCGGGCTGCTGGAGCAGGCCAAGGCCAAACAACTGGGGCGCCGCGGCAACGGCCTCAATCGCTGGGACTTCACCAGTGCCGGCAATCTGCGCCAGGCGCTGGTGACGCTGCTGCTGGAGCAGCCGGCGGCGGCTAGCGGCAAGGTGTTCAACCTCAGCGACGGCCAGCCGCTGGTGTGCTGGGATGCGGTCAACTTCCTGCTGCGGCGCTTCGAGCTGCCTGCGGTGACCGAGGCGAAGACCCTGAGTCCACGCGCGCTCTATGCGCGGCTGCGTACCCTGCGCCAGGAAGCTCGCTGGCCCGACTTGCTCGACAGTCCCTTCACCCTCGACATCCGCGCCGCCCAGGAGGCCTTCGGCTTTCGTCCGGAGGCCGCCTCCTGGACAGCATTGGAGGAATATCGTCCAGCTCGGCGTCAGCCGCGCAGCGGGCCGGTGTAGCGGCGAGTGGCCGCGAGAAATTCCTGGCTGACATAGGTCGAGCCTGCCATCTCCGCCATGGACGGCAGAGGGGTCACCACCGGCATCAAGCCGCTCAGCCTCGCCAGGCGCTCGCCGAGTTCACGGGTTTCAGGATCGTCCGAGGCCTGGCTGGCCGCCAGCATTCGCGGAACCGCCTCGGCTTCGTCGAAGCGAATCACCATGCCTTGCTCCTGCCGCAGTCGACGACGCAGTGCGCCGAGGCAATCGAAGAACGCCTTGTTGTATTCCATGCTCACCTCCCGTTTGGCTTGAGGTTGGTCGTGACGCAAATCACGTACCAGGAGCGCTGGCGCCAGGAACAGCGGGGCTTGGTAGGGCTACCGCGGCTGCTTCTGCGTCGTGATGGCGCAGTGATGTCGACGCAGACTGCGTTTCGGTGCACGATCCCGCAACGAAAGCCTCGGCCGACTGCCCCGCGTCGGCCGTGACGACCGTTATACTGGCCGCCATTCCGTCTTTTCGCCTCTGCTCACAGGTCTGCCATGCGCAACGATCTTCTCGATGAAATGGACAACGTCCCGAGCCTGACACCGGAGCGCGACGACCGTCGCCCCGTTGGTCGCCGGCCGGTCGAGGCCGACGAGGTCTATCACGAGCCTGCCGCCGTTCATGCCCGCCCGGTCCGGCGCGGCCCCTCCACGGCGCCGCTGTGGGTACTGGTCGCCGCCCTGACCCTGGCCCTGGCCGGCGTCGCCTGGTGGAGTCACCAGCAACTGGTGCTGATGCAGGAGCAGGTGGTGGCCACCCAGGAGAACTTCGCGCGCATCAGCGAGGATGCCCAAGGCCGGCTGCGTGACATCTCCGGCAAGCTGGTGGAAAGCGAATCCTCCGGCACCACCAGCCGCGAAGCCTTGCTGCTGCAGGTCAAGACGCTGCAGACCAAGGTCGCCGAACTCACGCGTCAGCAGCAGGGGGTGAGCGACAACCAGCAGGCCCAGGACAATCGCCTGCAGAATCTGTCCACCGCCGTGCAGACGGTACAGACCGGCAGTGGCGAGGTGGACACCCGGCTGAAGGCCCTGGCCGAGGAACAGGCGGCGCTGAAGAATGGCCTGGCGCAGACCGGCAGCCTGGCCGAGCAGGTCGCCAGCCTGACCGCGCAGAACAAGGCGCTGCAGGCGGACATCGCCGCCTTGAAGAAACCCAGTGCCCAGAGTCAGGCCCTGGGCGTGATGCAGCAGGACCTGCTGGTGCTGCGCAGCGAGCTGGACGCCCGCCCGGTCGGACCGGACAGCAAGGAATTCGACGCCTTCCGCCTGCAGACCACCCGCAACATCACCACCCTGCAGACCCAGGTGCAGAATCTGCAGCAGCAGATCAGCGCCGGGGCGCGTTGATCGGATCGATCTCGCTACGCTGCCATTCCTGCGGCCAGAGCTCGCCATCGAGTTGGGCGAGCCGGCGCTGCAGGACCTTCTGCTTGAACACTTCGAGGATCTCCACCAGCACCTCGTCCAGGGCATTGTCCTGGGCGCCGCTGGGCAGACTCTGATCGAAGCCGTGATCGGCCAGGCGACTGGCCAGGGCGCGGAAGTCGCGGGTGCGCAGACTGGCCGCCGCCTCCCGTACCAGGCCGTTGACGATATCGGTGAGCACCCCGTCCAGGGTGTCGGCCAGGCGCTCGCCCATGGGCAGCCGCTTGAGGCGGGCCAGGTCGGGGTTCTCGTCCAGGGCACGTTGCACCACGTCGCCTACCAGCCGTTCCAGGGTGGCGCGATTCTGGCTGTAGCCCTGTTCCACCATCGCCTGGATGCGCAGCGCCATGCCGTCGATCAGCCGCTGCTTGCGCGGGCGGATGACGCGGTCGATGACGCTCTGGGAGAAGTCGTCGCGGGTATTCAGCTCGTCCTGCAGTTCACCGCAGATCTTGATCATCACCCGATCCGACAGGTCCTCCATAAGCAGCTGGTAGTAGTGGTTGAACAGCCGATAGGGCCGCCAGCCGCGCATGTCGATCAGTCCCAGGCGTTGCAGGCGCAGGAGCAGCGAGACGATGCGTAGCGCCCGCAGCAGCCGGAAGCCACCCAGGGGAATGCAGCCGAGCACGTCGTACCAGTGGATGAAGGGATAGTGGTACCAGCGCGCATGGCGGCGCTCGACCACCGCCACCAGCCAGCCCAGCAGTACGTCGGCGATGAAGAAGGCGACGAACACCAGGTCGATGCGGGTGAAGTGGGCGTGGATGCGTTCGCCATAGAAGGCGTGGAAACCGGGCAGCACGGCGGCCAGGGCCTGGTTGAGCGGCCCCAGGGCATAGAGGCTGTCGAACAGGATCAGCGCCAGGTTCACGCAGACCAGGATCAGGATGAGGCCGTCCCAGAGGGCCAGCAGCCCCTCGTGGCGACGCGCGGGTGGCGCGGCGGGCGTGGCCGGCGCGCTCATGGCCGCGCGGCCTGCCAGAGCACCTCGCTCACCCCCTGGCGCCGGGCGACGATGCGCGCGGCGACGAACAGCAGGTCGGACAGGCGATTGAGATAGGGCAGGCCCTGGCCTTCCAGGGGTTCCACCGCATGCAGGCTACGGCAGCGCCGCTCGGCGCTACGGGCCAGGGTGCGGCAGACATGGGCCTGGGCCACGGCGCGGGAACCGCCGGGCAGGATGAAATTCTCCAGCGGCCCCAGCTCGGCGTTCCAGCGATCGATGGCGCCTTCCAGGCGTTGGATCTCCACCGGCTGCAGGGCGCGATAGCTGGGCATGGCCAGTTCGCCGCCAAGGTCGAACAACCGGTGCTGGCAGGGCGCCAGAGCCTCGCTCACCTCGACCAGGCGAGCGTCCTCCGCCAGCTCGGCGAGCAACAGGCCCAGGGCGCTGTTGAGTTCGTCCACCGCACCGATGGCCTCGATGCGCGGATGGTCCTTGGGCACCCGGCTGCCGTCGGCGAGCCCGGTATCGCCGGCGTCGCCCTGGCGGGTGTAGATCTCGGTGAGGCGAAAACCCATGGCGTGGCTCCTGGCTGGGTCCTAGACGGATTCGAAATCGGCCTGGACGAGGGGCAGGCGTAGGGTGAAGCAGGTCCCTACGCCAGGCGTGGAGTGCACCTCCATCTGCCCCTTGTGGTTATTGGTGATGATGAAGTACGACACCGACAGGCCCAGGCCGGTGCCCTGGCCCACCTCCTTGGTGGTGAAGAAGGGCTCGAAGATGCGTTTGCAGATGTCTTCGGGGATGCCGATGCCATTGTCTTCCACCTGGATCTCCGCCCAGCCGCCGCGTAGCTTGGTGCGCAAGGTGATGCGACCGTATTCGCCTTCTTCCTCGTCGTCGCGCAGATGGATGGCCTGGGCGGCGTTCTTCAGCAGATTGAGCAGCACCTGTTCCAGCTCGTTGGCGATCACCGGCACCGGTCCCAGGGCCGGGTCGAATTCGCGGAGGATCGACAGGGTGCGGAAGTCGAAGCCCTCGGCCAGGTCGAAGTCGTTGCCGGCGATCTCGATGGCCTGGTCGATCAGCGGCGGCAGCTCGCTGGCTTCCATCTTGCGATTGCTGCGGCGGCTGAAGGCGAGCATGTGGCTGACGATCTTGGCCGCGCGACTGCCGGCCTGGTGGATGCCGTCCAGCAGGCGCGGGATCTGCCGACTCTCCAGGTAGCAATTCACCGCATTGAGCTCGACGCCGGATTCGGCCGCCTGCTCGAGATTCTTCGGCAACTCCGGCGACAGGCGCCGGCGGATGTTCTGCACATTGTGCAGGATGGCGCCCAAGGGATTGTTGATCTCGTGGGCCATGCCGGCCGCCAGGCCACCCACCGAGAGCATCTTTTCCGACTGCACCATCATCTCTTCCATGTTCAGGCGCTGGGTGATGTCGTCGATACGGATCACCACGCCGCGCCCGGCGCCACCCATCAGCGGGTAGAAGGTCAGGGTGTAGTGACGTGGGGTGTCGGTCAGCGCCCAGGTCACTCGCTCCACCTTTTCCACCCGCAGCAATTCGGCGGTACGACTCAGTTGCGGCAGGAAGGGCTTGAGCGAGGGAAAGGCGAGAAACACCGGCTGGTTCAGGGCTTCGTCCAGCTGGGTGCCGGAGAGGTGGGTGGCTTCCTGGTTCCACTGGGTGACGTAGAACTGCTCGTCCACCGCGATCAGCGCCGAGGGCATGGAGTCGATGATGCTGTTGAGGTAGTTCTGGAAGCCGGTGAGCTTCTTCTCGATCTTGCCGCGGACCTGCACCTCCAGTTCCAGCTTGCGGTTGGAGCGGCGGGTTTCCTCGGCCAGACTCTGGGCCTGCAGCACCGCGTACTGGGCATCGTCGCGAGCGCGCTTGAGCTGTTGCTCGCGACCCTGGATGCGGCCGAGCATGGTGTTGAGGGACTCCGCCAGACGGCCCAGCTCGTCCTCGCTACCCTTGCTGGCGCGTAGCGAATAGTTTTCCTCGCGGGTTACCTGGCGCGAGAGTTCTTCCAATTCGCGGATCGGCAGGGTGATGAGTCGCTTGATCTGCCGGGCCACCACCAGCCAGAGCAGGATGCTGAAGGTCAGGATCGCCAGGCTGGCGGTCAGGGTACCGCGATAGAAGGCCCCTGGCAGTTCGCTGCTGGCCACCAGCAGCAGGTGTCCGGGCGCGCCCTCGGGGCGCGGCAGCTCCACCAGCAGGTTGGTGCGGAATTCCCGCAGGCGCCAGGTCTGCAGCTCTTCGAAGCGCGCCGGCACCTGCAGCCGATCGCCGTTGTGCAACTCGGCCAGGCGCTGACCCTGGCTGTCGTAGACCGCAGCCAGGCGCAGCGGCGCATAGCCGTCCAGTTGCCGCAACTGCACCTCGGCCGCCGCTGGCGAGGCCAGCACCTCACGGCTGAGCACCGGACTGGCGAACAGCCGGCCCAGGGTCTGCAGCGCCTGGGGCGCCACGCTTTCCTGGGAGATCCAGTAGGCGGCGCTGATAAAGGTCACATTGGCCACCACCAGCACCGCGACCATCATCACCAGCAGGGCGGCCAGCAACTTGCGGCCGACCGGGAGATTCTTCAGGCGTTTGGCGAGGATCATGGCGCAGCCGTGGCAACAGGGAAGCGGGCAGGGTAGCCCGCAGCTAGTCCTCGGGCAATCCGCGCTCCGCGAGCCGGGTCTGCAGGCGCTGCTGCAGCTCGGTCAGGTGCGGCACCGGCAAGCGCAGCCGTCCGGCGATCGGCAGGGCATGGCCGAGCAGGTAACTCACCTCGGTACGCTGGCCGCGCTCCACGTCCTGCAGCATCGAGGAGCGGTTGTGGGCGGTGGCGGTGATTACCGCCTCGACCTCCTGCTGCAGTCCCTGGGCCACCGGGGCGAGCCCCATGGCTTCCAGCAGGGCGGTGAGTTCGTCGCAGAGCGCCGCCACCTCCGACAGATGCTGGCGCAGTTCGCCGTTGCGGCAGCCATGCAGCACGGTCAACGGATTGATGGCGCAGTTGATCGCCAGCTTGCGCCATAGCCGCGCGTCGATGTCGTCGGTCCAGCGCACCGGAAAGCCCAGCTCGGTGAGGGTATTCAGCCAGGCCGGCGGGTTATGGCTGCCGAGCTGGTCGCCGATCCAGATCTGCCCAGCGCCGGCCGCCACCACATGGAAGTCGGTCTCGCGATAGGCACCTTCGGTGGTGCTGGCTCTCAGGCAGCGCGCTCGCGGTACCCGGGCGGCCACCGCGTCCTGGCTGCCCAGGCCGTTCTGCAGCAGCAGGATCTCGGCTTCCGGCTCCAGGCGCGCGGCGACGCTGGCGATGGCCTCTTCGGCGTCGTAGCTCTTGCAGGCCAGGATCAGCCGGCGGATCGGATTGCCGGCTTCGGGTGTCTCGGCGGGCAGCGGATAGAGACTGGTGGTGTCGCCTTCGCTGAGGCGCAGTCCGCCGCCCGCGCGGTACTGCGCCAGGCGCGTGCGATCGCGCAGGATCAGCCGGACCGGCTCGCCCCCGCGAAACAACCGCGCCGCCCAGAGTCCGCCGAGACTGCCGGCGCCCAGTACGTGCCAGCTCACAGCTGTGACTCCGGTGTCGATTCCTTGCGCATGGTCGGATTCCTGAGGAAGAGGGCCAGTCGTTATAATGGTCGGTCAGGCTGCAGCGTCAAGGCTGCCCCATCGCAACCGAGGAGAAAATCCATGCCTTCCTTCGACGTCGTATCGGAGCTGGACAAGCACGAAGTCACCAACGCCGTGGACAACGCCATGAAGGAGCTCGAGCGCCGGTACGACCTGCGCGGCAAGGGCAGCTTCGAGGCCAAGGACCTTACCGTCACCCTGACCGCCGATGCCGATTTCCAGCTCGAACAGATGCTGGAGATCCTCAAGGTCAACCTGGCCAAGCGCAAGATCGACGTCCAGTGCCTGGAGGTCAAGGATGCCTACGCCTCCGGCAAGACCGTGAAACAGGAAACCACCCTGCGCGAGGGCATCGACAAGGAGCTGGCGAAGAAGATCGTCGCCCTGATCAAGGACAGCAAGATCAAGGTCCAGGCCGCCATCCAGGGCGAGCAGGTGCGCGTCACCGGCAAGAAGCGCGACGAATTGCAGGAGGTCATCGCCCTGCTGCGCGGCCAATCCCTGGGCATGCCGCTGCAGTTCGACAACTTCCGCGACTGAGCCCGTCTTCGGAACCTCTCGGTCTACCGTCCGTCGCACATAGGGCGCCGCCATTCAGGTCGCGCCCGACTTTTTCTTGTGCGTGGAGAGGTAGACGATGGATTTGAGTGCCCAGACCGATCACCTGCTGACGGCCTTCATGGCCTGGCTACCGGTCATTCTGCAGTATTGCGGCAACGTGGTGCTGGCCCTGATCACCCTGTGGATCGGCTGGTGGGTCATCAATCGCCTGACCGGGCGCCTGGCCGCGCTGTTCACCGCGCGGCACATGGACCAGGCCCTGGAAACCTTCGTGGTGACCCTGGTCAACATCGGTCTGAAGGTCATGCTGGTGATCAGCGTCGCCTCCATGATCGGCATCGCCACCACCTCCTTCGTCGCCGCCCTCGGCGCGGCCAGCCTGGCCATCGGCCTGTCGCTGCAGGGCAGCCTGGCCAACTTCGCCGGCGGGGTGCTGATCCTGCTGTTCCGGCCGTTCAAGATCGGCGACTACATCGAGGCCCAGGGCGTGCAGGGCACCGTGGATTCGATCCAGATCTTTCACACCGTGCTGCGTACCGGCGACAACCGCACCATCACCGTGCCCAACGGCAACCTGTCCAACGGCATCATCACCAACCAGTCGCGCCAGCCGACCCGGCAGATCGTCTTCGACGTCAAGGTCGGCTACGACGCCGATCTGCAGAAGGCCAAGCAGGTGCTGGCCGATATGGCCAAGGATCCGCGGGTGCTGGAAACGCCACCGCCCGCCATCGTGGTGGCCGGGCTGGGCGACACCTTCATCACCGTGTCGCTGCGCTGCTGGACCGCCAACAGTGACTTCTGGGGCACCCAGTTCACCTTCAACGAGCAGATCCGCGATCGGCTGCGTGCCGAGGGCATCGACATCGCGCTGCCCAGCCGGGTGGTCAAGGTGCTCGACGACAAAGGTGACGAACGCGCCGCGGCCGCAGCGCGCGGCGAAGCCTGAAGCGGGATGAGGCGGCCGCCGGCCGCCTCAGTGACCGCCGCTGGAGGAACCGCTCGGCACCGCGGTCCGCCGCTGGCGCAGCCAGAGCACCGCGATCAGCAGCAGCGTCGGCACCCCCATCAGCGCGGTCAGCGAGAAGAACGAGCTGTAGCCGACGTGCTCCACCATGGCGCCCGAATAGCCACCCAGCAGGCGTGGCAACAGCAGCATCAGCGAGCTGAGCATGGCGTACTGGGTGGCCGAGAATCTGAGGTTGGTCAGGCTCGACAGATAGGCGACAAAGGCCGAGGTGGCCATGCCGCCACTGACGTTGTCGGCGCAGATGGTGGCGATCAGCAGCGGCACGTTGGCGCCGGTGGAGGCGATCACCACGAACAGCAGGTTGGTCAGCGCCGAGGCGGCGCCGCCGAGGAAGAGGATCGGCAGGATCCCCACCCGGGTGATCAGCACGCCACCCAGACCGGCACCGAACAGGGTCATGAACACCCCGAAGATCTTGCTGACCCCGGCGATGGTTTCCTTGCTGTAGCCCACGTCGATATAGAAGACGCTGGCCATCACCCCCATCACCGTATCGGACAGCCGATAGGTGGAGATCAGGCCGAGCAGCAGCAGCGCCTGCCACTGGTAGCGCTGGATGAATTCGGTGATGGGCGTGAGCACCGGTGCCATCAGCCGGCGGCCCGGCGCGGTGAGGCACAGCCAGACGATCAGGCCGTACATCAGACCGCGCGGCCAGTAGCCGCCGGCCAGGGCCGACAGGCCGCCGGTGGCGGCCACGATCAGCACGATCAGCAGGATCACCGAGACCATCTGGTGGACGAAGTCGAAGCGCGGCAGCTCCTCGGCATTGGCCGCGTCGCGCAGTCGCAGAGGTTCGCGCATGCGCCGCATGAGGTCGCTCAGCGGCTTGGAGCAATAGCGGCCCCAGGGCGACAGGCAACCGACGATGAACAGGCTGTAGAGCAAGGCGCGCGGCCAGGCCTGGGCGATGGCGGCATTGATGGCGGCGGGGATGGAGATCAGCATCACCAGCAGCAGGGCGACCGCCACCAGCTGGTGATTGAAGCCGAAGCGCGATTCCGCCATGGCCATGGGCGCCACCGGCTCGGGTTCGCGGATCAGCACGCTGGTGAGTAGGCCGGGCAGCACCAGCAGAGCGAACAGCATGTAGGTGGTGGCCCAGGCGCTCTGGCTGTAGTCGAGCTTGGACGAGCCCAGCTCCTCGGCGAGAAACAGCGCGCCAGCGCTGGCCAGCAGGGCGGCGATGCGATAGCCGGTCATGTAGCAGGCGGCGAGGGCGGCCTGGCGATCATCGTCGGCGATCTCCAGGCGATAGGCGTCCACGGCGATGTCCTGGGTGGCCGAGGCGAAGGCCACCAGCACCGCCAGGGCGATCAACTGCTCCAGGTGCTGCTGCGGATTGCACAACGCCATGCCGATCAGGCCCAGGCCCACCAGGATCTGCGACAGCACCAGCCAGGAGCGTCGGCGGCCGAGCTTGCCGATCAGGGGCAGCTTCCAGAGGTCGAGCATGGGCGACCAGACCCACTTGAAGGCATAGGCCAGGCCGATCCAGCTGGCGTAGCCAATGGTCTCGCGACTCACGCCCGCTTCGCGCAGCCACACCGACAGGGTGGAAAACACCAGCATGGCCGGCAGCCCCGCGGCGAAACCCAGCAGCAGCAGGGCCAGGCAGGCCTTGGATTTGTAGGTGGTGACGGCTTCTCGCCAGAAACGTGCAAACATGCCCTTGGGCTCGGAAAAAACGCGCACTCTACTCGACACTCTCAGCTGGATTCCACCGGTACCGACGCATGTCCACCCGGTCCTCGTGCAGCGGCACACCCTCGGCCCGCAATCGTTCGCGTTGCTCCCGGCCAGAGGGGCTGTCGGATGGCAGGCTCGGCCGACCATCCGCGGCGATCACCCGATGCCAGGGCAGGGCGCTGCCCTCCGGCAAGCGCCCCAGTACCCAGCCCACCCAGCGCGCCCCGCGGCCCAGGCCGGCGAGTTCCGCCAACTGGCCATAGCTGACCACCCGCCCCGCGGGAATGGCGGCCAGCGCCAGAAACACGGCCTGGCAACGGGGTTCGGGGGGAGGGGATGCGCTCATGACGCCCTGCTGCTCGGGGAGAGAGTGCCAGTGTGCCGAAAAGTTTGGTTACGGTGGTGCTGAAACGTGTCGAGCTGTCACATTCTCCCAAGATGTCCGACCTTTGGGCAGTATTTCCGGAAACTTGCCTAAGTTTTACCCAGGAATGGTTGCGCGGGCCTCTGGCACCCGGATAATCGCGCCCTCTCGTTTCGTTACCTTTCCACCCAAGTCCACCCAAAGGTGTCCTGGTGCCCATGCGTTTTCGATTCCTCTCCTCGCTCGCGCTGTTGTCACTCGCCTCCTTCGCCCATGCCGACACCGTCTGGCTCAAGAACGGCGATCGTCTGACCGGAACCATCAAGCTGCTCGACAGCAAGAAGCTGCTCCTGCAGACCGAATACGGCGGCAACATTCCCCTGTCGTGGGACAAGATCAAGACCTTGCAGCGTGACAAGCCCGTGATCGTCCAGCGCGGCAAGTACGAACCCGATTTCCCGGTGGAAAGCCTCAAGCCGGCCGAGGATGGCCAGGTAGTGGTCAGCACCACCGACGGCCAGCAGACCGTGCCCCTGGCGAGCATCACCCAGATCGTGCCGCCGCGGCCCTTCCTGCGGGACTTCGCCTGGAAAGGCAACATCGATGCCGGCCTGGACTACATCAGCTCGTCCCAGGACAGCGAAAAATACGATATCGATTTCAAGACCCAGGCCCGGCACGGCATGTGGCGGCACAACGCCAACGGCAGCTACGACCGCTACAAGACCGACGACGTGGTCTCGACCAGCAAGTACGGCCTGCAGTACGCCCTGGATCGCTTCTTCGACGAGAAATTCTTCTGGCAGGGCCGCGCCGAATACAAGCGCGACTGGATCCAGGACCTGGCCAAGCAGCGCACCCTGGGTACCGGTCCCGGTTACCAGTTCTGGGACAACGAGCTGGGCTCTTTCTCCCTTACCGGCCTGCTCAACCACAACCGCTACCAGTACGCGGACGGCGGCTCCGACCAGTTCCTCTCGGCGAGCATGAAGTGGGACTACAACCGCTATCTGTATGGACAGACCATCCAGTTCTTCACCACGGGTGAACTGGGCCGGCCGCTGGACAACACCGCCAATCTCACCTTCGATAGCGATGTCGGCCTGAGATACAAGGTGACCAACTGGGCGTCGCTGAACCTCAAGGCGTCCAAGGAGCTGACCAGCGGAGCCGAGGGCAACGTCAACCAGACCGAATACACCGCTGGTGTCGGCGTTTCCTGGTAACCCGATGTTTCCCTAGGCGCCCGCCAACCCGTCAAGGCCGCGATTTTCGCGGCCTTCGCGTTTCCAGCCGGGGCCGGGCAGCCACCTTGAAATCGGCTCGGCCGCCTCCATCTCCTGTCTTTCAATCGGTTTCCACCGTGAAGGACTTGAGATGCGCGTGACCGCCTTACTCTTCTTGCTGTTCCCCTTTGTGGAACTGGCCGTGCTCATCAAGATCGGCAGCGAAATCGGCGTGCTCGCCACCTTCGCCCTGCTGCTGCTGAGCTTTCTGGTCGGCGTCGCCCTGCTGCGCGTCGCCGGCTTCACCACCCTCTGGCGCATCCGCATGCGCCTGGCTCAGGGGCAGATGCCCGAGCAGGAAGTCATCCAGGGGCTGACCCTGGCGATCGCCGGCGCCCTGCTGATCTTTCCGGGCTTCATCAGTGACGGCCTGGCGCTCATCTGCCTCTTGCCGGTGACCCGCAAGGCCCTGCTGGGCGCGGTGATCGGTCGGGTGACCCGGCGCAATCCCGGTGCCCAGGGCTACCAACCGGGCCCTGGGCAGGGCGCACCTCATCGTCCCGAGGTGATCGAAGGTGAAGTGGTGCACCGCGACGAGCAAAAGCGCTAAAAATTTTGCCCGTCGCCCTTGAAATGCCTGGCGACAACCTCATGTAGCGGACACCGCAAGGTTGTCGCCGCAAGGCGAGCAGGTTTCGCGTCCTGTCATGCACGGGGCGCACCCGGCGCAGCCGGTAAAAACAAACTGCCGATGCAGTCATCGGCGCTGGAAACACTTAGAACTTTGGGAGATACGACAATGGCGCTTCGTCCTCTGCATGATCGCGTTGTGATTCGTCGCAGCGAAGAAGAGACCAAATCCGCTGGCGGCATCGTGCTGCCGGGCTCGGCTGCCGAAAAGCCGAACCGCGGTGAAGTGGTTGCCGTAGGCACTGGACGCGTACTGGACAACGGCGACGTCCGTGCTCCGGCGGTGAAAGTGGGTGACAAGGTGGTTTTCGGTCCCTATTCCGGCAGCAACGCCATCAAGGTCGATGGCGAAGAACTGCTGGTGATGGCTGAGTCCGAAATCCTGGCCGTCATCGAAGGCTGATCCCCGCTCACTTTTCGAATTTCTTAGAGGAAACAGAACATGGCTGCAAAAGACGTCAAATTCGGTGACTCCGCGCGCAAGAAGCTGCTGACCGGTGTCAACACCCTGGCCGACGCGGTCAAGGCCACCCTGGGCCCGAAAGGCCGTAACGTGGTGCTGGAGCGCAGCTTCGGTGCTCCCTTGATCACCAAGGACGGCGTGTCCGTCGCCAAGGAGATCGAGCTCAAGGATCGCATCGAGAACATCGGCGCCCAGCTGGTGAAAGACGTGGCCTCCAAGGCCAACGATGCGGCCGGTGACGGCACCACCACCGCCACCGTGCTGGCTCAGGCCATCGTCACCGAAGGCCTCAAGTCCGTGGCCGCCGGCCTGAACCCGATGGACCTGAAGCGCGGCATCGACAAGGCCACCGCCGCCGTCGTCGCCGAGCTGAAGAACCTGTCCAAGCCCTGCGCCGACAGCAAGGCCATCGCCCAGGTAGGCACCATCTCCGCCAACTCCGACGACAGCATCGGCAACATCATCGCCGAAGCCATGGAGAAGGTTGGTAAAGAAGGCGTCATCACCGTCGAAGAAGGCTCGGGCCTGGAAAACGAACTGTCCGTCGTCGAAGGCATGCAGTTCGACCGTGGCTACCTGTCGCCCTACTTCATCAACAAGCCCGACACCATGTCGGCCGAGCTGGACAGCCCGCTGCTGCTGCTGGTCGACAAGAAGATCTCCAACATCCGCGAACTGCTGCCGGTGCTGGAATCCGTTGCCAAGGCCGGTCGTCCGCTGCTGATCGTCGCCGAAGACGTCGAAGGCGAAGCCCTGGCCACCCTGGTGGTCAATAACATGCGCGGCATCGTCAAGGTCGCAGCCGTCAAGGCGCCGGGCTTCGGTGATCGTCGCAAGGCCATGCTGCAGGACATCGCCATCCTGACCGGCGGTACCGTCATCTCCGAAGAAGTCGGCCTGAGCCTGGAAAGCACCACCCTGGAGCACCTGGGTCAAGCCAAGCGTGTGGTCCTGAACAAGGAAAACACCACCGTCATCGACGGCGCGGGCGTGGAAGTCGACATCCAGGCGCGTATCAAGCAGATCCGTGCCCAGGTCGAAGAAACCTCTTCCGACTACGACAAAGAGAAGCTGCAAGAGCGTCTGGCCAAGCTGGCTGGCGGTGTTGCCGTGATCAAGGTTGGCGCTGCCACCGAAGTCGAGATGAAAGAGAAGAAAGCTCGCGTCGAAGACGCCCTGCACGCTACCCGCGCTGCCGTGGAAGAAGGCGTGGTGCCTGGCGGCGGTGTCGCTCTGGTCCGTGCCCTGGACGCGCTGAAGGATCTGAAAGGCATCAACGAAGAGCAGAATGCCGGTATCAACATTCTGCGTCGCGCTGTTGAAGCTCCCCTGCGCCAGATCGTGACCAACGCCGGTGACGAAGCCTCCGTCGTGCTGGACAAGGTCAAGCAGGGCAGCGGCAACTACGGCTACAACGCCGCCACTGGCGAATACGGCGACATGCTGGAGTTCGGCATCATCGACCCGGCCAAGGTGACCCGCAGCGCGCTGCAGGCCGCTTCCTCCATCGCCGGTCTGCTGATCACCACCGAAGCCATCGTGGCTGAGCTGCCGAAAGACGACGCAGCCCCGGCCATGCCCGACATGGGCGGCATGGGTGGCATGGGCGGCATGATGTAAGAACCGCTCCGGCCCCCGGGCCGAGCCCAACCCCGGTGCTCCTCGCGGACACCGGGGTTTTTTATGGCCGGTCTCCGGCCCGCCTGGCGCTGGTCGCGCCCGGCGGACGCGGTTAGTCTCTGTGCCGAACAGCTAGCGTGCGGGCCTTGGGTGGCTCGCCAACGAGGTCAGCGACATGCGTATCCTGGTGGTGGAAGACAACAAAGACATCCTCAGCAACCTGCTGGACTACCTCAGTCTCAAGGGCTACAGCGTGGATTGCGCCCAGGATGGCCTGTCGGGGCTGCACCTCGCCGCGACCGAGCACTACGATCTGCTCATCCTCGACATCATGCTGCCCGGCATCGACGGCTACACCCTCTGCCAGCGGCTGCGCCAGGATGCCCGCCGCGACACCCCGGTGATCATGCTCACCGCTCGCGATCAGCTTGATGACCGTCTGGAAGGCTTCCGCTCCGGCGCCGACGACTACCTGGTCAAACCCTTCGCCCTGTCGGAATTGGCCGCGCGCGTCGAGGCGGTGATGCGCCGGACCAAGGGGGGCGGACGTCGCCAGCTGCAGGTCGCCGATCTCAGCTACGACCTGGACACCCTGGAGGTGAGTCGTGCCGGTAAGTCGCTCAAGCTCAATCCCATCGGTCTCAAGATCCTTGCCCTGCTGATGCAGAAGTCACCCCATGTGGTGCGTCGCGAGGTACTGGAGGAGGCGGTGTGGGGCGAGGACTACCCCGACAGCGACAGCCTGCGCAGCCACGTCCACCAGTTGCGCCAGGTGATCGACAAGCCCTTCGCGCAGCCGCTGCTGCGCACCATCCATGGGGTGGGCTACAAGTTGGTCGAGCAGGATTAGCCATGGAATATCACCTGAGCCTGTCGCGGCGGATCGTCATCGCCTTCGTGCTGATGACCTTTCTGGTGGGTGGCGTCTTTGCCCTGGGGATCGTTGCCGCGGTGCATACGGTCGAGGAACGCCTGATCTCCACCGATCTGCACAATGAACTGGAGCGCATGGTGCAGCGCGACATGAGACGCGGTGGCCAGCCGGTGCTGGATCCCGAAATGCGTCTGTATTTCGTGCCCCTCGCCGAGGTGGCGCAGTTGCCCGCGCACCTGCGCGATCTGCCGGCGGGCTTCAGCGAGGTGGAGGAGGACCAGCAGTACTTCTATGCCTACGTCGCCGAGCTGGAGGGCAACCATTTCGTCCTGTTGCAGAACCAGAGCGATTTCGAGGCGCGCGAGCGGTTGCTCTACAAGGTGGTGCTGATCGGGTTCCTGATCAGCGTGGCCCTGGCCTGGCTGCTGGGATGGGCCCTGGCACGGCGGGTGATCGCGCCGGTGGTGCGGCTGGCGCGCCAGGTGCGGCGGCGTGACCAGATCCTTGATGTGACCCCGCCCCTGGCGCCGGACTATGCCAAGGACGAGGTCGGCGAACTGGCCGGTGCCTTCGACGATGCCCTGAATCGCCTGCGTGCCGCCCTGGCGCGCGAGCGGCTGTTCACCAGCGACGTCAGTCATGAATTGCGCACGCCGCTGATGGTGATCAATTCGTCCTGCGAATTGCTGGAGGCCACGCCGGATCTGCCACCTCGGGCGAAGGGCCCGCTGGAGCGCATGACGCGCGCGGCGCGGGAGATGCAGGAACTGGTGCAGACCTTTCTGGCCCTGGCGCGCAACCAGGGCGACAGCGATACCCAGGCACCCCGTGCCACCCTGGCCGAGGTGGCGCGGCGCCAGACGCAGGAATGGCAGGCGGCGGTGGAGGCCAAGGGGCTGCAATGGCGCCTGAGCGTGGCGCCGGAGGCCGAGCGCTTGCTCTGGCACGAGCCCTTTTTGCGTTCGGTGATGAGCAATCTGTTGCGCAATGCGCTGCACTACACCGAACGCGGCTACATCAGCCTGCAGGTCGGCGCTGCGGGTTTCGTGGTGGAAGACAGTGGCGTTGGCATTCCCGAAGAGCAGCGTGAGGCGATGTTCCAGCCCTTTGTCCGTGGCGCTGAGGGCCGTGGCGAGGGACTGGGGCTGGGCCTGTCGCTGGTCCGGCGGATCTGTCAGCTGCAGGGCTGGAGCGTGACCCTGGGCGACAGCGCGGCAGGGGGGTGCCGCTTCGATATCGCTCTTGGCAGCGAGAGGGTAGCCGACTAGCGTTACAGAATTTTCACAACGGCTTGACCGGGGTTTGACAGCGGCCTGGATAGGGTAGCGACACTTCTCCACTCCCTCAGGAGCCGCCTCCGTGAAAGCGCCCATCGACCTGCCCTTTTCGCAAAAGTACGACGCCGACCACGCCCGCCAGTATTACCTGAAGCATCAGGACGGTCTGGCCCGGCGCCTGTCCAACTGGCGCGACCAGCAACTGGCGCGGCAGGCCCTGAGTATCGCCGGCCAGCCCAATCTGGTGCTGGATCTGCCCAGTGGTGCCGGTCGTTTCTGGCCGCTGCTGGCGGAGAAGCGCAATCGTCTGATCATCGGTGCCGATTATTCGGAAAACATGCTGGCCACTGCCCGTGCGCAGCAGCCCGCCGAGGTCGTGGCCCGGGTAAAAACGCTGCAAACGTCGGCTTTCGCTATCGACTTGTCCGACAATTCTGTAGATTGCATTTTCTGTATGCGTTTGTTTCACCATGTGGGCGAATCAGCGGACCGTCTGGCGCTGCTGCAGGAGTTCCATCGGGTGACCCGTGACAGCGTCATCCTGTCGCTGTGGGTGGATGGCAACTTCAAGGCCTGGCGTCGCCAGGCACTGGAACGTCGGCGCCAGGCCGAAGGCCGCGACCGCGGCGGTTACCAGAACCGATTCATCGTCGAGCGCAGCCAGTTCGAAGCGGAAGTCGCCCAGGCCGGCTTCGTGGTCGACCGAGCCCTGGATTTTCTGCCGGGCTATGCCATGTGGCGGGTCTATGTCCTGCGCAAGGCCAATTGAAGCTATCTAGAATAAGAGAGGCAGCCGATGGGAGCCGTGACGCAGGGCGAAGAGCGTTTCGATCGCTGGTGGAACACCGCAGGCGACTGGGTGGAAGCGCCCAATGTCCGCCGGGGCGGCGAGAGCGGTGTCCAGCGCCTGCAGCTTCCCGACGGGACCCTAGCCTACGTCAAGCGCCAGGTCGGTCATCTCTATCGTAGTTTGCGTCATCCCCTGGGACGGCCCACCGCCTTGCGCGAGCGGGATGCGCTGATCGCCTTTCGCGACCTGGGTATCCAGGTTCCCGAGTTGCTCTTTTGCGATGCCCAGCAAGCCCAGGGTGGCTGGCGCGCGTTGCTGGTGAGCGCCGCCCTGGAAGGCTATCAGGATCTCGATCACTGGTACGCCGAAGGCGGTGGCCAGGCGCTCAGCGAAGCCGAGCACGAGCGCTTCCTGACCACCCTGGGCGAGGTGCTGGCGCGCATGCACCGTCACCGCTGGCAGCATGGCTGCCTCTACCCCAAACATATCTTCGTCGCCGAGCGCATTGGGCCGGAGGGCAAGGAATTCTCCATCGCCTTGCTCGATCTGGAGAAGTGTCGCCAACGAATGGCTATAGACACGGCCGCCCGTCGGGATATGCTGCAATTACGCCGCCATTCGTCGTGGAACGCTGCGCAATGGCGAACTCTGCTCTACGTTTACCAACAGGCGTTGGGACGGAAGATCAGAGGGTTGGAGCCATGACTTCACAAATTACTCGAGGTTTGCTGATCGCGGCTTTTTGCGGGGTCACCACGCTGGCCTATGCGAGCTGGCTAAGACCGGCAGCCGTGGTCGTCGGTAGCGAAGGCCTGGACTACTGCCAGACCCCCGTGGCGCGCACCCTGAACACCTCCAGCACGGGTAGCCAGGACCTGCTGCTGTTCCTCTTCGGCATGACCCAGACCCACAATCGTTAGGCCCCGGACGGTCAAGCGCCTTTCGCTTCCCCGGCAAGTTCGGCATTCTGTCGTCTGACTTCTAGCTGCCGAGCCCCCGCCGATGATGGCCGATAGTTTTTCCGAGCAGGCCGTGCAGAGCCTGCTGGACACCGACTTCTACAAGCTCACCATGATGCAGGCCGTCCTGCACAACTATCCCAATGCGGAAGTCGAGTGGGCCTTTCGCTGCCGCAACGACGAAGACCTGCGGCCCTATCACGCGGCCATCCAGGCCGAGATCGATGCTCTGGCCGATGTCGCCATCAGTGATCGCCAGCTGGAATTTCTCGAACGCATTCCCTTCATCACCCCCGACTTTATCCGCTTCCTGCGGCTGTTTCGTTTCAATCCCTCCTATGTGTTCCTCGGCGAGGAGGAGGGGCGCTTCACCCTGACCCTCAAGGGTCCCTGGCTGCACCTGATCCTGTTCGAGGTACCGATCCTGGCGCTGATCAGCGAGGTGCGCAATCGCCAGCGCCATGCCGACCTACCCCTGCAGCTGGCACGTGATCAGCTCTATCGCAAGTTCGACTGGCTGGCGCGGGAAGCGGGCACCGACGAGTTGGCCGAATTCAAGATGGCCGACTTCGGTACCCGGCGGCGTTTTTCCTATGGTGTGCAGGAGATGGTTGTGCGCAGCCTGAGGGACGACTTTCCCGGTCGCTTCGTCGGTACCAGCAATGTCCACCTGGCGTGGAAGCTGGGTGTGGCGCCCCTGGGCACCATGGCCCACGAGTGGTTGATGGCGCACCAGCAACTGGGGCCACGGTTGATCGACAGCCAGATCGCCGCCCTCGACTGCTGGGTGCGCGAGTATCGCGGTCAGCTCGGTATCGCCCTGACTGATACCATCACCATGGACGCCTTTCTGCGCGATTTCGATCTCTACTTCGCCAAGCTGTTCGACGGCCTGCGCCATGACAGCGGCGATCCCCTGCAGTGGGCGGAAAAGGCCATCGCCCACTACCAGCAGCTGGGCATCGACCCCCTGACCAAGACCCTGGTGTTTTCCGATTCGCTCAATCTGGAAAAGGCCCTCGCGCTGTTTCGCGCCCTGCGCGAGCGGATCAACGTAAGCTTTGGCATCGGCACCCATTTCACCTGTGACATCCCCGGCGTGCAGCCGATGAACATGGTGCTCAAGATGAGTCGCTGCAATGGCCAGCCGGTGGCCAAGATCTCCGACGCCCCGGGCAAGGCCCAGGGCGGTGAGCCGGACTTCCTGCACTATCTAAGGCACGTCTTCCAGGTCAACGGCGCCTGAAGTCCGGCGCCTGGTCGGAGCCGGACTTCAAGACGAGCAGCTGATCTCCAGGTGCTTGCCCCAGTCCGGTGGCCGCTGGGCGAAGCGTTCGCGTCCCGGTTGGGCCTCGAAGGGGCGTGACAGTACCTCGTGCAGCAGGCGCACCTCTTGGTAGTCGCCTGCTTCGGCCTGTTCGATGGCCTGCTGGGCCAGGTAATTGCGCAGCACATACAGCGGATTGACCGCGTTCATGCGCGCGGTACGGTCGGCTGCCGCACCGCCTTCGACGTCCAGGCGGGCGCGATAGGCCTGACTCCAGTCGTCGAAGCCACGCAGGTCGATGAAGTCTTCGCGCACCCGGGCGAGGGCGGCGGCAGGGTGGTCTTCGCCCAGGTGGCGGAAGAACAGATGATAGTCCACACCGCCCTGCTGCATCAGGGCCAGCAGGCGCTCGACCAGCTCCTGATCTTCGTCTCGCGCCTCCTGCAGGCCCAGGCGCCGGCGCATCAGGTCGAGGTAGTGCGCCTGATACAGCGGCAGGAAGAGGGCGATGCTCTCCTGCAGCGTCTCGACCGCCACCTTGGGCGTCAGGGCCTGGGCCAGAGCCGCCAGGTTCCAGTGGGCGATGGGCACCTGGTTGCTGTAGGAGTAGCGCCCGGTGTGATCGGAATGGTTGCAGATGAACTGGGCGTCGAAGTCGTCGAGGAAGGCGAAGGGGCCGAAGTCGAAGGTGAGGCCCAGGATCGAGAAGTTGTCGGTGTTCATCACCCCGTGGCAGAAGCCATAGGCCTGCCAATGGGCGATCAGCCGGGCGTTGCGTTCCACTACCTCGCGGAACAGCGCCGCCCAGGGCTCGGGGGTGGCTAGCAGTTCGGGGAAGTGCGCAGCCAGCACATGCTCGCCCAGTTGCTCCAGCAACTGATGCTGGCGGGTGTAGTAGAAGTACTCGAAGTGACCGAAGCGCACATGGCTGGGGGCCATGCGCAGCAGGGTGGCGCCGGTTTCCAACCGCTCGCGCACCACCTGGGTGGCGGAGCCGATCACGCACAGCGCCCGGGTGGTCGGGATACCCAGGGTGTGCAAGGCCTCGGAGGCGAGGAATTCACGGATGGAGGAGCGCAGCACGGCGCGGCCGTCGCCCATGCGCGAGAAGGGCGTGAGACCGGCGCCCTTGAGGTGCAGATCCCAATGCTCACCGCGGTCGTTGACCACCTCGCCCAACAGCAGGCCGCGGCCATCGCCCAGGCGCGGGTTGTAGGAGCCGAACTGGTGGCCGGAATAGATCATGGCCCTGGGCTCGGCGCTATCCCAGAGCTGGGCCCCGGCGAACACCTGGGTGAATTCGGGGGTCTCGGCCACCGCCGGATCCAGGTCCAACAGCGCCAGGGCGGCGGGCGAGGCGACCACCAGCCGTGGATCGTCCAGCGGCCGGGGGTCGATGCGGGTGGAGAAGTCATCGCCCAGGCGGGCGAATCTGTTGTCGAACGTCAGATCGAGCAGCTGTTTCATGAGTGTCCCGAGATATCCGCGCAGGGGGCCGTCAGGCCTTGGATGGCTTGGGATCCTCGGCTTCCTGCTGGGCATCCCCTTCAGGTAGGAGAGGCTTTTTGCCCAGTTGTTTCTCCGCACCGTGGCGATTCTTCAAGGTGATCTCCATCTGCGGCGTGGACAGCAGGTTGATACCGGCATCGCGCAGCAACTGGTCGACCCGGCGGATCAGCTCATCGGTGGCGGCGCTGCGATCGCCCAGTTCGCGCACATAGATGCGCAATTCGTGGTCCAGGGTGCTGGCGCCATAGTGGGTGATGTGCAGCGAGGGCTCGGGGTCATGCAGCACCCGCGGATTTTCCTTGACCGCCTGCATCATCAACCGCTGGGCCTCGGCCAGATCGCTGCCGCGATTGATGCCGAAGGTCAGCACGATACGGGTGACGGTGTCGGTCAGCGTCCAGTTGATCAGCTGGCTGGTGACGAAGGTCTTGTTCGGCACCACCACCGACTTGCGGTCGGCGTCGGTGATATGGGTGGCGCGGATGCGGATCTTGTTTACCGTGCCGGTCACGTTGCCGATGGTGATGAGATCGCCGACGCGCACCGGGCGCTCGAAGAGGATGATCAGACCGGAGATGAAGTTACCGAAGATCTCCTGCAGACCGAAACCCAGACCGACCGAGAGGGCGGTGGCCAGCCACTGCAGCTTGTCCCAGCTCACCCCCAGGGTCGCCAGGGTGGTCACGGTGCCGAAGCCGACGATGACATAGGACAGCAGGGTGGTGGTGGCGTAGGCGCTGCCCTGGGCCAGATTCAGGCGCGACAGCACCAGGACTTCCAGCAGGCCGGGCAGGTTGCGCGCCAGGGCGACGGTGAGACCGGCGATCACCAGGGCGATGATGAACACCCGCAGCGTCAGGGGCACCTGGGTGGCGGCGGCGCCGGTGCCGCTGGTGTATTGGTAGAGGGTGACGTTGTCCAGGTAGGAGAACACCGCTACCACGTCGGCCCAGACCAGATAGAGCACACCGAGGAAGGCCAGCAGCAGGGTCAGGCGCAACAGCCGCGAGGACTGCTGGTTGACCTGCTCCATGTCCAGGGTCGGCTCCTGCACCACCTCCACGCCCTCGGCGTCTTCCTGCTGCGCCTGGCGCTTCTGGATGGCGCGCTGGTAGGCCAGGCGCCGCGCGGCCACGCTCAGGCCACGGGCCAGGGTGGCTTCGAGGATGATCCAGGCCATCAGCACATAGAGGGTATCCACCAGGCGATCGGTGAGCTTGAGCGCGGTGTAGTAATAGCCAAAGAGCACGGCGAAGAACAGCACGGCTGGAATGGCGGTGATCATCAGGCCGAGCAACAGGCGGAAGAACGGCAGGCGCTCGCGGGCGGTGGCATTGAGCAGGGAGCGACCCAGCATCCAGGCCAGGCTGGCATAGGCGATCAGGACGATGAGAATGCCCAGGACATCGTCGGCCAGACCGGCCAGCTGACGTTCGGCGATGGCCACCACCGCCATCAGTGCCAGGGCCAGCAGGCCCACGCGTCTGACCAGCCGGCGCAGGGACTGCGCCTGGGGCCGGGCCCAGCGGAAGTGGGTCTCGGCGACGCCGCCGGAGGCCAGCAGGCGATACACCGTGTAGAACACCAGCCAACCGGCGGCCATTTCCAGCAGCGCCGCACCAATGGCGGCGTTGACGCCGCGTTCGTCCCCTTCGAGGGCCACGCCGCCCAGCCAGAGCACCAGACTCGCCGGCAGGCCGAGGAGAATGGTGAGCAGTACGGCCTGCGGCGTGTGCAGTTGACTGTCGCGCTGGTAGTGACCGATATCCTGGTTGAGCTTGCTGACCTGGGCATGGATGCGGGGTCGCTGCCAGATCAGGGTGGCGAAGGCCAGGACCAGCGGCAGCAGCAGCAGCGGGCGCTCGGCCAGGCCGACATAGAGTTCATGCAGGCTGGAGCCCCAGGGCACGTCGCGCAGTTGCTGCATCAGCTTGCGGGGCGCGGTCTTGACCCAGTTCCAGTCCAGCGGCTTGTTGCTGGGAATCCAGAACATCTGCTCGTCGAGGGTGCCGCGCAGGCTGCTGATGGTGGTCTGCAACTGACGCTGGTTGAGTTGCAGGTCGATGGACTCGCTGAGCAGGGCATTGAGCTCGGTGTTGAGACGCTCCTGCAATTCGCTGCGGGTCTTGAGCAGGTCGAGCAACTGCTGGCGTAGCTGCGGCGTGGTCTTTTCCGGCGGCTGCTGGGCCAGCAGATTGCTGACGTAGGCATCCGGATTGGCGATCTGGGCGCGCTGCTGGTTGAGCTCGAACTGATAGAGGCGCAGATCGGCGATGTCGTCAGTGAGATCCTTGTTGACCTTGACCGAGGGTAGCGCGGCACGCTGCTGGTAGAGCAGCTTGGACAGCAGCACGCTGCCCTTGAGCACGCCGATCTGCTGTTCCATGTTCTCGCTGGTCTGCTTGAGCTGATCCAGCTGCTGGCGGGACTCCAGATTGCGGCGATTGAGATCGTTGAGTCGATCGGTGGCGCGCAGCAGGTAGTCGGACAGTTGCAGATTGAGCCCGGTCTCCTGGGACAGCACATCGTCCCCGGCAGTCTTTTCGGACTCCCGCGAGGCTTCGGCCAGGGTCTTTTCCGACTGCTGGCGCCGCTTGCCGCTGATCAGCGTCTGCAGGTCCAGGGTCTCCTGCTCGTAACGCTTCACCTGCTCGGTGAACAGCTCCCTGCGAATGGCGCCGAGATCCTGCAGCACGCTGTTGCCCGCCAGCTCCTGGCGCAACAGCTGGATCTGCGCGCCCGCCGCCGCCTGCTCCGCCAGCAGTTGCCCGCGCCGCTCGGCGGTCAACGCCTTGGCGTTCTCGCGTCCACTCTTGAGCAGATCGGCGATCTGCTGCAGGCGCGTCTGCAAATTGGCGATGTCCACCTGGGCGCGCTCGGGGCGGGTCTGGGCATTGATCACCAGGCTGTTGGCGGCGTTCAGATCGTCCTGCACGCTGTTGAGCGCCAGACTGGTCTCGCTCAGCCGCTGCTCCAGGGCCTGAGGAGTCGCGCCGGCATAGCGCTGTTCGGCCGGCTTGATCGGCTCGGCGCGCAGGCGGGCCAGTTGTCGCTGGGCGTCCTTGGTCTGCTGCGGGGCCTGGGCCAGCTGCTGGCGCAGATCGGCCAGCTGCTTGACGTACTGGTCGCGCTGGTCGAGCAGCTTGAGGGTCAGCTGCAGGCTCTCCTGGGCGGCGCTCTGCTCGGCGGCGGGCAGCTTGCGATCGGCCAGAGCGCTCAGATTCTGCTGGACCTGCTGCGCGTCGGGCGGCCCGGAATCCTGAGCCACGGCGGGAAGGGTGAACAGGCAGCCGCAGAGGGCGGCGGCGCGAAGCAGAGCGGACAGGCGGTGCATGCGGCAGGCGTCGGGCAGTGGAAAGGCGCGAGGTTAAAGCCAGGCTGCCTGGGGTGCAAGGCGGCGGCCCTCAAGCCGCGAACCCCGTTCATCCACCGTTAAAGAAAGAGCGCGGGTCCGCTGCTGCTGCCTTCGGGAAACTTCACGCCGACCTTGCGCACGCGCTTGTTCTCGATGGCCGCAACGATCCAGACCAGGCCGTTCCACTCTACCAGGTCGCCGACGATGGGTTCGCCGCCGATCTGGTGGGTGATGAAGCTGCCGAGGCGCTGGTTGCCGTCCACTTCGCCCAGTTGCAGGCCGTACAGCGCGGCCACCGCGCTGAGTTCGGCATCGGCTTCCAGGACGAAGTCGCCGAAGAATCTCTGGGTCTGCTGCGGCGCCTGGCTGAACAGGCGGCCCAGGGCGGGTAGATCGTGCTCATGGCCGACCACGCAGAGGATGTCACCGGCTTCCAGGGTGGTACTGCCGGAGGGGTGCAGCAGGGTCTCGCCGCGGAACAGCGCGGCGATGCGGGTGCCCTCGGGCATCTTCAGCTCGCGCAGGGCGGCGCCGATGCACCATTTTTCGGCGCCCAGGCGATAGATGAACAACTCCCACTCGCTGGTCGGATGGACCTGCAGGCCGGCGCGGGAGAAGGGCGCCGGCTCCGGTGGCACCGTCACCTTGAGCAGCTTGGCCGCCAGCGGCAGGCTGGAGCCCTGCACCAGCAGCGACACCAGCACGATGAAGAAGGCCACGTTGAAGAACAGCTGGGCCTGGGGCAGTCCGGCCATCATCGGGAACACCGCGAGGATGATGGGGACCGCGCCACGCAGCCCGACCCAGGCGATAAAGGCCTTTTCCCGGTCATGGAAGGCGCGGAAGGGCAAGAGGCCGATGGCCACCGACAGCGGGCGGGCGACCAGGATCATCCACAGCGCCAGGCCCAGGGCGGGCAGGGCGATGGGCAGCAGGTTGTGCGGCTCCACCAGCAGGCCCAGCACCAGGAACATGCCGATCTGCGCCAGCCAGGCCATGCCGTCGAGCATGTGCAGCATGCCATGGCGGCTGCGGATCGGCAGATTGCCCATCAGCAGACCGGCGAGGTAGACCGCGAGGATGCCACTGCCATGGGCGGCGTTGGTCAGGGCGAAGATCAGCAGACCACCGCTGATGGCCAGCAGCGGATAGAGGCCGTCGGCGAGGTGGATGCGGTTGATCAGCTGCAGCAGCAGCCAGCCACCGCCCAGGCCGATCACCCCGCCGATGGCGAATTCGCTGACGAAATGACCGAGCAGGCTCCAGCTGAAGCCGCTCTCGCCGCTGGCGAGCATCTCGATCAGGGTCACGGTGAGAAACACCGCCATGGGGTCGTTGCTGCCGGATTCGATCTCCAGGCTGGCGGTGACCCGTTCGTTGAGGCCACGCCCTCCGAGCAGGGAAAACACCGCCGCGGCATCGGTGGAGCCGACGATGGCGCCGATCAGCAGGCCCTGCAGCAGGCTGAGATCGAACAGCCAGGCCGCAGCCAAGCCGGTCAGGCCAGTGGTGATCATCACCCCCACCGTCGCCAGCGACAGCGCCGGCCAGAGCGCCACGCGGAAGCTCGATACCCGGGTGCGCATGCCGCCGTCGAGCAGGATCACCGCCAGCGCCAGATTGCCCACCAGGTAGGCCATCGGATAGTTGTCGAAGGCGATGTGACCGGGGCCGTCGACGCCGGCGAACATGCCGACCACCAGGAAGATCACCAGGATCGGGATGCCGACCCGCGAGGAAATCGAACTGACCAGAATCGACAGGCCGATCAGCACCGCACCGATCAAGAACAAGCTGTTGATGGTGACGGCGTCCAAGCGTGACTCCTGGGGCAAAGAAATGAAGAACCTAGGGATTTAACCCGCTGCACGGCCAGGGTGTCAAAGCGCGACGCCGCTGGCGCCCGAGGAAGGCGGTACACTGTAGGGCTGACGCTGGAGTATCCCATGAATTACCGACACGCCTTCCATGCCGGCAATCACGCCGATGTCTTCAAGCACGCCACCCTGTTGCGCCTGGCCGCGCTGCTGGCGCGCAAGGAGGCACCCTTCGCCTATCTGGACAGCCATTCCGGCGTGGGTCGCTATGACCTGGCCGGCGACCAGGCCAGTCGTACCGACGAATGGCGCGAAGGGATCGGTCGGCTGTGGGCGCTGGACGCCGCACC
Source organism: Pseudomonas sp. PLB05 (assembly GCF_021106615.1). Lineage (NCBI taxonomy): Bacteria > Pseudomonadati > Pseudomonadota > Gammaproteobacteria > Pseudomonadales > Pseudomonadaceae > Pseudomonas > Pseudomonas sp. PLB05. The sequence continues at coordinate 413,338 of NZ_JAJOHO010000004.1, forward strand.
GGCCGCCTTCGTCGGCTATCGCGAAGCGGTGGCGGCGCTCAACCCCGATGGCGCGCTGCGCTACTATCCCGGCTCGCCCGAGTTGATGCGCCAGGCCTTGAGGCCCCAGGATCGGCTGCTGCTGAACGAACTGCACCCCGAGGATGGTCGCCTGCTCAAGGAAAATATGGCCGGTGATCGCCGGGTAGCGGTGCACCAGAAGGACGGCTGGCTGCTGCCGCGGGCGCTGCTGCCGGTGCCCGAGCGCCGGGCACTGCTGCTGATCGATCCGCCCTTTGAGAAGGCCGATGAGCTGGAGCGTTGCGTCAAGGCGGTCACCGAGGCCATCGGCCGGATGCGCCAGACGGTGATCGCCCTCTGGTATCCGATCAAGGATCGCCGCCAGCTCAGGCGTTTCCATGCGGGTCTGCAGGCCAGCGGCGCGCCCAAGCTGCTCAACGTCGAATTGCTGATCCGCGCGGCGGACGACCCCACCCGGCTCAATGGCTCGGGACTGGCCATCGTCAATCCGCCCTGGGGATTGGAGGAAGAGCTGCGCGAGTTGCTCCCCTGGCTGGCCGAGCACCTGGCCCAGGGCGAAGGCAGCTGGCGGCTGGAGTGGCTGATCGCGGAATAAGGGAGGGGCAACGTTGGGCTTCGCTGCGCTCAACCCAACCTACGAACAGCTTGGCGTAGGTTGGGCTGAGGCAGTTCTATCGCCGAAGCCCAACGATCCCCAGGTAAGCCGAGCGAAGTGCGATCAGACCGCCAGACTGGGCGGCAAGCACACGCCGGTACCGGCCAGACCGCAATAGCCGTTGGGATTCTTCGCCAGGTACTGCTGGTGATAGGCCTCGGCGTAGTAGAAGGGCGGCAAAGGAGCGATCTCGGTGGTGATCTCGCCATAACCGGCCTCGGCCAATTGAGCCTGGAAGGCGGCCTGGCTGGCTTCGAAGGCCTCGCGCTGGCTGTCGTCGCTGTAATACAGCGCCGAGCGATACTGGGTACCGACATCATTGCCCTGGCGCATGCCCTGGGTCGGGTCGTGGGCTTCCCAGAAGATCTTCAGCAGCGCCTTCAGCGAGGTCTGGGCCGGATCGAACACCACCAGCACCACCTCGGTATGACCGGTCAGGCCGGAGCACACCTCTTCGTAGGTCGGGTTAGGGGTATGGCCGCCCGCGTAACCGGCGGCGGTGGTCCAGACCCCCGGTTGTTGCCAGAAACGCCGCTCGACGCCCCAGAAGCAGCCCATGCCCAGCACCAGACTCTGCAGCCCGGCGGGGAAGGGGCCTTGCAACGGATTGCCGTTGACGTAGTGGGCGGCGGGTACGGCCATGGCCGTCTCGCGGCCGGGCAGCGCCTGCTCGGCGGCGGGCAGGTGGGTCTTCTTGGTCAGGATTTCGGAACGCAGGACCATGGGATACCTCGTGGGAAAGGGCCAGGCGAAAAGCTCAGTGTACGCAAAATCGCTGCAGCGGGGTCGAGTCCGCTCGGCGGGTCAGCGCGTCGGCAGGTAACGCGCCAGGGCGGCGTCGAGCTGGTCGGCCGGGATGGGCTTGTCGAACAGATAGCCCTGGCCGATATCGCAACAATGATGGCGCAGGAAAGCCAGCTGTTCGGTCGTCTCGATGCCCTCGGCAACCACCTGCAGCCGCAGGTTGTGGGCCATGGCGATCACCGCGGAGGTGATTTCCATGTCGTCCTGGTTGTCCGGGATGTCCTTGATGAAACTCCTGTCGATCTTGATGATGTCGATGGGGAATTTTTTCAAGTAGCTGAGCGACGAATAACCGGTGCCGAAGTCGTCCATCGCCAGGCTCATGCCCAGCCGCTTGAGGGCTTCGAGGGTGTTGCGGGTAGCGTCGGTGGCATCCAGCAGCAGGCTTTCGGTCAGCTCCAGCTCCAGCCGCTTGGGCGCGATGTCTTCCTCGTTGAGGATGGTGACGAAGGACTGCACCAGGTCGGGATCGGTGAACTGCTTGGGTGACAGGTTGATGGCGATCTGCAGGTCGTCGAAGCCGGCGGCGTCGAGACGGTGCAGCTGGCGACAGACCTCGCGGATGATCCACTTGCCGATGGGCACGATGAGCCCGGTTTCCTCGGCGATGCTGATGAACTGGTCCGGGCGGATCATGCCCTTTTCCGGATGCTGCCAGCGGATCAGGGCTTCCAGGCCAAGCAGCTTGGCGCGCTTCAGGCAAACCTTGGGCTGGTAATGCACCAGCAATTCGTTCTGCTCCAGGGCGCGGCGCAGGTTGTTCTGCACGAACAGCTTGTTGCTGGCCTCGGCGATCAGCGCCTCGGTGAACACCTGGACCTGATGGCCGCCGGTGGCCTTGGCCCTGTGCAGGGCGAGACCGGCGTGCTTGATCAGGGTCTGCGGATCGGTTTCGTGCGGCCTGGCGGTGGTCAGACCGATAGAGCAACTGATCAGGGTCGGGTAGCCTTCCACATAGAGCGGCGGATCCAGGGCTACCAGGGTGTCGCGAGCCAGGCTGGTGGCGGACACCGCATCCATGCCGTCGAGCAGCACGGCGAATTCGTTGCTGGCGATGCGCGCGATCAGCGCGCCCTTGCCCAGAGCGCTGCGCAGGCGCCGGGCCAGGCCCACCAGCAGCTGGTCGCCGATGCGATGACCCAGGCTGTCGTTGACTCTCTTGAAGTTGTCGACGTCCACCAGCAGCAGCGAGTGCTCGCTGCTTGGATTGGACTGCTCCAGGCGCTCTTCCAGGCGGGCAATGAAGTGGCTGCGGTTGGCCAGCCCGGTAAGGCTGTCGCGAAACACCATCTCGTCGTTGTGCTGCTGGGCGAAGCGGGTCTTGCTGGTGTCCTGGAAGATACCCAGATAGCCCTGCAGGTCGCCGTTGGGCTGCTGGATCTTGGACAGCGACAGCTGGCCCCAGTAGGTCTCGCCGTCGCGGCGATAGCACCGCAATTCGCCCTGCCAGCTGTCCTGGTGCGCCAGGTGCTGCCAGGCTTCGTAGAGCAGCTCGCTCCAGTTCTCCAGGGCCGGCAGGGATTCGACGTGCAGGCCCTGCAGCTTGGCGATGGGATAGCCGGTGATGCGGGCGAAGCTGTCGGTGGCGTGCTCCAGGCGACCGCCGGCATCCAGCAGTAGGAAGGCATCGTTGCTGGCTTCCATCACCCGGGTGAGGGGGTGGGCGACCTTCGGCAAGCGCTCCGGCTGCTGGAGCAGGGCAGCCAGACATTCCGCCAGGCTGCGGGCGAAGGCGACGTCCTCGACCTCCCAGGTAGCTGGCCGGTCCCGTCTCAGGCAGAGCAGGCCGATCAGCTGATTCTCGTGCAGCAGCGCCACGTCCAGGGCCGTTCCGCCTCCGGTATGGGAAGGGTGCAGCACCTGGCTGGCGTCTTCGATCACGCCCTGCTCACGCAACCGGCGGCGGTGGTCGCTGCACAGCGTGGGCAGGCGCTCTTCCTTGCACAGGGTGACGAGGCCATTGCCTTCGTAGCGCCACAGGCTGAGCTCATCCACGGCAAAGGCGGCCGGGCCCTGGGCACGCAGCAGCTGCACCAGTTCGTCGTCGACCGGCGTCTGTCTCAGGGCCAGCCGGGACAATTCGAGCAGTAGGGTCTGCCGCGCCTGGGCCATCCCCAGCCGTTGCTGGCTGTGGTCCTGGCTTTCCTGCAGGAGCGCCAGGGTCGACCGCAGGGCCAGGTTGTGGGCTTCCCATTCGCCGGCCAGGGCATCGTCGTTCATCACCCGCAGCAGATAGCCGCGTAGCAGGGGGCGACCATGACGCTGCAGGCTCTCGCCCACCTCGACGACCTGGCAGGGGGCCGTGGTGGAATGGAACAGGTAACGCACCTGATAGCTGCCATGCTCGGCGAGTTGCAGCTGGATGTCCTCGTGCAGGCGATGACGGACGCTGGGCTCCATCAGGCTGGCATAGGGGGCATCGATGAGCGAACACAGCGCCTGGGCGGGCAGGCCGAGGCTGGCCTCACAGCGGGAGTCGAGATAGAGCATCGCCCAGGAGGCTTCATTCAGACGCTCGAAGCGCAGCAAGCCCAATCGGGCAGGAGCGCTGAGCGCGCCCGCCTGATCGGCTACCGCGGCATCGGCAGCATCGGAGTGAATACTCATGCGAGGGTCCGCGTCCTTGTGAAGACGGAAAAAGGTCCTAGGGTTATCGGAAAGGATAGACAAATCATTAATCCTTCTTCCTCTCCGTCTCGCCAGCGCTCTGGGATAGCTGTCAAGGTTGCCCGATAGGGCCCAAGGCATGCAAGGGGCGACGCTCAGGGCGCTCATCCTACCTTTTTCCTGGATCTTTCGGTTGATCTGGCAGCAAAAACCCCGCATGAGCGGGGTTCTTGCTACACCAGAAGACGGTAGCGGGAAGCCATTACCGTCCTGTGGCGTTTACAGCAGCAGGCTGCGGATTTCCGCCAGCAGATCGCCCAGGCGCTTGGTGAAGCGCGCGGCAGCTGCCCCGTTGATCACGCGGTGATCGTAGGACAGCGACAGCGGCAGCATCAGGCGCGGCTGGAAGGTCTTGCCGTCCCAGACCGGCTGCATGCTGGCCTTGGACACGCCGAGGATCGCCACTTCCGGGGCATTGACGATCGGCGTGAAGCCGGTACCGCCGATGTGACCCAGGCTGGAAATGGTGAAGCAGGCGCCCTGCATGTCGTCACCGCTGAGCTTCTTGGTCCGCGCCTTTTCCGCCAGTTGGGCGGCTTCGGCGGCGAGTTGCAGGAGGCTCTTCTGGTCGACGTTGCGGATGACCGGGACCAGCAGGCCGTCTGGGGTGTCCACGGCGAAGCCGATATGCACGTACTTCTTGCGGATCACCGCCTTGCCGCTGGGGGCCAGGGAGGCGTTGAAGTCCGGCAGTTCCTTGAGCACATGGGCACAGGCCTTGAGCAGGAACGGCAGGATGGTCAGCTTGACGCCGGCCTTTTCCGCGACGGCTTTCTGGCCGACCCGGAAGGCTTCCAGATCGGTCACGTCGGACTGGTCGAACTGGGTCACGTGGGGCACGTTCAGCCAGCTGCGATGCAGGTTGTTGGCACCGACCTGCATGAGGCGCGTCATCGGCACCTCTTCGATCTCGCCGAACTTGCTGAAGTCCACGGTGGGGATCGGCGGGATGCCGGCACCACCGGTGGCACCTGCAGCCGCGGCCGGAGCCGCCTTGCTCTTCTGCAGCTGATCCTTGACGTAGGCCTGGACGTCTTCCTTGAGGATGCGGCCCTTGGGACCGGTCGGGGTGACCTCGCCCAGATCGACGCCGAACTCACGGGCGACCATGCGCACGGCCGGGCCGGCATGGACCTTCTTGCCCTTGCCGGCGGCGGGTGCGCTGGCCGGGGCGGCAGCCTTGGCCGGAGCCTCGGCTTTCTTCTCGGCAGACGGTGCGCTGGCGACGGTGTTGCCGACAGCCGGCTTGGCCGCCTGCTTGGGCGCGGCACCGGCCACCTTCAGGGTCAGGATCAGATCACCGGTCTTGGCCTGGTCATTGACCTTGATGGCGACGCTTTCCACCACGCCCGCCTTGGGCGCCGGGATTTCCATGCTGGCCTTGTCGGACTCCAGCACGATCAGCGACTGCTCGGCCTTGACCTGGTCACCGGCCTTGACCAGCACCTCGATGACGTTGGCACTACCGGTGGAGCCGATGTCGGGGACCTTGATCTCCTCGACCGACTCACCGGCCGGCTCGGCGGCAGCTTCCTCGTGCAGCTCGGGCTCGGCGGCTTCCTTGGCGGGCTTGTCGCCGGCCTTGGATTCGACGCTCTTGCTCGGCTTGGCATTGGCGGCGCCCTTGAGCACCAGGATCAGATCGCCGGTGCCGACTTCGTCGCCGACCTTGACGGAAACGCTCTCCACCACGCCCGCGGCGGGGGAGGGGATTTCCATGCTGGCCTTGTCGGATTCCAGGGTGATCAGCGTCTGCTCGGCGGCGATGGTGTCGCCGGGCTTGACCGCCACCTCGATGATGCTGGCCTTGCCGCTGGAGCCGATGTCCGGAACGTGAATTTCCTGGGACTCGCCTTCGCCGGCGGACGCCGAAGCGTCCTCGTCGCCGGCCGGCGTCGGGGTTTCGCTTTCCTCGACCTGGGTCTGCTTGGACTCGGCCTTGGGTTCGGCGGCGGGTTCGCTGCCGGTGGCGGCGTCCTCGCCTTCCAGGTCGATCAGCAGATCACCGGTCTTGAGGGTGTCGCCGACCTTGATGTGCAGGGCGGCGATCTTGCCGGCCTTGGGGGCCGGGATCTCCATGCTGGCCTTGTCGGACTCCAGCACCACCAGGCTCTGTTCGGCCTCGACGGTATCGCCGACCTTCACCAGCAGCTCGATGACTTCGCCGTCGCCACTGCCGATGTCGGGTACGCGGATGGTCTCGCTCACAGTTGTTTCCTCTTATCCGTGTGCCGCATCAGCAATCCAGGGGATTGCGCTTCTCGGTGTCGATGCCGAACTTGGTGATGGCGTCGGCCACGACCTTGCGTTCCAGCTTGCCTTGGTTGGCCAGCGCCTGCAGAGCGGCGACGGCGACCCAGCGGCGGTCGACCTCGAAGTGATCACGCAGCTTCTTGCGGCTGTCGCTGCGACCGAAGCCGTCGGTACCCAGCACCTGGAATTCGGTGGGGACCCACTGGCGGATCTGGTCGGCGAACAGCTTCATGTAGTCGGTGGAGGCGATGACCGGACCCTGGCGCTCGCCCAGGCACTGCTCGACATAGGTCAGGCGGCGCTCTTCCAGCGGGTGCAGGCGATTCCAGCGATCCACGGCCAGGCCTTCACGGCGCAGTTCGTTGAAGCTGGTGACGCTCCAGATGTCGGCGCCGACGCCCATCTCGCGCAGCAGGCCAGCGGCAGCGCGGACCTCGTTGAGGATGGTGCCCGAGCCCAGCAGCTGGACGCGGTGCTTGAAGTCGCCTTGCTCTTCTTCCAGCAGGTACATGCCCTTGATGATGCCGTCTTCGACACCTGCGGGCATGGCCGGCTGCTGGTAGTTCTCGTTCATCACGGTGATGTAGTAGAAGACGCTCTGCTGCAGTTCCATCATCTGATGGATGCCTTCGCGCATGATCACCGCCAGCTCGTAGGCGTAGGTGGGATCGTAGCTGCGGCAGTTGGGGATGGTGCCGGCCAGGATGTGGCTGTGACCGTCCTCGTGCTGCAGGCCTTCGCCGTTGAGGGTGGTACGCCCGGAGGTGCCGCCCAGCAGGAAGCCGCGGGTCTGGGCATCGCCTGCCGCCCAGGCCAGGTCGCCGATACGCTGGAAGCCGAACATCGAATAGAAGATGTAGACCGGCAGCATGGGCTGGTTGTAATTGCTGTAGGCGGTACCGGCGGCGATGAAGGAGGACATGGCGCCTGCCTCGTTGAGGCCTTCCTGGAGGATCTGGCCGTCCTTCTCTTCGCGGTAGTACATCACCTGGTCGCGATCGACCGGCTCATAGAGCTGGCCGTGGGGCGAGTAGATGCCCAACTGGCGGAACATGCCTTCCATGCCGAAGGTACGGGCCTCGTCGGCGAGGATGGGCACGATGCGCTTGCCCAGGTCCTTGTCCTTGACCAGTTGCGACAGGATGCGGCCGAAGGCCATGGTGGTGGAGATCTCGCGATCACCGGAGCCGTCCAGCACCGCCTTCAGGGTTTCCAGGGGCGGGGTGGGGATGCTCAGGCTGCGCGCGCGACGCTGGGGCAGGTGACCGCCCAGGGACTCGCGACGGCTCATCAGGTACTTCATCTCGGCACTGTCGTCGGCCGGACGATAGAAGGGCAGTTCGCTGAGCTGGGAATCGTTCAGCGGGATGTCGAAGCGATCGCGGAATTTCTTCAGCGACTCCACATCGACCTTCTTGGTGTTGTGCGCGGTGTTCTTGGCTTCGCCCGCACCGGTGCCGTAGCCCTTGATGGTCTTGGCCAGGATGACGGTGGGCTGGCCCTTGTGGTTGACCGCCTGGTGGTAGGCCGCATAGACCTTGTAGGGGTCGTGACCGCCACGGTTGAGCTTCCAGATCTCGTCGTCGGACAGGTCCTCGACCATCTTGAGCAGCTCGGGATTGGCGCCGAAGAAGTGCTTGCGCACATAGGCACCGTCCTTGGCCTTGTAGTTCTGGTATTCACCATCGACCACGGCGTCCATGCGTTGCTGCATGCGACCTTCGGTGTCGCGGGCGAACAGCGGATCCCACATACGGCCCCAGAGGACCTTGGTGACGTTCCAGTCGGCGCCGCGGAAGATGCCTTCCAGTTCCTGGACGATCTTGCCGTTGCCCCGTACCGGGCCGTCGAGGCGCTGCAGGTTGCAGTTGATGACGAAGATCAGGTTGTCGAGGTTCTCGCGGCCGGCCAGGGAGATGGCACCCAGGGTTTCCGGCTCGTCGCACTCGCCGTCGCCGATGAAGCACCAGACCTTCTGCTTGCCGGCGGGGATGTAGCCGCGGTTCTCCAGGTACTTCATGAAGCGGGCCTGGTAGATGGCGGTGATCGGACCCAGACCCATGGAGACGGTCGGGAACTGCCAGAAGTCGGGCATCAGGTGCGGGTGCGGGTAGCTCGACAGCCCCTTGCCGTCCACTTCCTGACGGAAGTTGTTCATCTGGTCTTCGGAGAGGCGGCCTTCCAGGAAGGCACGGGCGTAGACGCCAGGCGAGGCATGGCCCTGGTAGTAGATCAGGTCGCCGCCGTGCTCTTCGTTGGGCGCCTTCCAGAAATAGTTGAAGCCGATGTCATAGAGGGTGGCGCTGGAGGCGAAGGTGGAGATGTGACCACCCAGATCCGGATCCTTGAGGTTGGCGCGCATGACCATCGCCAGGGCGTTCCAGCGAACCAGCGAGCGGATGCGCCGCTCCATGAACAGGTCGCCCGGCATGTGGGCTTCCCGGGTCACTGGAATGGTGTTGCGATAGGGGGTATTGATGGAGTAGGGCAGCTGGGTACCACTGCGGGTAGCCAGTTCGCCCATGCGGGTCATCAGATAATGAACGCGCTCCTCGCCTTCGTGGTCGAGGACGGACTCCAGGGCGTCCAGCCATTCCTGGGTTTCGACGGGATCGAGATCTTGCATGGCTTGCTCCAGGGCGGAAAGGCTTCCAAAATCGGTCGCCTCAGGGTCGCCGCCGGCCTCTTGGGGGCAGCGAAAATTCTTGGATTTATGACCGGACGGTTCCGATCGGCGTGTAGTTTTACTACAAATTCAAATCCGTTTCAGCTCCGAGCTGTAATGCGATAAAAAACAATTCGACGTTTGTCGAACGCGCTGCTCATGGGCTCGCGAACTCCGAACCGCGGACGTGAAAACGGTTCCCGCTCGGACCAGGTGGTCCGTCGGAATGTCCCTGGCATGGGGTTCGCGGCAGGGTGGTGGGGTTCGACCGTCCCTGCGCAGGACTGCCCATGATACCCCTCCTTCGTCCCGATCTGCCTCCGACTCTCGTCGCATGTGCCGAGCTCGCCGACCGGCGTCTGGCCGACGCCCTGGCCCCGCTGCCCGCGGCGGCCGCCCGCCAGGCAGACTGGTCCGCGCCGCTGCGCGCCGAGTGGCGGCGGGTGGCCGCTCTCAGTGACTTCGTCGTCGAGCAGTTCTGCCGCCTGCCCGAGCCCTGCCTGGCATTGGTCGACAGTGGCGATCTGGAGCTGTCACTGGCACCGGGCGAGATGGCGCAGCGGTTGCGCGAGGCGCTCGTCGATTGCCCGGACGAGGCCGAGCTGGGGCGCCGGTTGCGGCGGTTCCGCATGTTGCAGCAGGTGCGCATCGTCTGGCGCGACCTGACTCGCCGGGCCGATCTGGTGGAGACCTGCCGCGACCTCAGCGAGCTGGCCGATGCCTGCATCGACCAGGCCTGCGCCTGGCTCTACGCCCAGCAGTGCGCCCAGTTCGGCGTGCCGACCGGGCGCCACAGCGGCCAGCCACAGCAACTGGTGGTGCTGGGCATGGGCAAGCTGGGCGCGGGGGAATTGAATCTGTCCTCCGATATCGACCTGATCTTCGCCTATGGCGAGGCCGGGGAGACCCGCGGCGCACGGCGCGAGCAGGACAACCAGGAATTCTTCACCCGCCTCGGGCAGCGCCTGATCAAGGCGCTGGATGCCACCACGGTGGAGGGCTTCGTCTTCCGCGTCGACATGCGCTTGCGGCCCTATGGCAGCGCCGGCGCCCTGGTGCTGAGCTTTGCCGCCATGGAACTCTATTACCAAGACCAGGGCCGCGACTGGGAACGCTACGCCATGATCAAGGCACGGGTGGTCGGCGGCGACCAGGTCAGCGGCGCCGAGCTGCTGACCCTGCTGCGACCCTTCGTCTATCGGCGCTATCTGGATTTTTCCGCCATCGAAGCCCTGCGCAGCATGAAGCAGCTGATTCGCCAGGAGGTGCGCCGACGCGGCATGACCGACAACGTCAAGCTGGGTGCGGGCGGTATCCGTGAGGTGGAGTTCATCGCCCAGGCCTACCAGCTGATCCACGGCGGGCGTGATCCGGCGCTGCAACAGCGATCGCTGCTCAGGGTACTGACCAGTCTGCGCGAGCGCGACTATCTGCCGGCCGCGGCCGAAGCCGAGCTCCGCGAGGGCTACTGCTTCCTGCGCTATGTCGAGCATGGGCTGCAGGCCATCGCCGACCAGCAGACCCAGACCCTGCCGGTGGATCCCCAGGGGCGGGCGCGGGTGGCCTTCCTCATGGGCTATGCCGACTGGGATGAATTCAGCGCGGCGCTCGACGCCTGGCGCAGCCGCATCGACTGGCATTTCCAGCAGACCATCGCCGATCCCGAGGAGGAGACCCAGAGCGCCGAGCTGGAAGACAGCTGGCTGCCGCTGTGGGAAGACCTGCTCGACCCCGAGGAGTCCCTGGCGCGACTGCGCGAGGCGGGCTTCCAGGCGCCGGAGCAGGCGCTGGAACTGCTGGCCAGCCTGCGTGCCAGTGGCCAGGTGCGCGCCATGCAGCGCGCCGGTCGCGAACGCCTGGATGCCTTCATGCCGCGGCTGCTGGATGCGGTCAGTGCCGACGAGCAACCCGATCGCGCCCTGGAGCGGGTGCTGCCACTGGTGGAGGCGGTGGCGCGACGCTCCGCCTACCTGGTCCTGCTCAGCGAGAATCCGCCGGCCCTGGCGCGGCTGCTGGAACTCTGCGGGGCCAGTGCCTGGGTGGCCGAGCAGATCGCCCGCTATCCAGCGTTGCTCGACGAATTGCTCAACGAGGGTCGGCTCTACCATCCGCCGCAGAAGCCTGAGTTGGCTGCCGAATTGCGCGAACGTCTGATGCGCCTGCCCGAAGAGGACCTGGAGCAGCAGATGGACGTGCTGCGCCACTTCAAGCGCGCCCACAGCCTGCGGGTGGCGGCGGCGGAGATCGCCGGCAGCCTGCCGCTGATGAAGGTCAGCGACTACCTGACCTGGCTGGCCGAGGTGATCCTCGAAGAGGTGTTCGGCCTGGCTTGGCGCCAGCTGGTGCAGCGCCATGGCACGCCGCAGCGGCGCGACGGCTCGCCCTGCCAGCCGGACTTCATCGTCGTCGGCTACGGCAAGGTCGGCGGCATCGAGCTGGGCCACGGCTCGGACCTCGACCTGGTGTTCATCCACGACGCCGATCCCCTGGCCGAGACCGATGGCGCCAAGCCCATGGATGGCGCCCAGTTCTTCAATCGCCTCGGCCAGCGCATCATCCATCTGCTCACCACCACTACCCCGGTGGGCACCCTCTACGAGGTGGACATGCGCTTGCGGCCGTCCGGCGCGGCGGGGCTGCTGGTGAGCTCGCTGGAGGCCTTCGAGCGCTACCAGCAGAGCGAGGCCTGGACCTGGGAACACCAGGCGCTGGTGCGCGCGCGGGTGGTGGCGGGTTGCCCGCGGCTTGGCGAGCGCTTCGACGCGGTGCGGGCGCGCATCCTCGGTCGGCAGCGGGAGCTGGCGACCCTGCAGGCCGACGTGGCCGGCATGCGCGACAAGATGCTCGACAACCTCGGCACCGCGGTGACCGCCGGCGGACTGGGGCCGAACGCGCGCCGGCCGGAGCAGCGCTTCGACCTCAAGCAGGATGCCGGCGGTATCGTCGATATCGAATTTATGGTCCAATATGCCGTTCTGGCCTGGTCGTGGCAGCATCCCGAATTGCTGCGTTTTCCCGACAACATCCGCATCCTGGAATCCCTCGAAGCGGCTGGTCTGGTACCGGCCACGGACGCCATTGCCCTGCGCGAAGCCTACAAGGTCTACCGCGCCGCGCTGCACCGCCTGGTGCTGCAGAAGCAGCCGGGCAAGGTGCCGGCCGACGGCTTTCTCGCCGAGCGCGACGAAGTGCGCCGTATCTGGCACGGCCTGGGGCTGGACACGCCGTCCGGCAATCCGGCCACCTTTTAGGCCGTCATCAGTAAGGAGAGGCAAGATGTCGATGTCCGTGCGCGAGCTTTCGATCAGGCCGGGCCTGAGGGAGTGGGAGTCGGCCACCCGCTAGGTGCCGATCGCCTTCCAGCATGAATATTCTGATCATCGGACCCAGTTGGGTCGGCGACATGGTGATGGCGCAGACCCTCTTCGTCTGCCTAAAGCGCCAGCATCCCGACTGCCAAATCGACGTCCTCGCCCCCGAGTGGAGTCGCCCGCTGCTCGAGCGCATGCCCGAGGTGCGCGAAGCCCTGAGCTTTCCCCTCGGCCACGGCGCCTTCGAACTGGCCACCCGCCGGCGCATCGGCCAGCAGCTGCGCGGTCGCTATGACCACGCGATCCTGTTGCCCAACTCGCTAAAATCGGCGCTGGTGCCCTATTTCGCCGGCATCCCCAAGCGTACCGGCTGGCGCGGCGAGATGAGATTCGGCCTGCTCAACGACATCCGCACCCTCGACAAGGCGCGCTATCCGCTGATGATCGAGCGCTTCATGGCGCTGGCTTACGCGCCCGGTGCGGAGTTGCCCAAACCCTATCCCAAGCCACGGCTGGCCATCGACCCGGTCAGCCGCGACGCCGCCCTGGAGCGCTTCGGCCTAAGTCTGGACCGGCCGGTGTTGGCGCTCTGCCCGGGCGCCGAGTTCGGCGAGGCCAAGCGCTGGCCGGCCGAGCACTATGCCGCCGTGGCCGATGCGCGGCTGCGCCAGGGCTGGCAGGTCTGGCTGTTCGGCTCGCAGAAGGATGCCCCCGGTGGCGAAGAGATTCGCGAGTGGGTCACCCCCGGTTTCGAGGAAGATGTCTACAACCTGGCCGGGCGTACTTCCCTGGCCGAGGCCATCGACCTGCTTTCCTGTGCCGGTGCGGTCATCAGCAACGATTCCGGTCTGATGCACGTGGCCGCTGCCCTGGATCGCCCGCTGGTGGCGGTCTATGGCTCCACCTCGCCGGGCTTCACGCCGCCGCTGGCCAGCCAGGTCGAGGTGGTGCGCCTGGGGCTGGAGTGCAGTCCCTGCTTCGACCGTACCTGCCGCTTCGGCCATTACGATTGCCTGCGCCTGCTGCAGCCGAGCCTGGTGCAGGAGGCGCTCGGCCGCCTGGTCGCCGATCCGATCGAGGTGGACTAGATGCGCGTGCTGCTGATCAAGACCTCCTCCCTCGGCGATGTCATCCATACCCTGCCGGCGCTGACCGATGCGGCCCGGGCCATTCCCGGCATCTGCTTCGACTGGGTGGTGGAGGAGGGCTTCGCCGAGATTCCCGCCTGGCACCCGGCCGTGAGCCAGGTGATTCCGGTGGCCCTGCGTCGCTGGCGCAAGCAGCCCTTTTCCGCCTGGGCCAGTGGCGAGTGGGGCGAATTCAAGAGTCGCGTGCGCGAGCAGCGCTATGACCGGGTGATCGACGCCCAGGGCCTGCTCAAGAGCGCCTGGCTGACTCGTTACGCCGAGGCGCCGGTCGCCGGTCTCGACCGCAACTCCGCCCGCGAGCCCCTGGCCAGCCGCTTCTATGACGAGCGCTATCACGTCGCCAAGGGGCAGCACGCCCTGGAGCGGATCCGCCAGCTGTTCGCCCAGGCGCTGGACTATCCACTGCCGGCGGGCGTGGGTGATTACGGCTTGGACCGGCAACGCCTGGCCGGCCCCAACGAGACGCCCTATGTGGTATTCCTGCACGGCACCACCTGGGTCAGCAAGCACTGGCCCGAAGCGCACTGGCGCGAACTGGCCGAACGCATGAGCCAGCTGGACTGGCCGGTGCGACTGCTGTGGGGCAACGAGGCGGAACATGCCCGCGCCGAGCGCATCGCCGACGGCCTCGACGGCGTCCAGGTGCTGCCGCGCCTGAATCTCGCCGGGGTGGCCAAGGTGCTGGCCGGCGCCCGGGCGTGCGTGGCGGTGGATACCGGCCTCGGTCATCTGGCCGCCGCCCTGGACGTGCCCACCGTCTCGCTCTATGGCCCGACCAGTCCGAAGAAGGTCGGTGCCTATGGCCGCGCCCAGGTGCACCTGAGTGCCGTGGGCCTGGATGGCACCGACGAGCCGCGCGATCAGCCCGCCGCGAGTCTGGCCGCCCTGACCCCGGAGCGGGTCGAACTGGAACTGGAAACCCTGCTGTTGGAAGACCTCCCCGCATGACCCTGGCTTTCGTGCTCTACAAGTACTTTCCCTTTGGCGGCCTGCAGCGGGACTTCCTGCGCATCGCCCAGGAGTGCCAGCGCCGGGGCCATGCCATCCGCGTCTACACCTTGATCTGGGAAGGCCCGGTGCCTGAGGGCTTCGACGTGCGGGTGGCTAGGGTCAGCGCCCTGTTCAATCACCGGCGCAACGAGAAATTCCACGCCTGGCTGCAGGCCGACCTCGCCCGCGATCCGGTGGATCGGGTGATCGGCTTCAACAAGATGCCGGGGCTGGACGTCTATTACGCCGCCGATCCCTGCTTCGAGGACAAGGCCCAGACCCTGCGCAATCCGCTCTATCGCCAGTGGGGCCGCTATCGCCATTTCGCCGAATACGAACGCGCGGTGTTCGCCCCCGAGTCGTCGACCGAGATCCTGATGATCTCCGAGGTGCAGCAGCCGTTGTTCGTCAAGCACTATGGGACGCCTGCACCGCGCTTCCACCTCTTGCCGCCGGGCATCGCCGCCGATCGCCGTGCGCCGGCCAATGCCGCCGAGATCCGCGCCGACTTCCGGCACGAATTCGGCCTGGAGGAGGGCGAGTTGTTGCTGGTACAGATCGGTTCCGGCTTCAAGACCAAGGGCCTGGATCGTAGTCTGCGCGCCCTGGCATCCCTGCCCAAGGAGTTGCGCAAGCGCACCCGGCTGTTCGCCATCGGCCAGGACGACCCCAAGCCCTTCCTGCTGCAGGCCAAGGCCCTGGGCGTGAGCGATCGCGTCCAGATCCTCAAGGGCCGTAGCGACATCCCGCGCTTCCTGCTCGGCGCCGATCTGCTGATCCATCCGGCCTACAACGAGAACACCGGCACCGTGCTGCTGGAGGCGCTGGTCGCCGGGCTGCCGGTGCTGGTCACCGACGTTTGCGGCTATGCCCACTACATCGACGAGGCCCGCGCCGGCGCGGTGGTGCCGTCGCCTTTCGTCCAGGAGACTCTGGACCGGATGCTCGCCGAACTGCTGGCCGATCCCGAGCGCCGCGCGGTGCAGGGTCGCAACGGCCTGGCCTTCGCCGACAGCGCCGATCTCTATTCGCTTCCCGAGCGCGCCGCCGATGTCATCCTGGGGGTGGCATGACCCTGGAATTGCGTGAGCCCTTCGCCAGCCTCTGGGCCGGCCAGGATCCCTTCGTCGCCGTGGAGGCCTTGCAGGGTCAGGTCTATCGCGAGCTGGACGGGCGCCGTACCCTGCGCACCGAGGTGGCCGGGCGGGGTTACTTCGTCAAGATCCACCGCGGCATCGGCTGGGGCGAGATCGCCAAGAATCTGCTGCAGGCCAAGCAGCCGGTGTTGGGCGCGCGCCAGGAATGGCAGGCCATCGAGCGCCTGCACCAGGTCGGCGTGCCGACCATGACCGCGGTAGCCTTTGGCGAGCGCGGCGCCAATCCGGCGACCCAGCACTCCTTCATCATTACCGAGGAGCTGGCCCCCACCGTCAGCCTCGAAGACTTCAGCCTCGACTGGGTCCGCCAGCCGCCCGAGCCCCTGCTCAAGCGGGCGCTGATCGCCGAGGTGGCGCGCATGACCGGTGCGATGCACCGGGCCGGTGTCAACCATCGCGACTGCTACATCTGCCATTTCCTGCTCGACACCGCCCAGCCGGTCACCGTGGCCAATCTGCGACTCTGGCTGATCGACCTGCACCGCGCCCAGTGCCGCGCCCAGGTGCCCCGGCGCTGGCGCGACAAGGACCTGGCCGGGCTGTATTTCTCCGCCCTGGGCATCGGCTTGACGCGACGTGACTTCCTGCGCTTCCTGCAGGGCTACTTCCAGCGGCCGCTGCGCGAGATCCTGCGCGACGAGGCGCCGCTGCTGGCGCGGCTGGAACGCAAGGCCGCCGCCTTGCTGGAGCGCAAGGAACGCTACGGGGACCGCCTCTGATGGCTGACTGGCGCATCGATTCCAGCGTCGCCCACCTGCCCGAATTTGCGACGCTGGACGCGGTGTTCGCCCTTGCCGGCGAACGCCTGACCAGCGATCCGCTGTCGGAAGTGGTACGCATCGAGCGCGACGGCATCCGCTACTACGTCAAGCGCTACCACGGCGCCGGCAAGGGGCTGCGGCGCTATGTCGGGCGGCCGCGGGTCAAGGCCGAATGGCAGAATCTCAAGCGTTTCGCCAAGTGGGGCATCGCTACCGCGCCGGTGGTGGCCTGGGGGATGGAGCGCTCTCCCCGGGGGTTCACCCGTGGCGCCATGATCACCCGCGAGATTCCCGATACCCTGGATCTCGCCGAACTGGCCCGGCGCGAGGATCCGCGGCTGCGCGACCGGGTCTGGGTGGACAAGGTCAGTCGTCAGCTGGCCGCGGCGACCCGTACCCTGCACGATCACCATTTCGTCCACAACGATCTCAAGTGGCGCAACCTGCTGGTGGATGGCCAGGGCGTGCTCTATCTCATCGACTGCCCGGCCGGCGCCTTCTGGGTCGGCCACTGGTTGCGCTGGCGCATCGTCAAGGACCTGGCCTG
The DNA here is from genome assembly GCF_021106615.1 of Pseudomonas sp. PLB05. Lineage (NCBI taxonomy): Bacteria > Pseudomonadati > Pseudomonadota > Gammaproteobacteria > Pseudomonadales > Pseudomonadaceae > Pseudomonas > Pseudomonas sp. PLB05. The sequence continues at coordinate 430,317 of NZ_JAJOHO010000004.1, forward strand.
CCTGGACAAGGTGGCCAAGTACCAGCTGTCACGCACCCAACGCCTCCGGTTCTATCTGCAATACCGCGGTCGCGCGCGCCTCAGCGACAACGACAAGGGGCGCATCCGCGAGGTGCTGGACTATTTCAAGGGGCGGGAATGAACGAGGTATGGGCGGCCGAGGATCGGGCCGTGCTGGCCGGCCAGGGCTTGGACAGCTTCGCAGCGCTGTGGGCGCTGGAGCTGACCGCGGTGGACGAACCCAACCAGGGACGCGGCGGTTTCAGCCAGGTGTTTCGCCTTGACGTTAACGGTCATGGCTACTACCTCAAGCGCCAGTGCGACTACCTGACCCGCACCCTGGCCCGCCCGCTGGGCGAGCCGACCTTCGCCCGCGAGAGCCGCAATATCCGCCGCTACGCCGAGCGCGGCATCCCGGCGCTGGAGCTGGCCTATTACGGCGAGCGCCGCGACGACCAGGGCTGGCGTGCCATCCTGCTGACCCGGGCGCTGGATGACTGGCGCGATCTGGACAGCTGGCTGCGTGTCTGGACGCACCTGGCCCCCGAGGAGCGCCAGGCGGTGCTGGTCGCCGTCGGCGAACTGGCGCGCCAGCTGCACGGCGCCGGCCAGGTGCACGGCTGCTTCTATCCCAAGCATCTGTTCCTGCAGCGTCAGGGCGAAGGCCTGACCGCGCGGCTGATCGATCTGGAAAAGACCCGGCCGCTGCTGTTCGGCCGGCGCGATCGCCTGCGCGATCTCGAACCCCTGCTGCGCCGCGCGCCGCAATGGAGCGAGCAGGACATCGCCCGCCTGCTGGCGAGCTATCTGGACCAGCCGCTGGACAGCGTCGCCGTGCGCGACTGGAGTCGGCGTCTGGCCGGGCGTCGCCGCCAAAAGGAGCGCAAGGCATGACCCTGGAGCAACTGACCAAGGCCGGTCGTGCGCTGACCCTGCCGTTGCGCATCGAACTGCCCAGTGGCGAGTTGGAACTGCTGTCGCTGCTCAGGGTGCTGCCCGGTCAGCGCTATGTCGGCGAGGCCCGCTGGCAGGGCCGGCGAGTGCTGGCCAAGCTGCTGGTCGGCGAGCGCGCGAGTCGGCAATTCGCCCGCGAGCGTGAGGGCTGTCGCCTGCTGGCGGCAGCCGCGGCGGCGACTCCCGCGCTGCTGGACAGCGGCGAGGCGAGCGGGCAGGGCGCCTGGTTGCTGTTCGACTTCATCGAGGCGGCGCCCAGCGTCGAGCACCTCTGGCAGCGGATCGCTGGCGAGCCGCCCCTGTCTCCCGCGCAGAACGACCTGCTCGGCGCGGCCCTCGCCACCCTGGCGCGGTTGCACGCCCAGGGCCTCTGGCAGGCCGATCTGCACCTGGACAACCTGCTGGTCAAGGACGGCGCCGCCCTGGTCATAGACGCGGCGGACATCCAGGCCGAGACCGTCGGCCAGCCGCTGTCCCAGGCCCGGGTGCAGGAGAATCTGGCGGTGTTCTTCGCCCAGCTGCCCGCCACCCTGGATGCCCAGCTGGAAGAGCTGCTGATCCACTACCTGCTGGTCAATGCCGAACACGCCCTGCGCCTGGAGGCCCTGCTGGCGCGCACCGCCGAGATTCGTCGCTGGCGCCTGGCCGACTACCTCAAGAAGAGCGGCCGGGAGTGCACCCTGTTCGCCGTCACCCGCAGCGCCTTTGGCCTGATCGCCGTGCGACGCACCTGGCTGAATCGCCTGGAAGGCCTGCTGGCCGATCCCGATGCGGCCCTGGCCGGTCTGCCGACCTTCAAGGACGGCGGCGCCGCCACCGTGGCCCGGCTGCAGTGGCAGGGTCAGGACCTGGTGCTCAAGCGATACAACATCAAGGGCTTCGGCCACTGGCTGACGCGCTTCTGGCGGCCGAGCCGGGCCTGGCACAGCTGGCGCGAAGGGCACCGGCTGCGCTTCCTTGGTATTCCCACCCCCGAGCCCCTGGCCGTGCGCGAGCGCCGCTTTCTCGGCCTGCGCGGGCGGGCCTATCTGGTGACGCCCTTCGTCGACGGGCCCAATCTGCTGGAGCGCTTCGCGCCCTATGTGGATGCCGCGCCGCCGGCGGCCGAGCTGAAGGCCCTGCTGGCGCTGGTCGACGCCCTGCGTCGCGAGCGCCTCGGCCATGGCGATTTCAAGGGCACCAACCTGATCTGGCATGAAGGCCGCTGGCTGGTGATCGATCTCGACGTCTTCCAGGCCCATGCCAGCGACCGCGCCTATGCCAGCGCCTATGCCCGCGACCGCGCCCGGCTGCTGCGCAACTGGCCGGCCGACAGCGCCCTGCATCGCCTGCTCGACGAGCGCCTGCCGCCGGCCTGATCGCCGACCCACCATCTGTACCGGGGCTGAATCGCCGTGCGCTAGGCCCCGCTCCGGCGTGCGGCCATTACCCGTGGCCTGCCTGAACGGCTATAATTCGCCGTTTTTAAGGCGAGGCGGGCCTGCAGCGGCCTCGCGAAACCCCGGCGAACTCCTCTTGGCTTCGCCCTGTACAGAGGCTTTACCTGTGTCCCTGACCGTCCTTGGCCTGTCCGGCGCCCTCAGCCACGATCCCTCCGCCGCGCTCTATATCGACGGCAAGCTGATCGCCGCGGTGGAAGAAGAACGCTTCGTACGCGACAAGCATGCCAAGAATCGCATGCCCTACGAGTCGGCCAAGTTCTGCCTGGAGCAGGCCGGGATCACCCCCGCCGATGTCGACGTGGTGGCCATCCCCTATGCGCCCATCAGTCTCTTCGGCGAAGCCCGCTGGCACTACGCCAAGCGCTACGCCTACGCCCCGGATCGCGCCCTGGACGCCATCCTGTTCGGCAATCGCCGCTACCACCGCTACCAGAAGCGCATCGAGTGGTGCCTGGTACAGCTCGGCTTCGACCTGAAGAAGGTCAAGCTCGAAGCCGTCGAGCACCACCTGGCCCATGCCTCCAGTGCCTATCACTGCTCGGGTTTCAGCGAAAAGACCGCGATCCTCGGCATCGACGGCAAGGGTGAGTACGCCACCACCTTCTTCGGCTACGGCGAGAACGGCAAGATCCACAAGATCAAGGAGTTCTACGACCCGGACTCCCTGGGTGGCCTCTATGGCGCCCTCACCGAATTCCTCGGCTTCGAGATGCTCGACGGCGAATTCAAGGTCATGGGCATGGCGCCCTATGGCGATGCCAGCAAGTACGATTTCTCGCGCCTAGCGAAATTCGAGAACGGCGAGCTGATCATCAACACCGACTACGCCAACGTCATCGGCTTCCGTCGCTACAAGGAAAAGGGCAAGGGCTACTATTTCTCGCCCAAGCTGATCGAGTGGCTGGGGCCCAAGCGTGAAGGCGACATCGCCGACGATCCCTACATCCACTACGCCGCCAGCATGCAGGCACTGTTCGAACGCCTGGCGCTGGAGATGATGGACTACTATCTGGGCGACATCATCCGCCAGACCGGCAAGCTCGCCTTTGCCGGCGGCTGCGCGCTCAACGTCAAGCTCAACCAGAAGATCATCGCCCGTCCCGAGGTCAAGGAGCTGTTCGTCCAGCCCGCCTCGGGCGACGCCGGCACCGCCGTCGGCGCTGCCGCCTACGTCTCCCACGCCCGTGGCGTGCCGGTGGAGAAGATGGAGCACGTCTATCTCGGCCCCGGCTACAGCAACGAAGACGTCATCGCCGCCTGCGCCCGCCATCCCAATGCGCCCAAGTGGGAGCGGATCGACAACATGCCCCAGCGCATCGCCGAGATCATGGTGGCCGGCAATCCGGTGGCCTGGTTCCAGGGTCGCCTGGAATTCGGTCCGCGCGCCCTGGGCGGTCGCTCCATCATCGGCTGCCCCAGCGTGCCGGGCGTGGCCGACCGCATCAACGCCCAGATCAAGTTCCGCGAGCGCTGGCGGCCGTTCTGCCCGTCCATGCTCGATACCGTGGCGCCGCAGATGCTCAAGGTCGATCATCCTTCGCCCTTCATGACCTTTACCTTCGAGGTCAACGAAGAGTGGAAGAACCGGGTGCCCGAGGTGGTCCACGAAGACGGTACCTCCCGCGCCCAGGTGCTGGAGCGCCGGCACAATCCGCGCTGGTACGACCTCATGGTCGAGCTGGAGAAGCTCACCGGCAACGGCGTCTCCCTCAACACCTCGCTCAACCGCCGCGGCGAACCCATGGTCTGCTCGCCCACCGATGCCCTGAACATGTTCTTCGGCTCGGATCTGCAGTACCTGATCATGGAAGACATCCTGGTGGTCAAGGAGGGGGCTAGCGTATGACGCGTTCCGCCGAACCGCGGGTGCTGCAGTTCTGTCACGGCTACGACGGTCCCTTCCTCGACTGCGCCCGCCAGACCGCCAGCCTCTTCGCGGGCAGCGGCTATCGCGTCACCACGGTCTTTCTCACCGGCACCGCCGACGCCGAGGTAGCGGCCGGCTGCGGCAGCGACGAGGTGCTGTTCCTGGAGTATTCCTCGCGCGACGTGCGCGGGCTCAAGCTCGGCGCCATTCAGGCGCTGCGCGAGATCGTCCGTTCGCGGGGCATCCGCTTCGTCATCGCCCATAGATTCAAGCCGATCTGGATCGCCTGCCTGGCCACCAATCTGCCGGTGATCGGCGTGCACCATGCCTTTGGCGACTATGACCGGCTCGGCCGGCGGCTGTTCGCCAAGCTGATGAGCAAGCGCCTGACGCTCCTGGCAGTCTCCGATGCGGTGCGCGACGAGATCCGCCAGCGCCTCAAGGACTGGCCGGCCGAGCGTATCGAGACCCTCTACAACCGCCTGGATGTCGAGGCGGTGGAGCGCGAGCTGCTGCCGGCCGATCAGGCCCGCGCCGAGCTCAAGCTGCCCCAGGAGGCCTGGATCGTCGGCAACGTCGGCCGCCTGCATCCGGACAAGGACCAGGCCACTCTGTTGCGCGGCTTCGCCGCCGCCTTGCCGAATCTACCGGCCAATGCCCTGCTGGCGATTCTCGGCAAGGGCCGCCTGGAAGACGACCTCAAGGACCTGGCCCGCGAGCTGGCCATCGCCGACCGGGTACTGTTTCTCGGCCAGGTGGAAGGCGCCCGACGCTACTTCAAGGCCTTCGATGTCTTCGCCCTGAGTTCCGATCACGAGCCCTTCGGCATGGTCCTGCTGGAAGCCATGGCCGCCGGCGTGCCGCTGATCGCCACCTCCTGCGGTGGCGCCCGGGAGATCGTCGAAGGCGTCGGCTTCCTCTTTCCCCTGGGCGATGCCGAAGCCCTCGGCCAGGGGCTGCAGCACCTGGGTCGTCTGGCACCGAGCCAGCGACGCGCCTGCGTGCAGCACATGCGCGAGCGCCTGGCCGAACGCTTCTCCGACGCGGCCGTGCGCCGTGACTTCTGGCGCCTGCCGATGGCCGCCGCCTTCAAGGCCCCGGCGCCGTGAAAGTCCTGTTCCTGGTCCAGAAGGAGCAACGCATCCTGCTGGACCACTTCTATGCCAGCATCGCCGTCCACTGCGACTGCGACCTGCGCTGGCTGAGCGACGAGGAACAGGCCGACCTGCGCGGCTATTTCCGCCGCGCCGTGCCCCAGCCCGAGCAATACGACCGCATCCTGCTGTTCCTGCGATTCAAGAAGCAGCTCAAACAGGTCTCGTTCATCCGCAGCCTGCCCAATCTGGTGGAGCTGGAACACGACGCCTACCAGAATTTCATTCCCTGCAAATACACCGGCAAGTTCAGTCGCTACTACCAGGCCATGCCCCACGTCCGGGTGCTGGTCTCCGGCGCCGGCGTAGCGCGGCGGCTGCAGGAGGAGGGGGTGGACGCCCACTTCGTGCCCAAGGGCTATGACGACAGCCGCCTGCACGACCTGGGTGTCGAGCGCGACATCGAACTGGGCTTCGTCGGCAGCCTGGGCAGCGTGGCCTACAGCGGCCGCAAGCAGCTGCTGGAAGACCTGGCCAAGGTCGAGCCGCTGCTGATCACCAAGACCCGCTCGGGCGACGAATACCTGCAGACCCTCAACCGCATCCGCTTCTTTGTCGGCGCCGATGTCGGCATGGGCGAATACATGATCAAGAACTTCGAGGCCATGGCCTGCGGCTGCGTGCTCTTCACCTTCGATCAGGGCGAAGAAGAGAACCGGGCGCTGGGTTTCGAGGATGGCGTCAACGTGGTGCTCTATCGCTCGCTGGACGAATTGCGCGAGAAACTCGCCCGGCTGCGCGGGGACCCGGCGCACGCTGCGGCCATCGCCAGAGCTGGAGAGGCCCTGGCGCGTCACTCTTTCGCTTTCGGCCACTTGGGTGAGCGCATCGTTTCGGCTATAACCCCAGCGCTGCGACCGGCAGTGGCTCCCGGGTTCCTGCACCGCCTGCTGGGCAGGCTGGGACGCTGATGCGCCGCACTAGGTCCGGCTTTCGACTCCACTGGCAGAAAGGGTAGAACGTGCAGTTTTCCGCCGACAGCGACATCTCTGTGGTCGTCACCAGCTGCGGGCGCTTCGACCTGCTCCGGCAGACGCTGGCGACCTTCGACGAATTCAACACCGCGCCCATCCGCCGGGTCTTCATCACCGAGGACTCCGGCGACGAAGCGGTACGGGACTGCATCCCCGCCCATTGGCGCGAACACACCGAGTTCATCGTCAACAATCCCAAGCTTGGCCAGATGCGCAGTGTCGACGCCGCCTATGGTCGGGTCGAGACCAATTGGATCTTCCACTGCGAAGACGACTGGGCCTTCTATCGCCCCGGCTTCATCGAGGATTCCCAGGCGTTGCTGGAGGCCGATCCCCAGGCGCTGCAGGTCTGGCTGCGCAGCCATGCCCATGACCTGGCGATCCACAGCCCCTACGTCTATCTCAAGCCGCGGCAGGTGCATGCCGGCATCGCCTTCCATGAAGTCGGCTCGCACAAGCCCGAATGGCAGGGCTTTTCCTTCAATCCCGGTCTGCGCCGGCGTGCCGACTATCTGTTACACGCCCCCTATGGCGACCTGAGCGGCGAGAAGGAGCTGTCCCGACGCTATGCCGACGCCCATCGCCATGCGCTGATCCTGGAAAACGATGCCGTGCTGCACACCGGCTTCGGCCAGCACGTGATCAGCGACAAGGACCGCAACGACAAGCAGAAGCGTCGGCGGATGGAACGCATCAAACTGGCACTGGCCTTCCTGGTCGGTGCACTCCTGGGAGCCCTGTTGTGGTGACACCCTTGCTCGATCGCCTGCAGCAGAGCCGCTATTTCACCCTGGCGGTGTTGGTGTTCATGGCCGCCTACCTGTGCATCCCCACGGCCAAGCTGATCAACAGCTACTACTATGCGGCGATCGCCCTGCCGGCGCTGATCCTCTTCGTCCTGCGGCCGCGCTTGATCGACTGGCGCTCGCCGCTGCTGCTGCTCTGGCTGGTGTTTCTCGCCTGGTTCATCGTGCCGGGAGTGCGGGCCGAAGAGGGACAGTTCTTCAAGCATATTCTCTATGTGCTGCTGTTCGTGCTGACCGTGGCCTGCCTGGTGGATGGCGATTTCTTCCGCCGGCCCGGCTTCGTGCGCCTGGCGTTCTGGGTCGTCTGCGCCTATGCCGTGGGCTCCAGCCTGGTGTTCTGGCTCACCGGCCACTATGCGGTCGGCCAGCGGGTCATCCATTTGCCGGGACGCATCTCCAATCCCATCTATGTGAGCATCTGGATGGTCTGCCTGGGCGGCCTGGCCGCGCCCACCTGGATCCGCGAGCGGCGCTGGATCGAGTTGCTGGCGGCGGTGGTGGTCAGCATCGTCGTCATCTCCTTCGCTCTGCAGACCCGTACCGGCCTGGTGGGCATCGGCTTCCTGGCCGCCCTCGGCGTGCTCTTCGCCTTTCCGCGCTTTCCGCTGCGCACCCTGGCGCTGGTCGCCCTGGTCAGTGCCCTCATCGCCGGAGTGGTCCAGGTGGTGCATACCGAAGCCTGGTTCGTCGCCTTCTGGGGCCGGGCGGATTCCGGACGCATCGAGCTGTTCCACTTCATGATCAAGGACTGGGAGTCCTGCGGCTGGTGGCTGGGCTGCGGCCTGGGTTACCAGAGTCACGACCTGCTGCATGGCACCGAGGCCATCCAGCACCCGCATAACATCTTCGTCTCCTTCGGCATCTACACCGGCCTGGTGTCGCTGCTGATCTTCGGCGTGCTGATGCTGGCCAGCCTGGGCGCGGCTCTGCGCCAGCGCGATCCCTGGGGACTCTATCTGGCCGTGGCGCTGCTGATGCTCAACTTCGACGGCGCCAAGCTGATCGGCAATCCGGACGAGTTGTGGCCGCTGGTGCTGTTGCCCGCGGCGATGATCGTCGGGGCCGAGGTGCAGCGCCGGCGCAAGCTGGCGCTGGGACAGGCGGTGCCGGTCCAGCCCTGATCTAGTCCTGCAGCTGCCGGTCGAGTTCGCGCCAGTCCAGGGGCTGGCGGCAGGCTTCGGCATAGGCCCTGAGGAAGGGTTCGCGACCGGGTTCGAACAGCCAGTCGCGGTCCTCGCTGTAGCGCAGCAGGTGATGGAAGTTGCGCACCCGCAGGCGCAGCGGCAGGCGCCGCGCATGGCAGCGCAGATCGGCGATGTCGATCAGGCCCAGCTCGCCGTCGGGCGTCAGCACCACGTTGCCCAGATGCAGCGACCGGAAGTAGACGCCGCTGTCATGCAGTTCAGCGATGAAGCCACCTAGGGCAGGGCGCAGCGCCGTGGCCTGGGGCGAGTTGCGCAGTTGCCGCAGGGTGTCACCCGGCAGCGGGCTGTAGTGCACCAGGTCGCGCTGCAGCGAGGCGGCGCGATAGACCTCCAGCACCCGCGGACAGGGAATGCCGCGTTCGGCCAGCTGGCGGGCGTTGTCGGCGAAGCGCTGGGCATAGGGAAACAGAGCGGCCGAGGTCAGCAGCCGTTTGCGGCGGAACAGCTTGAGGTAGCTGCCATCGGTGAGGCGCAGGACCTTGTCGCCGTGGTGGTCGGCTTCCACTACCTGGGCGGCGTCGCGCAGTTCGAGATAGCGCGAATGTTCGAGAGGCTTCATGCAGGACCCGTCAACGTCAGGGCGAGCATGTTACCCGAAGGTGGCAGGCTGTGAAGTGACCCTTACGCCCTATCCTGCCGCTTGTTGTTAGAATCGACTTTTTGCCGGCACTCTTACATGCGCCCAACACGTCAACTCCTGTACTTCGTCTATGGCGGTGCTCAGGCCTATCGGCAGGAGCTGAAGTTCAGCCTGCTGAGCGTGCTGCATTGGCGGCAGCAGCAGGACATCGCCATCCGTATCCTGACCGACCGGCCACAGGACTATCGCGACTGGCCGGTGGAAGTGCTGGCCATCGAGGGGACGACACTCAAGGCCTGGCAGGGGCAGCACGGCTATTTGCACCGCAGCAAGGCCTGCGCCATCGCCTGGGCACTGCCGCGGGCCGGCAAGACCCTTTTTCTGGACAGCGACACCGTGGTCCAGGCGCCCCTGGCTCCCCTGTTCGACGGAATCAATGACCAGCGCGGAGTCATGGATGTCGAGGAGTGGCCGTGGCGCAAGGCCCGCAGCCGCCCGGAGTTCGCCCGTTTCGCCGCTGCCCTGGCCGCGCGCGGACAAGAGCCAGCGGAGGACACCCGACTCTACAACAGCGGGGTCTGCGGTCTGGCCCGGACGCATCTGCCGCGAGTCGAGCGGGCCATTGCCCTGATCGATGACTGGCATGGCCACGACGAGGAGGTCCATACCCTGGAGCAGATCGCCCTGTCGTTCAGCCTGGCGGATCTGGCCATCAGCGAGGCCCGGGGATCCATTCGCCACTACTATGCGGAAAAGCGCTTTCTGCACTTCATGCTGGCGCACTTCTTCGAACGCTATGGCGAAGACTATTCCCCGACGCTGCAGAGCAGCTGGCAAGAGGTGCCCTTGACCAAGCCGCTGCCCGATGTCTGGACGCGGCTGCGGGTGAAGTGGCAACTGGCCGGACTGGACAAACAGCGCGCGAGCCTGGGACGCAAGCTGCTCTATGGCTGCCTGGCGACCCAGGACAGCTACGCCCGCTCCTGTCGCCACGTCTGGTGGGAGCGGGCCCTGAGCGAACGTCTGGGCGGCGGCGACCGCCAGGCCTTCGCCGAAGGCATCTGGCCCAACGACCTGCCGCGTCCGCACCTGGCCGACGAAGCCAGCGCGGCCCTCGACTACCTGCGCAAGCGAGTGCGCGGCTAGGCCGCCCTCTTCAGGAAACCCCATGCGAACGCTCTTTCTCGTCGTCCTCTATGGCTTGCGCCCCGGGGAGTCGGCCACCCTCGACAGTCTGCTGGCCCAGCCCCCGGCCAGCCTGCCGGCCGACAGTGCCCTGCTGGTCTGGAACAACGGTCCTCGGCCTCTGGAAGACGCCGAGCGGCAGCGCCTGCTGGCCGCGCCGGGCTGGGCGGAGGTGCTCATCCGGGAGGACGTCGGCAATCCACCCCTGAGTCGGGTCTACAACCTGGCGTTGCGGCAGGGCGCGGAGCGCCTGGTGATCTTCGACCAGGACACCGTGGTGGACGGGCGCTATCTGCAGGCGCTCGGCCAGGAGGCCGAGTTGCTGGTCCCCCTGGTGCTGGGGGCCGGCGCCATCCGCTATCCCCACCAGTACAAGGCGGTGGTGACCACCGAAGGACCTCTGGATCCCCAGGCCACCGTGACCATCAGTTCGGGCCTGTGCCTGACGCAGGGCCTGGCCGCGCGTATCGCGGCCCGCCACGGCGATGTCTTCGACGAGCGCTTCGCCCTCTATGGCGTCGATGTCTCCTTTTTCCTGCGCGTCCAGGCGCTGGCCCGGGAAGAGTCAGTCGAGCTGCTCTGCGCGGGCATCCTCGACCATTCGCTGTCCGAACTGGAAGCGGAAACCCCGGCCCAGCGGCGCTTTCGCGACATCGAGAAATTCTATGTCGCCCTGCTGCTGCGTCTGCACTACAAGGGCGCTTCCCGCGGCAAGGTGCTGCGCTACCTGGGGCGGCAGCTGCTAGGCAATCGTCTCTATCTGTATGGCGTGCTGCCGCGGATGCTGCGGACCATCCTCAGCGGGCGGCATCCCCGGGCGTAGCGCCCGGCAGCGGCCGGATCACCGCCTCGTGGCGGCTGTAGTAGAGGCTGTCGGCGGGGATGTCGCGCATCACCAGGGCGCCGGCCCCGATCACCACGTTGTCGCCGATGGTCAGGTGGTCGCCGACGATGCAGACGTGGGCGCCGAAGCTGACGTTGTCGCCGATGAAGATGCCGACGAGTTGCGCCGGATCGTCGCTCTTGATGCCGATGGTGGTGTGCTGACGGATCATCACGTTGCGCCCGATCACCGCCAGATTCGACACGCAGATGCCCATGCGATGGGGCAGGCGCAGCCCGGGCCCGATACGGGCGCCCAGCAGGATCTCGATGTTGTGCCGGCGGATCAGCCGGCGATTGATCCGCTCGGCCAGCTTGCGATAGTTGAGCAGGCCACGCGGGCGGCAGTAGAGGAATTGCGCCAGGCGATACCAGAACAGAAAGCTCGGACTCTCTCCCGCGGTGACGCGCCGGAGCAGACGCTTGAGTCGCAAGGGCTTGCCGGGTGCGTCCAGCACCTCCAGGCGCCAGTAATCCTTGAGTTCGGCGAAGGTGGCGATCAGCGGCGGCATGCTAGGTGTTCCGTGGCGGGGGAGGGCCAGCCTAGCGGAAAATCCCCTGGCTGGGTCAGCGGCGGGTGCGTGTTAACATGGCGCTTTTGCGTCACGACGAGACCATGAGCCAAGACTCCCCTGCGCAGACCTCCAGTCTGAAGATCTATTTCCGCCTGCTCGGCTACGTGCGGCCCTACATCGGCATGTTCGCCCTGAGTATCGTCGGCTTCCTGATCTTCGCTTCCACCCAGCCGATGCTGGCGGGCATCCTCAAGTACTTCGTCGATGGCCTGAACAATCCCAACGCCTCCATGTTCCCGGGCTGGCCCATCGTCGGTGGTCTGCACCTGGTGCAGGCGGTGCCGCTGATGATCATCCTCATCGCCGCCTGGCAGGGCGTCGGTTCCTTTCTCGGCAACTACTTCCTGGCGCGGGTCTCCCTCGGCCTGGTGCACGACCTGCGCGTGGCGCTGTTCAACCACATGCTGCGCCTGCCCAATCGCTATTTCGACGCCAACAATTCGGGCCACCTGATCTCGCGTATCACCTTCAACGTCACCATGGTGACCGGCGCCGCCACCGAGGCGATCAAGGTGGTGATCCGCGAGGGCATGACCGTGATCTTCCTGTTCGCCTCGCTGCTGTGGATGAACTGGAAGCTGACCCTGGTGATGGTGGCCATCCTGCCGCTGATCGCCCTGATGGTGACCAGCGCCAGTCGCAAGTTCCGCAAGCAGAGCAGCAAGATCCAGTCGGCCATGGGCGACGTCACCCACATCACCTCCGAGGCCATCCAGGGCTATCGGGTGGTGCGCAGCTTTGGCGGCGAAACCTACGAGCAGCAGCGCTTCCTCGATTCCAGCACCGCCAACACCGACAAGCAGCTGACCATGACCAAGACCGGCGCGGTCTATACGCCCATGCTGCAGCTGGTCATCTATTCGGCCATGGCGGTGCTGATGTTCCTGGTGCTCTGGCTGCGTGGCGAGGCCTCCGCCGGCGACCTGGTGGCCTACATCACCATGGCCGGCCTCTTGCCCAAGCCGATCCGCCAGCTTTCCGAAGTCAGCTCCACCATCCAGCGCGGCGTGGCCGGTGCGGAAAGCATCTTCGAGCAGCTCGACGAGCCCGCCGAGCGCGACGAAGGCCGCGAGGAGCGCGAGCGCGTCCAGGGTCGGCTGGAGGTGCGCAACCTGACCTTCCGCTATCCGGGTACCGAGAAAGCCGTGCTGGAAGGCATCGACTTCGTCGCCGAGCCCGGCCAGATGGTGGCCCTGGTGGGTCGCTCGGGCAGTGGCAAGTCGACCCTGGCCAATCTCATTCCGCGCTTCTACCAGCACGAACAGGGCAAGATCCTCCTCGACGGCCTGGAGATCCAGGACTATCGCCTGAACAACCTGCGCCGGCACATCGCCCTGGTGACCCAGCACGTCACCCTGTTCAACGACAGCGTCACCAATAACATCGCCTATGGCGATCTGGCCGGGGCGCCCATGGAGCAGGTCAAGGCGGCGGCTGAAGCGGCCTATGCGGACGAATTCATCCAGCGCCTGCCGCAGCAGTACGACACCCAGGTCGGCGAGAACGGCGTGCTGCTCTCCGGCGGTCAACGCCAGCGCCTGGCCATCGCCCGGGCGCTGCTGAAGAACGCGCCGCTGCTGATCCTCGACGAGGCCACCTCGGCGCTGGATACCGAGTCCGAGCGCCACATCCAGGCGGCGCTGGACCGGGTCATGCAGGGGCGCACCACCCTGGTGATCGCCCATCGCCTCTCCACCATCGAGAAGGCCGACCTGATCCTGGTGATGGACCATGGCCGCATCGTCGAGCGTGGCAGCCATGGCGAGCTGCTGGCGCTGAACGGCTACTATGCGCGCCTGCACGCCAAGCAATTCGAGGACGTCGCTCCCGCGGCGCCCGCGTCCCATGCTGAATAGCTTCCGTTTCTGGCGCGAACGCGGCTGGACGACGATTTCCGCGGCCGACTATGCCGCCACCTGGCAGCGCCATGGCGGCAGCGTCGCGACTCACCCCGAGATCGTCGCGCGTCTGGCCGAACTGGCCGGCATCCCGGTGCGCTACCTGGGCTGGCCCGGCGCGGACGGTCTGCAGGCCGCGGTACCCTGCTGGGGCCGTGAACTGGCGCTCTCGCGCAGCGTGCTGAAGAAGCGCCGCCAGCGCGCCCTGTTCGACCTGGGCAATGCCGAGATCATCCTGCCCGCTGCGCCGGGTAGTGCGGCGCCCCTGCGGCAGCGCGCCCGCTATCTGTCGCCACTGTGCGACGAGCGTTTCGCCGGTCTGCGTCGGCAGAGCGAAGAACTGGCCATGCTCCGCGAGCCGGAAGCCTGGTCGAAGAAATTCCGCTACAACCAGCGTCGCGAGCAGCGGCTCTTCGAAGATGCTGGCGGTCGTGCTGTACCCATGGCCGAGCTGGACAGCACCGAGCAGGCGCGGATCTATGCCGAGCTGTTCGAGGCGCGCTGGGGCTTCGAGGTCCCGGGTAAGGAGCGCCTGGCCGAGGTGTTCGCCCTGCTGCGGGAGTTCATGACCGGGTCGCTGCTCATGCTCGGCGAGCGCCCGGTGGCCATCCAGGTGCTCTATCGGGTGGAAGCGCCCGAATGGATCAGCGTCGAATACGTCAACGGCGGTGTCGACCCTGCTTCCAGCGACCTGAGTCCCGGCAGCGTCCTCACCTATTTGAATACCCAGGCCGCCTGGCAGGATGCCCGCGCCCTGGGCAAGGCCTTGCGCTATTCCTTCGGCCGCGCCGATCGCGACTACAAGGACCGCTGGTGCCATCGCGTCACCGTCTTCGAGAGCTGAGATGACCGCCCGCAAACAAGCCCTGCTCAAGCGTCACCGCCGTCACAAGCGGCTGGTCCTGGCGGTCATCGCCGTCGTGCTGCTCGGTTGCCTGGCGCTCGGGCCCTGGTGGAGCGCGCCGCTGCTGGCGCTGCTGGTCTGGCTCGGCCACGAGGCCTGGTTCGCCGACCATCTCTTCTATTCGCCGCGTGACAACTACAGCTACCAGTTCCCCACCGACACCCTGGTGTTGGGCCTGCATCTGCAGCACGGTCGCCTGGCCGCGGTGGAATTACCGCCGGGCGAGCTGACGCTGTTCCTGGAGTGCCGCCTGCGTGCCGGCTGGCTCGGCCGACTGCTGGATCCCCAGGTGCGGCTGCGGGCGGGCGACGATAGCGATCGCCAGGACTTCGAGCGTGGCGTGGCCGGGCGGCGCTATGTCAACCTCAGCGGCTATGCCGAGGCCCTGCGGCGTGGCGAGCTGCACCTCTGGACGCGCTTCTGTCGGCTGCAGGGCGAGTTGCGCCTGCATGTCTTCGCCCAGCCGGATCTACGCGAAAAAAGGGTAATGGTCATCGCGCCCCATGCCGACGATGCCGAGCTGGCCGCCTTCGGGCTCTACAGCCAGGCGCGGGAAGCCAGTATCGTCACCCTGACCCAGGGCGAGATCGAGGCCGAGCACTACCAGCGCCTGGGCCTCGACCGCCAGGCCGCGGCCCGGCTCAAGGGGCGGCTGCGTACCTGGGACAGTCTGGTCACGCCGCTGTGGGGCGGGGTACCGCCGGAGCGCTGCGTGCAGCTGGGCTACTACTGCCTGCAATTGCCGGCCATGCGCCAGGCACCGGAAGACGCCTTCGGCTCCCGCGAGTCCGGTGAGAGCGATGTGCGCAGCGCCCGGCGCCACAATCCCCTGCAACTGCCCGGCGATGTCGATGGCGCCCCCACCTGGCGTAATCTGGTGGCCGACCTGGTGGCGCTGCTGGAGCACTTTCGCCCCGAGGTGGTGGTGCTGCCGCATCCGCAGATCGATCCCCATGCCGATCACGTGGCCAGTACCCAGGCCCTGCGCGAGGCCTTGACGCTCAGTCAGTGGCAGCCCGAACTCGAACTGCTCTACGCCAACCACCTGCACGACAACGACCGCTGGCCCATGGGCCCAGCCGAAGGCGGCATCGCCCTGCCGCCGGCTATCGAGACGCCCGCGCCCCTGGTGCCCTGGAGTCCGCTGCTGACCCCCGAGCGGCGGCTGGACAAGGCCATGGCCCTGGGTATGCAGCACGACCTGCTGGTGCCGCTGCCGGCGAAGAAACGCTTGCGCCGCACCATCCAGTGGCTGCTGGCTGGACGCCGCTGGCCGCGCACCGGCGAGGACGAGTTCTTCCGCAAGGCCGTGCGCCGTCACGAGCTGTTCTGGATAAGCCGCCGCGACGAGCCCTGACCCCGGCGTCTCCCGCCGGCAGGCGCTTCCGGGGCGCCTTGGCCCCTATGCTATGATCGCCGCCATTTTCGCGCTTTGGAGCCTGTCCCTATGAAGCTGACCATGCCTCGCTTCGATCTCGCGCCGGTCCTGGTGGTCGGCGACGTGATGCTCGACCGCTACTGGCACGGCACCACCTCGCGGATTTCCCCCGAGGCGCCGGTGCCCGTGGTGCGCGTCGACCAGCACGAGGATCGTCCCGGTGGCGCGGCCAACGTCGCCCTCAATATCGCCGCCCTGGGCGCACCGGCCTATCTGGTCGGCGTCACCGGCCAGGACGAAGCCGCCGATGCCCTCACCGACAGCCTGAGAGCCGCCCATGTGCAGGTGCGCTTCCAGCGCATCGCCCAGCAGCCGACCATCGTCAAGCTGCGCATCATGAGTCGCCATCAGCAGCTGATTCGCGTCGACTTCGAAGAGCCCTTCGACACCGATGCCCAGGCGCTGGCCTCGGACACCGCCGCCATGCTGGCCGGGGTCAAGGTGCTGGTGCTGTCCGACTACGGCAAGGGCGCGCTGAAGAACCACCAGGCCCTCATCCAGTTGGCCAAGGCGCGCAATATCCCGGTGCTGGCCGATCCCAAGGGCAAGGACTTCTCCATCTATCGCGGCGCCAGCCTGATCACGCCGAATCTGTCCGAATTCGAAGCCATCGTCGGCGTCTGCGCCGACGATGCCGAACTGGTGGCCAAGGGCAGCGAACTTATGGCGCGCCTGGACCTGGGCGCTCTGCTGGTGACCCGCGGCGAGCACGGCATGACCCTGCTGCGTCCCGGCCAGGCGGCCCTGCACCTGCCGGCTAGGGCCCGCGAGGTATTCGATGTCACTGGCGCGGGCGACACCGTGATCTCCACCCTGGCCGCCGCCCTGGCCGCTGGCGAGGACCTGCCCCAGGCCGTGGGCCTGGCCAATCTGGCCGCCGGCATCGTGGTCGGCAAGCTGGGCACCGCCGCCATCAGTGCCCCCGAGCTGCGGCGCGCGGTGCAGCGCTCGGAAGGCTCGGAGCGCGGCGTCCTGACCCTGGAACAGCTGCAACTGGCCATCGAGGACGCCCGCGCCCACGGCGAGAAGATCGTCTTCACCAACGGCTGCTTCGACATCCTCCACGCTGGCCATGTGACCTATCTGGAGCAGGCGCGGGCCCAGGGCGATCGGCTGATCGTGGCGGTCAACGACGATGCCTCGGTGACCCGCCTCAAGGGCCCGGGGCGACCGATCAACAGCGTCGACCGGCGCATGGCGGTGCTGGCCGGACTCGGCGCGGTGGACTGGGTCATTCCCTTCAGCGAGAACACCCCGGAGCGCCTGCTGGAACAGGTGCGCCCGGATGTGCTGGTCAAGGGCGGCGACTACAAGAGCGTGGAAGAGGTGGTCGGCGCCCAGATCGTGCAGGGCTATGGCGGCGAGGTGCGCATCCTCGGCCTGGTGGAGAACAGCTCCACCACCGCCATCGTCGAGCGCATTCGCAACCGTACCTGAGCGCGGACGCTCGGGTTAAGCTGGCGCAGAACCGCTACGGAGCTGCGCCATGTCCTCGACGCCCCTGCTGATCCTGGGTACCGCCGTTTCAGCTGACCAGAACGCTGGCCAACCCCTTGGCCACCCCCTCAAGCTGGCCAACCGCCACGGCCTGATCGCCGGCGCCACGGGCACCGGCAAGACCGTGACCCTGCAGTGCCTCGCCGAGGCCTTCAGCGACGCCGGTGTCGCCGTCTTCGCCACCGACATCAAGGGCGATCTCTGCGGCCTCGGCGCGGCCGGCGCGCCCCAAGGCAAGCTGGCCGAGCGCATCGCCACCCAGGGCCTGCCGCATCTATCCCGCGCCTATCCGGTCACCCTCTGGGACGTCGACGGCCAGCGCGGTCATCCGCTGCGCACCACCCTGAGCGAGATGGGGCCGCTGCTGCTGGGCAATCTGCTGGAGCTGACCGACAGCCAGCAGGCCGCCTTGCACGCTGCCTTCACCGTAGCCGATCGCGAAGGCCTGCTGCTGCTCGACCTCAAGGACCTCAAGGCGGTTCTCAATCACCTGCGCGAACAGCCCGAGATCCTTGGCGAAGACCGTGCCCTGTTCACCGGCGCCTCGGCCCAGGCGCTGCTGCGCCGGCTGGCGACCCTGGAGCAGCAGGGCGCCGAGGCCTTCTTCGGCGAGCCGGCGTTGCAGCTGGAAGAGGTGCTGCGCCCCGAGCCCGATGGCCGTGGCCGCATCCACCTGCTCGACGCCAGCCGCCTGGTGCACGAGGCGCCCAAGGTCTACGCCACCTTCCTGATCTGGCTGTTGGCCGAATTGTTCGAGCAACTGCCCGAGCGCGGCGATGCCGACCAGCCGGTGCTGGCGCTGTTCTTCGACGAGGCCCATCTGCTGTTTGGCGATACCCCCAAGGCCCTGCGCGAGCGCCTGGAGCAGGTGGTACGGCTGATCCGCTCCAAGGGCGTCGGCGTCTATTTCGTCACCCAGTCGCCCAGCGACCTGCCGGATGCCGTTCTCGCCCAGCTGGGCTTGCGCATCCAGCATGGCCTGCGCGCCTTCACGGCGCGGGAGCAGAAGGCCTTGCGCGCGGTGGCCGACGGCTTCCGACCCAATCCGGCGTTCGACAGCCTGGAGGTGCTGACCGAACTGAGCATCGGCGAGGCCCTGGTAGGCAGCCTGGAAGACCGGGGCACGCCGGCGATGGTCCAGCGCGTGGCCATCGCGCCGCCGCAATCCCGGGTCGGTCCCCTAAGCGAAGCCGAGCGTCAGACGCTGATCCGTCAGTCGCCCCAGGCGGGTCGCTATGAGCGGGCGGTCGATCGCGAGTCGGCCTACGAGATTCTGCGGGAGCGTCAGGCCGAGCGGGGACCGGCGGAGGCGCCGGCTGCGGAAAAGACCAAGGCGGGGCAGGGCGGTGCCCTCAGCGATCTGGTGGGGGAGCTCGCGGGGAGCGCGCTCAGGAGCGCGGCGCGCCAGGCGGCCAATCAGCTCGGGCGGCAGTTGGTGCGTGGGCTGCTCGGCTCCTTGCTGGGCGGCAAGCGCCGCTAGCCGATTCGCAGGCAAAAAAAGACCCCGCCTGGCGGGGTCTTTTGCTTTCACGCCGCCATTACATGCGCGGGGCGACGGGATTGGCGTCGTTGGAGATGGTCACTTCCACGCGACGGTTCAGCGCGCGATCGGAGGCATTGCTGTTGCTGGCCACCGGGAAGGCCTTGCCATAGCCACGGGTCTGGATGCGGCTCGGCTCGACACCGGCACTGACCAGGGCGGTCTGGATGGCCTGGGCGCGACGCTCGGACAGCTGCTGGTTGTAGGAGTCGCTGCCGACGCTGTCGGTGTAACCCTCGACGATCACCTTGCGCTCGGGATTCTGCTTCAGGTAATCGGCCAGCTTCTGGGCATTGGCATAGCCCTGGGGCTTGAGCTCGGCCTTGTTGAAGTCGAACAGCACGTTGCCAAAGGTCACCACGGTGCCACGCTCGGTCTGCTTGGCCTGCAGAGCATCCTGCAGTTGCTTGAGCTGGGCGGTACGGGCGTCCAGGCGGGCCTGGGTGCGCTCGGCGTCGACGTTCTGCATCTGGGCTTCGGTCATGCGCAGCTTGATGGTCTGCATGGCCGTCTGGATGCGCTGGTTGGTCAGGTAGGCCAACTGGTCGACGGTCTTCTCGTTTTCACCGTCCTTGTAGGCCTTTTCGGCCTTCTGCAGCCAGGCACCGGCATCCTTGGTCTCCAGGGCGGCCAGCTGGGCAGCCTGGGGCTGGGACTCCAGTGCGGAATAGTCGGATTTGGCCTGTTCCAGATTCGGGTTGGGCGGCGTGGAGCAGGCGGCCAGGGCCAGGCTGAGCAGCGACACGGCAGGGATCAGAATGTGTTTACGCATGATGGTCGTCCTTTGAGTTCGTGAAGGGAGGAAAGGGGCGGTCGCTTACTGCTGGACCTTCTTCTGCAGGTTCTGCTGGAGCTGCAGGTTGATCTGACCTTCCTCACGGATCTGCTGGATGCTGTTCTGGGCATCCTTGAGCGCGGCGTCGGCCTTGGCGGCCTGGGTCTTGCGGGTGGCCAGACGGGCATCCCACTCGGCCTGCTCGGCCAGTTGCTTGGCTTCTTCGTACTTCTCGTTGGAGAGGGCGGTCTGGGCCTGGGTCCACTTGTCCTGGGCCGACTTGGTCTCGATGGGCGCGAACTGGTTGCCACCGGAGCTCACGGCCTCGTTGACGGCGGACTGGGTCACGGCCATCTGCGCGGTCGGCGGATTGCCGGCGCAACCGGCCAGCAACAGCGAGCTGCCCAGGGCAAGGGCTGCCAGTTTCAGGGTGCAGGCTTTGGAAAGGGACTTTTGGGCAGTGGCACTCTTCATGGATTCAAGCTCCGTTGTTGATCCGAAAAGCGCGCCGCCGGCACGGGCAGGGCGGGCGCCTGGTCATGGAAAGCCGCATGTGGAAACAAGCCCGGCACGACCCCGAGAGGTCCGTGGCGGGTGCTGACAACCAGCCCTCGTCCAGCGCTGCGGTCTGACTCTGTGACCGCTCATCCGACAAAAATGTTCACTGGCTATCGAATTTTGCCGTGGCGTGGAGGTGCTTGGCAGAGCGGTAGCGGCGTAGGTAAAGCTGCAGGTCGGCGGCTAATCCGCCGTGTCGGACTGCAGTCGATGCAGGTGCTTGCGCGCCAGTTCCAGGAAGCGCGGCGTCGTGCCGGCATCGGCGTAGAGGGGGTCGCCGAGTTCATCGGTGGCCACCACTTCCTCGCCCTGCACATAGGGAAAGCTGGCTTCCAGTTCTTCGAAGGCGGCCGCCAGCAACTCGCTGAGCAAGGCTTCGGGCGTACGCTGGGGATAGAGTTCGCAAAGGGCCTCGAGACGGGCCGCGGTCTCGACTTCCAAGTCGAGGCGGTAGCTGCGGGTGGTGCCGGAGGTGGTGGCCTGCTGCTCCCATTGGTGAGCGAGTTCGCGAATCTTCATGGGTATCTCCCGTGGCTTAGGCAAAGGTCGGATATTCAGGTCGGACGCGGCTGGGCACCCTGCAACGACCGGAGCTTGCAACCGCGTCACTAGGGTGCTGTCCTCTGCGCTAGACCGCAGCGGTTGCCGTGAGGTCCGAATCGGTACTTTCGAGGAGCACGAGATGGTGGAAATCGATATTCGCCTGCGCGAGCAGGTGCGGTTGCTGGGTGAGCTCCTGGGGCAGACCATTGCCGACCAGCATGGCGCGGCCTTTCTCGACAAGATCGAGCGGATCCGCAAGGGCGCCAAGGCCGCCCGTGGCGGCTCCGCGGAGGGTGCCCGCCAGCTGGGCGACACCCTGGATACCCTGGCCGAAGACGAACTGCTGCCGGTGGCGCGAGCCTTCAGCCATTTCCTCAACCTGGCCAATATCGCCGAGGAATATCACCGGGTCAGACGGCGCACCGAAGACGAGCCGCCACCCTTCGAGCAGCAGGTGCTGCCGGAGTTGCTGGAGCGCCTGGCCGCGGCCGGTCACTCCGGCCAGGAGCTGGCCGAGCGGGTCGCGGCGCTGGACATCGATCTGGTGCTGACCGCCCACCCCACCGAGGTTTCGCGGCGCACCCTGATCCAGAAATACGACGAGATCAGCGCGCAATTGGCGGCCCTCGATCATCGCGACCTGACTTCCGCCGAGGTGGCTGCCATCGAGGCCCGGCTGCGCCGGCTGATCGCCGAGGCCTGGCATACCGAGGAGATCCGCCGCCAGCGCCCGACGCCGGTGGACGAAGCCAAGTGGGGCTTCGCGGTGATCGAGAATTCGCTCTGGCAGGCGATCCCCAGCCTGCTGCGCAAGCTGGATGCCGGCCTGCAGGAGCGTACCGGCCAGCGCTTGCCGCTGACGGCGGCGCCGGTACGCTTCTCGTCCTGGATGGGCGGCGACCGCGACGGCAACCCCAATGTCACCGCCGCCATCAGCCGCGAGGTGCTGCTGCTGGCCCGCTGGATGGCCGCCGATCTCTACCTGCGCGACGTCGACCGGCTGGCCGCGGAGCTGTCCATGCAGGCGGCGAGTCCGGCCCTGCGCGAGCAGGCCGGCGATCATCCCGAACCCTATCGCAAGGTGCTCAAGGTGCTGCGCGAGCGGCTGCAGATCACCCGCAGCTGGGCGGCCCATGCCATCACCGATCCCCACGCCGGCGCCCGGCATATTCTCAGCGACAACGCCGAGCTGATCGCCCCGCTGCAGCTGTGTTACGACTCCCTGCAGCACTGCGGTCTGGGCGTCATCGCCGACGGCTCCTTGCTCGACACCCTGCGCCGGGCCCGTACCTTCGGCCTCTATCTGGTCCGTCTGGACATCCGCCAGGACGCCGCCCGCCATGCCGCGGCCCTGGCCGACATCTGCCGCTACCTGGACCTGGGCGACTATGCCGCCTGGAGCGAGGCGCAGCGTCTGGAATTTCTGCGTGGCGAACTCGGCAGCCGGCGTCCCTTGCTGCCGCTGGACGCCGAGCTGGAGGCCGACACCCAGGAGGTGCTCGCCACCTGCCGCGTCATCGCCGCCTCGCCGGCCGATGCCCTGGGCTCCTATGTCATCTCCATGGCCGGTGCCGCATCCGACGTCCTCGCCGTGCAGCTGCTGCTGCGCGAATGCGGGGTGCGCCAGCCGATGCGCGTGGTGCCGCTGTTCGAGACCCTCGACGACTTGGATCAGGCTGGTAGCGCCATCGCCAGTCTGCTCGATTTGCCCGACTACCGGGCGCGTCTGGCCGGTCCCCAGGAGGTCATGATCGGCTATTCCGATTCGGCCAAGGATGCCGGCACCCTGACGGCGGCCTGGGCCCAGTACCGTGCCCAGGAAGCCCTGGTGGACATCTGCGCCAGCCGTGGCGTGGAGTTGCTGCTGTTCCATGGCCGCGGTGGCACCGTGGGGCGTGGCGGCGGTCCAGCCCATGCGGCCATCCTCTCGCAACCGCCTGGCTCGGTGGCCGGGCGCTTCCGTACCACCGAACAGGGCGAGATGATCCGCTTCAAGTTCGGCCAGCCGGCCATCGCCGAGCAGAATCTGGCGCTGTACCTGGGCGCCGTGCTGGAGGCCACCCTGTTGCCGCCGCCGGCGCCGGAACCGGCCTGGCGCGAGCAGATGGATCGCCTGGCCCGCGACAGCCTGCAGGCCTATCGCGGCGTGGTACGCGAGGATCCGCATTTCGTCAGCTATTTCCGCCAGGCCACTCCGGAGCAGGAGCTGGGCCGGCTGCCGCTGGGCAGTCGACCGGCCAAGCGCCGGGAAGGCGGCGTGGAAAGCCTCAGGGCCATCCCCTGGATCTTCGCCTGGACCCAGACCCGGCTGATGCTGCCCGCCTGGCTCGGCTGGGAGAAGGCGCTGGACGAGGCCGAACGCCGTGGCGAATCGCCGTTGCTGCGCGAGATGCGCGAAGGCTGGCCGTTCTTCCAGACCCGCATCGACATGCTGGAGATGGTGCTGGCCAAGGCCGAAGCCGAACTGGCGCGGCTCTATGACCAGCGCCTGGTGGAGGCCGATCTGCAGGTGCTGGGCAGCCAGCTGCGCGAGCGGCTGCGCCAGGCCGGCGTGGCGGTATTGCGGCTGACCGGGCAGGGGGAGTTGCTCGAACATCATCCGGAAACCCTGGTATTCATCGCCGTGCGCAACACCTATCTCGATCCGCTGCACCTCTTGCAGATCGAGTTGCTGGCCCGGGCGCGGGCGGCGGGCGAAAGCCAGCCGGCGGCGCTCGATCAGGCCCTGCTGGTGAGCGTGGCCGGGATCGCCGCGGGACTGCGCAATACCGGTTGAGCAGACTGTCGCTTTTGCCGGTGCCCGGGGTCGTCTGGACAGGCCCGGCACCTGCGACGCTTGGTAACTTGTGCGGCCAGAGGGCGCTGTGTATGGTTGGTCCCTTTGGCCGTCTCGTGTCGTCGACAACAATCATCGCGACAGCGCCCTGCGTGGGCTGCCAGTCCGAGACCATTCTAAGGAGCAACAGATGCGCGTAATCCTGCTGGGAGCGCCCGGTGCCGGCAAAGGTACTCAGGCCCGGTTCATCACTGAGAAATTCGGCATTCCGCAGGTTTCCACCGGCGACATGCTGCGGGCCGCGGTCAAGGCTGGCACGCCCCTGGGCCTGCAGGTCAAGGACATCATGGACAATGGTGGCCTGGTCTCCGACGAGATCATCATCGCCCTGATCAGCGAGCGTATCCTCGACGCCGACTGCGCCAAGGGTTTCCTGTTCGACGGCTTCCCGCGCACCATTCCCCAGGCCGAAGCCCTCGAAGCCGCCGGCGTCAAGATCGACCACGTGCTGGAAATCGCCGTCGATGACGAAGAAATCGTCCAGCGCCTGTCCGGTCGTCGCGTGCACCCGGGTTCGGGGCGCGTCTATCACATCGAGCACAATCCGCCGAAGGTCGCCGACACCGACGACCTGACCGGCGAGCCGCTGGTACAGCGCGAAGACGACCGCGAAGCCACCATTCGCAAGCGTCTGGACCTCTATCATTCCCAGACCAAGCCGCTGGTGGACTTCTACCAGAAGCTGGGCGCCGCCCAGGGCACGCCGAAGTGCAGCCGCATCGAGGGCGTGGGTTCGGTGGACGCCATCACCGCCAAGGTGCTGCAGGCCCTGAGCTAAAAGCTGGTAACGGCCGCCTGTGCCTGCAGGCGGTCCGGTCGCGGCGCCGTCCTGGCGTCACGATCGATGGGCGGGTCCCCTCGCGTCCCGTCTTCCTCTAGAATGCGCAGCCCTTTTCCCCAGTTGCGGATCTATCCCATGTCCATCCTGCTCGCCCTCGACACCGCCACCGAAGCCTGCTCGGTCGCCTTGCATCTGGGCGACGAGATCATCCATCGCTACGAGATCGCGCCGCGCCTGCATGCCCAGCGGGTGCTGCCCATGGTGCAGGAGCTGCTGGCCGAGACCGGTCTGAGTCTGGCGCAGGTGGACGCCATCGCCTTCGGTCGTGGCCCTGGCGCCTTCACCGGCGTGCGCATCGCCATCGGCGTGGTGCAGGGCCTGGCCTTCGGGCTGGACCGGCCGGTGCTGCCGGTATCGAATCTGGCCATCATCGCCCAGCGCGCCTGGCGCGAGCGGGGTGTGACCCAGGTGGCCGCCGCCATTGATGCGCGCATGGATGAGGTCTACTGGGGCTGCTATCGCCTGGACGGCGCAGCCATGGTGCTGGCGGGGGCGGAAGCCGTGCTGGCACCCGAGGCCATCGCCCTGCCAGAGGCTGCCACCGGTGACTGGTTCGGGGCCGGCACCGGCTGGGGCTATGCCGGCCGCATGGCCGTGCCGCTGGTCGAGAGCGATGCCAGCCTGTTGCCCCATGCGCAGGACCTGGCGGTGCTGGCGGCCTCGGCCTGGCAGCGCGGCGAAGCCGTGTCGGCCGAATCCGAAGCGGCGCAACCCGTCTATCTGCGTGATCGGGTCGCCACTCCCAAGCAGTCGGTCTGACGTCAGGAAACCCGGCGTAATAGTCTGACGTCCAAGCTGTATATGCCACTCGTCCGCCGGTCGCGACGGGCGTCCGGCCCTTGATTGTCATAGCTTTCGACCCTACTTAGAGTAGTGCCATCCGTTCGGGACCTGCCATGCGCATTGACAGCGGCTATTCCTCCTCTGCTTATCCCCTGAATCGTTCCTCGCGCGCGGTCACGCCCGTACGCGAGGTGGCGCAGGACGAGGCCGCCCGTCAAAACGCCATCGCCCGCGAGGCGGCCAACAACGCTCAGCCCAAGCTCGAGCCGGTGCGCCGCGTCGAGGCGGCCGCGGCGACCGATACCGGCAATGGCGGTGGCAATGGCTTGGTGCTCAGCGAGCGGGAAGGGCGCTTCGCCAGTCAGCTCACCGCGCGTGCGCAACAGGCGCTGGCCAGCTACGGCAGCACCGCCGCCCTCGGCGCCGAGCCGGATGGCTCCTCCAGCGTCGTGGGCCTCGATCTCTACGCCTGATGCTGCCGTACTTTCTCGGCTGTCCCTCCTGGAACGACAACGCCTGGCGCGAAAGCCTCTACCACGGCCTGCGCCCAGGTGACTTCCTGTCGCGTTATGCCCAGGTGTTCAATGCCGTGGAGGGCAACACCACCTTCTATGCCTGGCCCTCGGCGGACACCATTCGCCGTTGGGCCGAATTGATGCCGGCCGGCTTTCGCTTCTGCGCCAAGTTTCCCCGGGACATCAGTCATGCCGAGGATCTGCGGGTGCAACTCTCCAGCGCCCGCACCTTTCTGGAATTGCTGGCGCCCCTGGGCGAACGGGCCAGTCCGCTGTGGCTACAACTGCCTGCGGGCTTCGGTCCGGATCGGCTCAATGAGCTGAAGGTCTTTCTTTCGGTCATGGCGCCGCGTTGCGCCCTGGCCGTGGAGGTCAGGCACCTGGCCTTTTTCGACAAGGGCGAAACCGAGCGCGCGCTCAATCGCCTGCTCATGGAGCTGGGCGTGGAACGCGTCGGCCTGGATTCCGCGGCCCTGTTCAGCGCCGATCCGAGCGAGCCGGCCGTGCGCCTGGCCCAGGCTAAGAAGCCGCGGGTACCGGCCCGTGCCCTGGCTTTCAGCGAGCATCCCCAGGTGCGCTTCATCGGTCGCCTGGAGCTGGCGGCGAACGACTACTACCTGGCCAAGTGGGTGACCCGGGTGGCCGATTGGATCGAAGGGGGCAAGGTACCCTATGTCTTCCTGCACACCCCGGACAATCGCCAGGCGCCCGAACTGGCCCTGAGATTCCATGCCCAGCTGCGCGAACGCCTGCCCGGCCTGCCGGCGTTGCCCGAGTTGAGCACCGCCGACACCGAGCAACTCGGCCTGCTCTAGCCCCTGGCGTCCGCCGCGATACGTTTGGCGACGTTTTCGCCGGCATTCCCACTGGTCGCTCCGGTCTGATGAGGATTCCGCCTTGCGAATCCTCTTCGGCGCGCCGCATGAAAGCCAGACACCTGCTCGGTCTCGTCATCCTGCTCTACAGCGGTCTGCACACCGCCTTCGACCAGGGCTGGCTGCGCATCCCGCCGGCCTATAACCCCTGGGCGCCGCTGGATATCCAGGCACCCACCAATGCCGTCACCCGGCTCAAGCTCTGGCGCCTGCAGGCCGATGCCGACTACTGCGCGGCGTCCCTGGCCACCTCGGCGCTCAGCTTTCGCGAATTGCGCGGCAATCCCGGTTCGGCCGACTGCCCGCTGGAGCGGGCGGTACGCATCCAGCGGGGAGAAGGGGTGCGCCTCAACGGCAGCTTCGTCGCCAGCTGTCCGCTGGCGGTGAGTTTCGCGCTGTTCGAACGCCAGGCCCTGCAACCGGCCGCCGAAGCCGTCTATGGCCAGCGGGTCGCCGAGGTGGAGCACTATGGCAGCTTCGCCTGCCGCAACATCTACGGTCGCGCCAGCGGCCGGCGCAGTCAGCACGCCACCGCCAATGCGCTGGACATCGCCGGGCTGCGCCTAGCCGACGGTCGGCGCATCAGCGTGGCGCGGGACTGGAAGGGCGATCCCCAGGCCCAGCGCTTTCTGCGGTTGGTACGCGACGGGGCCTGCCGCTCCTTCAATACCACCCTGGGACCGGACTACAACGCGGCGCACCGCGATCATTTCCATGTCGACATGGGTGGCTTTCGCGTCTGCCGGTAGAATGGACGGTCTTTTCGCCAGCGAGTCGCCCATGTCCACCGCCCGCCCCGCGCTTATCGTCGAAGCCCTGGAACCCGCTTACACGGAGGCTGCCGCTGCCTGGGCCGCGCGCCTGGGCCTGCCCCTGGGTACCGCCACCACCGAAGAGTTCGCCCTGCAGTTCGGCGCTCAAGGCCTGCAACTGGTCCAGCGCGGCCCGGAGGCGCCGGGTCCGGTGCGGGTGGATTTCGTCGAGGGCGCAGCGGCCCATAGACGCAAGTTCGGCGGCGGCGCCGGCCAGATGATTGCCAAGGCGGTCGGGGTCGGGCCGGGTGTGCGCCCGCGTATCCTCGATGCCACCGCGGGTCTGGGCCGCGACGCCTTCGTGCTGGCCACCCTGGGTTGCCCGGTGACGCTGCTGGAGCGCCAGCCGCTGATCGCCGCCCTGCTCGAAGACGGCCTGGCCCGCGCGGCGCGGGATCCTGAAGCGGCCGGCATTGCCGCCCTGATGACCCTGGTGCCGGCCGACTCCACCGCCTACCTGCAGGGCGAGGAGGGCGAGACGCCCGAGGTGATCTATCTGGATCCCATGTTCCCGCACCGCGACAAGAGCGCCTTGGTGAAGAAGGAGATGCGTCTGTTCCGGCCGCTGGTGGGCGACGACCTGGACGCCCCGGCCTTGCTCGCCGCCGCCCTGGCCCGCGCCAGTCACCGGGTGGTGGTCAAGCGCCCGCGCAAGGCGCCGGCCATCGAAGGGGTGAAGCCGGGCTATGTGCTGGAGGGCAAGTCCAGCCGCTACGACATCTATCCGAAGAAGAGCTTCAAATCTTCCTGAATGAAAAAGCCCGCGGGCGGAAGGACTCCGGCCGCGGGCGCGGGTGTCGCCGACCTCAGACGGTCGCGGCCTTGGGCGCGCGACGCTTGCGCCAGGCACGGTAGAAGGGCAGGGCCACCATCAGGATGCAGACGATCCAGATGGCCTGGCTGATGCCGCTCTGCCAGAGGATGCCCACTTCGCCGTTGGAGATCGACAGTGCGCGTCTCAGACTCGTCTCCATCAGCTCGCCGAGGATGAAGCCCAGCAGTAGCGGTGAGAGCGGGAAGTCCAGCTTGCGCATGATGTAGCCGAAGATGCCCACGCAGACCATCAGCACCAGGTCGAAGGTGGTGGCGTGCACCGCGTAGACGCCGATGCCGGTGATGATGGCGATGGCCGGGGCCAGCGACCAGTTCGGCACATCGAGGATCTTGGTGAACATCTTCACCATGGGCACGTTGAGGATCAGCAGCATCACGTTGGCGATGAACAGCGAGGCGATCAGGCCCCACACCAGATTCGGCTCATTCTGGAACAGCAGCGGGCCGGGGGTGATGTTGTACAGGGTCAGGGCGCCGATCATCACCGCGGTGGTGCCCGAGCCGGGGATGCCCAGGGTCAGCATGGGAATCATGTTGCCGCACACCGCCGCGCCGATGGCGGTTTCCGGCGCGGCCAGGCCGCGCAGGTCACCCTTGCCGAACTTGCCATCGGCACCGGCCATGCGCTTCTCGGTGGTGTAGGCCAGGGCACTGGCCAGGGTCGCGCCGGCGCCTGGCAACACGCCGATGATGAAGCCGCTCACCGAGCTGCGCAGGTTGACCATGAATACGCTGCGCGCTTCGCGCACGTTGAACAGCATGCGTCCGGTAGCCTTGACTGCCACCTGACCGTGGTGGGTCTGTTCCAGCAGTAGGAGCAGTTCGCTCACCGAGAACAGGCCCAGTACCAGGATCACGAAGTCGATGCCGTCGGCCAGGTGCACGTTGTCGAAGGTGAAGCGATAGACGCCGCTATTAGCGTCGATGCCCACGGAGGCGATGGCCAGGCCGAACAGCGCGGCGACCAGGGTCTTGACCGGCTTTTCGGCGGCCATGCCGGAGAGGCTGAGAATGGCCAGGGCCATCAGCGCGAAGTATTCCGCCGGACCGAAGGCGATCGCCCACTTGGCCAGCAGCGGCGAGAACAGCACCATGCCGCAGGTAGCGATGAAGGCGCCGATGAAGGAGCTCCAGGCCGACAGCGACAGGGCTACGCCCGCCATGCCCTGGCGTGCCAGCGGATAGCCGTCCAGACAGGTCATCATGGTCGCGGCTTCACCGGGGATGTTCAGCAGGATCGAAGAGATCCGGCCGCCGTATTCGCAGCCCAGATAGACCGCCGCCAGCAGGATCAGCGAGGTTTCCGGCGGCAGGCCCAGGGCGAAGGCCACCGGGATCAAGAGGGCGATGCCGTTGATCGGCCCGAGACCCGGCAGCAGACCCACCACGGTGCCGATCAGGGTGCCGATCAGCGCCACGATCAGGTTGGTCGGCGTCATGGCGACGCCAAAGCCCTGCATCAGAAAATTCAAGGTTTCCATGTCAGCCTTCCAGGAATTCCAGCACGCCAAGGGGTAGGGGGACTTCCATCACCCGGTCGAACAGCACATAGAGACTTACCGAGAGCAGCAGGCTGACCAGGGCGCAGGGCATCAGGCGGCCACCATAGAGCAGGCCGCACAGGGTGGCGGTCAGGAAGGCGCTCAAGGGGAAGCCCAGCGGCTGGAAGGTCAGGGCATAGCCCAGCAGGATGACGCAGCAGGCCACCACCTTGCGTAGCGAGGAAGCATCCAGCGGCTTCTGGTCTTCGCCGTCGCCGATCGGCGTGGGACGAATGATCAGATAGGCCAGGCCCAGGCTCATCAGCCCGAACATCAGCATCGGATAGGCCCGCGGACCGACCGGCTCGTAGGAGAAGGGCGCCTGGTAATCCCGGGCGATGAACAGCATGACGAGTCCGGCCACCAGCCAGACCGCCATGAAGGCGCGTTGGAAGATCATGTCGACATCCTCGAAGGCGCCCGGAGGGGCGCCAGGGGCGGGGGCTCTGTTACTGGATCAGGCCGAATTCCTTGGCCATGCCGCGGTAGCGCGCGACTTCCTTCTGCACATAGGCATCCAGTTCGGCACCGGTCATGGCGAAGGGGAAGAGTTCACGCTGATCACGCAGCTTGGCGAAGTCGTCGGACGCCAGCAGCTTGTCGAAGCTGGCTTTCCACCAGTTGTACTGCTCGTCGGTGACCTTCGGGCCGACATAGAAGCCGCGGACCACGGGCCAGACGATGTCGTAGCCCTGCTCACGCGCGGTGGGGATGTCCTTCATCGCCGGCTCGTCGAAACGCTGCTCGGCGAAGACCGCCAGGAGGCGCATGTTGCCGGCCTCGACATGGGGCATGGAGTCGGAGATGTCGGTGCTGCCGACCTGGATGTGGCCGCCCAGCAGCGCGGTGGCGATCTCGCCGCCGCCTTCCAGGGCCACGTAGCGCAGTTCCTTGGGATTGATACCGGCGGCCTTGGCGATCAGGGCCGTCTGCATCCAGTCCTGGCTGCCCACGGTACCGCCGGAGCCGATGACCACCTTGCTCGGGTCCTTCTTCAGCGCCTCGACCAGATCACCCAGGGTCTTGTAGGGCGAATCGGCCTTGACCGCGATGGCGCCATAGCTGGCCCCCACCGCCGCCAGCCAGCGTACGGCCTTCTCGTCGAAACGACCGAACTTGCCCTGGGCCAGGTTCAGCAGCGAACCGCTGGAGAAGGCGACGATGGTGTCGCCATCGGCCGGACGCTGAGCCACCACGGTGTTGTAGGCCACCGCGCCTACCCCGCCGGGCATGTAGGTCACGCGCATGGGCTTGTCCAGCAACTTGGCTTCCACCAGGCCACTCTGGGCCAGCTTGCAGGTCAGGTCGAAGCCACCACCCGGGGAGGCCGGGGCGATGCATTCGGGACGCTTGGGTTCGGCCACGGCCTGGGCGGACAGCAGCACGGAGGCGGCCAGGGTCAGGGTGAGGTTGCGCAAGGTGGTGCTCATCGACGTCTTCCTTTTGTTGTTATTTCAGAAGCTGACAGGCGGACACGGCTCAAGCTCGCCAGGGCGGCGATCGTTCACAGAAGAGAAGGGTGAGCACGTGGAGCTGCGCGAGGGCGAGCATGGATGTCGTTCCGCTTGTTATTGTTGTTGGCCAACCAGGGGTGGCGCTTGGGCAAGCATCATGCGGTTCTGGGACCGCTACCTTTCACTCTAGACCGCCAAGCTTTCAACAGCCTTTCAATCGTGAAAGGCAGCAATAGTGCGGTTCCGGCTACAGGCCAGCTGGCCGGTATCCGGTAAACTCGAATTTTTTGAGCGGGAGCTGTCAGCGTGCGCATCCTATTGGTCGAAGATCATCCGCCACTGGCCGAAAGCGTCGCCCAGGCGCTCAAGAATGCCGGGCTCAACGTCGATCTGCTCAACGATGGCGTAGCCGCGGATCTGGCCCTGCAGAGTGAGAGCTATGCCCTGGCTATCCTCGATGTCGGCCTGCCGCGCATGGACGGCTTCGAGGTCCTGGCGCGCCTGCGCGAGCGCGGTGATCGCCTGCCGGTGCTGATGCTGACCGCCCGCGGCGAGGTCAAGGATCGGGTGCAGGGCCTCAATCTCGGTGCCGACGACTACCTGGCCAAGCCCTTCGAGCTCACCGAACTGGAAGCCCGGGTCAAGGCCCTGCTGCGCCGCAGCGTGCTGGGCGGGGATCGCCAGCAACGCTGCGGTCCACTGATCTATGACCTCAATACCTCGCGCTTCACCTTGGCGGAGGAAGCACTGTCGCTCACCTCCCGCGAGCACGCCGTACTGGCTGCGCTCATCGCCCGCCCCGGCCGGGTCATGAGCAAGGAGCAGCTCGCCTCGCAAGTCTTCGGCCTGGACGAGGAAGCCAGTCCCGAAGCCATCGAGATCTATGTGCATCGCCTGCGCAAGAAGCTGGAAGCCGGCGCGGTGCGCATCGTCACCTTCCGCGGCCTGGGCTATCTGCTGGAAGAGCAGCATGGCTGACGTGGCGAAGGCCGCTGGCAGCCTGCGTGGCCGCCTGTTGCTGCGCATGGTCATCCTGCTCGCGGTGATCCTGGCGGTCAGCAGCCTGGCCGCCTATCTCAATGGCCGGCGCCTGGCCGACGTGGCCTATGATCGGACGTTGCTGGCCTCGGCCCGTACCATCGCCGCGGGCCTGTCCGCCAGCAACGGCACCCTGCGTGCCGATGTGCCCTACATCGCCCTGGACAACTTCGCCTACGACAACGTCGGACGCATCTTCTACCAGGTGCTGGACACCCGTGGCCGACTGATTTCCGGCTACGAGGAGATCCCGCCACCTCCACCGGACGCAGCCCTGACCCGCGACTATCCGGCCCTGGCGCGCTTCTACAACAGCACCTATCGTGGCAAGGACGTGCGGGTGGTCAGCCTGGCCCAGCCGGTCAGCCAGCCGGATCTCACCGGCATGGCCGAGATTCGTGTCGCCGAGACCGCCGAAGCCCGCGAAGAGGTGGCCCGCAGCCTGCTCACCGACACCCTGATTCGCCTGGGGCTGATGGGGCTGGGTGCCATCCTGTTGGTGTGGATGGCGGTGGGCGCCGCCCTGCGTCCCCTGGAGCGCCTGCGCCAGGCCGTGGAAGAGCGCGGGGTGGACGATCTGCGGCCCTTGCCCGAGGTGCGCGCGCCCCAGGAACTGCTGCCGCTGGTGCATGCGCTGGAAGGCTTCACCCTGCGTCTGCGCCGACTGTTCGAGCGCCAGGCCGACTTCATCGCCAACGCCGCCCATGAGTTGCGCACCCCGCTGGCAGCGATCAAGGCGCGGGTCGAACTGGGCTTGCGCGAACGCGAGCCCCAGGCCTGGTACGCCACCCTGGAAGAAACCCGCGCCAGCACCGATCGCCTGGCGCGCCTGGCCAATCAGCTGCTGTCGCTGGCACGGATCGAGAGTGGTGCCCAAGCCATCGCCGAAGGGGGCGCCGAGCGCCTGGAACTCAGCGAGCTGGCCAGGGAGCTGGCCATGGCGCTGGCCCCGCTGGCCCATGCCAAGGGCGTCGCCCTGGCCTTCGAGCCCTTCGCCAAGGCGCCGGTGATCGGCGAGCCGACGCTGCTCAACGAGCTGCTCTGCAATCTGGTGGAAAACGCCCTGGCCCACAGCCAGTCAGGTGGCAACATCGTGGTGCGGGTGTTGGCCCCGGCGGTGCTGGAGGTCGAGGATGACGGTCCCGGCATTCCCGCCAGTGCGCGGGCCAAGGTCTTCGAGCGCTTTCAGCGCCTGGATCCCCAGTCCGGTGGTGCCGGCCTGGGGCTGGCCATCGTCGGTGAGATCTGCGCCGCCCACCGCGCCCGTATCCAGTTGCTGGACGGCGCGCTCGGCGGGCTACGGGTAAGGGTCGAATTTCCCGCCGAGGAAGCCTAGGCCTTGTCTAAAAGTGCCTGTGCTTGGCCATGCTGCGTTAAAAATTCGCTGGATCGCCAGCCCGGCCGGAATGCTCATTTACCACTCGTAAACTCGTTCGCGAGCCCGGTCCGCTTCCTCACGGATTTTTGCCTTGCCTGACCTTCGCTCGGCGACTTTTCAGACAGGCCTAGGCTCAGCCGAGCAGGGTGCGCGACTGTTCCACCGCGTCCCAGAAGGCCGGATCCTGAGCGGGGTCCGGCTGATTGTTCAGCCCCAGGCGGATGCCGGCGGGCAGCGTCTGGACCGAGCTCTCCTGCTGACCCTGACGCTGCGCGTGCAGCTGCGAGGCGACCTGCACGATATCGGCATAGTCGGCCGCGGCGGGCTGGCGCTCCAGCGCCAGGTACTCCTGGGGTACGCAGGCGATGTCGGCCGGGAAATCCCAGACCTTGAGGATGCGTTCGCCGATCTGCGGATGGATGCGCGCGGTCACCTGATCGAGGGTGATGGCGTTGGCCAGCAGTTCTTCCTGCTCTTCGGCATAGGTCAGGATCGGCAGCACGCCGATCTGGTGCACCAGGCCGGCGAGCAGGGCGCGGTCGGCCATCAGGCGGGTGTACCTCTTGCACAGCGCATGGCTGATGGCGGCGATCTCGGTGCCCTGGCTCCAGACCTCGCGCATCTTGCGATCCACGGCGTCGCTGGTGGCCTGGAACATCTGCTGCATGGCCAGACCCGTGGCCAGATTCGCCGTGTAGTTGATGCCCAGGCGTCCGACCGCCATCTGCAGGTCGGTGATCTCCTTGCTGGTGCGCAGCAGCGGGCTGTTGACCACCTTGATCAGGCGCGCCGTCAGGGCTGCGTCCATGGCGATCACCCGACTCAGCTCGGCGACGCCCACGTTGGGGTCTTCGGCCGCTTCTCTGACCTTCAGGGCCACCTCGGGAAGGGTGGGCAGCACCACGCGGTCCGTGTCTATCGCATGGAGAAGATCCTGAACAACTTTTTCAGCAAGAGGAGTCATGACATACCTGTGTGAGGAGCGGAAAAGGCGATCCCAACCTTCAGCGCTTTATTTCACGATCGCTGTCGAGAGAGTAGGGCAAATCGAGTAAACGGCAGTTTGGCCCGTCCGAGCTGCCCAGGGCGATGCGCCCATCCGCCACGGCATCGCCCTGCAGCACGGCCAGGAACTCGCAACCCTCGGCGCTTGGCGCGGCCAGTACCACCTCGCCGACGCTGCTGCCATGGACTGGCGAGAACAGCTCGGTACCCACGGCAGGGGGCTGGTCGCTGCCGGCCAGGCGATAGAGACGCCGCTTGAGCTTGCCCAGGTACTGCATGCGCGCGACGATCTCCTGGCCGGTATAGCAGCCCTTGCGAAAGCTCACGCCATCCAGGGCCTGCAGGTTGATCATCTGTGGGACGAACAGCTCGCGGGTCGCGCCGAACAGCTGGCCCACGCCGGCCCGCACCTGCGCCAACAGCCAGACCTCCAGCCCGACTTCCGGCAACGCGGGCACGCCTGCGTCCGCCGCTCGCCAGACTTCGACGCGGCCGTCCTCCAGGCGCAGGGCGAAGCCGCCCTCGAGGGTAACTACGGCATTGGCCTGGTCACCCAGCGCGATGTCGGGATAGGCACTGGCGAAGCCCGCGGCCGGGAGCCCCAGGCGTTGCCATTGGGCGCTTTCGTCCGCGAGCGTCGACTTGGAGAAGACCGCATATTTCTTCAGATCGGTCAGCAGTGGCTCGACCAGTTCCGCGGCCATCGCCAACAGATAGCCGTCGGCCTGCTTGACGATGCGGAAGCTGGAGACCAGACGGCCCTTGGGCGTGCAGCGACCGCCCAGGCCGGCCTGGTCGTCAGCGAGATAATTGAGGTTGCAGGTCAGCTGCCCCTGGAGAAACTTGGTCGCATCGACCCCGCGGATGGCCAGGACGCCTTCGTGGGTCAAGCGGCAGAAATACGGCGAGTTGGCCATTGCGGCTGCAGCTCCGTGTCGAGTGAAGCCGCTCATCATAGGCGCGCCCGGGGTGAATGTCAGGCGCACTGCGCGATGGGGCGCTTCGGGCTTATACTGCGCCGATTGTCGCAGGAGTCCCCATGAGTACCGAAGCTACCGAACTCAATAGATTGTACTGGCACAG
This sequence comes from Pseudomonas sp. PLB05, assembly GCF_021106615.1. Taxonomy (NCBI): domain Bacteria; kingdom Pseudomonadati; phylum Pseudomonadota; class Gammaproteobacteria; order Pseudomonadales; family Pseudomonadaceae; genus Pseudomonas; species Pseudomonas sp. PLB05. The sequence continues at coordinate 466,089 of NZ_JAJOHO010000004.1, forward strand.
CCGCCGCGGCATGCTGGAGCTGGATGTATTGCTGGTGCCCTTCGTCAAGGAGGTCTATTCCTCCCTGACTGCCGAAGACCAGGCGCGCTATCGCAAGCTGCTCGAGTGCGAGGATCAGGACATGTTCCACTGGTTCATGCAGCGCGGCGAACCGGAAGACGCCGACCTGCAGATCATCGTGCGCATGATTCTGGACCGTGTCCAGCCGGCTTAAGCCCTTCGAATGCCGCTGGAGCGCCTCGGCGGGCCTCCTGCGGCTGCATGCCGTAGCGGCGTTCGCTGCAGGGATCAGCCCCTGGCTGACGGCCATTCCCTGGACGCTCAAGGCTCTCCTGACGCTGCTGGTGCTCTGGTCCTGGCAGCGTGTGCGCCAGCGGCAGCTCCAGCAGCGCTATCCCGAGGTTCCGCGGCGGCTGCGGCATGGCGCCGAGGGGTGGCAGCTCTGGTCGCCGGCCAGTGGCTGGCAGGCGGTGCAATTGCGCCCGGACAGCCTGGCATTGCCGCTGCTGGTGGTCCTGCGCTATCGCCTGCCTGGTGAAAGACTCACTCGCAGTCTCTGCATCGCCCGTGACAGCCTGACCGCGGACGCCCATCGCCGCCTGCGGGTCAGGCTTCGCTTCGCCCCGCGCCGGTTCGCGGCACCAGAATAGTGTCCCGGGCGGCGTCGCTGGCGAGCTGCGGGTAGTCCAGGGTGAAATGCAGGCCGCGACTTTCCTGGCGGGCAAGGGCGCTCTCGATGATCAGCTCCGCCACCTGCGCCAGGTTGCGCAACTCGATCAGGTCGCGACTGACCCTATAGTTGCTATAGAACTCGTCGATCTCGTCCATCAGCAGCCGGATGCGATGGCGGGCGCGCACCAGGCGCTTGGTGGTGCGCACGATGCCGACGTAGTCCCACATGAAGCGCCGCAGTTCGTCCCAGTTGTGGGCGATGACCACGTCCTCGTCCGAGTCCGTCACCTGGCTGGCATCCCAGTCGGGCAGGTCGCGCGGCATGACGATCTCGGCCTCCTGCGCCTGGATGTCCAGCGCCGCCGAGCGGGCATAGACGAAGCACTCCAGCAACGAATTGCTGGCCATGCGATTGGCTCCATGCAGACCGGTGCAGCTGGTCTCGCCGATGGCGTAGAGGCCGGTGAGATCCGTGCGCCCGTGCGCATCGACCCGCACGCCGCCACAAGTGTAGTGCGCCGCCGGTACCACCGGGATCGGATCGCGGGTGATGTCGATGCCCAGCTCCAGGCAGCGCCGATGGACCGTGGGAAAGTGCTCCTGCACGAATTCCGCCGGCTTGTGGCTGATATCGAGGAAGACGCAGTCGACGCCCAGGCGCTTCATCTCATGGTCGATGGCGCGGGCCACCACGTCCCGCGGTGCCAGATCGGCGCGGGGGTCGAAGCGCGGCATGAAGCGTTCGCCATCGGGCAGGCGCAACACCGCGCCCTCGCCACGCAGGGCTTCGGTGATCAGAAAGCTCCGCGCATGGGGGTGATAGAGGCAGGTGGGATGGAACTGGTTGAATTCCAGGTTGGCCACCGAGCAGCCGGCGCGCCAGGCCATGGCGATACCGTCGCCGCTGGCGCTGTCCTGGTTGGTGCTATAGAGGTAGGCCTTGCTGGCCCCGCCGGTGGCCAGCACCGTGAAGCGTGCGTGCAGGGTGTCCACCTGATCGCTGGTCCGGTCGAGCACATAGGCGCCCAGGCAACGGGCGCCCGGCCGGCCGAGCTTTTCCGTGGTGATCAGATCCACCGCCACGCGCTGGCTGAGCAGCTGGATGTTGGGGCGGCCTTCGGCGATGCGCAGCAGGGTGTCGAAGATGGCCATGCCGGTGGCATCGGCGGCGTGAATGATGCGTCGGTGGCTGTGGCCGCCTTCACGGGTCAGGTGAAAGCCCAGGCCGCCCTTGCCGGTGTCCTGTTCGCGAGTGAAGGGCACGCCCTGGTCGATCAGCCACTGCATGGCCTCGCGACTATGCTCGACGGTGAAGCGCACGGCCCCTTCGTCACACAGTCCGGCGCCCGCGATTAGGGTATCCTGCACGTGCGCCTCGACGGTATCGCCCTCGTCCAGCACGGCGGCGACGCCACCCTGGGCCCAATAGGTCGAGCCCTGCGCCAATTCGCCTTTGCTCAAGACCGCGATCGACAGCGTCGCCGGCAGATTGAGCGCGAGCGTCAGGCCCGCGGCGCCGCTGCCGATTATCAGGACATCGAATTCCAGATGACGCGCCATGACGTTTCCTTCTCACCGAGACGGCGAGTATAGGAACAAGGCGGCTGACGGCATAGCCATCGCGCGGCATCGAGCAGGGAACTCGCGGGCGTGGAGCAGGGTCTATGTACAGATAATTGCTCATCCGTGCGGCGGGAATGCCCAGACGAGAATGAGCCATCTGCCAAAGCTAAATCAGTGACACCCAGGAGCGATCAGCAGCCATCTCAGTGCTCGCTCATCAACTGCTGTGGAGGGGAGAACTTTCGTGCAACAGCCCAGTCTAGCAGCGCGCGTCGATAGTGAAAGCAAGGACGATAAAGAGCTGCAAGCCAAGGACAGCAAGCAAGCCCTGCCCACCCAGGAGCAGGATCAACAACTTGTCGAGCGCGTCCAGCGTGGCGACAAGCGTGCCTTCGACCTGCTGGTGCTCAAGTATCAGCACAAGATCCTCGGTCTGATCGTGCGTTTCGTCCACGATACCCAGGAAGCCCAGGACGTCGCTCAGGAAGCTTTTATCAAGGCCTATCGCGCGCTCGGGAACTTCCGTGGTGATAGCGCTTTCTACACCTGGCTTTATCGCATCGCCATCAACACGGCGAAAAACCATCTGGTTGCCCGGGGTCGTCGTCCACCGGACAGCGACGTCAGTGCCGAAGATGCGGAATTTTATGAAGGCGACCATGCTCTAAAGGATATCGAGTCCCCAGAGCGGTCCCTCTTGCGGGATGAGATCGAGGCCACTGTGCACCGTACCATCCAGCAACTCCCGGAAGATCTGCGTACCGCGCTGACCCTTCGTGAGTTCGAAGGCCTCAGCTACGAAGACATTGCTAATGTAATGCAGTGTCCGGTTGGAACGGTCCGGTCTCGGATTTTCCGAGCTCGGGAAGCGATAGACAAAGCATTGCAGCCCCTGCTGCGTGATGCATAGACAGCGGCGACAGCTTTTAGAGAGGTAATACGTATGAGTCGTGAAGCCCTGCTGGAATCCCTGTCCGCTGTTATGGATAACGAAGCGGACGAATTCGAAACCCGGCGTGTCATCGCTGAGGTCAGCAAGGACTCGGAATTGCGCGCCACCTGGTCGCGCTACGCCATGGTCAGCGCCGTGATTCGCGGCGAGCCCATGATGCCGAATCTGGACATTGCCAAGGGCGTCACCACCACGCTGGAGCGTGATGAGGTCGCCGCAGCGCCGGCAGCGCCTGTCGCTGCTCAGGTCAGCAAGGGTCGCTGGTCGAGCCTGGGTCGTGTCGCGGTTGCCGCGTCCGTTACCTTCGCTGTACTGGCGGGCGTACGGATGTACAACCAGTCCGACGTCTCTACCCAGGGTCTGGCCCAGCAGGCGCCGAGCCAGCTGACCGTGCCGCAACCTGCGCGTAGCCCGGCCGTACTGGCCAGCTTCAGCGAAGAAAGCACCAAGGCTAACGCCGAAGCCAAGGCTGATCAGCCAGCGGCTGGTGAAAAGCAGGACGTTCCTGCCCAGCGTTGATTCGCTGGTCTCACCGCAGAAAGGGCGCCTGGAGTTAAGCTTCAGGCGCCCTTTTTTTGCCTGAAGGATTTTCGACCAGGTCGCAAAAAAGCTTCGAAAGCTATCGTTCAGCAAGGGCGTGCTATTTCTGCTGCCAGTCGTCATGACTATGCCTCCCATCCGGGAAGGGCTGGTCGCCAGCGATGTTTTCAAGTCATTGGATAGAGTGGAGCTGCATGCGCATGCGCAATCTAAAGCATTACACGGCGGCCCTGATGGGGCTCTGGCTGATGGGACTGACGGCCATGGCTCGGGCCGATCTGCCGGATTTCACCGGCCTGGTAGAGGCGGCGTCTCCCGCGGTCGTCAATATCAGCACCCGGCAGAAAATTCCCGAAGGTCGCGGCGCTGGCGCCATGACCATGCCGGACCTGGAAGGTCTGCCGCCAGGCATCCGTGAATTCTTCGAGCGCAGCATTCCGCAAATGCCGCGCAGTCCCCGTGGCAAGCAGGAGCAGGCCCAGTCGCTGGGTTCCGGCTTCATCATCTCTGCCGATGGCTACATCCTGACCAATAACCACGTGGTCGCCGATGCCGACGAGATCCTGGTGCGTCTCTCCGATCGCAGCGATCACACGGCCAAGCTGATTGGCGCGGATCCCCGTACCGACGTGGCCTTGCTGAAGATCGATGCCAAAGATCTGCCCACCCTCAAGCTGGGCAGCTCCGATCAATTGAAGGTCGGCGAATGGGTATTGGCCATCGGCTCGCCCTTCGGCTTCGATCATTCGGTCACCGCCGGTATCGTCAGCGCCAAGGGCCGTAGCCTGCCCAACGAAAGCTACGTGCCCTTCATCCAGACCGACGTTGCCATCAATCCGGGCAACTCCGGTGGCCCGCTGTTCAACCTCAAGGGTGAGGTGGTCGGGATCAACTCGCAGATATTCACCCGCTCCGGTGGCTTCATGGGGCTGTCCTTCGCCATCCCGATCGACGTCGCCATGAACGTGGCCAATCAGCTGAAGACCGAAGGCAAGGTCAGCCGTGGCTGGCTCGGCGTGGTCATCCAGGAAGTGGACAAGGATCTCGCCGAGTCCTTCGGCCTGGATCGTCCGGCCGGTGCCCTGGTCGCCCAGATCCTGGACGACGGCCCGGCAGCCAAGAGCGGCATCAAGGTCGGCGACGTCATCCTCTCGGTCAACGGCCAGAAGATCGAGGAATCCGCCGACCTGCCGCATCTGATCGGCAACCTCAAGCCGGGCGCCAAGGCCGACATGGAGGTCATCCGCGAAGGCAAGCGGCAGAACCTCAGCGTCACCGTGGGCGACATGCCCAAGGACGACCAGGCCACGTCCGGTGGCGAACGCGGTTCCGATCGGGCCAGCAATCGCCTGGGCATCGCCGTGGCCAACCTGACCGCCGAGCAGAAGAAGACCATGGATATCCAGAGCGGTGTGGTCATCAACAAGCTCAGTGGCGACGGTCCCGCCGCGGCCATCGGTCTGCGTCCGGGCGATGTCATCACCCATCTGAACAACCAGCCCATCGAATCCGCCACGGCCTTCGAGAAGATCACCTCGGCACTGCCGGCGGGTCGCTCCATCTCGATGCGCGTGGTGCGCGAGGGCCGCGCCAGCTTCATCACCTTCAAGCTGCCAGGCAAGTAAGGACCGGGTAGGGGAGTGGGGGCAGGTGACTGCCCCTTCTTTTTGTCCGCTCGAACGGCGCGAGTCCCCTTGTTTGCCGCATTCAGGTAAACTCCCCCGCTATTTTCCCGGCGGATGTTCCGCTGCTGGCTATTCGAGTGCTGATTCGTGAGTGATCTGAGCCATATCCGCAATTTCTCCATCATCGCCCACATCGATCACGGCAAGTCGACGCTTGCGGATCGGTTCATCCAGATCTGTGGTGGTTTGAGCGACCGAGAAATGGAGGCCCAGGTCCTGGATTCCATGGATCTCGAGCGCGAGCGCGGCATCACCATCAAGGCCCATAGCGTCACGCTGTACTACAAGGCTCAGGACGGCAAGACCTACCAGCTCAACTTCATCGATACCCCCGGCCACGTCGACTTCACCTACGAAGTCAGCCGTTCGCTGGCCGCCTGCGAAGGCGCGCTGCTGGTGGTGGATGCGGGCCAGGGCGTGGAAGCCCAGTCGGTCGCCAACTGCTACACCGCCATCGAGCAGGGCCTCGAGGTCATGCCGGTGCTGAACAAGATGGACCTGCCCCAGGCCGAGCCGGACAAGGTCAAGGCCGAGATCGAGCACATCATCGGCATCGACGCCACCGACGCCGTGCCCTGCAGCGCTAAGAGCGGCATGGGCGTACCCGAGGTGCTGGAGCAACTGGTCAAGGTCATCCCGCCGCCCGAAGGGGAAATCGACGCGCCCCTGCAGGCGCTGATCATCGATTCCTGGTTCGACAACTACCTGGGCGTCGTCTCGCTGGTGCGCGTCAAGCACGGGCGGGTCAAGAAGGGCGACAAGATCCTGGTCAAGTCCACCGGCAAGGTGCACCAGGTCGACAGCGTCGGCGTCTTCTCGCCCAAGCACACCGAAATGCCTGATCTTAAGGCCGGTGAAGTGGGCTTCATCATCGCCGGCATCAAGGAAATTCTCGGTGCCCCGGTCGGCGACACCCTGACCCTCAGTGCCACCCCCGACGTAGCCATGCTGCCGGGCTTCCAGCGGGTCAAGCCGCAGGTCTATGCCGGTCTGTTCCCGGTCAGCTCCGACGACTTCGAGGACTTCCGCGAAGCGCTGCAGAAGCTCACCCTCAACGACGCGGCCCTGCAATACGAGCCGGAAAGCTCCGAGGCCCTCGGCTTCGGCTTCCGCATCGGCTTCCTCGGCATGCTGCACATGGAGATCATCCAGGAGCGCCTGGAACGCGAATACGATCTCGACCTCATCACCACCGCGCCGACCGTGGTCTTCGAGGTGGTGCTCAAGGATGGCAGCACCATCTATGTCGACAACCCGTCGAAGCTGCCGGACCTGGCCTCCGTCGCCGAGATGCGCGAGCCCATCGTCCGCGCCAATATCCTGGTGCCCCAGGAGCACCTGGGCAACGTCATCACCCTGTGCATCGAGAAGCGTGGCGTCCAGCGCGACATGCAGTTCCTCAGCAGCCAGGTGCAGGTCAGCTACGACCTGCCGATGAACGAGGTGGTGCTGGACTTCTTCGACCGCCTCAAGTCGGTGAGCCGTGGCTATGCCTCGCTGGACTACAGCTTCGATCGCTTCGAAGCCGCCAGCCTGGTCAAGCTCGACGTCCTCATCAACGGCGAGAAGGTCGACGCCCTGGCCCTGATCGTCCATCGTGACAAGGCGCACTACAAGGGTCGCGCCCTGACCGAGAAGATGAAGGAATTGATTCCCAGGCAGATGTTCGACGTGGCGATCCAGGCGGCGATCGGCGGTCAGATCGTCGCCCGTACCACCGTCAAGGCGCTGCGCAAGAACGTTCTGGCCAAGTGCTACGGCGGTGACGTCTCCCGTAAGCGCAAGCTGCTGGAAAAGCAGAAGGCGGGCAAGAAGCGCATGAAGCAGGTCGGTAGCGTGGAGATTCCTCAGGAGGCCTTCCTGGCCGTGCTCAAGGTGGATAGCTGAAGCCCATGTCTTTGAACTTCCCTCTGTTGCTGGTTCTCGCGGTCGCCGTCTGCGGCGCCCTGGCCCTCATCGACCTGCTGGTGCTCGCACCGCGTCGTCGCAAGGCGATCCAGACCTACGGGCAGCAGGTCAGCGAGCCCGATCCCGCGGTACTGGAGCAGTTGAACAAGGAGCCGGCGCTGGTCGAGTACGGAAAGTCCTTCTTTCCCGTCCTCGCCATCGTGCTGATCCTGAGGTCGTTCCTGGTTGAGCCCTTCCAGATTCCGTCGGGCTCCATGAAGCCGACCCTGGAAGTGGGTGATTTCATCCTGGTGAACAAATTCGCCTATGGCATTCGCCTGCCGGTGATCGATCTCAAGGTCATCCCGATCGGCGATCCCCAGCGTGGCGACGTCATGGTGTTCCGCTATCCTAGCGATCCCAGCGTCAACTACATCAAGCGCGTCATCGGGGTACCGGGGGATACCATCCGCTACACCAGCGACAAGCAGCTGTACGTCAACGGCCAGCGCGTCAGCGAGGAGCTGGTGGGCGACGAGCCGGGTTCGCTGGGCAGCGTCAAGCTGTTCAAGGAGCAACTGGGCAAGGCCGAGCACCTGATTCGCGAAGAGATGACCCGCTACCGCATGGAACCCGACCATGAGTGGAAGGTGCCTGCCGGTCACTACTTCATGATGGGTGACAACCGCGACAACTCCAACGATAGTCGCTACTGGGACGATCCCAGCATTCCCCGTGACCTGCTCGGCATGGTTCCCGACCGCAACATCGTCGGCAAGGCCTTCGCCGTCTGGCTGAGCTGGCCGGAGCCCAAGCTGCAGAGCATGCCCACCCTGTCTCGCGTAGGTATCATCAGATGAATGAACGCAGGGTGCCTGGTCGTCCGTCGCGTCAGCAGGGGCTGTCGTTTCTCGGTGGTCTGCTCGCACTCTGCGTCATCGCTTTCCTGGCCAGTACGGCCATGAAACTCGCGCCCCATTACCTGGACTACAATGCTCTGACCAAGGTCACCGAATCCATCGGCGACAATCCCGATAACCAGATTCGCAGCGTGTCCGACGTCTACAGCTATGTGGGTAAGGGGATGCAGGTAAACGACATCCGTGATCTCGATCTGCAAAAGGCCATGCGCGTCGAAGCCGAAGGCAACCACCTGCAGATCCATCTCGACTATGAAAAACGTGAACACCTGATCCGCAACATCGATCTGGTTGTTCGTTTCAATCGTGATTTCCGTATAAATCTCCCGTGACTTTATCTCTAGATCGCCTCGAGCGTCGGCTGGGTTATACCTTCAAGGACCCGGACCTGATGCTGCTCGCCCTCACGCACCGCAGCTTTGCCGGTCGCAACAACGAACGCCTGGAATTTCTCGGCGACGCCATCCTCAACTTCATCATCGGCGAAGCCCTCTACGATCACTTCCCCCAGGCTCGCGAAGGCCAGCTGTCCCGCCTGCGGGCCAAGCTGGTGAAGGGCGAAACCCTGGCGCTGCTGGCTCGCAGTTTCGAACTGGGTGATTACCTGCGCCTGGGCTCCGGTGAACTCAAGAGCGGTGGCTTTCGCCGCGAATCCATCCTCGCCGATGCCATGGAAGCTCTGATTGGCGGCATCTATCTGGATGCCGGCATGGACGCCGCCAAGGATCGGGTCATGGCCTGGCTCGGGCCGCAACTACGTGAGTTGACGCCGGTGGATACCAACAAGGATCCCAAGACCCGGTTGCAGGAGTTCCTCCAGGCACGCGCCTGCGACCTGCCGCGCTACGAGGTGGTCGCCATCGAAGGAGAGCCCCATTGCCGGGTCTTCTTCGTCGAATGCGAGATCGCCATGCTCAATGAGAAAACGACGGGGCAGGGCGTCAGTCGCCGCATCGCCGAACAGATAGCTGCCTCGGCGGCCTTGATCGCCCTGGGCGTGGAGAATGGTCATGAATGATGAGCTGAAGGCATCGCGCTGCGGCTACGTAGCCATCGTGGGTCGCCCCAACGTCGGCAAGTCCACGCTGCTCAACCATATTCTCGGGCAGAAGCTGGCCATCACCTCGCGCAAGCCGCAGACGACCCGGCACAACATGCTCGGCATCAAGACCGAGGGTGAGGTGCAGACCATCTATGTGGATACCCCTGGTCTGCACAAGGAAAATCAGAAGGCGCTCAACCGCTTCATGAACAAGACGGCCGTCACCGCCCTGCGCGATGTGGATGTCGTGGTATTCGTGGTCGACCGTACCCGCTGGACCGACGAAGACCAGATGGTGCTGGAGCGGGTCCGCTTCGTGAAGTGCCCGGTGCTGCTCGCCGTCAACAAGATGGATCGCCTGGAAGACAAGGCTGACATGCTGCCGCACCTGCAATGGCTGCAGGAGCAACTGCCGGAAGCGACGCTCATTCCGGTTTCCGCCCAGCACGGCCACAATCTCGATGCCCTCGAGGAGCTGGTGGCCGAGCGCCTGCCGGAAGGCGACCACTTCTTCCCCGAAGACCAGATCACCGACAGATCCAGTCGCTTCCTGGCGGCCGAGTTGATTCGCGAAAAGATCATGCGTCAGTTGGGGGCGGAATTGCCCTATCAGGTCGCCGTCGAGATCGAGGAATTCAAGTACGAGAACGGAGTGTTGCACATCCATGGCCTGATCTTGGTCGAGCGCGATGGCCAGAAGAAGATCCTCATCGGTCAGGCTGGCGAGCGCATCAAGCGCATCGGCCAGGAAGCCCGCCAGGACATGGAAACCCTGTTCGACGCCAAGGTCATGCTCAATCTCTGGGTCAAGGTCAAAGGCGGCTGGTCCGATGACGAGCGCGCCCTGCGCTCTCTGGGTTACTCCGACCTCTAGCGATGCAGGCGTCCGAGCCGCTGTTCGTCCTGCATGCGCGCCCCTATCGGGAAAGTAGTGCGCTGGTGGATGTGTTCGGCGCCTTCGGCCGGGTCCGCACGGTGTTGCGCGCGGCCCGCTCCCGCTCCGGCAGTCTGGCCAGGCCCTTCATTCCCCTCGAAGCCCAGCTCAGCGGGCGCGGGGAGCTGAAGAATCTGCAGAAGGTGGCGGCCCTGGCGCCGCCTTTTCTACTCCAGGGGCAGGCGCTGTTCAGTGGCTTCTATCTCAATGAGCTGCTGGTCAGGCTGCTACCCGCCGAAGATCCCTATCCCGCCCTCTTCGAGCTCTATGGTCTGACCCTCGCTGCCCTGGTCCAGGGTCGTCCGGTCGAACCCCTGCTGCGCACCTTCGAATGGCGTCTGCTTGACCTGCTGGGCTACGGCTTCTCGCTGTCCCTGGCCCTGGATGGCCAGGCCATTGACGCCCAGCGCCTCTATCGCTTCATTCCAGACCAGGGCTTCGAGCCCGTCGACGAGGTGCGCCCGGGTTGTCTGGCCGGTGCGGAAATCCTGGCACTGGAGCGTGGCGAGTGGGACGATCCTACGGTAGTCCGCGCTGCCAAGCGCCTGATGCGCCAGGCCCTGGCGCCGCACCTGGGCAGCAAACCCCTCATGAGTCGCGAATTGTTCGCCAAGCCAAGTGAATAAGCCATGAAAGAGTTCAGTCGTGTTCTGTTGGGCGTCAACATCGATCATGTCGCTACCCTGCGCCAGGCCCGAGGGACCCGCTATCCCGATCCGGTCAAGGCGGCGCTGGACGCCGAAGAGGCGGGAGCGGATGGCATCACCCTGCACCTGCGTGAGGACCGTCGCCATATCCAGGAGCGGGATGTCCGCCTGCTGCGTGACCTCCTGCAGACCCGCATGAATCTCGAAGTGGCCCTGACGGCTGAAATGCTGGCATTCGCTCGCGAGATCCGTCCCGAGCACGTCTGCCTGGTGCCCGAACGCCGGGAAGAACTGACCACCGAAGGTGGCCTGGATGTAGTGGGGCAGGTCCAGCGTATCCGCGACGCCATCGCTGCACTGCCCGCTTCGGAAGTATCCCTCTTTATAGATCCCGATCTGCAGCAGATCCAGGCGGCCAAGGACAGTGGTGCTCCAGTGATCGAACTCCACACCGGTCGCTACGCCGAAGCAGAGACCCAGGAAGAGCAAGCCCATGAGCTGCAGCGGCTGGCCAAGGCGGTGGAATTCGCCACTGGCCTCGGGCTGGTGGTCAATGCCGGCCATGGCCTGCACTACCACAATGTCCAACCCATCGCGGCGCTGCCGGGCATCAACGAACTGAACATCGGCCATGCCATCGTCGCCCAGGCCGTCTTCGTCGGCTTCAAGCAGGCGGTCAGGGACATGGCCGAATTGATCCGCTGCAACTCGATCGTAAAATAACTGTTGACCTGCTCCAAAACTCCCCTATAATGCGCCCCACTTCCGGCGCAGACGCTGAAGCGGCTTGAAAATCAAGCACTTAGGTCTGGGCCGGGCGAGGGGTCCACGGATTCTTCGCCATTTGGCTCTCACCTCCGGGTGAT
>NZ_JAJOHO010000005.1:0-301664 GCF_021106615.1 Pseudomonas sp. PLB05
CGTTTCAACTCAACCACTTGCGCTTGCCTGACCGGTCTAACCAATCTCGGCAGCGGGAGGCGAATCCTACAGCATCCCAAGACGCTGTCAACCCCCTCCGCTTCATTTCGTCATCACCCGGAGGTGAAGACCAAATGGCGAAGAGTCCGTGGACCCCTCGCCCGGCTCAGACCTAAGTGCTTGATTTTCAAGCCGCTTCAGCGTCTGCGCCGGAAGTGGGGCGCATTATAGGGGAGTTTCAGGACAGGTCAACAGCTTATTTTCAAAAAGCCAAAAAAGAAGGGGCTGCTCGCGCAGCCCCTTCTCTTATAGCCCCTTAGGCCCGACCGATACGGCGGTTGCGCCAGAGGGTGGTGAAGGGTCCGGAGACGGCATAGGCCAGGAAACCCAGCAGCAGGACGCGCGGCGGGTCGGTAAAGACCACAGCAAAGACCAGTACGGCGATCAGGATGACCACGAAGGGCACCCGTCCCTTCAGGCCCAGGGTTTTGAAGCTCCAGTACTTGAAGTTGCTGACCATGAGCATGCCGGCAGCAGCGACCATCAGGGCCACCAGCAGGGACAGCTTGGAGCCCTGGATGCCGAAGTCGCTGAAGCACCAGACGGTACCGGCCACCAGGGCAGCCGCAGAAGGACTGGCCAGACCGATGAAGTAGCGCTTGTCCACCGAACCGATCTGGGTGTTGAAGCGAGCCAGGCGCAAGGCGGCGCCGGCTACATAGATGAAGGCGACGGCCCAGCCGACATTGCCCAGGCCACTCAGAGCCCACTGGAAGGCCAGGATGGCCGGCGCGACACCGAAGGCGACCATGTCGGAAAGCGAGTCGTACTGTTCGCCGAAGGCGCTCTGGGTATTGGTCATGCGGGCGACGCGGCCATCCAGGCCATCGAGGACCATGGCGATGAAGATGGCGGCGGCGGCGGCCGAGAAGCCGGCAGAGGCAATCTCGTACTGCCCCTGGATGAAGGCGGTCTGCGCGGCGACACCCTTGATGATGGAATAGAGGCCGGCAAAGAGCGCCGCGGTGGTGAAGAGATTGGGCAGCAGGTACACGCCACGGCGTCTGATCTTGCGACCCTGGGCGTCCTGCGTCTCCTCGATGTGCTCATCCACGGGGATGAGGCCGTCGGTGTTGGTGTTGGACGGGGTTTCTTCGGGACGCTCGCTCATGGATTTTCCTTGGGCATTACCTGACGGATTGGACTGACCTCTTGAGGATAGGGTTCAGCCTAACCTCCCATGCTAAGGCATTGCCGGGGTCGTGGGCAGTGCAATGAAAAACGCGGCCGAGGCCGCGTCTTTTACCGCTCGTTTCAGGGCAAGCGCCCTGCCCGATCAGTTCTTGGTCTTGTCGACGATCTTGTTCGACGCGATCCAGGGCATCATGGCACGCAGCTTCTCGCCGACCTGCTCGATCGGGTGAGCCGCGTTGTTGCGACGGTAGGCGGTCATGGAGGCGTAGTTGGACGCGCCCTCGGCCACGAACATCTTGGCGTATTCGCCGTTTTGGATGCGCTTGAGCGCATTCTTCATGGCGGCGCGCGACTCGGCGTTGATCACCTCGGGGCCGGTCACGTACTCGCCGTACTCGGCGTTGTTGGAGATCGAGTAGTTCATGTTGGCGATGCCGCCTTCATACATGAGGTCAACGATCAGCTTCAGCTCGTGCAGGCACTCGAAGTAGGCCATTTCCGGCGCGTAGCCGGCTTCGACCAGGGTTTCGAAACCGGCCTTGACCAGTTCGACCGCACCACCGCACAGCACGGCCTGCTCGCCGAACAGGTCGGTTTCGGTCTCGTCCTTGAAGGTGGTTTCGATGATGCCGGTACGGCCGCCGCCGACGCCACAGGCGTAGGACAGGGCGACGTTCTTGGCATTGCCGGAGGCGTCCTGGTGGACGGCGACCAGATCAGGGATGCCGCCGCCCTTGACGAACTCGGAACGCACGGTGTGACCCGGGGCCTTGGGGGCGATCATGATGACGTCCAGGTCAGCGCGGGGCACGACCTGGTTGTAGTGGATGGCGAAACCGTGGGCGAAGGCCAGGGTGGCGCCCTGCTTCAGGTTCGGCTCGATCTCGTCCTTGTACAGCTTGGACTGGAATTCGTCGGGGGTCAGGATCATGACCACGTCAGCGGCGGCGACGGCGTCCTTGACCGGCTTGACGGTCAGACCATGGGCTTCGGCCTTGGCCACGGTGGCCGAGCCACTACGCAGACCGACGACGACGTCGACGCCGGAGTCCTTCAGGTTGCAGGCGTGGGCGTGGCCCTGGGAGCCGTAGCCGATGATGGCGACCTTCTTGCCCTGGATGATGGAAAGGTCACAGTCTTTGTCGTAGTAAACGCGCATTGCAGGTTCTCCTGGAAAAGGGGGTATCAGATGCTCAGGGCTTTGTCGCCACGGGAAATTCCGGTCACGCCGCTACGCACCACCTCGAGGATGGACGCGGCGCCGATCGCCTGGATGAAGCTGTCGATCTTCTCGCTGGTGCCCGCCAGCTGAATGGTATACACGCTACTGCCGACATCGACGATCTGGCCGCGAAAGATATCGGTGGTGCGCTTGACCTCGGCGCGCTGGGCGCCGGTGGCCTTGACCTTGATCAGCAGGAGTTCGCGCTCGATGTGAGCACTCTCTGACAGGTTGACCAGTTTCACCACCTCGATGAGCTTGTTGAGGTTCTTGGTGATCTGCTCGACCGTCTCTTCCTGGCCGATGGTGGTCAGGGTCAGGCGCGACAGGGTCGGGTCCTCGGTCGCGGCGACCGTGAGGCTTTCGATGTTGTAGTTGCGCTGGGAGAACAGGCCGACCACGCGGGACAGGGCGCCGGGCTCGTTTTCCAGCAGCAGGGAGATGATGTGTCTCATGTTCAGGTCCGCTCCGTCTTGCTCAGCCACATGTCGCGCATCGCGCCATCCTTGATCTGCATCGGGTAGACGTGTTCGGTGTTGTCCACGGCGATGTCGAGGAAGACCAGGCGATTCTTCATGGCGAAGGCCTCGGCCATCATCGGCTTGAGGTCTTCCAGACGTTCGATGCGCATGCCGACGTGGCCATAGGCCTCGGCCAGCTTGACGAAGTCCGGCAGGGATTCCATGTAGGAGTGGGAGTAGCGGCTGCTGTACTGCATGTCTTGCCACTGGCGGACCATGCCCAGGGCGCCATTGTTGAGGCAGACGATCTTCACCGGCAGGTCGTACTGCATGCAGGTGGAGAGCTCCTGGATGTTCATCTGCACGCTGCCTTCGCCGGTGACGCAAGCGACATCGGCGTCCGGGAAGTTGAGCTTGACGCCCATGGCCGCCGGGAAGCCGAAGCCCATGGTGCCGAGGCCGCCGGAGTTGATCCAGCGATTGGGCTTGTCGTAGCGGTAGTACTGGGCGGCGAACATTTGGTGCTGGCCTACGTCCGAGGTGATGTAGGCATCGCCCGCGGTGACGTCGTACAGGGTCTCGATGACGGTCTGCGGCTTGATGATGCTGCCGTCGCCCTTGTCGTAGGGGAACATCTCGCGACCGCCACGCCATTCCTCGATCTGCTTCCACCAGGCGGCCTGGCTTTCGGCGTGGGGCTTCTCGCTCAGCTCGCGGACCACGGCGACCATCTCGGCGAGGACGCTGTCGACCGGACCGACGATGGGCACGTCGGCCTTGATGGTCTTGGAGATCGACGCCGGGTCGATGTCGACATGGATGATCTTGGCGTTCGGGCAGAAGCGCGTGGCGCCGTTGATGACGCGGTCATCGAAGCGCGCGCCCACGGCGAGGATGACGTCGCTGTGGTGCATGGCCAGGTTGGCCGGGTAGCTGCCGTGCATGCCGAGCATGCCGAGGAACTGGCGGTCGCTGCCCGGATAGCCGCCGAGACCCATCAGGGTGTTGGTGACCGGCAGGTTGAGCAGGCGTGCCAGCTCGGTGAGGGCCGCGGAGGCGCCGCCGAGGATGACGCCGCCACCTGCGTAGAGGATGGGACGCTTGGCCGCCACCAGCATCTCGACGGCCTTGCGGATCTGCCCGGAGTGACCGCGTTGCGCCGGATTGTAGGAGCGCAGCTTGATCTTCTTCGGATAGACGTATTCGTATTTCTTGGTCGGATCGCCCATGTCCTTGGGGATGTCGACCACCACGGGACCGGGACGCCCGGACTCGGCGAGGTAGAAGGCCTTCTTGAGGACTTCGGGGATCTCGGAGGGGTGCTTGATGATGAAGCTGTGCTTCACGATCGGCCGGGAGATACCGACCATGTCGGTTTCCTGGAAGGCGTCGGTGCCCACCATGTTGCTCGGCACCTGACCGGACAGGACGACCATGGGAATGGAGTCCATGTAGGCGGTGGCGATGCCGGTGATGGCATTGGTCGCACCGGGACCAGAGGTCACCAGGACCACGCCGGCCTTGCCGGTGGCGCGGGCATAGCCGTCGGCCATGTGGGTGGCGGCCTGCTCGTGGCGAACCAGGATGTGGTTGAGCGCCGGTTCCTTGAACAGGGCGTCGTAGATGTGCAGCAGGGCACCGCCCGGGTACCCGTAGATGTGTTTCACGCCCTCGTCGCGCAAGAAGCGGACGACCATCTCAGCGCCAGTTAATAGCTCCACGTATCACCTCATTCCACGCATGGCGAGCGCCCATCGGTGGACGCTCAAGGTTCGGTTGACTGCAAGGCAGAGCATGGGCGACGGTGGTCACCGACGATTCAGCTGCCTAGAAAGCCTTGTTGGAAGATTCCGATGAATGCTGGAGCTTCCACCCGACGCGAGGTAACGCGGTGCAGGGTATTTGACTGTGGCGGCGCGGGTAGGCACCTCATGGTCTGCCGAGCAGTCAGCTTTGGGCCGACTCGCTACAGCGAACTTTGGATTGTTCGCATTCGTCCGGTGCAAGTCAAGCCGAAAGGTGCAACCGGGCGCAATCGGTCGTCGGCGATCAGCCGTGATGAAAAGGTCGACGTCTCCTCTTATAGTGAAGTCCTGTCCTCTGCCCTTCCAGGATTCTCATGCGCTCGATCTTCTGGCTTTCCGCCCTGGCTTTCGCCTGCAGCCTGTCCGCCCAGGCCGCGCAGGTCTACAAGTGGACCGACGACAAGGGCATCACCCATTTCAGTGCCCAGCCGCCCGAGGGCCAGAAGGCCAAGGAGGTGGACGTGAAGACGGCGCCGCAGATCAATGGCGGTGGCAGCGCGCCCACCTACAAGATGCCCAACGGCACCCAGCAACCGTCGGTGTCCAACGATGCCCAGCAACAGGAAATGGATCGCCGGGTGAAGGCCCAGGTGCGCGAGGAACAGAACAAGCTCAAGGAGCAGTGCGATCAGGCGCGGCAGAATCTGGCACAACTGCGCAACAACCCGCGCATCCTGGTGCAGTCCGGTCGGGGCGAGACGCGGCGGCTGAGCGAAGAGGAACGTCAGCAGCGCCTGGCCGACACCCAGCTGTCCATCGAGCAGAACTGCGGCAAGTAGCTCAGGCGCTTTCGATGATGCGGTCGAATTCGGCCAGGGACGCGAGCAGGGGCAGGACCGGATCGAGATTGCCCTGATAGACCATCTCGGCCATCGGCCGGATGCCCGAGCGCGCCGGCAGGACCGCATCGCTTTCGATGATCAGCTTCATCCGCGGCACGAAGATCCACTGCAGCCACTGGGCGAAACTCAGGGTATCGACGCAGAAGGGCTCCTGGCTGGCCAGGGCCTCCGCGCTGGGCGCCTGCGCCGACCACCAGCCGAGCAGGCGCAATTCACGTTCGATCTGCAGCAGCTGATCGGCCAGGGCGGGCAGGCGCTCGTCCATCAGGTACCCACCTGGGCCTTCTGCCGGGCCAGAGCGGCCCCGGAGGCATCGCCCTGGGCCTCGCGGGCCTGAGCGATCAGCTGCCAGAGACTGGCCTGCAGGGCCGGCCGCCCGTTGGCATAGGTCAGGGCGCGCCGGGCCAGTTGCTCGCCCTGGGCGGGATCGTTCTGGGCCAGGCGTACCTGGGCCAGGCGATAGAGGACCTGGGGCTCACGCGGAGCGATACGCTGGGCTCGTTCGAGACTCGAAGAAGCGCCGTTGAGATCGCCGCCGCTCTGCTGTTGCTGGGCGGTGGTCAGCAGCGCCAGCACCGGGCCATCGAGCTGTTCGTCGGCGGCAAGACCGCCGCCACTGGAGTTACTCGCGGACGGAATTCCGGTCGGCGCCCTGTTGGCCGCTGTGGAACCGTTTTGCGTAGCGGGCGGATAGACCGGCTGCGAATAGCTCGGCTGCACCGGCGCCTGAGTGGGCGGGGCGCTGGGGCTGGACGAGGTGATCAGCGGCGCCGAGGCCGCTGGCGCGGCATAGGTTTCCAAGGGCGCGGAACTGCCGCCCGGCACCATGACGGTCACCCCGGTATCGGTCGGCGCGCTGGGCGCTGCCGCCACCGGGGCCTGGCGTTGCGCCGGCAGGGGTCGGTTGTTGCCTTGGCGATAGAGTTCGCCGTTGGACACCGGACCGCCCGAATCGACCACGGGGATGGCACCACGTTGCGGCGCGGCGCAACCCGCGAGGAGAACACCGGCGATCACCACCGGCCAGACTGCTTTCGTCACCTTGCGACCTCTCAATTCAACCAGCCCTTGACCCAATCCATGACCGGATTGCCCCCGTTGCCGTTCCCGCCCGTGGCGGGCGCGGCCGGTGCGCCACAGGAGGCACCTGGCGGCGGCTCACTGCCGCGAATATAAGGCATCTGCACGGCATTGGGACACGAAGGATCCGTGCCGCGGCCAGTGGTGGCATCGACCCAGGCCTGGGTGATGTTGTCCGGCACCGGCATGTCCAGGGAGACCGGATCGGCGCGGCGCATGAAGTTGCTCCAGACCTGCAGCGCACCGGTGGCACCGGTCAGCGGCGTCTTGCCATTGTCGTCGCGACCCAGCCAGACCACCGCCAGCAGATCCTGGCTGAAGCCGGAGAACCAGCTGTCGCGGGAATCGTTGGTGGTACCGGTCTTGCCCGCCAGATTCACGCTGGTGGGGATCTGGTTGTAGACCGAGCGCCCGGTGCCCTCGCGCATGACGCGCTGCATGGCGTACTGCACCAGGTAGATGGCGCCAGTATCGAAACGCTGCTCGATCTGGAAGGGATAGCGTTTGAGCGGCTCGCCATTGGCATCGAGCACGCTGCGGATGCTGCGCAACGGCGTATTGAAGCCACCATTGGCCAACGTCTGGTACATCGTCGCCACTTCCATGGGCGTCAGAGCACCGGCCCCGAGCAGGGTCGCCGGATAGGGCGGCAGGGCGCGACTCACGCCCAGCCGCTCGACGGTCTTGAGCACCTCGGGTAGCCCCAGATCCAGGCCCAGGCGCGCCGTGGAGAGGTTGTAGGAATGCGCCAGCCCCTGATAGAGAAAGATGGTGCCGTGCGCCTTGTGCTCGTAGTTCTGCGGCCGCCAGACCTGGCCGTCGGCGCCTTTCACCGAGAAGGGCTCGTCCTGGATCAGGGTGGTCAGGGTGTACTTGCTGGGGCGTTCCAGGGCGGTGAGATAGACCGCCGGCTTGATCAGCGAACCGACCTGGCGCACCGCATCGAGGGCGCGGTTGTAGCCGGCGAAACGCGGATCGCGGCCACCCAGCAGCGCCTGGACCTCACCGGTTTCCGGATTGGTCACCACCATGGCCGACTCGACGTTTTCCGCGCCCTTGCGACCATCGATGCGCTTCAAAGCCTCGGCCATGGCCGCTTCGGCCTTGGTCTGCAGGATCGGATCGAAGCTGGTGAAGATGCGCAGCCCTTCTTCGGTGAGGTCTTCGTCGCGGTAGTCCTGCTTGAGCTGACGCTTGACCAGGTCAACGAAGGCCGGGAAAGAGCTGTTGGTCAGGCTGCCGGCCTTGGTGATGCCCAGCGGGCGGGCCTTGGCGGCCTCGGCTTCGGTGGCGCTGACCACGCCCTGCTCGGCCATGAGGTCGAGTACCAGGTTGCGGCGGGTCATGGCGCGCTCGGGGTAGCGGCGCGGGTTGTAGTAGGACGGGCCCTTCACCAGGCCAACCAGCAGGGCGACCTGATGCAGTTTCAGTTCGCTGAAGGGCTGACCGAAGAAGTACTGGGCCGCCAGGCCGAAGCCGTGGATGGCGCGCGAGCCGTCCTGACCGAGGAACACCTCGTTGAGATAGGCCTCGAGGATCTCCTGCTTGCTGTAATGCAGCTCCAGCAGCAGCGCCATCAGGGCTTCGGTGCCCTTGCGGGTGATGCTGCGCTCGTTGGTGAGGTAGAAGTTCTTGACCAGCTGCTGCGTCAGGGTACTGCCGCCCTGGCGCACCTGGCCGCTGGTGGCATTGACCCAGACCGCCCGGGCGATGGACTTGGGCGAGACGCCATGGTGATGCCAGAACTCGCGGTCCTCGACGGCCACCAGGCCATCGACCAGATGCGGTGGCGCCTGGTCGAGCTTGATGAGGATGCGATCCTCGTTATGCGCCGGATAGATGCCACCGATCATCAGCGGTTCGAGACGAGCCACGGCGAGATTGCTGCCATCCAGGGCGCTGATGCCGGAGACGGTGCCGCCGGCGAAACGCACGCGGATCGCCCGGGCCGGCTCGACGCCTTCGTAGAACTGGAAGCCGCGGGTATTGAGCTCGACCGTGGAGGCACCCACGGAGACGCTGCCGGGGCCATCCACGGTCTTTTCGCGGCGATAGCCGAGGGCATCGAGTTCGGTGAGGAAGTCGTCACGGCTGAGCTTGACGCCGTTGAACAACTCCAGCGGCCGGGCATAGACCTTGGCCGGAATGGTCCAGCGCTTGCCGGAGAATTTTTCCTGGACCACGGCATCCAGATAGATGCATACGCCAGCCAGGGCTACCAGCGCGACCAGACCTAGCTTGACTGCCCAGCCGGACAGGCGGCGCCAGTCAAAGGTCTTGCGCTTGCGGGAACGAGAGGATCGGGGTCGCTTCATGGCGGCGCATTATACGCACTTGCCCGGTGGCCGACAGCGGCGCGCCAGCGCTTCGTCAGCTGGGGTTCAAGGACGCCCCTTCCCGGTGTCGCGGCTTGCGCAGGCAGCCCTGGCAGCGATAATGCCGCCATCTATTCCCTACAAGGACCGCCCGTGAGCCAGCTCCTGATTTCCGCCCTGCAGAACCCGGCGCTCTATCCCCATCCCACCTCGGCGTTCCGGGTCATCGAAACCCATATTTCCTGGGTCGTGCTGACCGGCGAGGTCGCCTACAAGATCAAGAAGCCGGTGAATTTCGGCTTCCTCGACTTCACTGACCTAGAGGCCCGCGGCCACTTCTGCCGCGAGGAGCTGCGACTCAATCAACGTCTGACCCGCGATCTCTATCAGGACGTGGTGGCCATCACCGGCAGCGAAGGCGCCCCCGAACTGGGCGGCAGCGGTCCGGTCATCGAATACGCCCTGCGCATGCGCGAATTCCCGCAGAGCCAGTTGCTCAGCGAGGTGCAGCAGCGCGGCGAACTGACCCAGGCGCACATCGACGCCCTGGCCGCTCAGATCGCCCGCTTCCACCTGTCGGCGCCCCAGGTGGCGACCACGCATCCGCTGTGCACCCCGGACGCCGCCATGGCGCCGGTACGGCAGAATTTCGAGCAGATCCGCGCCATGCTCAACGAGGCGGCCGATCTCAAGCAGCTCGACCAGCTCGAAGCCTGGGCCGAAGCCAGCTACGCGCGCCTGCTGCCGCTGTTCGAGGCCCGCTGCCGGGACGGCTTCATCCGCGAATGCCACGGCGACATCCACCTGGCCAACGCCACCTTGCTTGATGGCGAGGTGGTGCTGTTCGACTGCATCGAGTTCAACGAGCCCTTCCGCCTGACCGACACCATGGGCGATGCCGGCTTCCTGGCCATGGACCTGGAAGACCGCGGACTCAAGACGCTGAGCAACAGATTCGTCAACGCCTACTTCGAGGCGACCGGCGACTACAGCGGCCTCGCCCTGCTCGACTTCTACAAGGCGTACCGCGCCATGGTGCGTGCCAAGATCGCCCTCTTCCGCCTGGGCCAGGCCGAGGAGCCGGCACTGCGGGCCGAGATCCTCGCCAGCTATCGCAGCTACACGGCACTGGCCGAGGGCTACACCCAGGTGCCCCAGCCCTTCGCGGCGGTGATGCATGGTGTCTCGGGCATCGGCAAGAGCACCGTGGCCCTGGCCCTGGTCGAGGCGCTCGGCGCCGTTCGCCTGAGATCCGATGTCGAGCGCCAGCGTCTCTATGCCGACAGCGACGAGGCCACCCGCTACAGCGCGGCGGCCGGCGAAGCCACCTATGCGCGGCTGCACGAGATCGGCGCCCAGGTGCTGGCGGCCGGCTATCCGCTGGTGCTCGACGCCACCTACCTCAAGCAGGGCCAGCGTACCGCGGCCCAGGCACTCGCCGAGGCCCAGGCCGCGCCCCTGCTGATCATCGACTGCCAGGCGGACGATGAACTCATCGCCCGCTGGCTGCAGGAGCGCCAGGCCGAGGGGACCGATCCTTCCGAAGCCACCCTCGCGGTGGTGGCGGCCCAGCGCCAGGCCCAGGATCCGCTCGAACCAGCCGAGCAGGATCGCGCGCTGGTGGTGGAGCTGGGACGCGCCGGGCAACTGGAGGCCTTGCCGGCTCGCCTGCTGCGCCGACTGGGTCGCGCCCAGGCCTGACCACGACCTCCTGGGGGGCAGAACAAGCGTTCCGTCACAGCCCGTGGAGTTGTGGATTTACGGTCGCCGACGAGCGGCTTATCGTGCGACCCACGTCACAACCTCTGCGTAACAAGAAGGAATTGGCACCATGTACCTCATCGGCGATCAGCCTCCCTATGTCGATCAATTGCGTCAGGCGCTGCAGGCCATTCCGGCGCAATTGGTCAGTGGTGTGGCGCCGAGTCGGCAGCCGCTGCAGCTGACTCCCGCCGCCCTGCTGCAGGACTGGATGCGCAACGACGAGGTCTATCTGATCCAGCGTGGCCCATTGCGGGTGGTCCTGGATCAGCGGGCGCTGTTCCAGCTCGGCGAAGGCGACCTGATCGGCCTCGGGCGCACCCTGGATCTGCCGATCCTCAATTACGAGAGCGAGGCCGACGTCCTGGTGCTGCCCTATGACCGCGAGACCTTTCTCGCGGCGGCGACCGCCACCCCGGCTCAGCGCGATGCCCTGCTGAGGTACCTGCTGGGCCAGCAATCGCTGCTGGCGCAGGCGCTGATCCGCCTCAAGCCGCCGGTCACCCAGCCGGCCACCGGCTTCCGGCGCTATGCCGCCGGCGAGGTCATCATCCGCCAGGGCGATTCCGCCGAGCATGTCTTCGTCATCACCGAAGGACATGCCGAGGCCTGGGTGGACGGCTGCAAGGTCGGCGAGGTCTGCCAGGACGAGATCGTCGGTGCCCTGGCGGTCTTCACCCATACGCCGCGTACCGCCAGCGTGATCGCCAAGACGGTCTGCACCGTGCTGGTGATTCCCCAGGATCAGTTCGTCTCGCTGATGGAGACCACCCCGCGCATCGCCCACAGCCTGATCGAGAACATGGCGCGCCATATCGACACGCTGAACAAGGAAGTGACCCGCCTGCGTAGCGTCTCGGAGCGGCCAATCGCCAGTAATTAAGAAATATTCTCGAATACGCTTGACGATGGAATGAGAATTGTTATTATTCAACTCAGCCGGTCGCGAGATCGGTCGATAACAGAAAGTCCAGCAGTGGTCTTTCGGGTTATCTCCTCATCAGGCTAATCACGGTTTTGGACCCGGCTCTGCCGGGTCTTTTTTTGCCTGAAATCTGGCGCTAGCGCCGATCCAGCAAGGCCGGCACCGGATCAGCCGGTCGCTCTTCCCCCAAGACATAGGCCGCCTGCAACTGCCGGGCAGCCCGCGCTGCACTGTCAGCGTCACGGGCATGTATCAGACCCAGGGGCCGATTCTCGTCCACCCGCTCACCTGGCAGCGCCAGGCCGGCCAGGCCCACTGCGGGATCCACTTCATCTTCCGGACGTTGCCGCCCGCCACCCAGCTCGACGACCAGCAAGCCAAGGGCGCGGGTATCGACCTGCTGCACCCAGCCCGGGCGTGCCGGATGGACGGCGCGTACCTCTTGAGTCCGGGGCAGATGCTGCCAGGGCCGCTCGGTCAGATCGGACGGGCCGCCCAGGGCCAGGTTCATCGCGGCGAAACGCGCCAGGGCGGCGCCGCTCTGCCAGGCCTCCAGCACCAGGCGCTCGGCGGTGGCGGCATCCCTGGCCAGTCCGGCCAGTTGCAGCGTCTCCTCGGCCAGCGCCTGAATCACCTGCCAGAGTCGTTCGCTGCGCACCTCGCCGGCCAGCAGGGCGATGGCCTCCTCCACTTCCAGGGCATTGCCGGCGCTGCGCGCCAGGGGCTGACTCATGTCGGTGATGAGGGAGCGGGTACGCACCCCCGCGGCCTCGGCGACCTCGACCAGGCTATCGGCCAGGCGCAGGGCCGCGTCGCGCTCGGCCATGAAGGCGCCGCCGCCGGTCTTGACGTCCATCACCAGCACGTCCAGGCCGGCAGCCAGTTTCTTGGCCAGGATGGAGGCGGTGATCAGGTCCACCGACTCCACTGTGGCGGTAACGTCGCGGATGGCATAGAGGCGGCGATCGGCCGGGGCCAGATCGGCGTCCGGGCCGACGATGGCGCAACCCACCTCGGCCACCACCTGGCGAAAGCGCGCCAGGCCAGGACGGATACGATAGCCGGGGATGCTCTCCAGCTTGTCCAGGGTGCCGCCGGTATGGCCCAGGCCGCGCCCGGAGATCATCGGCACATGGCAGCCACAGGCGGCGAGCAGCGGGGCCAGTACCAGGCTGGTGAGATCGCCCACGCCGCCGGTGGAATGCTTGTCGACCACCGGCCCCGGCAGGTCCCAGTGCAGCACCTGGCCGCTGTCGCGCATGGCCAGGGTCAGGGCGGTGCGCTCGGCGGCGGTCATGCCGCGCAGCAGGGTAGCCATGGCGAAGGCGGCGATCTGGCCTTCGCTGAGGCTGTCATCGACGATGCCGCCGACCAGACGCCGGATATCCGTAGCGGACAGCTCCAGCCCATCGCGCTTCTGGCGGATCACTTCCTGGGCGAGCCACATGGGCGGACTCCTTAGAAGTCGTCGAAGGCGCCGGGCAGCAGCTCGGCCAGGGTCCAGGTCCGGGTACGGCCGGGCTCACTGCCGCTGCAGACGATGGTCGCGTCGGGCGCCATCAATTCCAGCAGCACCTGGCGGCAGGCACCGCAGGGACTGATCAGGGGCACACCCGGCGCATGGATGGCCATGGCGGTGAAGCTGCGCGGCGGCAGGCCCTGGCTGATGGCAGCGAACAGGGCGCTGCGCTCGGCGCAGTTGGTCAGGCCATAGGAGATGTTTTCCACGTTGCAGCCATGGACGACCGCACCTTCGGCGGTCAGCAGGGCGGCGCCCACGGGGAAGTCGGAATGCGGGCAATAGGCGCGCTGGGAGGCGGTGACGGCTTCGGCCAGCAGGTGTTCGAGGGTTGCAGCAGGGACAGCGGACATCGGGAGTACCTCGGAAAACGAAAGGAGCGAGCTGAGTCTAGCCCGGTCGTGCGACCGGGCCAGCGGGGCTTAGAGACTAACGAAGAAGCCGGCCAGGGCCGCGCTCATCAGGTTGGCCAGGGTGCCACCGAGCATGGCGCGCAGGCCCAACTGGGCCAGTTCGTGACGCCGTTGGGGGGCGATGCCGCCCAGGCCGCCGAGCTGGATGGCGATGGAGGACAGGTTGGCGAAGCCACAGAGGGCGAAGGTGACGATGACCTGGGTGTGCGCCGACAGGGGTTGCACCCCCGCTGCCGCCGCCTTGAGCGGATCCAGGTAGGTCGAGAGGTCGGCATAGGCGACGAATTCGTTGAGCACCAGCTTCTGGCCGATGAAGCCGCCGGCCTGCACCGCCTCGCTCCAGGGCACGCCGATCAGGAAGGCGACCGGCGCCAGCAGATAGCCCAGCACCAGCTGCATGCTCAGCTGCGGCAGGCCGAACCAGGCGCCGCACCAGCCGAGGATGCCGTTGAGCAAGGCGATCAGGGCGATGAAGGCCAGCAGCATGGCACCGACCGCCAGGGCCACGCGCAAACCGACCTGAGCGCCTTCGGCGGCTGCATCTATGACATTGGCCGGGCGCTCCTCGCCCTCCCCCAGGGTCTTCATGGCCTGGTCGCGAGGCTGCTCGGTCTCCGGTTCCATCAGCTTGGCCATCAGCAGTCCACCCGGCGCGGCCATGAAGCTGGCGGCGATCAGGTACTTGAGCTCCACGCCCATGCCGGCGTAGCCCAGCAGCACCGAGCCGGCCACCGCGGCGAAACCGCCGACCATGATGGCGAACAGCTCCGAGCGGGTGAGCTCGGCGATGAAGGGCCGCACCACCAGCGGCATTTCCGACTGGCCGAGGAACAGGGTGGCGGTAACGGTGGTGGACTCCACCCGGCTGGTACCGAGCAGGGCATGCAGCGCTCCACCCACCAGGCGGATGATCCAGCCCATGATGCCCAGGTAGTAGAGCACCGCGATCAGGCTGCCGAAGAACACGATCAAGGGCAGCACCCGCACGGCGAAGACGAAGCCGCCGTTACCGAAGTACTCGAACATCCTGGGTCCGGCGAGGCCGCCGAAGAGGAATTCGATGCCCTTGTCGGCATAGAGCTGCAGCGACGAGACGGCGCCGGAGACGCTGCCAAGCACCTGCTGGCCCCAGGGAATGTAGAGGACGAACAGGCCGAGCCCCGCCTGCAACAGAAAGGCCGCGAGCACGGTACGCACGCGAATGGCGCGCCGTTGGCGGGAAAAGAGGATGGCGATGGCCACCAGCAACAGCATGCCCAACACAGAGATCATCAAGAGACTCCTAACAGGATCGCCTGGTAGCGGCGATCAATGGGCGACAAGCGCAAGCAAGGCGCCTGCCAGAAGCTGTCCGACCGATCAGCTTTTGGCTGACCTAATGGTCAGCCAGGCGCAGGGGTCGGTCCAGTTGCAGACCCGCGGGCGAAAGCCGTGCTCCATAAGCCAGCACCTGCACGCCCTGCCGGCGTGCCTCGCCCAGGGCCAGGGCATAGGCGGCATCGATTTCAGCCGCCGGGCGTACCGCCTCGATGCCGTCGAGCAGCACGCAATAGAGCAGCACCGCCCGCTCGCCGGCCGCAGCCAGTGCCGCCAGCTCACGCAGATGGCGGGTACCGCGGGTGGTCACCGCATCGGGAAAGGCGGCGATAGCGGTATCGGCGAAGCCCAGGGTGACGCTCTTCACCTCCAGGTACAGCGGCCCCGCGGGATACTCCAGGCGGAAATCGGCGCGGCTGTTTTCCAGACCGTAGGCTACCTCCCGGCGCAGGGCGGTGAAGCCGGCCAGTTCGGGAATGCCGCCGGCCAGCAAGGCCTCCTCTACCAGGCGATTGGCCCGGGCAGTATTGATGCAGGCCAGTCGCCCATGATCCGTCTCGACCAATTCCCAGGTGCCGGGCAGCTTGCGCTTGGGGCCGCTGGCGCGACTGAACCAGACGCGGGCGCCCGGCGGCTGGCAATGGAGCATGGAACCGGTATTGGGGCAATGCAGGGTCAATACCTCGCCGCTGGCGGTCTCGATGTCGGCGAGAAAGCGCTTGTAGCGGCGCAGCAGGCGACCCTCTTCCAGGGGCGGCTCGAATCTCACCGGGTACTCCAGCGCTGCAGGCCCTGGGCGATGCGGGCAACGGCCTCTTCCAGGCGCGGCAGCGATTGGGTGTAGGCGAAGCGCACATGGGTGTCGGCGCGATGGCGACCGAAGTCCAGGCCCGGGGTGATGGCCACGTGCTCGGTCTCCAGCAGGAACTGGCAGAAGGCATAGGCATCGCCGCCGAAGGCGGAGATGTCGGCATAGAGATAGAAGGCGCCCTGGGGCTCGACGGCGATCCTGAAGCCCAGGGCACGTAGCGCCGGTAGCAGGTAGTCGCGGCGGCGGGCGAATTCGGCGCGACGCGCTTCAAAGATGGCCATGGCTTCAGGGGTGAAACAGGCCAGGGCGGCCTGCTGGGCCACGGTGGAGGCGCTGATGTAGAGATTCTGCGCCAGCTTTTCCAGCTCCGGCACCGCGGCGCGCGGTGCCACCAGCCAGCCGAGGCGCCAGCCGGTCATGCCGAAGTACTTGGAGAAGCTGTTGAGCACGAAGGCCGTGTCGTCCACTTCCAGCACGCTGGGCGCGTCCAGGCCGTAGGTCAGGCCATGGTAGATCTCATCCACCACCAGATGGCCGCCACGCGCCTTGAGCGCGGCCGACAGCCCGGCGAGTTCGCCGCGATCGAGCAGGGTGCCGGTCGGATTGGCCGGCGAGGCCACCAAGGCGCCGACGCTGTCGGCTTGCCAGTGCCGCTCGACCAGCTCGGGAGTGAGCTGATAGCGGGTGTCGGCGCCAACCGGAATCAGCTGGGCCGCGCCTTCCACCAGGCGCAGGAAGTGCCTATTGCAAGGATAGCCGGGATCGGCCAGCAGCCAGTGACGCCCGGGATCGACCAGCAGGGCGCTGGCCAGCAGCAGCGCGCCCGAGCCGCCCGGGGTGATCAGCACCCGCTCAGGATCCAGGTCGACGCCATAACGCTCGCCATAGAAGGCGGCGATGGCACGGCGCAATTCCGGCAGGCCGCGGGCCGCGGTGTAGTGGGTCTGACCGGCCGCCAGGGCCGCCTGGCCAGCGGCGACCACCGGGGCGGCCGTGGTGAAATCGGGCTCGCCGATCTCCAGGTGGATGACGTCGTGTCCGGCGGCCTGGAGCTGGTTGGCGCGTTCCAGCAAGGCCATCACATGGAAGGGCTCGATGGCCTGGCTGCGCGCGCTGTAGGAATTGGACATGGAAGGGGTCCGAACTTGTGGCGAAGGCGGGATTCTAACCAAGGCTTCGCAGACCGGCATCCGCCGCGTCGGCACGGAGCGGGAGGCCGGTAGTAGCGCCCCCTGGAAGCTTCTGGTAAGTTCGCCGGCTTGCATCCGCAGGGCGACTGGCCAGTCGAGAACATATTCAGCCTGGCGTCGGCATTGCGCGGGACGCCATCGGCAGCCACAGCCCCCAGGCGTTCCAACATGGAGAGGCCTGGAAACGCATCCAGCCTGTGGACAGGATCAGCGAAAGTGAGAGGGTCAATCATGCCCAGCGAAGCAAATCAGCAGAACAATCATCTGGCCCGTGGCTACGAACCCTACCAGCCCAGCAAGGGCGAGGAATACATGAGTGAGCGCATGCGCGCCCACTTCACCGGCATTCTGAACAAGTGGAAGCAGGAACTGCGCGAAGAAGTCGATCGCACCGTGCACCACATGAAGGAAGAAGCGGCCAACTTCGCCGACCCGGCCGATCGCGCCACCCAGGAAGAGGAATTCAGCCTGGAACTGCGTGCCCGCGACCGCGAGCGCAAGCTGATCAAGAAGATCGACGAGACGCTGCAGCTGATCGAAGACAACGAATACGGCTGGTGCGACTCCTGCGGCGTGGAAATCGGCATCCGTCGCCTGGAAGCCCGCCCGACCGCCAGTCTGTGCATCGACTGCAAGACGCTGGCCGAGATCCGCGAGAAGCAGACCGGGACCTGAGTCCCGCCGCCTCACCGACGAGGGCGCTACGGCGCCCTTTGTTCTTTCCGGCATTCACAGGATGAGCTATGTCCAGGCGCCCCTATGTCGGCCGTTTCGCCCCCACCCCCAGCGGCTATCTGCATTTCGGTTCGCTGGTCGCCGCCCTCGCCTCCTACCTGGATGCCCGCGCCGCAGGCGGACGCTGGCTGGTGCGCATGGAAGACCTGGACCCGCCGCGCGAGGTCCCAGGTGCCCAGGCGGCGATTCTCACCACCCTGGAAGCCTACGGCTTCGAATGGGACGGTCCGGTGCTGCGCCAGAGCGAACGCCTGGACGCCTATCGGGCGGTCATCGCGCAGTGGCTGGCCAGCGGTCTGGCCTATGCCTGCGACTGTTCGCGCAAGCAGCTCGAAGGCAGTGGCGGCCTCTACCCCGGGCACTGCCGCAATCGCGGCCTGCCGGCGACGGACGCCGCTATCCGCATCCGTGTCCCGGAGCTGGACTACCGCTTCGTCGATCGCGTCCAGGGCGAATTCCGCCAGCACCTGGGTCGCGCGGTGGGCGACTTCGTCATCCAGCGCCGCGACGGCCTGATCGCCTATCAGCTGGCTGTGGTGATGGACGATGCCCTGCAGGGCATGACCGACGTGGTGCGCGGCGCCGACCTGCTGGACTCCACGCCGCGCCAGCTCTACCTGCAGGAATTGCTCGGCCATCCGGCGCCGCGCTATCTGCACGTCCCGCTGCTGATCCAGCCCGATGGCCACAAGCTGGGCAAAAGTTACCGCTCGCCGCCGCTGCCGCCCGAGCAGGCCGGGGCCCTGCTGGTACGCGCCCTGCGCACCCTGGGCCAGCCAATCCGTGCGGAGCTGGCCGAGGAAGCCCCGGCCAAGGTGCTGGCCTGGGGCGTCGCCCATTGGGATGCCGCGCTGATCCCGCGGGTTCCGCACCTGGCCGAAGCCCAGCTGCCCGCCTAGTAGTTGGGCCAGAGTCCAGGCGTGGCCAGCTCCAGCAGATGCCCGTCCGGATCGCGGAAGTACAGACTGATCGCGCCACGAGGCCACTGGGTGCGCGCTTCGATGGCTACCCCGGCCGCCGCCAGGTGCGCGATCCAGGGCTCCAGCTCGTCCGCTCCGATCGCCAGGGCCAGATGCTGACAGCCCTGGGCGCCATGGGGCGGAATGCAGCCGCCCGGCAGCCGGACCGGTTGCTCGGTGGTGCCCCGCTGGAACAGCAACAGCACGCTGGCGCCCACCGCATAGGTGGCCAGGCGTTCATCGGCGAACATCGGGGCCAGTCCCAGCACCTCCTCGTAGAAGCGCCGCGCCCTGGGCAGATCGGCGGCATAGAGCGCGGTTTCCAGCACGGCGGCGAGGCGGGGCCTGGTCATCGTCGATCTCCAGTGGATAAAGAGGCCTTAACGGTAGAACCGTGGCGCTCCGGGGTATAGCGCTTTTGCTTTACCATGGCGCCATCGCCGTTCGGGAACCGCGCATGTACATCTACCGGCTGGTCCTGCTCCTCGTGGTAGGCATCTATCTGTTCTCCCCCGCCATCATGGATTGGTGGATCGCTCCCAGCGGCGCCTGGTATCGCCCCTACCTGCTGTGGCTCATCCTCATCGTGGTGACCTTCATCCTGCAGAGCCAGCGCGATGCCGACGAGCTTTAGTCTGTCCCAACTGGTCCTGATCAGCGCCGGCTACCTGCTGATCTTCTTCGGTGTCGCCTGGATGACCGAGAAGGGCTGGGTGCCGCGCCGGCTGGTGCGCCATCCGCTGATCTACACCCTGTCGCTGGGCGTCTATGCCAGCGCCTGGGCCTTCTATGGCACCGTGGGCCTGGCCTACGACTATGGCTATGGCTTTCTCGCCTACTACCTGGGGCTGTGCGGCGCCTTTCTGCTGGCGCCGGTATTGCTCTATCCCATCCTGCGGCTGACCCGCGCCTATCAGCTGGCTTCCCTGGCCGACCTCTTCGCCTTCCGCTTCCGCAGCACCTGGGCCGGCGCCCTGACCAGCCTGGGCATGCTGATCGCCGTGCTGCCGCTGCTGGCACTGCAGATCCAGGCGGTGGCCACCAGCACCGGCATCCTGGTACAGGCCCGCGCCCAGGACGCCCCGGCGCTGGGCTTCTGCCTGCTGATCACCCTGTTCGCCATGCTCTTCGGCGCACGCCAGATCAACTCCAAGGAGCGCCACGAAGGCCTGGTGGTGGCCATCGCCTTCGAATCCCTGGTCAAGCTGCTGGCCCTGGGCATCGTCGGCGGCGTCACCCTCTATACCGTGTTCGGCGGGCCCAACGGCCTGGAGACCTGGCTGCAGCAGAACCAGAGCGCCCTCTCCACCCTGCACACCCCGCTGCAGGAAGGCCCCTGGCGGATCCTGCTGCTGGTGTTCTTCGCCGCGGCCATCGTCACCCCGCACATGTATCACATGGCCTTCACCGAAAATCTCAGTCCCCAGGCGCTGGTCAGCGCCAGCTGGGGGCTGCCGCTGTTCCTGCTGCTGATCAGCCTGGCGGTGCCGCCGATTCTCTGGGGTGGCCTGGCGCTGGGTTCGCCGACGCCACCGGAGTACTTCACCCTCGGCGTGGGTCTGGCGCTGGACAATCCGCTGCTGGCGCTGGTGGCCTTCGTCGGCGGGCTGTCGGCGGCCAGCGGCCTGATCATCGTGGTGACCATGGCGCTGTCGGGCATGCTGCTCAACCACATCGTGCTGCCGCTCTACCAGCCACCCACCGACGGCAACATCTATCGCTGGCTGCGCATGACCAGGCGCATGCTGATCGCCGCCATCATCCTTGGCAGCTACGGCTTCTATCGTCTGCTGCAGGGCCATGGCGACCTCTCCAGCCTCGGCATCGTCTCCTTTGTCGCCACCGTGCAGTTCCTGCCCGGCGCACTCTCGGTGCTCTACTGGCAGACGGCCAATCGCAAGGGTTTCATCGCCGGCCTGCTGTGCGGCCTGGGCCTGTGGTTCCTGAGCATGCTCATGCCGCTGGTGGCCGACATCAATCCGCTGCACATCGGCGTCTTCAGCTATCGCATCAGCGCCAGCAACTGGCACCTCGCCGCCGTGGCATCGCTGACCGTCAACGTGCTGGTGTTCGCCCTGGTCTCGCTGTTCACCGAAGCCAGCGAAGAAGAGAAGAGCGCCGCCGAGGCCTGCGCGGTGGACAACGTCCGCCGCCCGCAGCGCCGCGAACTGGCGGCCAGCTCGCCCCAGGACTTCGCCGCCCAGCTGGCCAAGCCGCTCGGTGCCAAGACCGCGCAGAAGGAGGTCGAGCGCGCCCTGGCCGATCTGCTGCTGCCCTACGACGAGCGCCGCCCCTATGCCCTGCGCCGCCTGCGCGATCGCATCGAGGCCAACCTGTCCGGCCTGATGGGCCCGCGGGTCGCCCAGGACATCGTCGAGACCTTTCTGCCGTTCAAGGCGGAAAGCGAGGCCTATGCCACCGAAGACATCCACTTCATCGAGAACCGCCTGGAAGACTACCAGTCGCGCCTGACCGGTCTCGCCGCCGAGCTGGACGCCCTGCGCCGCTATCACCGCCAGACCCTGCAGGAACTGCCCATGGGCGTCTGCTCCCTGGCCCGGGACCGCGAAATTCTCATGTGGAACCGCGCCATGGAAGACCTCACCGGTATCGACGGCGCCCGGGTGGTGGGTTCGCGCCTGAGCGCCCTGCCCGACCCCTGGCAGAACCTGTTCGAACGCTTTCTCGCCGAGCCGGCGCAGCAGCACCTCTACAAGCAGCGACTGCCCCAGGAACACGAGCAGCGCTGGCTCAACCTGCACAAGGCGACCATCGACGAACCCCTGGCGGTGGGCAGCAACGGCACCGTGCTGGTGGTGGAAGACATCAGCGAGACCCAGCTGCTGGAAGACCGCCTGATCCACTCCGAGCGCCTGGCCTCCATCGGCCGCCTGGCCGCCGGCGTGGCCCACGAGATCGGCAACCCGGTCACCGGCATCGCCTGCCTGGCGCAGAATCTGCGCGAGGAACGCGAAGCGGACGAAGAGATCGACGAGATCAGCAGCCAGATCATCGAGCAGACCCGCCGTATCACCCGCATCGTCCAGTCGCTGATGAGCTTCGCCCATGCCGGTGGCCGCCAGCAGGCCCATGAACCGGTGTGCGTGGCCGAGGCGGCCCAGGAAGCCATCGCCCTGCTCTCGCTCAACCGCCAGAGCGTGGACGTCGACTTCTTCAACCTCTGCGACCCCGAGCACTATGTGCAAGGCGATCCCCAGCGCCTGGTGCAGGTCATGATCAACCTGCTATCCAACGCCCGGGATGCCTCTCCGGCCGGCGCGCCGATCCGGGTGCGCAGCGAGGCCCACGGCCAGACGGTGACCCTGAGCGTCGAGGACGAGGGCAGCGGCATCCCCAAGGCCATCGTCAGTCGCCTGTTCGAACCCTTCTTCACCACCAAGGATCCGGGCAAGGGGACGGGGCTTGGCTTGGCGCTGGTCTATTCCATCGTAGAAGAGCATTATGGTCAGATAATGATCGATAGTCCTACCGACCCCGTGACCGGCCAGGGCACCCGCATTCGGGTACTGCTGCCGCGCTATCTCGGGTTGCCGGAGGCGCCGTGACGGACCCATCCGCCTGCTGGATGGATCTGCTAAAGCATTCGGAAGTCCAGACGACCGCGACAAGACACGCTGCCTGGCGTGGGTCGTCTTGCCTTCCCGTAAGAGAGCGCACTTGATGGCCCATATCCTGATTGTCGAAGACGAGAAGATCATCCGTTCGGCGTTGCGCCGCCTGCTCGAGCGCAACCAGTTCCGCGTCAGCGAAGCCGGCTCCGTCCAGGAAGCCCAGGATCTCTACGACGTCCCCAGCTTCGATCTCGTCATCAGCGATCTGCGCCTGCCCGGCGCCCCCGGTACCGAGATGATCGATCTCGCCAAGGGCAAGCCGGTGCTGATCATGACCAGCTACGCCAGCCTGAGATCGGCGGTCGATTCCATGAAGCAGGGCGCGGTGGACTACATCGCCAAGCCCTTCGATCACGACGAGATGCTGCAGGCCGTGGCGCGCATCCTGGTGGAGCGCGAGCAGCGCCCGCCGGTAGCCGCCGAGGAAAGCGTCACACCGCCGCCAGCCACCGGCGAGATCGGCATCATCGGCAACTGCGCGCCGATGCAGGACCTCTTCGGCAAGATCCGCAAGGTTGCCCCCACCGACTCCACCGTGCTCATCCAGGGCGAATCGGGCACCGGCAAGGAACTGGTGGCGCGCGCGCTGCACAACCTGTCGCGCCGGGCCAAGGCGCCGCTGATCTCGGTCAACTGCGCGGCCATTCCCGAAACCCTGATCGAATCCGAACTCTTCGGCCACGAGAAGGGCGCCTTTACCGGCGCCAGCGCCAGCCGCACCGGCCTGGTGGAGGCAGCCGACGGCGGCACCCTGTTTCTCGACGAGATCGGCGAATTGCCGCTGGAAGCCCAGGCACGCCTCTTGCGCGTGCTGCAGGAAGGTGAGATCCGCCGGGTCGGTTCGGTGCAGTCGCAAAAGGTCGATGTGCGCCTGATCGCCGCGACCCACCGGGATCTCAAGGGCCTGGCCAAGATCGGCCAGTTCCGCGAAGACCTCTTCTATCGCCTCAACGTCATCTCCCTGCGCCTGCCCGCCCTGCGCGAGCGCGGGGGCGACGTCATGGAGATCGCCCGGGTGTTCCTCGCGCGGCAATCGGCGCGCATGAGTCGCCCGGGGCTCAAGTTCGGCGCCGAAGCCGAGGCGGCCATCCGCCATTACAGCTGGCCGGGCAACGTGCGTGAGCTGGAGAACGCCATCGAGCGCTCGGTGATCCTCAGCGAAGGCCAGGAGATCAATGCCGATCAACTGGGCATCGACGTCGAGCTCGGCGAGCTGGAGCTGGCCGACAGCTATCTGGATCCGCTGCCCAGCACGGGCCTGGGTAACGGCAATGGCGCCCACGAGCCCACCGAGGACCTGTCGCTGGAAGACTACTTCCAGCACTTCGTGCTCGAACACCAGGACCACATGACCGAGACCGAGCTGGCCCGCAAGCTGGGCGTCAGCCGCAAGTGCCTGTGGGAACGTCGTCAGCGCCTGGGCATCCCGCGCCGCAAGGCCAGTGCCAGCAGCGACGCCAGCTGATCCGCGCCGGGACGTGACAGCCGATACGTCCCGCGGTAACACCCTCTCCCTCCGCCTCCTCATCCTTTGCAATGTGTTACCGCCGTAACAGGCGGCGGGTTTAGAGGTAACGAAAATTTGCCTGTAGCCTCCAAGCAAAAAGGCTACATTTTTCGCAAGCCACTGATTTAAATGCATTTTTCAAAACTGGCACGGCATCTGCTTTATTTTCTCGTACAAGAACAATAACAACGTACCCCCTCCATAATAAAAACAAGACGTAGCGACTCCAGCACAACAAGAACAAGCAGGCGGAGGCGTAGCTAACTGATCATTTTGGAGAAGAGTCGTCTAGCGGGATGGTCCGCGCGATGTCAGGCCAGAGAACAACAAAACTGCCCCGAGGCAGCACCCGTACCAGGCAGAGCAGGAATGATCCTGACGGCATCAGCTTCCAAAGTAATCCGTTTGCTCTTGGCTCTAGACTTCAGAGCCTTTCCGGCGGCCGGTATCCGCACGGGACAGACCACACAAGAAAAACAAGAGGTCTGGATAGACAATAAAAACAAAGCACGTACCACTTTGGGGGGGAGCTTCGGCTCCCCCAGTGCCTTTGACAGCCTCCCCTCCCTCGTTCAAGATCCCCTCCTTATCTATTGCGCAACGGTTCCTGCTATGGGCCAGATTGCGTATAGCCGTCTCTCCGAACAGAAACTCGCATGCTGAAGAAGCTGATCCAGACTCTGCGCTCGCCCCTGCGGCGTACTCCGCCCGCGCCTGCCTTGCCCATCGAACTGCCCCGCAGTCAGCATGCTCTGGAACGAGAGCGGATCAGTCGTTACGCCTTGAGCGTGGTCGACCGGCTGGAAAAGGCGGGTTATCAGGCCTACCTGGTGGGCGGTTGCGTCCGGGACCTGTTGCTGGGTTTCGAGCCCAAGGACTTCGATGTCGCCACCAGTGCCACGCCCGAGCAGGTGCGGGCCGAATTCCGCAATGCGCGGGTCATCGGCCGGCGCTTCAAGCTGGTCCATGTGCATTTCGGCCGTGAGATCATCGAGGTGGCGACCTTCCGCGCCAATCACCCCACCGGGGATGCCGAAGACGAAGCCCAGGGCTCGCGCCATGAAAGCGGCCGGATCCTGCGCGACAACATCTATGGCAACCAGGAACAGGATGCCCAGCGGCGCGACTTCACCATCAACGCGCTCTACTACGATGCCAGCGGCGAACGCATTCTCGACTACGCCAATGGCACCCAGGACATCCGCCTGCGGCAGATTCGCCTGATCGGCGATCCGGAGCAGCGCTACCTGGAAGATCCGGTGCGGATGCTGCGCGCCGTGCGGTTCGCCGCCAAGCTGGATTTCGAGATCGAGACCGCCACCGCCGAACCCATCAGCCGCCTGGCGCCGTTGCTGCGCGACATACCCGCGCCGCGGCTGTACGACGAGATCATCAAGCTGCTCCTGGGCGGCAAGGCGGAGCGCACCTTCGAGTTGCTCTGCCAGTACGGCCTGTTCGCCCCCTTGTTCCCGGCCAGTGGCGAGGCCCTGGAGCGCGACCCGGAGTACGCCGGCAGCCTGATCCGCCAGGCTCTGGCCAACACCGACACCCGTATCCGCGAAGGCAAGCCGGTCACCCCGGCCTTCCTGTTCGCCGCCCTGCTCTGGCCGGCCTTGCCCGAGCGCGTCCGCTATCACCAGGATCGCGGCCTGCCGCCCATTCCGGCCATGCAGGAAGCCGCCCACGACCTGACCCAGCAGCAGTGCCAGCGCACCGCCGTCCCCAAGCGTTTCACCATGCCCATGCGCGAGATCTGGGACATGCAGGAGCGCCTGCCGCGCCGTCAGGGCAAGCGCGCCGATCAACTGCTGGAAAATCCGCGCTTCCGCGCCGGCTACGACTTCCTGCTGCTGCGCGAGAGCGCCGGCGAGGAAACCGGTGGCCTGGGCGAGTGGTGGACGCGCTACCAGGAGGTCGGTGACAGCCAGCGGCGCGAGATGATCAAGAACCTCAGCCGGGAAGACGGCGCGCCGGCCAAGCGGCGGCGCCGTGGCGGCAGCAATCGCAAGCGGCGCACCTCGGATGCGCCCACGTCCGGCGACGAATGATGGAAAGGGTCTATCTTGGCCTGGGCAGCAACCTGGCTGAGCCGCGGCGGCAGCTGGACGCCGCCCTGGAGGCCCTGGCCCAGCTGCCTGACAGCCAGCTGGTGGCGGTCTCCGCCTTCTATGCCAGCGATCCCCTGGGGCCGCCCGACCAGCCCCGCTACGTCAATGCCGTCGCCGCGCTGGACACCGCCCTCGCCCCCCTGGCGCTGCTCGATGCCACCCAGGCCATCGAGCAGCAGCAGGGGCGCGTGCGCAAGGACGAGCGCTGGGGTCCGCGCACCCTGGACATCGATATCCTGCTGTTCGGTGAGCGGCTGATCGACGAGCCGCGCCTGCAGGTACCGCACTATCACCTGCAGGCGCGCGCCTTCGTGCTCTATCCCCTGGCCGACCTGGCCCCCGAGCTGCACCTGCCCGATGGCCGCCGGCTGCCGGACCTGCTGTCCGCCTGTCCTTTCGAGGGTCTGGAACGACTGGTACCGTCGTCACCTGCGCGGTAACACTGCCGTAACACCGAACATTGACTTGTGTCGGATGCGCCGGGACTATAGCAGCCGTTTGCGCGCGGCCAACCCGCGCCCGCGGCGCCCAGACAATAACCATAGCGCCGTCCCACGAGGACCTCTTGCATGCCTGATATCAGCCTCACGACCCTTCAGGGGCTCAAGCAGCGTGGCGAAAAGATCGCCATGCTGACCGCCTACGATGCCACCTTCGCCCAGGCCGCCAGTCAGGCCGGCGTCGAGATGCTGCTCATCGGCGATTCCCTCGGCATGGTGCTGCAGGGTCACGACAGCACCCTGCCGGTGACCCTCGACGACATGGTCTACCACACCGCCTGCGTCAAACGCGGCCAGGCCGGTGCCTTCATCGTCGCCGACCTGTCGTTCATGACCTATGCCACCCTGGAGCAGACCCTGACCAGCGCCGGTCGCCTGATGCAGGCGGGCGCACAGATGGTCAAGCTCGAGGGCGACGCCTGGCTGGCCGAGCCGATTCGTCGGCTGGCCGCCAATGGCGTACCGGTCTGCGCCCACCTGGGCCTGACGCCGCAGTCGGTCAATGTCTTCGGCGGCTTCAAGGTGCAGGGCCGCGATCCAGTCCGGGCGCAGCAGCTGCGTGACGCGGCGCGCGAGTTGGAGGAAGCCGGCGCGGCCATGCTGCTGCTGGAATGCGTGCCCTCGGCGCTGGCCGAGGAAATCACCCGCGCCGCCCGGGTGCCGGTGATCGGCATCGGCGCCGGTGCCGCCACCGATGGCCAGGTGCTGGTGCTGCACGACATGCTCGGCCTGGCCCTGCGCGGGCGCACGCCGAAATTCGTGCGCAATTTCATGGCCGGCCAGGACAGCATCCAGGCTGCCCTGGCGGCCTACGTCGCCGCCGTCAAGGACGGCAGCTTTCCCGCTCCCGAACACGGATTTTCCGCATGAAGACGGTCCATAGCGTCCGCGAACTACGCGCCGCCGTTGCCGCCGCGCGTCGCCAGGGCCTGCGCATCGGCCTGGTGCCCACCATGGGCAATCTGCACGCCGGTCATATCGCCCTGGTGGAGACCGCGCGCCGCCACGCCGACTTCGTGGTGACGAGCATCTTCGTCAATCCGCTGCAATTCGGCCCCAGCGAGGATCTGGCGACCTATCCGCGCACCCTGGCGGAAGACAGCCGCCAGCTGAACGAGGCCCACTGCGATCTGCTGTTCGCACCGGCGGTGGCCGAGATGTATCCCAAGGGCATGGACGGCCTGACACGGGTGAACGTCCCCGAGGTGTCCGAAGGTCTCTGCGGTGCCCGTCGACCCGGTCATTTCGAAGGCGTGGCCACGGTGGTCACCAAGCTGTTCCAGATGGCGCAACCGGACGTGGCGGTGTTTGGCGAAAAGGACTATCAGCAGCTGGCGGTGATCCGCAAGCTGGTCCAGGACCTGGACATGCCCATCGAGATCGTCGCCCAACCCACGGTGCGGGCCACCGACGGCCTGGCGCTGTCCTCGCGCAATGGCTATCTCGATGACGGCCAGCGTGCCAGCGCGCCCTGCCTGTACAGCCTGCTCAGGCGGCTCGCCGATCAGCTAGCCGCCGGCGCAGCGGTCGAGCCGACCCTGGCGTCCGGTGTCGCCGAATTGCAAGCCCAGGGGCTTAGAGTCGACTACCTGGAGCTACGCGAGCAGTTGAGCCTGCAACCGGCCGGGCCGGCCACCACCGCGCTGGTGCTGCTGGTGGCGGCCTATCTGGGCCAGACCCGCCTGATCGACAACCTGAGCTTTCGCCGCAGGCCCGGAGTGTGATGCAACCGAAGGTTAGCTCACCCAAACCCGCCTGAATCCTGGAAGCCCGGAACATACCGGGCTTTTTCATGCTCGAAGCGCGACGCCACGTCAGGCGTCGCGCGGTCGCCGACTTTCCCTTGCAAGCCAGCGGCTTGTGGGGCACAACAGCAAACAAGAGCCACCAAGGAAAAGCCTAGCCATGGAGTACTATCAACACCCCCTCGACGTGACCCAGCTCGCCTCCTGGAAAGCCCTGCAGGAACACCGCAAGGCCATGCAGAATTTCCGCATGCGCGACGCCTTCGCCGCCGATCCGCAGCGCTTCTCGCAGTTCTCCCTGAGCAGCAGTGGTCTGTTCCTCGACTACTCCAAGAACCTCATCACCGAGCAGACCCGTGAGCTGCTAGTGAACCTGGCTCGCGAAGCGGGTCTGGAAGGCGCCATCCGCACCCTGTTCGACGGTGCCTACGTCAACTCGTCCGAGCACCGTCCCGCCCTGCATACCGCGCTGCGCCGCCCGGTGGGCGACAGTGTGCAGATCGATGGCCAGGACATCATGCCCGAGGTGCACCGGGTCCTGAACCAGATGACCGCGCTGGTCACCCGCATCCACAACGGCCTCTGGCGCGGCTACACCGAGAAGCCGATCACCGATGTGGTCAACATCGGCATTGGTGGTTCCTTCCTCGGTCCGCAGCTGGTGTCCGAGGCGCTGGTGCCCTTCACCCAGCGCGGCGTGCGTTGCCACTACCTGGCCAACATCGACGGCAGCGAATTCCGCGAGGTGACCTCCAAGCTCGCCGCCGACACCACCCTGTTCATCGTCTCCTCCAAGTCCTTCGGCACCTTGGAGACCCTGAAGAACGCCCAGGCCGCCCGCGCCTGGTGCCTGGCCCAGGGCTGCCCGGAGCCGGAGCTGCACAAGCACTTCATCGCCGTCTCCAGCAACGTCAAGATGGCGGTGGAATTCGGCATCGCTGAAGAGAACATCTTCCCCATGTGGGATTGGGTCGGCGGACGCTACTCGCTGTGGTCGGCCATCGGCCTGCCCATCGCCCTGGCCATCGGCATGTCCAACTTCAAGGACCTGCTGGCCGGTGCCTATGCCATGGACCAGCATTTCACCAGCGCCCCCTTCGAAGAGAACATGCCGGTGCTGCTGGGCCTGCTCGGGGTCTGGTACGGCAACTTCTGGGGCGCGACCAGTCACGCCATCCTGCCCTACGACCACCACCTGCGTAACTTCGTGAAGCACCTGCAGCAGCTGGACATGGAGTCCAACGGCAAGAGCGTGCGTCAGGACGGCTCGCCGGTGAGCATGGAAACCGGTCCGGTGATCTGGGGCGGCGTCGGCTGCAACGGTCAGCATGCCTACCACCAGCTCCTGCACCAGGGCACCCAGCTGATCCCCGGTGACTTCATCGTGCCGGTGGTGAGCCACAATCCGGTGGCCGATCACCAGCAATGGCTCTATGCCAACTGCCTGTCGCAGAGCCAGGCGCTGATGCTGGGCAAGACCCGCGAGGAAGCCGAGGCCGAGCTGCGTGAGAAAGGCCTGGGCGAGGCCGAGATCGCCAAGCTGGCGCCGCACAAGGTGATCCCGGGCAACCGTCCGAGCAACACCCTGGTGCTGGAACGCATCTCGCCCCGACGCCTGGGTGCGCTGGTGGCCCTGTACGAGCACAAGGTGTTCGTGCAGAGCGTCATCTGGGGCATCAACTGCTTCGACCAGTGGGGCGTCGAACTGGGCAAGGAGCTGGGCAAGGACGTCTATCAGCACATCATCGGCCGCAGCGAAGGCAAAGCCGACGATGGTTCGACTCAGGGCCTGATCGATTACTTCCGCGGTCGTCACCGCGGCTGATCGATCTCGGTCCGTTCCGAAAGGCGCCGCTCTGCGGCGCTTTTTCGTTTTATCGCCTCGCTGAACCCCGACAGGCCATCCGCGGCCTAAACTAGGAGCACAACAACACCAAGAAGGAGCCGGCCATGAGCCACCGCTATCCCGTGCCCGAGAGTCTGAGTGCCCGCACCCACCTCGACGAAGCCCGTTATCGCGAGCTCTACCAGCGCTCGGTGGAGCAGCCGGAACGCTTCTGGA
Organism: Pseudomonas sp. PLB05; assembly: GCF_021106615.1. Classification (NCBI taxonomy): domain Bacteria; kingdom Pseudomonadati; phylum Pseudomonadota; class Gammaproteobacteria; order Pseudomonadales; family Pseudomonadaceae; genus Pseudomonas; species Pseudomonas sp. PLB05. The sequence continues at coordinate 30,104 of NZ_JAJOHO010000005.1, forward strand.
GCGAACAGGCCAGCGCTTTACTCGACTGGTCGCGCACCTGGGACGAAGTCCATAGCGGCGACATGCGCCAGGGCCAGACCCGCTGGTTCAGCGGCGGCCAGCTCAACGTCGCCTACAACTGCATCGATCGCCACCTCGGTGGCCGGGCCGAGCAGACCGCCATCCTCTGGGAAGGCGACGATCCCGCCGACAGCCAGGCCATCAGCTATCGCCAGTTGCACGAGCACGTCTGTCGCCTGGCCAATGTGCTCAAGGAGCGCGGGGTCAAGAAGGGCGACCGCGTCTGCCTCTATCTGCCGATGATTCCCGAGGCCGCCTATGCGATGCTGGCCTGCGCCCGCATCGGCGCGGTGCATTCGGTGGTGTTCGGCGGGTTTTCGCCCGAGGCGTTGCGCGACCGCATCCTCGATTCCGACTGCCGGGTGGTGATCACCGCCGACGAGGGCGTACGTGGCGGCAAGCGCGTGCCGCTCAAGGCCAATGTCGACAAGGCCCTGGCCAAATGCCCTGACGTCCACACCGTGGTCTTGGTCGAGCGGACCGGCGCCGCCGTGGCGCGCCAGGAGGGCCGTGATCTGCCTTATGCCCAGGCCGTGGCCGCGGCCGCGGCCGACTGCCCGGCAGAGCCCATGGATGCCGAGGATCCGCTGTTCATCCTCTACACCTCGGGTTCCACCGGCAAGCCCAAGGGCGTGCTGCACACCACCGGCGGCTATCTGCTGGGCGCCACCCTGAGCTTCAAGTACCTGTTCGACTACCACGAGGGACAGGTCTTCTGGTGCACCGCGGATGTCGGCTGGGTCACCGGCCACAGCTACATCGTCTATGGCCCCCTGGCCAATGGCGCCACCACCCTGATGTTCGAAGGCGTGCCCAGCTATCCCGACGCCAGTCGCCTGTGGCAGGTGGTGGACAAGCATCAGGTCAATATCTTCTATACCGCTCCCACTGCCCTGCGCGCCCTGATGCGTGAAGGCGACGAGCCGGTACAGCGCACCTCGCGGCAGAGCCTGCAATTGCTCGGCAGCGTAGGCGAGCCGATCAATCCCGAGGCCTGGGAGTGGTATCACCGGGTAGTTGGCGAGGGTCGCTGCCCCATCGTCGATACCTGGTGGCAGACCGAGACCGGCAGCATCCTCATCGCCCCGCCCCCCGGCGCCCTGGCATTGAAGCCGGGCTCGGCCACCCTGCCCTTCTTTGGCGTCCAGCCGGTGCTGCTGGACGAGCAGGGCAAGGAAATCGACGGCCCCGGCAGCGGCGTGCTGGCCATCAAGGCCAGCTGGCCGAGCCAGATCCGTACCGTCTATGGCGACCACCAGCGACTGATCGACACCTACTTCAGTGCCTATCCGGGTTACTACTTCACCGGCGACGGCGCCCGCCGGGACGAAGACGGCTACTACTGGATCACCGGGCGGGTGGATGACGTGCTCAACGTCTCCGGCCACCGCATCGGTACCGCCGAAGTAGAAAGCGTGCTCACCGAACATGCGGACGTGGCCGAAGCCGCCGTGGTGGGTTGCCCGCACGAGGTCAAGGGCCAGGCGGTCTATGCCTTCGTCACCACCAAGGGTGGGGTGACCCCAAGCGACGAACTCAAGGCCCGCCTGCGCCAGCAGGTGGCCGAGGAGATCGGCAGCTTCGCCAAGCCAGAATTCCTGCAATGGGCACCCGCCCTGCCCAAGACCCGCTCCGGCAAGATCATGAGACGCATCCTGCGCAAGATCGCCTGCGACGAGCTGGACAGCCTGGGCGATACCTCGACCCTGGCCGATCCGTCGGTGGTCGACAGCCTGATCGACGCCCGCCTCAATCGCGCCCTGCAGGGCTAGCTGTAGCCCAAAGAAAAGCCCCGCCTAGGCGGGGCTTTTTTCTGCAGGCAACCTTAGTGGGCGGCTTGCATGCGGTGCTTCAGGTCACGCATGCGATCGTGGGTCGCACGGGCCTTTTCCAGCTGGCTGCGCAGGTTGGCCTGGGCATCCGGCGTGGCGTGTTCGTTGACGGCGCGCTCTAGTGCGTGCAGCAGGCGGTCTTCCTGCTCTTCCAGTTCGCTGACGTAGGTGACTTCTTCCTTTTCCTTGCTGGCAAAGGAGGTTTTGACGTCGGTGTAGTACTTGCGGAAGCTGCCGGCAAAGGTGCCTTGCTCGGCGGGCTTTTCACCAGCGGCCGATACCTGGCTGCTCAGGGCGCTGATGATCTCGGCCTTGCTCTGGGCGATCTCGGTGAACAGGGCCTTCAATTCGGGGTTCTTCACTTCGGTGAGGGCATGCTCGTAGAAATTCTTGCCGTCACGGGCGATCTCGATCAGATCGTTGAGGGTTTCGGTCGTACTGGTCATGGCAGTTCTCCGGGGTGAAGGGCAAGGGGCGATGGCAGCGGCGCTGCCATCGTGCCGGGTGTTACCAGGCGTTCTTACTGAGCGGCTTTCAGCGCATCAGCCGATACGGCCTTGACGCCCTTGATGGCCTTGGCTTCCTTGATCGCCAGGTCGCGCTGGGCTTCGGTCGCCACGGTGCCGGACAGGGACACGACGCCCTTGTTGGTCTCGACCTTGATCGAGGTGCCCTTGATGTGTTCGTCGGCCAGGAAAGAGGCTTTGACCTTGCTGGTGATCCAGGTGTCGGACGCCGCTTCTTCAGTCTTGTCCACGGTGTTGTTGGCGGCCAGGGTCATGTTCTGGCTGGTGGCTGCAAAGGCACCGCCGGCCAGCGGCAGGCTCAGTACGGAAGCGGTAACGGCAGCGAGGGCAAAAGTACCGAAAGTCTTTTTCATGAGATGACTCCTGTTTTCCTTGGTTGTACTGCGCCCAGGTCCTGGCAGCAGCGACTCTTATGTAGAGCGCAACGGCTGCGCCGAATTCCAAATCTGATTAAAGACGTTAAAAATCAATGATTTAGATCAATTCACCAAAAATAACAGGCGGGCAAAATGCAAGTAATGCGCAAAAAGGTCTGGTAAATTGCACGAGGTCAGACGACCCTGGCACCGGTGTCTGGGGCAGGAGCCTCCCGTGCGCTCTGGGACAAGGGTAGACATCGAAAGGCGGACGTCGAGGTGGCCAAACCAGAACTGCCGCACCTTTATCCGGTCAATGCTGAATTGAACCCGACACCTACGATCGGGCCTCGAGGATCCGGGATGCGGCCTCTCTCCCCTGCGCGCATTGCCCTGATTTATCTGTTGCTGAGCGCCCTTTGGGTGATCGGCACCGATGGGCTGTTGTATCTGCTGCTCAGCGATCAGGACAGTGTCCATCTGTGGTACACCCTGAAGGGCCTGGCCTTCATGAGCCTGCTGTCGCTGGTGCTCTATGGCTTGCTGCGGCGCGAAGCCAGCTATCGCGAAGGCTTCATCGAAGAGCTGCAGAGCCAGCGCGCCACCCAGGATTTCGTCCAGCGGCTGACCAATACCGGTGACTGGCAGTTGCTGGACGATGGCCGCCTGCTGTGTTCCGAACGCACCCTGGTGATGCTGCACCAGCCCAAGGGCAGCGATCCGCTGGACTTCGCCACCATTGCCGCCTGCGCCCACGCCGATGACCGCGACCATGTGCACAGCATGCTGGAACGCCTGCAGCACATGCAGGGCCCACTAAATTTCTCGGCGCATTTCGACGATGGCGAAGGCAGTTGGCGCTGGCTCAATTGGCAGAGCGATTTCGACGAAGCCGGCATCACCCGCGGTGCCCTGGTCGACATCACCAGCCACAAGCTGGCCGAACAGGCCCTGCAGGACAGCCAGCGGCGCTATCGCGAACTGGTCCAGCACCTGCCGCTGGTGATCTTCGCCAGCGATCACCGCGGTCGCTGGCAATTTCTCAACCCAGCCTGGGAAGCCCTCACCGGCCAGCCCGCCGCCCAGCAACTCAACCACCCCCTGGATCAGGCCTTCCATCCCCAGGACGGCGCCCGCCTGCGCCAGCTGGTGGCGGATTTCGCGGCGGGCCAGCGCCTGCATTGGAATGGCGTGGTGCGGTTGCGGCTGTCGGTGGAGAGTCATCGCTGGATGCAGATGGAGCTGCGCGCCGGCCTCGATGGCGAAATCCAGGGCACCCTGACCGACATCCATCACGACTACCAGGCGCAACTGCTGCAACAGGCCCGTAGCGACGTTCTCGACGACCTGCTCACCGGCCTGCCGCTGGCGGAGATCCAACAGGGCATCGCCCTGCGGCTGGAGCAGATCTATCCGGAAATGCGCGTCGCCCTGTTGCTGGACGACCAGGGCGAGCATCTGCGGGTCGCCGCGGCGCCCAGCCTGCCACCGGCCTTCCAGGCGGCGCTGGAAAGCATGCCTCGCAGCCGTCACGACCAGGGCTGCTGCAGCGCCGTCACGGGCAATGCGCCGGTGTTCACCATCGATGTCGCACTGGACCCGGCCTGGCAGCCGCTGTTGCCGGCGGCCCAGGCGGCGGGCATTCGCGGCGCCTGGGCCCTGCCGCTGCAGGACGAGCAGCAACGTGCCGTGGGCGCCCTGGGCATCTACTACGGTGAGGCGCGGCTGCCCGAAGCGGAAACCCAGGCGTTGATCACCGAATTCACCCGTCTGGCGGTGCTGGCCATCCGGCAGCAGCGCGTCGTCCAGGCACAGCGTGCCAGCGAGGCACGCTATCGCGGCATCTTCGAGCAGGCCTACACCGGCATCATGCTCAGTGACCTGGAAGGTCGCTGGCTGAGCGTCAATCACCACTTCTGCCAGATGCTCGGCTACTCACAACCGGAGTTGCTGCAGAAGGACACCGCGTCGGTGACCCATCCGGACGAGCGCGCGCTGGGTGCCGCGCTGCGCAAGCAGCTGGTGGACACTGGCCAGGACCGCTACACCCTGGAAAAACGCTATCTGCATCGCAATGGCCAGCCGGTATGGACCAACGTCACCACGCGCCTGATCCGCGACGATCAGGGCGTGCCGCAATACTTCATCAGCACCGCCCAGGACATCACCCTGCGCAAACAGCAGGAAGAGAGCCTGCGCCAGGCCGCGGCGATGTTCCAGAACAGTCGCGACGGCCTGTTGCTGCTCGACGAGCGCCGCTGGATCCTGGCGGTGAACCCGGCCTTCGCCCGGCTGCTGGGCGCCCAGGAAGGCACCCTGCTCGGCCAGCGCCTGGGACTTCCCGGCGGTGGGCGCCAGGACCAGCGCTTCTATCGCGAACTCTGGCGTACCGTACGCCGCGAGGGCCGCTGGGAAGGCGAGCTGCTCTGGCCACGACTCGACGGCAGTACCTTTCCGGCCTGGACCGCCATCGACACCCTCTACCCCCGGGAGACCCGGCAGTACACGGTTACCGTCAGCGATACCACCCGCCTGCGAGAGAGCGAGGCGCGCCTGAGTCACCTGGCGCACCACGATCCCCTGACCGACCTGCCCAATCGCCTGCTGGCGCGCACCCATCTGGAACATGCCCTGGCCCTGGCCGAACCCCAGGAATACCTGGTCGCCGTACTGATTCTCGACTTCGATCATTTCCGCACCGTCAACGAAAGCCATGGCCATGCCCTGGGTGACGAACTGCTGGTGGAATTCGCCGCCCGCCTGCGCGCCCTGCTCAGCGAGGACATCACCCTGGCGCGCATCGGTGGCGATGAGTATCTGGTCATCATCGAGCGGATAGACCGGCCCGAATTCGCCGCCCAGATCGCCCAGGCCATGCTCGGCAAGCTGGAGCAGCCCTTCCACCTCGGCGAGCACGACATCTATCTCAATGCCAGCATCGGCATCAGCCTCTTTCCCGACGATGGCGGGACCGCCGATGACCTCATCCGCAATGCCGACACAGCCATGCACCAGGCCAAGGACCAGGGCCGCGACACCTTCCGCTTCTATACCCAGGCCCTCACCGAGCAGTCGCGGCGGCGGTTGAATCTGGAATCGCGGCTGCGCACCGCGCTCAAGCGCGGTGACTTCGTCCTGCACTACCAACCGCTGATGAGCGTCAGCACCGCCCAGACCATTGGCGTTGAAGCCCTGGTGCGTTGGCAGGACCCGGAGCTGGGCCTCATCCCGCCCACCGAGTTCATTCCGCTGGCCGAAGAAACCGGGCTCATCGTGCCCCTGGGCGACTGGATCATCGAGACCGCCTGCCAGCAGATGCACAGCTGGCTCGCCCAGGGACTCGAACTGGAGACCCTGGCGATCAACATCTCGCCCCGGCAATTCGCCAAGCGTGATCTGGCCAGCACCATTTCCCGCGCCCTGGCGCGCAGTCGCCTGCCGGCCGAGCACCTGGAGCTAGAGATCACCGAAGGCACCCTGATGAACAATGTCGAGGAGGCGCTGCTGTCCCTGGCTACCCTCAAGACACTGGGCGTACGCATCGCCGTGGACGACTTCGGCACCGGCTATTCCTCCCTGGCCTATCTGCGCCGCTTCCCCCTCGACAAGCTCAAGATCGACCAGAGCTTCATGCACGAGTTGCGCAGCGACAGCGGCACCCACAGCAGCCAGGCCATCGCCGCGGCCATCGTCGCCCTGGGCCAGGGCCTGGATCTCGACGTGCTGGCCGAAGGCGTAGAGACCACCGAGCAATGGGATATCCTGCGCAAGCTAGGTTGCCAGCAATGCCAGGGCTTCCTGTTCAGCCCACCGTTGCCGCCGGAAGAGTTCGAAGGCTGGTATGCCGAACAGCAGCGGGCGCGCGCCTAGCGCGCTTACCGACGAATGTCACCATTCTGCAATCAAAAGCGCTCTAGAATCGGGTTTCCACTTTTCGTCTGTCCCCGAGGGTACCAGTATGAAGATCGTGGTTCGCCCCCTGCGCAAGTCCACCACCAGTGCCTGGCAGGTCTGTATCGACAAACAGGCCATCACCTTTCTCAATGAAGCCGACGCCCGCAGCTACGTGGCAACGCTGGAGGCGCGTATCGCTGCGCCCCATCCGTTGCCGCTGCGTGAAACGACCCCGGCAATGGCCGCGCCGCTCTAGCCGTCAGCGCGCCTGACCGTTCGTCTCAGAGGTCGCCCTGGCACCGGCACTGGAGGTGCGGGCCAGGGCGACTGCTGATCTTGTCGCGCCAGACACTTGGCTAGGCAGCTATCGAAAATGTAACTTTTGCGGCCTCCACCCCATCCTACCCCTAGCCCCTGCCTCTGCTGGGACTCGCTGTCTGATGGATCTGGAACGCCCATGCTCGAACTCGCTGCTGCCTTCATCTGCTTCACCTCGCTGCTCACCTACCTCAACTACCGCTTCGTCGGCCTGCCGCCCACCATCGGCGTCATGGTCATCGCGCTGATCTTTTCGGTCGGTCTGCAGAGCCTGTCCTGGCTCGGCTTTCCCGGCCTCGAGCACCGCATCGGCGAACTGCTCGGGCAGATCGACTTCAACGACCTACTGATGAACTGGATGCTCGGCTTCCTGCTGTTCGCCGGCGCCCTGCACGTCAATCTCAAGGACCTGCGCGACTACAAATGGGCCATCGGCGGCCTGGCCACCCTCGGGGTGATCATCTCCACGGTGTTGATCGGCTATCTCAGCCACCTGATCTTCGGCTGGCTGGGCTGGCACGTCGACCTGCTCTACTGCCTTATCTTCGGCGCCCTGATCTCCCCGACCGATCCCATCGCCGTGCTTGGCATCCTGCGCTCGGCCGGCGCGCCCAAGTCCCTGGAGACCACCATCGTCGGCGAGGCGCTGTTCAACGATGGCGTGGCCGTGGTGGTCTATTCGGTGCTGCTGGGGGTGATCCAGCTGGGCGAGACGCCCACGGTCAACGCCGCGCTCTGGCTGTTTCTCGAAGAGGCCGGCGGCGGCATCCTCTTCGGCCTGTTGATCGGCTTTATCTGCTACTGGCTGATGCTGAGCATCGAACAGCACCAGATCGAGGTGATGCTGTCCCTGGCGCTGGTGATCGGCGGCTCGACCCTGGCCAGCCACCTGCACGTCTCGGGCCCCATCGCCATGGTGGTCGCGGGTCTGATCATCGGCAACCTGGGCCGTACCAAGGCGATGAACGACTTCACCCGGCGCTACCTGGATGGCTTCTGGGAGTTGATCGATGAGATCCTCAACGCCCTGCTGTTCGCCCTGATCGGCATGGAGCTGCTGGTGCTGCCCTTCAGCTGGGCCCACCTGGGCGCGGCGCTGCTGGTGACCCTAGCGATCCTCTTCGCCCGCTGGATCAGCGTGGCACCGGTGGTGCTGCTCAGCCCGCACTGGCGCAACATGACCCGCTGCACGGCGCGTATCCTCACCTGGGGTGCCTTGCGTGGCGGCGTCTCCGTGGCCCTGGCATTGAGTCTGCCAGCCGGGCCGGAGCGGGATCTGATCCTGGCCCTGACCTACATCGTGGTGCTGGTCTCCATCCTCGGCCAGGGCCTGACCATCGGCCGGGTGGTCAAGAGCGTCACCGGTGGCGCACCGGTCGTGCGCGAAGAGCATCACTGAACCGGGAAACGAAGAACCCCGCCGTGGCGGGGTTCCTTGAGCAACAGCCGAGCGATCAGCGCGGCAGGTTGCGACCGGAGAAGATCTCGCGCATCTCGTGCTTGAGACGCTGAGTGATCTGCTGGCGCTGTTCCGTCGAGAGGCTGCGGGAAGCATCACCGAACAGGTAGTTGTCCAGTTCGAATTCCTTGAGCAGCATCTTGGTGTGGAACAGGTTGTCCTGGTACACGTTCACGTCGGTCATCTGGTAGGCCGCGCGAGTGTCCTCGGACAGGTAGTTCTGGATCGAGTTGATCTCGTGGTCGATGAAGTGCTTGCGCCCTTCGATGTCGCGGGTGAAGCCGCGCACCCGGTAGTCCACAGTGACGATATCCGAGTCGAACTGGTGGATCAGGTAATTCAGGGCCTTGAGCGGGGAGATCACGCCACAGGTGGAGACGTCGATGTCGACGCGGAAGGTGGCGATACCGTCGTCCGGATGGATCTCCGGATAGGTGTGCACCGTGATGTGGCTCTTGTCCAGGTGGCCGAGAATGGTCTCGCGCAGCGGACCGGGCGATTCCTCGATCTGGCTCTCGGTCGGCTCGACCGGTTGCTCGGAGATCAGGATGGTCACGCTGGCACCCTGGGGATCGTAATCCTGGCGGGCGATGTTGAGGATGTTGGCCCCGATGATATCGACCACGTCGGTCAGAATCTGGGTCAGACGCTCGGCGTCGTACTCTTCATCGATGTACTGGACATAGGCCTGTTGATCTTCCGACGTCTCGGCGTAGCAGATGTCGTAGATGTTGAAGCTCAAGGTCTTGGTCAGGTTGTTGAAACCATGAAGCCTGAGTTTGCTTTTCACGGTGGTAAAGCTCCCGTCGTGCGGTCTCTGACCGCGGTCCTGAGTGCCCGTCAGTTGCGGATTGCGCAAGCTGCGTAGGGCGGCGAACACCTCTTCGCGATGGCGATTGGCTGTACTTGTCGGGGGCTTGCCCCTTAAGAGCGGCGCATTATGCAGATCGGCAGCGGCTGGGGCCAGAGTCTGCCGGGCTCAGGTGATGAATTGATGTCGACGGGAAGGGATGACGCGGAGGGCGACGCCTGCACAGGCGTCGCCTGCAAGAGCATCAGCCGAGTTCGACGAGTTCGTAGCTGTGGGTGATCTCGACGCCGGCCCGACCGAGCATGATGGAGGCCGAGCAGTACTTCTCCGCCGACAGCTCAATGGCGCGCTTGACCTGGGCTTCCTTGAGACCGCGGCCCTTGACCACGAACTTCAGGTGGATGCGGGTGAACACCTTGGGCTCAGTCTCGGCACGATCCGCTTCGAGGAAAGCCTCGCAGCTCTCCACCGGCTGCCGCGCCTTGCGCAGGATGCTGACCACGTCGTAGCTGGCGCAGCCGCCCAGACCGATCAGCACGGTTTCCATCGGCCGTACGCCGAGGTTGCGCCCACCGCTTTCCGGCGGGCCGTCCATGACCACCACGTGACCGCTGCCGGACTCACCGAGGAACATGGCCTCGCCTGCCCACTGGATGCGCGCTTTCATCGCTTTCGTCCTACTTATATATGCAAATGGTGATCAGCTTAACATGCTGGATGGCGTAAACTGATGACCAGTGAAGGGCTATTCAGCTCGCATTTAAGCTGCGCATGTTCTTATCCGGTCTTTGAATTGGAACCGGCGCAGCCTATGCATGCACCGGTTCGGACATCGGTGCCCCCGACTCAGGTTAGCTTTCAACCTCAGGAATCAGCATGGCCGCTATCATCCCACCCGCGAAGTTACAGCACATCGACAAGCTGCTAGCGCACTGCTCGCGTCGCCGCTACACGGCAAAAACCACCATCATCTACGCTGGCGACAACAGCGAAAGCCTGTTCTTCATCCTCAAGGGTTCGGTGACCATCCTTATCGAAGACGATGAGGGCCGCGAAATGATCATCGCCTATCTCAATGCCGGGGACTTCTTCGGCGAGATGGGCCTGTTCTCCAAGGAAGGCAGCGAGCCCGAGCGCAGCGCCTGGGTCCGTGCCCGTACCGAGTGCGAAGTCGCCGAGATCAGTTACGGCCAGTTCCGCGAACTGAGCCAGCATGATCCGGACATGCTGTTCTCCCTCGGCCGCCAGATGGCCGAGCGCCTGCGCCAGACCACCCGCAAGGTCGGCGACCTGGCCTTCCTCGACGTCACCGGTCGCGTGGCGCGTACCCTGCTCGACCTGTGCAAGCAGCCGGACGCCATGACCCACCCGGATGGCATGCAGATCAAGATCACCCGCCAGGAGATCGGCCGCATCGTCGGTTGCTCCCGCGAGATGGTCGGCCGCGTGCTCAAGTCCCTGGAAGAACAGGGACTGGTCCACGTCAAGGGCAAGACCATGGTGGTGTTCGGCACCCGCTGAGCCCCGCCCGGTGCGCCCCCGCCAGCAGGCGGGGGCCGCTGCCCCCGCCCTTCCAGCGCGTCAGATCTCGACCTTCCGCTGTACCTTCTCCACCCGCACCGTGGCTTTCTCCTCGACGGTCTTCTCGCCGTTCCCCTTGGCCTTGGGCTCACCCACGACGAAGTGGAATTCTTCGCCGTGCTTGACCGCGCCATAGAGCACCGCCTTCTCGATCAACTCGGTGCCGCGCAGATGCCGCAGCATCAGCGGATCGCAGCGCAGGTCACGATAGAGCGCCAGGCACAGCAGCGCCATGACCACCACGAAAGGCAGCGAGACCACGATGGTCAGATTCTGCAGACCATTGAGGGCGGCGCCTGGATTGCCCGGGTCGCCGATGGCCAGCATGATTGCCGCCACCGCGCCGGTGAGGGCGCCCCAGAAGATCACCGTGCGTCGCGAGGGCTCGGTGGTACCGCGCTCGGACAGGGTACCCATCACCAGGGACGCGGCGTCGGCGCCGGACACGAAGAAGATCGCCACCAGCACCATGACCAGTACCGAGGTCACCGAGACCCAGGGATAGCTGGCCAGCAGATCGTAGAGGGCGAAGTTGCTGTTCACCGCGCCGTCGACCAGGGTGAAGGCGCCCAGGCGCATGGCGTCGATCGCCGCGCCACCGAAGATGACGAACCAGACCACGCTGACCAGACTCGGCACCAGCAATACCCCGGTGACGAACTGGCGGATGGTACGGCCGCGACTGATGCGGGCGATGAACATGCCGACGAAGGGTGTCCAGGAAATCCACCAGGCCCAGTAGAACACCGTCCAGCTCGACAGCCAGTTGCCCATGGCCTCGCCGCCGCTGGCGCTGGTGCGCGCCATCATCTCCGGCAGGAGGTCGATGTAGTCACCGATGGCGGTGGGCAGCAGATTGAGCATCAGCAGGGTCGGGCCGACGACGAAGACGAACAGGGCCAGGGCCACCGCCAGCACCATGTTGGTGTTGGACAGCCACTGGATGCCCTTTTCCACGCCGGACACGGCAGAGATGACGAAGGCTACCGTCAGCACGGTGATGATGCCGATATACAGCATTTTTCCGGGTTGCTCGATCCAGCCGTTGTGTTCGAGTCCACCAGCGATCTGCAGGGCGCCCAGGCCGAGGGAGGCGGCCGAGCCGAACAGGGTGGCGAAGATCGCCATCATGTCGATGACGCGACCGAGGGGGCCGTTGGCGTGCTCGCCGATCAGCGGGCGGAAGGCCACCGAGATCAGCTGGCAGCGCCCGCGGCGATAGGTGCCATAGGCGATGGCCAGGCCGACCACGGCGTAGATGGCCCAGGGATGCAGCGTCCAGTGAAACAGCGTGGTGGCCATGGCCACCTGCAGGGCGGCGCTGCTCTGCCCGGCGGCGCCGCCGGGCGGCGGGTTGAGATAGTGCGACAGCGGTTCGGCGACGCCAAAGAACATCAGGCCGATGCCCATGCCGGCACTGAACATCATCGCCACCCAGGAAAGGGTGCGAAATTCCGGTTGTTCGTCGTCGCGTCCCAGGGGGATCCGCCCATAGCGACTGGCCGCCAGCCAGATGACGAAGACCACGAAGCCGGTGGAGGTGAGTACGAACAACCAGCCGAAATGGGTGATCACCCAGCCCTGGGCGGTCGAGGCGCTGCTGGCCAGACCGGCCTGGTTGACGAAGCCCCAGATCACGAAGGCCAGCGCGGCGATGCTGGTGACGCCGAAGACCACCCAGTCGGTGGTACCGGCGAGTCGGCGATCGCGCCGCGACTCCTCGGTCCGGGAGGGATCGGTGACGCTGATATCAAGTGTTTCGCTTTTTTCTTCCGTTGCCATGGTTCTTGCTTGCCCTGGTTATGGATGGCCTGGTGCGGCGGAGCCCCGGCGCACCTCGCGATGGCCGATCGACTCCTCGACCCGCCACGGTTCAGCGGGTCGGAGGTCATTAACCGGGTTTAGGGGTCAGGAAACAAAGCCCCGCGTCGGCAGCGGGTACACGGAGGTCGTTCCCGCCGATTGGGGCGGGCGTGAGTCGACCTGGGTCACCTTGCAGATAAAAAAAGGCCTCGGTGGTCGCCACCGAGGCCTTGTTCAGGCGCCTGAACGGTCAGGCATCCATGAGCGGGAAGCGCCGGTCAGGAAAGAACAGCCGCTGCAGCTCCTGGCCCGGCTCGTCGGCACGCATGAAGGCTTCGCCTACCAGGAAGGCACGCACCTCGTTGATCTCCATCAACTCCACGTCGGCGCGATTGAGAATGCCGCTCTCGGTGATCACCAGGCGATCTTGTGGGATGCGCGGCAACAGGTCCAGGGTCGTCTCGAGGCTGACCTCGAAGGTATGCAGGTTGCGATTGTTGACGCCTACCAGCGGGGTGTCCAGCACCCTGAGCGCCCGCTCCAGCTCGGCGCCGTCATGGACCTCGACCAGCACGTCCAGGCCGACATCCTTGGCCGTGGCGGCCAGTTCGCCCATCAGGGCGTCGTCCAGCGCGGCGACGATCAGGAGGATGCAATCGGCGCCGATGGCCCGGGCTTCCACCACCTGGATGGGATCGATGAGGAAGTCCTTGCGGATCACCGGCAGCTGGCAGGCGGCACGCGCTTGCTGCAGATAGGCGTTGCCGCCCTGGAAGAAGTCCACGTCGGTGAGCACGCTCAGGCAGGTGGCCCCGCCCAGGGCATAGCTGTGGGCGATCTCCGCCGGCACGAAGTGTTCGCGGATCACGCCCTTGCTCGGCGAGGCCTTCTTCACCTCGGCGATGATCGCCGCTTCCTTGCGTGCCACCTGGGCCTGCAGGGCGCGGGCGAAGCCGCGCGGGGCGTCGGCGGCGCGGGCCTGGGCCTCGAGCTCGGCCAGGCTGGTCCGCGCCTTGAGCTGGGCGATCTCCTCGGCCTTGCGGGCCAGGATCTTCTGCAACACGGTTGGCACACTCACGGGCGACCCTCCTCGCGATAGACGGATGTGAAATGGGCGAGCTCGTCCAGCTTTTCCCGGGCCAGGCCGCTGTAGAGCGCATCGTGGGCCAAGAGTACCCCTTCGTGCAGGCTGTGGGCGAGATCCGCGGCGTAGAGCGCCGCGCCGGCGTTGAGCACGATCATGTCGGCGGCCTTTTGCCCGGCTTCGGTCTTGCGCCGGCCGAGGGCGTCGCGGATCAGCGTCAGGGAGGCCTCGGGGCCGTCCACGGTGAGGCCGACCAGGGTCTGGCTCTTGATCCCCAGATCCTCCGGCAGCACCTGGTATTCGCTGATGCTGCCGTCCTTGAGTTCGGCCACCTGGGTCGCCGCGGCCAGGCTGAATTCGTCCAGGCCGTCGCGGGAATGCACCACCAGCACATGGTGACTGCCCAGGCGCTGCAGCACCTCGGCCAGGGGTCGGCAGAGGGCGGCGCTGAACACCCCGACCACCTGGTGACGGACACCGGCCGGATTGGTCAGCGGCCCGAGCATGTTGAACAGGGTACGCAGCCCCAGGGAACGGCGCGGCCCGGCGGCATGGCGCATGGCGCTGTGGTGCGACTGGGCGAACATGAAGCCGACGCCCACCTGTTCGACGCAGCGGGCGATCTGCGCCGGACTCAGCTCCAGGTAGATGCCGGCGGCCTCCAGCAGATCGGCGCTGCCGCTCTTGCCGGACACCGCGCGATTGCCGTGCTTGGCGACCTTGCCGCCCGCCGCCGCCACTACGAACACCGAGGCCGAGGAGACATTGAAGATGTTGGCGCCGTCGCCGCCGGTGCCCACCACGTCGACCACATGGTCGAGGCTCGGCAGCACCACCGGGGTCGCCAGTTCGCGCATCACGCTGACCGCGCCGCAGATCTCGTCGATGGTCTCGCTCTTGATGCGCATGCCCATGAGGAAGGCACCGATCTGCGCCTCGTCGGCGCCACCGGTCATGATCTGGCGCATCACCGCCTGCATCTCGGCCACATTGAGGTCGAGTTGGCCACTGATGCGATTCAAGGCCTGCTTGATGTCCATCTAGCGGCGTCCTCCCTGCTGCTGGAGAAAGTTGGCCAAGAGGTCATGGCCATGTTCGGTGAGGATGGACTCGGGATGGAATTGCACCCCTTCGATCATGAATTCGCGGTGCCGCAGCCCCATGATCTCGTCCAGGCTGCCGTCCGGATGCTGGGTCCAGGCGGTGATCTCCAGACAGTCGGGCAGGGTCTCGCGCTTGACCACCAGCGAGTGGTAGCGGGTCACGGTGAAGGGATTGGGCAGGCCGGCGAAGACGCCTTCGCCGTTGTGGTAGACCGGGCTGGTCTTGCCGTGCATCGGCTCGCGCGCCCGCACCACCTCGCCGCCAAAGGCCTGGCCCAGGCTCTGGTGACCCAGGCAGACGCCCAGCACCGGCAGCTTGCCGGCGAAGCGCTCCAGGGTGGCCAGGGAGATGCCCGCCTCGTTGGGCGTGCAGGGACCGGGGGAGACGACGATGCGCTCCGGCGCCAGGTCTTCGAGCGCCTCGACCGGGAGCTCGTCGTTGCGCACCACCTTGACCTCGGCCCCCAGTTCGCCCAGGTACTGCACCAGGTTGTAGGTGAAGGAATCGTAGTTATCCAGCATCAGCAACATGGCAGGCTCCTCAGACGGACTGTTCGGCAAGGGTGACGGCGCGGAACATGGCGCGACGCTTGTTGAGGGTCTCTTCCCACTCCAGCGCCGGCACCGAGTCGGCGACGATTCCCGCCCCGGCCTGCACATGCAGTTCGCCGTCCTTGATCACCGCGGTGCGGATGGCGATGGCGGTGTCCATGTTGCCGTTCCAGGCCAGGTAGCCCACGGCGCCGCCGTAGATGCCGCGCTTGACCGGCTCCAGTTCGTCGATGATCTCCATGGCGCGGATCTTCGGCGCCCCGGACAGGGTGCCGGCCGGCAGGATGGCGCGCAGGGCGTCCATGGCGCTCAGTTCGGGCTTGAGCCGGCCGGTGACGTTGCTGACGATGTGCATCACGTTAGAATAGCGCTCGATGACCATCTTCTCGGTCAGGGTCACGCTGCCGGTGGTGGAGACCCGGCCCACGTCATTGCGCCCCAGGTCGATCAGCATCAGGTGCTCGGCCAGCTCCTTGGCGTCGGCCAGCAGATCACGCTCCAAGGCCAGATCGGCTTCCTCGGTGGCGCCGCGCGGACGGGTCCCGGCGATGGGGCGCACGGTGATCTCGCCGTCCTCCACCCGCACCAGCACCTCGGGCGAACTGCCCACCACATGGAAGTCGCCGAAGTTGAAGAAATACATGTAGGGCGTGGGGTTGAAGCAGCGCAGCGCCCGATAGAGGTCGATGGGCGCCGCCTGGAAGGCGATGGACATGCGCTGCGAGGGCACCACCTGCATGCAGTCGCCGGCCAGGATGTAGTCCTTGATGCGCTGCACCGCGCCTTCGAAATCCTCGCGACTGAAGCTGGAACGGAAGCTCGGCTCCGGACCGGCCGGGGCGGAAAGATCCAGGCCGCGGCGCGGCACGATGGGCTGACGCAGGCGGTCGAGGATGTCGGCCAGGCGTGCCTGGGCGGCGTCGAAGGCCTCGGCTTCGTCTGGATCGGCCAGCACGATCGCATGGATCTTGCCGGCCAGGTTGTCGAACACCACCACGGCATCGGACACCATCAGCAGGATGTCGGGCGTACTCAGCGGATCGGGATTGGGGCAGGCCGCCAGACGGCGTTCCACGTAGCGCACGCTGTCGTAGCCGAAGTAGCCCACCAGGCCACCGTTGAAGCGTGGCAAGCCATCCAGCGTCGGCACGCGATAGCGCGCCTTGAAGGCTTCGACGAAGGCCAGGGGATCATCGCAGTGCTCGATCACCTCGACCTCACGACCGGCATCGCTGACCACCACGCGGTGGCCATGGACGCGCAGGACGCGACTGCAGGGCAGGCCGATGATGGAGTAACGCCCCCACTTCTCGCCGCCCTGCACCGATTCCAGCAGATAGGAATTGGGGCCGTCGGCCAGCTTCAGGTAGATGGACAGGGGGGTATCGAAGTCGGCCAGGGTTTCGAATGCCAGGGGAATGCGGTTATAGCCTTGAGCGGCCAGGCGCAGAAAGTCGTCGCGGGTCATGATCAGCCTCGTGGCGAGGAAAACGAAAGGTCGGGTGCACAGCGCGCCGGTCTGATACCGGCCAGGACGAAATCAGGCGCGCCAGCGCCAACGGGCCAGGGCCTTGATGACTTTCATCCATGCTCGCGAGGAGCCTGTGCGGGTGACCACCACGATGCGATCTCTTGCTCTTGAGGCGGGGGTTGAAGGGCCACGTTAGCCTAGCCGGCGCGGCATGGCAACCGGCCGGCCACCTCGGCGTGCTAGATGAACAGCTCGCGCAGATCGTCGACCACCAGATCCGGCTGCTCGCTGGCGATGGGCTCGCCATGGTTGTAGCCATAGCTCAGGGCCACGCAACGCACCCCGGCGGCGCGGGCGGCGCGGATGTCATTGCGCGAATCACCGATGAACAGGGCCTGACCGGCCACCACGCCTGCCTGCCGCATGACCCACAGCAAGCCGGCCGGATCGGGCTTCTGCTGCGGCAGGGTATCGCCGCCGACGATCCAGTCGAAGTCGCCCAGGCCCATGTCGGCCAGCAGCGGCGCGACGAAGCGCTCCGGCTTGTTGGTGATCACCGCCAGGCGCACGCCCAGGGTGCGCAGCAGCGCCAGGCTGTCCAGCACGCCGGGATAGACGCGGGTCAGGGCGTGGCTGCCGCCATAGAGCGCCATGAAGAGGGCCAGCGCGCTATCGGCAGCGGCTTCGTCCACGGCGTCGTGCTGCATGTCATCGGCCAGGGCGCGACGCACCAGCACCCGGGCGCCGTTGCCGATCCACAGCCGCACCTTGTCCAGCCCCGCCGGCGCGCGGCCCAGGCGTTCGAGCATGGCGTCCACCGCGGCGGCCAGGTCCGGCGCCGAGTCCAGCAGGGTGCCGTCGAGGTCGAACATCACCAGGGCGGGCGGATGCCCGCCACCGAGCCGCACCAGGGCGCTCATACCGAGCGGGCCTTGGCCAGCTCGGCGCGCATCGCCTGGATCACCGCGGCATAGTCGGGCTGGCCGAAGATGGCCGAGCCGGCGACGAAGGTGTCGGCCCCGGCGCGAGCGATCTCGCCGATGTTCTTGACGTTGACCCCACCATCGATCTCCAGGCGGATCGGCCGGCCGGAGGCATCGATCAGGGCGCGCGCCTCGCGCAACTTGTCGAGGGTGCCGGGAATGAATTTCTGGCCGCCAAAGCCGGGGTTGACGCTCATCAGCAGCACCATGTCGATCTTGTCCATCACGTACTTGAGCACGTCCAGCGAGGTGGCCGGATTGAACACCAGGCCGGCGCGGCAACCGCCATCCTTGATCAGCTGCAGCGAGCGATCGATGTGCTCGGAGGCCTCGGGATGGAAGGTGATGTCGGTGGCGCCGGCTTCGATGAAGTCGCCGATGATGCGATCCACCGGCTTGACCATCAGGTGCACGTCGATGGGCGCGGTCACCCCGTAGTTGCGCAGCGCCTTGCAGACCATGGGACCGATGGTGAGGTTGGGCACATAGTGGTTGTCCATCACATCGAAATGGACCATGTCGGCACCGGCGGCGAGGACCTTGTCGACTTCCTCGCCCAGGCGGGCGAAATCAGCGGACAGGATCGAGGGGGCGATGGCGAAGGGTTGCATGGGATAGCCTCGGCGAAGGTTGAGGGGCGGCATTGTAACGGAGATCCGTCTGCGGCTCGGGCGTTCCCGCTGCCCCGACGAGGCGAACGGCGGTAGGCTCGCCAGGGTCAACCATCCCCTTGTCGAGGATTCCCGTCGATGTCGTCACCTGCCCTGCTGCCGCTTTGCCTCCTCCTGCTCGGCCTTGCCGCCCCGGTGCTTGCCGAAGAGGCTCCCAGCCCGGCGCCAGAAACGCCTGCAGCTCCCGCAGCCGTGGCTCCGGCGCTGGAGCGCAGCCAGGAGCAGCAGCAGGCGCTCATGCGGCAGCTGCCCGCCGAGCAGCAGAAGACCCTGCAGGCCGGCGACGAGTCCTTTCTCGCCCTGCTGTTGCCCGCTACCCACGCCAAGGCCGCCGGCACGGTGGTGCTGGTGCCGGGCGCTGGCGAATCGGCCGACTGGCCCAACGTGATAGCCCCCGTGCGCCAGGAACTACCCACCTACGGCTGGCAGACCATAAGCCTGAGCCTGCCCGATCCCTATGACCCCGTGGTGGCGATCGAACGGGATACCGCCCCGGCGGACACCGACGCCCAGGCTAACAGCGAGCAGACGGCACCGCCGGTCACCGGTGGCAGCGGCACGGCGCCCGCCGCCCCGACCCAGGCCGAAGCCGGCAGCGGCGAACCGGCCCAGGCGGCGGTCGCGCCGGTCGATCCCGAAGCCGCGGCCAATGCCCAGGCCACCCGGGTGCTGGCGCGCATCGCCGCCGGCATCGACCTGGCGTTGCAACAGGGCGCCAATCCCATCGTGCTGGTCGGCCACGGCACCGGCGCCTACTGGGCGGCGCGCTATCTCGCCGAAAAGGAGCCAGCCGAGATCAAGCAACTGGTGCTCATCGATGGTCGCGAGGCCGAGGGGCTGCCGCCGCGGCTGGACGCCACCATGGGCAAGACTGATCTGCAGATCGCCGATTTGGTGCACGCACCCGGACCGGCCGCCCAGCGGCGCAAGACGCGCGCAGCGCAAAAGGCTAACAAAGGCTATCGGCAGATCGACCTGCCGGTGATTCCCGGCGACCGGGCCGCGGAGCAGGAACAGACCGTCCGCCGCCTGCGCGCCTGGCTGGATCGGCTACCGCCAACCGCTAGCGAAAGCCCCGCCGCTTCTTGATCACCTGGTAGGCAGCGTGCAACTCGGCGGTACGCTGGGCAGCGGCATAGACCGCCGACTGGCCCGCTCCGGCACCGGCCTTCTTGTCGGGATGGTGACGCGAGAGCAATCGGCGATAGGCCTGCTTGACCGTGGCCGCGTCGGCATCGTCGGTGACGCCGAGCAATTGCAGGGCCTTGCGGTATTTCTCTTCGTTGCTGGGCTGCCGCGGCGCCGCCTGCACGGGCGGCTGCAGGGCCAGCACCTGGGCTTCGGCCAGCCCCATTGCCTGCCCCCAGCCCAGGATTTCATCGCGATCACCGGGGCGTACGCTGCCGCTGATCCAGACCATGCGCCAGCAGGCCCGCAGAATCAGCTCACTGCGCTCGCTGAGTCGGTGCAGGTCTGCCGCTGACGGCAGGGTGCCGCCCTTGCCCTGCTCGAAGGCGGCGATGGCTTTCTTGCGGTCGTCGGCGCCCAGGCCCAGGCGCTCGATCTCGCCTTCGGCCTGGCGGATATGGGCAGTCAGCACCCGACCGCCGCGCTTGGCCAGCCGGCCAAGCATCTGGAATTGCGCCTGGTGCTCGAAGCGCCCGGGCCGCCCCTGCCAGCGTGCCTTCCAGCCCGCCAGGGAGGTCAGCCCCAGCTGCCGCTCGCCGGCATGGGCGAGCAACGCCACCAGCAGGGCGCCGGGAATACTGGCCACCGCCCAACCGGCCAGGAAACCCAGCAGCGTCAGCGGCCAGAACCAGAGCTTCAAGAAGCCATCCCGAACAGTTGCTCCGCCTCGGCCAAGCGTTCCAGGGTGCCTACGTCCACCCAGCGTCCCGCCAACCGCTGGCCCGAGACCTGCCCGGCGACAATGGCCGGTCGCAGCACATCGACCAGCTTGAAGGCTCCTACCGTGCATTCGGAGAAGAGCTGCGGGTGCAGCACGGCGATGCCGCTGTAGGTGAGCTTTTCCGAGGCCTCCAGGGTGATCTGCCCATCCACCAGGCCGAAATCGCCGCTGGGGTGATGAACGGGATTGTCGACCAGCACCAGGTGCGCCAGGCAGCCGGCGGGCAGTGCCAGGGCCGCGAAATCGACATCGGTGCGGATGTCGCCATTGATCAGCATGAAGGGTTCACTACCCAGCAATGGCAGCGCCCGAAAGATACCGCCCCCGGTTTCCAGCGGCTCACCTTCGGCGGAAAAGCGGATGGAGACGCCCAAGCGACTGCCGTCGCCCAGGACGGCTTCCAACTGGTCGCCCAGCCAGGCGTGGTTGATCACCAAGTCGGTGATACCGGCGGCTGCCAGCGCCTGGATATGGTGCTCGATGAGCGGGCGACCGTTCACTTCGATCAGCGGCTTGGGGCGCGTCAGCGTCAGCGGACGCATCCGTTCGCCCTTGCCCGCCGCCAGGATCATGGCCTTCATGGATGGGCTCGCTCGGCGTGCAACTCGTCCAGCAAGGCGCCCAGGTCCGCCAACTCGGGTCGCCGTGCGACCACGGTCCGGATGTAGGCGAGAAAGCGCGGGCTATCGGCGACGTAGCGCGGCTTGCCATCGCGGTGCCAGATGCGGGCGAAGATGCCCAGCACCTTGAGATGACGCTGCACGCCCATCAGGTCCGAGGCCCGCTGGAAGTCGGCGAAATCGGCCTGCACCGGTATGCCGGCGGCGCGCGCCTGTTCCCAGTAGCCCAGCAGCCAGCGCTGTACCAGCGGCTCCGGCCAGCTGAGGAAGGCATCCTTGAACAGACTGGTGATGTCATAGGTGACCGGCCCGATGACCGCGTCCTGGAAGTCCAGCACGCCAGGGTTGGGCGTGCTGAGCATCAGGTTGCGTGGCATGAAGTCCCGGTGGACCAGCACCTGGGGCTGCGCCAGGGCACTGTCGATCAGCAGCCGGCAGACGGCCTGCCAGCGTTCGAGCTGGCTGGCACTGAAGGCCGTGTCCAGTTCACGCCCGACATACCACTCCGGAAACAGCCCCAGTTCGCGGGCGAGCAGAGCCTCATCGTAGAGCGGTAGGCTGCCGTTCGTCGGCTGCTTGCCCTGGAAAGCCAGCAGGGCATCGATAGCCGCCTGGAAATAATCGTCGGCATTGGCCGCGTTGATCACCTCCAGGTAGGTCAGGGTGCCGAGGTCGCTCAGCAACAGGAATCCCCGCTCCAGATCTTGGGCCAGGATGCGTGGCACATGGACCCCGGCTTCCGCCAGCAGCCCGGCCACCCGGACGAACGGACGGCAGTCCTCCTGCGGCGGCGGCGCATCCATCACGATCAGGCTGCGGCCCTCGCCCGCCCAGCGGAAATAACGGCGAAAGCTGGCATCGCTGCTGGCCGCGGTCAGGCTGCCCGTGGGCACCTCGCCCCAGGCCTGCTCCCGGAAAATTTCCGGTAGAACGGTGGTCAGCCAGTCTTCTATCTGGTTTAAGCGAACATCTTCAGTCATTTGCAGCGGATCCCTCGGCCCTAGCCGATGCGCAGGTCATGTTTTATTATCCGCTATCTTTTTGAGCCCATCGAGAGGCCGCGGCCCCTTAATGGCCGGCGTGCAGGACGACTTTAAGGATGGCCGTGAAAACCCCCGCGTTTCGCAGAAAATTTCCCCTCTTGGTAACCGGCAGCCTGCTCGCCATGCAGCCCGTCACCGCCCTTATCGCCGCCCCCGCCGAGCAGTTCAGCTGTAGCGCCGGAGCCGGCGGTGGCTGGTCGTGCAACACCCAGGCACCCGCCGTCGCCATCCCGCCCCGGCCCAGCAAGGGCGAAACCCAGGGCATCGCCGCCGAGCCGGCCGCGCGCCAGGGCGACGCCGCCGTGCTGGTCACCGAAAGCAAGGGTCGCGCCCTCAAGTCCCGCAGTGCCGACTACAGTCACCTGGACTGGGTCCCGCGCGATCAGCTGACCCCGGCCCAGTTGGCCGAGACCGGCCCTTACTGCAGCGGCGCCTATGTCGAGCCGCAGCGCCCGGGCATGTACGACGACACCCCGACGTCCAAGGCCCCGACCTACGTTTCCGCCAAGGCCTCGCGCTACGAGCAGGAGCAGCAGGTCGCCACCCTGGCCGGTGACGTGGTGCTGCGCCAGGGCGGCATGCAGGTGGAATCCCAGGAAGCCAACCTGCACCAGCTGGAAAATCGCGGCGAGCTCAAGGGCAACGTCAAATTCCGCGACAACGGCCTGTTGATGGTCGGCGACAAAGCCGATCTGCAGCTGGACAACGGCCAGGTCCAGGTCGACAACGCCGAATTCGTCATGCACCAGAGCCGTGCCCGCGGCAGCGCGCTCTATGCCAAACGCGGCGACGACGCCATCATCCGCCTCAAGGATGGCACCTACACCACCTGCGAACCGGGCAGCAACGCCTGGCAGGTCAAGGGCAATACCGTGACCCTGAACCCGGCCACCGGCCTGGGTTACGCGACCAACGCCACGCTGCGGGTCAAGGACATTCCGGTCCTCTATACGCCCTTCATCTACTTCCCGATCGACGACCGTCGCCAGTCCGGTTTCCTGGCGCCTTCGATCAGCACCTCCAGCGACACCGGCTTCGCGATCACCACGCCCTACTACTTCAACCTGGCGCCCAACTACGACGCCACCCTCTATCCGCGCTACATGGCCAAGCACGGCCTGCAGACCGAGGGCGACTTCCGCTACCTGACCCGCAGCAGCGAAGGCGAGGTCTACGGCTCCTACCTTAAGGACACCGATCCGGAGCACGAAGGCGAACCGGAAGCCACCGACAGTCGCTGGTTGTACGGCTGGAAGAACCGCAGCGGCCTGGATTCGCGCCTGATGGCCGAGGTGGACTACACCCGCATCAGCGATCCCTATTACTTCCAGGACCTGGACACCGACCTCGGCATCAACAAGCCGACCTACGTCAACCAGCAGGGTCGCCTGACCTACCGTGGCGACACCTTCGTCGCCGGCCTCAACGCCCAGGCCTACCAGCTGGCTACCGTCTCCGACGTGACGCCCTACAACCGCCTGCCGCAGCTGACCCTGAGCGGTGCCCTGCCCTACAACCCGGGCGGTCTGGACTTCACCTACGACACCGAGGCGGTGCGCTTCACCCGCAGCTTCGACGACAACACCTACTTCGACCTGGACGACAACGGCAATCGCACCAACGTGCGCAACCGTCCCGACGTCAACCTCTTCGGCCTGACCCGCGCCGAAGGCAATCGCTACCACATCGAGCCGGGCATCGCCCGCCCGATGACCGCGTCCTGGGGCTTCCTGACGCCGTCGCTGCGCTATGCCTACACCCGCTACGACCTGGACCTGGACAGCACCGGCCAGAACGACCTGAACTCGCCGCTGGTCGGCGGTAGTCGTCGCGCCTCGGCAGGTTCCAGCGTGACCAGCTTCAACGACAGCCCGACCCGCTCGGTGCCGATTTTCAGCCTCGACAGCGGCCTCTACTTCGACCGCACCTCGAATCTGTTCGGCGAAGGTGGCAAGCAGACCTTCGAACCCCGCGCCAAGTACCTCTACGTACCCAACCGCGACCAAGACGATCTGCCGGTGTTCGATACCGGCGAATACACCTTCAGCTACAGCTCGCTGTGGCGCGACAACCGCTTCACCGGTCGCGACCGCATCGGCGATGCCAACCAGCTGGCCCTGGGTGCCACCAGCCGCTTCATCGAGCCCAACGGCTTCGAGCGCGCCAACGTGAGCTTCGGTCAGCTGTTCTACTTCCGCGACCGCGAGGTGCAGCTGCCCGGCCTGACCAAGGACGACCTGGCCTACGCCCGCAGCCTGGGGCAGAACATCGACAATCCCCAGGCCACCACCTCGCGCTCGCCCTATGCCCTGGCCGGCATGTATCGCTTTAACCGCGACTGGCGCGTGAACGGCGAATTCAACTGGGATCCGACCCTGCACCAGACCGATTCCGGCAGCGTCATGTTCCACTATCAGCCGGAAGCCGAGCCGGGCAAGATCCTCAACGTCGGCTACCGCTATCGTGACAACGTCCGGGTGTTCGATCCGAACTTCGGCCGCTTCACCTACAACAGCGACGACTACAAGGTCGACCAGCACGACATCTCCTTCATCTGGCCGATCGTGCCCCAGTGGTCCGCCATCGCCCGCTGGCAGTTCGACTACAACAAGAGCCGTACCCTGGAGGCCTTCGGTGGCTTCGAGTACGACAACTGCTGCTGGAAGCTGCGCCTGATCAGCCGCTACTGGCTCAAGAGCGAAGACGACGTCTTCTACACCGCCCAGAGCTCCGAAGCCGATCGCGGGATCTTCCTGCAGATCGTGCTCAAGGGACTCGGCAACGTCTTCGGCGGCAAGACCGAAGGCTTCCTGGACAGAGGCATTCAAGGCTATCGTGAACGTGAAGACCAAGCTATGTAACGCCCTGCGCCCGCTCGCCCTGGGCGCGGCGCTCGCTCTCTCCCCTCTGGCTCAGGCTGCCGTGGTTCCGCTGGACAAGGTCGTGGCCATCGTCGACAACGACGTGGTCATGCAGAGCCAGCTCGATCAACGCCTCAACGAGGTCAAGCAGAACATCACCCGCCGTGGCGCCGCGGCGCCGCCGGAAAGCGAACTGCGTCAGCAGGTACTCGAACGGCTGATCCTGGAAGACATCCAGATGCAGCTGGCCGGCCGCATGGGCGTGAAGATCTCCGACGAGGAACTCAACCAGGCCGTCGCCACCATCGCCCAGCGCAATGGCCTGAGCGTGGCCGAATTCCGCCAGGCCCTGGCCCGCGACGGCCTCTCCTACGATGCCGCTCGCGAGCAGGTCCGGCGCGAAATGATGATCAGCCGGGTGCGCCAGCGTCAGGTCGGTCAGCGCGTGCAGGTCACCCAGCAGGAGGTGCAGAACTTCCTCGCCTCGGACCTGGGCAAGCTGCAGCTGTCCGAAGAGTATCGGCTGGCCAATATTCTGATCCCGGCAGCCGACAACGCCGGCACTGCCGGTCTCGATGCCGCCGCACGCCAGGCCCAGGACACCTACAACCAGCTACGCCAGGGCGCCGACTTCAACCAGTTGGCCATCGCCCGCTCGGCCGGCGACAACGCCCTTGACGGTGGCGAGATCGGCTGGCGCAAGGCCGCCCAGCTGCCCCCGCCCTTCGACCGCCTGATCGGCAGCGTCGGCGTCGGCGGCATCACCCAGCCCGTGCGCGTGCCCGGCGGCTTCGTGATCCTCAAGGTGGAAGAGAAGCGTGGTGGCGAGGCCAGCATCGTCGACGAGGTGCATGTCCGGCACATCCTGCTCAAGCCCAATGCCGTACGCAGCGACGCCGAGACCCAGCGACTGGCCGCGCGGCTGCGCGAGCGCATCCAGAACGGCGAGAACTTCGCCACCCTGGCCAAGAGCTTCTCGGAAGATCCGGGCTCGGCGCTCAATGGCGGCGACCTGGGCTGGATCAATCCGGAATCCCTGGTGCCGGAATTCCGCGAAGTGATGAACAGCTCGCCGGTCAACCAGCTGTCGCAGCCGTTCCATACGCCGTTCGGCTGGCACATCCTGGAAGTCCTGGGGCGTCGGGCCACCGACAACACCCAGCAGGCGCGCGAGCAGCAGGCCTTGAATCTCCTGCGCAATCGCAAATATGACCAGGAGCTGCAGACCTGGTTGCGCCAGATCCGCGACGAAGCCTACGTCGAGATCAAGCAGTAACCCCAAGGCCGCAGGCATCCCCTGCGGCCTTCTTGTTTCCGGAGCCCGCCATGGCCCTGCGCTTCGCCCTCACCCCCGGTGAACCCGCCGGCATCGGTCCCGACCTCTGCCTGCTGCTGGCGCGCGCCGCCCAGCCCCACGCCCTGATCGCCATCGCCAGCCGCGATCTCCTGGCCGCCCGCGCGGTGGAGCTGGGGCTCGCCATCGATCTCATCGCGGTAGACCCCACGGCCTGGCCCGAACGCCCGGCGCCGGCCGGTGCGCTCTATGTCTGGGACACCCCGCTGGGCGCGCCGGTGGTGACCGGGCAGCTGGATACCGCCAATGCCGCCTACGTCCTGGAGACCCTGACCCGCGCCGGCCAGGGCTGCCTCGACGGCACCTTCGCCGGGATGATCACCGCGCCGGTGCACAAGGGCGTGATCAATGACGGCGGCGTGGCCTTTTCCGGCCATACCGAATTCCTCGCCGAGCTGACCGACACCCCCCAGGTGGTGATGCTGCTGGCGACCGCCGGCCTGAGGGTGGCCCTGGTCACCACCCACCTGCCGCTGCGCGAGGTGGCAGATGCCATCGATCGCCAGACGCTGCTGGACGTGACCCGCATCCTGCACGGCGATCTGCAGCGCTATTTCGGCGTCGCCCGGCCGCGGATCCTGGTCTGTGGCCTCAATCCCCATGCCGGCGAGGGCGGTCACCTGGGCCGCGAAGAGCTCGAGATCATCGAGCCGGCGCTGGACAGCCTGCGCGCCGAAGGCCTCGACCTGGTCGGGCCGCTGCCCGCCGACACCCTCTTCACCCCCAAGCATCTCCAGCACTGCGATGCCGTCCTGGCCATGTACCACGACCAGGGCCTGCCGGTGCTCAAGCACAAGGGCTTCGGCGCCGCGGTCAACGTGACTCTGGGTCTGCCGATCATCCGTACCTCGGTCGACCACGGCACCGCCCTCGACCTGGCCGGCAGCGGTCACATCGACACCGGCAGTCTGAAGGTCGCCCTCGACACCGCCTACAGCATGGCGGCCCATCGCCGCTCGGTGACTTAAGAGACTATTCACAACCTCGCGAGCTAGAGACAAACAAGGCCTGGGCGGCCCCGCAAAAAGTCCTGAGGAAGCGGATCGGGCTCGCGCGCGAGTTTACGAATGGTAAATGAGCATTTACGACGGGGCCGCCTAGGTGGGGCTGGCCTTCCAGGGTCTTTTCAACGCAGTTTGGCCGACGCGTAGCAGGTTATGAACAGCCTCTGAGCGCTCCGGTGACGGTCAAGGGTCTGCTAAACTGGTAGGTCTTTGCCGTCTTGAAATCGCAGGCCCGCTGCCTGCGCCGGAGCACCTGATGACCGAGCTCTACCAACACCGCGCCCGCAAGAGGTTCGGCCAGAACTTCCTGCACGACGCCGGGGTGATCCATCACATCCTTCGCGCCATCCACGGGCGACCCGGCGAGCGACTGCTGGAAATCGGCCCGGGCCAGGGCGCCCTTACCGAAGGGCTGCTCGGCAGCGGCGCCCGGCTCGATGTCATCGAGCTGGACCAGGACCTGCTTCCCCTGCTCAGACTCAAGTTCGGCCTCAATCCGCTGTTCACCCTGCACCAGGGTGACGCCATGAAATACGACCTCTCCAGCATCGCCGCGGGCGATCGACTGCGGGTGGTGGGCAACCTGCCCTACAACATCTCCACGCCGCTGATCTTCCACCTGCTCAGTTTCGCCGACATCATCGCCGACATGCACTTCATGCTGCAGAAGGAAGTGGTGGAACGCCTGGCGGCGGTGCCCGGCAATGGCGACTGGGGCCGGCTGTCGATCATGGTGCAGTATCACTGCCGCGTGGAGCACCTGTTCAACGTCGGTCCGGGCGCCTTCAATCCGCCACCCAAGGTGGATTCGGCCATCGTCCGCCTGGTGCCTCATACCGAGCGCCCCCACGTGGCCCGTGACCCGGTCCTGCTCGAACGCGTCGTCCGCGAGGCCTTCGGCCAGCGCCGCAAGACCCTCAGGAACACCCTCAAGGGCACCCTGGACAGCGCCGCCATCGAAGCCGCCGACGTCGATCCCGGGCTACGCCCCGAGCAGCTGGACCTGGCCGCCTATGTGCGCCTGGCCAACCAGTTGGCGTCCAGCTGAAGCCTTTCCACCCGTATCCGCAGAGAATCCTTTCGTGACCGAGCCCGATCCGCGCTACCTCATCACCGTGCAGGTCACCACCCGCTACCTGCCCGAACAATCCAGCGCCAGCCAGGAGCGCTACGCCTTCGCCTACGATGTGAGCATCCGCAATGACGGCCAGCTGCCGGCGCAACTGCTCAGCCGCCACTGGATCATCACCGACGGCAATGGCGAGGTGCAGGAAGTGCGTGGGCCGGGCGTGGTGGGCGAGCAGCCGCTGATCGCCCCGGGCGCAACCCACAGCTATTCCAGCGGCACCCTGATGCCGACCCAGGTCGGCAGCATGAGGGGCAGCTACCAGATGGTCGCCAGCGATGGCCACCTCTTCGACGCTGCCATCCCCACCTTCCGCCTGGCCGTACCGGGCTCGCTACACTAGGACTGCCAATGACGCTGTACGCCGTTGGTGACCTGCAAGGTTGCCTCGACCCGCTCAAATGCCTCCTCGACGAGGTCCGCTTCGATCCCGCGCAGGACCGCCTCTGGCTGGTAGGTGATCTGGTCAACCGCGGACCTCAGTCGTTGGATACCCTGAGATACCTGTACGCGATACGCGATTCGGTGGTCAGCGTCCTGGGCAACCACGACCTGCACCTGCTGGCGGTGGCCCTTGGCGGCGCCAGGCTGAAAAAGCAGGACACCCTGAGCGACATCCTCGCCGCTCCCGATCGCGACGAACTGCTGAGCTGGCTGCGCCACCTGCCGCTGATCCAGCACGATGCCGAACGCAACTGCGTGCTGGTCCACGCCGGCCTGCCACCGCAATGGACGCTGACCCAGGCCAAGAGCCTGGCCGGCGAAGTGGAGGCCGTGCTGCGCGATGATGAGGCCCATGTGTCCTTTCTCGAGCAGATGTATGGCAATGAACCGGCGCTCTGGCAAGATGATCTCCAGGGCCAGGACCGCTTGCGCCTGATCACCAACTACCTGACGCGCATGAGATTCTGCAGTCCGGAAGGTCGGCTGGAATTCAAGAGCAAGGAAGGCCTGGACAGTGCGCCGGCCGGCTTCGCCCCCTGGTTCAGCCACGAGCATCGGCTGACCCGCGACGTGCGCATCCTGTTCGGCCACTGGGCCGCGCTCAAGGGTCGCTGCGCAGCGCCCAATGTCGAGGCCCTCGACAGCGGCTGCGTCTGGGGCGGCGACATGACCCTGCTCGACGTCGACGGCAACCGCCGTCATCTCTGCAGTTGCAAGGAGAAGAAATGAGCGAATTCACCTGTATCTCCCCGGAACGGGCCCTGGAACTGCGCAGTGAGGGCGCCCGGATCGTCGACATCCGCGATCCGCACAGCTATGCCACCCTGCACGTCGCCGGCGCCCAGCGGATCGACAACCAGAACATCCATGACTTCATCGCCGCCGCCGATCTCGACGCGCCGCTACTGGTGTTCTGCTACCACGGCCATTCCAGCCAAAGCGCGGCGGCCTTTCTCGCCGGCCAGGGCTTCAGCCAGGTCTACAGCGTCGACGGCGGCTTCGAAAACTGGCGCACCCTCTATCCCGAGCAGACCGAAAGCGGCGCGGGCGTTTAACACAGCGGCTTGACGCTGTGGTTACAAGAATAAACCGAATTGGCTCTTCCACATCTCGCAGATAGGACTATTCTGGAATCAGGCCCTCCGGAAACGGCGGGCTCGATAACCGGCTTTGGACCATCGGTGTAACCACTGGAGATTCGGGGGAATTCCAGGGGGACCGTTTCCATCGGTCTCCTTCGTGCGTCTCTCGAAACCCAACCCTTCTCTGCAAGCGTGTAAGGATCGATTAGGCAAGACGACCGCGAAGGTATTAGAGACGTTATCTTTCGTCGCCCGGCATGACCGCTCCCCATCGGCAGCAAGGCAAGGCTCCAGGCATCGATTCCAAGCTGGTCCAGGGTATCCAGCGAGGAGACGTCATGAGCATTTTCAGTCACTTCCAGGGGCGTTTTGAAGCGACTCGCCAGGAAGAGTATTCCCTTCAGGAATACCTTGAGATCTGCAAGAAGGATCGTACCGCCTTTGCCAGTGCCGCCGAGCGCATGCTCATGGCCATCGGCGAACCCGAACTGGTGGACACCACCAGCGACTCACGCCTGTCCCGCATCTTTTCCAACAAGGTCATCCGCCGCTATCCGGCCTTTGCCGACTTCCACGGCATGGAAGACTGCATCGAGCAGATCGTGTCCTACTTCCGCCATGCGGCGCAGGGCCTGGAAGAGAAGAAGCAGATCCTCTATCTGCTCGGTCCAGTGGGTGGCGGCAAATCCTCCCTCGCGGAGAAACTCAAGCACCTGATCGAGAAGGTCCCCTTCTACGCCATCAAGGGCTCGCCGGTGTTTGAATCGCCGCTGGGGCTGTTCAATCCCGACGAAGATGGTCAGATCCTCGAAGAGGACTACGGCATCCCTCGCCATTACCTGCGCAGCATCATGTCGCCCTGGGCGGCCAAGCGCCTGCAGGAATTCGGCGGTGACATCAGCAAGTTCAAGGTGGTCAAGCTCTACCCGTCCATCCTCAACCAGATCGCCATCGCCAAGACCGAACCGGGCGACGAGAACAACCAGGACATCTCCGCCCTGGTGGGCAAGGTGGACATCCGCAAGCTGGAGGAATACCCGCAGAACGATGCGGACGCCTACAGCTATTCCGGCGCCCTGTGCCGTGCCAACCAGGGCCTGATGGAATTCGTGGAGATGTTCAAGGCCCCGATCAAGGTCCTGCACCCCTTGCTGACCGCGACCCAGGAAGGCAACTACAACAGCACCGAAGGCCTCGGCGCCCTGCCCTACAGCGGCATCATCCTGGCCCACTCCAACGAATCCGAGTGGCACACCTTCCGCAACAACAAGAACAACGAGGCCTTCATCGACCGGATCTACATCGTCAAGGTGCCCTACTGCCTGCGTGTCTCCGACGAGATCCACATCTACGACAAGCTCTTGGTCAATAGCTCCCTGGCCGACGCCCATTGCGCGCCGGACACCCTGAAGATGCTGGCTCAGTTCTCGGTGCTCTCGCGCCTCAAGGAACCGGAAAACTCCAACATCTACTCGAAGATGCGTGTCTACGACGGCGAAAACCTCAAGGACACCGATCCCAAGGCCAAGTCGATCCAGGAATACCGCGACAGCGCCGGCGTCGACGAGGGCATGAACGGCCTGTCCACGCGCTTCGCCTTCAAGATCCTCTCGCGAGTGTTCAACTTCGACGCCAACGAGATCGCCGCCAACCCGGTGCACCTGCTCTACGTGCTGGAGCAGCAAATCGAAGCCGAGCAGTTCCCGGCCGAGACCCGCGAACGCTACATGAGATTCATCAAGGAATACCTGGCGCCACGCTATGTGGAGTTCATCGGCAAGGAGATCCAGACCGCCTACCTCGAGTCCTACAGCGAATACGGCCAGAACATCTTCGACCGCTATGTGCTCTACGCAGACTTCTGGATCCAGGATCAGGAATACCGCGATCCGGAAACCGGCGAGATTCTCAATCGCGCTTCTCTCAACGAGGAACTGGAGAAGATCGAGAAACCGGCCGGTATCAGCAATCCGAAGGATTTCCGCAACGAGATCGTCAACTTCGTGTTGCGCGCCCGTGCCAACAATAACGGCAAGAATCCGAGCTGGCTGTCCTACGAGAAGCTGCGCGCGGTGATCGAGAAGAAGATGTTCTCCAACACCGAGGAGCTCCTGCCGGTCATCAGCTTCAATGCCAAGGCCAGCAAGGAAGATCAGCAGAAGCACAGCGACTTCGTGACCCGCATGGTGGAGCGCGGGTACACCGAGAAGCAGGTGCGACTGCTGTCCGAGTGGTATTCACGGGTACGCAAGTCGCAGTAAGGCAGCCTGAGGCTGAACCCGCGACGACGCGCCTGCCGCGTCGTCGTGGCGTCCTGCAATAGCCCGGAGGGCCTGTATGAGTTATGTCATCGACCGGCGTCTAAACGGCAAGAACAAGAGCACGGTGAACCGCACGCGTTTCCTGCGGCGCTATCGTGAGCACATCAAGAAGGCGGTCGAGGAAGCCGTGAGTCGGCGCTCCATCACCGACATGGAGCACGGCGAGCAGATCAGCATTCCTGCCCGTGACATCGACGAGCCTGCGCTGTACCAAGGCAAGGGCGGGCGCCAGACCATCGTCCACCCGGGCAACAAGGAATTCGTCAGCGGCGAACGCATCCCGCGCCCCCAGGGGGGTGGCGGCGGTCAGGGCCAAGGCAAGGCCAGCAACAGCGGCGAAGGCATGGACGAATTCGCCTTCCAGATCACCCAGGACGAATTCCTCGACTTCATGTTCGAGGACCTGGAGCTGCCCAACCTGGTCAAAAAGCAGCTGACCGGCACCGACACCTTCAAGACCGTACGCGCCGGCATCAGCAACGAGGGCAATCCGGCCCGCATCAACATCATCCGCACCCTGCGCGCCTCCCACGCCCGGCGCATCGCCCTCTCCGGCGGCAGCCGCAACAAGCTGCGCGAAGCCAAGGCGGAACTGGCGCGACTGCGGGTGGAGGAGCCCGACAACCTGGGCGACATCCAGGCGCTGGAGGCCGAGATCGAACGGCTGCGCGCGCGCATCGACAAGGTGCCCTTCCTCGACACCTTCGACCTCAAGTACAACCTGCTGTCCAAGCAGCCCAGCCCCAGCTCCAAGGCGGTGATGTTCTGCCTGATGGACGTCTCCGGCTCCATGACCCAGGCCACCAAGGACATCGCCAAGCGCTTCTACATCCTGCTCTACCTGTTTCTCAAGCGGAACTACGAGCGCATTGAGGTGGTGTTCATCCGCCACCACACCAGTGCCAAGGAAGTGGATGAAGAGGAATTCTTCTACTCCCGGGAAACCGGCGGCACCATCGTCTCCAGCGCCCTCAAGCTGATGCAGGAGGTCATGGCCGAGCGCTATCCGGTCAACGAGTGGAATCTCTATGCCGCCCAGGCCTCCGACGGCGACAACTGGAACGACGACTCGCCCATCTGCCGGGAGATCCTGACCAAGCAGATCCTGCCGTTCATGCAGTATTACACCTATGTGGAGATCACCCCGCGCGAGCACCAGGCGTTGTGGTACGAATACGAGAACGTCCGCGGCGCCTTCCCGGATTCCTTCTCGCAGCAGCAGATCGTCTCGGCGGGGGATATCTATCCCGTGTTCCGCGAATTGTTCCAGCGGAGACTCGTGTCATGAAACGTGAGCCCATCTCCACCGGCTCGGAATGGACCTTCGAGCTGATCCAGACCTACGACCGGGAGATCGCCCGGATCGCCAAGCGCTATGCGCTGGACACCTATCCCAACCAGATCGAGGTGATCACCGCCGAGCAGATGATGGATGCCTATGCCTCCGTCGGCATGCCCATCGGCTACAACCACTGGTCCTACGGCAAGCACTTCCTGCACACTGAGAAGCACTACAGCCGCGGCCAGATGGGCCTGGCCTACGAGATCGTGATCAACTCCGATCCCTGCATCGCCTACCTCATGGAAGAGAACACCATGACCATGCAGGCGCTGGTGATCGCCCACGCCTGCTATGGCCACAACAGCTTCTTCAAGGGCAACTACCTGTTCCGCACCTGGACCGATGCCAGCTCCATCATCGACTACCTGGTGTTCGCCAAGCAGTACATCACCCAGTGCGAGGAACGCCATGGCATCGATGCCGTGGAAGAGCTGCTGGATTCCTGCCATGCGCTGATGAACTACGGGGTGGATCGCTACAAGCGGCCCTACCCCATTTCCGCCGCCGAGGAACGCCAGCGGCAGAAGGAGCGCGAAGAGCAGTTGCAGCGGCAGGTCAACGACCTCTGGCGGACCATTCCCAAGATGGCCGGCAAGGAGGCCCATGACGAAGGGGCGCGCTTCCCCAGCGAACCCCAGGAAAACATCCTCTATTTCGTGGAAAAGCACGCGCCGCTGTTGGAGCCCTGGCAGCGCGAGCTGATCCGCATCGTGCGCAAGATCGCCCAGTACTTCTATCCCCAGCGCCAGACCCAGGTGATGAACGAAGGCTGGGCCACCTTCTGGCACTACACCCTGCTCAACGATCTCTACGACGAGGGCCTGGTCACCGAAGGCTTCATGTTCGAATTCCTGCAATCCCACGCCGGGGTGATCTACCAGCCGGGCTTCGACAGTCCCTACTACAGCGGCATCAACCCCTACACCCTGGGCTTCGCCATGTTCCGCGACATCCGCCGCATCTGCGAGGACCCCACGGAGGAAGACCGCCGCTGGTTCCCCGACATCGCCGGCAGCGACTGGCTGGCCACCGTCACCTTCGCCATGAAGAGCTTCAAGGACGAGAGCTTCATCCTGCAGTACCTTTCACCCAAGGTGATCCGCGACCTCAAGCTGTTCAGCATTCTCGATGACGATCAGCGCGACGAACTGGAGGTAGCGGCCATCCACGACGACGCTGGTTATCGCCTGATCCGCGAGCAACTTGCGGCCCAGTACAACCTGGGCAATCGCGAGCCCAATGTGCAGATCTGGAACGTGGACCGGCGTGGCGATCGTTCGCTCACCCTTCGCCATTTCCAGCATGACCGCAAGCCGTTGGGCAACTCCACGGACGAGGTGCTCAAGCACCTGCACCGACTCTGGGGGTTCGACATTCGCCTGGAAAGCATGAGGGGCGAAGATGTCACCCACAGCTTCCAGGTTCCGCCCCGCCACGAGAGCCGCGATCATGACCGGCGTCTGGATCTGGCTTCGCCGATCTGAGCCGAGTCAGGCTTTCGGGCTATCCTAGACCTCCGCAAGGAGGTCTTTTTCTATGCAAATCTACAAGGTGGGCGGCGCCGTACGGGATCGCCTGCTCGGCCGACCGGTGACCGAAGTCGACTGGGTCGTGGTGGGCGCCACCGCCGAAGCCCTCGCCGCCCAGGGCTATCGCCCGGTGGGCGCCGATTTCCCGGTGTTCCTGCATCCCCAGACCGGTGAGGAATACGCCCTGGCCCGTACCGAACGCAAGAGCGGGCGCGGCTACGGCGGCTTCACCTTCCACGCCGCGCCCGATGTCACCCTGGAACAGGATCTGATCCGTCGCGACCTGACTGTCAATGCCATGGCCGAAGACGACGATGGCCAGGTCATCGACCCCTATGGCGGGCGCGCGGATCTTCAGGCACGCCTGTTGCGCCACGTCTCGCCCGCCTTCGCCGAAGATCCATTGCGCGTGCTACGCGTCGCCCGTTTCGCCGCCCGCTATTGCAGCCTGGGTTTCCAGGTGGCGCCCGAAACGCTGCTGCTGATGCAGGAGATGGTCGCCAGCGGCGAGCTGGATGCCCTGACCGCCGAGCGGTTGTGGAAGGAAATTTCGCGCGCCCTGCTCGAAGAGCGACCCGATGTCTTCATTCGGGTGCTGCACGACTGCGGCGCCCTGGCGGCGCTCCTGCCGGAGGTAGCTGCCGGGTTCGCCGGTGAGCAACCCGAACCCGGCGCCCGGGTCTATGCCACCCTGCGCCAGAGCGCCGAGGTCCAGGCCTCGCTGAACGTGCGCTGGGCCTGCCTGCTGCTGGACGTACCGGAAGAGGAGCACGCGGCCATCAACGCCCGCCTCAAGGTCCCGCGCGAACCCGCCGAACTGGCCTTGTTGCTGGCGCGCCACTGGTCCACGGCCCTGCAGGCCCGGCAGCTGACGCCCGAGGCCTGGTTCGAGCTGCTGCAGGGTTTCGACGTCTTGCGGCGTCCGGCGCGCTTCGAGGAGTTCCTCCAGGCCTGCACCTGTGCGGCGGCGGTAAGGACCGACGAGGGCGAACCACCGTTGACCCTGCTGCGCCAGGCAGCCGAGGTGTTGCGCGGGGTCGAGGTCCAGCCCTTGGTCGCCCAGGGCTTCAAGGGTGCCGCCCTGGGTGAGGCCCTCAAGCAGGCCCGCCTCGACGCCCTGGCCCAGCTCTCGTAGGTTGGCGCTGAGCGCCGCGAGGCCCAACAATGGCCGCCATGCATGCCGCCTGTTGGGCTTCGACGATAGAGCCGTCTCAACCCAACCTACGCCAGGGAGAGGAAGGCCAAGCGCAAGCCGGGTTCCCGTAGGTTGGCGCTGAGCGCAGCGAAGCCCAACACCCCTACCCCGTAGCTCCGCTGGGCTTCGACGATGGTGCCGTCTCAACCCAACCTACGGCAGGAAGAGGAAGGCCAAGTGCAAGCCGGGTTCCCGTAGGTTGGTGCTGAGCGCAGCGAAGCCCAACACCCCTACCACGAAGCAGCGTTGGGCTTCGACGATGCTGCCGTCTCAACCCAACCTACGGCAGGGAGAGGAAGGCCAAGCGCAAGCCGGGTTTCCGTAGATTGGTGCTGAGCGCAGCGAAGCCCAACGACCACCGCATTACGCCAGCTTGGCGCCAAGCAACGCTGCCGGCGTCAACGCCATACCCTTCCAGCTAAAGGATACCGGCCGCAGCACCTGGGTGGTCTGGTCGCGCATCTCCTGCCACAGCTCGTCAAAACTCCGACCGTTGTCCGGATGCCGCCGCTCACCGGCCAGCAAGGCCAGCGGCCAGAGCACGAAGGCGTTGCGCAGGATCTCGGCGCGCGGCAGGGTCAGGCCATCGAACTCGCCGCTCAGGTCGCCATGCAGCAGGATGTCGATATCCAGCGGCAGGCCCTGGCGATCCGGCGCATAACGACCGCTGCGGGTTTCGATGGCCTTGAGTCTCTGACTCAGGGTCGCGGGATCGAGCTCGGTGTCACCCGCCACCACCAGGTTGAAGAAAGGCGCACTGCGGATACCCACCGCCTCGCTTTCGAACACCGGCGAGCACTGCAGGTCGGTCAGCAGCGTCGCGAGTTCGTCCAGGGCCATGCCCAGATGCTGCTCGCGCTGGATGTTGCTGCCCAGCCCCAGATAGACCCGGGTCACGCCTGCCCCCGCTCGATCTCCACGCCCACGCCACGGGCGGTCGGCACCGCGCCGGGCTTGGTGATGCGCAGGCGCAGCCAGGGCAGCTTGAATTCCGCCTGCAGCAAGGCGGCCAGGCGCTCGGCGAAGGTCTCGACCAGTTCGAAGGCGGTCTCGTGGGCAAAGGCGGTGATGCGCTCGGCCACCGCCGCATAGTTCAGGGTGTGTTCGAGTTCGTCGTTCGCGGCAGCCGCGCGGATATCCCAGCCCATGGTGAGATCGATGCGCAGGCACTGCCGGATGTCACGCTCCCAGTCGTACACCCCTATCACGGTGTCGACCTCGAGCCCCTCGATGAAAACCTTGTCCACTGCCTTTGCCTCGCACCTTTGTCGTGCTCTGTGTGATCGTCACCGCCGGCCTATCGTCGGGCGGCGGGCTGTCGGTAGAATCGAGCCTTCTCCTGGCGCGGAACCCTACCATGTTCTGGCTGCTGCTCCTGCTGGCCTACCTGCTGGGCTCGCTGTCCTTCGCCGTGCTGCTCAGTCGCCTGTTCGGCACCCGCGACCCGCGTCACGACGGCTCCGGCAATCCCGGCGCCAGCAACATGCTGCGCCTGGCCGGACGCAAGCTGGCGCTGCTGACCCTCGCCGGCGACCTGAGCAAGAGTCTGATTCCCGTGCTCATCGCCCACCAACTGGGCCTTGCGCCCCTGCAACAGGCCTGGATCGGGCTGGCCGCCGTGGTCGGCCATCTCTATCCGCTGTATTTCCACTTCCGCGGTGGCAAGGGTGTCGCCACCGCGGCCGGTCTGCTGCTGGGGCTCTATCCGCCTGCAGCCATGCTGGGCCTAGTGCTCTGGGCCGCGGTGTTCGCCCGCCTGAGGATCGCCTCCCTGGCGTCCCTGGTCGCGGTGCTCGGCATCCTGCCGCTGTTCGCCTGGCAGCGCCCGGACCTGCTGGCACCGATGCTGCTGCTCGCCCTGCTCATCCTGATTCGCCACAGACACAATCTGCGCGCGCTGCGCCAGGGGACCGAGCGTCATTTTTGATCCTGGCGCCGCACGGGGATTACCCGGCGACGCCCTCCGCCCGTCTCAGAGCGCCGCCAACTGCTCCATGGGCCAGCGCGCCTTGACGGCAATGGCCGGGCCTTCCTGCTGGCCGGCCAGCAGCCGCTGGCAACCGGCATAGGCGATCATGGCGCCATTGTCGGTGCAGAAGCGCGGCCGGGCATAGAAGACATGGCCACCCAGCTCGCCGAGCATCTGCTCCAGGTTCTCGCGCAAGGCGCGGTTGGCACTGACGCCACCGGCGATCACCAGCGACTTGAGTCCGGTCTGCTTCAGCGCGCGCTTGCACTTGATCGCCAGGGTCTCGACCACCGCCGTCTGGAAGGCCAGGGCGATGTCGCAACGGGTCTGCTCGCTATCGTCACCGGCGGCCTTGCAGCGCTGCCAGGTGGTGAGGGTGAACGTCTTGAGACCGCTGAAGCTGAATTCCAGACCGGGCCGATCGGTCATGGGCCGCGGAAAGACGAAGCGCCCCGTCACCCCACGCTCGGCCAGGCGGGCGATCTCCGGTCCCCCCGGATAGCTCAGGCCCAGCAGCTTGGCGGTCTTGTCGAAGGCCTCGCCGGCGGCATCGTCCAGGGATTCGCCCAGCACCGTATAGCGGCCGATGCCATCGACCTGTACCAGCTGGGTGTGGCCACCGGAGACCAGCAGGGCGACGAAGGGAAACTGCGGCGGCTGCTCTTCGAGCATGGGCGCCAGCAGATGCCCTTCCATATGATGGACACCCAGGGCGGGTACGCCCCAGGCCAACGCCAGCGCCTGGGCACAGGCGGCGCCCACCAGCAGGGCACCGACCAGGCCGGGGCCGGCGGTATAGGCGATGGCGTCCACGTCTTCAGGACGGCTGCCCGCCTCCTCCAGCACTTCGCGGATCAGCGGCAGCATGCGCTTGACGTGATCGCGCGAGGCCAGCTCCGGCACCACGCCACCATAGACGCGATGCAGATCGATCTGGCTGAACAGCGCATCGGCCAGCAGGCCGCGTTCACTGTCGTAGAGGGCGACGCCGGTTTCATCGCAGGACGTTTCCAGTCCCAGAACACGCATGGAGATAAGCCTTCGAGGGTATAAGATGTCAGGCTGCGCATGATAAGCGCCGCTTCCAGCACCGGCCAGCGCTTTTCGTCCGCCGGGGCTTGGCAGCGGGGCAGTTGAAGCGTTACTATCCGCAACCCTTAAAAACCGACGCTTCCCGTGCCCTTTTGCCGCTAGCGTTGGATTAAACCTCGGTAAATTTGAAGGTACGACCTGGATGCCCAACGTCAAAGTCAAAGAAAACGAACCCTTCGACGTAGCGCTGCGTCGTTTCAAGCGTTCCTGCGAGAAGGCCGGTGTACTGGCCGAAGTTCGTAGCCGCGAGTTCTACGAAAAGCCCACCGCCGAGCGCAAGCGTAAAGCTGCCGCCGCGGTCAAGCGCCACGCCAAGAAAGTACAGCGCGAGCAGCGCCGTCGCGAGCGCCTGTACTGAGTTACAGCGCTTCTTTGGCGTCATCAAACAACCCGACCCCTGGTCGGGTTGTCTGTTTCTGGCCTTCCCGTTTCACCCTGGCGTCCTCTGGCGTAGTGCGGTGCCTCAGAAGTTCGCGCAAGATTTGGCGAGTGATTTTTTGGCTTGGGCAAGGCGCTGCGACGAGTCATAGCAGGGCTATGGCGAGGAGTAGCAACGCCGTCCAGGACGAAAAAGCACCGCCAAAATTGTGTAGATAACTTCTGAGGCACCGCACTAGACTGCCCTCCTGGCCATCTGGCCTGCTCCATCCTCCGCTCTTCGCCTTTCTATCCAGACGCTGACCATGGCCGGACTCATCCCGCAAGGCTTCATCGACGACCTGCTCAATCGCACCGACATCGTCGAGGTGGTGGGCGCGCGGGTGAAGCTCAAGAAGGCCGGCAAGAACTGGATGGCCTGCTGCCCCTTCCACAACGAGAAGACCCCCTCCTTCAGCGTCAGCCCCGACAAGCAGTTCTACTACTGCTTCGGCTGCGGCGCCGGCGGCAACGCCCTGGGCTTCATCATGGACCACGACAACCTCGAATTTCCCGAGGCGGTCGAGGAGCTGGCCAAGAAGGCCGGCGTGGACGTGCCGCGCGAAGAGAGCGGCGGTCGGCGCAAGCCGCGGCAACCCACCGACTCCCCGCTCTACCCGCTGCTGGCCGCCGCCGCCGAATACTATCGCCTGGCGCTGCGCAACCACCCCAAGCGCCAGGCGGCGGTGGACTACCTGAAGAAGCGCGGCCTCACCGGCGAGATCGCCCGCGATTTCGGCCTGGGCTTCGCCCCGCCCGGCTGGGACAACCTGGGCAAGCACCTGGGCGGCGACGACCTGCAGCAGAAGGCTATGCTCGACGCCGGTCTGCTGGTGGAAAACGCCGAGAGCGGCAAACGCTACGATCGTTTTCGCGACCGGGTGATCTTCCCCATCCGCGACAGCCGTGGCCGGGTCATCGCCTTTGGCGGTCGGGTGCTGGGCGACGACAAGCCCAAGTACCTCAACTCGCCGGAGACCCCGGTGTTCCACAAGGGCCAGGAACTCTACGGGCTGTTCGAGGCGCGCAAGCACAACCGCGACCTGGACGAGATCCTGGTCGTGGAAGGCTACATGGACGTCATCGCCCTGGCCCAGCAAGGCATCCGCAATGCCGTGGCCACCCTGGGCACCGCCACCAGCGAAGAGCACATCAAGCGGCTGTTCCGCATCGTGCCGAGCATCCTGTTCTGCTTCGACGGCGACCAGGCCGGCCGCAGTGCCGCCTGGCGCGCCCTGGAATCGGCACTGCCGGTGCTCAAGGATGGCTTCCGGGTGCGCTTCCTGTTCCTGCCCGAAGGCGAAGACCCGGATACCCTGGTCCGTGCCGAGGGCGCGGACGCCTTCCAGGCGCGCTTCGTCCAGCAGGCCCAGCCGCTGGCCGAGTACTTCTTCCAGCAGCTCATGATCGAGGCGGATCCGGCGACACTGGAGGGCAAGGCGCACCTGGCCACCCTGGCAGCGCCGCTGATCGAGAAGATTCCCGGCAATAACCTGCGACTGCTGATGCGCCAGCGCCTGAGCGAACTCACCGGCCTCGGCAACGACGCCCTGAGCCAGCTGGCGCCCGCCGCGCCGCCGCAGGATGCCCCACCCATGGACTATGGCGACTACGCCTACGCCCATGCCGAGGAAGCCCCGGCGCAGCAGCAGTGGACGCCCCGCCGTGAAGGCAAGGGCGGGCGTGACGGCAAGGGCTGGAAAAAGGATTTCAACGGCAAGGGCGGCGGCGAACGCATCCCGCGCCAGCCACCAGTCAAGGTAGAAACGCCGGTGCTGGCCGCGCTACGCAGCCTGCTGCACCACCCCACCCTGGCACAGGCGGTGCAGGACGCCCGCGACCTGGCCGAGGAAAGCGATCAGTACGCCCAGTTGCTGGTGGCCCTGGTCGAGGCGCTGCAGAAGAAGCCGGGACAGAGCACCCTGGCGCTCATCGCCCGCTGGCATGGCACCGAGCAGGGACGTCTCTTGCGCGCCCTGGCGGAAAAAGAATGGCTGATTGCCGGCGACAACCTTGAACAACAGTTTTTCGACACCATAACGAGGTTAGCCGCCAGCCAGCGTGATCGCTCGCTGGAGCAACTCCTACGCAAGGCGCGACAGAGCGAACTGAGCTCCGAAGACAAGGACCGCCTACGCGAACTCCTCAGCCGTCCGGCGGGGTCCGTGACCTAACTGGCACGACCACCGTCTAACCGGCTATAATGTTCAGCTATTTTTGCCCGCCTAAGCCTTCAGTGGAAGGGTACCTATGTCCGGAAAAGCGCAACAGCAATCCCGTCTGAAAGAATTGATCGCCCGCGGTCGTGAGCAGGGTTACCTGACTTACGCGGAGGTCAATGACCACCTACCGGAGGATATTTCAGATCCGGAACAGGTGGAAGACATCATCCGCATGATCAATGACATGGGGATCAACGTATTCGAGACCGCGCCGGACGCCGATGCCCTGCTGCTGGCCGAAACGGATACCGACGAAGCCGCCGCCGAAGAAGCCGCCGCCGCCCTGGCCGCGGTGGAGAGCGATGTCGGCCGTACCACCGACCCGGTGCGCATGTACATGCGTGAAATGGGTACCGTGGAACTGCTGACCCGCGAAGGCGAGATCGAGATCGCCAAGCGCATCGAGGAAGGCATCCGCGAAGTCATGGGCGCCATCGCCCAGTTCCCGGGCACCGTCGATTACATCCTCAGCGAATACACCCGCGTCACCACCGAAGGCGGTCGCCTGTCCGACGTCTTCGCCGGCTACATCGATCCCGACGACGGCACCCTGCCGAACGAGAGCAATGAGCTGCCCGTCCCGAACAAGGCCACCGATGCCAAGGCCGTGGACGACGAGAAGGACGAAGAGGAAGAAAGCGACGACGCCGACGAGGAAGAAGGCGACGGTGGTCCGGATCCGGAAGAGGCTCGCCTCCGTTTCGGCGCGGTCGCCGAGCAGCTGGAAAAGACCAAGAAGACACTGAAGAAGCACGGCCGCGATAACGATCACGCCGTGGAAGATTTCGTTGCCCTGGCCCTGCTGTTCTCGCCGATCAAGCTGGTGCCCAAGCAGTACGAAGCCCTGGTGACCCGCGTGCGCGAGTCCCTGGAGCGCGTGCGTGGCCTCGAGCGCGCCATCATGCAGCTGGCCGTGCGCGATGCGCGCATGCCGCGTGCCGACTTCCTGCGCCACTTCCCGGGCAACGAGACCAACACCGAATGGACCGCCGGCCTGCTCAAGGGCAAGCCCAAGTACGCCGAGGGTCTCGAGCGCTTCCAGGCCGACATCCAGGCCAAGCAGGCCCAGCTGGCTGAACTTGAGCGTGACTACGAGCTGAAAGTCTCGCAGATCAAGGACATCAACCGCGCCATGTCCATCGGCGAGGCCAAGGCTCGCCGCGCCAAGAAGGAAATGGTCGAGGCGAACCTGCGCCTGGTGATCTCCATCGCCAAGAAGTACACCAACCGCGGCCTGCAATTCCTCGACCTGATCCAGGAAGGCAACATCGGCCTGATGAAGGCGGTGGACAAGTTCGAATACCGCCGTGGCTACAAGTTCTCCACCTATGCCACCTGGTGGATTCGCCAGGCCATCACCCGCTCCATCGCCGACCAAGCGCGCACCATTCGGATTCCGGTGCACATGATCGAGACGATCAACAAGCTGAACCGGATCTCCCGCCAGATGCTGCAGGAGATGGGTCGCGAGCCGACCCCGGAAGAGCTGGGCGAGCGCATGGAGATGCCCGAGGACAAGATCCGCAAGGTGCTCAAGATCGCCAAGGAACCGATCTCCATGGAGACGCCCATCGGCGACGACGAGGATTCGCACCTGGGCGATTTCATCGAGGACAGCACCATGCAGTCCCCGATCGAAGTGGCCACCAGCGAAAGCCTCAAGGAAGCCACCCGCGACGTGCTCTCCGGCCTCACCGCTCGTGAAGCCAAGGTCCTGCGCATGCGCTTCGGCATCGACATGAACACCGACCACACCCTCGAAGAAGTGGGTAAGCAGTTCGACGTCACCCGCGAGCGTATCCGCCAGATCGAAGCCAAGGCCCTGCGCAAGCTGCGCCACCCTTCCCGCAGCGAACACCTGCGCTCCTTCCTCGACGAGTAAGGCGCCACGCTGCACCAGAAACCGGAGCCCAGGCTCCGGTTTTTTTATGCCCGACAAGGGTTTGGCGATCCTCCCCCACCCCGGTATACTCCACCGCGCTATAGGGCCTATAGCTCAGTTGGTTAGAGCAGAGGACTCATAATCCTTTGGTCCACGGTTCGAGTCCGTGTGGGCCCACCAGCTTTCAGGAGCCGCGCGTTGCGCGGCTTTTTCATGCCTGGGATCTGGGTTTATCCGAAAGCCGGTCGCTAATCCCCTCCGAACGGCACCGCAGCTCGCTCCTGCCTGATCTAGTCTTACAGCTCGTGCTGCTATCTGCGGGATCTGGGAAATGGACTTCTCCCTTCTGGCGCCCCCTGCGCCGACGCTGTTCTGGCTGCTGCCACTCGCCTTCGTCATCGGCCTGCTCAAATCACCCTGGGTGAAAGGCTATCTGGGTGAGCTACTGGTACGCCTTTTTGCCCATTGGCAGCTCGACAAACAGACCTATCGTCGTCTGCACAATGTCACTCTACCTACGCTTGATGGCACCACTCAGATCGATCATGTCTTCCTGTCGCGCTACGGCATCTTCGTGGTGGAAACGAAGAACCTGAGCGGCTGGATCTTTGGCAGCGAACGCCAGGCGCAGTGGACGCAGAAGCTCTACAGGCACACTTTCAAATTTCAGAATCCGCTGAGGCAGAACTACAAGCACCTCAAGGCGCTGGAAGCCGCCTTGGGCATCAACCCGGAGCATTTGCATTCGGTCATCACCTTCGTGGGCGGTAGCACCTTCAAGACCAAGATG
Organism: Pseudomonas sp. PLB05; assembly: GCF_021106615.1. NCBI lineage: Bacteria > Pseudomonadati > Pseudomonadota > Gammaproteobacteria > Pseudomonadales > Pseudomonadaceae > Pseudomonas > Pseudomonas sp. PLB05. Next base: position 74,811 of record NZ_JAJOHO010000005.1, read on the forward strand.
CCGGCCAATGTGATCCAGGGTGTCGGCTTTATCCGCTACATCAAGTCATTCCAGCAGGCGGTCTTCAAAGAGGCTGAAGTCGACGCCATGCTGCAAGCCCTGCAAAACGGCCGCCGTGCGCCAACCCTCGCTACACACCGCGAGCATGTGCAAAACCTTAAGCGCCGTAGCGATCCGACAGTCGACCGACAATGCCCGAAATGTGGCAGTGCGCTGCTGATTCGTACAGTGAAGTCTGGCCCGAAAGCAGGGCTGCAGTTCTGGGGCTGTTCGGGGTTCCCTAAGTGCCGAACAATGCAGAGTCTTTAACACGCAGCCATGCTTCTAGTAAAGCCAATTCTGTCGTCGTAGCAAGTCGTGCCTTTTGAGAGCGCCTGGTAGTCGCTATTTGGCAATGCCTAAATGGCTAGACGTGCAGCAACGCCAACACTCCAACTACCACCCCTGCCCCCGCCACGCCATAGACCGCCGCCTGCAACCAACGCCGCCGGGTCAGCAGGGTAATGGCGGCCAGGGAGATAGCGACTTGCATCAGCATGGTGGCCTGGGCCCAGCGGTGGTGGCGGTGGAGCTGGGTTTCGCTCAGGGCTTCGTTGGCTTGAACCTTCACTTCCAGGGCTTCGGCCTTGGTGCGGATCTCGGCCTTTTGCTGGGCGTAGCGCTGGCTGTCCTGGGTGAAGCGCTGGGCAGTGTCGGGGTTGGTCGCGAGGGCGGCGCCCAAGTCGGCGAGGTTTTGTTTTTCGCCCTTGGCCTGGTAGTAGCCCCACTGGTTGGCGGCTTCGGTCTTGGCGATGGCTTCTTCGTTCTTGTAGTAGAGCGCCAGGCTCTCGGCGTTGCCGCCCTGATAGGCGCAGAGCGCGCCTAGTGTCGCGAGGATGGCGGTGGTGACGGCGATGCGGCCGGTAAGGCTGTCGCGGCGATGGGCGCCGTGGGCGGCGTGCTCCACCTCGTGGTCGTGGGGGCCGTGGACTTCGTATTCGCTGGACAAGGCTCAGCTCCGCTGCGGATTCCTGCGGCGAGGCTAGTCAGGCTGGCTTAAGGCCTTCTTAAGAGCTGGGCAAGCGCGCCTGCAGCCAGCGGCGCAGCGGGCCGGCTACCCAGCGCTGCATGGCCAGGCCGAGCAGGACGATGAGCACCAGGTGCAGCGGCAGCATCCAGCCGGGTATGGGGATGGGCAGGGCCAGCGCCTCGCCGACGTCTTCGGCCAGGTCTTCCAGGCTGTCGCCGGCCAGGTGCATCCAGCCCAGCAGGGTGCGGGTCCAGGGTTCGAGCACGCCGATCAGCGGGGTGTGGACGGCGAAGATGCACAGCGAAGCCTCGCCGAGACGCTGGGCCAGGCGGCGCACGCCGGCGCGACCGGGTTCGCCGAAGGTGGCGCAAGCCAGTAGCACCGCTGCCTGGAAGGGCGTGAGCAGGCCGTTGTGGACCAGGTAGAACCAGCGGCGGCCATCGCCTTCCAGCAGCAGGGCGCCCAGCCACAGGCCGGTTAGGCCGAACAGCAGCAGCGGCAGGCGTAGGCGCTGGGTCGTCTCGGCCACCCAGGGCTCCTGCACGGCGCGATAGAGCAGGATGCCAAGCAGGAATTCCGGCAGGCGGATCAGCGGATTGCGGTGGATGACGCCCACGGTGACGGTATCGAAGGCCTGGGCCCAGGTGGCGACCAGCGGACCGAGCAGATAGAGCCCCCAGAGCACGACGGCAGCCAGGGCCCAGCGACGCAAGCGCATTAGGCACGGGCCGAGCAGCGGGAACAGCAGGTAGAAGAACAGCAGCGCCGAGATCGACCAGGCGGCGCCGTTGAGCCAGAGAAAGCGCGGCTCCCAGGATTGCAGCAGGAGCAGCTGCAGGAGCACGTGGGTAGTGGCGGCCAGCCAGGACAGCGGCAGCATCTCGTCCAGCGCGCCGCCCTCCTCCAGCTGCAGATAGGGATGCTGGTTGTAGTAGACCGGCACCCCGTGTTCCAGCCAGGAATCCTGGGACAGCCAGTAGGACAGTCCCAGCGCGACCAGCAGGGTCAGCAGGTGGATGGGATAGAGGTTGCACAGCCGGCGCAGGACGAAGCCACGGGAGCTGCCCTTGAGCGCGCCCTGGCGATCCAGGCTGACATGGGCCAGCAGAAAGCCGGAGAGCAGGAAGAAGGTGCTGGTGGCGAAGAAGCCCATGCCGGCCAGGCGGCGGAAGGCATCCGGCAGATCGCTGTAGAGCCCGCCCAGGTGGTAGACGACCATGTACAGCGCCATGAGGAATCTCAGCCATTCCAGGCCGTAGTAACGGGCGGTGGGGCGGAGCGCGGGTGAAGGGGTCATGGCGGCGATTTGCGGCGGGTAGGCCTTGATTATAAGCCGCCCGGACTCAACCCCTGCCGCCACTCATGACAAAAGCATGACAACTGGTGTCCTGGACTATCAGGCGCCGGTCAGCGGGCGAGCCAGGACTCCTCCCTCCAGGAGTCCTGCTGCAGCTGAGTTCGCCTGCCGCTCAGCCCGCGAAGGTGGGCTCGGGCAAACCCTGCACCCCGGGATCCAGGGCGAACAGCCCGCCGGCCAGGGGCTGGTCGGCGAGATCCCCGCCCGGGCGGATGGAGGTGACGAACAGGGTGTCCAGGTTGCGCCCGCCAAAGGCGCACATGGCCGGCTTCTTGACCGGCACGGCCAGGGAGCGGTCCAGGCGGCCGTCCGGGGTGAAGCGATGGATCAGGCCGGCATCGTTGCCGCAGATCCAGTAGCAGCCGTCCACATCCACCGCGGCGCCGTCGGGCCGGCCGGGATGGGCGTTCATGTCGACGAACAGTCGCCGATTGCTGGGGATGCCCGTCTCGGGATCGTAATCGAAGGCCCAGATCAGCTGACGGCTGGGATGGGAGTCGGACAGGTAGAGGGTGCGGCCATCGGGACTCAGGGCCAGGCCGTTGGGGACGATGAGATCGTCCAGCAGCAATCGGGCACCCTCTCCTGCGGTATGGCTGTAGAGGCGCCCAGCAGTCGCGCCCTGGGCCATGTCCTGCACCATGGTGCCCACCAGGAAACGGCCCTGGCGATCGCAGCGACCGTCGTTGCATCTCATGGCCGGCTGCGCATGGTCGAGGGTGACCAGGCGCTCCCCGCTGAGCTGGCCGGAGGCTTCGGCCTGCAGCGCGAAGAGGCCGCTTTCCAGACCGGCGAGCCAACCGCCACCCTCGCGGGCGGCGATGCAGGCGAGCATCTCCGGTGCGCTCCAGCTGTCCAGGGCACCCGCCGGGGTCCAGCGGTGCAAGCGTTTGGCAGGGATATCGACCCAGTAGAGCGCCTGTTCGGCGACGTGCCACACCGGGCACTCGCCGGTGGCGTTGCGGGCATCGACCAGTAGTTCAGCGGTCATGACGGGCACCCTCAGTCGTCGAAGGGGCCGGTGGCGACGAAGGCACCGCCCTGGTAGACCAGGGACGGATCGTCCGCCGCCGGCATGGGCTGGGCCTCGACCTTGGCGCGGAACTGCTCGGAGTTGTCCTTGGGTTGGAAGCCCAGGTGCGCGGCCAGGCGGTTGTCCCACCAGCTGTCGCGGTTGTTGGAGGCGCCATAGACGATGGTGTGGCCGACGTCGGGGGTATTCAGGCTGCGCAGGATGAGGTCGGTCAGGTCCTCGTAGCTCAGCCAGGTGGCGAGCATGCGGCGGTTCTGCGCCTCGGGGAAGGAGGAGCCGATGCGGATGCTCACCGTCTCGATGCCATAGCGGTCGAAATAGAACGTCGCCAGGTCTTCGCCAAAGGCCTTGGACAGGCCGTAGTAGCTGTCTGGACGTTGGGGCACGCTGGCGTCGATGCGCTGGTCCTGGCGGTAGAAGCCGATGACATGGTTGGAGCTGGCGAAGACGATGCGCTTCACCCCGTGGCGCCGTGCGGCCTCATAGAGGTTGAAGGTGCCGCGGATGTTGGCTTCGAGGATGGGCTCGAAGGCGTGCTCGGTGGAGATGCCGCCAAAGTGCAGGATGGCATCGACGCCTTCCACCAGGGCATGGACGCCGGCCTTGTCCGCCAGGTCGCAGATGACTACCTCTTCCGCTGGCCCTTGAGCCGCATCCATCGGCGCGATATCGGACAGGCGCAGGATCTCGGCATGGGGCTTGAGCCGCTGGCGCAGCTCCTTGCCCAGGCCGCCGGCGGCGCCGGTGAGCAGGAGTCGATGGAAACGAGACGAGGAAACTTCGGACATGACTAGGCGCCTTCTTATGGAGTTATCTGGCAAGAGGTACGACATCCCACCTCTTTTCACGATTCTCGCGAGCGCCTGGAGTCCTGTCAATGCTACCTAAGCGGACAGGCAGGGCAGCCTTAGCCTGAACGTCGCGCCCTGTCCGGCGATGCTTTCCACGTGCAGACTGCCGCGGTGCGCCTTGACGATCTGGTCGGCGATATAGAGCCCGAGGCCCAGGCCGGCGATGTTCTCGGTACCACTGGCGCGCTCGAACTGGCGGAAGATCAGCGCCTGGTGCTCCACCGGGATGCCGATGCCATGGTCCTTGACGCTGAGTTCCACCTCGGTCCCGTCGCAGCGCAGGGAGATTTCCACCGGGCGGCCGGCACCGTATCTCATGGCGTTGGTCAGCAGGTTGGTGATCACCTGCTCGATGCGGAATTCGTCCCAGAAGCCGGGCGCCGGGCTTTCGGCGTGCAGCTCCACCGGACAGCCGGCGGCGGCGAATTGCGAGGCGAAGCTGTCCACCACGGTGTTGACCAGGGCGGCGAGATCGCATTGCGTGGGACGGATGGACAGCTTGCCGGTGCGGATGCGCGAGATGTCGAGCATGTCGTCGATCAGGTGCACCAGGCGCTGGATCTGCCGCTCGTCGCGCTCGGCCATGCCGGCCAGCTTGTCGGGGGTGAAGGCTTCCAGTTTGCCCTTGTCCAGGTACATGCGGCGCAGCTGGGCTTCGAGCATCAGGGTATTGAGCGGGGTCTTGAGTTCATGGGAAACCATGGACATGAAGTCGTCCCGGGTGCGCACCGCCTGCTGCAGCTCCACCTGGGTCTGGCGTAACTCGGCCAGCAGGATCTCCTGCTCCTGACGACTCTGTTCCAGGGCCACCAGTTGCTCGGCCAGGCGCTTGCGGTGCCAGTAGAGGTCGACGAAGACCCGGGTCTTGCTCTTGACCGCATGGACGTCGAGGGGCTTGTGCAGGAAGTCCACCGCACCGCTCTCGTAGCCCTTGAAGGCATAGTTGAGATCGCGACCGGCGGCGCTGACGAAGACGATGGGAATGTGCCGGGTCTTTTCCAGGCCGCGCATCATCTCCGCCAGTTCGAAGCCGTTCATGCCCGGCATCTGCACATCGAGGATCGCCAGGGCGAATTCGTGCATCAGCAGGAGCTCCAACGCGGCTTCGGCGGAGGTGGCCTGGAAGATCTCCAGCGCCTCGCTGCGCAGCAGGGCTTCCAGTGCCAGGAGATTCTCCGGCAGGTCGTCTACGAGCAGGATCTTCGCCTGTTCGACGGGTACATCAGCCATGGTCGCGTTCCAGCTCGGTGAGCAATAGATGGATGCCCGGCACATCCAGCACGAAATCCGGGTGGAATCTCTTCAACGCCGCCTCGGGCATGGTCGGCACCTCGGCCGATTGCGGCGACTGGACGACGGTCACCGCGCCGTTCTGAGCCAGGGCATGCAGGCCGCTGGCGCCGTCGTGGTTGGCACCGGTGAGCAGGACGCCGCAGACCTGCTCGCCCAGGGCATCGGCCGCGCTTTCGAACAAGACATCGATGGACGGCCGGGAAAACTGCACCGGCTCGTCGCGTGACAGCGACAGGGTGAAGTCGTCCTCCACCAGCAGGTGATAACCCGGCGGCGCGAAATACAGGGTGCCGGGCAGTATAGCGTCCTTGTCCTCGGCTTCGCGTACCCGCAGGGCCAGCCGCGCCTGGAACAACTCGGCCAGGCGCGAATTGCGGTCGTCCGGCAGGTGCAGCACCACCGCCAGCGGTAGGCGAAAACTGGCCGGCAGAGGCGAGAGCAGGCGCAGCAGCACCTGCAGCCCGCCGGCCGAGGCTCCGATGACGATGAGGCGCAAGGGTTTGCGGGGCGGGAACATGCTAGAGCCTGCGGAACAGCCGTTCCTGCTTCACCACCGGCTCGAAGTGACTGGCATAGGCGGAGAAGTCCAGCGACTCCTTGCTGCCCAGGCCGAGAAAGCCGCGGTGACTCAGGGACTCGTGGAACAGGCCGAGCGCCCGATTCTGCAGATTCTTGTTGAAGTAGATGAGCACGTTGCGGCAGGACACCAGCTGGGTCTCGGAAAAGACGCTGTCGGTGGCCAGGCTGTGGTCGGCGAAGGTCACGTTGGCGATCAGCGACTTGTCGAACAGGGCGCCGTCGTAGGCCGCGGTGTAATAGTCGGAAAAGGCGCGGGTACCGCCGGCCTTCTGGTAGCTGGCGGTGTAGGCGCGCATCCGCTCCAGCGGAAAGATGCCCTGGCGAGCCTTTTCCATGGAGCGCGGATTGATGTCGGTGGCATAGAAGAGCGTGCGGTCGAGCAGCCCCTCTTCCTGGAACAGGATGGCCATGGAGAAGACTTCCTCGCCGGTGCTGCAGCCGGCGATCCATACCTTGAGCGAAGGATAGGTGCGCAGCACCGGCACCACCTGCTGACGCAGGGCGAGGAAGTAACCCGGATCGCGAAACATCTCGCTCACCGGGATAGTGATGAATTGCAGCAGCTCGGCGAACAGCGCCGGATCGCGCAGCACCCGCTCCTGCAGCGCCGAGATGCTCGGGCAGTCGAAGCGTGTCAGCGCCTGCAGCACCCGGCGCTTAAGCGAGGCCTTCGAGTAATTGCGGAAGTCGTGGCTGTATCTCAGGAAGATGCCTTCCAGCAACAACCTCAGCTCGATGTCCTGCAGCCGTTCGTTCATGACCTACAGCCGCTCCAAGGACGGCATCCAGACGCGGATCAGCGAGAACAGCCGGTCCAGGTCGATGGGCTTGGCCAGGTAGTCGCTGGCGCCGGCGGCGAGGCAGCGTTCCTGATCGTCCTTCATGGCCTTGGCGGTGATGGCGATGATCGGCAGCTTCTTCATGTGCGGCCGCTTGCGGATCTCGCGCATGGCTTCGTAGCCGTCCATCATCGGCATCATGATGTCCATAAGCACCAGGTCGATGGTGTCGCTGTTGTCGAGCTTCTCCAGCGCTTCCAGGCCGTTGCGGGCGATCTCCACCTTGGCGCCCTTCTGCTCCAGGGCACTGGTGAGCGCGAAGATGTTGCGCACGTCGTCGTCCACCAGCAGCAGGGTGCGGCCGTCGAAGGCCTTTTCGCGGCTGCGGGCGCTTTCCAGCATGCGCTGGCGATCGAGCGGCATGTCGGCCTCGATCTTGTGCAGGAACAGGGTCACCTCGTCCAGCAGACGCTCCGGCGAGCGCGCGCCCTTGATGATGATGGAGCGCGAATACTTGAGCAGCGCCGCTTCTTCATCGCGGGTCAGGCTGCGACCGGTGTAGACGATGACCGGCGGGAAGGAGCAGATGTCTTCGCTGGCCATGCGTTCGAGCAATTCGCCGCCCTCCATGTCGGGCAGCTTGAGGTCGATGACCATACAGTCGTAGACCTCGTCGCGCAGCAGCTCTAGGGCCTGGCTGCCCATCTCCACCGCGGTGATCTCCACGTCCACGTCGCCGATCAGCTTGGCGATGCTGTCGCGCTGGAGGGCATCGTCCTCCACCAGCAGCACCCGCTTGATGCCGGCGGCGAACTTGGCTTCCAGGCGGGTGAAGGCCTCGCGCAATTCGTCGCGGGTGGTGGGCTTGATGGCGTAGCCGACCGCGCCCATGTGCATGGCGGTCTCGATGCGATCCGAGGCCGAGACCACGTGCACCGGGATATGGCGGGTTAGCGGATTTTCCTTGAGCCGCTCCAGCACCGTGAGGCCGGAATGATCCGGCAGCCCCATGTCCAGCAGGATGGCGTCGGGGCGGTATTCCAGGGCGATGGCGAAGCCTTCCTCGGCACGATGGGCGACCAGGCAGCTGTACTTCAGCTCATGGGCGAGATCGAAGAGGATCTGGGCGAAGGGCACTTCGTCCTCGATCACCAGCACCCGGCGATCCGGATAGGGCCAGTTGTCTCGGTCGTCGGCGAAGGCGGCACCCACGGGTGCCGCCGCCTCGGTGACCGGCGCCGGCGCGGGCGGACGCGGTGTAGCGGCCAGGGTCGCCAGGGGCGTGGGCACGGACACCGGAGTGGTAGCCACGGCAGGCGCACTCATCGGCGTCACTGGCAGAGTGGGCGCAGCGGCTTCCTGGTATTCCAGCGGCAGACGCAGGGTGAAGGTACTGCCCTCGCCCGGCTGGCTGGTGACGCTCAGCGTACCGCCCAGCAACAGCGCCAGGTCGCGGGAGATCGACAGCCCGAGCCCGGTACCGCCATAGCGACGGGTGATGGCGCCGTCCGCCTGGCGGAAGGCTTCGAAGATCAGCTCCTGCTGCTCGGCGGCGATACCGATGCCGGTATCCCTGACGGCGAAGCTGGGCTGGCCATCCTCCAGGGACAGGCGCAGGGTAACCTGGCCGTGTTCGGTGAACTTGAAGGCGTTGGACAGGAGGTTCTTGAGGATCTGCTCGACCCGTTGCCGATCGCTGAAGAAGGACGTTGGCATCTGCGCGTCCAGCTCCACCTCAAAGCCAACGCCCTTGTTCTGGGCCACCGGCTCGAAGGCGGTCTTCAGGGCTTCCACCAGGCGGCGCACGGACATCTGCTCCGGGCGGATCTCCAGCATGCCGGCCTCGACCTTGGAGATGTCGAGAATGTCGTTGATCAGGGTGAGCAGATCGATGCCCGCCGAATAGATGGACTCGGCGTAGCGCACCTGCTCGCCGCTCAGGTTGCCGGCCGGGTTGTCCGCCAGCAACTTGGACAGGATCAGCGAGCTGTTCAGCGGCGTGCGCAGCTCGTGGGACATGTTCGCCAGGAATTCGGACTTGTACTGACTGGCCCGCTCCAGCTCACGCGCACGGTCCTCCAGCAATTGCTGGGCCTCGTTCAGGCGATTGTTGCGGTCATCCAGCACATCGCGCTGTTGCAGCAGTTCCTGGGCCTGCTCGGACAGCTGCTCGTTGGTCTGCTCCAGTTCGGCCTGCTGCTGTTCCAGATGGACCTGGGATTCCTTGAGCGCCTGGGACTGCTCTTCCAGCTCTTCGTTGGCGGTGCGCAACTCTTCCTGCTGCACCTGCAGCTCTTCGTTGAGCTGCTGGGTTTCCGCCAGTACCTGCTGCAGGCGCTGGCGATAGCGCGCGGCTTCCACCGAGGAACCAATGGAATCGGCGATCAGGGTCAGTAGTTCTTCGTCCTGCGGACGCAGAGCACGCAGGAAACCCAGTTCCACCACGCCATTTACCCGGCCATCGTTCTCGATGGGTACGATGAGCGCCGCGCTGGCCTGGCGTTCACCCAGCGCCGAGTTGACCTTGAGGTAGTCGACGGGCAGCTGGTCGAGCGCCATGGGGCGACCGTCCAGGACGGCCTGACCGGCCAGGCCCTCGCCCGGTGTCAGGCGCTGGCGACGGCGGCGCCCCTCGTCGTCCAGGGCATAGTCGGCGACGCGCTCCAGGCTGCCATCGTCGAGACGCACATAGAGCGCGCCGGCCGCGGCGCCCAGATAGCGCGCCAGAAATTGCAGGATGCTCTGGCCCAGCGGCGCCAGCGACGCCTGGCCGATGACCGCTTCCGACAGCTGATTCTGGCCGGAGCGGAACCAGCTCTGCCGCTCCAGGTTGTCGGTGTGCTCGGCCTGCTGATCGAGCAGCCGGGTATAGGTCGCGGAGAGCCGCATGAGTTCCCGGCGACCAAAGAAGGCCATGATGCCCGACAACAGCAGGCTGACGATGAGGAAGGCGGCGACGAAGATCACCGTCATGCGGCTGGCCGTCTGGGTGCGCTCGGCGCGCATCTGCTCTTCGTAGGCGATGAAGTCGGTGTAGTCGCGACGGATGCTGTCGATGCGATTCTTGCCCTGACCATCGCTCAGCGGTGTCTGGAAATCCCCCCCAATGCGGCGCGCCTCGATCACCTGGCTGGCGTATTGGCGCCACTCGCGGTGCACCGCCTCGATCCGCTCCAGTCGGCGAATCTGCACGGCACTGTCGCTGACCAGATTCTTCAGCTCATCGAGTTGCGGCTCGACATTGGGCAGGGCGCGCTCATAAGGCTGCAGAAAGCTGGTATTGCCGCTCAGCAGATAGCCGCGCATCCCGGTTTCCAGATCGACCACCAAGCGGAAGTTGGCGTTGGCCTCGCTGATGACGCGGTCGGTGTGCTCGACCCACTGCGTGACCTTCAGTAGGTAATAGATGATGGCGATGAAGAAGATCGCGCTGAAGACACCGATACTCAGGGGCAGGGAAAGATTGCGCTTGAGGATCTGGCTGAAGAGCTTCTGATCGAGGGGCGACTCGCGATTCATGAGGTCTGAAAGCCTTGTACAGGACGAAACGGTCGGCGGCGACTAGGCCTCTATCTGCGGGGTTGCCGTCATCCGCCGAGGCACGACCGAAGACCGATCGGAACCCTGCCACGCCTTGGCAGGGTTCTCTCGAAAAGCCTGCAGAACACGCGCTGGCCGGACATGGACACCAGCGGCGCTGGCGTCGTCGCCTCCGTTGCAGCGGGCTCGCAGCTCAACTGATCGATCGAGACACGCAACGCGCGTCCGCGCCTCTGGTCAGCGACGGGCAATCACCCAGACGGCATGGATGATACCCGGAATGTAACCCAGCAGCGTCAACAGGATGTTCAGCCAGAAGGCTCCGCCGAGGCCAACCTGCAGGAAGACGCCCACGGGAGGGAGGATGATGGCAAAGATAAGGCGGATGAGGTCCATTTCAGGCTCCAGTAGTGGGTGGGCAAGAAGATGCCTCTAAGACTGGTACGCCCGAATCAGGTTCCGGCAGGCAATAAAAAACCCCGCCGAAGCGGGGTTTCGCAGACTTAACCCGACATCCTTGTCGGGCCGCCAATCCTTGGCCATCTATCCCTGTAAGTCTCTGCCCGACATCCTTGCCGGGGGGCCATCCTGGCCACATTTCCTTGAAATCATCTGGAGCGCTGGGTACATCCTGTACCGCGATCCGATGGGTGTAGATTACGCAGCTCCCATGGACTAGGCGATGGCTTATCGCGGCGACGTCATGTAAGCCAAAGCTTACACGGCATGGCTTTTCACCTTGCCGGTCAACAGCTTAGAAGCCCTCCTCAGCCAGGGCGTAGAGCGGCTGGGCGCCACTGCGCACGGCGGCGGCCAGGCTCAGGGTGCGCGGCAGCAGACGGGCGAAATAGAAGCGTGCGGTAGCCAGCTTGGCTTCGGCGAAGCTGGCTTCCTGATCCGCCGCGGCAGCCGCGGCCCGTGCCCAGAGATAGGCATAGGCGACATAGCCGAACAGATGCAGGTAATCCACCGAGGCGGCGCCGAGCTCATGAGGGTCGGTGGTACCCGCCTGCAGCAGCCACTCGGTCGCGCCGTCCAGTTGATCCAGCGCCTGGCGCAGGGGCGCGGCGAATTCGCTGTCCGCCGGCAGGCTGGCGAGATAGCCATGGACCTCTTCGCTGAAGGGCCGGTAGAGGGCGCCACGACTGCCGGCCAGCTTGCGGCCGACCAGGTCGAGCGCCTGGATACCGTTGGTGCCCTCGTAGATCTGGGTGATGCGCACGTCACGCACCAACTGCTCCTGGCCCCATTCACGGATGTAGCCATGGCCGCCGAACACCTGCTGACCCGCCACGCAAAGCTCCAGGCCGAGATCGGTGAGGAAGCCCTTGGCGACCGGGGTCAACAGCGCCACCAGGGCTTCGGCGCGTTCGCGCTCGACGGGCTCGGGGCTGTACTTGGCGGTGTCGAGTTGCAGGGCGACATAGCTGGAGAACAGCCGGCCGCCTTCGTTCAGGGCCTTCATGGTCAGCAGCATGCGCCGGACATCGGGATGGACGATGATGGGATCGGCGTTCTTGGCGGCCTGCTGGATACCGGCAGGCGAGCGGCTCTGCAGGCGCTCGCGGGCATAGGCCAGGGCATTCTGGTAGGAGCGCTCGCTCGACCCCAGGCCCTGGATGCCAACTCCCAGGCGCTCGTAGTTCATCATGGTGAACATGGCGGCCAGGCCCTTGTTGACCTCGCCCACCAGATAGCCCACAGCACCGTCGAAGTTCATCACGCAGGTGGCGGCGCCCTTGATGCCCATCTTGTGTTCCAGCGAGCCGCAGGCCACGGCGTTGCGCGCGCCCAGGGCGCCCGCCTCGTCCACCAGGATCTTGGGCACCAGGAACAGCGAGATGCCCCGAGAGCCGGCCGGAGCATCGGGCAGCTTGGCCAGCACCAGATGGATGATGTTCTCGGTGAGGTCGTGCTCGCCGGCGGTGATGAAGATCTTGGTGCCGGTGACCCGGTAGCTGCCGTCGGCCTGGGGCTCGGCGCGGGTGCGGATCAGACCCAGGTCGGTGCCGGCATGGGGCTCGGTCAGGCACATGGAGCCGGCCCACTGGCCGCTGTAGAGGTTGGGCAGGTAGGCCTGCTTGAGCGCCTCGCTGCCATGGGCGTGCAGGGCCAGGCAGGCGCCAGCGCTGAGCATCGGATAAAGACCGAAGGCCAGGCAGCTGGCGTGCATCATCTCCTCGACCTGGGCGGTAAGCACCTTGGGCATGCCCATGCCGCCGTATTCGGGATCGCCACCGACCCCGACCCAGCCACCTTCGGCAAAGGCCTGGTAGGCCTGGCGGAAACCCTGGGGGGTGGTCACTTCGCCGTCTTTCCAGTGGCAGCCTTCTTCATCGGAATTACGATTGAGCGGCGCCAGTTCCTGGGCGCACAGCTTGCCGGCTTCTTCGAGGATGGCATCGGCGGTCTCGCCGTCCACCACCTCGGCCAGGGCAGGCCACTGACTCCAGCGGTCCTTGACCTTGAGGACGGCATCCAGCACGAAACGGATATCGCGAAGCGGCGGGGTGTAGTCAGCCATGTCGAGTCTCCTCGGAAGGTGTTCTTGTCGGTATGACTCGAGTGTAAGACCGAACCGGAAGGGAGACATAGGTTCATGATCTGACCTGACGGTCAGCCGATCGGAAGTCCGCGCCGGCTGGCTTTTTCGCATGCGTGAAAAAGCGAAAACCCCGCCGGAGCGGGGTTTTCAGAGGAGCTTCGTGCCCTTAGTAACCGAGCGCGAAGTCTTCCTCGGCCAGGGCCATCAGGCTGCCGGCGCCGGCCAGCAACGCCTCGGCATGGGCGCGGGTACGGGGCAGCAGGCGCTCATAGTAGAAGCGCGCGGTGGCCAGCTTGGCCTGGTAGAAGGCGGCCTCGTCGGTACCGGCGGCCAGCTTCTCGGCGGCGACCCGGGCCATGTCGGCCCAGAAGTAGGCCAGGCAGACATAGCCGGAGTACATCAGGTAGTCGACGGCGGCGGCACCCACCTCCTCGCGATCCTTCATGGCGGCCATGCCGACCTTGAGGGTGATCTCGCCCCACTCCTTGTTCAGCTTGGCCAGCGGCTCGACGAAGGCCTTGAGGTCGGCATTCTCGGCCTGGGCCTGGCAGAACTTGTGCACCACCTTGGTGAAGGCCTTGAGCGACTCACCCTGGGTCATCAGTACCTTGCGACCCAGCAGGTCGATGGCCTGGATGCCGGTGGTGCCCTCGTAGAGCATGGCGATGCGCGCATCGCGCAGGTTCTGCTCCATACCCCACTCGGCGATGTAGCCGTGGCCGCCATAGATCTGCACGCCGTGGCTCGCCGCCTCGAAGCCGACCTCGGTCATGAAGGCCTTGGCGATGGGGGTGAGGAAGGCCATCTGGGTCTCGGCCTGCTGCTTCTGCTCCTCGTCCTGGCTGTACTTGAGGATGTCCACCAGCTTGGCGGTGTAGTAGATCATCGCCCGGCTGCCTTCGGCGAAGGCCTTGATGGTCAGCAGCATGCGGCGCACGTCGGGGTGCACGATGATCGGATCGGCGGGCTTCTCGGGGGCCTTGGGACCGGTCAGGGATCTCATCTGCAAACGCTCGCGGGCATACTTCAGACCGCCCTGGAAGGCTACCTCGGCATGGGCCAGACCCTGCAGAGCGGTACCGACGCGAGCGAAGTTCATGAAGGTGAACATGCAGTTCAGGCCACGGTTCGGCGGGCCGATCAGGAAACCGGTGGCGCCGTCGAAGTTCATCACGCAGGTGGCGTTGCCGTGGATACCCATCTTGTGTTCGAGGGAACCGCAGTGCACGGCGTTGCGCTCACCGGCCGCGCCGCTGGCGTCGGGCAGGCGCTTGGGCACGATGAACAGCGAGATGCCCTTGGTGCCGGCAGGGGCATCGGGCAGGCGGGCCAGCACGATGTGGACGATGTTCTCGGCCATGTCGTGCTCACCGGCGGAGATGAAGATCTTGGTGCCAGTGATGGCGTAGCTGCCGTCCGCACGCGGCTCGGCCTTGGTGCGCAGCATGCCCAGGTCGGAACCGCAGTGGGGTTCGGTCAGGCACATGGTGCCGGTCCATTCGCCGGTCACCAGCTTTTCCAGGTAGGTATGCTTCTGCTCGTCGGTGCCGTGCTGCTCCAGGGTGTTCATGGCACCGTGGGACAGGCCGGGGTACATGCCCCAGGACCAGTTGGCCTGGCCGACCATTTCCGACAGGGAGATGCCGAGGGACTCGGGCAGGCCCTGGCCACCGTGGGCCGGGTTGTGCGCCAGGCTCGGCCAGCCGCCCTCGACGAACTGGGCATAGGCTTCCTTGAAGCCATCGGGGGTCTTCACGCCCTCTTCGCTCCAGGTGCAGCCCTGCTGGTCGCCGATGCGATTGAGCGGCGCTAGGACCTGTTCGCAGAACTTGGCGCCCTCTTCGAGGATGGCGGAAACCATGTCGGGGGTGGCATCGCCGCAACCGGGCAGGCTCTGGTAGTGCGCGTCATAGCCCAGGAGTTCGTCGCGAACGAAGCGGATGTCCCGCAGGGGGGCTTTGTAATCGGGCATGACTGTTACCTCTTTGCGAATGCTTGTTGTCGAGGGTGGCGGCAGCGTCGCTACGGACCCGCCGCCAGGGCGTTTAAACAGTCGTTTGAAACTAATGTTCCAGCCCCGGCCTTGTCAAGCGCGGCGAGGACGAGCGGAACGACCGGTCAGTCCGCCAGGGCCAGGGCTTCGCGCAGTTCTGCCGCCCCGGTCGGACGTACCAGCCGCGCCAGCTCCTGGCCTTCCTTGACGACGATCAAGGTCGGCCAGAGCTTGACGCGGAAAGAGCGCCCCAGGCGGCGCCCGGAGCCATCCTCGATCTTGAGATGGCGCACGGTGGGATGCTCTGCCAGGGCCGTGGCAAGCAGCGGCTGGGCGGCGCGACAGTGGCCGCACCAGGGTGCGCCGAATTCCAGCAGGGTCACCCCGGGCAGGGCATCGACGTCGGCGCGGGCGGGTTCCCGCTCCGCATAGGTGGTGGTCATGGGCATGGTTGGGCTCCTGAAGTCGGTTCCAACGGTGGACAAGTCGCTGGCGGGACTGCTCGATCACGGGAAAAGGACTAGGGTCGATCCTGCGGTACGCCCCGACTTCATGACAATAAAACCAGGCGCTTCATTTCTGCCTCCGTCTCCTCCCTTTCCTGAGGCCCGCCATGAGCCAGACAGCGACCCCCGTTTCACCCGCCACCCTGCGCAAGGTCATCTCCGCCGCGTCCATCGGCAACTTCGTCGAATGGTTCGATTTCGCCCTCTACGGCTTTCTCGCCACTCTGCTCGCGGCGCACTTCTTTCCCAGTGGGGATGCCACTGCCGGCCTGCTCAAGACCTTTGCCGTCTTTGCCGTGGCCTTCGCCTTTCGCCCATTGGGCGGCATCGTCTTCGGCCTGCTGGGCGACCGCATCGGCCGCAAGCGTACCCTGGCGCTGACCATCCTGATCATGGCCGGCGCCACCGCCCTGATCGGCATCCTGCCCAGCTACGCCACCATCGGCATCTGGGCACCGATCCTGCTGACGCTGATCCGTTGCGCCCAGGGCTTTTCCGCCGGGGGCGAATACGCCGGCGCCTGCGCCTACGTGATGGAGCATTCGCCGCGCGATCGTCGCGGACGCTATGGCAGCTTCGTGCCGGTCTCGACCTTTCTCGCCTTCGCCAGCGCCGCCCTGACCGCCTGGGGCCTGGAGCGGCTGCTGGGCGCCGCGGTCATGGCCGACTGGGGCTGGCGCATCCCTTTCCTGGCCGCCGCGCCGCTGGGTCTGATCGGCCTCTACCTGCGCCTGAAGCTGGACGAGACGCCGGCCTTCCAGGCGCTGGAAGCCGACCATGAGGTCAGCCATTCGCCGCTGGGCGAGACGCTCCGGCTGCAGGGTCGCTCGATCCTGCGCCTGGGCGCCTTCATCTCGCTGACGGCGCTGTCCTTCTATATGTTCACCACCTACTTCTCCACCTACCTGCAACTGGCCGGCGGCTTCGACCGGGCCGCGGCCCTGGCCATCAGCCTGATCACCCTGTTCGCCGCCGCGGCCGCCTGTCCGGTGCTGGGGCGCGTCACCGATCGCATCGGGCGGCGCATGACCACGGTGCTGGCCAGCCTAGTATTGGCGGTAGGCGTCTATCCGGCCTTGCTGCTGGCCAGCAGCGGCCAATTCGGCAGTGCCCTGCTGGGCTCCCTATTGCTGGGCGCCGGCGCGGTGCTGTGCAACGTGGTGACCGCGCCGCTGCTCAGCGAGATCTTTCCGACCCGCACCCGCTACACCGCGGGCGCCATCACCTACAACCTGGCCTACACCATCTTCGGCGGCACCGCGCCACTGATGGCGACCTGGCTGATCGGCGCCACCGGCAGCAATCTCTCACCGGCGCTCTACCTGATCCTGGTCGCCCTACTCGGCCTGGTCGGTGGCCTGAGCCTGCCGGAGACCTCGCGGATCGATCTGGACGAGGCCGGCGACGGCGCTGAGGCTCGCTACCAGACGATCCGCAGCTAGACCGCTCGTCCCTTGGCCGGCACTTCCTCCGGGCTGACCTGCCGATAGGCAAAAGGCCCGGAGTTTCCCCCATGCCCGCCACTCACGATCTGCAACGTTTCCTCGACGCCCAGGCCGACACCTATGCCACCGCCCTGGCGGAGATCCGCGCCGGGCGCAAGCGCAGCCACTGGATGTGGTTCATCTTTCCGCAGATCCAGGGACTGGGGCGCAGCGAGACCGCCCAGCACTACGCCATCGCCTCCCGCGACGAGGCCAGTGCCTACCTTGCACATCCGCTGCTGGGATCGCGACTGCGCGAGATCACCGCGGCGGCACTGGAACATCCTGAGCTGTCCGCCACGGCGCTGTTCGGGCAGCCGGACGATCTCAAGTTTCACTCCAGCCTGACCCTCTTCGCCGCCGTGGCCGAAGACCCCGAGCCCTTTCGCCAGGCGCTGAAGACCTTTTTCGCCGGCCAGCCAGACGAAGCCACCCTGACGCGACTCTGTTAGCGCCACAGCGTGGGCAGCGCGCCCTCGCGCCCGCTCACCGGGTCGCTCGTGGGCAAGGGCACCTGGGCGATCAGTTCGACCGAACGCGCATGGGCGGCCGGATCGGCGCGTTGGGTGATGAAGTCCTGTTGATCGGGCGGATAGGCGCCCACCACCAGGAAGTCCGCACTGGACTCCAGATTGCGGTGCCCGGTACCCGCCGGCAGTACCACCACATCACCCGCGGTCACCGCCACATCCTGCCCCTGCTCGCCGCCCAGACGCAGGGTCGCCTGACCACGGGCCACACCCAGGGCCTCATGGGCATTGGGGTGATAGTGATGGTAGTCGTAGACGCCATAGCGCCACTGCGGCGGCCAGGCGTTGTCGGCGAACAGTCGCTCCAGCGCCGCCGTGCGGTCGGTTCCTTCCAGAGGAACCTGGCGATAGAGGAGCACGGGCAGGCGGCTGTTGGGGATGACGCCGTCATCGGCGAAGTGCAGGTGCTCGGGCTGACCGGTCCCCACCGGCGCGGCCAGGGCCACGGCAGTGGGGGCGAGGCCAAGCACCAGGGAAAGGACGGACAGCGGTGGACGACGCGGCATACGGGACTCCCTCAAGGCTTTGCCAATGGAGGCCCGCCTGCCGCCCGGGTTCAGCGCCCGCGACGAGGGGTCAGGCCAGCCATTCCCGCAGCAGCGCCGTGGTCCGCTCCGGCAGTTCCAGCGGCGGCAGGTGGCCGCAGCTGTCCAGTACCACCAGCCGCGAGTCCTGGATACCGGCGTGCATGAGTTCGGCTTCAGCCGGCGGGGTGAGCTGGTCCTGGGCGCCGACCACGATCAGGGTCGGTATGCGGATCTGCGCCAAGGTGGGCCGCGAGTCGGGGCGGTCGATGATGGACTGCTGCTGACGCAGGAAGGCTTCCTTGCCCACCGCCTTGCCCATGGCCAGCACGGTGTCAGCGACCGGCGTGCCCAGGCGCGAGGCGTGGATCAGGCGCGGCAGCAGTTGCGGACTGATGCCGAGAAAGCGCCCGCGCTCGGCCAGGTCAAGCATGGCGCGGCGCTGGGCGGCGCGCTCGGGGGCATCCGGGCTGGCCATGGTGTCGAACAGCGCCAGCCGCACCACCCGCTCCGGCGCCTGGCGCAGAATCTCGAAGGCCACATAGCCGCCCATGGACAGGGCGCCCAGGGCGAAGCGCGGCGGCGCCTCGGCCAGCACCCGGCGCGCCAGGGCGGCGATACCCAGATCGCGGGTGAGATCGGGGATAAGCACCGGGCAGGTATCGGCCAGGTCGGCGGCCTGGATGGCCCAGAGACGCTGGTCACAGAGCAGGCCGGGAAGCAGGATCAGAGGTAGCGCGTCGGTAGCTGTCATCACTAGGAACTTGAGAGACACTGCGGAAAACGCGCAGTGTAGCGCGGATCACCAGCGAACCCGGCGGGCTTCGCGGGTTCCAAGGGACATTGCCAAGGATCCGGGAACATCCATGCGTACTGAAGGCTTCTTCGACTGGCTCGGCGCCGCGCTCGGCCAGGTCATCCGTTTCATCATCGATCTGTTCGGTTCGGTCCTGGGCGGCCTTGCCGATGCCGTGCACGACTTCCTCCATGGCATGGCCCGCTCCATCGGCATGGACGACTCCTATATCAGCTTCGTGGTCCTGGCCATCGGCCTGTTGCTGCTCTACGCCGCGGTACGGGCCTTCATGGCGCGCTCGGTGGTGGGTGGCGTCATCTGGCTGATTCTCGGCCTCATGGTGATGAGCTGGCTGATCCGCGGCTGACTGGTCGCCAGGCGCGCCGCCTGGCACAGTAGGGCTCTCGCTCGGCACGGATGCCGTCATGCCCCCACCGCTCTCCCAGGTAATGAAGCGCCACTGGCAACGCCTGCGGCCCGGGACCAGTTGCGCCCTCTGCGCCGCCTGGCTTCCGGCCGGACTGCCGCTGTGCGAAGGCTGCGACAGCGAATTGCCCTGGCTCGGGCCCCATTGCCAATGCTGCGCCCTGCCCCTGCCGGTGGACGGCCTGCTCTGCGGCAACTGCCTGGCCGGGCCGCCGGCCTTCGACCAGGTACTGGCGCCCTGGCGCTATGCCTTTCCAGTCGACACCCTGATCAACAGATTCAAGCATCGCGACCAGGGCAGTCTCGGTCGCGTGGCCGGGACGCTGCTGGCGCGGCATCTGCAGCACCTGTTCGACGAAGGCCAGCCACGCCCGGAATTGTTGCTGCCGGTCCCGCTCTCACCCTTGCGCCTGCACCAGCGCGGCTTCAACCAGGCCGCCCTGCTGGCCAACTGGCTCGGCCAGGCCCTGCAACTGCCGGTGGATGGCGGACTGTTGCAGCGGCTGCAGGAACAGCACAGCCAGCAAGGCCTGAGCGCCAGCGAGCGGCGGCGCAATCTCAAACAGGCCTTCGCCCTGGTGCAGGACGCCCAGCTGGAGGGTCGCCATCTGGCCCTGGTGGACGACGTCCTCACTACCGGCGCCACCGCCGATAGCCTGGCGTGCCTGCTCAAGCGCGCTGGCGCCAGGCGGGTCGACGTCTATTGCCTGGCGCGGACACCACCACCCGGCGGCTAGCGGCTGTCACCAAAACGTCATTTAGTCTGACTAGCCTCGCCTGCACACCGTGAGGGAGCCATCAACATGCACAACGAACAGACCGATCTCGAACGCCTCGTCCATCTCAGCCGTCGACGCTTCATCGGCGCGGGTGCCCTCGCCGGTGCCGCCCTGTTCCTCGGTGGTGGCCTGCTCGGGCGGAGCGCCCTGGCCGATGCCGTCAGCGAGGCCACGGGCAATCCCTTGATCGGCTTCGCCAACATCCCGGCTTCCACCGCCGACACCCTGGTGGTGCCGCCCGGCTATCGCGCCAGCGTGCTCATCAGTTGGGGCCAGCCACTGCACACCGATGGCCCGGCCTTCCGCCCCGATGGCAGCCCCAGCGCCGCCGACCAGGCCGTGCAGTTCGGTGACAACAACGATGGCATGGCCTTCTATCCCTTCCCGGACGATCCGGACCGGGCGCTGATGGCGATCAACAACGAATACACCAACTACCGCTATCTGCTCAGCCACGGCACCCCGCCAAAGTCCCTGGAAGACACCCGCAAGGCCCAGGCCGCCGAGGGCGTTTCGGTGATCGAGGTGAAGCGCGTGGACGGCCAATGGCACTTCGTCCAGGGCTCGCCTTACAACCGCCGGGTGCATGGCAACACGCCCATCGCCGTCAGCGGTCCGGCCGCCGGCCACGCCCTGCTCAAGACCGTCGCCGATCCGGCTGGTCGCGAGGTGCTGGGCACCTTCCAGAATTGCTCCAGTGGCGCCACGCCCTGGCACACCTATCTGACCTGCGAAGAGAACTTCACCGATGTCTTTGGCAGTCGCGACGCCAACCTGAAATTCGATGCGGCCCAGAAGCGCTACAGCGTCAAGCACGCCAGCGTGGAGAACGACTGGCACCTGCACGACGATCGTTTCGACCTGGCGCAGAACCCCAACGAACTCAACCGCCACGGCTGGATCACCGAGATCGATCCCTTCGATCCCCAGGCCAAGCCGGTCAAGCGCACCGCCCTGGGTCGCTTCAAACACGAGAACGCCGCCCTCGCCCGCACCCGTGATGGCCGCGTGGTGGTCTACATGGGCGACGACGAACGTGGCGAGTTCATCTACAAGTTCGTCAGCCGCGACCGCCTGCAAGACGACCCCAAGGCCAATCGCGACCTGCTCGACCACGGCACCCTCTATGTCGCCCGCTTCGACGAGGGCGACCGCGACCCGAACCGTCCCAAGGGCCGCGGCCAGTGGCTGCCGCTGGTGCATGGCGAGAACGGCCTCACCGCCGCCAACGGCTTCGCCAGCCAGGCCGAGGTGCTCATCCACGCCCGTCAGGCCGGCACCCAGGTCGGCGCCACGCGCATGGACCGACCCGAGTGGATCGCCGTCAGCCCCAAGGACGGCCAGGTCTATTGCACCCTGACCAACAACACCAAGCGCGGCGAGGACGGCATGCCGGTGGGCGGCCCCAATCCCCGCGCCAACAACCTCTACGGCCAGATCGTGCGCTGGCGCGAGAGCGGTGACGATGCCGCGGCCCTGAGCTTCGACTGGGACCTCTTCGTCATCGCCGGCAATCCCAAGGTGCACCCGGGCACGCCGGAAGCCGGCTCCCAGCAGATCAATGCCGAGAACATGTTCAACAGCCCCGATGGCCTGGGCTTCGACGCCGCCGGCCGGTTGTGGGTGCTCACCGACGGCAAGTACAGCAACAAGGGCGACTACGAGGGCATGGGCAACAACCAGATGCTCTGCGCCGATCCGCGCAGCGGCGAGATGCGCCGCTTCCTGGTCGGCCCGGTCGGCTGCGAGGTCACCGGCCTGGCCTTCTCGCCGGACTACCGGACGATGTTCGTCGGCATCCAGCACCCCGGCGAGGAAGGCGGTTCCCAGTTCCCGGAGCAACGACCGGATGGTCAGCCCCGCTCTTCGGTGATGGTCATCACCCGGGAAGACGGCGGGGTGATCGGCGCCTGACCGGCGAGCGGATAGCGCTCGAGCCTTCGCCATGGGGCTCGGGCATGCGCTAGCATCTCCCGGATGCAGGGTGGCAATCGCCATCGTCCCCCGTGACCGAGGAGCGCGCCATGTCTCATCCGTTCGAAAATCTGAGTCCCGACCTCGTCATCGACGCCATCGAAAGCCTGGGCTATCTCAGCGATGCCCGGGTGCTGGCGCTCAACAGCTACGAGAATCGCGTCTATCAGATCGGCATCGAAGCCGAGACCCCGCTGATCGCCAAGTTCTATCGCCCGGATCGCTGGACCGACGCGGCTATTCTGGAAGAACACGCCTTTTCCGCCGAACTGGAGGAGCGCGAGGTGCCCGTGGTCGCACCCTTGCAGCGCGACGGCCAGACGCTGTTCACCCATGCCGGCTTTCGCTTCGCACTCTTTCCCCGCCGCGGTGGCCGCGCACCGGAGCCGGGTGATCTCAACCAGTTGCATCGCCTCGGCCAGTTACTGGGTCGGCTGCATGCGGTGGGTGCCAGCCGGCCCTTCCAGCACCGTGAGTCGCTGGACGTCCAGGGCTACGGCCATGCTTCGCTGGACACCCTGCTCACCGGCAACTTCATTCCCAAGAGCCTGCTGCCCGCCTATGAATCGGTGGCCCGCGACCTGCTCCAGCGCCTCGACGAACTCTTCGAGAGCGTCAGCTACGACGTCATCCGTCTGCATGGCGATTGCCACCCGGGCAACCTGCTCTGCCGCGATGACGCCTACCACATCGTCGACCTCGACGACTGCCGCCACGGTCCGGCCATGCAGGATCTCTGGATGCTGCTGGCCGGCGATCGCCAGGAGCGACTGACGCAGCTGTCCGAGCTGATGGACGGCTACGAGGAATTCCACGATTTCCAGCCACGCGAGCTGGCCCTGATCGAGGGGCTGCGCACCCTGCGCCTGATGCACTACAGCGCCTGGCTGGCGCGCCGCTGGGACGATCCAGCCTTTCCCAAGAGCTTTCCCTGGTTCGGCAGCGAACGCTACTGGGGCGATCAGATCCTGACCCTGCGCGAACAGCGCGCCGCCCTGGACGAGGCGCCGTTGCGACTGTTCTAGCCTGGGCGCCCGAATACCCCTCTCCCCTGGGAGAGGGCCGGGGTGAGGGTACGCCTCGTGAGGACTTCTCCAGTGGAAAAGGCTGCGCCGTTTTCCACGCTACAACACTGATCGCGGCCATGGGCCGCTCCTACAGGCACCGGACTTTTCGTACGAGCGGCCGCATTGGCGGACCGCCATGGCCGCGATCGACCGTCGCGACGGTCACACCACAAGCGCACCACCTCAGCCCACATCCCGCCGTCCCTTGAGCTATCCTGCCCGGACAAGAACGTTGCCTGCCTAAGGATCCCTCATGTCTGCCTTGCGCCAGGGTTATGCCCTGGGCCTCACCGCCTATGGGCTGTGGGGCTTGTTTCCGCTGTTCTTCAAACTGCTGGCGGCCCTGCCGGCGACCGAGATCCTGTTCCAGCGCATCCTCTGGTCCGCCCTGTTCAGCGCCCTGCTGCTGCTGGTCTGGCGCCATCGCGGCTGGTGGGCGGAGCTGCGCGCTCATCCCAAACGGCTACTTTGGCTGGCCGTATCCGGCGCGCTGGTGGCCTGCAACTGGCTGGTCTACATCTGGGCAGTCAACAACGCCCATGTGGTCGAGGCCAGCCTGGGCTACTACATCAATCCGCTGGTCAACATCCTGCTCGCCCTGGTGCTCCTCGGTGAACGCCTGCGCCCGCTGCAATGGATCGCCGTAGGCCTGGCGGTGCTCGGCGTGGCCCAGCAGCTGTGGACCCTGGGGCAGCTGCCCTGGGTCTCCCTGGCTCTGGCGCTGAGCTTCGCCTTCTATGGCCTGGTGCGGCGGCAGACGCCGGTGGCCGCGCTGCCGGGCATGGTAGTGGAGAGCTGGATGCTGGTGCCGATCGCCCTGGTCGCGCTGCCGCTGCTGACCCCTGGGGTGAGCTTGCAGGCCGAGACCTGGCAGTCATCCCTGGGCCTGCTGATCGTGCTGGCCGGACCGGTCACCCTGATCCCGCTGCTGTGCTTCAACGCCGCGGCGCGCAAGCTGCCCTATTCGACCCTGGGCTTCCTGCAGTACCTGGCGCCGACCCTGGTGCTGATCCAGGCGGTCTGGCTCTATGACGAGCCCTTCCCCCGTGAGCGGCTGTTCGCCTTTCTCTGCATCTGGACCGGTCTTGCGGTGTTCAGCTTCGATCTCTGGCGCGCCAGCCGCAAGCTCAGAGCGAGCACAAAGGCGCACGAGCGAGAGGCAGACAAGGCCTAGGCATTCCCCAAGAGACCTGAGGCCAGACAGCAGAACGCCCCTCGCAAGGGGCGTTCGTCATCGCGGTGGAGCCGATCAGGCTTCGCCAGCGGTCTGCATGCGCGCCAGTTCCTGGGCGTAGAGGGCGTCGAAGTTCACCGGCTGCAGCATCAGCGCGGGGAAGGAGCCACGCACCACCATGTTGTCCAGCGCCTCACGGGCGTAGGGGAACAGGATGTTGGGGCAGAAGGCGCCCAGGGCATGGGCCATGGACGCGGCGTCCAGACCCTTGATCAGGAAGATGCCACCCTGCTGCACTTCAGCGATGAAGGCGGTCTCTTCGTTGTTCTTGACGGTCACGGTCAGGGTCAGCACCACTTCGTGGAAGTCGTCGCCCAGCGTCTTCTGACGGGTGGCCAGGTCCAGGTTGACGTTGGGCTGCCAGTCCTGACGGAAGATCTCGGGGCTCTTGGGCGCTTCGAAGGACAGGTCGCGGATGTAGATGCGCTGGAGAGAGAACTGAGCGCCGTCTTCCTGGGCGCCATTGGCTTGGTCGGTCATGGTAGGGCCTTGAGTGATGAGTGTTGGTCAGGCGGACAGCAGCGGATCGAGACGCCCGCTTCGGTCTAGGGCATAGAGGTCGTCGCAACCGCCGACGTGGGTGCTGCCGACCCAGATCTGCGGCACGCTGGTGCGACCGGCCTTGCGGGCCATTTCGCTGCGCAGCCCCGGCTGGCCGTCAACGGAAATTTCCCGATAGGCCACGTTCTTGCGATCGAGCAGGTGCTTGGCACGATGGCAATAGGGACACCAGGCGCTGGTATAGATGACGACGTCAGACATGCGCGGTCTCCAGTGGCCGATGGAACGGCCACGCTAGGGGGTCACTTCACCAGGGGCAGATTTTCTGCACGCCAGGTGGCGATACCGCCATTCAGTCGAGCGGCGGTGAAGCCGGCCTTCTGCAGCTCGCCGCACACGGCACCGGCTTGCTGGCCGGCACTGTCCACCACGATCAGGGTCTTGGCCTTGTGCTTCTCCAGTAGAGACAGGCTGCTGGCGACTTTCTCCTGAGCGATGTTCAGCGCCCCGACGATATGCCCGGCGGCGAAGTCCTTGCTCGGGCGGATGTCGAGCACCACACCCTCTTCGCGATTGACCAGATTGGTGAGTTCGCCAGTGGACAGGCTGCGACCGCCCCTACGGGTCTCGTTGAACAGCATCAGGGCGACGATGGCGAGGAAGGCGGCGACGAGAAGCGGATGATGGGTGGCGAATTCGACCACCCGACCGAGAAATTCCATAATGAAAGAGCTATCCAGGGAGGGCTAAAAATGCTGGCCAGTATACACAGCCCCCCGATGGCGCCATACCCTCGGCGACCCCGGGTTATCCGCAGGTAACCAGCTCATCTCAAACTGCCTCCTTGGCGGCTTTCGCCGCTCTGCCTAGGCTTGGCTTCCCTTCATTTCCGAGGAATCCAAGCCATGACCTCCATCGCCCTGCTCGGCGCCACCGGCAACGTCGGCAGCCGTCTGCTCGACGAAGCCCTCTTCCGCGGCCACCAAGTCACTACCCTGGTACGGGATCCCGCGCGCCTGGTGTCCCGCGCCGGCCTGACCGTAGTCGCCGGCGATGTCACCGATCCGCGAGCCGCCAAGGCCCTGGCCGGTCACGAGGTGTTGATCAGCAGCCTGAGATTCGCCGACATCGCACCAGGCACCCTGATCGACTTCGCCCGGGCCACCGGCATCCCGCGCCTGCTGATCGTGGGTGGCGCCGCCAGCCTGCACCTGCCGGACGGCGCACGACTGTTCGACGCCCCTGCCTTTCCCGCGGAATACCGCAGCGAAGCCGGAGCCGGCATCGCCACCCTGGATGCCCTGCGCGGGGTCAGCGACCTCGATTGGGTTTTCGTCAGTCCGCAGATGGTCTTCGCGCCCGGCGAACGTACCGGTAGCTTCCGTCTGGGCGACGATGCCCTGCTGTTCGATGCGGCCGGCGACAGTCATATCTCCTACGAGGACTTCGCCGTGGCCCTGCTGGACGAGGCCGAACGGCCTGTCCACCACCGCACCCGTTTCACCGTGGGTTACTGAAACAGAAATGCCCCCTCGTTCGCAGCCTGGCCGCCTGGTCGGGCCGTGAACGCTGAACGGCGTGCCTTGCCGTTTTTTTTGCTGGATGTGACGGGCATACTAGGCGCTTCGCCCTTGAAACGTACGACCTCGCATGCGCCCTGTTCTTGCCCTTTTCCTGCTTGCCAGCGTTCTCGCTCCCGCCCTGGCCGACGACCGCGCCGACACCCAGCGGCAGATCGAGCAGACCCGCCGGGAAATCCAGGAGATGCAGAAGGTGCTCAAGCAGGTGCAGGCCGAGAAGTCCGGCGTGCAGAAGCAGCTGCAGGGCACCGAGACCCAGATGGGCGAGTTGGAAAAGCAGGTCGACTCGCTGCAGAAGCAGCTGGAGAACGGCGAAAAAAAGCTGCAAGAGCTGGACGGGCGCAAGAAGAAGCTCGACCAGTCTCGCGCTGAGCAACAGAAGCTGATCGCCGTGCAGGTGCGCGCCGCCTACCAGAGCGGGCGCCAGGAATACCTCAAGCTGCTGCTCAATCAGGAGCATCCGGAAAAGGTCAGTCGCACCCTCACCTACTACAACTACCTGAATCGCACCCGCCTGGATCAGCTCGCCAGCTTCAACGACACCCTGCGCGAATTGCGCGAGGTGGAACAGGGCATCCAGCAGGAACAGGGCGAGCTGGTCGCGCGTAGGGAAGACCTGGAGAAGCGTCAGGCGGAGCTGGCCGAGGTGCGCAAGGAGCGCCAGGCAGCCCTGGCCAAGATCAATGCGGACTACCGCGACAAGAGTCGCGAGATCGAAAGCCGCGAGCAGGATCAGGCAGCCCTGAACAAGGTGCTCAAGACCATCGAGGAAACCCTCGCGCGTCAGGCCCGCGAAGCCGAGGAGGCCCGCCAACGGCAAC
Organism: Pseudomonas sp. PLB05; assembly: GCF_021106615.1. Lineage (NCBI taxonomy): Bacteria > Pseudomonadati > Pseudomonadota > Gammaproteobacteria > Pseudomonadales > Pseudomonadaceae > Pseudomonas > Pseudomonas sp. PLB05. The sequence goes on from NZ_JAJOHO010000005.1 coordinate 102,012, forward strand.
TGGCCGAAGCTCGCGCTGCCCAGGCGCGGGAAGCGGCACGGCGCCAGGCGCAAAGCGAGCCGAAAGCCCCGCGCCCCTCGAACGCCCCGGAGCTGGCGGTGTCTAGTGCAGCACCTGCCTATGGCGGTGCCTTTGCCAATGCGCGCGGCAAGCTGCCCTGGCCGGTCGATGGTCGCCTGGTGGCCCGTTTCGGCAGTGCCCGCGGCGACGATCCCCGCGCGAAATGGGACGGTGTCCTGATCGCCGCCGGTGCCGGCACCCGGGTCAAGGCGGTACACGACGGCCGGGTGGTCTTCGCCGACTGGCTAAGGGGCGCCGGCCAACTGGTTATCATCGATCATGGGAATGGCTATCTCAGCCTGTACGGACATAATCAGAGCCTGCTCAAGTCTGCAGGTGACGTGGTCAAGGCCGGAGATGCCATCGCGACCGTCGGCGCCAGCGGCGGTCAGGAAGCCTCCGCCTTGTACTTCGCCATCCGCCAACAGGGCCGCCCAACGGACCCGGTCATCTGGTGCCGTGCTCAGGGATAGTGCGACACACCTCGGTTTAGGAGCTGCACATGCCGCATCGCTTTCGTCCCACCGTCCTGGTCCTCGCCCTGCTGTTCAGCGGCGTTGGAGTCGTCCAGGCGCAATCGTCGCAGAGCACGCCGGCTGCAGTGACGCCGGTCGCACCGGGCACCGCGCCCGCGGCCCCGGCCAGCGCTCCGCTGCCCTTGGACGAGCTGCGCACCTTTGCCGAGGTGTTCGACCGCATCAAGGCGGCCTATGTGGAGCCGGTGTCCGACAAGGTCCTGCTGGAAAACGCCATCAAGGGCATGCTCAGCAACCTGGATCCGCATTCGGCCTACCTGGAACCCAAGGATTTCGCCGAGCTGCAGGAAACCACCAGCGGTGAATTCGGCGGCCTGGGCCTGGAAGTCGGCCAGGAAAACGGCTTCATCAAGGTGGTCTCGCCCATCGACGACACCCCGGCGGCCAAGGCGCGCCTGCAACCGGGCGACCTGATCGTCAAGATCGACGGCCAGCCAACCAAGGGCCAGGCCATCAACGAAGCCGTCGACAAGATGCGCGGCAAGCCGGGCAGCCCCATCGTGCTGACCATCGTCCGCGGTGGTGGCCAGCCGTTCGACGTCAAGCTGGCGCGGGCGGTGATCAAGGTCAACAGCGTCAAGAGCCAGGTGCTCGAATCCGGCTATGGCCTGTTGCGCATCTCGCAGTTCCAGGTCAACACCGGCGAAGAGACGGTCAAGGCGCTCGCCAAGCTGCGCCAGGAGAACAAGGGCAAGCTCAAGGGCCTGATCCTCGACCTGCGCAACAACCCGGGTGGGGTGCTGCAGTCGGCGGTCGAGGTGGCCGATGCCTTCATGACCCATGGCCTGATCGTCTACACCAAGGGTCGCCTGCCCAATTCCGAACTGCGCTTCTCGGCCGATGCCGCCGATCCCAGCGAGAAGGTACCGCTGGTGGTGCTGATCAACGGCGGCAGTGCCTCGGCCGCGGAAATCGTCGCTGGCGCCCTGCAGGATTCCAAGCGCGGCATCCTCATGGGTACCGACAGCTTCGGCAAGGGCTCGGTGCAGACGGTGCTGCCGCTCAACAACGACCGGGCGCTCAAGCTCACCACGGCGCTCTACTACACGCCGAACGGTCGCTCCATCCAGGCCCAGGGCATCACCCCGGACATCGCCGTGGCGCCGGCCAAGGTCACCCCGCAGAGCGGTGGCGACGAATACTTCCGCGAAGCGGATCTGGCCGGTCACCTGGGCAATGGCAACGGCGGCGCCGATCGGCCCACCGGCAGCAAGGCGCCCAACCAGAGTCCGCGGCCGCAGGATGACGACTTCCAGCTCTCCCAGGCGCTGTCGCTGCTCAAGGGGCTCAACGTCACCCATACCCCGTGAGGATGGGACGTTGGCTACTGGCCGGGGCGCTCGCCCTGGCCAGCGGTCTGGCCCAGGCCGCCACCGCGCAGCTGACCATCGTCATCGACGACCTCGGCCAGAATCCGGCCCGGGATCGCCAGGTCCTGGCGCTACCCGCGCCGGTGGTCCTGGCCATCATCCCCGAGACCCGCTACGCCGCCGAGCTGGCTACCCAGGCCCATCGCGCCGGGCGCACCGTGTTGCTGCACCTGCCCATGGACCCGGCCGGCGGCCCCTATGCCTGGCATCCGGAAATGTCCTCGGCCGAGCGCCTGCAACGCCTCGATCGAGCGCTGGAACGGGTTCCCGAGGCGGATGGGGTGAACAACCACGAAGGCAGTCGCATGACCGCCGATCGACTGGCCATGGCCGAGTTGATGCAGGTCCTGCAGGAGCGCCACCTGCTGTTTCTCGACAGCCGCACCAGCGCTGCCACCGTGGCCGCCGCGGAGGCCCAGAAGATCGGCCTGGCCAGCGTCTCGCGCGATGTCTTCCTGGACAACGAGGCGACTCCGGCAGCCGTGGCCGCGCAACTGGCCGAAGGCGTGCGTCTGGCCAAGCGCCAGGGCAGCGCCGTGCTAATCGGCCATCCGCACCCGGCGACTCTGGCGGTGCTGGCCCAGCAGTTGCCGCTGCTCAAGGCCCAGGGCGTGGAGGTGATCGACCTGCCGCAGATGATCGCCCTGCGCGCCAATCAGGCCATGGCCGGGCATGGTCGCGATGGTCGCTATCGCTAGCGACCGGCCGGTGGCCTCCAGGCGTCAGAGGTAATTGTTGGTGATGCTGTCGATCACCCCTTCCTTGCGCATCTGCTCCAGGGCCGCCTTGAGGCGTGTCACCACTTCGTCAGGCGTGTCCTTGTTCAGCGCCAGATACTGATCCACTTCGTTAAAGCGAAGCAGCGTCTGCAAGCCGGTCACCCCCTGCTGCTTGGCGAGATAGCGACCGACTGGATCGGCGGTGGCCCAGATATCGATCTGGCCTTTCACCAGTTTGTCGACGTTCTCCTGATCACGCAGGGCATCGATGACCGGAATGCCCTGGGCGGTCAGCGTCTTGCTGATCACATCGTTGCGATAGGTACCGATGCGATAGCGGGCGGCATCCTTGAGCGTCTTGACGTCCAGCTTGCTGCCAGGCAACGCCTGCAGGGTCCAGCTCGATCGGCCAAAGGGCCCCACCCATTTGAACTGATCCTTGCGCGCCTCGGTGTAGGCGACGGAGAAAAGTCCGTAGTTGGGCGTCTCCTGGGTCAGCCGATAGATGCGGTCCCAGGGGAAGCGCAGCGAAAGGCTGTACTTGATGCCCGCACGCCTGAACATCTCGCGGACGACATCGGTGGCGATACCGTCGATGGCGTCATCGCGGGCGAAGTTCTTGTCATCGACCGACATGTTGAAGGGAGGGTAATTCTCGGTCAGGAGCACGACCTGATAGTAATCCGGCAGCTCGGCACGGGCCTGGGTCAAGCCCAGCGTGCAACCCAGCAGTACCCCCGCAAGACGCAACCACAGCTTTTGCATTGCAACTCCCTGGCGACCCAAGGCCGCATTTCCGAGGTTTCGTTGAGTATCCCTTTACAACGTTCAGCGCTCACTGCGGCTGGCCTCACCGCGGTCGTCAAGGCTTCGCGGCCCCGTCCAGCTGCCGGGCAATACGGAATCCCTGGTACCTCGCGTGCAGACAGGACGCTGGCGAATGCTCACCTCCAGCGCAACTCGCCACGCGGCGCCGCACTAGAGATAGTTGTTGGTGATGCTGTCGACCAGGCCTTCGCGGCGCATGGCATCTAGGGCCTGCTGTAGGCGGGTCACCACCTCGTCGGGGGTGTCCTTGTTCAGGGCCAGGTAGAGGTCGGATTCCTGGAAGCTGAGCAGGGTCTGCAGGTTGCTGACGCCCTGCTGCTTGGCCAGGTAACGGGCGACCACGTCGGTGGTGGCCCAGACGTCGATCTCACCCTTCTGCAATTTGGCGATGTTCTCCTGATCACGCAGGGCATCGATGGGGACGATGCCCTTTTCCTGAATCATCAGGCTCACAGCGGAATTCTTGTAGGCACCGACGCGCAGCCGGGCTGCCGTGGCCAGGTCTGGCACCTTGAGGGTGCTGCCGGCCAGCGCCATGAACACCTTGCGGGTCTTGCCCAGCGGCCCGACCCACTTGAACAGCGGCAGCCTGGACTCGGTGCGCGACACGGAGAACAGCGCGTAGTTGGGGCTTTCCAGGGTCAGGTTGTAGATGCGATCCCAGGGAAAGCGCAGCGAGAGGTTGTAGTCGATCCCGGCGCGCTTGAACATCTCGCGCACCAGATCGGCGCTGATGCCGTCGATGGCATCGTCACGCGCGAAGTTCTTGTCGTCCACCGCCATGTTGAAGGGCGGGAAGTTCTCGGTCAGCAGTACCACGCGATAGCCCGCTGGCAATTCCGCCCGGGCTGTCTCCAGGCCGAGGGTGCAACTCAACAGTACGGCGGCGATGGCCAACCAGGACTTGCGCATAGCTCTCTCCTCAGGCGACCGTCCGCGCCGATCGCTCGGCCCGCCGGGATCACAGATAACGATTGAAGATGGTCTGAACCGCGCCGCTCTGGCGCATCTCGTCGAGGGCCTTCTGCAGCTTCTGTACCACCTCGTCGGGGGTCTGCTTGTTCAGCGCCAGGAACAGCTCGCCGCTGTTGAAGCGCAGCAGCATCTTGAGTCCGGTCACGTCTTCCTGGCGGGCCAGATAGCGGCCGGCGGGATCACCGGTGGCCCAGACATCGATCTGTCCTTTGACCAGGCGCTGCACGTTTTCCTGATCGCGCAGCGCAAGATCCGGCTGGAAGCCCTGCTGAACGAGACTCTCGGCGATGGCGTCGCCCTTGTAGGCGCCGATCCTGAGCTGCTGCTTGCGGACATCGTCCAGGCTGCGCAGCTGCAGGTGGCTGTCGGCGCGACCGAGCAGGACCCAGTCGTCCGGGCCGATGGGACCGACCCATTTGAACAGGGCCTCGCGCTCCGGCAGCCGGGCGGTGACGAAGACGCCGTGGTCGGGCTGATCCAGGGCCATGCCGTAGATCCGCTCCCAGGGAAATCTCAGGGTGAGGTTGTAGGAGATGCCGGCGCGCTGGCACATCTCGCGCACCATGTCGACGGCGATGCCCTTGAGCTCGCCCTCGCGGGCGAAGTTCTTGCCATCGACGGAGAAGTTGTAGGGCGGGAAGTTTTCCGTCAGCAGCGTCAGCTGATAACCCGCCGGAAGCTCCGCCCTGACCGTGGTGGATACCAGCAGCAAACCGGCCAAGCAGGCCCAGATTCCCTTGCGCACGCCCCTCTCCCTGCCGGCACCGCCGGTGCTTAAGATTTTGTGGAGCGTATCACAATCCCTTTTTCGGCCAGGTACCGTTTAGCCTCGGGAATGGTGCATTCGCCGAAATGGAAGATGCTCGCGGCCAGCACCGCAGAGGCCTTGCCTTCGAGAATGCCGTCGGCCAGGTGCTGCAGATTGCCGACGCCGCCGGAGGCGATCACCGGGATGCCCACCGCCTCGCTGACGGCGCGGGTCACGCCCAGGTCGAAGCCGTTCTTCATGCCGTCCTGGTCCATGCTGGTGAGCAGGATCTCGCCCGCGCCCAGGCCTTCCATCTTCTGCGCCCAGGCCACGGCGTCGAGGCCGGTGGGCTTGCGCCCGCCATGGGTGAAGATCTCCCAGCGCGGGGTTTCGCCGGGGCCGCTGACGCGCTTGGCGTCGATGGCCACCACGATGCACTGGGAACCGAAGCGCGCCGCGGCTTCGCCGACGAACTCGGGGGTGAAGACCGCCGCGGTGTTGATCGAGACCTTGTCGGCACCGGCGTTGAGCAGGTTGCGGATGTCCTGCACGGTGCGCACGCCGCCGCCCACGGTCAGCGGGATGAACACCTGGCTGGCCATGCGTTCCACGGTGTGCAGGGTGGTGTCGCGGCCCTGATGGCTGGCGGTGATGTCGAGAAAGGTGATCTCGTCGGCGCCCTGCTCGTTGTAGCGACGGGCGATCTCCACCGGATCACCGGCATCGCGGATGTTCTCGAACTTGACGCCCTTGACCACGCGGCCGTTGTCCACGTCCAGGCAGGGGATGATGCGTTTCGCCAGCGCCATGACTGAGTCCTCAGACCTTGAAGTTGTCGCACAGCGCCTGGGCCTCGGCGACGTCGAGGGTGCCCTCGTAGATCGCCCGGCCGGTGATGGCGCCGATGATGCCCGGGCTGCGGGCGTCGAGCAGGTTCTGGATGTCGCCCAGGTTGTGGATGCCGCCGGAGGCGATCACCGGGATGCTGGTGGCTTCGGCCAGGGCGCGGGTGGCCGGGACGTTGCAGCCCTGCATCATGCCGTCGCGGGCGATGTCGGTGTAGACGATGGCGCTGACGCCGTCGGCTTCGAAACGGCGAGCCAGGTCGGTGACCTGCAGTTCGCTGACCTCGGCCCAGCCATCGGTGGCGACGAAGCCGTCCTTGGCGTCCAGGCCGACGATGACCTTGCCCGGGAAGGCGCGGCAGGCTTCAGCGACGAATTCCGGTTGCTTGACCGCCTTGGTGCCGATGATCACGTAGCTGACGCCGGCACGCACATAGTGCTCGATGGTCTCCAGCGAGCGGATGCCGCCGCCGATCTGGATCGGCAGGCCGGGATAGCGCTTGGCGATGGCGGTGACCACCTCGCCATTGACCGGCTGGCCCTCGAAGGCGCCGTTGAGATCCACCAGGTGCAGCCGACGGCAGCCGCCGTCGACCCACTGGGCGGCCATGGCCACGGGATCGTCGGAGAACACGGTGGAATCTTCCATGCGCCCCTGGCGCAGGCGGACGCAGGCACCGTCCTTGAGGTCGATGGCGGGGATGATCAGCATGGCAATACCTTGGCTCGGGGGTGAGGGCGATCTAGGGCTTTTCCAGCGTCCAGATGTCGCTTTCCAGGCTGTCGACACGTTCCCTGAGCAGGGTCTGCACGTCGGCAACCGCCTTGTTGTAGTACAGCGGCCCGCACTCGCGGGCGAAGAAATCCAGCAGTTCCTCGACTTCGAACCGCCCCAGGCGGACCTCGAAGCGATCGTCCAGCAGGGTCTGCAAGGCCGTGACCAGGCGCTGGGTCTGCTCGGGTTCGAGCCTGACCAGCGGCGCGGGCGGCTTGCGCGCCATTACCAGCGGCCATCCCAGGCGAGGAAGTTGGCATAGAGCTGCAGACCGCAGTCGGCGCTCTTCTCGGGGTGGAACTGGGTGGCGAAGCGCGAGCCGTCGGCCAGCGCCGCGGCGAAGTCCAGGCCGTAATGGCCGCGACCGACCACCTGGCGCGGATTGCCGGCCTCGACATAGAAGCTGTGCACGAAATAGAAGCGGGCGCGATCGGGAATGCCGTGCCAGAGCGGATGGTCGAGCACGTGGCTGACCTCGTTCCAGCCCATGTGCGGCACCTTGAGGGTCTCGCCCTCTTCCTGCATGCCACCCGGGAAACGCCGCACGGCGCCGGGGAACAGGCCGATGCAGTCCACCCCGCCGTTCTCTTCGCTGCGCTGCATCAGCGCCTGCATGCCGACGCAGACGCCGAGGAAGGGACGATCCTGGCTGACTTCGCGGACCAGTTCATCGATGCCCTGGCGGCGGATCTCGGCCATGCAGTCGCGGATGGCGCCGACGCCGGGCAGGACGATGCGGTCCGCCTCGCGGATCACCGCAGGATCGCCGGTCACCAGCACCTGGTGGCTACCGGCATGCTCCAGGGCCTTGGCCACGGAGTGCAGGTTGCCCATGCCATAGTCGATGACGGCTACCGTCTGCATCACAGGCACCCCTTGGTGGAGGGCATGACACCGGCCATGCGCGGATCTTCGGCAAGGGCCATGCGCAGGGCGCGGCCAAAGGCCTTGAACACGGTTTCGATCTGGTGGTGGCTATTGACCCCGCGCAGGTTGTCGACGTGCAGGGTCACCTGGGCGTGGTTGGTGAAGCCCTGGAAGAATTCGAGGAACAGGTCGACGTCCATGCGGCCCACGGTGGCGCGAGTGAAGGGCACGTTCCAGTGCAGGCCGGGTCGGCCGGAGAAGTCGATGACGACGCGCGACAGGGCCTCGTCCAGGGGCACATAGGCATGGCCATAGCGCTGGATGCCCTTCTTGTCGCCGACCGCCTTGGCGAAGGCCTGACCGAGGGTGATGCCGATGTCTTCCACCGTGTGGTGGTCGTCGATGTGCAGGTCGCCGCGGCAGTGGATATCGAGGTCGATCAGCCCGTGGCGGGCGATCTGGTCGAGCATGTGCTCGAGGAAGGGGACCCCGGTGTCGAAGCGCGCTGCGCCCGTGCCGTCCAGATCCAGGGATACCTTGACCTGGGTTTCCAGGGTGTTGCGCTCGACGGTTGCCTTGCGTTCGGCCATAGCCTGCTCCGCGAAAATCGGTGGGCGAAAGGGCCGATATTATAGGGGCGCGAGGACTGGATCGAAAGCGCGGCGGGACGAGGCGTCCCACCGCCAGGGGCGCCCGCGTGGGGACGCCCCGTTACCGCTTGATTCGGCTGTGACTCAGCTGAACAGCGCGGCGGTCTTTTGCAGGGTGATCCAGATCCCCCAGGCCAGCGGGATGCCCACGGCCAGCCAGGCGGCGATGGCCAGCGGCTTGGTCTTGGGATCGGCGCTCCACTCCAGCACCTGGGCGCTGCCGGCATTGCTGTCGTGGCCATTGGCGCGCTCGACGGCGAGTTCGGCCTCGGTCATGAAGTGCTTGTCGGCCACCGGGCGCACCATCAGGTTGCAGAGGAAGCCCAGCACCAGCAGACCAGCCAGGATGTACAGGGTGATGTCGTACACCTGGGCGCGGGGGATGCCCATGCTCAGCTGGTACTCGCGCAGATAGTTGACCAGCACCGGACCGAAGACGCCGGCGGCGGCCCAGGCGGTGAGCAGGCGACCGTGAATGGCGCCGACCATCTGGGTACCGAACAGGTCGGCGAGGTAGGCCGGCACGGTGGCGAAACCACCGCCGTACATGGACAGGATCAGGCAGAAGGCAAAGACGAACAGCGCCACGCTGCCCAGGTGACCGGTCCAGGGCACGATGGCATAGAGCACGAAACCCAGGGTGAAGAAGACGAAGTAGGTCATCTTGCGACCGATGTAATCGGAAAAGGATGCCCAGAAGAAACGCCCGCCGATGTTGAACAGGCTCAGCAGACCGGTGAAGCCGGCGGCGATGGCGGCGATCTGCTTGAGCTGATCGGCGCTGAGTTCACCGTAGGCCAGGCCGTTGCCCAGCAGACGACCACCGAAGACTTCCTGCAGGAGCGGCGAAGCCATGCCGATGATGCCGATGCCGGCGGTCACGTTCAGGCAGAGCACGGCCCAGACCAGCCAGAATTGCGGGATGCCCCAGATCTTGCTCACGTGGACGTGGCGATTGGTGATCATGTTGCTGCCGGCCTTCTTGGTGGACGGCGTCCAACCGGCGGGCTTCCAGCCGGTCGGCGGCACGCGGTAGCCCAGGGCGCCGCTCATCATGAACACGAAGTAGATCACCGCCATGACCAGGAAGGTCTGCCAAACACCGATTTCAGTGGCCGACGCGAAGTGCCGCATCAGGGCATCGGCCAGGGGTGCACCCACCATGGCGCCGCCACCAAAGCCCATGATGGCCATGCCGGTCGCCATGCCGCGCTTGTCCGGGAACCACTTGATCAGGGTCGACACCGGCGAGATGTAGCCCAGGCCCAGACCGATACCGCCAATTACGCCCGAACCCAGCCACAGCATCCAGATCTGGTGGGTATAGATGCCCAGGGCGGAGATCAGCAGACCACCGCACCAGCACAGCGCCGAGACGACGCCGGCCTTGCGCGGACCGGCGTGCTCCAGCCAGCCACCGAACAGGGCGGCCGAGCAGCCGAGGAAGATGAAGAACAGGGTGTAGATCCAGCCGAGCTGGGAGATCTTCCAGTCACAGGTGGCACTGAAGATCTGTTCGAAGAAGCCCATCTCGACCGGGCAGGCCACGGCGGCGGTGATGCCGATCGCCTTGGACAGCGGCAGCCAGAAGACCGAGAAGCCATAGGCCATGCCGATGCACAGGTGGATAGCTAGAGCGGCCGGCGGGACCAGCCAGCGGTTGAAACCGGGCCGGGCGACGATGCGCTCCTTGGACAGGAAAGCCGGACGTGCCGAAGCGGCGCCGCCAGCGGTGAGAGTAGTGCTCATGGGTTCAGCCCTTTTCTAGTGTATAGCGTCCAGGCCGGTAGACATTCCCTGCACGCTTCCCCGTAAACGAGTCAAAGAAACGGCGTCAACCGACCAGAGGTGCGCGACATTAAAGCGCACCCTGGCGTACTGCCACCCCTGCTCATTTACCAGGGTACGGGCGGTGCAAGACCGCCGACGAAACGGGCGAGTACCACCGCTGTCACAGGGCCGACACCTCGATGTCATCGCGGCCAGCCCAAGCCCCTATACTGGCCAGTCGCGCCATCGCCCGCCGGAACAGGAATTTCCTCGTCATGAAAGCTTTCGCCAAAGTGCTGGGTATAGTCCTCGTCGGCCTGCTGCTTCTGCTGGTCGCCGCAGGCTTCGCCCTCACCCATCTGGTCGATCCCAACGACTACAAGGACGAGCTCCGCCAGCTGGCGCGCGACAAGGCCAACGTCGACCTGCAACTCAAGGGCGACATCGGCTGGAGTCTGTTTCCCTGGCTGGGCGTCGAATTGCACGACGCCACCCTGGCCAGCGCCGCCACCCCCGACCGCCAGCTGGCCCAGGTGCAGCGGCTGATCCTCTCGGTCCGCCTGCTGCCGCTGCTGCTGCGCCGTGATCTGGAGATGAGCGACATCAAGATCGACGGCCTCGACCTCACCGCCAGCCGCGATGAGCAGGGCCGTACCAACTGGGCCGAAATCGGCCGCCCCGCATCCAAGGCGGACGCTGGCGCCGCGCCGGCCGACACCTCCGCCGACGCGTCCACGTCTGGCGAGCCGACCACGGGACGCCAGCCGCTCAAGCTCAATGTCGAGAGCCTGACCGTGCGTAATTCCCGCGTCGAATACAGCGACGCCCGCAGCGGCGCCCGCTATGCCTTCGAGGGCATCGATCTGGAGACCGGTGCCATCTACGCCGGCACTCCCATTCCCATCAAGCTGGCCGGCACCGCCAGCACCACCCAGCCGCCGGTCAACGCCACCGTGCTGCTCAACGGTGAACTCCGCTTCGATCCGGCCAGCCAGCAATACGCCCTGGACAATCTCCAGCTGACCGGCGACGCCAGTGGCGAGCCCTTCAACGGCAAGGTGGTCAACTATTCCGCCAGCGGCCAACTGGCCGTCGACCGCCGCGCCCAGACCGCCGAGTGGACCAGCCTCAAGCTCGCCGCCAACGACCTCAAGGCGCTGGGCGATCTCAAGCTCACCGGTCTGGAAACCGATCCGCAACTGGCCGGGCGCGTCTCCATCGCCCGCCTGGACCTGCGCGCCTTCCTCGACAGTATCGGCGTCGAATTGCCGGCCATGGCCGACGCCAAGACCCTGCAGCGCTTCGAGATGAATGCCCAGGTGCAAGCCAGCCGCAACGCCCTGGCGCTGGACGACTTCAACTTCCAGCTCGACGACAGCACCCTCAAGGGCCGGGTCGCCGTCGCCGATATCGCCCGCCGCGCCCTGCGTATCCAAGTCAGCGGCGACGCCCTGGACCTGGATCGCTATCTGCCGGCCAAGGCCGCCGCGGCGCGCCAGGCCAATGGCGCGCGCCAGGAAGAGGTCGCCCAGGTCGATGCCATCGCCACCCAGGGCAACTCGCCGCTGCCCGAGGCGCCGACCCAGCACGCCTGGAGCCAGGAAACCCTGTTGCCGGTGGAGCGCCTGCGCAGCCTGGACGCCGATGTCGACCTGAGCCTGCAACACCTGACCCTCAATCGCCTGCCCTTCGAAGGCGCCAGCCTCAAGGCCAGGGCCGCCGATGGCCAGCTGCAGCTCAGCGCCCTGGAAGGCGAGCTGTTCGGCGGTCGCTTCGAGGCCAATGGCGCCCTCGACGTACGTGGCGCCCAGCCGCAACTGACCGCTCGCGAGCGCATCAAGGGCGTGCCGGTGGAGCGCATCCTCCAGGCCCAGGGCCAGAAGCCGCCGGTGGAAGGCCTGCTCGACCTGGACGCCGATCTGCGCAGCGCGGGTGCCAGCCAGCGCACTCTGATCGGCAACCTGGGCGGCACCGCGCGCTTCGCCCTGCGCAATGGCCAACTGATCGACGCCAACGTCGAAAGCCAGCTGTGCCAGGGCATCGCCCTGCTCAATCGCAAGCCGCTGGAGCTGCCCCATGGCGGCCAGAACACCCCCTTCCGCCAGTTGAGCGGCAGCCTCAACATCGTCAACGGCGTGGCCCGCAACCAGGACCTCAGCGTCAGCGTGCCGGGCCTGGCGGTAAAGGGCGCGGGCGACATCGACCTGCGCACCCTCGGCCTCGACTACCGCCTGGGCATCACCGTGCAGGGCGACACCAATGCCGCCGCCGATCCCGGCTGCCGGGTCGGCGAGCGCTATGCGGACATCGAGTGGCCGCTGCAGTGCCGCGGCCCGCTGGAACTGGGCGCCAAGGCCTGCCGCCTGGATCGCGAGGCCATGGGCCAGATCATCGCCCGCGCCGCTGGCAATCGTCTGAACGAAAAAATCGAAGAGAAGCTCGGTGATAAAATCAGCCCCGACATCCAGAACGCCATCCGAGGGCTGCTGCAACGCCGATGACTGACGACGCCTTTGGTACCGCCGTGCTGGCCTGGTACGACCTGCACGGCCGCAAGGACCTGCCCTGGCAACAGGGCGTGACGCCCTATCGCGTCTGGGTCTCGGAGATCATGCTCCAGCAGACCCAGGTCGCCACCGTACTGGGCTACTTCGACCGCTTCATGCAGGCGCTGCCCACCGTCGAGGCCCTGGCCGCCGCGCCGGAAGACGAGGTCCTGCACCTCTGGACCGGCCTCGGCTACTACAGCCGCGCGCGCAACCTGCACAAGGCCGCCAAGACCGTGGTCGAGCGCCATGGCGGCGAATTCCCGCGCAGCGTCGAGGCCCTGGCCGAATTGCCCGGTATCGGTCGCTCCACCGCTGGCGCCATCACCAGCCTGAGCATGGGCATCCGGGCGCCCATCCTCGATGGCAACGTCAAGCGCGTCCTGGCCCGCTATACCGCCACTCCCGGCTATCCGGGCGAACCCGCCGTGGCCCGCCGTCTGTGGGAGGTGGCCGACCGACTGATGCCCCACGAGCGGGTCGGCCACTACACCCAGGCGATGATGGACCTGGGCGCCACCCTCTGTACCCGCAGCAAACCCAGCTGTCTACTGTGCCCGGTCAAGCCCGGCTGCCGTGCCCACCTGCTGGGCCAGGAAACCGACTTTCCCGCCGCCAAGCCACGCAAGACACTGCCGCAGCGCAGCACCCTGATGCCGCTGTTCGTCAACGACGCCAATGCCGTGCTCCTCCAGCGCCGCCCCTCGACCGGCCTCTGGGGCGGTCTCTGGGGTCCGCCGGAGGTGGCCGACGTGGCCGAACTCGAAGCCCTCGCCGAACGCCAGGGCCTTGCCATCGACGAACGCCAGGCGCTGCCCGGCCTGGTGCACACCTTCAGCCATTTCCAACTGGCCATCGAACCCTGGCTGGTGCAGGTGGACCACCGCCAGCACCGCGTCGCCGAGGGTGACTGGCTTTGGTATAACCTCGCGTCCCCGCCGCGCCTGGGCCTCGCCGCCCCGGTGCAGAAACTGCTCAAGCGCGCCGAGCAGGCGCTCAAAGGAGAACCCGCATGACCCGCACCGTGATGTGCCGCAAGCACAAGCAGGAGCTGCCCGCCCTCGATCGTCCGCCCTACCCCGGCGCCAAGGGCGAAGACATCTACCAACACGTCTCCAAGCAGGCCTGGGAAGAGTGGCAGAAGCACCAGACCATGCTCATCAACGAGCGCCGGCTGAACATGATGAACGCCGAGGATCGCAAGTTCCTGCAAGCCGAGATGGACAAGTTCCTGTCCGGCGAAGACTACGCCCAGGCCGAGGGCTACGTGCCCCCCAGCGCCTGAGTCGACGCCTAAGCGCCCGAAAAATCTAAATTTTTTTGGGCTCGCTGTTGACACAGGGTCGAGAAACGCTTTTAATGCGCCCCGTTGCCCAGGTAGCTCAGTTGGTAGAGCAGGGGATTGAAAATCCCCGTGTCGGCGGTTCGATTCCGTCCCTGGGCACCAAGACAAGCTTCCAGATCCTGCGGGATCTGGAAATCAGAGAAACCGGCCTAGCGCCGGTTTTTTTGTGCCTGTGATATGGGCAAGCCAGCCTGCAGGCCTCGCCATCTCGTCACGCCCCTTCCCTTGCGGCCCAGCACCGCCCTCCTGCTCCTGCCCTAAGGGTGGGAAGGCCCGTTCTAGACGGCCTCAATCCTTTGCGAAACCCGCCCGAACGATCTTGACTCTCTACCCACTTCAGACTTTTTAATGGCACGGCGTCGCCCGACACCCACCCTTTCTGGAGTCAGCACCATGAGCACCTGCAGCCAAAAGCATCACGCCAATCACAGCCACCAGCACGGTCCGAACTGTGGCCACACCGCCATCGAGCACGCGGGCCACGTCGACTATCTCCACGACGGCCATCTGCACCACATGCATGGTGACCACGTGGACGAGCACGTGCTGGAGGTCAATGCGACCAATCCGGATCACTGCACCCATGGCCAGAGCAGCGGCCATGCGGCCGACCACGTCCATGGGCCCGATTGTGGTCATGAAGCCGTGCCCCACGGCGATCATGTCGACTACCTGGTGGATGGCCGACTGCATCATGTCCATGACGGCCACTGCGATGACCATGGCCCGGTGACCCTGGTCCGCTAGCGACGGGTGTCGAAAGAGCGCCAGGCACCACGGCTTTCACGCCGGTGCCGGGGATCCGTCCACCACGCCGAGATAAAGGGCCAGCCACACCGTGGCGACTGTGGGATCGGTATAGGTCACCCAGTGCTCGGCGTGGGCGGGGATGAGCAGCGTATCCCCTGGCTCGAGCGCCACCTCCCGCCCTTCCAGGGCGATCCGCGCGGCGCCCTGCAGCAGCAGTACCCACTCCTCATGGGCCTGCCGATAGGGCGTCTGCGCTGGCGTCGTCTGGCCATGGGAAACGATGCGTTCGATGCGGCAACCGGGCCGCACCAGCAGAGTCGTGAACACCTCCGCGGCGGAGGCATCGGGCAGGTCGCGAAACAGATTGGTCATGACGTTTTCCCACAGGGCCTCACGCCAGGGTGCGCTAAGGTCATCCAGACTGCGCCTGTCCGACCAGGCGCTCAAGTCTCGAAGGGATCCGCGCCATCCAGGAGTCGCCGCCATGGCCCCAGGTGCTCTGCCATTTGCCCTCAAGAGTGCGATCCGCCCGACCTTTTCGGGAGCCCGTCACCCGATCGCCAAGATTTTCGGCGATGATCGATCGCAGGGGTGGCCGCCGATCAAGGGCGCCGCTCGCCCCCGGTTGGCCGCTGCGGTCAACCAGACCTCGCACCAAGCGCACGGAGGCGCTTACTGCATGCCGATTCCCTCGATTCCCCTCATCGCCCCTGCCCTGTCCGGCGCCCTGCCTCAGCCAGCCATCGACCAGCCCGGCCCGCGTGCCGCCGAGCCGACCATACCCCTCTGGTTCAAGGTGCTGAGCGGCGTCAGCTTGTGGCTGAACCGGTTGTTTCTCGGCCTGGTGCTGGCGCTGGTCGGCTTTACCCTCTGGCACTGGTGGCAGGGATGAAGCGACGCCTGGATCAACTGGAGCTGACCATCCTGATGTGCGGTATCGGCCTGCTGGCCATGGCGCTGATCGTCGCCGTGGGCATGCAGGGCCTCGATTGGGGCTGAGTGGACGGGCGGGCTTACCGGACCTTTACCTGACCTGACGTCCGCTGACCGCCAAAGGTGTTTCATGGTGACGCGGCCTATCGAGCGCCGCGAGGAGAACACCATGGCATCGCGAGCGTCGTTGATTCTGCTGTTGACCGCCACCCTGACCGCCAGCGGCCTGGCCGCCGCCCACGAAGGCCCCGATCGAGGACAATCCTGGGCGGGCGGCGCCGCAGCCGTCGCCGAGGGCGGCGAATTCCTGCCGGCGGGCGAATTTCGACGGCATCACCGGCACCACCCCTATTACCGCAGGGATCGCTACCCCTACAGCTACTACCAGCCCTATCCGCAACCGGGTTATGCCGCGCCGCGTTGGCGGCCGGCACCGCCGGGCTACTACGCCTATCCGCCGGCCTATGAGGCGCGACCCTATTACGGACCACCCCGGCATTGGTGAACTGCTTGGCATCGCGGCGGCGAGATGGTGGCCTTTTGCGATGAGCCACACAGGGAGATGTTTGCCAAAGGAGCAAAATGCCATCACCCATTAGGCTTTAGGGCGTTGCCAACATGTATGAGAGAGATGATGTAATCTGCATGGCCTGCCTTGCGACCATGGCTGCGGCCTTCACCGGCTTCATCATGGTGATGGCGCTGCTGTAACTGCCAGATAGACGAAACCCCGCCGAGGCGGGGTTTCGAAGGCGGTATGGCGTGGTCCTAGATGGGCCGACTGCCATACTTGCTGTCGGGCTTCTTGGGCGGATCGGCGACCACATTGGCGTCGATCTCCTGCACCTTGCCACCGCGGGCCAGAAAGTCCTGCATGGCCTTTTCCAACGCATCCCGCTCGCGCTGCTTGGCTTCCACCGAAGGCAGTTCCTCGGGCTCGGCTTCGCGCTTCTTCTTGGCCTTGCTGCCGGACGCGGGTGTTTCGCTTTCGCCGCTTTCCTCTTGCTCGGCGTCGTCGGTTGCGGCAGCGAAGTCTTCGTTATCGCCCTCTTCTTCCGCCCCGGTCTCCAGGTCGTCCTGCTCCAGATCTTCGTCGCTCATAAACCGCCTCCACAGACTTTGGCAAAATCGGACCGCGCGTTTTGACGCGGCCTCTTAAAAAAAATTCCTGGCTATTCGCCTTGCAGCGTCGCGATCAGCCGCCGCGCGCCACCCTGGTCGCGATGCTCGCCCAGGTAGATGCCCTGCCAGGTTCCCAGCGCCAGGCGCCCGGCCTGGACCGGTAGGCTCAGGCTGCAGCCAAGCAGACTGCTCTTGAAATGCGCAGGCAGGTCGTCCGGGCCTTCGTAGTCGTGCTCGTAACCGGCCTGCCCCTGGGGCACCAGCTGATTGAAGAACCGCTCGAAGTCGCGGCGCACCGCCCCGTCGGCATTCTCGTTGATGGTCAGCGAGGCCGAGGTGTGCTGCAGCCAGAGGTGCAGCAGGCCGATCCGGCATTCGCCAAGCTCGGGCAGTTGCTCCAGCACCTCAGCCGTGACGAGATGGAAACCACGCGCCCGCGCGCGCAGGGAAAAGGTCCGTTGCAACCACATGAACAACCCCCGCCGACTGACTGGGCGCGCATTCTAGCGCGACGATCGGAAAAGCAAAGCGGTGATTGCACACCGCTGGCGTGCAGTCTAGACACAGCAGGACGACGGTTGTTCCGGCCGTACGCCAGACGTGAAAAAGGCGCCTCGCGGCGCCTTTTTCCAGAGCGGCGGCTTACAGGTTGTAGCCACGCTCGTTGTGCAGGGTGAGGTCCAGACCCACGGTTTCCTCTTCCTCGTTGACTCTCAGACCCATGACCACGTCCAGCACCTTGAGGATCACGAAGGTGACGATGCCGGTGTAGACGATGGTGAAGGCCACGCCCTTGAACTGGATGAACAGCTGGGCGCCGATATCGGTGACGGTGCCGAAGCCCCCCAGGGCCGGGGCGGCGAAGACCCCGGTCAGCAGAGCGCCGACGATGCCGCCGATGCCGTGCACGCCAAAGGCGTCCAGGGAGTCGTCGTACCCCAGCTTGCGCTTGAGGCTGGTGGCGGTGAAGAAGCACACCACACCGGAAACCAGACCGATGATCAGGGCGCCCATAGGGCCGGCGGTACCGGCGGCCGGGGTGATGGCCACCAGACCGGCGACCACGCCGGAGGCGATGCCCAGGGCGCTCGGCTTACCGTGGGTGATCCACTCGGCGAACATCCAGCCCAGGGCGGCGGCGGCGGTAGCGATCTGGGTGGTCAGCATGGCCATGCCGGCGGTGCCGTTGGCAGCGGCGGCGGAACCGGCATTGAAGCCGAACCAGCCGACCCACAGCATGGCGGCACCGACCAGGGTATAGCCCAGGTTGTGCGGCGCCATGGGAGTGGTGGGATAGCCCTTGCGCTTGCCCAGGACCAGGGCCGCGACCAGGCCGGCCACACCGGCGTTGATGTGCACCACGGTGCCACCCGCGAAGTCCAGTACGCCCCAGTCCCACATCAGGCCGCCGTCACCGCTCCAGACCATGTGGGCGATGGGGGCGTAGACGAAGGTGAACCACAGGCCGGTGAAGACCAGCATGGCGGAGAACTTCATGCGCTCGGCGAAGGCGCCGACGATCAACGCCGGGGTGATGATGGCGAAGGTCATCTGGAAGGTGACGAAGACGCTTTCCGGGAACAGTGCGGTAGCCGAGGTGACGGCATCATGCTCCAGGGTGGACAGGAAGGCCTTGCTCAGGCCACCGATGAAGGAATTCAGATTGGTGACGCCCTTCTCCATGCCGGTGGTGTCGAAGGCCAGGCTGTAGCCGTAGACCATCCACAGGATGCTGATGAGACCGGTGATGGCGAAGCACTGCATCATCACCGAGAGGACGTTCTTGGCACGCACCATGCCGCCGTAGAACAGCGCGAGACCAGGGATGGTCATGAACAGCACCAGGGCCGTCGAGATCAGCATCCAGGCCGTATCGCCGCTGTTGATTGCTGGTGCCGCAGCCGCTTCCTGGGCCATGGCCAGGCCCGGCAGCGCTACGAAAGACATGAGGGCTCCTAGCCCTGCGTAGGTGCGCAGAGTCATCGTTGTTTCTCCTGGGGCTCGTGTGGGGTTGGGCGGTCGGTTAACGCGTCAGATGGCGTCTGTGTCGGTTTCGCCGGTACGGATGCGGATGGCTTGCTCGAGATTCACCACGAAGATCTTGCCGTCACCGATCTTGCCGGTGTTGGCGGCCTTGGTGATGGCCTCGATGACGCGATCGAGTTGATCGTCGGCGATGGCGACGTCGATCTTGACCTTGGGCAGGAAGTCGACGACGTATTCGGCGCCGCGATAGAGCTCGGTGTGGCCCTTCTGACGGCCAAAGCCCTTGACCTCGGTAACGGTGATGCCTTGCACACCGATCTCGGACAGCGACTCACGCACGTCGTCGAGCTTGAACGGCTTGATGATGGCGGTGACTAGTTTCATGAAACTTCTCCCGATTGAGTTGACTTGCCCCAGGAAAACAAACCCCGGCCCAAGTCTAGCGCAGTGACCGTCTGTTTAACCGTCGGCGTGGTAATCGCCGTGGTTACGGCAGAAGCGGCCAGAGCGCGCCTCTACCCCAGGCGTCCGCTGACGCCCGTCTCTGCTTCGGCAGTAGCAGAAAGCTTGCCAGGTTTGTGAAGGGGGCCGTATTACCGGGGCCGGTAGGCCTGGCGCGCCTCCTGACAGGGCAGACCACCGGTCATGGGGCAGGACTTTGCACCAACAGCGAACAGCTCTGGCACGGGGATGGCACCAAAGCGGTGCAGTCGTGGCTGTCCGGGGCACGGGAGCCGCTGTGCTACACTCGGGCTTTGATTACAGGCAGGGAATAACCATGTCCACGACCCGTTCGCTGTTCGACTCCCTGACTCAGCAGGCCAGCCGGCTGTTCGGTCAGGACTCGCCGCTGCCCAAGGCGGAAATCGAGAGCCAGTTCAAGGCCCTGCTCCAGGGTGCGCTGAGCAAGCTCGATGTGGTCAGCCGTGATGAATTCGATGCGCAGATGGCGGTGCTGGCCCGCACGCGTGCGCGTCTGGAGGCTCTCGAAGCGCGTCTGAACGAGCTGGAGAACAGCCGGAGCCAGGACGTGAAGCCGCCGGTGACCCCGGCCACGGATGTCGCCGCCGCCGACTGACCTTAAAGGCGCGCCAGGATGGTGCGGCCTGCTGTCTAGCGAAGCACGATCAAGGAGAGATCATGTCGCTTGCCCTCGTTCATACCCGCGCCCAGGTGGGCGTGGAAGCGCCGCCGGTGGTGGTCGAGGCGCACCTGGCCAATGGCCTGCCCGCCCTCACTCTGGTGGGCCTGCCGGAGACCGCCGTGCGCGAAGCCAAGGATCGGGTGCGCAGCGCCATCCTCACGGCCGGTTTCGAATTCCCCAGTCGCCGCATCACCCTCAATCTCGCTCCCGCCGATCTCCCTAAAGACGGCGGGCGCTTCGATCTCGCCCTGGCCATCGGCATCCTCGCCGCCAGCGGGCAGCTGCCGGCGCAAGGCCTCGACGGCTACGAATGCCTGGGGGAGCTGGCCTTGTCGGGCGCGGTGCGGGCGATTCGCGGCGTACTGCCGGCGGCGCTGGCCGCCCGAACGGCGGGCCGTATCCTGGTGGTGCCTCGTGCCAATGCCGAAGAAGCCTGCCTGGCCAGCGGCCTGACGGTGCTGGCGGTCGATCACCTGCTGGAGCTCGCCGGCCATTTGAGCGGCCAGGCGCCGCTGGCGCCCTATCGGCCCAGCGGCCTGCTGCGCACCCCGCTGCCCTATCCCGATCTCGCCGAGGTCCAGGGACAGCAGGCGGCCAAGCGTGCCCTGGTGGTAGCTGCAGCCGGTGCCCACAACCTGCTGCTCGCCGGACCGCCGGGAACCGGCAAGACCCTGCTCGCCAGCCGCCTGCCAGGGCTCCTGCCGCCCCTGGACGAAGAAGAGGCGCTGCAGGTGGCCGCCATCCATTCGGTGGCCGGACCCGAGCCGCTGGAACACTGGCCGCAGCGACCCTTTCGTCAGCCGCACCATTCGGCGTCGGGTCCGGCGCTGGTGGGCGGTGGCAGCCGCCCTGGCCCTGGCGAGATCACCCTGGCCCATCGCGGGGTGCTGTTTCTCGACGAGTTGCCGGAATTCGATCGCAAGGTGCTGGAGGTGCTGCGCGAGCCCCTGGAAAGTGGCGAGATCGTCATCGCCCGGGCGCGCGAGCGGGTACGCTTTCCGGCGCGCTTCCAACTGGTGGCGGCGATGAATCCCTGTCCTTGCGGCTACCTGGGCGACCCCAGCGGCCGCTGTCGCTGCAGTCCGGAGCAGATCCAGCGCTATCGAGGCAAGCTGTCCGGTCCGCTGCTGGACCGCATCGACCTGCACCTGACCGTGGCCCGCGAGCACCTGCGCCTGGGCGCCTCACCGGCTGCCGAACTCACCACGGCGGAGGCCGCACGCCAGGTCGCCGAGGCCCGGGCCATCCAACTGGCGCGCCAGGGCCGCCCCAACGCCCTGCTCGGCCTCGATCAGCTGCACCAGGTATGTGTCCTGAGCGAAGCCGATCAGCGCTGGCTGGAAGGCGCCGGCGAACGCCTGAATCTGTCCCTGCGCGCCCTGCACCGGGTGGTCAAGGTAGCCCGCACCCTGGCCGATCTGGCCGGCCAGGCCGAGATCCAGCGGGCGCAGCTAGCCGAAGCGCTGCAGTATCGGGCGAGTCACTAGGCGCCGGCAGGCGGACCATAGTGCCGCGGCGGCTCCTGCAGCCGATCTCGCAGCGCCTGGTTTTCCTGGGCCAGCTCGAAGCACATGGCCCGCCATTGGTGGGCCAGCTCGCGATAGTCGTCGCGCTCCGCCCGTAGCGTGGTCAGCATGCGTTCGACGGCCTGCACCGCCTCGTTGGATACGCCCATGACACCCCTCCTCTTATACTGTATTTGCATACAGTAGTCAGAGTATTGCAGGCAGGCAAGCGCCAAGGTGCGCAGGAATGAAAAAGGGAGGCCTAAGCCTCCCTTTCGGTTCTGCTAGAAAGATCCGGTTAGCTGAAGCGGCCTACCTCGGCGCTCAGGTCTTCCGCCAAGTGCCGCAGCTCGCCAGCGGTACCGGCCAGGACCTCGGCGGCATCGCGCTGGGCGGCGTTGTCCACGGCGATCGCCTGGATGTTGCGGCTCAGCGCCGTGGCGGTGGTGCTCTGCTCGGCAGTGGCCTGAGCGATGCCGGAGAATTGCTCCACCGCCTCGGCGACCTGCTGGTCGATGCTGCGCAGCGCCTGGGCCACATCGGCGTTACGCGCCAGGCCCTGCTCCATGAGGCGATTGCCTTCGTCGATGGCGCCCATGGCGCGCTGGGTTTCGCCCTGCACCGCGCCGATCATCTGGGAGATCTCGCGGGTGGCCTCGCTGGTGCGACCGGCCAATTGCCGGACTTCATCGGCGACCACGGCGAAGCCACGGCCTTGCTCACCGGCGCGGGCCGCTTCGATGGCCGCGTTGAGCGCCAGCAGGTTGGTCTGCTCGGCGATCCCGCTGATGACGCCGATGATGCCGCCAATCTGCTGGGAGCGGCCATCCAGGCCCTTGATCAGTTCGGCGGTGCTGGCCAGGGAATCGGCAATCTGCTCCAGGGCGCCCGAGGCGCCCTGCATGGCCTGGGTACCGGTGCGGGTCTGCTGGGCGTTTTCCTGCACCAGACGCTCGGTGCGCTGCATGCCGTCGGCGATATTCTGGGCGGTGGCGCTGAATTCCTCCACGGCGCTGGCCATGCTGTCGATCTGGGTGGACTGCTCGGCGGAGCGTCTGAGGGTCTGGTCGGAGAGCTGGCTCAGTTGCTGGGAGCGCTCGGTGACCGCGCGCGAGGAGCCACGAACCTGCTCGACGGTGGAGGCCAGCGCATCGGCCATCTGGTTGAAGCTCTGGGCGAGTTCGCCGATCTCGTCGTGGCTGCGCGCCTCGACGCGCACGCTGAGCTGACCGCGACCCAGGGCCTGGGCCCGCTCCACCAGCTGGCCCAGCGGGCTGAGCTTGCGGCGCAGCAGCACGACCGAGGCGACCACCGCCAGCACCAGGGCGATCAGGCTGCCGATGGCCAGGCGCAGGCCAACCGCGTGTACCGGTGCGTCCAGCTCGGCCTTGGGCAGGGTGGCGACCACGGTCCAGCCTTCACCGGCGACCGGGGTGCTGACGCTGAGGAATTCTTCATTACCGTCCCGCCAGCTGTGTTCACGCTGCTTGGGATCGTTCTTGAGGGCGGCGAGGAGCTCGTTGGCCTGCTTGGCATTGGCCGGTGGCACCAGCCAGTTGCCCTGTTCGTCGAGCAGGGCCAGGGAGCCGGTCTCGCCGATGCGCAGCTGGGTCAGCTGGGCCAGTTGCTGGGCCTGGGCGTCGGTGTAGTCGAAGCCGACATAGAGCACGGCGATGATCTGGCCCTGGGCATCACGCACCGGGCTGTACTGGGTCATGTAGGAGCGGCCGAACAGCTGGGCGCGACCGACGTAGGTCTGGCCCTGGAGCAGGCCGGCATAGCCGGGGTGCTTGCGGTCCAGGCGGGTACCGATGGCGCGACTGCCGTCCTGCTTCTTTAGCGAGGTGGTGATGCGGGTGAAGTCTTCGCCATCGCGCACAAAAATGGTGGCGGTACCGCCGGTGAGGCGGGTGAAATCATCGACCTGGGTGAAGTCGTTGTTCAGCACTTCACCCTTGTAGAGCAGCACCGGGGTATCGGTGCCGGCGACGACGGTGCGTTCGCTGCCACGCGTCAGGCCACCATCGAAGCGACGTTCGAACAGGTTGGCCAGCCGCTGGGTGCTGATCTTCAGGGTACTGAGAAAGGTCTGCTGCTGATCGGAGAGCAGCCGGGCCTCGCTGCCCAGGTGCTTGCGCTGGGTACCTTCGATGGACACGCTCAAGGCATGCAGGGCGAACAGACAGCTGCCGGCGATCACGACAATCAGTACCAGACTGAGGGCCAAGGCAAGTTGTCGGGCGATACTACGACGCGGGGATATGACCATAGGGGGCTCCAAAGCACCTACATCCCTGTAGGGCAGTACGAAATTTGAGGGCAAGGGTCTACATCAGGACGAACCGCTCTACGGCGGTCTTCTTAGCGATGAACGATTAGTTTATCGGCTGGAGCATCGCGAACTAAAGCGAATGACGGATGCCTGGCGCCTTATTTGTGGCGAGCGACCTCTGGGAGGCTCTGGGACGCCACTTCCCGCTGCAGGAAGTCAGCCAGCTGGCGAACGCGTGCCTGCCCCCGACGATTGCGTGGCCAGACCAGGTAATAGGCATCGCCGCTGGCCACCGCCTCGGGCCAGGGCAAGGCGATGAGCCCGGCCGCCACGTCTTCGGCCAGCATCACCAGATCCCCGATGGAAACCCCGTAGCCACGCGCGGCAGCGGCCATGCCCAGCTCCAGGGTGTCGAACACCTGGCCACCACTCAGGGACACCGCCTGGGTCAGGCCCATGGCCTGCAGCCAGCGGCGCCAGTCGCGCCGGTCTAAGGTAGGATGCAGCAGCTCCTCCCGCTGCAGGCGCGCCAGGTCCCAGACGCCTTCCCGGGCGGCAGCCGGCGAGCAGACTGGCACCAGCCATTCCTCGAACAGTGGCACCACTTCCCAGTCCGCCGGGAAGCGTCCGTCGCCGAGCAGCACCGCGCAATCGAAGGGCTCATGGACGAAATCGACCCGGTCGCTGGCCATCCAGACACTGGTGAGCTGGATGTCCAGTTGCGGACTGAGCTGGCGAAAACGCGCCAGCCGCGCCAGCAGCCAGCGCAGCGACAGGGTGGTGGGCGCCTTGAGTCTCAGGGTGCCCTCGGCCACGGCGAGATTGCCGCAGGCTCGCGCCAGCGCCTCGAAGCCCTCGCTCAGGCCCGGCAAGAGCAGCTTGCCGGGTTCGGTCAGCGCCAGCTGCCGCCCGGCGCGCTCGAACAGGCGGCAGCCAAAGGTCTCCTCCAGCGTCCGCACATGGCGACTGACCGCACTCTGGGTCAGCGACAACTCCTGAGCCGCGCGGGTGAAGGAGCCATGGCGAGCAGCGGCCTCGAAGGCGCGCAGGGCATACAGCGGCGGCAGCCGCGAGGGGACGTCGGGCATGACTCTGACTCATGGATGGCATGGCTATTTTCCGATTGTGGAAGGCGCGACCGCATCCAACAATGAGTTCTTGTCAAAGTCGGCCCTGCTCAGCGAGATCCACCCATGTCTCTGCCGCGTCACGAGTTGCTCGCGCTGTTGCGCCTCGCCCTGCCCCTGATCGGTGCGCAGCTGGCCTATGTAGCCATGGTTTTCACCGACACCCTGATGATGGGCCGCCTGGGCCCGGCAGTTCTGGCCGGTGGTGGCCTGGGGGCGGCGGTCTATTCCTTCGTCTCGGTGATCTGCGTGGGGGTGATCACCGCGGTGGCCAATCTGGCGGCCTTGCGCCGGGGCGCGGGCGATATCGAAGGCGTGGCGGCGGTGACGGCGGCGGGGATCTGGATCGCCGCGGTGCTGGCGCTGCTGGCCGGCACCCTGCTGTGGCACAGCGAACCGCTGCTGGCCCTGGCCGGCCAGCCGGAAGAGAGTCGTCAGGCGGCCGGCGTCTTCCTGCGCTGCCTAGCCTTCGCCCTGCCCGGCCATCTGCTGTTCATGACCCTGCGCGGTTTCACCAGCGCCCTGGAGCGACCCGGACCGGTGCTGACCATCGTGCTCGGCGCCGCGGTGCTCAATGCCCTGTTCAACCTGGCGCTACTGCACGGCTGGGGTGGCCTGCCGCAACCCGGGCTGCCAGGCATCGGCATGGTGACGGCGGTGGTGATGAATGGCGCAGCCCTGGGCCTGGCGCTGTATATCGCTCGCCATCCGGCCTATGCCGCCTATCCCCTGCACCGCTATCTGCGCCGCCCGGATCGTCGCGCCCTCGCCGATACCCTCGGCCAGGGCCTGGCGATCAGTGGCACCTATGCGGTGGAAGCCTGCCTGTTCCTCTCCGCGGCGCTGTGCATGGGTGCCCTCGGCGCCACCGCCCTGGCGGCCCATCAGATCGCCAATCAGCTGGTGTATCTGGTGTTCATGTTGCCAGCCGGCCTCTCTTACGCCACCAGCATCCGTATCGGCCAGCACCAGGGCGCCGGGCGGCCGCGCGAGGCCCTGCTGGTGGGGCGGCTGGCGATCGGCGGCGGCGCGCTGGTGATGCTGGGCATCGCCCTGCTGTTCTGGAGCTTTCCCGCCTGGCTGGTGGGGTTGTTTCTGCCGGATGGCCACAGCCCGGTCAGCGAGCTGGCGCGGCAGCTGGTGCTGATCGCGGCAGTGTTCGTCATCTTCGATGGCACCCAGAGCATCGCCCAGGGAGCGCTGCGCGGCATCCGTCAGGCGCGCCTGGGTTTCTACGGCGGATTGCTCTGCTACTGCCTGATCGGCGCCAGTGGCGCCTGGCTGCTGGGCGTCCGGTTGGGTATCGGCCCCCATGGCGTCTGGTGGGGCCTGGCATTTGGACTGGCCTGTGCGGCGCTGCTGCTGACCGGCGCCTTCGAGTGGCTGATGCGGCGGCAACTGGGCGCAGGTCCCGTGCAGGACCTGCCGGAGCCACTGGCCGCGCCGCGCGGCATGGCACAAAACGGCTGAGCGCTGTGGCGGCGCAGGCGTTTTACCAAGTGGTCCACCCTTGGGGCCTGCGCTAGACTAGAAGTTTTGGGCCACCCCGGCGTTGCGACCGGTGTCCAGAGCCCCAGGATAGCCAGAGATGCAACGTTTCATCGTCGCTGACGACCATCCGCTGTTTCGTGAAGGCCTGGTGCGCATCCTGCGTCAGCTGCAGCCACAGGCGCAGGTGGAGCAGGCCGACAGCCTGCAACAGGTCCTGGAACTGGCGCGCCAGGGCGAGCCGCCTAGCGGGCTGCTGCTGGACCTGCTTTATCCCGGGCAGGATCTGAGCTTTTCGCTGCGCGCCCTGCGCCAGGAATTCAAGCGCAGCACTCTGATCGTGGTCTCCATGCTCGAAGACGCCACGGTGATCGAGCACATCCTGGCGGCGGGCGTGGATGGCTTCATCGGCAAGGCCCTGCCGCCGACGGCCATGGCCGAGGCCATCGCCGACTGTCTCGCCGGGCAACCGGTGGTGCGCTACGCCACGCCGAGTCTGGCCCCGACCAGCCTGGCACCCGATAACCGGCTGCAGGCGCTGACGCCGCGGCAGTTGGAGGTACTCGGTTTGATCACCCAGGGCCTGAGCAACAAGGAGATCGCGCGGATCCTGACCATCTCGCCCTTTACCGTGCGCATCCATGTGTCCGCGCTGCTGCGCACCCTGGGCGTCGGCACCCGCGCCGCAGCGGCCGCCTTTGGCGCCAAGACCGGCCTCGGCGCCCAGCGTCCGCTTAGGTAGCCGCGACGCGAAAGGCCAGCAGCAGGGCGCGCAACTCCGCCGGTCGTACCGGCTTGGCCAGCACCGGAATCTCGGCATCGCCTAGCGTCTGCTGGACTTGCGGGATGTCATGGCCGGTCACCACGATGGCCGGGATACGGCGGCCCTGCAGCCGGTTGAGATAGGCGATGCAGTCGGCACCCGAGGCACTGCGATCCAGATCGAAATCGGTGATCACCAGGTCGCAGGCCACGGCGCCGGCGGGGATACTGGTGGCGGTGGCGACCTCGCAGCCCCAGCTGCGCAGCAGGGTCGCGGTGGCCAGCAGCACATTGGCATCGTCTTCGATGAGCAACACCCGCCAGCCGGCGAGCAGGTGCTGGGGGCCGCTCGCCGGTCTTGGCCGCGCCTCCAGCGGCACGGCGGCCAGTGGCAATCCCTGGAGGCTAACCGCCGTGCCCCGCCCGGGCCGCGAGCGGATGATCAGCTGCAGTTCCAGCAAGGTGGCGATGCGCTGCACGATGGACAGGCCAAGGCCGACCCCCTCGATGTCGCGATCCCGTGTCTCCCGCACCCGGTAGAACTCCTCGCACAGATGCGGCAGGTGCTCGGCGGCGATGCCCGGCCCCTGGTCGTAGACCACCAGGGCGAGCTGGCCCTGGCGCCGCCGCACCGCCAGCAGCAGAGGCTTGCCCGGGGCGTACTTGAGGGCGTTGGACAGCAGATTCTGCAGCGAGGTAAGCAGCAGCGCCGGATCGCTGTAGACCTGCAGCCCGCAGGCGCGCCAGCGGATCTCCACCCCGGCCCAGCGCGCCGCCTCGGCGTTCTGCTGCACCAGGTCACCGAACAGGGTATCCAGATCGACCACCGTACGCCGCGGGCTGACCCGCTGCTGATCGAGGGTGTAGATGTTCAGCAGCGAGCGGAACAGCTGTTCGACGCCCAGCAGGGAGCGGTCGATGTTGTCGACCAGCCGGCCTTGCTCGGCGCTCAGCTGGCCATCGCGCAGGCAGGCGGTGAACAGGCCGATGGAATGGATCGGCTGGCGCAGGTCATGGCTGGCCTGGGCCAGGAAGCGCGCCTTGGCCAGGTTGGCCGCCTGGGTCTCGCGCAGCGAATCCTGGATGCGGGTCAGCAGGAAATAGACGTAGCCGGGCACCAGCAGCGCGGTCACCAGCATCATCAGGGCCACCGTGGGATAGCGCTGCAGGAAAGGCATCCCGGCGATGATGGCGGCCAGGGCGGTCAGTGACAGTCCGGTGGCCAGCAACAGGTAGCCACGCCCATAGCGCAGGCCATTGCCCACCGTGACCCAGAGCAGCACGCCGAACAGTGGCAGCAGGGCCTCGCCGCTGGTGATGGAGGAAAAGGTGATGGCGCTGAAGTCCAGGCTCATGGCCAGGAGGCGCCGCCAGGGCTTCACCCCCGGCCGCCGCCGGACCTCGAAGAACAGCCCGATGGCCACCACGGCGAACAGCGCGTAGCACAGCAGGTTGGCCAGCAGGATGGCGCTACCGAACAGGCCGCAGGCCCAGGCGCCGATGATGTAGGCCGAGGCCGGCAGGATGAAGGCCAGGCGAACCTTGGCCTGGCCGAGTTCGGGATCGCGGGCGCTGACGCCCAGGGCAGGGGTCGCTTCGCTCATGACGCCAGATAACCCAGTTGCCAGGCTCGCGGGATCAGGCGAAAGATCACCGCCAGAATTGCCGCCAGTGCCGCGCAGGCATACCAGGCCGCCAGACCCAGGCCCGCCTCCAGGGCAGCGCCCAGCACCCCGCCCAGCAGCATGCCCAGCCAGGGCACCAGCTGGATGCGCCAGCCGCGACGGCGTTCGCCCAGCAGCCAGTGGCCCAGACCGCGCCCGAAGCGCGACAGGGCGCCGGTGACGTAGGTGAGGCCGATGGGCAGGCCATAGACCTGCTCCACCACCGCATTGACCATGCCCATGGCGAACACCCCGGTCAGCAGCGCCAGGCGCCCCGCGGACAGGCTGGCCGCCAGGGCCAGCAGCAGGGCCAGCAGGCCGAGCAGCAGGCAGGCGCGCTGGCGGGTCAGCCGCTGCAGCAGCACGCCGCCGGCGTTGCCCAGCACGAAGGTGGCGATGGCCAACGCCAGGTGCCCCACGGCAGCCCAACGACCCGCCGCCACATCGGCCGCTAGACGGGTGGTATTACCGCTCATGAAGGAAACGAAATTGCCGGAGGCGAGAAAGCCGATGGCATCGGTCATGCCAGCCAGCAGTGACAGCCCGGCGACCAGCGCCAGGCCGACCGCACCGTGGCGTGGCGTCACGGGCGGAGCGAGGGGCGGAAGAGCAGCAGAGGGATTCATGGCGGCCATCCTGGCGCGGTAGCGAAAACGACCGCCAGTGTGCGGCGTCGGGGGTTCTGGCGCCATGGGCGGCCTCCTGGAAGGCGCCCTGGGCTAGACTGGAGGCCTCGTGACCACGCCCCTGTTCGCCCTGGTACTGCTCGCCGCCTTGCTGCACGCCGGCTGGAACGCCCTGCTCAAGATCGGTCTCGATCGCTTTCTCACCGCCAGCCTGATCCAGATCGGCGCCGGCCTCGCCGCCGGGGTGGTGGCGATCAAGCTGGCCTGAGCGAGAGGACCAGGGAGCGGCTAAGCTGAGCCTTCTTTCGACCAGGAGGGATCCATGGGCAAATCGTTGCGGCTTTCGGAAAAGTGGTTCAATCGCGGCCTCTGGCTGCTGGCGTTGGTGTTCGCCGGCTTTCTGATCGGCCTGGGTGGCACCCTGGTCGGCGATCTGCCCCAGGTCGAGCGCCAGCAAGGTCTGGAAGACTTCATGGACCCGGTGGCCACCGCCACGGCGCGTGGGGACCAGCGCCAGGCGCACCAGGCTCGACGCACGGCCCAGGACGCCCTCGACCAGGCCCAGTTGCAGCAGACCGCGGCGGCGCGCAGCTACCGGGCCAACCGCGAGACCTTCGACAACTGGCTGGCCACCCGCCAGAGCACCCAGCGCCCCGAGCAGGACGCCGAGCTGATCGCCCGTAGCCGCGCCCTGGACGAGCTCAAGGCCGGTGAGCGCCGAGCCGAGCAGCAGGTCGAACGCCAGGAACAGGCGCTGCTGGATGCCGAGCAGCGCGCCAACGCCGCTGAGCGTACCTTGGCCACCCTTGGCGAGTCGGCGCAGTCCGCCTGGCTGGAGGCCCGCCAGCAGGCCGAGCTGCGGGTCTTTCTCTATCGTCTGGCCCTGACCCTGCCACTGCTGGCGGTGGCGGCCTGGCTGTTCGTCCGGCAGCGCAAGAGCACCTGGTGGCCCTTCGTCTGGGGCTTCATCTTCTTCGCGCTGTTCGCCTTTTTCGTCGAGCTGGTGCCCTATCTGCCCAGCTATGGCGGCTATGTGCGCTATCTGGTGGGCATCCTGCTGACGGTGCTGGGTGGACGCCATGCCATCCGCGCGCTGCAGGACTACCGCGCCCGCCTGGCGCTCAAGGAAGCCCAGCCGGATACGGTGCGCCGCGAGGAATTGCACTACGACACCGCCCTGGCGCGCCTGGCCAAGGGCGTCTGCCCGGGCTGCGAGCGACCGGTGGACCTCAAGGATGCGGGGATCGACTTCTGCCCACATTGCGGCATCGGCCTGCACGACCACTGCGGCGCCTGCCAGACGCGCAAGAGCGCCTTCGCACACTTCTGCCAGGCGTGTGGGACGGCGGCGCGTGGGCCCGTGACTACCCCTGCTGCGCCAACCACTGCGCCCGGGTGAGCGCCCAGCACTCCGCGGGGAGCCGTCCGCTCACGCTGTCCATCTCCAGGCAGGCGATACGCTGCATGCCTTCGCGCTGCGACAGCCGGCGGGAGCCTTCGTTGGCGATCACCTTGGTCACCCGCAGACTCGGTCGTGCGAGTGTCTGGAACCAGTAGCGATTGAGCTCGACACAGGCCTCGCTCATGAAACCCTGCCGCCAGTATCCGGGATCGAGCCAGAAGCCGCGCTGGTTGTCCGGCTCCTCCTGCAGACTGGCCAAGCCGATCAGCTCGTCCGGTCGCGCCTGCAGCCGTAGCGTCCAGCACCAGTGAGTACCCGCGGCCATGCCGGGCAGGACCAGATCACGGACGAAACTCAGGGCACCGTCCGCGGGATAGGGCCAGGGCACCCTGGCCGAGAGGTACCGCACGATCTCCCACTGCGGAAAGATCCGCTGGATCACCCCGGCATCCTCCAGCTGCAAGGGGCGCAGCAGCAGGCGGGGCGTATACAACGTGGGCAAGGACATGGGCGGACTCCAGAGGGTTACCTGACCGGAGCCTAACCCAAGCCTCAGGGCTTGTTCGAACTGGTATTGACGCCCTGCTCGGTGTGCTCGCCATCGTGGTTGTGCAATTGGCCGGTGGGGTCCTGCAGCTGGATGACCTTGCCCTGTTGCCAGGCGTCGGCGCCGGGGGCGACCGTGGGGGTTGGCAGATCGGCGCGGGCGGCCTTGGTTTCGGTGCTGGAAATGCCCAGGCGGCGGTCACGTTCGGCGAGCAGCTTGGGATCGAGCTGGCCGTCGGCGGTGAAGCCCATCATCAGTTGGGGGACGCCCAGGGGCAGCTGCAGATCCTGGTCGGTATGCCAGGTGTGCCAGGTCTTGCCATAGGTGTGCACCAGCTTGTCCATCAGCCGGTGCTCGGCCACCTGGGGCACGCCGGGTGCGACCAGCTGACCCGACTTCACCTCGTGTACATGGCTGTGCCAGAGCGCCTTCTCGGCCTCGGGCAGGGTCTTGAACAGCCGCTCGCTGATGATGTACTCGACCCCCATCAGCTTGGCGTCGGCGACGTTGCCGTCGTAGATCACGCACTGGAACATCTCTTCGCCCAGGACGCTGCAATAGTGGTGGGCTTCCATCTGGCCGTGGGGATGGCCATTGTAGAAATGGAAGCCGTCCAGGTAAGTGTTGAGGGCGGCGATGGGCGGTTTGCGCTGCAAGACATCGGCGCCGGCTTCGAGCACCCGGGTATCGGTCTGGGCAGGGGCACCCGGTACCGGTACCGGCGACTGGGTATCGTTGGCGGCCTGGGCCAGGGGAGCACAGGCGAGCAGCAGCAAGGTGGAAAGTCGACGGGTATTCATGGTGGATTCTCGGCGGAAGCTTGCCGAGTTCGAAGGGCGAGCAGGCGCCAAGGTTCCACCGTTGCGCTAGTCTCGTCATACAGCTGTCATGCAATGGCCATAAATTCGTCATCGTCCGAGCGTGGCGTTTCGGTATAAGCGAAACGGTCGATCGGGCCTTGTGCCTCTGGCTTTCCATTTCTGTCGGGACGACTCAATGAACGCACACAGCTCTCCAGCCGGTCATGCCCTGCGCCGCGTGGTCTTCAACAAGAAGGGTGGCGTCGGCAAGTCCAGCATCGCCTGCAACCTGGCGGCCATCAGCGCCCACGAGGGCTATCGCACCCTGCTGGTGGACCTCGATCCCCAGGCCAACTCCAGCCAGTACCTCACCGGCCAGGTAGGCGACGACCTGCCCCACGGCATCGCCGACTTCTTCAAGCAGACCCTGAGCGGCGGCAAGAAGGCCCAGGCCAACATCCATGCCACCGCCTGGCCGAATCTGGATCTGATCGCCGCCTCGGGCGAGCTGACCGAGCTGCAGTTCAAGCTCGAATCCAAGTACAAGATCCAGAAGCTCGCCAAGTACCTCGACAAGCTCGGCGAAGACTATGACCGCATCTACCTGGATACCCCGCCGGCGCTGAACTTCTACAGCATCTCGGCATTGATCGCCGCCGATCGCTGCCTGATCCCCTTCGACTGCGATGTCTTCGCCCAGCAGGCGCTGTACGACCTGATCGAGGAGCTGGACGAGATCCGCGAGGACTACAACGACAGGCTCACCGTCGAAGGCATCGTCATCAACCAGTACCACGCCCAGGCCAGCACCCCACGCCAGCTGATCGAGGAACTCCAGGCGCGCGACCTGCCGGTATTGGCGGCGCCGCTGATGGCCTCGGTGAAGATGCGCGAGTCCCACCAGCAGCATCGTCCGCTGATCCATCTGGACCCTGGCCACAAGCTGACCAAGCAGTACCTGGAACTCTTCGCCCTGCTGGAGAAGTAGCGCAAGAACGTTCAAGACAGGCCGGGGCGCGGGGCGTCACTCTGGGGTTTCCCCGCTATCCGGAGCCCTGCCGATGACCGCTTCCCGCCGCCGCGCCTTCCTGCAGGGCGCCTGGCAGATCATGCCGCTGTCGCTGGCTTGCGCGCCCTGGGGCATCCTGGTCGGCGCCCTGGCCATCGAGACCGGCCTCAGCGTGCTGGAAGGCCAGGCCTTCTCCCTGCTGGTGTTCGCCGGCGCGGCGCAACTGGTGGCCCTGGGCATGCTCAAGGCCGGCGCGGGCCTGGCCACCATCCTACTGACCACCCTGCTGCTGACCTCCCAGCACCTGCTCTATGGCCTGCATATGCGACGGGTGCTGGCGCCCCAACCACTGCCCTGGCGCCTGGGCTTCGGCTTTCTGCTCACCGACGAATTCTTCGCCCTTAACCATGCCGAACAACCGGCGGGCTTCGACCGCTGGCGCGCCCTGGGCATGGGCCTGAGCTTCTACCTGCTGTGGAATCTCTTCACCCTGGCCGGCCTGCTGCTGGGGCGAGTGCTGCCCAACCTGGGCGCCCTGGGCCTGGATTTTTCCATCGCCGCCACCTTCATCGCCCTGGTGGTGCCCCTGGTGCGTGACCTAGCCACGGTCGCCTGCGTGCTCACCGCGCTGCTGGTGTCGGTCTGGCTGCATCACCTGCAGTGGCAGGGCGCCCTGGTGCTGGGCGGACTGGCGGGCATGAGCGTGGGCTTCTTGGTGCGGCGTCTGCGGGAGCGCCTGCAATGATCCTCGCCACCGTGCTGGGCATGGCCGCCCTGGTCTTCTTCAATCGCTATCTCTTTCTCGAACCGCGCCTGCCGCTACACCTGGGGCGCCGCCTGCGCACCTTCCTGGAATTCGCCGTGCCGGGGATGCTCACCGCCATCTGCGGCCCTCTCCTGTTCTCGGGCGAAAAGTCGCTGGTCGCGACCCTGGTCGATCCCTATCTGCTCGCGGGCCTGGCCGCGGTGGGGCTGATGCTGTGGACCCGGCAGGTGTTGACCACGGTGATCCTGAGCATGGGGGTGTTCTATCTACTGCGCTGGTTGCTGTAGCGCGGTAAGGTGGAATCGGGCACGGTCGATGCCCTGAGAGTCTCATGAACGGACCACAAGAAAACGCCCGCCTCTGGACGGCGCGCGGACTGGGCGGTGTCGAGTTGCTGCATGCCCGGTACCGCCGCCAACGCTTCGCCCCCCATGTGCACGAAGGCTATGTGTTCACCGTGATCGAACGCGGCGCCCAGCGCTTTCGTCATCGCGGCGCCGAACACCTGGCCGCGACCGGCAGCATGGTGCTGATCAATCCGGACGAGTTGCACACCGGGGCGACGGCGGTAGAGGAAGGCTGGCAGTACCGCGGCTTCTATCCGACGCTGGCGCAGCTGGCGCCGGTCTTCGCCGAGCTGGGACGCCCGCTCGATGCCACCCCGGCCTTCGCCACCAGTGTGCTGCAGGATCCCCAGGTGAGCGCGGCCTTCAGCCAGCTGCATCGACTGGCCGATGGTGACGCCGAGGCCCTGGAACAGCAGACCGTCTGGCGCGAGGCGCTGCTGCTGCTGTTCGGGCGCCATGCCCGCCTGGGTGCCCTGGCAGAACCCGGCCACGAACCCCTGGCGGTGCAGCATGCCCGCGAATTGCTCGGCGCGCGCCTGCAGCAACCGCCCAGTCTCGAAGAGCTGGCACAGGCGGTGGGGCTGTCGCCCTTTCATTTCCTGCGGGTGTTCCGCCGGGCCACGGGCCTGCCGCCCCACGCCTGGCTCAAGCAGCAGCGCCTGACCCGCGCCCAGGGCCTGCTGCGCGCCGGTTGGGCGCCGCTGGAAGTGGCCCTGCAGCTGGGTTTCGCCGACCAGAGCCATCTCAATCGCCAATTCAAGCAGGCCTACGGGGTGGCACCGGGCGCCTATCGCCGCGCCTGGCAGGGCTAGCCGGGTACCGACGAACGGTCTTGGCCGCTGAAGCGGCATGCCAGAGCCCTGCAAGCGGCAAGAGGGCCGGGATGGTTGGGATCTTGGAGAAACTTTCCACTGTCGTCCCGGGCCTAGTCAGGATGAGCGCCGGTCCTGCCGACCGCTCTCCCTTGCCTTTTGCCAGAGGTTACCGGTATGACACTCGAAGAACGCATCCGCCAGCGCGCCTATGAAATCTGGGAACGCGAAGGTCGTCCCCATGGCCAGGATTTCGAGCACTGGTTCCGGGCCAATCGCGAACTGGAAGACCAGCCCGACGACAACCTGACCCAGGTCGGCGGCATCCAGAGCAGCGTCGCCCCGCCGGCACCCAAGCCGCGCAGCCGGTCGCGCAAGAAGACCGCTGAGGACAGCACCAAGGCCTAACGCCAGTCGTCCAGCAACCAGACCTTGGGATGATCGTAATGAGCCTCGCCCCGGTGCAGGGTGATGCCGAGGATCTCGCTGCGAAATCCCTGCGCCAGCAGCCAGCGGTAGGCCCCCAGGCGGGCGGTGTTGACGCCGGCCAGCAGGCGCTGCTGGCCATGGTCCCGGGCCAGGCCGTCGCAGGCGGCGATCAGCCGGGCGAAGCGCGCCTCGGCCCCCGTACCGGGCAGGACCGCCGCGCACTTCACATAGCAGACCCCGGTGCCCGCCTCGCTGTGGGGACCGAAATGGCAGACGGCGAAGCCCTCCGCCCGGCCCTGCGCGTCCTGCAGCAGCAGACTCTCGCCGAGTTGCTGTTCACGCACCGCGGCCATTTCGGCGGAGACATCCAGCCCTGGCGCATTGGCCCGGCCCACCTCGGCGCAGGCTGCCAGCAGCCGGTCGGGCTCGGCCGACAGGGAAAAGCGCAGTGCAGGCGGTGCCGCCTGTGTTTGCAGCGGACGCGCCATCACCGCGGTCAGGGTACGCGGCCAGAAGCCGAAGCCCTGGTAGAGCCCCAGGTGGCGCGGACTGTCGGGAAAGGTGAAGAGTCCGGCATGCACCAGCTGCCAGGCATCGAGTTGCTCGACCGCGGCGCCCATCAGCGCCTTGGCCACCTTGGCGTCCCAATAGTCCGGATGCACGGCCAGCGGCCCGAGGATGCCGTGGCGCCCCCAGCGGGTGACGCAGACCGCGCCAACCAGTCGCTCGCCGTCGAGGGCCTTGAACCAGGCGGTGTGGGGCGCGGCGAAGCGACTGCGCACATAGTCGCGGTCGTTCCAGAATTCGCCTGGCTCGGCGGCGCCCATCCAGGTGGCGAAGGCCAGGCGCACCACCTCGGTGGTGGCGGGCAGGTCGGCGGCGGTGAGGGGTTCGACATTGAAGGCGGGGCTGGACATGGGCGGCTCCTTGGCTGTACGCCTTGGACCCGCCCAGCCGGGGCTTTTCGCCCAGGCGGCAATCGCCAGTTACAGCAGCAGCACCGCGGCCCAGCCGAACAGCAGCATCGGCAGGCTGAAGTGCAGGAACGACGGCACCACGGTGTCCCAGATATGGCTGTGCTGGCCGTCGACGTTGAGGCCCGAGGTGGGGCCCAGGGTGGAATCCGAGGCCGGCGAACCCGAGTCGCCGAGGGCACCGGCGGTGCCGATCAGGCAGACGATGGCCAGCGGCGAAAAGCCCAGGTGCAGGCACAGCGGACCCAGGATGGCGGCGAGGATGGGCACGCTGGAAAAGGACGAGCCGATGCCCAGGGTCACCAGCATGCCCAGCAGCAGGAGCAGCAGCGCGCCCAGGGCGCGGTTGTCACCGATCAGGCCGGCGGCGGTGGCGGCCAGGTCCTTGATCTGGCCGGTGGCGGTGAGCACCTCGGCGAAGCCGCCGGCGGTCAGCATGATGAAGCCGATCACCGCCATCATCTT
Source organism: Pseudomonas sp. PLB05 (assembly GCF_021106615.1). Lineage (NCBI taxonomy): Bacteria > Pseudomonadati > Pseudomonadota > Gammaproteobacteria > Pseudomonadales > Pseudomonadaceae > Pseudomonas > Pseudomonas sp. PLB05. Next base: position 138,976 of record NZ_JAJOHO010000005.1, read on the forward strand.
CGCGCCCTCGCTGAACAGATCGTCCGCCTCGCGCCAGCGCACCACGCCGGTGGCGGTAAAGACCACGAAGCCGACCAGGGCGCCAAGAATCATGGAGTCCAGCCAGAGCTGCACGCCAAAGGCGGCGATCACGGCGATCAGCGCCACCAGCAGGGTGCGGCCATTGTAGGGCCGGTCGGCCCGCTCGGTGCGCGCCACTAGGCTCAGGTCGTATTGGCGCGGTCGGCGATAGCTGACAAAGACCGCCAGCAGCAGGCCGACCACCATGCCCAGGGCCGGCAAGAACATGGCGCGGCTGGGATCGACGCCGCTGACGTCCACCCCGGCGCGGGCCACGCTGGCCAGCAGGATGTCGTGCAGATAGAGACTGCCGAAGCCCACCGGCAGGAACATGTAGGGGGCGATCAGGCCAAAGGTCATGACGCAGGACAGCCGCCGCCGGTCCAGCTCCAGGCGCGTCAGCACATAGAGCAGCGGTGGCACCAGCAGCGGGATGAAGGCGATGTGGATGGGCAGGATGTTCTGCGAGGCGATGGACACCGCCAGCAGCAGGCCGAGCAATGCCCAGCGCAGCGAGCGTCCGCCCTGGGCAGCCTGACGCTCCATCAGCGCCAGGGCGCGATCGGCCAGCATGTGGGCCAAACCCGACTGGCTGATGGCCACGGCGAAGGCGCCCAGCAGCGCATAGGAGAGCGCCACCTTGGCGCCATTGCCCAGGCCGGCGTTGAAGGCCAGCAGGGTGCCCTCCAGCCCCAGGCCGCCCACCAGGCCACCGGCCACCGCGCCGGCGATCATCGCCACCACCACGTGCACCCGGGCCAGACTCAAGACCAGCATGAGTCCTACCGCTACCACCACCGCATTCATCGCCAGCTCCGCACCACCAGAAGGGCGCGCACTCTGCCGCAGCCCGGCACGGGCGTCAAAGGCCGGGGATGGATGGCGCGGCGCCTGGCTTACCCCCGAGCACGGCGGCGGCAGCTGCCTGCAACTACGTCAGCCACCAAGACCGATTAAGTGCCGGGGCAGGCTCATAGGATGAAAGGGGCATCGCGCAATCGCTCTGGACTGAACCTTTCAGCGCACGGTGACGTCTGAGTCGCACGCTTTCACGGTCACAACAAGGACGAGCTGCCCATGCAAAACGCCATTGATATGCTGATTACCGCGTTCAGCCCGCATTCCTGCCTGGCCGTCCCCCGCCGCGCCGACCGCACCCTGCTGTTCACCGTCACCGACACGGCCCGCGCGGTCACGGTCACCAAGGCGATCCCCCTGTGCAACCTGGAATGCCAGACCACGCTGGCCACCGTGATCAAGGATCTACAGCGCGACCTCGATCGTGCGATCGGCACCCTGAGTCCGGAAAGCCTCGCCGACCTGCGCCAGCGCGGTCCACGGGTGCAGCGGTTCGAGAGCTGAGCGGAGATCGCAGGGGGGATCAAGCGCCTGTTGAGCCGCCCTCATCCCAGCCCTCTCCCAGAGGGAGAGGGGGCAACACAGCGCGAGGCAGACAGAGGAGTGATCGCGGGATGCCTCCCCTGTAGGAGCGGCCCATGGCCGCGATCCACGAGGCGTCGGCCCTCACCCCGGCCCTCTCCCAAGGGAGAGGGGGCAACACAGTGCGAGGCAGACAGAGGAGTAATCGCGGGATGCCTCCCCTGTAGGAGCGGCCCATGGCTGCGATCCGTGAGGCGTCGGCCCTCACCCCGGTCCTCTCCCAAGGGAAGAGGGGGTCATTCGGAGCAATAGCTAGCCTGCCGTAGGGTGCATGACGGCGCAGCCTCATCTCCCGCTGGCCATCCCGCTCAGCGCCGGCTGGTGCGGGTGCTGACGTCGACCCAGACCGCCAGGACCAGGATGCTGCCCTTGACGATCATCTGCCAGTAGCTGTCCACGTCGAGCATGGACATGCCGTTGTCCAGGCTGGCGATCACCAGGGCGCCAAGCAAGGCGCCATAGACGGTGCCCGAGCCGCCGCGCATGGAGGTGCCGCCGATGAAGCAGGCGGCGATGGCGTCCAGTTCGCCCATGGTGCCGGCCGAGGGCGAGCCGGCGGCCAGGCGAGCGGTGTTGACCAGGCCGGCAAGGGCGCACATCACGCCCATCAGGCCGAAGATGCCGAGCTTGATCGCCCGGACGTTGATGCCCGACAACCGCGTGGCTTCCAGGTTGCTGCCCACCGCATAGATGCGCCGACCGAACACCGTCTGGCTGGTGATGTAGCTGAATACCCCGAGCAGCACCAGCAGGATCAGCACCGGCACCGGGATGCCGTCGTAGCGGTTGAGGGTCTGGATGAAGGCCACCAGCACCACGCCGATCACCACCACCCGCAGCACGTCGCGCCATAGTGGCGCCAGGCTCAGCCCCAGGGTCTTGCGCTTGCTGCGCTGGCGCCAGGTGAGCACCACGGCCACCGCGAACAGCAGCACGCCCAGGACGCTGCCCACCACCGGCGGCAGATAGCCCTGGCCGAGGTAGACCAGCTCCGGCGATACCGGCGCGACGGTGACGCCGCCGGTGAGTCCCAGCAGCACGCCGCGAAAGGCCAGCATGCCGCCGAGGCCGACGATGAACGACGGTATCCCCCGATAGGCACTCAGGTAGCCGTTGATCAGGCCGATCAGCAGACCGCCGGCGGCCACCGCCAGCAGAGTGATCGGCAGGGGCACGTGGTAGGTGACGTCGAGTATCGCCGCCACTCCGCCGAGCAGGCCGAGTTGCGAGCCCACCGACAGGTCGATCTCGCCGGCGATGATCACCAGCACCATGCCGCAGGCGAGGATGCCGGTGATGGACATTTGCCGCAGCAGGTTGGAAAGGTTGCGCGGGGTGACAAAGCCGCCTTCGGTCTGCCAGCTGAAGAACAGCCAGATCAGGGCCACGGCGATCAGCAGGGCGAGCATCTTGTAACGGGTGAACAGCTGTTTCACGGCGTGCATCAGAAGTGCTCCCGGGCTTGGGCGACCGCCCGTTCGGTGGTACCCAGGGCGGCGGCCAGTACCCGCTCCTGGGTCAGATTCTCATTGGGGAAATCGCCGCGCAGCCGGCCTTCGCCGAGCACCAGCACCCGGTCGGAGACGCCGAGCACCTCGGCCAGCTCCGAGGAGACCATGACGATGGCCACGCCCTCCGCCGCGAGCAGGCCGATCAGCCGGTAGATCTCGAACTTGGCGCCGACGTCGACGCCGCGGGTGGGCTCGTCGAGGATCAGCACCTTGGGCCGCGCCAGCAGCATCTTGGCGAGCACCGCCTTCTGCTGATTGCCACCGGAAAGGCCGGTGATGGGCAGGAAGGGGCTGCTGGTCTTGAGTTGCAGCCGGGCGATCTCGGCGTCGATGCAGGACAGTTCCGCTTCGCTGTCGATGCGGCTCAGGTGGGCGAATCTGTCCAACACCGTGAGGGTGATGTTGGAGCCCACCCCCAGGTCGGGAATGATGCCCTGGCGCTTGCGATCCTCCGGCACCAGGCACAGGCCGGCGCGGATGGATTTCAGTGGGGTACGGGTGTCGATGCGCTGGCCATGGAGCCAGACCTCGCCCTCGTAGCGGCCGTCGTAGGCACCGAAGATGGCCGAGACCAGTTCGGTGCGCCCGGCCCCCACCAGCCCGGCGATGCCGAGGATCTCGCCGGCGCGCACAGCGAAGGAGACGTCGTCGACGCGCTTGCGCTGGGGATTGTCGACGTCCAGGCAGGTGAAGCGACGCGCCTCGAAGATTACCTCGCCGATCTGGCGGGGGATCTGCGGATAGAGGTTGGTCATGGCGCGGCCGACCATCTGGGTGATGATGCGGTCGATGTCCATCTCGGCCATGGGGGTGGTGGCGATGTGCTTGCCGTCGCGGATCACCGTGATGGTGTCGCAGATGGCCGCCACCTCGTCGAGCTTGTGCGAGATGTAGACGCAGGCTACACCTTGCACCTTGAGGTCGCGGATGATGTCCAGCAGCACGGCGATCTCGGAGGTGGTCAGCGCCGAGGTCGGTTCGTCGAGGATCAGCAGCCGGGCGTTCTTGTTCAGCGCCTTGGCGATTTCCACCAGTTGCTGCAGGCCACCGCCGTACTGGGACACCGGCAGGGCCACGTTCATGTCCGGCACCTTGAGCCGGCGCATCAGCTCGGCCGAGCGCTGCAGCATGGTGGGATAGTCCAGCCGCCCGCCGAAGCGGCGCGGTTCGTGGCCCATGAAGATGTTCTCGGCCACGGACAGATCGGGTACCAGGGTCAGTTCCTGGTGGATGATGACGATGCCGGCCGCCTCGGATTCGGCGATGGACTGGGCTTCCAGGGGCCGCCCGTCCCAGCGGATCTCGCCTTCCCAGGTACCGTGGGGATAGACCGCCGAGAGCACCTTCATCAGGGTGGACTTGCCGGCGCCGTTCTCGCCGCACAGCCCTACGCATTCGCCCGGACGCACCTTGAGATCGATGCCGTCCAGCGCCCGCACTCCGCCAAAGCTCTTGGCGATGCCGTGCATTTCCAGCAGATAGTCGGCCATGGCCGCTCCTTGCCCAGGGGCCGCCCGACGCCAGGCGTCAGGCGACCAGCCGGTGGCCAGTGGTTATTTGCCGTCGATCTGGGCCTGGGTGTAGAAGCCGTCCTTGACCAGCAGGTCGACGTTGTCCTTGGTCAGCTCGGTGGGCGTGAGCAGCAGGGTGTCGACCTTCTTGGTGCCGTTGTCGTAGCTGGAGTTGAAGGCCGGCTTCTCGTTGCGCACCAGTTGCACCGACAGCTTGGCTGCCTCGGAGGCGATCAGCTTGAGCGGCTTGTAGACGGTCATGGTCTGGGTGCCGGCGATCACCCGCTTGATGGCGGCGAGGTCGGCGTCCTGACCGGACACGGCCACCTTGCCGGCCAGCTTCTGCGCGGCCAGGGCCTGGATGGCGCCGCCGGCGGTGGCGTCGTTGGAGGCGACGATGCCGTCGATCTTGTTGTCGTTGGCGGTCAGGGCGTTCTCGACGATGGCCAGGGCCTCGGTCGGGTTCCACTCCTTGACCCACTGCTGGCCGACGACCTTGACGTCGCCCTTGTCGATGGCCGGCTGCAGGACCTTCATCTGGCCCTGGCGGAGGATCTTGGCGTTGTTGTCGGTGGGCGCCCCGCCGAGCAGGAAGAAGTTGCCCTTGGGCTGGGCCTTGAGCACGCCACCGGCCTGCATCTCGCCGACCTTCTCGTTATCGAAGGAGATATAGGCGTCGATGTCGGCGTTGAGGATCAGGCGGTCATAGGAGATCACCTTGACCCCGGCCTTCTTGGCCTCGGCCACCACGTTGTTCAGCACCGTGGCGTTGAAGGGCACGATGACGATGGCGTCCACGCCGCGGGAGATCAGGTTCTCGATCTGCGACAGCTGGCGCTGTTCGTTGGCGTCGGCGGATTGCACATAGACCTTGGCCCCGAGTTGCTCGGCGGCAGCGACGAAATAGTCGCGGTCGCGGGCCCAGCGCTCCAGGCGCAGGTCGTCGATGGAAAAACCGATCTTGGGATGCTGGGCGTCGGCCTGGGCGAAACCGGTGGTGCAGAGGGCGAGCAGACCGGCAAGCAGGGTCGTCTTGAAGTTCATGGTGGCGTCCTTGGTTATTGTTGTTGTGGAGCGGGCGAACGGATTCGAGTGTAACGATTCAGCGGGCTGGCACAAGCGGGTCAGGCAGGCATTTCTGCCGACCCGCTCGCGCGGTCGCTAGCGATACAGATAGCGATTGACCACGCCTTCGAGCAGCTCCTGGCGACCGCTCACCGGCTGGGGCGCCAAGCCCTGGCTGAAGGTGTGCTCGGCTAGTTGTTCCAGACTCAGCTGACCACCCAGGATGCGCTGACCAAGGGACTGGTCCCAGCCGGCATAGCGCTCGGCCTTGAACTTACCCAGAGGGTCGTCCTGCAACAGTGCTGCGGCGCGTTCCAGGGACAGCGCCAGGGTGTCCATGGCCGCCACGTGGCCGTGGAACAGGTCGACGTCGTCCAGGCTCTGGCGCCGGACCTTGGCATCGAAGTTGAAGCCGCCACGGGTGAAGCCGCCGCCCTTGAGGATCTCGTAGATCGCCAGGGTCATCTCCTCGACGCTGTTGGGGAACTGGTCGGTGTCCCAGCCGTTCTGCGGATCGCCGCGGTTGGCGTCGATGCTGCCGAAGACGCCCAGGGCCACGGCGCTGGCGATCTCGTGCTGGAAGCTGTGCCCAGCCAGGGTGGCGTGGTTGGCCTCGATGTTGACCTTGATCTCCTTTTCAAGCCCGAATTGCTGCAGGAAACCGAAGACGGTGGCCACGTCATAGTCGTACTGGTGCTTGGTCGGCTCCTGGGGCTTGGGCTCGATCAGCAGATCGCCCTGGAAGCCGATGCGGTGCTTGTGTTCCACCACCATCTGCATGAAGCGGCCGAGTTGCTCGCGCTCGCGTTTGAGGTCGGTGTTGAGCAGGGTCTCGTAGCCTTCGCGACCGCCCCACAGTACATAGTTCTCGCCGCCCAGGCGGTGGGTGGCGTTCATCGCGGTGCAGACCTGGGTGGCCGCGCAGGCGAAGACTTCCGGATCGGGGTTGCTGGCGGCGCCGGCGGCGTAGCGCGGGTGGCTGAAGCAGTTAGCGGTGCCCCACAGCAGCTTGAGGCCGGACTCGCTCTGGTGGCGCTCCAGATCGTCCACCAGGCGGGCGAAGTTCTCGCGGTACTCGGTGAAGCTGGCGCCTTCGGGGGCGACGTCGGTGTCGTGGAAGCAGTAGTAGTCCACACCCAGCTTGCTGAAGAATTCGAAGGCCGCGGTGGCCTTGGCGCGGGCCTGCTCCAGGGGCGAACCCGCTGCCTGCCAGGGCCGCTGGAAGGTGCCCTGACCAAAGACATCGCTACCCGGCCAGACGAAGGTGTGCCAGTAGCAGACCGCCATCCGCAGGTGCTCGCGCATGGGCTTGCCCATGACCAGGCGATCGGCCTCGTAGTGGCGGAAGGCAAGCGGGGAATCGCTGTCGGGCCCGGCGTAGCGGACCTTTTCGACATTGGGGAAATAAGCCATGACGTTGTCCTTGTTCTTATCTGTCGCACCCGATACGGCGTACCGGTTTGTCTCGATGGTAGCGCCGCCACCTGGACTGCCTATTGTGAAAATCACCAGAGCCAGGTGCGATTTTGCCGCTTGAGGAGTCCAGGCGCCGGTCGTAGTCTGGAGCCCCGCCCGCGCTTCCTGCCGGAAATCCGCCATGCCCAGCCAGCCGCCCGTCCACCGCGTCGCCCTGCTGTTCAACGGCAGCAAGATCTACGATCGCGGCATCCTGGCCGGCATCGGCAACTACCTGAGCGGCACCCGGGCGCGCTGGGATCTGTTCCTGGAAGAGGATTTCCTCTGTCGACTCAAGGGCATCGAGCGCTGGCAGGGGGACGGCATCATCGCCGACTTCGACGATCCGGCGGTGAGCGCCGCCCTGGCTCACAGCACCCTGCCGGTGGTGGCCGTCGGCGGCTCCTACGCGACCCCTGGGGACTACCCGCCCGGCATCCCCTATGTGGCCACCGACAACGCCGCCCTGGTGCGACTGGCCTATGACCACCTGATCGAATCCGGGCTGACCCGCTTCGCCTGCTTCAGCCTGCCGGCCGCCGAGACCAATCGCTGGGCCGGCGAGCGCGAGGCGGCCTTTGCCGCCCTGCTCCGCCGCGATGGCCTGCCGGTGGAAATCTATAGCGGCCTGGAGACCAGCGCGCCGCTATGGGACACGGCCGTGGAACAGCTGATCGCCTGGCTGGAGGCGCTGCCCAAGCCGGTGGGCATCCTGGCAGTCACCGACGCCCGGGCGCGGCAACTCCTGCAGGCCTGCCTCACCGCCGGCATCCCGGTGCCGGAACAGGTGGCGCTGGTGGGGATCGACAACGATCCCCTGGCGCGCACCCTGACCCGCGTCCCTCTGACCTCGGTGATCCAGGGCACCGAGGCCATCGGTCGCGAGGCGGCGCGCCTGCTGCACCAGCGGCTGCACGGGGTCGAGCTGGGTGCGCCGCGGGTGCTGATCCCGCCGGAGGGCATCAATGTCCAGGCCTCCAGTCGCCACCAGGCGGTGCGCCATCCCCAGGTGATGCGCGCCCTGCACTTCATCCGGCAATACGCCTGCCAGGGCATCAAGACCGAGCAGGTCGCCAGCTATGTCGGCATCTCTCGCTCGGCGCTGGAGACGTCCTTTCGCCGCGAACTCGGCCGCAGCGTTCATGACGAGATCCTCGGCTTCAAGCTGGCCGCGGCCGCCGTCGCCCTGCAGGAAGAGGCGCCGAGCCTAGCCGAGGTTGCCCGACGCTGCGGCTTCACCTCGGCGCAGTACCTGCACGCGGTGTTTCGGCGCGAATTCGGCTGTACGCCGCGGCAGTATCAGCAGCGCCCCGTGGCGCTGAAAGACGCCCATGAAAAAGCCCGTCCAGAGACGGGCTTTCGGGAAGCGACCGTGGCTTATTTGCCGACGGTCTGACCCAGGAACCAGGCGCGCTCTTCGGCCTGGTCGATCCACTCTTCCAGCAGGCTGGTGGTGGAGACGTCATTGGCGTCGTCGGTCAGGGTGTGGGTGGTGCGCATGTAGGCGGCCAGCGACTGGTTGTCGTCGTGCAGCTCGGTCAGCATCTGATCCGCCGACAGATCGGTGGCATCGCTGCTGGCCAGACGCTTGAGTTGCACCATCTGCTCCAGGGAGCGCACGGTAGGCTGACCGATCTTGCGCGCACGCTCGGCGATCAGGTCGGTGATGCCATACAGCTGGGTGGCCTGCTCTTCCAGCAGCAGATGGTAGTCGCGGAAATGCGAGCCCTTCATGTGCCAGTGGTAGTTCTTGGTCTTGATGTACAGCGCGAAGACATCGGACAGCAGCACGGCCAGGGCTTCGCCTACGGCCTGCTGGTTCTGCAGGGTGGCGTCTTCGCCTTGATGGGCTTTCTGCTTGACGCTGGAAACGGTCTTGAGTTCTTGCTTGGCATTGGCAACGGCCATGAGAGATCTCCTGTCAGGACGTGAGAGAAAAAAGGGGTTCGCTTGGGTTGGCGCGAACATCAACGTCTGCAGAAATCGACCGCGCCAGGCGAAAATTCGTTCATCGAATTTGCATATCGCCACCATGGGCATGACGAATGGTTGCCGCTGTTGCGACTGCGTTTCATTGCCCGCCCTAGAGCCCACCCGCCACCGCTGCCGTTGCGCTTGTAGCTTGCTCTGTAGGCAAAACCGTTTGTCAGCTCCGCCATCAAACCGGCGCTGTGGGAGAACCGTCACTCCTTCTACCCGGTCACCTAAAGGCAAGGCACACGAACGGTCGCCGAGAGTTCTCTGCCGGCCAAGACAAGGTTCTGCACATAGGTACCAGCGTATGACGACGCCTCTCGATTCCGCTCAGGGACACCCCTCGCAGGCCAAGGACGGCTCTACGGCAGAAGCCCATCTGCACGACCTCAAGGAGGTCGCTCGGGACACGGTGCAAGACGCCAAGCAAGAAGGCGCTGCGCATTACGAACACTATCGCGATAGCGCGGCCGACCAGCTCGGCGCCATCGCCCAGAGCGCCCAGGCGGCCGCCGACGAACTGGAAGACAAGGACACCCTGGGCCTGGCGCACTATGTCAGCGACATGGCGCAAAGCCTGACCGGCCTGGCCGAGGACCTGCGCGGCAAGAGCGCCGAGCAGCTGCTGCACCAGGCCGGCACCCTGGCGCGGGACAATCCGGCCCTGTTCCTCACCAGCAGCATCGCCATCGGCTTCGGGCTGTCGCGTTTTCTCAAGGCTTCCAGCAAGCCAGATACCGGCAGCAGTTCGCGCGTCAGCGGCCCCGACGAGGTGCCCTCGCTGACCACGCCCTCGGTCGCGGCGGAAAACGAACTGGCGGAGCCGGCGGCGGGTGCCGATGTCATCCACACCAACAACATTCCCAAGGGTCCTGACCTCCATACCCCGACCACGACCCGTGGCGGCGACCCCATCGGCGGCGCGGCGATCAATCCGGCCCGCAGCGATAGCAGCCTGAACACCGGTACCTCGTCCAGCCAGCTGGATCGACCCACCCTGAGCGGAGGCAAGCAGCCATGATCAACGAGAATCCCACTCCGCGCCCCACCGAAGGCGATACCTCGGTCGTCGGTCTGGTCAAGCAGCTGGTCCATGAGGTCCCGGCGCTGTTCACCAAGGAACTGGCGCTGGCCAAGGCCGAACTGGGCGAATCCCTGCGCACCACCAAGGCCGGTGTGGCCGGGGTCGCCGCGGGTGCCATCGTGTTGCTGGCCGGCTTCATCGTGCTGCTGATGGGTGTCGTCTACTTCCTCTCCCAGTACCTCACGCCCTGGGCCGCCGCCCTGCTGGTGGGCGCCGTGGTCATGGTGATCGGCTTCATCATGCTGCAGTCGGGCAAGAAGCAATTCGAGCCGTCCCACTTCACCCCTGATCGCACCGTCAACAGCCTGCAGAAGGACAAGGACGCCGTACGGAGGGCCGCACAATGAGCATCACCGACCAGATCGATCAGGAATCCAGAAAGAATCCCGAGGAGCTCGAACGCGAGATCGACCAGAAGCGCGGACACATCGAAGACCTGGTGGGCGCGCTGGAAAGCCGCCTGTCGCCCGGCCAGCTGTTCGACCAGGCACTGTCCTACACCAAGGGGCACAGCGGTGAGTTCGCCCATAATCTGGGCAATACCCTCAAGGCCAATCCGGTCCCGGCGGTGCTGACCTCAGTGGGTCTGCTGTGGCTGGCCCTGGGCCAGAACCGCACCCCGGCGCCGGCCGCGCCGGGCACCCCGCTCAAGGACAAGCTGGCGGGGGCCATGGATTCAGTGGCCAGCAGTGCCGGCCATACCCGCGACTCCCTGAACCGTGGCAGTCACGATGTACGCGACAAGGTGACCGGCCTGGGCGAAAGCGTATCGGCCAAGGCCTCTCAGACGGGTGAGCGCTTGAGCGATACCGCGGCTCAGACCAAGGACGCCCTGGGTGCCCAGGCGCAACAGCTCAAGGGCACCTTCGATACCCTGCTGCGCGAACAACCGTTGGTGGTAGGCGCACTGGGCATCGCCCTCGGTGCGCTGCTGGGAGCCTCGCTGCCGCGCACCGAGACCGAGGATCGCGCCTTGGGCAAGCACAGCGACAAGCTGACCGCCAAGGCCAAGCAAGCGGCGAGCAGCGGCTATGAGCAGGTCAAGGCAGCGGGGCGCGACGTGGCGAGCGATGCGCGCCAGACTCGTCATGACCGGGATCAGCACGCTGGTACAGGACCGTCGTCCAGCCACCTGGGTAACGATCCCGACGCAGGCGTCGAGTCCATGGCAGGCTCCCCAACCGCTGGCACCGGCAGTACCCTGGGAGCCACTCAGGCGACCGCGGGCATGAACGTCGGTCGTACCGCTGCCCACGGCAATACGCCTGGTGCCGTAGGCGACGAGAGCGGCATGGCCACCCCGCCGCGCAGCGTCTAACCCGGCAAGACCGCCGGGGTCAGCAAAGGACCCCGGCCACAAACAGCAAAGGCGCACAGGTCTGGCCCGTGCGCCTTTGCTCGTTTCAGTACCCGCCTCAGTAACCCGGATCCGGATTTTCCTTGGGCTGCTCGGGCCGCTTGTCATTCTGCGGGCGCTGTTCTTCACCGCCCTGATTGAGTTCCTTGTGGGTCTCGCCGACCTTGCCGGCGTTTTCCGGCTTATGGTCGAGATCGTCGCGCTTGGCCATGATGCTCACCTCTTGTGGCTGAGTAGGTTAGGCAACGGCGCGAGGCCAGGGTGCCCGCGCCAGCAGATCAACGTAAGGGCGGCGCCATGAATTCCGGGCCCACCGGATCCTTGACGTGTTCGGCGAGGAGGGCGTCGATGGCCGCCAGGTCCTCGGCGGACAGCTGCCAGCCAAAGGCCTCGTCCAACCCCTGCAGCTGCTCGGGCTTGCGCGCACCCCAGAGGGCGATGGTCGGCCCCTGATCGAGGATCCAGCGCACCGCCAGGGCCAGCACCGACTTGCCATGACGCTCGCGGGCGAAGGCGGTCAGGGCCTCCACCGCGGCCAGGTACTGAGCGAAGCGCGGGGCCTGGAACTTGGGATCGCCCTGGCGCAAGTCGTCGCCGTCGAAGCGGGTCTCGGCATTCATGCGTCCGGACAGCAGCCCACGACACAGGGCGCCATAGGCCAGCACCACCAGACCGTGACGCTGGGCATAGGGCAGCACATCGGCCTCGATGGCGCGCTCGAAGAGGTTGTAGGGCGGCTGCACGGTGGACAGATTGGCGAACTGGCGGAAGGCTTCCAGCTGCTCGGGCGAATAGTTGCTCACGCCAATGGCGAGGATCTTGCCCTCCTGGCGCAGGCGCTCCAGTTCACGCGCGGTTTCTTCGTGGCGCACCTGGGGATCGGGCCAGTGCACCTGATAGAGGTCGATACGATCGGTGCGCAGGCGCCGCAGGGAATCCTCCACCTCCTGGCGGATGCGCGCGGCGCTGGCGTTGCGACGCACCTCTTCGTTGGGCCACTCCAGGGCCACTTTGGTGGCGATCACCGCCTGGTCGCGGATACCTTCCAGGGCCTTGCCGACGATCTCCTCGGAACGACCGAAGCCGTACACCGGGGCGGTGTCGATCAGGTTGATGCCGCCTTGGACGGCGCCACGGATGGTCTCGATGGAGCGGGCCTCGTCGGTACCGCCCCACATCCAGCCGCCAATGGCCCAGGTGCCGAGGCCGATACGGGAAACAGGGGTATCGATACCGGGGATGCGCAGGGTTTCAGTCATAGGGAGCTCCAGGCGAAGACGCCAGTCGGAAGGGTTAGCCTTGTGAGGCTAATTCAAAAGGCGTTGAATGGGGCTCAACGAACTCTTGATCCTTATCGCGTGAGGGTTATGCATGCCAACGCTGAATCGCGGCGAATTGGCCGATCTCAACGTCTTCGTCGCCCTGGTGCGCCGGCGCAGCTTTCGCCAGGCCGCCATCGAACTGGGCGTCACCACTTCGGCGCTGAGCCATGCCCTGCGCCAACTGGAGACCCGCCTGGGGGTCAAGCTGCTCAATCGCACCAGCCGCTCGGTGGTGCCGACCCTGGCCGGCGCGGCCTTGGCGGAAAAGCTCGAACAGGGTTTCACCCTCATCGGCGAGGCCCTGGGCGAGCTGGACCAGCACCGCGACGCCCCGGTCGGTCGCCTGCGCCTGAGCGTGCCGCGGGATGCGGCGCGCCTGCTGGTGACCCCGACCCTGCCTCGGCTACTGGCGGCCTATCCGCAACTGCAGCTGGACATCAGCGTCGAGGATCGTCCGGTGGACATCGTCGCCGACGGCCTCGATGCCGGCATCCGCTATGGCGACACCGTGCCCCAGGACATGGTCGCCCTGCCGCTCACCGACGAGTTGCGCTGGATCGTGGTGGGCGCCCCTGACTACCTGGCCCGCCACGGTCGGCCGCAGCGGCCGGACGATCTCGTCGAGCACCGCTGCGTGCGGCTGCGGCTGGGCAATGGCGCCCTCTATCGCTGGGAACTGGGCAGCGGCGCCACGACCCGCACACTGGACGTGCCGGGCCCGCTCACGGTCAACGAGACCGAGACCTCGATCCAGGCCGCCCTCGATGGCCTGGCCCTGGCCTACTGTCTGGAATGGCGGGTGGCCACGGAGCTGCGCGACGGCCGCCTGGAGCAGGTACTACCGGACTGGGCCTCGCCCGGTGCGCCCCTGTGCATCTACTACCCGAGTCGGCGCCAGCCCCCGCCAGGGCTGCGCCAGTTGATCGAGGCGGTGCGGCAGACCTGGATCGAGCGGCATCCCTGAACGGGCGAACCAACCGGCGCGGAGTGAGGTCCCCTGACCACGCCGTGATCGCCTGACCGAGGAGGCCCCCTTGCCCGCTGCCAACGCCGCCGCAACCGACCTGCCGCTGCCCGTGGAACGCGAACTCAGTCCGCGGGCGCTGCTCACCGGCGCGCTGCTGGGCATCCTGCTGACCCCGGCCAACGTCTATGCCGGGCTCAAGATCGGTTGGTCGTTCAACATGTCGATCATCGCCCTGCTGGTGAGCTACGGCCTCTGGCACCGCCTGGGTCGCCGCCTGCAGCAACCGGGCTGGACGCTGCACGAGAGCAACATCAACCAGACCGTGGCCTCGGCGGCCGCCAGCATCGTCTCCGGCGGCCTGGTGGCGCCCATCCCCGCCTATACGCTGCTGACCGGCCAGGAACTGCCGACCCTGCCGCTGATGGGCTGGGTGTTCGCGGTGAGCTTTCTCGGCATCTGGGTGGCCTGGTATCTGCGCCCCCTGCTGCTGGCCGATACCAGTCTGAGATTCCCCGAGGGCCTGGCCACCCTGGAGGCGCTGCGCCAGGTCTATGCCAGCGGCGCCGAGGCCCTGGCCCGGCTGCGGGTGCTCCTGGGCGCCCTGACGCTGTCGGCGGCGGTCAAACTGGTGGACACCTTCGCCTGGATGCTCCCGCGAGCGGCGCCTTCGCCCGCCCTGGAGCGGCTGACCTTCAGCTTCGATCCCTCGCTGCTGCTGCTCGGCTTTGGCGGCATCATCGGCCTCAGGGTCGGACTGTCGCTGCTGTTCGGCACTCTGCTGGCCTGGGGCGGTGTAGCGCCCTGGCTGCTGGCCAGCGGCGTCGCCGCGCTGCCGGCGGACGCCAGCGGCCCGCAATACGCCTTCCTGGTGCAATGGCTGCTCTGGCCGGGGGTGAGCCTGATGGTCAGCGCCACCCTGGCTTCCCTGGCGGTACGGCTGATCACCCTTCCGCGCGGCGAACGGCAGCGCCAGGGCTGGCAGCGACCCCGTGCCTGGCCACTGGCGCTGTTGCTGGTGGCGGCTCTGCTGGTGGTGGTGCTGCAGGTGCGGCTGTTCGGCATCGATCCCTGGCTGGCCCTGCTCGCCCTGCCCCTGGCGCTGTTTCTCGCCGCCATGGCCGCGCGGGTGGTGGGCGCCACCGGCATTCCCCCCATCGGCGCCATCGGCCAGCTGTCGCAGCTGACCTTTGGCCTGGCTGCCCCTGGCCAGGTCAACATCAACCTGATGGGCGCCAACACCGCCGGTGGCGCGGCTGGCCAGAGCACCGACCTGATGAACGATTTCAAGGTCGGCCAGGCCATCGGCGCCACGCCCGCCAAGCAGGTGGTGGCTCAGTGCCTGGGCATCGCCCTGGGCGCGGTGACCGGGGTGCTCACCTATCGGCTGCTGATTCCCGACCCCCAGGCGCTCCTGCTCAGCGCCGCCTGGCCGGCCCCGGCGGTGGCCCAGTGGAAGGCGGTGGCGGAAACCCTGACCCAGGGCCTGGGCGCACTGGATGGCGCCATGCGGCTGGGCATCGTCCTGGGCGCCCTGGCCGGCGTGCTATTGGGTCTGGCCGAAGCCCTGCTGCCTGCAAGACGCGCGCACTGGCTGCCCAGCTCGGCGGCCCTGGGCCTGGCCTTCATCCTGCCGGCCTCGGTGTCGCTGATGATGACCCTCGGCGCCCTGCTCACCGCCCTGGTGCGCTGGCGGGCGCCGCGCCTGGCCGAGCGCTTCGCCCTAGCAGCCGCGGCGGGGCTCATCGCCGGGGAAAGCCTGGCCGGTGTCGGTGCGGCCTTCTGGCAGATGCTCTCATCTTGAACTGCGACATCTTGTCAACTGGACAATAATTTCCAGACGTAATGTCGCGAAGCTTTCAATAACCTTTCAAACCCGTGAAATTCGGGGGTTGCGGTCCGATTCAGCTTGCCAGCGCGCTTTTGCAACACATAAGGTTACAAATAGTGCGACCCACCCACGAGAGGTCTGGGCGCCTTGCGCAAGCTGTCTCCATAACAAACCCAATCCGAGCTAGCAGTCATGGCCACCACCTCGAAAGCCAAATCCGTGTTCCGCGTCGTCAGCGGAAACTTCCTCGAAATGTACGACTTCATGGTCTATGGCTTCTATGCCACGGCCATCGCCAAGACCTTCTTTCCCGGCGATAACGAACTCGCCTCCCTGATGCTGTCGCTGGCCACCTTTGGCGCCGGCTTCCTGATGCGTCCCCTGGGGGCCATCTTCCTCGGCGCCTACATCGACCGGCACGGTCGGCGTCACGGCCTGATCGTCACCCTGGCGCTGATGGCCCTGGGTACCCTGCTGATCGCCGTGGTGCCGGGCTATGCCACCCTCGGCGTCGCCGCCCCGCTGCTGGTGCTGCTCGGCCGCCTGCTGCAGGGCTTCTCCGCTGGCGTCGAACTGGGCGGCGTGTCCGTCTACCTGTCGGAAATCGCCACTCCGGGCCGCAAGGGTTTCTTCGTCTCCTGGCAGTCCGCCAGTCAGCAGGTCGCGGTGGTCTTCACCGGCGTGCTGGGCGCGCTGCTCAACCACTGGCTGTCGCCCGCCGAGATGGGTGAATGGGGCTGGCGCATTCCCTTCCTGATCGGCTGCCTGATCGTGCCCTTCCTGTTCATGATCCGCCGCTCCCTGGAAGAAAGCCCGGAATTCGAGGCGCGCAAGCATCGCCCGACCTTCCGCGAGACCATGACCTCCATCCGCCAGAACTTCGGCGTGGTGCTGGCCGGTGTGGCCATGGTCTCCATGACCACCGCCTCCTTCTACTTGATCACCGCCTACACCCCGACCTTCGGCAAGCACGAGCTGAACCTGACCGCCCTGGACAGCCTCATCGTGACCGCCTGCGTGGGCGTGTCCAACTTCATCTGGCTGCCGGTGATGGGCGCCCTGAGCGATCGCGTCGGCCGGCGTCCGCTGCTGATCTTCGCCACCGTGCTGGCCATCCTCACCGCCTACCCGGCGATGATCTGGCTGACCCACGCCCCGGGCTTCTCGCGCCTGCTGATGGTCGAGCTGTGGTTGTCCTTCCTCTATGGCACCTACAACGGTGGCATGGTGGTGGCCCTGACCGAGGTGATGCCAGCCCATGTGCGCACCACCGGCTTCTCTCTGGCCTACAGCTTGGCCACCGCGACCTTCGGCGGCTTCACCCCCATGGTCTGCACCTGGCTGATCCAGGAGACCGGCAACAAGGCCGCCCCCGGCATGTGGCTGACCCTGGCCGCCGTGCTCGGCCTGGTCGCGACCCTGACGCTGTTCAAGGGCAACGCCCAGCCGCGCTTCAAGGCTGCTACCGCCTGAGGAGGTTGTCGCAGAGCGGCACGTTGTGCCGCTCTAGCATCTGGCCAGGTCGTCCCTCACCCTGATCTGTAACAGCTTTTTGCTAGGGTTGCGGCAGGCGACCGCACTGGGCGGTCGCTGTGCCGGAGCCCGCCGATGCCCACCCTTCCCCGCCTTCTCGCCGGTCTGGCCGGTGGTCTGCTGTCGCTGACCGCCGCTGCCACCGAGCTGACCCATTGGCCAGCCGACGCCGCCCGCCAACTCGATGCCCTGATCGCCGCCAATGCTAATAAGGGCAACTACGCGGTGTTCGACATGGACAACACCAGCTATCGCTACGACCTGGAGGAAGCCCTGCTGCCCTTCCTGGAAATGAAGGGCGTGCTGACCCGCGAGACCCTTGATCCTTCGCTCAAGCTGATCCCCTTCAAGGACGTCGGCGGCCACCAGGAAAGCCTCAACAGCTACTACTACCGGCTCTGCGAGATCGATGACCTGGTCTGCTATCCCTGGGTCGCCCAGGTGTTTTCCGGTTTCACCCTGCAGCAGCTCAAGGGCTATGTCGACGAGCTGATGGCCTACGGCAAGCCGATCCCCGCCACCTACTACGGCAAGGACGATAAGGTCGAGACGGTGGAGATCAATCCACCCAAGCCCTTCACCGGCCAGCAGGAGCTCTATCGCAAGCTGATGGAGAACGGTATCGAGGTCTATGTGATCAGCGCCGCCCACGAAGAGCTGGTGCGCATGGTGGCCGCCGATCTGCGCTACGGCTATGGCGTCAAGCCGGAAAATGTCATTGGCGTCACCACCCTGCTCAAGGACCCGGCCACCGGCGCCCTGACCACCGCCCGCAAGCAGATCGCCGAAGGCAAGTACGATCCCCAGGCCAACCTGAGGCTGCAGGTCACCCCCTACCTCTGGACCCCGGCCACCTGGTTCGCCGGCAAGTACGCGGCCATCCTCACCTACATCGATCCCTGGAAGAAGCCCATCCTGGTCGGCGGCGACACCCCGGTCAGCGACGGTCCCATGCTGTTCCAGGGCGTGGACGCCGCCAAGGGTGGCATCCACCTGTGGATCGACCGCAAGGCCAAGTACCGTACCCAGATCGAGGCGATGATGAAGAGCAACGCCGAGGGCCAGGCCAAGGCCGGGGTAGCGGTCAACGCCGACCAGCACTGGGTGATCGTCAAACCCGAGGATATCCAGTAGGCCCGCGCTCCAGGGCGGGCTAGACTCGGGGTTCTCTCTGACCGCCCTGGAGCCCGCCATGGAACACCTGGTCCTGACCGTCATCGCCCCCGATCGCCCCGGTCTGGTGGAAGCCCTGGCCGACTGCGTGGCCGCCCAGGGCGGTAACTGGCTGGAAAGCCGCATGGCCCATCTGGCCGGCCAGTTCGCCGGGATCCTTTCGGTGGAAGTGGAGCCGGAATTGCGCAATGGCCTGGTGGAGGCCCTGCAACAGCTGGCCATTCCCGGTCTGCGCATCCTGGTCGGCGAACCCGGCCAGCCGGCTGCGGTGGGTGCGCCGCTGGTGCAGCTCGACCTCCTGGGCAACGACCGCGTCGGCATCGTCCGCGACATCACCCGGGCGCTGCATCAGGTCGGGGTCAACGTCGAACGGCTGTCCACCGAGACGCGCCCGGCCCCCATGAGCAGCGAGGTGCTGTTCCATGCCACCGCCCTGCTGGCACTGCCGGCGGACCTGGCCCTCGAAACCCTGCAGGCCCATCTGGAAACCCTCACCGACGACCTGATGGTGGAGCTCAAGCTCTATCGGCACGGACATGACCAGCACTAAAGTAGGCTTCAGGGCAGCGATCTATAAAGATCTATAAAGATCTATAATCGACTTTAATCGCCTTGAATTGGGAGTTGTCGATGCCCGAGCGTTTCTATCACCGACACGCCATGGCTACTACCTATGCTGCCAAGATCATGGCAGACCCGCTGCATCCCGGTCTGTTTTTGGCGGCGCCACGGCGAACCGGCAAGACCACCTTCATGCGGGAAGATCTGGCGCCCGCACTCCAGCTCGCAGGTGCCGAGGTGATCTACGTCGATCTCTGGTCGAATCGACAGACTGATCCGGCTGAGTTGATCAATCAAGCGGTTCAGGTTGCCATCGAGCGCAATCTTGGTCTGATCGCCAAGCTGACCAAGCAAAGCGGCGTGGTGAAACTCAAGGTGGGTGGGGTCGAGATAGATACCGGCAGCATTGGCAAAGCCAAGGGCGTAACCCTGGCCGCTGCGCTGGCAGCGCTTTCCGACAGTCTCGGCAAGCCGATAGTGCTCATTATCGACGAAGCTCAGCATGCCGTGACCACAGCGGCTGGCAGCAACACGCTCTTCGCCCTCAAGGCGGCTCGCGACGAATTGAACGGCTCACACCATCACGGCCTGAGACTTATCTGCACCGGTTCCAGCCGGGACAAGCTGGCAATGCTCAGAAACAGCCGCGACCAAGCCTTCTTCAATGCGCCCCTGGTCAACTTTCCCCATCTTGACAGAGGCTATGTGGACTGGTTCTGCGCGCAGTCCAGGCTCGATTTCACCCTTGATCCAGAAGTAGTCTGGAGTAAATTCGTCGAAGCGGGCTATCGCCCCGAGGCATTGCAAGCGGCCCGTGAGGTACTCGAATACTCAATGATCGATGATGCTGCAGTGGGCAATGTCGCTTTTGCTGAAGCCGTCGACGAGCACGTGCGAGAGATGTCCGAGAGCGCTCTAGCCGTGATTCGCAGCCTCACACCGATTCAAGCGGCCGTACTGAAGGTGATGGCGGTCCAGGGCAAGGACTATGCGCCTTTCGAATTGGCAACTCTTGGCAAGTACGCAGAAATGCTACAGCTCGCCGGTATGAGCGAGGCCCAGGCCCAAGAGGCCGCCTACGCGCAGAACGTACAGCAGGCCCTGGCTGCTTTGCAGGAAAAGGCATTGATCTGGAAAGCTGAGCGCGGCGTTTACGCCATCGAAGAGCAAGGACTGCCGGACCTCATGCGTAGCGCCGGCATGCTGCCGGACGCTTCGTCAAACTAAGGGCGTTCAGCTGACCATCGGGGCGGCAAGCCCTATCGCCCCTGCCCCTTCTCCAACCGCCGCCGGATGCCCTCGGGCACGTCGTCCGGCAGCGGCATTCGGCCATCCGCCGGCAGGGCTTCCAGGCCCGCTTCGTCCAGCAGCACCAGTACCTCCTCCTTGAGCCGACTCAGAGCGAAGGCCTGCCAGGCCTCGCGTACCGAGGGGAAGAGCTCCAGTTCGTAGTCGAAGGTGCGGATCGGTCGCCGGCTCTCCAGGGCAGCGCGCAAGAGTGGCTGGGCGTGGGGATGGCGCAACTGGTGCAGAAAGGCTTCGCGCAGTTCCAGGCGGTCGTCCTGGGTCAGCCGCGGCAACGGCAGGTAGCGTTCGGGATCTTCCAGCTCCTCGCGCTCTTCCAGACTGAGGTCGTCCGGGTCGAGCAGGCGCAGGGCGCCGCTTTCAAGATCGAGGAAGTGAGTACCTCGCTCCCGGCTGTCGAGGGCGGCAGCCAGTAGCTCGAGGTCAAGGGTAAGGGGGCGCATGGCAGGACTCCGGCACAGGCGAACAGGAGCGGAGATAGAGCTCCGCTCCTGTTGCGACCCTAGCACCGGAGCTGGCGTTCAGCCCTTCCGCTGATAGGGAAAGAAGCGCCGTTCGCGCAGGTCGTGCTCGATCTGCTCCAGGCTCTTGCCCTTGGTCTCCGGTACCAGGCGCCAGATGAACAGCAGCGCCACCAGGGAAATGCCGGCGTAGAGCCAGAAGGTGTGGGCGGCGCCCAGCTGGGTCACCAGGCTCAGGGTGGTGAGGGTCACCAGCAGGTCGAAGCCCCAGTGGCTGAAGGCGCCGACGCTGGCGCCCTTGCCGCGCACGAACAATGGATAGACCTCGGCGTTGATCAGCCAGATGCAGACGCCGAAGCCGCCGCAGTTGAGCATCAGGTAGGCGGCCAGGCAGGCCACCACCGTCCAGCGCTCGACCTCGGTCTGGGGACCGGCACCCTGGAACAGATAGCCCATGATGGCCAGGGCGATGATGGAACCGGGGATCAGCGTCAGCAGGTAGCGACGACGACCGATGCGATCCACCAGGAAGCTGCCGACCACGGTCATGATCACCACCAGGATGGTGCTGCAGCCGGTGGCCAGCACCGCGGTCTGGTCGGAGAAACCGGCCTGGGTGAGGATGGTCGGTGCGTAATAGATCAGCGCGTTGTTGCCGGTGATCTGCGAGAACATGGCGATGCCCGCCCCCACCAGCAGCGCCGGACGCACCCAGGGCGAGAACAGATCGCTCCAGCTGCCTTCCGGCGCGTTGCTCACGGTCTTGATCTCGGCCAGTTCGGCCTCGGCCGCGGCCTTGCCACCCCGCACCCGTTCCAGCACCGCCAGGGCGTCCTGTTCACGCCCCTTGACCAGCAGCCAGCGCGGACTCTCCGGCAGCACCGCCATGCCCGCCAGCAGGATCAGCGCCGGCACCAGGCCGAGGCCGAACATCCAGCGCCAGTGCTCGTCCAGGGCGAAGCCGGTGAAATAGGCCACGGTGATGCCGAACACCACCATGAACTGGAACAGCACCACCAGCTTGCCACGGTGCTCCGGCGGCGCCACCTCGGCGATGTACACCGGGATGATCTGGGTGGAACTGCCGGCCGACAGGCCGAGCAGGAAACGCGACAGAATCAAGAGGGTGACGTTGGGCGACAGCGCCGAGAGCACCGAGCCCAGGGCGAACACCAGGGCCACACCAATGATGGTCTTGCGCCGGCCGAGGCGGTCGGAGATCGGCCCGGTGCCGAGGCAGCCGAACAGGGCGCCAAAGATGATGGCGCCGGTCACCAGCTGCTTGACGGTGTCGTCCATGGCGAATTCGCGGCCGAGGCCGAGCAGGGCGACGCCGATGATGCCGGTGTCGTAGCCGAACAGCAGGCCGCCCAGGGCGGCGATCACGGCGATGAGCACGACCAGCCCCTTGCGCGGGGTGGCCGCCACGGGAGTGGCGAGCGTGGGTGATGAAGCGAGCATGGGGAAATCCTTTCTTGTTTTGCCAGGGCAAGGATCGCGGCAGCGGCCAGATCCACCCGCGCAGGCGGGCCGTCGGGAGCATGGCCCAGGGAAAAGCGCGATGTGGCAGGCAGAGAAACGTTAGGTGAATCGTTTCACCTAATGATGCCAGTTGTAACAGGACTTGTGAAAAGCATCACGAAAGTCGGATCGGCAGCGCCCTAGCTGCCGATGGTCAATTCCTGGAAGCGCTGTTCGGGCAGCGCGGCCGCCCCTTGTCCCGGGCGCAGCGCCTGATCGCCCAGGCGCTCGACCAGGAAGTCGATGAACACCTTGAGCTTGGGCGGCAGGTGGCGCGTTGCCGGATAGAGCAGCCAGGCGCCACCCTGGTAGTGCGGCAGAAAGGACCACTCCGGCAGCACCTGGACGATCTCGCCGCGGGCCAGGGCCGCCTGGGCGGTGAACAGCGGCAGGCTGCCGATACCGATGTGGTTGAGCACCGCGTCCAGCCGTACCCCGGTGTGGTTGGCGGCGTAGCGCCCGCGCACGTTGACGTGAACCACCTTGGCGCCCTGGCGGAATTTCCAGCGCGAATCGGCCGGCTCTTCCGCCAGGTAGATGCAGCTGTGCCCGGCCAGGTCGCGCGGGTGCGCCGGCTGGCCGTGCTCGGCCAGGTACTGCGGCGTGGCGCAGAGCAGGTGCTCGATGGTGAGCAGCTGGCGACCCACCAGCCCGGGCGGCGGGCGGTCGGTGATGCGGATGGCCAGGTCGACGTTCTCGTCGATCAGGTCGACCTGGCGGTCTTCCAGCAGCAGTTGCACGTCCACCGCCGGGTAACGGCGCAGGAACTCGGTCATGTGCGGATGGATCACCGTGCTGCCCACCGCCTTGGGCACCGACAGCCGGACGATACCGGCCGGTGCCTGGTTGAACTGACCGCTGACCTCCAGCACCGCCCGGGCGGCGCCAACCATGTCGCTGCAACGCCGATAGACCTCCTCCCCCGCCTCCGACAGACGCAGCTTGCGGGTGCTGCGATTGAGCAAGCGGGTGCCCAGGGCCTTCTCCAGGCGCGCCACGCTGCGACTGGTGGAAGACGGGGTCAGACCCAGCTGGCGGGCCGCCGCAGAAAAGCTGCCGCTCTCCACCACCCGCACGAAGATGGCCATCTCGCTGAACAGTGGCAGGGGAAGATTTATGCTCACAGCGCAAAATTCCTTTGGAGAGAGGGTGGATTATCACCCTTGCGCGCACTCTTTAGAATGAGGACGTTTCTCGTTCTCCAAGAGTAGTAAGACGAATGACCGAGCGCCTGTATTTCCTGAGCGACAGCCTGATCGCCGAGGTCGAGGTCCATGCTTGTACCGCCGACGGGGACGGTTATGTCGTTGAACTGCAGGCCACGCCCTTCCATCCCCAGGGGGGTGGCCAGCCCAGCGACACCGGCTGGATCGGCACGGCCGAGGTGACCCGGGTGGTCCAGGACGGCGAGCGCATTCTGCACCACACCAACCGTCCCCTGGCGCCGGGCCGCGTGCTGGCGCGGGTCGACGAAGGCCGCCGCCTGCTGCATTCGCGGCTGCATTCCGCCGGGCATCTGCTCGGCCACATCGGCGAGACCCATGGCTGGAAGCCGGTCAAGGCCCATCACTGGCCGGGTGAAGGCCGCATCGAATTCGTCCCGGGGGAGGAAACCGTCGCGTTGGACGCCGAATCCCTGCAGGCGCACTTCGACGCCCTGGTGGAAGAAGACCTGCCGCTGCAGATCGAGGTGCAGGCCGACGGCCAGCGCCAGGTGCGCTTTGGCGAGGATGTGGCGCGCTATGCCTGCGGCGGGACCCATGTGCGCTCCCTGCGCAGCGTCGGGGCCTTGAGCGCCCTGGGCGTCAAGGAAAAGAAGGGGCGCCTGCTGGTGAGCTACGACATGGCTGGCGCTTGATCCACCGCCCACCTCACCCGTCGAAAGGAGGCGCCATGCTGCTCGAACTCGACGCTCTCGACACCGAGAGCCTGCTCCGTCTCACCGAAGAACGCCTGCTGGCCGTGCGTGTGCGCCGCTTCGTGCCGCGCCCGCTGGCCGACGACCTCGGCCAGCAGATCCTCGGCAACGGCTTCGCCACCTACACCAATGCCCCCAGCATCGGTCGTATCGGCATGGCCTTCTATGAGGCGGAACACCAGCGCGCGCAGATGGACGACTATTTCGCCAGCGTCGCCAGCAACCTGGAAGAATTGCGCCGTCGCTGCCGCCCCTACCTCAATCCCATCGACCTGGTGCGCTGCACCCTCGACGAGGTCTGGCCCGCCGGCGCCCACCTGCAGACCCTCTGGGGCCGCAAGATGTACGTCGGCCTGTCACGGGTGGTGAAGCCCGGGGTACGCTTTCTCGCCCACCACGACATCTTCGCCAAGGATGCGCCGGGCAGCGAGGAAGCCGAAAGCCTGGTGAGCCAGCTGGCCTGCAACGTCTACTTGACCATGCCCAGCAGCGGCGGCGAACTGCAACTCTGGTCGCGGGAACTGTCCCCGGAAGCTTTCGATGCCATGCGCGGCGACAGCTACGGCATCGAACCCGATCGCCTTGGTCCGCCCTGCCTGACCATCCGCCCCGAACCGGGCGACCTGATCCTTTTCAATTCCCGCCGCATGCACGCCGTGACCCCCGGCAACGATCAGCCGCGCCTGTCGCTGTCGTGCTTCGTCGGTTATCGCGGGGCTGCCAAACCCCTCACGTACTGGAGCTGACATGTCCCCCTACCTGAGCGAATTCCTCGCCCTGGCCACCATCCACTTCCTCGCCGTACTGGCGCCGGGGCCGGACTTCGCCGTGACCGTGCGCCAGAGCGTGAGATTCGGCCGCCTGATCGGTCTCTGCACCGCCCTGGGCATCGGCGCCGGCATCTCCGTGCACGTGCTCTACACCCTGCTCGGCATCGGCGCCCTGATGCACGCCACGCCCTGGCTGCTGGGGGTCGCCAAGGTGGTCGGCGGCGCCTACATCCTCTGGCTGGGCTTCAATCTGATCCGCAGCAAGCCCACCACCGCACCGCTGGACGACAGCCAGTGGCAGCAGGCCGACCTGCAGCGGCAGTCACCCGGCAGGGCCTTCCTGACCGGCTTCCTGACCAATGCCACCAATCCCAAGGCCACCCTGTTCTTTCTGGCCATCTTCACCACCGTGGTCAGCGGCAGCACGCCGCTGACCGTCCAGGGCCTCTATGGCCTGTGGATGTGCGCGGTCAACGCCGCTTGGTTCGCCCTGGTCAGCCTGCTGTTTTCCAGTCCACGCGTTCGCCAGACCTTCCTGCGCCTGGGCCACTGGTTCGAGAGAACCATGGGCCTGGTGCTGGTTTTCTTCGCCGGTCGACTGCTGTTGTCGGCGCTTTGACGTCAGCCACCCCGTTTTTTGGAGGTCCGCCATGCCTTACGTCCACCGCGCTCCCGCTGGAATCCCCACGGAAAAATTCGTCGTTCGCCTGCCCGATGGCATGCGTGAACGCATCGCCGCCGTGGCCCGCTCCCATCGCCACAGCATGAACACCGAGATCGTCGCCTGGCTGGAACGCAGCCTGGTGCAGGATGGGGTCCTGGAGCAACAGCAGAGCGAAGCGGACGACGACCTGCTCAATGCCAGCGAGCAACTGCTGCTGCAGCGCTTCCGCCAGCTCAACGAGCGCCAGCAGAAGGCGCTGATCTCGGTGCTGGAACTGGAATTGCCAGTACCCGTTAGCAGCCGCGAAACCGCCTGACGCGGGCCGGGGACACAGTGGCTGGCGCCGGCTGTCGGTAGCGGGGCCACCACCCAGGTGGCCCTGACGTGCGGCTTCAAGTATCGATCGGGACGGCCGATGAAAGGGGTCTTCGCACTCTCTTCCGGTACTCCCATGTCTGTTTCCAAAGCCTCCTGGCTGAGCAATCTCGGCATTTCCAAGAAGCTGGCCCTGGGCTTCGGCGCCCTGCTGGTCATGGTGACGGTGGTGGCCCTGTTCGGCTATCTCACCGCCAACACCCTGCTCGATCGCATCACCAAGACGCGCTACAGCGGTGAGCTCAAGGCCCACATTCTCGACGTCAGGATCGACGAGAAGAACTACCTGCTCGATCCCAGTGCCGCCAGCGTCGCCCGGCAGCAGACCGATCTGGCCGTGGTCGCGGAAGATGTCGCCAAGGGCCTGAGCCTGTTGAGCAACCCGGCCAACGTCGCCATCCTGCACAGCATTCAGCAGGAGATGAAGACCTACCAGGAGCGCTTCACCGCCCTGCAGCAGTCCAATCAGACCAGCGCCGAGGCCCAGAAGGAGCTGACCCGGGTTTCCGATAACGTCACTGAGACCTTCGACCAGTTGTTCGACCTGGTCTTCGCCCCGGGTGGCAGCTACAGCACCGCCGACCTCAAGGCCGTGGCCGAGATGAAGGCGCAGATGGTCGGCGTGCGCCTGGCCATCCGCCGCTTCCTCGGCACCCCCGACGACAGCAAGTCCCAGGCGACGCTCAAGGTCATCGACGGCTTGCTCCAGACCCTGGCCAGCGCCCAGAAGCAGATCGACGGCGACACCGCCGCCCGCCTCTACAGCGCCACCCAGGACGTGACCCGCTATCGCGCCTTCTTCGAATCCATCGTCGCGCAGAATCGCCAGGCCCAGGCCACGGTCGCCAGCCTGCAGGAGCAGGGCAACAAGCTGGTGCAGTTGCTGGATCAACTGGGCGAGGGCCAGCTCAAGTCCGCCGCCGCCGAACGCCAGGCCGCCCTGTTCAAGCTGTTGCTGACCAGCCTGATCGCCCTGCTCATCGGCATCGCCGCCGCCTGGCTGATCGCCCGCCAGATCACCCAGCCGCTGGCGACCGCCATGGCCATGCTCAAGCGCGTCGCCGCCGGCGACCTGACCCCAAGCGACGCGGTGACCCGCCGTGACGAACTGGGCGAATTGCAACGCACCACCCAGGCCATGGCCGCTGACCTGCGCCAGCTGGTCGGTGGCATCGCCAGCGGCGTGGGGCAACTTAGCAGCGCAGCCGACGAACTCTCGGCCTTTGGCGTCCAGACCAGCCGTGGCGCCACCCAGCAGCGTGACGAGATGCACCAGGTGGCCACCGCCATGAACGAGATGGCGGCCACGGTACACAACGTGGCGCAAAACACCGCCAACGCCTCCAGCGCCGCGCAGAACGCCGACAACATGGCGCGCGAAGGCAGCCGTACGGTCAAGCGCGCGGCCCAGGAAATCACCTTGGCCGCCGAAGAGGTGCAGGGCCTGGGCGCTGCCATGGAGCGTCTGGACGCCGCCAGCGGTCGCATCGGCAGCGTCATCGACGTGATCAAGGCGATCGCCGAGCAGACCAACCTGCTGGCGCTCAACGCCGCCATCGAAGCCGCCCGCGCCGGCGAACAGGGCCGCGGCTTCGCCGTGGTGGCCGACGAGGTCAGGTCCCTGGCGCAGCGGACCCAGGAATCCACCCAGGAGATCGGCGAACTCATCGCCACCCTGCAACAGGGCACCACCGAGGCCAGTGCGCGCATGCAGGCTAGCCGTGACCGTACCCTGGGCACCGTGACCCTGGCCCAGGACGCCGAGCGCGCCCTGGACGTCATCTACCAGACGGTGGCGGAAATCCAGAGCCTCAACCAGCAGATCGCCACCGCGGTGGAAGAGCAGAGTCTGGTAGCCGAGGAGATCAACGGCAACGTGGTCAAGGTCAGCGGCCTGGCCGAGGAGTCCGCCACTGCCAACGCCCATGCCGCGGCCTCGGTCAACGAATTGGCCCGCCTGGGCGGCGATCTGCAGCAGATGGTCGCGCGCTTCCGCGTCTGACCACTGCCCGGACGACGCCAGGCGCTGGCGTCGTCGGACTCAGGCCTTGGGCGTGAGCAGCTGCCCCTGGATACCGTCGCCGATCACCAGGAAGTGACCACCGGCGACGTGATGCAGGGTGCGCAGGCTGTCCTGACCGCGGAAATCCCAGCGCCCCTCGCGAAACACCCGGGTATCGGCCCGGGCGGCGACCACCTCGCCAAGAAACAGGTCGTAGCCTTGCTGGTTGTGCGCCTCGGGCAGCACCCGGCATTCCAGCCAGGCCACGCAGCCGGCGATCAAAGGGCACCGACCCTTTCACCTGCCAGCGTCTCGATGCCGTAGGCGGCGAACTTGTCCAGCCCCCGGCCAGTGGTATTGCCCACCGTCTGCACCAGATCCACCTGGGCCGCGCAGGGCACGCTGAGCACGAAGCTGCCCTCGGCTTCCAACAGTTCGCGGGTCCAGGTCTGCTTGTCCAGCACCACCGCCACCTTGCCCGGCTCGAAATCCACCGCCATGGCCCAGGCCGCGGCCATGACGTTGCGCCGGCCGTCGTGGGCGGCGCTGACCAGCACCGTGGGGCCATGGTTGAGCAGGCGATAGGCCTTGGCCAGGGGGACGGCGGCAAGGGTCGAATTCATGGATGGACTCCGGTGGGAAAAGCCCCAGGGTAACGCAGCCCTTGCCGTCCGGCGCCGAGCGGGAAAAAAATTGCCGCTTTGCATTGCGCTCGCCAAACGCCGGGAGACATCAGGGGTCTATCGCCCACTCCCGGTATGGGATCGACAAGAAACCTGCGTTAAGGATGACCGCTATGCCCACCTGCCTGGCTCGCTCCCTTCTGCTGCTCTGCGCCTGCTATCTCGGCCTGCCGCTGGCCCATGCCGAGAACGCCAAACCGCCGCACAGCGCCCCGGTCACCCAGCCGCTGCTCTCCAGCTCCATCAACGACTTCAGCAACGAAGACTGGGATCGCGGTGTGCTGCGCCGCGTGGCCGGTCTGACCATTCCCGCTACGCCAGCCAACGTCGAGGGCTTCATCAGCGGTCGTCAGGCGCAGCTGGGCGACGGCGAGTGGCGTGCCATCACCGATGTCCAGCGCGTCGGCGACAATCTGGCAGTGTTCCTTGAGGGCAAGCCGCTGGATGCCGAGGCCGTGGGTTATCCGCGGCGGCTGGCGGTGGATGACGCCCCCGGCACCGGTCGGCACCTGCAGCGCCTGCCAGGGCGCTTCAGCACCCCGATCAATGACTTCACCAACCAGGATTGGCTAAAGGGCGTCTACCGCAAGGCCGCCGGCATCTCCATTCCGGTCACCGAGCGCAATCGCGAAGAATTCAAGACCGGCGCCATCGTCCGCCTGGCCGACGGCCAGGACTATGCCGTCACCTACGTCAACGAATTCGGCCGCAGCATGGCGGTGTTTCTCGACAGCCCGGCGCTGCCCGGGGAGAAGTACGGCTATCCGCGCCAGCTGACCTTCGTCGCGCCACCGCCCAAGCCCTGAGACCGTGATGGACCGGCGCTGGTAGAATCCCCCGCCCAGCGTCGTCCCCCCGGTCCGCCATGTCCAAGCTCAACCCCCGCCAGGCCGAAGCCGTGGCCTACATCAGCGGCCCCCTGCTGGTGCTGGCCGGCGCCGGCTCCGGCAAGACCAGCGTCATCACCCGCAAGATCGCCTACCTCGTACAGCAGTGCGGCATCCGCGCCCAGTACATCTGCGCCGTGACCTTCACCAACAAGGCGGCGCGCGAGATGAAGGCGCGGGTGGCCAGCCTGCTCAAGGCCGGCGAAGGCCGCGGCCTGACCGTCTCCACCTTCCACAACCTCGGGCTGAACATCATTCGCCGCGAGTACGTACACCTGGGCTACAAGCCGGGCTTCTCCATCTTCGACGAGGGCGACATCAAGGCGCTGCTCACCGACATCATGCAGAAGGAATACCAGGGCGACGACGGCCTGGACGAGATCAAGAACTACATCGGCAACTGGAAGAACGACCTCATCCTGCCGGAAGAGGCCTTGGAAAAGGCGCGCACGCCCAAGGAACAGACCGCTGCAGTGGTCTACCTGCACTACCAGCGCACCCTCAAGGCCTATAACGCGGTCGACTTCGACGACCTCATCCTGATGCCGGTGAAGCTGTTCCAGGAGCACCCCGAGGTGCTGGAGCGCTGGCGCAACCGCATCCGCTACATGCTGGTGGACGAATACCAGGACACCAACACCAGCCAGTACCTGCTGGTGAAGATGCTGGTGCAGGAGCGTGCCCAGTTCACCGTGGTGGGCGACGACGACCAGTCGATCTACGCCTGGCGCGGCGCGCGGCCGGAAAACCTGATGCAGCTCAAGGACGACTTCCCTTCGCTCAAGGTGGTGATGCTGGAGCAGAACTACCGCTCCACCAGTCGCATTCTCAAGTGCGCCAACGTGCTCATCGCCAACAATCCTCATGTGTTCGAGAAGCAGCTGTGGAGCGAGATGGGCCATGGCGATCCGATCCGCGTGCTGCGCTGCAAGAACGAGGACGGCGAGGCCGAGCGCATCGCCCTGGAAATCCTCACCCTGCACCTCAAGACCCAGCGGCCCTATGCGGACTTCGCCATCCTCTATCGCGGCAACCACCAGGCCAAGCTGATGGAGCTCAAGCTGCAGCACCACCAGATCCCCTATCGGCTCTCCGGCGGTACCAGCTTCTTCGCCCGCCAGGAGGTCAAGGACGTGATGTCCTACCTGCGCCTGCTGGTGAATCCGGACGACGACAACGCCTTTCTGCGGGTGATCAACGTGCCACGCCGGGAGATCGGCTCCACCACCCTGGAAAAGCTCGGCAACTATGCCGGCAGCCGCGACCTGTCGATGTATGCCGCGGCCGACGAGATCGGTCTGGGCGAGCACCTGGATGCCCGCTTCACCGAGCGCCTGGGGCGTTTCAAGCGCTGGATGGATGGCGTGCGCCAGAACTGCGCCGGCGAAGATCCCATCGGCGCCCTGCGCAGCATGGTGATGGACATCGACTACGAGAACTGGATCCGCCAGAACGCCAGCTCCGACAAGGTCGCCGATTTCCGCATGGGCAACGTCTGGTTCCTCATGGATGCGCTGAAGAACATCCTGGAAAAGGACGAGGACGGCCAGATGACCATCGAGGACGCCATCGCCAAGCTGGTCCTGCGCGACATGCTCGAACGCCAGCAGGAGGAAGAGGAAGGCGCCGATGGGGTGCAGATGATGACCCTGCACGCCTCCAAGGGCCTGGAATTTCCCTATGTGTTCATCATGGGCATGGAGGAAGAGATCCTGCCGCACCGCTCCAGCATCGAGGCCGACACCATCGAGGAGGAGCGCCGCCTGGCCTACGTGGGCATCACCCGCGCGCGCCAGACCCTGGCCTTCACCTACGCCACCCGGCGCAAGCAGTACGGCGAGCTGATCGACTGCACCCCCAGCCGCTTCCTCGACGAGCTACCGCCCGAGGACCTGCAATGGGAAGGCCTGGAAGAAGCCCCCCAGGAGCAGAAGGCCGCCCGTGGCAACGATGCCTTGGCGGCGATGCGGGCGATGCTCAAGCGTTGAGGGGAAGGCCTTCACTGGGATCACCCTCACCCCAGCCCTCTCCCGGAGGGGGAGGGGGCGTCCGCAGTCACCACCGGGTTTCGCCATACGCCGATCAGTCCCCTCTCCCCTGGGAGAGGGTTAGGGTGAGGGCCCACCCCGCGCCGGGCTGACACCCTCACCCCCAGCCCCTCTCCCAGAGGGAGAGGGGAGCAAACAGCATCCCCCCCCTGCACCCACGCCGCTCTGCCCCCTCCCCCTCTGGGAGAGGGGCCGGGGAGAGGGCCCGCCCAGCCTAGATCCCTACCCCCAAAACGACACCGCCCCCGCTGCCGGTCAGGCAACGGGGGCGGTGCTATGGTCGCGCCGGGCGCTTACTTGGCGAAGTTGGTCACCATGTCGAAGATCGGCTTGGGTCGCTTGAGGTCGTACATCATCCCGAAGTGGCGCTCGTGGATCACCGAGAGACTCGGCTCATCGAGCAGTTCGTAGACGTTGATCTCGGCCACCACATCCTTGTAGCTGGTGTTGAGCACCGTGAGCATCTGCTTGACGCTGTCGTAGCAGGCCCGGTCGCCGTCACGGCCGCCATCGGTGTTGCCCTGGTAGACGTTGCCGCAGTTCATCTCGTTGAAGAACACCTTGGTCCTGTACTTGGTGGCCATGGCGCGCATCTGCCCCAGGTACATGTCCATCCAGTAGCCCTTGTCGTCGAAGTACGGGTAGTAGTGGAAGCTAATGTAGTCGAAGTTGAAGCCTGACGCCCGGGCCTGGTCGAGGAACCACATGGCACCGTTGCGATCACCCGGGCAACGGGCGGTGGCGGTGCGGTCGTCCGAGTTGCACGCCATCACGTTGATGGTGGTCTTGAGGTTGGCGCCCAGCTCATCCGAGGCCTGCTTGATCCCGCGGTAGATGCCGACCAGGGTATTGATGCGCTCCTGGGCACCCGCCTTGGAATAGTCCTGCTCGTTGCCGACCTCCCAGATCTTGATGTCGTTGGCGTAGCGCTTGGCCAGGGCATAGGCCTGCGCCTGGGTCAGCTTGTGGGTGATGACCGGCCGCAGGGTGATGTTGTACTTGCGGGCCAGGGCGACCAGACGATCCAGCTCGGGCAGGTTCATCACCAGGTACTCGCCGGAGCGATAGGTACGCAGGTTGCGCGCCGCCAGGACCTGCAACCGGGCCTCCATCTCGGCCGGCGGATAGGCGGCGCTGTTGTCGTGGCCGACCACCCCCAGGGGGATGTTCTTGTAGCCGCTCAGCGGGGCCGAGGCGACCGCCCCGCCGGTGACCGGCTGGACCACGTTCTGCACCGGTTGCACGCTGACCGCAGGGGTCGGCGTGGTCGTGGTGGTGCCCTGGGCCAGCGCCGCGCTCACCTTCTTGTCGAAGGCGGCCTTGTCGTCGCCGGCAGCGGCGCGCAGGACTTCCAGCGGCAGGTTGGCCCGGGAGGTGACGCCATTGGCCAGCCGGCTGCTCCAATAGGCGCTGCCACTGCTGTCGGCGCTCCGGCCATAGAGGGTCTGATAGACCTTGTTGACCAGGGCGGCGCCGCTCAGGGATCCGTAAAGCGTGGTCGACTCGCCATTGGCGGCAAAGGTGGCCGCCAATTGCTCGACGCTCAGGTCGCTGGCCAGTCGCGAGGCCCAGTAGTTGAGGCCACCGGCATCGGCCGCCCGGCCATAGTAAGCCAGGTAGAGCTGCTCGACGGTGGTCAGCTTGGTGGCATTGGCGGCATTGCCTGCGGTGCCCGTGGCGGCGCCGGTGGTCGCCCCTGCCGTGGCGGTGCTACCCGTGGCGGTCCCCGTGGTGCCGGTACCCGTGGTCGGCGCGACGCCGGTGGTGGTGCCAGTGGTCGCTCCAGCGGTGCCCGTGGCGCCGGTACCGCCGGTGGTGCCCGCAGTCGCACCGCTGGTGGCGGTCCCGGTCTTGGGTGGTGTGGCGGCGGTCGGCGCTACCTGCGGGCCGATGGCGGCGCAGCTGTCCTTGTCCAGGTACTTGGCCAGCACCGCCCACTGCGGACGCTCCTTGCCATTGATCGGCTCGACCGCCTGGTTGTAGGTACCCCAGCCCGGCCCGGCGGCCCAGTAGGTGGCCGGAATGCAGTTCTGCTTCAGATAGGCCAGCATGCCGTCGAGAATGGGCAACCAGCGCGCATCCGTGTCAGGTACGCCGAAGCCGCCGATGAAGCCGCGCTTGTTGTTGGCCTTGAGCCAGGCGACGAAGGGCTTGAGCCGCTCGACACCATAGCTGGGCGAGAGGGTCGCCACGTTCAGGCTGCCGTCGAAGAAGGCCTGGGCCATGAAGATCAGGTTGTTGGCCGGATCGTTGAGCTTGAGCAGGGCGTCGTTCCACTGCGGCCAACGGGTGGTGTCGGCCCAGCCGTTGCCCTCGATGAAGATCGGATGGGTCGAATCGACCGCACGCACGCCATCGATGCCGTACTGGGCGGCGATCGGCCAGTTGCTCACGGCGTCGTGGGGCTCGTTCATGATGTCGTAGCCATAGAGCGCCGCATGGGTGCCCCAGCGCTGGGCGATACGGGTCATGAGATTCTGGAAGGCCTCGTAGGGAACTTCGCCCGCGCCGATGACCTTGCCCTGATAGCGGGCGTAGTTGTGCAGATCGAGGATGACCTTGACGCCGTACTTCTGGGCGTAGCCCAGGGTGCGATCGACCAGGCCGGCGTAGGTGGGATCGAGATTGACCCCCATGGACGGTTGCAGGCGCTCCCAGAGAATGGGGAAGCGCACCAGCTTCACGCCCTTGGCGCTCCATTGCTGGAAATGGCTCTCGGCCGGAAAGATGAAGTTGCGGTCGTTGACACCGGGCAGTACCTGGGCGGCGAAGGTGGCGCCGGAGAAGTTGAGACCGACCAGGTCAACGGCCTGGGCGGAGGTGGCAAGCGAAGCGGTGGCGAACAGGGCAGGCAAGAGCAGCGCCTGACGCGGCAGGCGGCGGGAGATGGAGCTAAGGATTGTCATCAAGAAGGAACCAGATAGGCCGAGGTGCGCGATTCGATCCGTGCATCCCACCTCGGTACAGCAGGAAAACTGCCGGGGAAGATCGTTTCCCCAGCACCTGCGAAGCCTATTGCAAGCGCTAGACCAAGAAGAACCCGTGCCATCACGAAGCAGGGGTGAACGCGGTGTTTTGCCAGATGTACGGTGCCGATGATGGCACTTTCGCTACCACTCGTCGCTGACCGCCTGGTCACGCAAAGAGCCGATCCCCAGGCAAAAGTCAGACTTGTCTGCTTTCTGGCGGCTCAAGGCGCTCCGGCATAGCGGCGGACCAGTTCCATGACCGGTTTGGGCCGATCCAGGTCGTACATCAGCCCGAAGTGACGCTCATGGGCAACCGGATGGGTCGGCTCGTCGAGCAGTTCATAGACGTTGATCTCGCGGACGATGTCGCGATAGCGCCCATTGAGCTCGGAGAGGATGTACTCGAGGCTGTCATAACAGCTGCGATCGCCCGGCCGGCCGCCGTCGGTGGTGCCCTTGTAGATCTCCGCGCAATTGACCTCGTTGTAGAAGATCTGCGTCCGGTACTTGGCCGCCATGGCGCGCATCTGCCCCAGGTAGAGATCCATCCAGTGACCGCGGTCGTGGTAATGCGGGTAGTAGTGGAAGCTGATGTAGTCGAAATCGAAACCGGCGGCCTTGGCCTGATCGAGAAACCACATGGAGCCCAGGCGATCGCCCGGGCAGCGCGCCTTGGGCCCGGTGTCGTAGGAATTGCAGGACATCACGTTGATGGTGGTCTTGAGATCGGCGTTCAGCTCGTCGGAGGCGCGCCGGATGCCCCGATAGATATCCACCAGCCGACTGATGCGGATGCTGGCGCCGATCCGCGAGTGATCCTGCTCATTGCCGATTTCCCAGATCTTGATGTCGTTGGCATAGCGCTTGGCCAGGGCATAGGCCTGGGCCTGGGTCAGTTGCTGGGTGATCACCGGCCTCAGGGTGATGTGGTACTGGCGGGCCAGGGCCACCAGGCGATCCAGGCGCGGCAGATCCAGCAGCAGGAATTCGCCGGAGCGGTAGCTGCGCAGGTTGTAGCGGTCGAGCAGCTGCAGGCGCTTTTCCATCTGCGCATCGGGATAGGCGGCGTTGTTGTCGTGACCGACCACCCCCAGGGGGATGTAGGGCAATTCGGGCAGGGTGACAGGCTCGGCGGCCCGGACCGTGCCACCCAGGCACAGGGCAGCGACCAGGCCGAACCAGGGCGACATTCGAGGCATCAGACGCATCCTTGCAGGTGGGCAGCAGAGCGGCGGAGCATGGCAAAGCGCCGCCAGTGCCTCAATCATGGATGACTCCAGGCTGCGACCCCCCGCACAACCAGGCGCGTTACAGTAGGTGTCCGCTCGCCGTGTCGAGGACCTGCCCATGACCGCCAACCTGCTGCTGGCCCAGGCCTGCAACAATCGCTGGTCGAACCACCGCCTGCTGGTCGCCTGCACCACCTTGCCGGCGGCTGCCCTGCACGCAGCCCAACCCGCCGCCTTCTTTGGTTCGCTCTGGGCCCTGCTCGGCCATCTGCTGGACGTGGATCTCTTCTATCTCGATGCGCTACATGACCAGCCCCGGCCTTACCAGGACACGGACTGGCCTGATCTGGCGACGCTGTGTGCGGCCCAGATCGCCAGCGACCAGCGCCTGATCGCCCTGTGTCGCGGCCTCGCTCCCCAGCAGCTGACCGGACTCATCACCCTGCCCCGCGCCAGCGGCCCGGTACGGGAACAGCGACTGCGCACCCTGCAGCATCTCTTCGTGCACCAGCTGCACCACCGCGGCCAGGCCCACGCCCTGCTCCTGGCCGGCGGCGTCGCCCCGCCGCAACTGGACGAATTCTTTCTCGCCCAGGACGAACCGCTGCGCCGGACGGAGCTGGCGGCGTTGGGGATCGATGAAAGGGAGTTGTGGGGAATCGCCCCGTAGCGTGGGTCGAGCGCCGCGCAGCCCAACAGGCCTTGCCTCAACGTGGCGGCAATGTTGGGCTTCGACGATAGAGCTGTCTCAGCCCAACCTACGGTTTCGAGCGCCCACTCGGACCGCCCCCTCTCCCTCCGGGAGAGGGTTGGGGTGAGGGCCGCCCCAGACACCGGCCTCCAGGTGGAAAAGGCTGCGCCGTTTTCCACCCTACGACCGCCATAACGCAAGTGCTTAGAAATTCGCCGGCGTGGTCGCACTGATCAGCCGGGCGGGGGCTTCGAAGGGATTGCGGAAGCGATGCGGGCGGCTGCTTTCGAAGTAGTAGCTGTCGCCCGGTTCGAGGATGTGCACCTCGCCGCCCACGGTCAGCTCCAGGCGGCCTTCCACCACCAGGCCGGCCTCCTCGCCCTCATGGGCGTACATCTCTTCGCCAGTGTCGGCGCCGGGCGGATAGGTCTCGTCGAGAAAGGCCAGGGCGCGACTGGGATGGGCCCGGCCGACCAGGCGCATGCGCACGGTGTGGGCGCCGCTGGAAATGTCGATGAGCTCATTGGCGCGATAGACCACCTGGGTCGGCGCGTCCTGTTCCAGGTCCAGGGAAAAGAATTCCACCAGAGACATGGGGATGCCGGCCAGCACCTTTTTCAGCGAGCTGATGGAGGGGCTGACGCTGTTCTTCTCGATCATCGAGATGGTGCTGTTGGTCACCCCGGCACGCTTGGCGAGCTCGCGCTGGGACAGGCCCTTGAGGGTACGGATGGTTTGCAGGCGGGCACCGACGTCCAAGGTGGAGAAGACTCCTCGAGCAGGCGGGTGAGACGTGGCCAGGCCACGCGCGATAGGCGTGCCGCGGCACGGTGTTCGGCATCATGGCAACGCTGTTCGAGATTTACAACACCAGGGCGGACGTGCGGCCTTGCCGCCCTCACTCGGCTTGGATAGCGGCCAAAGACCGCCCAGGGGCTAGTCGCGATAGCCGCGCGGTACCCGCTTGAGGTTGCACAGCAACTGGTAGGGGATGGTGTCGCAGCGCTCGGCCAGGTCTGCCACCGACACCTGGCGGCCCCAGAATTCCACCTCGCTGCCCACCCCGGCCTGGGGATGATCGGTGAGGTCGACGGTGAGCATGTCCATGGATACCCGGCCGATCAGCTGGCCGGGACGCCCTTCGATGGCCACCGGGGTGCCATTGGGCGCATGGCGCGGATAGCCGTCGGCATAGCCCAAGGCAACCACCCCGACCCGGGTCGGCCCGGCGGTGACGAAGCGCGCGCCATAACCCACCGGTTCGCCGGCCGGCAATTCGCGCACGGCGATCACCCGGGAGGTCAGGGTCATCACCGGTTGCAGCCGCTCGGCGGCGGCCTGGGGCGTGGCGAAGGGCGTCACGCCATAGAGCATCAGCCCCGGCCGCACCCAGTCGCCAGCCGCCTGGGGCCAGCCCAGCGTCGCGGGGGAATTGCGCAGGCTGGTGGGGCCCGGCAGGCCCTCGGTGGCGGCGCGGAAGGTGGCGATCTGCGCGCTGGTGGCGGGGCTGTCCGGTTCGTCGGCACGGGCGAAGTGGGTGAGCTTGACGATGCCGCTGACCTTGCCGCTGGCCAGCAGTCGCCGGTAGGCGGCGGCGTAGTCCTGGGGAAAGAAGCCGACCCGGTGCATGCCCGAATCCAGCTTCAGCCAGACCTGCAGCGGCCGCGCCAGGGCGGTCCGCTCCAGCGCCTCCAGTTGCCAATCGGCGTGGATCACCGTCCAGAGATCGTGCTCGGCGATCAGCGGCAATTCGTCGATGCCGAAGAAGCCTTCCAGCAGCAGGATAGGCGCGCGGATCCCCGCGGCGCGCAGCTCCAGCGCCTCCTCGATGCAGGCCACGGCGAAGCCGTCAGCCTCGCTGGCCAGGGCCTTGGCCACTGCCACCGCGCCGTGCCCATAGGCATCGGCCTTGATCACCGCCAGGGCACGGGCATCGGAGAGTTCACGGGCCAGGCGATAGTTCTGGCGCAGGGCGGCGAGGTCGATGACGGCGCGGGCGGGACGCATGGGAGGTCTCGGCAGAGAAAGGGAAAGTTTGGGGGGCGTGAAACACCCTCACCCCGGCCCTCTCCCAGAGGGAGAGGGGGAATAGCGGTCTTACTCTTTGACGGCGGCGATGACGTTCATCTCCACCAGGATGTCCGGCTTGGCCAGCTTGGCTTCGACGGTGGTGCGACCCGGGGTAGCGCCCTGGGCGGCCCATTCGTCCCAGGCGCGATTCATGCCCTCGAAATGCAGGGCGATGTCGCGCAGGAAGATGGTCACCACCAGGATGTGTTCCTTGTCGCTGCCGGCCTCGGCGAGGAATTTGTCGACATTGGCCAGGGTCTCGCGGGTCTGCTGGTAG
This sequence comes from Pseudomonas sp. PLB05, assembly GCF_021106615.1. Taxonomy (NCBI): domain Bacteria; kingdom Pseudomonadati; phylum Pseudomonadota; class Gammaproteobacteria; order Pseudomonadales; family Pseudomonadaceae; genus Pseudomonas; species Pseudomonas sp. PLB05. The sequence goes on from NZ_JAJOHO010000005.1 coordinate 177,687, forward strand.
ATGTCGCCGGAAAAGTCGTCGGCCAGTTGACCGGCCAGATAGACGGTGCCGTTATGGATATTGATTTCGCTCAGGCGGCGATCAGTGTGCAGACGCTGTACGGGCATTGCGCGGGGACTCCTGGGTGGCGGAATAGCGGGAGATGTCGAGACCCTCGGCGCTGATCTGCGGCTGCTTGCGCGCGATCAGGTCGGCCAGCAGACGACCGGAGCCGCAGGCCATGGTCCAGCCCAGCGTCCCGTGCCCGGTGTTGAGGAACAGGTTGCGATAGCGGGTGGCGCCGACGATGGGGGTCCCGTCCGGGGTGGCGGGTCGCAGGCCGGTCCAGAAGCTGGCCCGGGCGAGGTCGCCACCGCGAGGATAGAGATCCCCGGTGATCATTTCCAGGGTCGCGCGGCGCCGCGGATCCAGGTTCAGATCGAAGCCGCAGATCTCGGCCATGCCGCCGACGCGGATGCGGTCGTCGAAGCGGGTGATGGCGACCTTGTAGGTCTCGTCGAGGATGGTCGAGGTCGGTGCCATGGCGGCATCGACGATGGGCACCGTCAACGAATAGCCCTTGAGCGGATAGACCGGCGCGCGGATGCCCAGGGGTGCCAGCAATTGCGGCGAATAGCTGCCCAGAGCCAGCACATAGTGATCGGCGGTGAGCAGTTCGCCATCGACCTTGACGCCATCGATACGGTCGCCACTGGCGCTGAGTTGCTGGATCTCGGCGCCGAAACGGAATTCCACGCCCAGGCGGCGGGCTTCCTCGGCCAGGCGATTGGTGAACAGGAAGCAGTCACCGGTCTGGTCGTTGGGCAGGCGCAGGCCGCCGGCCAGCTTGTGCTTGACCGCCGCCAACGCCGGTTCGACCCGGGCCACACCGTCGCGGTCGAGCAGTTCGAAGGGCACGCCGGAACGCTCCAGGACGGCGATGTCCTTGGCCGCGGCCTCCACCTGCTGCTGAGTGCGGAAGATCTGGGTGGTACCCAGCTGGCGGCCTTCGTAGGCGATGCCGGTGTCCTGGCGCAGCTCGTCGAGGCAGTCGCGGCTGTATTCGGACAGCCGCACCATGCGTTCCTTGTTCACCGCATAGCGCGCAGCCGTGCAGTTGCGCAGCATCTGCGCCATCCACAGGTATTGGCTGCTATCGCCAGTCAGGCGGATGGCCAGGGGCGCGTGCTTCTGGAATAGCCACTTCAATGCCTTGAGCGGCACGCCGGGTGCGGCCCAGGGCGAGGCATAGCCAGGGGAGACCTGACCGGCGTTGGCATGGCTGGTCTCCAGGGCGGGACCGGCCTGGCGATCGACCACGACCACCTCGAAACCCTGACGGGCCAGATAGTAGGCGCTGGTCGTACCGATGACGCCACTACCCAAAACCAGTACACGCATCGCTAGCTCCTGGCCGGTGAGAGGATTTCGCCGGCTTTCGTCGGAATGAAGGCAGATACGGCAAGTATAGAAAGCCGCACGCAGTGCTAATCACTGAAGAATTGCCTATATTCGGAGTAATTTTCCGGTAAAGACCCCTTTGGCAGAGACCCCCGCGATGCGTACCCATCACCAGGCCAGACGCGAGCTGGACAAGATCGACCGCAACATCCTGCGCATCCTCCAGGACGATGGCCGCATCTCCTTCACCGAGCTGGGCGAGCGCGTGGGGCTGTCCACCACGCCCTGCACCGAGCGCGTCCGCCGCCTGGAGCGCGAGGGCATCATCCAGGGCTACAACGCTCGGCTGAATCCACAGCACCTCAAGGCTGGCCTGCTGGTGTTCGTGGAACTGAGCCTGGACTACAAGTCCGGCGACACCTTCGAGGAATTCCGCCGCGCCGTGCTCAAGCTGCCCCAGGTGCTGGAATGCCACCTGGTCTCCGGCGAATTCGACTACCTGGTCAAGGCGCGCATCTCCGAGATGGCCTCCTATCGCAAGCTACTGGGCGACATCCTGCTCAAGCTGCCCCACGTGCGCGAATCCAAGAGCTACATCGTGATGGAAGAGATCAAGGAGACCCTGAGCCTGCCCGTGCCGGACTAACGGCTGGCGATCCCGGCGCTGGGCGTCTAGGCTGCGGTCTTTCGCCTGATGGCCAAGGAGGCCGCCCATGGACCCACGCCAGCGTCAGCTCATCACCGCCGCCAATCGTCAGGCCTGGGAGGTGTCGGCGCCGCTCCATGCCCAGGGTGAGGACTGGCAGCGCTTGCTGGAACAGGCCCGGCAACCCGGTTTCTCGGTCCTCGATGCCTGCCTGACCGCCACCCTCGGCGACCTGGACATCCGCGGCCTGAGCTGCGCCCAGGTCGGCTGCAACAACGCCCGCGAACTGCTCTCCCTGGCTGCCCTCGGCGCCCGGCCCGCACTGGGCATCGACCAGTCGCCCGCCTTTCTCGCTCAGGGCGAGCAACTGGCCGCGGCGGCAGGCCTGACGCCCCGGTTGGTAGCCGCCGACATCTATGCGCTGCCCGAGGATCTCGGCCAGCATGACCTGGTGCTGATCACCATCGGCGTGCTGAACTGGATGCCGGATCTGCCGGCCTTCTTCGCCGCGGTGGCCGGTCTGCTGGCCCCGGGTGGGCGCCTGGTGATCTACGAGACCCATCCGTTCCTGGAAATGTTCGAGCCCCACGCGGACCAGCCGCTGCTGCCCCACTACAGCTACTTCCGCCGTGAGCCCCTGGTCAGCGAGGCGCTCATCGCCTATGACGGCGAATCTCATGGGCAGGGCGCAACGAGTTACTGGCATATCCACACCCTGGGCGCCATCGTCACCGCCAGCCTGGACGCCGGCCTGATCCTGCAACGGCTGGAGGAGCATCCGCACTCCAATCGCGAGGCCGACTATGACCGCTACAGCGACCAGGCCGCCCAGTTGCCGATGAGCTTTACCCTGGTGGCACAACGCCCGACGGCTTAGCATGGTCCCCTTGTTCCTATCAGCCGCCTATCCTCCATGCAGCCCCACGCGCCCTCCTACTACGCCGCCACCGCCAACCAGACACTGAGCTTTCCGCCCCTGGAGGGCGAGGTCCAGGCCGATGTCTGCGTGGTTGGCGGTGGCTTTTCCGGGCTCAATACCGCCCTGGAGCTGGCCGAGCGCGGCGCCCGGGTGGTGCTGCTGGAGGCCCGGCGGATCGGCTGGGGTGCCAGCGGCCGCAACGGCGGTCAGCTGATCCGCGGCGTCGGCCATGACGTCGAGCAGTTCGAATCGGTCATCGGCGCCGAAGGGGTGCGCGAACTCAAGCGGCTGGGCTTCGAGGCGGTGGAGCTGGTCCGCCAGCGCATCGCCCGCCACGGCATCGACTGCGATCTCACCTGGGGTTTCGCCGACCTGGCCAACAAGCCACGTCACTGGCAACACCTGCAGGAAGAGCACAGCGCGCTCCAGGCCCTGGGCTATCCCCATCCGCTGCGTCTGGTGCCCAGGGTCCAGCTGGCCGAGGTAGTGGGCTCCGACCGCTACCAGGGCGCCCTGGTGGACGAGGGCTCCGGCCACCTGCATCCGCTCAACCTGGCTCTCGGCGAAGCCGCCGCGGCCCGGGCGCTGGGCGTCCAGCTGCACGAAGACAGCCAGGTCACCCGCCTGGAATACGGCTCCAAGGTGCGGGTGCATACCGCCCGCGGCCGGGTCTCGGCCGACACCCTGGTGCTCTGCTGCAACGCCTACATTGACGACCTGCAGCCCGATCTCGCCGCCCAGGTGCTGCCGGCTGGCAGCTATGTGATCGCCACCGAACCGCTGTCCGCCGAGCGTGCCGCGCGGCTGCTGCCGGGCAACCGGGCGGTCTGCGACCAGAACGTGGCGGTGGACTATTTCCGCCTGTCCGCCGACCGCCGCCTGCTGTTCGGCGGTGCCTGCCACTATTCCGGGCGCGACCCCAAGGACATCGCCGGCTACATGAGGCCGAAGATGCTGGAGGTCTTCCCCGAACTCGCGGACGTGCGGGTGGACTACGCCTGGGGCGGCATGATCGGCATCGGCGCCAATCGCCTGCCGCAGATTGGTCGGCTGCGCGAGCAGCCCAACGTCTTCCACGCCCAGGCCTATGCCGGCCATGGGGTCAATGCCACCCACCTGGCCGGCCATCTGCTGGCCGAGGCGATCCTGGCCCAATCGGCCGGTTTCGATCTCTTCGCCCAGGTGCCCCATGCGCGCTTTCCTGGCGGTCGCCACCTGCGTTCGCCGCTGCTGGCCCTGGGCATGCTCTGGTACCGCCTCAAGGACCGCCTGTGATCCGCCTGGTCGTGCCCCTGCTGCTGGCGCTGCTGGCCGGCTGCGCCACGCCTATCCCGCGCCAAGCCTCCAAGGTCTTGCCGGTCGCCGGCACTGTCCTGGACAGCCAGGTACGCGCGGCCGGCGCCGCCCACCCGGGCCTCTCGGGCCTGCGCCTGCTGGAAACCAGCACCGATGCCTTCACCGCCCGCGCCGAGTTGATCCGCAAGGCCCAGCGCAGCCTGGACATCCAGTACTACATCGTCCACGACGGCCTGACCACGCGCCTGCTGGTTAACGAACTGCTCAAGGCGGCGGATCGCGGCGTGCGCATCCGCTTTCTTATCGATGACACCAGCAGCGACGGCAACGACTACCAGATCGCCGTGCTGGCGGCCCATCCCAACGTGCAGATCCGCGTCTTCAATCCGCTGCACCTGGGCCGCAGCACCGGTCCGACCCGGGCCCTGGGCCGCCTGGTTGATCTCAACCACCAGCATCGACGCATGCACAACAAGCTGTGGCTGGCCGACGACAGCGTGGCCATCGTCGGCGGCCGCAACCTGGGCGACGAGTACTTCGATGCCCGCCCGGAGATGAACTTCACAGATCTCGACCTGCTGGCCGCTGGCCCGGTGGCGCGGCAACTGGGCACCAGCTTCGACCAGTACTGGAACAGCTCCCTGAGCCAGCCGGCGCGACGGCTGCGCTGGTTCGCGCCTTCGACCGAGGCCCTGGTGCGGCTGCGCGCACGGCTGCAACGCTATCTCGACAGCGAACGCACCCGCGACCTGGCGCTGTACAACCGCCTGCGCCGCTACGCCACCGCGCCCCAGCTCGACGGCTGGCTGCAGGAGCTGACCTGGGCTCACGCCCAGGCGCTCTGGGATGCGCCGCGCAAGGTGCTGGCCGACGACGAGCCGGACTGGCAGCTGCTGCTGACACGCCAGCTGCAACCGACCCTGGATGGCGCCCAGCATGAGCTGCTGCTGGTCTCTTCCTACTTCGTGCCCATGAATCAGGGGGTCGCCTATCTCGGCGGCCTGGCGGCCCGCGGCGTGGACGTGCGGGTACTGACCAACGCCCTGGAAGCCACCGACGTGCCCGCCGTGCATGCCGGCTACGCGCCCTATCGCGCGGCCCTGCTGGCCCAGGGCGTCAAACTCTTCGAGCTGCGTGCCCGCCCGGACCAGCAGCGATCCGCCCTGCCCTACAGCTTCGGCGAATCCGAATCCAGCCTGCACAGCAAGGCCATGGCCATCGACGGGCGCTGGTCCTTTATCGGCTCCTTCAACTTCGATCCGCGCTCGGTGCTGTGGAACACCGAGGTCGGGGTACTGGTGGACAGCGCGGCCCTCACCGGTCGTCTGCGGCAGCTGATGCTGCAGGGCATGGACCCCAGCGTGTCCTACGCGGTGCAACGCATCGAAGATCAGGGACGGGTGCATCTGCAGTGGGTCAGCGAGCGCAATGGCCAACCCCGGGTGTTGCACCACGAACCCGGCAGCGCCTGGCGCCGCTTCAACGCCTGGGTGGTCAAGGCAGTGGGGCTGGAGCGGATGCTCTAGGCTTCGCCCTCACCCAGAGCGTGAGGGTGTTGGATCGTAGGTTGGGCTGAGACAGCTCCATCGTCGAAGTCCAACAACAGGCACCGCGCCGAACCTGTTGGGCTTCGCTCACGCTCAACCCAACCTACGCGAGCCAGCGGCTGGACGCCCGTAGGTTGGGCTCAGACAGCCCCATCGTCGAAGCCCAACAACAGGCACCGCGCCGAACCTGTTGGGCTTCGCTGCCGCTCAACCCAACCTACGCGAGCCAACGGCTGGACGCCCGTAGGTTGGGCTGAGACAGCTCCATCGTCGAAGCCCAACAACCAGCACGGTGCCAACCCCGTTGGGCTTCGCTGGCGCTCAACCCAACCTACGACTCGGTCAATCCCCCTGCAAAAAATCCGGCAATTGGTCATTTTATGAGCAGTAGTCGACCAACACTTCAGCTAAGGTCGACCGCATTCACCGGCCTCGCTCCAGTACTGGCCGTCCAATGCCTTGAGGATCTCCCATGAGCGCTACCGCCCTGCGTCACGACTGGACTCTTGCCGAAGTCCGCGCCCTGTTCCAGCAGCCTTTCAACGACCTGCTGTTCCAGGCCCAGGGCGTGCACCGCCAGCACTTCGATCCCAATCGCGTGCAGGTTTCCACCCTGCTGTCGATCAAGACCGGCGCCTGTCCGGAAGACTGCAAGTACTGCCCCCAGTCCGGCCACTACAACACCGGCCTGGAAAAGGAAAAGCTGATGGAGGTGCAGAAGGTGCTGGAGGCGGCCGCCGAGGCCAAGGCCATCGGCTCCACCCGTTTCTGCATGGGCGCCGCCTGGAAGCACCCCTCCGCCAAGGACATGCCCTACGTCCTGCAGATGGTGCAGGGCGTGAAGGCCCTGGGCCTGGAAACCTGCATGACCCTCGGCCGCCTGGACCAGGAGCAGACCCGCGCCCTGGCCGACGCCGGCCTGGACTACTACAACCACAACCTGGATACCTCGCCGGAGTTCTACGGCAACATCATCACCACCCGCACCTACGGCGAGCGCCTGCAGACCCTGGCCTATGTCCGCGAAGCCGGGATGAAGATCTGCTCCGGCGGCATCCTCGGCATGGGCGAGTCGGTGGATGACCGCGCCGGCCTGCTGATCCAGCTGGCCAACCTGCCCGAGCACCCCGAGTCGGTGCCGATCAACATGCTGGTCAAGGTCCAGGGCACCCCGCTGGCCGAGGAAAAGGACGTCGATCCCTTCGACTTCATCCGCACCCTGGCGGTGGCACGCATCCTCATGCCCAAGTCCCACGTGCGCCTGTCCGCCGGTCGTGAGCAGATGAACGAGCAGATGCAGTCCCTGGCCTTCCTGGCCGGCGCCAACTCCATCTTCTACGGCGAGAAACTGCTGACCACCGGCAACCCCCAGGCCGACAAGGACATGCAGCTGTTCGCCCGCCTCGGCATCCAGCCCGAAGCCCGCGAAGAGCATGCCGACGAGGTGCACCAGGCCGCCATCGAGCAGGCCCTGGTAGAACAGCGCAACAGCGAGCTCTTCTACGACGCCGCCACCGCCTGACCCTCACGCCCCGTTCTTCCCCCTCTTCCCTCGGGAGAGGGCTGGGGTGAGGGGCTCTAACGACCACTGAGATACCCATCCCATGGCCTTCGATCTCGCCGCCCGCCTGGCCCAGCGTCACGCCGAGCACCTCTATCGGCGCCGCCCGCTGCTGGAGGCGCCCCAGGGTCCCGAGGTGATGGTGGATGGCGAGCCCCTGCTGGCCTTCTGCAGCAACGACTACCTGGGCCTGGCCAATCATCCCCAGGTGATCGCCGCCCTGCGCGCCGGAGCCGAACGCTGGGGGGTGGGCGGTGGCGCCTCGCACCTGGTGATCGGCCACAGCAGCCCGCACCATCAGGTGGAAGAGGCTCTGGCCGAACTCACCGGGCGGCCGCGCGCGCTGCTGTTCTCCACCGGCTACATGGCCAACCTGGCGGCGGTCACCGCCCTGGTCGGTCGTGGCGACACCGTGCTGGAAGACCGTCTTAACCACGCATCCCTGCTCGACGCCGGTCTGCTCAGCGGCGCGCGCTTCGCCCGCTACCTGCACAACGATCCGGCCAGCCTGGCCGCGCGCCTGGCCAAGGCCACGGGCGACACCCTGGTGGTCACCGACGGGGTCTTCAGCATGGACGGCGATCTGGCCGCCCTGCCCGAGCTCTGCCAGGTCGCCCAGCGTCACGGCGCCTGGACCCTGGTGGACGACGCCCACGGCATCGGCACCCTGGGCGCCACCGGCGGCGGTATCGCCGAGCACTTCGGCCTGGACCAGAGCCAGGTCCCGGTGCTGGTCGGCACCCTGGGCAAGGCCTGCGGCACCGCCGGGGCCTTCGTCGCCGGCAGCGAGGAGCTGATCGAGACGCTGATCCAGTTCGCCCGCCCCTACATCTACACCACCAGCCAGCCGCCGGCGGTGGCCTGCGCCACCCTGGCCGCCCTGCAGCTCGTCCGCGAAGAGGGCTGGCGCCGTGAGCTTCTGCACACTTTGATCCAGAGATTCCGCAGGGGCGCGACGGCTCTCGGCCTGGACCTTATGCTCAGCGCCACGCCGATCCAGCCCATCCTGGTCGGCGACAGCGCGCGCGCCCTCGCACTCTCCGCCGCCCTGCGCCGACGCGGGATCCTGGTCACCGCCATCCGACCGCCCACCGTACCGGCCGGCAGTGCCCGCCTGCGGGTAACCCTGACGGCGGCCCATCGCGAAGCGCACGTGGACCTCTTGCTCGACGCTCTGGCCCAGGCCATGGCCGAATTACCGCCCGACGCGGATAAGTGACCGACCCATGCGCGATACCCTGATCTTGCTGCCCGGCTGGGGCCTGGGCAATGCTCCCCTGGAACCCCTGCGTGACGAACTCGTCGAGCAGGCACCCTTTCTCGATGTCCTGATCGAGCCGCTGCCAACCCTGGCCGACACCCAGGACTGGTTCACCGACCTGGAAGCCCGGATCGCCGAGGGCGTCTGGCTGGGCGGCTGGTCGCTGGGCGGCATGCTCGCCAGCGAATTCACCCTGCGCCGCCCCGAGGGCGTGCACGGTCTCATCACCCTGGCGAGCAATCCCTGCTTCGTCGCCCGCGCCGGCTGGCAGACCGCCATGGCGCGCAGCGTCTTCACCGATTTCTTCGAGGCCTGCTCGCTGGACGCCGAGCTGACCCTCAAGCGCTTCACCCTGCTGGTGGCCCAGGGCGCCCGCGACAGCCGTACCCTCGCCCGCCAGTTGCAGGTGACCCTGCCCGAGGTCGATCCCGAGGCGGTCATCGCCGGCTTGGAGCTGCTCGCCCGCCTGGACACCCGCGCCGCCCTGCAGGCCTTCAGCGGTCCCCAGCTGCACCTGTTCGGTGCCCATGACGCCCTGGTCCCGGCTACCGCCGCCCAGGCCTTGAGCGACGAGCTGCCCACCGCCCAGGTCGAGGTGCTGGAACATGCCAGCCATGGCCTGCCGCTGGAGCGCCCGGACGAGGTGGCCACCCGTATCCGTGAATTCATCTATGCAGGACGCGATGGCTGACGTATTGCCCGACAAGCGCCAGGTGGCGCTGTCCTTTTCCCGCGCCGCCGCGCAGTACGACGGCGCCGCCCTGCTGCAACGCCGGGTCGCCGATCGCCTCCTCGGTCGGCTGCCCCTCCAGGCCCCGCAACGCTGGCTGGACCTGGGCAGCGGCACCGGCTATTGCAGCCGGGCCCTGGCCCGGTGCCATCCACAGGCGGAAGGTCTGGCCCTCGACCTGGCCCCCGGCATGCTTCGCCACGCCCGTACGCAAGGCGCCGGCGCCCGCCACTACCTGACCGCCGACGCCGAACGCCTGCCGCTGCGCGACGCCTGCTGCGACCTCATCCTGTCCAGCCTGGCCCTGCAGTGGTGCCCGGACCTGCCCGCCGTGCTCGCCGAGGCGCGCCGCATCCTGCGCCCGGGCGGTGTACTGGCTTTCAGCAGCCTGGTCGAGGGCACCCTCGACGAATTGCGCCAGAGCTGGGCGCAGGTGGACGACCAGGTGCACGTCAATCGCTTCCGCCGCCAGGCGGCCTATGCCGACGCCGCCGCAGCCAGTGGCCTGCAGGTGCTGGCGCTGGACGTCGAGCCCGAGCGCTTGCACTTCCCTGACCTGCGCGCCCTGACCCAGCACCTCAAGGCCATCGGCGCCCACAACCTCAACCAGGGTCGCCCCCAGGGCCTCACCGGGCGCCAGCGGCTGGCGGCCTTTACCCGCGCCTATGAAAGCCTGCGCCAGCCCGCCGGCCTACCGGCCACCTATCAGGTGATCCACGTTCTGCTCCGCAAGGAATGACCGCCATGCCCGCCTATTTCGTCACCGGCACCGATACCGAGATCGGCAAGACCACCATCGCCGCCGGCCTGCTGCACCAGGCGCGCCTGCAGGGCCTCACAACCGCCGGCGTCAAGCCGGTGGCCTCCGGTTGCGAACGCACCGCCGACGGCCTGCGCAACGGTGATGCCCTGGCGCTGCTGGGCGAGACCTCGCTGCCGCTCGGCTATGCCGACATCAATCCCATCGCCCTGGAGCCGGCCATCGCGCCGCACCTGGCCGCCCGCGAAGCCGGCATCGACCTCAGCGTCGCCGCCCTGGCCGCGCCAGTACGCCGGATCCTGGCGCTGCAGGCCGACTTCACCCTGGTGGAAGGCGCCGGCGGTTGGCGCGTGCCCCTGGCCGGGCGCGAATCCCTGTCCGACCTGGCCCGCGAACTGGGCCTGCCGGTGATCCTGGTGGTGGGTGTACGCCTGGGCTGCATCAATCACGCGCTGCTCAGCGCCGAGGCCATCCTCGCCGACGGCCTGCCGCTGGCCGGCTGGGTGGCCAATCTGGTCGCGCCGGCCACCCTGCGCCTGGACGACAACCTCGCCACCCTGCACGAGCGCCTGCCGGCGCCCTGCCTGGGCACGGTGCCGCACCTGGCTGCGGCCTCTCCCGCCGCGGTCGCCGCGCACCTGCGCCTGCCCCGCTGATATCAGTCTTTCGGGCGATGGCCGCAGGGCCAGGCCGGCAGCAGACTGTCCTGTCTTTCGCCGCCGGACCAGCCCTAGTGTCTACCTCGAAGTTTCTGACCTGCCTGGGCCTGCTCGGCCTGACCAGCACCGCCTGGGCGCTGGACAACCAGACCCGCGTGGAGCAGCACGGCGAACGCCTCGGCGCCTTCCTGAGCCAGGAACCCGATACCCGCCAGGGCAACCTGGAGGTCATCCAGACCGGTCGCGCCAGCCAGGCCTATCTCACCCAGCGCAACTCCCAGGGCGACCGCACCCGCGTCGAGCAGGGCGGTGTCGGCAACTTCACCAATGTCACCCAGGCCGCCGGCGGTACGCGCGAGATCGTCATCGACCAGCGCGAGGCCAGCCAGAGCCATGCCTATGTCTATCAGGGCCATGGCCAGCGTAATGGCGTGGAGATCGTCCAGGGCGGCCTGCAGAACGAAGCCCTGGTGCGCCAGGGCGGCGACGACCAGCGGATGCTCATCGAACAGCAGGGCGCACGCAACCAGCTGAACCTGTTCCAGGACGGTCGCGACAGCGGTAGCCACTCGCGACTCAGGCAGGTGGGCGACGATCATGTGCAGGACGTGCTGAGTCTGGGCACGCGCAACGAGGTCAATCTGCTGCAGGGCGGCGGCGCCAACCGGGCGGTGGTCGAGCAGCGGGGCGACGACAACCAGGCCGGCGCCCGCCAGGGCGCGCGGCAGCAAGAGGTCCGGCTGGTCCAGATCGGCAATCGCAACAGCGCGGCGGTGCAGCAGACCGGTCCCGAGGGCGGCGCCCAGAGCGTCAGCGCGCGGCAGCTGGGCGACGACAACGCCGTCCAGGCGATCATGAACGGCAACGGCAACCGCCTCGACCTGCACCAGCAGGGCGATCGCAACAGGGTTGGCGTCCTGATCGGCGGCGACGATTCCCGCCTGAACCTGGTCTCCCAGGGCAACGACAACGAGGTCAGTGCGGTTTGGCTCAGCGACCACATCGAACTCGGCGTCGAGCAGTTGGGCGATGGTCACTCCTTCTCTGCCGGTCTGGGCAGCGACGCCCAGGTCAGCGCCAGTCAGCAGGGCGCTGGCCAGTACGCCTCGATCAGTCAGATCGGCGCGGGTAGCCACGTCGACCTGCGCCAGAGCGGCCAGGGCAACCGGGCGACGATCCAGCAATAGCCGGACACAGGCGGTGACACGGGCTGCTGGTTCTTTGGCGTCAAAGCTGCTTCAATAGCCCTTTGACATCACCGTCGAGGACCCTGTCCATGAACGTGACTTCAAGCAATTCGCTCTATGCCGGGGTGCAGGCCTACCAGAACGGTAGCCGCACGGTCGAAAAGGCTGGTGCCGCCCTCGCCTCCCAGACGGCGCGCAACGAGCAGCAAGCCCTGGGCGCGACTACCAACAGCCAGGCCGATCTGGCCAGCGAACTGGTCAACCTGGATGTCGGCAAGTACCAGGCGCTGGCCGGTACCAAGGTCATGCAGGCTTCCCAGGAAACCCTGGGCCGGCTGCTCGATACTCGGGCCTGATCAGCAATTATGTGAGTGGAAGGGGCGCCCAGCGAGGCGCCCCTTCTGCGTTCTAGCCCAGGCGGAAACGGGTGGTGTTGGCCGTCAGGGTGCGACTGCCCGCCTCCAGACCCACCGCCGTGCTCTGCACCGTGCGCGCGTTGCCTAGCAGATCGGCCGCGGCCCCATCGACCTGCTGGATGTTGCCGCTGACCTGGTCGGCGGTGACCGCCTGCTGTTCGGCGGCGGTGGCAATCTGCGCCAGGGTGTCGGAGACACCCTGTACCGATTCGGCGATCGCTTCCAGCCGCTGCCCCAGCCCGGTGATGGACTGGGCGTCGCTGGCGGCCTGACCACAGGCCTCCTGCATCAGGGCCACGGCCTGGGCTACGGTGCTGCTCAGGCTGCCGACGGTGCCGGCGATCTGTGCCGTGGAGGCCTGGGTGCGTTGTGACAGTGAACGCACTTCGTCGGCGACCACCGCGAAGCCCCGTCCCTGGTCACCCGCCCGGGCCGCCTCGATGGCGGCGTTGAGCGCCAGCAGGTTGGTCTGCTCGGCGATGCCGCGGATGACATCCACCACCTGCTGGATCTGTCCGGCCTGGGCGTCGACCTGGGCCATGGCCGCAGCCGTCTCGTCCAGGCGCTGGTTGAGCCGCTGGATGCTGGCCGTGGTCTGGCGACTGTCGCTCTGGCTGACCTCGGCGATGCCGCGCATCTGCTCGGCGCGGCCGGCAGCCTCTTCGCAAATCCGCGCCACGCCCTGGGCAGTGGCGGCCAGTTCGGTGGCCGCGGTGGCGATCTGGGTGATCTGCTGGCGCTGGACTTCCACGGCGCCCAGCGCCGCCTCGGCCTGCTGACCCAGCTCGCCGGAAGCCGTGCCCACCTGGCGACTCTCTTGTTCGACCGCCTGCAGGCTGCCCCGCAACTGCACCACGGCCAGGTCCAGGGCGCGCCCGATCTCGGCCAGTTCGTCCTGGCCACTCACCTGGGCCGAACGGGTCAGATCGCCGTCGCGCAGGCCTTCGGCCAGGGTGGTGATGCGCCGGGCGCTGCCACGAATGGCGGCCTGCATGCACAGCAGCAGATAGCAGGTCACCACCAGCAGCAGACCGAAGCCGGCGGCAATGGCGCCAAAGCTGCGCACGGCATCGGCGCCATAGTATTGCAGCCGTTGATCCAGGTTCTTCAGGGTCTGCTGGCGGAAGGTCTGCAGCCCCTGCAGGACCCCGTCCAGGGTGGCTTCGAACTGCTCCGGCTTGAGCGTGATCTCGCCGCCGAACACCCCCTGGTCGAGGGTCTTGAGACTGGCCTCCAGCTGGCCACTGACTTTCTGGTAGTCGTCCTTCCAGCCGGCCATGTCGGCGGGCAGCTTGTTGCCGAGCAGGACGGCGACCTTGGCCAGGCTCTCGCTGGAATCGCCGACGCGGGCGCGCAGGTCGCGTAACTGCAGGCGGCTCTGCAGGCTGAACTGGCCGGAGACCACGCTGGCCTGGCCGACGCTGGCCAGGCGGCCGAGGCGTTCGTACAACTCGACCGACTGGGTGGTGCCGATCTGCATCAGCAGATAGGTTTCCAGCCAGGGATCGAGGATGAGGCCGCTGTCCAGGGCGATCTCCTCGCGCAGCGCCTGCACGGCGCCCAGGGCGGCGGTGAATCTATCGTAGCCGTCCGGCCACCAGCCCAGGCTGCGCAGATCGCTGACCTCGAGCCCGGCAAGCGCCTGCTGCAGGGTCTTGAAGCGCGCCTGCACATCGGTGCTGGCCCCTTCGCTCTCCAGTTGCTGTCCGAGCTGGGCGAGTCGCTCGCGCCGACTGTCGTTGCGACTTTCCAGGGCGGCGATGGCGGCCTGCACGGCCGGGGTCTCCTGGCGACTGGTGTCGATCGCCTTCCAGCGCGCGGTCAGGTTGCGCCGGAGGGTGAGTTCTTCTTCCACGGCGTCGAGCCGTTGCAGCAGTCGCACACCACTGCGCTCGCCACTGACGGTGGCCAGCTTGGCCTGGAAGTCGGCGCCCAGCAGCCAGAGACTGACCGCCAGCGGCAGGATGAACAGCACCAGCAGCAGGGCGAACTTGCGGGCGAAGCCGAACTGGCTCAGCACGCGAATCCCCGGTGACAACAAAACACCCATGTTCGACAACTCCTGTGCCAGCCACCGGCAAGCGTCGGCTATCCGTTGCGGATACCTATAGGACGATTTGTCGGCAAACTAACGACTTTCTTGAAAGATAGGGCACAATCGCCGCCCTCCCGTATTCCCAGACCCGGTCCTGTACTCAGGCCCGGGCGTTGCCGTTAAAGGACCGTCCGCGTGGAACGCCTCAAAGCCAAGATTCGCAGCGAAGGCCAAGTACTCTCCGAGCAGGTGCTCAAGGTCGATGCCTTCCTCAACCACCAGATCGATCCGGCGCTGATGCGCGACATCGGTCAGGAGTTCGCCCGCCGCTTCGCCGACGCCGGCATCACCAAGATCGTGACCATCGAGGCCTCGGGGATCGCCCCAGCGGTGATGACCGGGCTGGAGTTGGGTGTGCCGGTAATCTTTGCCCGCAAGCACCAGTCGCTGACCCTGACCGACAACCTGCTGGTGGCCAGCGTCTATTCCTTTACCAAGCAGACGGAGAGCACCATAGCCGTCTCGACCATGCATCTGTCGTCCGACGACCGGGTGCTTATCATCGACGACTTCCTCGCCAACGGTAAGGCGGCCAAGGCGCTGATCTCCATCATCGGTCAGGCCGGTGCCCAGGTAGCCGGACTTGGCATCGTCATCGAGAAGTCCTTCCAGGTCGGTCGTGCCGAACTCGATGCCCAGGGCTATCGCGTCGAATCCCTGGCCCGCGTCGCCTCCCTGGCCGATGGTCAGGTCACCTTCGCCGAGTAAGCCATGGCCCAGATACTGCGCATTCTCGGGGCCGATCTCGATCGCACCGAAACCTGGATCCGTTACGACAAGGCCATGTGCCTGGATTGCGTGTCCAGCTGCTGCACCCTGCCGGTGGAAGCCCGCCTGTCGGACCTGATCCGCATGGGCGTGGTGGACGAATTCGAGAAGGGCGAGCCGCTCAAGGACATCGCCAAGCGGCTCAAGAAGGACGGCGTGGTCGAACGCCTCAATGCCAAGACCGGGTTGTTCACCCTGGTGCGGCTGTCCAACAACGACTGCATCTATCTGCATCCCAAGACGCGGCTGTGCACCATCTACGACCAGCGCCCGGAAACCTGCCGCAACCACCCACGGGTCGGCCCACGGCCGAACTACTGCGCCTACAAGCCGCAGAAGCTGCGCTAGACGGCGGTCCGCCGAGGCATGCCCGCCTTGTTGGGCTTCGACGAAGCAGCCGTCTCAACCCAACCTACGGTGCCTCAAGGCTAGCCACGTAGGTTGGGCTGAGCGCAGCGAAGCCCAACGGGACGTATCACCGCATGCCTGCCTTGTTGGGCTTCGACGAAACAGCCGTCTCAACCCAACCTACGGTGCCTCAAGGCTAGGCGCGTAGGTTGGGTTGAGCGCAGCGAAGCCCAACGGGACGTATCACCGCCTGCCTGCCTTGTTGGGCTTCGACGAAAAAGCGGTCTCAACCCAACCTACAGGTGCCTCAAGGCTGGACGCGTAGGTTGGGTTGAGCGCAGCGAAGCCCTACGGGACGTGTCACCGCCTGCCGGCCTTGTTGGGCTTCGATGAAAAAGCCGTCTCAACCCAACCTACGGGTGCCTCAAAGCTGGACGCGTAGGTTGGGTTGAGCGCAGCGAAGCCCAACAGGGTTGACCAGGGCGACGCTAGAACTCGCCACTCTCCATCGCCCTTTTCATGTCCGCCCGCTCTTCCAGGCATTCCGGACCGGCCATGTCGAAGATCCGGCAGACCCAGGGCCGCACCTCGTAGATGCTGCAATTCATCTGCTCGCGATCCAGGGCAGCGCACCAGCCGTCGTCTAGGCGTTTCATGCGGGTGCCGGTCCAGTCTTCCTCGATGTAGCGGGCGGGCACGCCAGCATCCTCGAACAGCAGGACTTCCTGGCGGCAGCACCAGGCCTGACAGCTCTCGCAGGTCACGGCAGGGGTGGAAAGATCGTGCAGGGGAATGTCGCTCATGTGCGCAGTGTACCGCCCTCGACCGCCCAGCGGTTTCCGGCCGATGGCTGGAGCAGTTACCATGCGCGTCCCTGACGGTTGTAACCAGTTGTGACCATGCCCAAGCCTTCTTCTCGCGCAGGAGCCGCCATGACGGCCGCACCCCGCTATCGCTTCTATGTCGTGGTCGTCGTGCTGGTCCTGCTGACCTGCGTGGTCGCTGGCCGCATCACCTACCTCAAGCTGATCGATGCCGCCTTCCTGGGTGACCAGGGCGATCGCCGTTCGGTGCGCCACATTCCCATTCCGGTCACCCGCGGCATGATCACCGACCGCAACGGCGCGCCCCTGGCGGTTTCCACCGAGGTGGTGACCATCTGGTGCAATCCATCGGAGATGCAGGACAGCGCCGACCAGCTGGGGCGCCTGGCCCAGGCCATCCACAAGCCCGAAGCCGAACTCCGCAACCTGATCCTCGGCCATCCGGAAAAGCACTTCCTCTACCTGGCCCGGGCGCTGTCGCCCATCGACGGCGAGAACATCATGGCCCTTGGCGTACCCGGGGTGCGCCAGATCAAGGAATACAAGCGCTACTATCCCAGTTCCGACCTGGTGGCCCAGGTGATCGGCATGGTCAACATCGACGGCCATGGCCAGGAGGGCCTGGAACTGGGCTTCGAAGACTGGCTGGCCGGCCGCGGCGGGGTGCGCGAGGTGCTGATCAATCCGCGTGGCTCGGTGGTCAAGAACATCCGCGTGGTGCGCCAGCCGCAACCGAGCAAGGACGTGGCGCTGTCCATCGACCTGCGCCTGCAGTTCATCGCCTATCGCGCGCTGCAGACCGCGGTGGAGAAGTTCGGCGCCCAGTCCGGGTCGGCCGTGCTGGTCAATCCCAAGACCGGCCAGATCCTGGCGATGACCAACTTCCCATCCTACAACCCCAACAACCGCGCCACCCTGCAGATCCCCAACATGCGCAACCGCACCCTGACCGACGCCTTCGAGCCCGGTTCGGTGATCAAGCCGTTCAGCATGTCGGTGGCCCTGGCCTCGGGCAAGTTCAACGAGAACAGCACCGTGGACGTGGCGCCGGGCTGGATGACCATCGACGGTCACACCATCCACGACGTGGCCCGACGCGGTGTCCTGACCATGACCGGGGTGCTGCTCAACTCCTCCAACATCGGCATGAGCAAGGTGGCCCTGCAGATCGGCCCGCTGCCCATCTACGAACAGCTCAGCCGGGTCGGTTTCGGCAATCCCATGGCGCTGGGCTTTCCCGGCGAGAACGCCGGCTACCTGCCCGGCCACACCAAGTGGTCGCAGATCGCCACGGCCAGTATGTCCTTTGGCTACAGCCTGGCGGTCAACGTCGCCGAACTGGCCCAGGCCTACTCGGTGATCGCCAACGACGGCCTGCTCACCCCTCTGACCCTGCTCAAGGACCAGAAGCAGCAGAGCGTCCAGGCCATGGACCCAACCATCGCCCGGCGCCTGCGCGCCATGCTCAACCACGTGGTGGAAGACGAAGGCGGCGTGATCCGCGCCCGGGTGCCCGGCTATCACGTGGCCGGCAAGTCGGGTACCGCACGCAAGGCCGGCTCTGGCAGCTACACCGAGCACGCCTATCGTTCGATGTTCGTCGGCATGGCGCCGGCGGCCGATCCCAAGCTGGTGCTGGCGGTGATGCTGGATACCCCGACCAAGGAAGGCTACTTCGGCGGCCTGGTCTCGGCGCCGACCTTCAGCGAGATCATGTCCGGCGCCCTGCGCGCCCTGGCCGTGCCGCCGGACAACCTGCCCGACACCAATACCGCCCAGCAGGCGAAGTCCGAGCCGCACCCCCACGGCTAGCCAGGGAACGGCCACAAAAAAAGGGCGACCCCAGGGTCGCCCTTTTGCATGCCGCGCCCGCTGTCAGCGGTGCAACACGTACTGACCGGTAAAGCGCACCCCATCCTCGCCGCTCTCGGTGACGATGCGCGACTGCAGGGTGATGCGGGCGCGGCCACGGCGGCGGAAGGTGGTCTCGAAGCGCTCCCAGGCCCGTGCCTCGGGCGGCTCGCCATAGGCCAGGGCATCGGCGGTGATGGGCCGCGGATAGCTGATCTGGCCTTCCTGGATGAGGATGTGGCCTTCCTCGATGCCGGCTTCGCGCAGGCGCAGGTACAGCCAGCCCCAACCGGCCAGCACGGCCACGCAGTAGAGGCTGCCGCCGAACATGGTGCTGGCGTGGTTGATGTTGGCAGCCAGCGGGGCATGCAGCTGCAGGCGCTGCTCGCTCCAGTCGCGGACTTCCAGGCCCAGGGCCTTGGTGATGGGAATATCGTGGTGCAACAGGGATTCGAGGTGACGGCAGTCGCGGCTCATGCCGGGGTCCTTACAGACAGAATTTCACTATCAGGAGCAGACGCAAGCCATGACCCATGGGTCACGTCTTGGCCCCATTGTGCACCAAGGAAGGCCGCTCCGGGGAAATCGCCGCCGGCAGGCGAAAGCGGATACGGGCGCCGCCCAGACTGGATTCATCGATGGTCAGGCTGCTGCGGTAGCCTTCCAGGATGTCCTGCACCACGGCCAGGCCGATGCCCTGTCCAGGATGGCGGCTGTCCATGCGCATGCCGCGACGCAGCACGCTTTCGCGGCGCTCGGCGGGAATGCCGGGGCCGTCGTCCTCGATGTCGAGGATCCAGTGCTCGGTATGACGGCGGGCGCTGACCCGCACCTGGGTCAGGCAGAGGCGATAGGCGTTTTCCAGGAGATTGCCGAACACCTCCAGCATGGCGGCTTCTTCGGCCTGCACCCGCAGATTCGGCGGCAAATCCATTTCCGCCTGCACGCGTTTCTCGGCATAGACCTTGTCCAGGGTGCTGAACAGGGAGTCCAGCAGCGGCGCCAGTTCCAGCGGCCGGCTGAGCACCGCGCCGCCCTGGCGGGTGGCCCGCTGCAACTGGTACATCACCTGCTGGTTCATGCGCTCGATCTGGGTCTGCAGGGTGCCGACCTCCTGATCCAGCTGCGGCTGCCGGCGCAACTCTTCGGTCACCCCCTGCAACACCGCCAAGGGGGTCTTCAGGCTGTGGGCCAGATCGCCCAGGGTGTCGCGGTAGCGCTCGCGTTGCAGCCGTTCGTGATCGAGCAGGCGGTTGAGCGAGCGGATCAGGCGGCTGATCTCGCTGGGCACGTTCTTTTCGTCGAGCAGCTCGCGCTGGTCGGTTTCCACGGCGTCCAGCTGCTGGCTGAGGCGGCGCAGCGGTCTCAGGCTCCACTGCATGACCAGGGCCAGCAATACCAGCAACGCACCCAGCACCCCGACCAGCCAGAGGATCACCTGGTGGACGAAGGTCGCGCGCAGCCGTTCGTATTCCTCGGCCGGCTGCATGGTGACCACGCTGAAGCCGGCGACCGGCGGATTGCCCAGCAGCACCTCGCGATCGAAGACGAAGAAGCCCTGGCCCTGGTCATCGGTGGCCTTGACCAGCTTGACCCCGCCGCCGTCGAAGGTCGGCCGGTAGTTGGGCCGCTCCTTGATCGCCGAGCGCGAGCGCCAGAGCAGGCGACCGTTCTGGTCGTAGACATAGCCGAGGATCGGCGAACCGGGTCGGTCGAAGACCTCCTCGGCGATCATCTCCGGCATCGCCAGGCGCCCGTCGATGGCCCGCGCCGCGCCGATCAGGGTGTTGGCATTGGCCTCCAGCCGCGCGGCGACGAAGTTTTCCACGGTACGGTCGAAGGCATTGCGGATCGCCGGCACGATCAGCGCCAGGCAGACGATCACCAGCAGCGCCGCGCTGAGCAGCAGCCGCACGCGAAAGGAACGGATCACTGGCAGCGCTCGGTGAACAGGTAGCCGCGGCCCCGGACCGTTTCGATGGGTTGCATCTGGCAGCTGGCCTCCAGCTTGCGCCGCAAGCGGCCGACCAGCACCTCGATGACGTTGCTGTCGTGCTCGCCGTCATCGTCGTAGAGCTGCTCCATGAGCCGCTCCTTGGTGATCACCTGCTGGTGATTGCGCATCAGGTATTCCAGCAGCCGGTACTCGTAGGCGGTCAGCTGCAGCGGCTGGTCTTCGTTGAAGGCCTGTTGGCGCCCCAGGTCCAGCTTGAGCGAACCGGCGCGGATGCTCGGCTGGACGAAGCCCGCCGAGCGACGCAACAGCACATTGAGGCGGGCTTCCAGTTCTTCGAACTGGAAGGGCTTGACCACATAGTCGTCCGCCCCGGCACCCAGGCCCTCGACCTTGTCCTGCCAGCTACCACGGGCGGTGAGGATGAGGATCGGCAGGGTGGCGCCCTGGTTGCGCAGCTGGCGGATCAGATCGAGACCGCTCATGCCGGGCAGACCCAGGTCGATGATGGCGAGATCGTGATGGAATTCGCGGGCGCTGTAGAGCGCTTCTTCCGCATCAGCCACGGCATTGACGACATGACCGGCTTCACCCAGACGCACCTTGAGGTGGTGGCGCAGCAGGTTTTCGTCTTCGACGACGAGGATCTTCATGCAGACTCCTGAACAGCTAACGAGACTTTCTGTGGCTGCGACTGCATCTGTCGCGTACGCCGCGCAGCAGCGCCCTGGGCCCGATTATGGCGCCTGGAGCCGGCTGACGGCGAGAGCAGGGAGCGGATGGATGGGGACACTTACTTTATTCCAGGCAAAAAAAACCTCTCCGGTTGGAGAGGTAAGGAGCACTTCATGGGGATCGGAAACTGCCGTTGGGGGACGGCTCCGTCGTGAGACGGCTACAGGGGACCAGAGCTGACTTGGTGACCCTGCAGTGGAGTTACAAGGATGAACATCGCCAGGTCGGGTCGAAGTGTCCGGACGATCTGCCTTAGCGGGAGCTGCGCTAGGGTGAACATATCCGGGCGACCTCGGCGTTGCTGATCTGACAGTTGCAGATTAGGCCAAGGGCCCTGAACGCTGCCTGAACTCGTCCTGAACGCCAGCTGAACGATCACCAGGGCAGGTCAAGGGCGACGAACGGTAGCCCTTGCCGAATCGGTATCCCGGGTGGCTCAGGGGAGCTTGCCGAGGCAGCCGCCGAGGGTGTCGGCCACCTGTTGCAGCAGGGTCGCATAGCCCTGGCTATCGACCGGAATGCGGGCCCCCAGGGGATCGAGCTCCACCAGGGTCACCGGCAGGCCGCTGCTCAGGGTGGTGGCGATCTTCGGCTGCAGCGGCGGCTCGGTGAAGACGCAGGTCGGACCGGCCGCCTTGAGCTCTTCACGCATGGCGGCCACATGGCGCGCGCCGGGCTGGACGTCGGCGCCCAGGGCGAAGACGCCACGATGCCCCAGGCCATAGGCTTCCTCGAAATAGTCGAAGGCCTCGTGGAAAACGAAGTAGGGCTTGCCGGCCAGCGGCGCCAGCTGGGCGCGCAGGGCCTGGTCCTTGGCGGCCAGTCCACGCTCGAAGGCCTTGAGGTTGGCCGCGTAGCGACTGGCATTGGCCGGATCGGCCTGGCTCAGGTCGGCCGCGAGACGCGTGGCGATCACCCGGGCATTGGCCGGGGTCAGCCAGAGGTGGGCATCCAGGCTACCAGGGCGGTGGTCATGGTCGTGGGCGTACTCGGGCGCCGCACCGTGCTCGTGCTCGTGCTCGTGCTCGTGCTCGTGCTCGTGCTCGTCATGATCGTCGCCCGGCTCATGGGCGTGCTCGGCGCCGAAGCGACGCAGGTGCAGGCCCGGCAAGTCCTGGATGGCCACGCTGGGGCCCTGGCGTTCCTTGAGCACCGCCGGCAGGAAGGTCTCCAGATCCGGGCCGATCCAGTAGACCAGCCCGGCCTCGCGTACCTGGCGCAGGTCCGAGGGCCGCAGGGCGTAATGGTGCGGCGAGGCGCCCGGCGGCAGCAGCACGGCGGGCTGGCCGGCGCCGTCCTGGATGGCCGCGGCGATCAGTTGCAGGGGTTTGATGCTGGTCAACACCTTCACCTCGGCCTGGGCGGGCAGCAGGGTGCAGGCGAGCAGCAGGGAAGCGACGAGGGGTAGGAGGCGTGGCACGTGAAAATCCCGATTCTTAGGAGAGGTGCAATATAATAACGTCCTGGCTCCCAAGGTACCGTTTCATGTCCGACGCCCCCCTGGCCTTTCGGCCTCACGATCATTCGCGCTGCGTCGCCCACGCCCTGGCCGAGGCCGACGAACTCTGCAGCCGCGCTGGCGTGCGCCTCACCGAGCTGCGCAAGCGGGTGCTGGAGCTGGTCTGGCAAAGCCACAAGCCGCTCGGCGCCTACGACATCCTGGCCGTGCTCAGCGAGCAGGACGGTCGCCGCGCGGCGCCGCCCACCGTCTACCGGGCACTGGATTTCCTTGTCGAGAACGGCCTGGTGCACCGCATCGCCTCGCTCAACGCCTTCGTCGGCTGCAATCATCCCGGCGAGGCCCACCAGGGGCAGTTCCTGATCTGCCGCAGCTGCCAGGTGAGCATCGAACTGGAACAACCCGCCGTGCACCAGGCCATCCTCGACGGCGCCAGCGCCGTGGGCTTCCAGGTGGAAGGCCAGACCGTGGAAGTGGTCGGTCAGTGCGCCGCCTGCCGGAAGCAGGCATGAGCGAGGCGCTGATCCGGCTGCAGGATGTCGGTGTGACCTTTGCCGGGCAGCCGGTGCTCGATCAGGTCAGCCTGACCCTGGATCCCGGCCGCATCGTCACCCTCATCGGCCCTAATGGCGCCGGCAAGACCACCCTGGTGCGCAGCGTGCTCGGGCTGCTCACGCCTGATCGCGGTAGCGTCTGGCGCCGCCCGCGGCTGCGCATCGGCTACATGCCGCAGAAACTGCAGGTGGACGCCACCCTGCCGCTGTCGGTGCTGCGCTTCCTGCGCCTGGTGCCGGGGGTGACCCGCGCCAGCGCCCTGGCCGCCCTGGGCGAAGTGGGCGCCGAGGGCGTCATCGACAGCCCCCTGCAGAGCATTTCCGGCGGCGAGTTGCAGCGGGTATTGCTGGCCCGCGCCCTGCTCCGCCAACCCGAGTTGCTGGTGCTCGACGAACCCGTGCAGGGCGTCGACATCAATGGCCAGAGTGAGCTGTACCGGCTGATCGGCCAGTTGCGCGAGCGTCATGGTTGCGGCGTGCTGATGGTCTCCCACGACCTGCACCTGGTGATGGGCGCCACCGATCAGGTGATCTGCCTGAATCGCCACGTCTGCTGCTCCGGGCACCCCGAGCAAGTCAGTGGCGATCCGGCCTACCAGGCACTGTTCGGCCAGAGTGCGCGCAATCTCGCCGTCTATCACCACCACCACGATCACGCCCACGACCTGCATGGCAGCGTGGTCAAGACGCCGCACGTCCATGGA
The DNA here is from genome assembly GCF_021106615.1 of Pseudomonas sp. PLB05. Classification (NCBI taxonomy): domain Bacteria; kingdom Pseudomonadati; phylum Pseudomonadota; class Gammaproteobacteria; order Pseudomonadales; family Pseudomonadaceae; genus Pseudomonas; species Pseudomonas sp. PLB05. The sequence goes on from NZ_JAJOHO010000005.1 coordinate 201,341, forward strand.
GCCCACTGCAAGCATGGCTGATTTCCTGCTGTATGCCCTGCTCGCCGGTCTCGCCCTCGCCCTCGTCGCCGGCCCCCTCGGCTCCTTCGTGGTCTGGCGGCGCATGGCCTACTTCGGCGACACCCTGTCCCATGCCGCCCTGCTCGGGGTCGCCGTGGGCTTCCTGCTGGATGTCAGCCCGACCCTGACCGTTACCGTCGGCTGCCTGGCATTGGCGGTGGTGCTGGTGGTGCTGCAGCGCCGTCGCGGCCTGGCCGCCGACACCCTGCTCGGCATCCTCGCCCACAGCACCCTGTCACTGGGCCTGGTGGCGCTGTCGTTCATGCACGAGGTGCGGATCGACCTGATGAGCTATCTGTTCGGCGATCTGCTGGCGGTGGGCCCCAGCGATCTGCGCTGGATCCTCGGCGGCAGCGCCGTGGTGCTGGTGGCTTTGGCCTGTCTGTGGCGCCCGCTGCTGGCCATCACCGTGCACGAGGAACTGGCCCAGGTCGAAGGCCTGCCGGTGACCTGGATCCGCCTGGCGCTGATGCTGCTGGTGGCCATCGTCATCGCCGTGGCCATGAAGATCGTCGGGGTTCTGCTGATCACCTCGCTGCTGATCATCCCCGCCGCCACGGCCCAGCGCCATGCCCGCAGTCCCGAGCAGATGGCCTGTGGCGCCAGCCTGCTGGGCATGGCCGCCGTGTGCCTGGGGTTGACCCTGTCCTGGTACCAGGACACCCCGGCCGGACCCTCGGTGGTGGTGGCAGCCGCCGGGATGTTTCTGCTGGGCTACCTGCTGCCCCGCCGCGCCTAGTCGTCCTAGGGCGCCTGCCAGACCGCTTGGCTTACCTCCACCGCCCGGGGAATCAGCCCCTGGGCCTTGAAGATGTCGGCGGTCTGTTGCTGGGTGGCGATGATCTCCGGCGTCAGCGCCGTCGCCCCGTAGCGGGTGCGTGCCTGCCAGGTGGCGATCACCGCTTCCGGCAGCCCGATCTGCTCGGCCAGGATGCGCGTCACCTCCGGCTTGTGGGCATTGGCCCAGGCACCAGCCTTGGCCAGTTCCGCCAGCAACAGGCGGATCGCCTCGGGATGGGCATCGGCGAAGCGCCGCGAACCCTCATAGAAGCTGTTGGCGTGCAGCAGACCTTTATAGTCGGCCAGCACTCGCACCGGCTGGCCTTGCTGGATGGCCGCCAGATAGGGATCCCAGACCACCCAGGCGTCCACCGAACCGTTGACGAAGGCGGCGCGGGCATCGGCCGGCGGCAGATAGACCGGCTGGATGTCCTTGAAGCTCAGCCCGGCCTTTTCCAGGGCCGCGACCAGCAAAAAGTTGGCGCTCGACCCCTTCTGCACGGCCACCTTCTTGCCCTTGAGTTCGGCGACGTCGCGGATCGGCGAACCGTCCGGCACCAGGATGGCTTCCACCGCCTCGCTGGCCGGTTCGGCGCCCAGGTAGACCAGATCGATCCCCGCCGCCTGGGCGAAGATCGGTGGCGGGGAGCCGGTATAACCGACGTCGATGCTGCCGGCATTGAGGGCTTCCAGCAATTGCGGCCCAGCCTGGAATTCGCGCCAGCTCACCTGATAGCCCTGGGCCCCTAGGGCCTGCTCAAGGGTGCCCTGGGCCTTGAGCACGGCCAGCAGACCGCCGCCCTTCTGATAACCGATGCGCAACGGCTGGTCGGCGGCCTGTACCGGAGCGAGCACACCGAGCGCGGCTAGCAGAACGGCGCCTTGCGCCAGCCATCGTCGGAGAGAGGAACGAACCATGGTGACCTTCCTTATATTCCATTTGGAAAGGTCAGCCTGGCCTATCTAGACCTGAATGTTTAATACATTTCTCTGCTAAGGCTATGCCCAGGCCAGGCATCAATGGCCGGCCAAGGTCCGATTGACGCTGGCCCCAGGATCGCGCCACCCTGCGCCAGCGGCGGCCATCGGGGCCGCCGAGCCTATCGGAGCCCGCCATGCCTTTTCTGATCGAGACCTTCGACAAGCCGGACAGCCTGGCCCTGCGCCAGCAGCATCGCCCGGCTCACCTGGATTTCCTGCGCGAGAACGCCGCCGCCCTGCTGGCCTGCGGTGCCAAGCTCAGCGATGACGGCGAGACCGCCAGCGGCAGCGTCTATATCGTCGATGTGGAAACCCGCGCCGAGGCCGAAGCCTTCATCGCCCGCGATCCCTTCACCACTGCCGGGCTGCCTGGCGAAGTGCGTATCACCCGCTGGCGCAAGGCGATTCTGGACGGCAAGGCCTTCGTCTGAGCCAAGCCACGGCGGCCTGCCCTGGCCGCCGCTGGCCTAGCGCAAGCTGGCTTAAGAACACCTTAAGCCTGGCACAATGCCATCTGAATCAACGTTGTTCGCCGCCGTTGCAAGTTCACACTTCTAGTAATCGCTTCACAGAAAAGTGATGCAGCGCAAGAAAAGCCGGAGTTTTCCCGCCGCTACCGCAAGGAAGCTAACGAACTAGCCTAAGCTCACCGGGCTCAGATGATCTGATGCGCCGACATCCGTTCCCCACGCCCGTGGAGACGCTGTCTCGCTTAGCTAGTACAGAGGACTCAGCATGACCAAGACCACGCCTGAAAAGGATCTGCGCATCGAGACGATCCGCGGACTGGCGCTGTTTCTGATGGTAGCGGGCCACGTGATCGGCAGTTCGTCCACCCTCGGCATGAAGGTGCCGGACGACTCCGTGCTGCGCTATCTCTACGATTCTCTCGTCTACGTACGGATGCCGCTGTTCACCGCCATCTCCGGTTACGTCTATGCGCTGCGCCCGGTGAATACCGGCAGCGACCTGTCACGCTTTTACCAGGGCAAGTTCAAACGCATCGGCATTCCTCTGCTGGTGGTGTCGACGCTGTTCTTCGCCTTGCAGATGGCGGTGCCCAACACCAACTACAAGCCGCAGTTGACCGATATCTTCAGCATCTACTTCTTCAGCTACGCGCACTTCTGGTTCCTGCAGTCGATCTTCTGCATCTTCGTGGTGATCGCCCTGTTGGAAAAGGCCGGACTGCTGCTGACCCTGCGCAACTTCGGCCTGGTGTTCGCCGTGGCCCTGGCGGCGTCCTTCGCCTGGGAGAGCTTCCCGGACCTGTTCAGCCTCTACAAGGCGGTGCAGCTGTTCCCCTTCTTCCTGCTGGGCCTGGGTCTCTACCGCTTCGGCGCGCAGCTCATCACCCAACGCAATGTCGTGACCATGGCCGTGGCCCTGGTGATCCTGGTGGCCATGGACCAGGCCTATCTGTTCGAACTGGTCGATCTCGACGAGACCGACATGGCCATCATCGGTACCGCCTTGGGTCTTGCCGCCATCAGCCTGCTGATCGCCCGCCGCTTCTACTTCAAGCCGCTGGCCTGGCTAGGGTACTTCTCCTTCGAGATCTACCTGTTCCACGTTTTCGGCACCGCCGGGGCGCGCATCGTGCTGAACAAGCTGCAGGTGCACGACACCTGGGTGGTGTTCACCGTCAGCATGGTCATGGGTCTTTTCCTGCCGGTGGCGCTCAAGCTGGTGCTGGAACGGATCAGTCCGCTGCACTTCCTCAGCGTGGCCTTCTTTGGCGCCAAGACGCGAGTCAATCGCGCCACACCGCCACTGCAAAAGAAAGCCACGGCCTAGGCGACCTGCAAGGGCGACCGGCCATGAAAAAACCCACGCCTTGGCGTGGGTTTTTTATTGCCTGGCCCGTCACTCGACGCTGAGGACGACGCGACCGCGGGTAGGGCACTGCTCCATGCAGCGATGGGCTTCGACGAACTGCGCGAAGGGAAAGACCTGCTTGATCTGCGCCTTGAGCAGGCGATCACGGGTCAGTTGGTCGATGTGCTGCAAGGCTTCACGCACCGCGGCGCAATCGGCTTCCAGGCCCATCTCCGGCTGGCCGGTGAAGTCCTGCACGCAGTGGATGTAGAGCTTGAATTTCTTCTTGAAGGCCGCACAGGCCGGCAAGGGGGTCTGGTTGCCGCCGTTGAGACCATAGAGCAGCAATCGGCCGCGGGGCGCCATGGCCTCGCCGAGCAGCGCCAGTTGCGGACCGCCCAGGGCATCCAGGGCCACGTGCACGCCAACGCCGTCGGTGATGCTGGCGATGCGGCTGACCAGATCCTCTTCCTCGGCGGCGATGACCCTTTCCGCGCCCAGTTCGCGCAGGTAGTCACGGTCGGCGGCGTCGTGGGTGCTGGCGATGACCCGGGCACCCAGGGCCTTGGCCAGCTGGATGGAGGCCGGGCCGCAACAGCGACTGGCATCGGTGATCAGTACCCATTCGCCGGGCTGCAGCCGCGCCTGGTGCATCAACGCGGTATAGACGGTGAGCAGTGGATTGTAGTGCACCGCAGCTTCCACCGGGGTGAGCACGTCCGGGTAGCGCACCAGGGAGGTGGCTGGATAGACCAGGTCGTCGCCATAGGCCGGATAGCGATTGATGTCGTGGCCGAGAAAGCTGGCCACGCGATCGCCCACCGCCAGGTCGGCCACGCCTTCGCCCAGGGCGGTGACCACCCCGGCCAGCTCGCAGCCGAGACCGGCCGGCGGCACGGCCTGTTCAGGGGCCAAATTCTGCCGCCAGAGCACGTCGTACCAGCTCACGCCGATGGCCTCTACCCGCACCAGCACCTCGCCTGGCCCCGCCACGGGCGTGGGCCGGTCGATGCAGGCAAGCACCTCCGGCGGGCCGAATTGGGTGAACTGGATCAGGCGGGACATGGCACTACCTCGCGTTGATGCCGACCCCGGAACCGTTGCCGAGGCGGACTGCTTATGGCTAGGACTCTAACCAGCCTTGCCTTAGGATTCTATGCATCCCCATCGATAATGGACATCGGGGGTATCGATCCACTCCCTATCGGGGCCTGAATGAACCGTACCGATCTGCGCCGCGTCGACCTCAACCTGCTCATCGTGTTCGAGACCCTGATGCTCGAGCGCAGCGTCACCCGTGCCGCGGAAAAGCTATTTCTCGGCCAGCCGGCCATCAGCGCCGCCCTGGCGCGACTGCGCACCCTGTTCGACGATCCGCTGTTCGTGCGTACCGGGCGCAGCATGGAGCCGACCCCCCGGGCCCAGGAGATCGCCGCCCTGCTGTCGCCGGCCCTGGACCAGATCTCCAGCGCGGTGAGCCGGACCCAGAGTTTCGAGCCGGCCAGCGCCGACCGGGTGTTTCGCGTCGGCCTATCCGACGACGTCGAATTCGCCCTGCTGCCGCCGCTGCTCAGGCGCATCCGCATCGAGGCGCCGGGCACCACCCTGGTGGTGCGGCGAATGAACTACCTGACCGCCGCCGGCATGCTGGCCTCCGGCGAGATCACCGTGGCGGTGGGCTATACCGAGGAATTGCCAGCCAATGCCAAGCGCCGCCCGGTGCGCCGCTTCGGCTTCAAGGTACTGCGCGCCGACAGCAAGCCCGGGCGCCTGACCCTGGACGAATACTGCGCCCGCCCCCATGCCCTGGTGTCCTATGCCGGCGACCTCACCGGCTATATCGACGAATTGCTCGACAAGCTCGGCCGCCAGCGCAGGGTGGTGCTGGCGGTGCCCCAGTTCAACGGCCTGGGCTCGCTGCTGGCGGAAACCGATCTGCTGGTGATGGTGCCGGACTACACCGCACGCCTGCTGGCCAGCACCGGCGGCCTTCGCTACGAAGACCCGCCCGCCGAGCTGAACGACGGCGGCCATGAATTGCCCATGGCCTGGAGCGGTGCCCAGGATCACGACCCCGGCGAGCGCTGGCTGAGATCGCGCATCCAGATGTTCATTGGCGATCCGGACAGTCTTTGAGACACGGATCCTGCTCTCGACCCGGCGAAGGGCTCAACCGCGGCCCTTTCCAGCGAGGGCCATCACCGCCAGCGATACCTACAGCAAAACCATCACCGTCATCGATAAATAAGTTCGAGCCCTTCGATTCGTCGTCGCCCTTCCCCGGCGGCAGACTCGCCTCCCTGACCTCTTTCCACCTCGGGCGGACTCGAACATGGATCTCTTCGCGAAAACCCTCGGCCCCCTGGCCCTGACCTCTACGCTATTCCTTGCCGCCTGCGGCGATTCCCATCCCCAGGCCAGCGCCGCGCCGCCCGCGCCCAAGGTGAGCGCCGCCGAGGTGCTGCGCCAGCCGGTGGTGGAATGGGACGAGGTGACCGGCCGGCTGGAAGCGCCCGAGTCCGTGGTGGTCCGTCCCCGCGTCTCTGGCTACGTCGACTGCGTCCTGTTCCACGAGGGTGCCCGGGTCAAGCGCGGCGACTTGCTGTTGCAGATCGATCCGCGCCCCTTCCAGGCCGAGGTCAAGCGCCTCGAAGCCGAGCTGCAACAGGCCCGCGCCAACGCCAGCCGCACCGCCGACGAAGCCGCCCGGGGCGAACGCCTGCGCAGCAGCAACGCCATCTCCGCGGAAATCGTCGAGGCCCGCCGCAGCGCCGCTCAGGAAGCCAAGGCCAGCGTCGCCGCCGCCCAGGCGCAACTGGACGCCGCGCGTCTGAATCTGGGCTTCACCGAAGTGCGCGCCGCCATCGACGGCCGCGTCGGCCGTGCCGAGGTCACCGCCGGCAACCTGGTCAACGCCGGCGACACCCGCCTCACCACCCTGGTCTCCACCGACAAGGTCTATGCCTATTTCGACGCCGACGAGCGCGTCTTCCTCAAGCAGCAAGCCCTCGCCCGCCAGGGTCAGCGCGGCACGGCCAGCCCGGTCTACATGGCACTGTCCAACGAGGACGACTTCTCCCATGAAGGCCACATGGACTTCATGGACAACCAGCTCGATCCGCGCACCGGCACCATCCACGGCCGCGCCGTGTTCGACAACGCCGACGGCCGCTTCACCCCGGGGCTCTATGCCCGGCTGCGGCTGGTGGGCAGCGGCACCTACGAAGGCACCCTGATCCAGGACGCCGCCGTAGGCACCGACCTGGGCAAGAAATTCGTGCTGGTGGTGGATGGCCAGAGCAAGACGGCCTATCGCACCGTCGACCTGGGCCCACGCCTGGAAGGCCTGCGTATCGTGCGCAAGGGGCTGGAAGCCGGCGATCGCATCGTGGTCAACGGCCTGCAGCGGGTGCGCCCGGGCATGACCGTCGACGCCCAGTCGGTGCCCATGGCCGATGCCACCACCCTGGCCGCCCTCAAGCGCCAGCGTGACGCGGTCCTGGCCAGCCTGCCGGCGCCCACCCAGCCGCTCAAGGTGGGTAGTCGCTAGACCCCAGGCTCCACCCCGTCCCGTTTCAGACTTTCACCCGTCCAGGCATCGCGGTATTGCGGTCATGGTGGTTCGCCACTGCGACCGCTCCTACAGTGGCATCCGTACCTGTAGGAGCGGCCCATGGCCGCGATGGCTGCGCCTCTGCACGCCTTTCGCTCAAGGACTGCTCCGATGAACTTCTCCCAGTTCTTCATCCGCCGGCCGATCTTCGCCGCCGTGCTCTCGCTGATCATCCTGATCGGCGGGGCCATCTCGCTGTTCCAGTTGCCGATCAGCGAATACCCCGAGGTGGTCCCGCCCACCGTGGTGGTGCGCGCCACCTTCCCCGGCGCCAACCCCAAGGTGATCGGCGAGACCGTGGCCGCGCCCCTGGAGCAGGCCATGAACGGCGTGGAGCACATGCTCTACCTGTCGTCCCAGTCCACCGCCGACGGCAAGCTGACCCTGACCATCACCTTCGCCCTGGGGACCAACCTGGACACCGCCCAGGTGCAGGTGCAGAACCGCGTCACCCGCACCCTGCCCAAGCTGCCGGAAGAGGTGCAGCGCCTCGGCGTGACCGCCGACAAGGCCTCGCCGGACCTGGCGATGGTGGTGCACCTGACCTCGCCGGATCAGCGCTACGACATGCTCTATCTGTCCAACTATGCCCTGATCAACGTCAAGGACGAGCTGGCACGGCTGGACGGCGTGGGCGATGTCCAGCTGTTCGGCATGGGCGACTATTCCCTGCGCGTCTGGCTCGATCCGGACAAGGTCGCCTCGCGCGGCCTGACCGCCAGCGACGTAGTCACCGCCATCCGCGAGCAGAATCGCCAGGTCGCCGCCGGTGCCCTGGGCGCGCCGCCAGCGCCGGGCAGCACCAGCTTCCAGCTGGCCATCAACACCCAGGGCCGCCTGGTGGATGAGGAGGAATTCGCCAACATCATCGTGCGCGCCGGCAGCGACGGCCAGATCACCCGGCTGCGCGACATCGCCCGCATCGAACTGGGCTCCAACCAGTACGCCCTGAGATCGCTGCTGAACAATCAGCCGGCGGTGGCCATCCCGATCTTCCAGCGCCCCGGCAGCAACGCCATCGACCTGTCCAACCAGGTACGCGCCAAGATGGCCGAGCTCAAGCAAAGCTTCCCCCAGGGCATGGACTACGAGATCGTCTACGACCCGACCATCTTCGTGCGCGGCTCCATCGAGGCCGTGGTGCACACCCTGTTCGAGGCCATCATCCTGGTGGTGCTGGTGGTGATCCTGTTCCTGCAGACCTGGCGCGCCTCCATCATCCCCTTGGCAGCGGTGCCGGTGTCGCTGATCGGCACCTTCGCAGTGATGCACGCCTTCGGCTTCTCGCTCAATGCGTTGTCCTTGTTCGGCCTGGTGCTGGCCATCGGCATCGTGGTGGACGACGCCATCGTGGTGGTGGAAAACGTCGAGCGCAACATCGGCCTCGGCCTCGATCCGGTAGCCGCCACTCGGCGCGCCATGGGCGAGGTGACCGGGCCCATCATCGCCACCGCCCTGGTGCTCTGCGCGGTGTTCGTGCCGACCGCCTTCATCTCCGGTCTCACCGGGCAGTTCTATCGGCAATTCGCCCTGACCATCGCCATCTCCACAGTGATCTCGGCCTTCAACTCCCTGACCCTGTCGCCGGCCCTGGCCGCGGTATTGCTCAAGGGCCACGACGCGCCCAAGGACCGTTTCTCGCGGCTGCTCGACCGGCTGTTCGGCGGCTGGCTGTTCGCGCCCTTCAACCGCTTCTTCGACAAGGCCAGCCACGGCTATGTCGGCGCCGTGCGCCGGGTACTGCGCGGTGGCTCCATCGTGCTGGTGCTCTATGTGGTACTGCTCGGCCTGACGGGCCTGGGCCTGATCAAGACCCCCACTGGCTTCGTGCCGCCCCAGGACAAGCAGTACCTGGTGGCCTTCGCCCAATTGCCCGACGCCGCCACCCTGGATCGCAGCGAAGAGGTCATCCGCCGCATGTCGGCCATCGCCCTCAAGCATCCCGGCGTGGAAAGCACCGTGGCCTTCCCCGGCCTGTCCATCAACGGCTTCACCAACAGCCCCAACAGCGGCATCGTCTTCGTGACCTTGAAGCCCTTCGAGGAGCGCCGTGATCCCCAGTTGTCGGCCGGCGCCATCGCCGCGCAGCTGAACGGTGAATTCGCCGCCATCCAGGAATCCATCATCGCCATCTTCCCGCCGCCACCGGTGCAGGGGCTGGGCAGCATCGGCGGCTTCCGCCTGCAGGTGGAAGACCGTGGCAACCTGGGTTACGAGGAGCTCTACACCCAGACCCAGAGCGTGCTGGCCAAGGCCCGGCAGCTGCCGGAGCTGGCGCCGGAGTCGCTGTTCACCAGCTACCAGGTCAACGTGCCGCAGATCGATGCCCATATCGACCGCGAAAAGGCCAAGACCCACGGGGTGCCCATCGACGCCATCTTCGACACCCTGCAGGCCTACCTGGGCTCGGTCTACGCCAACGACTTCAACCGTTTCGGCCGCACCTTCCAGGTCAACGTCCAGGCCGACCAGCGCTTCCGCCTGGAGCCCGAGCAGATCGGCCAGCTCAAGGTGCGCAACGACCGCGGCGAGATGGTGCCCCTGTCCACCTTCGTCAAGATCAGCGATACCGCGGGGCCTGACCGGGTGATGCACTACAACGGCTTCCTCACCGCCGAGATCAACGGCGCGCCGGCCCCGGGCTACAGCTCCGGCCAGGCCCAGGCGGCCATCGAGGGACTGCTCAAGCAGGAACTGCCCAACGGCATGACCTTCGAATGGACCGAGCTGACCTATCAGCAGATCCTCTCCGGCAATACCGCCCTGTTGGTCTTCCCGCTCTGCGTGCTCCTGGCCTTCCTGGTACTGGCCGCCCAGTACGAGAGCTGGAGTCTGCCGCTGGCGGTGATCCTGATCGTGCCCATGACCCTGCTCTCGGCCATTACCGGGGTGATCCTGGCCGGCAGCGACAACAACATTTTCACCCAGATCGGGCTGATCGTGCTGGTGGGCCTGGCGTGCAAGAACGCCATCCTCATCGTCGAGTTCGCCAAGGACCAGCAGGCCACCGGCAAGGACCGCGTCGCCGCGGTGCTGGAGGCCTGCCGCCTGCGCCTGAGACCCATCCTGATGACCAGCTTCGCCTTCATCATGGGTGTGGTGCCCCTGGTGACCTCCACTGGTGCCGGCGCCGAGATGCGTCATGCCATGGGCGTCGCGGTGTTCTCCGGGATGCTTGGGGTGACCTTCTTCGGGCTGCTGCTCACGCCGCTGTTCTATGTGCTGGTGCGCGCCTTCGTCGAGCGTCGCCAGGCCCGTTCCGCCGTTGCTCAGGAGGCCCAGGCATGAAGGCTTTCGCTCCCCTGCTGCTGGCGCTGGCGGTTTCCGCCTGCGCCGTCGGCCCGCACTACCAGGCGCCTACCCCGGCGCCGGCCCAACTCAAGGCCAGTCAGCAATCCGCGGTCTATGACCAGGGTCGCTTCGAGGCACTCTGGTGGCGCCAGTTCGAGGACCCGACCCTCAACGCCCTGGTCGCCAGCAGCCTGGACGGCAACCGTGAATTGCGCGCCGCCTTCGCCCGGCTGCGTGCCGCCCGCGCCCTGCGCGATGACGACGCCAACGACCTCTATCCGACGGTCACCAGTCGCGCCAGCAGCCAGCTCGGCAAGGCCCAGCAGCCCGGGCTGACCGAGCAGCGAGTCAATAGCGAGCGCTATGACCTGGGCCTGGACATGGCCTGGGAGCTGGACCTGTTCGGTCGGGTCCGCCATACCCTGGAAGCCAGCGATGCCCGCGCGGAAGCCGCGGCCTCGGATCTCGCTGGCCTGCAGGTCAGCCTGATCGCCGAACTGGTGGACGCCTATGGCGACCTGCGCGGCGCCCAGCTGCGCGAACGCATCGCCCGGGACAACCTGGGTAACCAGCGCGAGGCGCGCCGCCTGACCGTGACCCTCAGGGACGAAGGCATGGGCAGCGACCTGGACGTGCAACGCAGCGAAGCGCGCCTGGCCGCCACCGAAGCCAGCCTGCCGGAATTCCAGGCCCAGGCCACCCGTGCGCGCAACCGCATCGCCACCCTGCTCGGCCAACGCCCGGATGCCCTGAGCGTGGATCTCTCACCCAAGGCCCTGCCGGCCATCGCCAAGCGCCTGCCCATCGGCGATCCCGGCGAATTGCTGCGCCGGCGCCCGGACGTGGCGGCCGCCGAACGCCGGCTGGCCGCCGCCACCGCCGACGTTGGTGTGGCCACCGCCGACCTCTTCCCGCGGGTCAGCCTCTCGGGCTTTCTCGGCTTCACCGCCGGACGCGGCTCGCAGATCGGCAGTAGTGCCGCCCGCGCCTGGGGCCTCGGCCCGAGCATCAGCTGGGCCGCCTTCGACCTGGGCAGCGTGCGCGCCCGCCTGCGCGGCGCCCGTGCCGGTTCCGACGAGGCCCTGGCCAACTACGAGCAGCAGGTGCTGACCGCCCTGGAAGAGAGCGCCAACGCCTTCAGCGACTACGGACGGCGCCAGGAGCGCCTGCAGGCGCTGATTCGCCAGTCGGTGGCCAGTCGTGCCGCCGCCGACCAGGCCGAGATCCGCTATCGCGAAGGCGGTACCGACTTCCTGGTGCTGCTTGATGCCCAGCGCGAACGCCTGGCCGCCGAGGACCAGCAGGCCCAGGGCGAGATCGAGCTCTATCGCGGCATCGTTGCCCTCTATAAGGCCCTGGGTGGCGGCTGGGACGTGCAGCCCGCCCGTCTCGCCCAGGGTAACGCTTCCCCCGCGCCGGCGCTCTGACGCTGGCGCTTACCCCCGACACGCGTGTTCTCTTGCTCCTTTGGCGTGTCGGGTTTTTTCTTTGCACTACCCGGTGCGGCGCCCAGGGTGCCGCACCGGGTGCCCTCCTCCGCACAGATCTGAGCAAAAGCCCGTATTAGAGGTCTTAGTGAGACCCGCACAGCGCCTGCCAGGTGTTTGAGACCCGTGCTGGACACGGCGTGCCTGTTTCCTAATATTTTGTAAGGGAGACAGGGCTAGGATTTTGTGGTCTCTCTTTTATTATCACCTTAGGTTATTAAACCTTCGGTTCTTGTACGAAACTCGAAGATCGATTCCTCCACCTCTCGCCGTCTTGGCGATCTCTGCGTGGACGGATCGAATGCCGCTCGAGGTCTCGAGGGAGCCCCATCTATCCACCGCCGTGAGGCGCTCAGCTAAAGGATGCAGGCATGGTATTGGCGCTGATCATCGCGTTGCCCTTTCTAGGAACACTGCTATCGCTGGCGACTGATCGCTTCGGGCGGCGTGCCTGTGCCCTGGGTACCGCCATAGCGCCTGCCGTAGCCCTGGCCCTGCTGGCCACGCAATTGCCGGCCGTGCTCGACGGCGCCGTGCTGCTGCAGCGACTGGACTGGCTGCCGGCCCTGGGCCTGAACCTCAGCCTGCGCCTGGACGGCCTGGGCCTGATGTTCGCCCTGATGATCCTGGTCATGGGCCTGCTGGTGATCCTCTATGCCACCTATTACCTGGGCAAGGACGAGTCGGTCGGCCGCTTCTTCGCCTACCTGCTGCTGTTCATGGGCGCCATGCTGGGCGTGGTGCTGGCGGAAAACCTGCTGCTGCTGATGGTGTTCTGGGAGCTGACCAGCCTGTCATCCTTTCTGCTGATCGGCTTCTGGAGCCATAGCAAGGAAGCCCGCCAGGGCGCGCGCATGGCCCTGACCGTCACCGGCGGCGGCGGCCTGGCCCTGCTCGCCGGCATCCTTTTGATCGGCCATATCGTCGGCAGCTTCGAGTTGACCGACGTGCTCGCCGCCGGCCCGCTGATCACCGGCCATGCCCTCTATCCACTGGCGCTGATCCTGGTGCTACTGGGCGTCTTCACCAAGTCCGCGCAATTTCCCTTCCACTTCTGGCTGCCCCAGGCCATGGCCGCGCCGACGCCGGTGTCGGCCTATCTGCACTCGGCGACCATGGTCAAGGCCGGGGTCTTCCTGCTGGCGCGGCTCTATCCGGCGTTGGCCGATTCGGAGTGGTGGTTCTACATCGTCACCCTCACCGGCCTCACCACCCTGGTGGTGGGCGCCATCCTGGCGCTGTTCCAGCACGACCTCAAAGGCCTGCTGGCCTACTCCACCATCAGTCACCTGGGCCTGATTACCCTGCTGTTCGGCCTCGACACCCAGCTGTCCACCGTGGCAGCGGTGTTCCACATCCTCAACCACGCCACCTTCAAGGCCTCGCTGTTCATGGCCGCCGGCATCATCGACCACGAGACCGGCAGCCGCGACATGCGCCGCCTGGCCGGGCTCTGGCGCTACATGCCGCATACCGCGGTGCTGGCCATGGTCGCCGCCGCGGCCATGGGCGGGGTGCCCCTGCTCAACGGCTTCCTGAGCAAGGAGATGTTCTTCAACGAGACCCTCAATCACGGCCTGTTCGGCAGCTTCAGCTGGGTCGTGCCGGCGGTGGCGGTGCTCTACGGGGTTTTCTCGGTGGCCTATTCGCTGCGCTTCATCCACGACGTCTTCTTCAACGGCGAGCCGCGCGACCTGCCCCACTACCCACCTCATGAACCGCCGCGCTACATGAAGATCCCGGTGGAGATCCTGGTGCTGCTCTGCCTGCTGGTGGGCGTGGTGCCCGGCTACACCGTGGCGCCGCTGCTGGCCGCGGGTGCCAGCGCCGCCCTTGGCGGCAGCCTGCCCGACTACAGCCTGGCCATCTGGCACGGCTTCAACACCGCCCTGGTGATGAGCATCCTGGCCATGGTCGGCGGCGTACTGGTCTATGCCTTCCGCCAGCCCCTGTTCCGCTGGCAGGAGGGACTGCCCGACGTCGACGCCCGCCTGGTCTTCGAGCAGAGCCTGAACCGGCTGATCGGCTTCGCCCAGCGGCTCACCGGGCGCCTGGAGAGCGGCTCGCTGCAGGGCTACATCGCGCTGATGCTGGCGGCCACCCTGGTGCTGCTGGTGGCGGCGCTGTCGGGGCTGGACAACCTCGGCGGTCCGGTCGCGCTGTCGCCCTTCGATCCGCTCACCGCCCTGGGCCTGGGCATCCTAATGCTGACCGCGGTACTGACGGTGTTCTTCCACCGCAACCGGCTCAAGGCCTTGATGACCCTGAGCACCGTGGGCCTGATCGTCTCGCTGCTGTTCGCCCGCTACTCGGCGCCGGACCTGGCCCTGACCCAGCTGTCGGTGGAGGTGGTGACGATCATCCTGCTGGTGCTGGCGCTGTTCTTCATGCCGGATCGCACCCCCATCGAATCCAGCAGCCTGCGCGGCCTGCGCGACGTCCTGCTGGCCGGCGGCCTGGGCCTGCTGGTGGCGCTACTGGCCTATGCCGTGCTAACCCGCCCCTACGAGGGCATCGGCGACTTCTTCCTGGCCAACTCGGTGTCCGGGGGTGGTGGCTACAACGTGGTCAACGTCATCCTGGTGGACTTCCGTGGTTTCGACACCCTCGGCGAGATCACCGTGCTGGCCATCGCCGCCGCCGGCGTCTACGGCCTGCTCAAGCACCTGCATCTGCCGCATCCGCTGGTCGACCCCAAGGGCACGCCCTGGTCGCGCGACAGCCACCCGATGATCCTCAACAACGTGGCGCGGGTGCTGCTGCCGCTGGCGTTGCTGGTATCGGCCTTCATCTTCGTGCGTGGCCACAACCTGCCCGGCGGCGGCTTCATCGCCGGCCTGATCACCGCCATCGCCCTGATCCTGCAGTACGTGGCCCATGGCGTGACCTGGACCCAGCGGCGCCTGCCGATCAGCTACCACGCCATCTGCGGCCTCGGCGTGCTGATCGCCGCCCTGACCGGACTGGGTTCGCTGGCCTTCGGTCACCCCTTCCTCACCACCGCCTTCGACTACTTCGCCATCCCCCTGATCGGCAAGACCGAACTGGCCACCGCCCTGATCTTCGATCTCGGCGTCTACCTCGCCGTCGTCGGCGCCACCCTCCTGATCCTCTCCAACCTCGGCCATGTCAGCCGGGACGAGACGGACAAGGACGGCTCCAGCCAGGAGGTGCTCTAACATGGAAATCCTGTTCTGCACGGCCCTTGGGGTCCTCACCGCCAGCGGTGTCTACCTGCTGCTCCGGGCGCGCCTCTATCCGGTGGTGCTCGGTCTCACCCTGCTCTCCTACGCGGTCAATCTCTTCCTGTTCGCCATGGGCCGCCTGCGCACCGGCGTGCCGGCGGTGATCGGCAAGGCCGCCGAGCAAGCCGATCCGGTGCCCCAGGCGCTGGTGCTCACCGCCATCGTCATCGGCTTCGCCATGACCGCCTTCGTGGTGGCCCTGTCGCTGCGCGCCCTCGGCGAGTTGCGTACCGACCATGTGGATGGCGAGGAGCCGCGCCGATGAAGCACCTGATCATCCTGCCGATTCTCGTACCGCTGTTCATGGGTGCCTTCCTGCTCATGCGTCCGCGGCTGTCCGCCAGCACCGCGCGCGGGCTGTCACTGCTGGCCACCTGGACCCTGCTGCCGCTGGCACTGCTGCTCCTGCAGCGAGCCAACAGCGGTCAGCTGGAGGTCTATGCCCTGGGCGACTGGCCGGCGCCCTTCGGCATCGTCCTGCTGCTGGATCGCCTGGCCGCGCTGATGCTGGTCAGCGTGGCGGTGCTGGCCGCCGGGGCGGCGCTCTATGCCTGCCGCGGCGACGACAAGCGTGGCCCGGATTTCCATGCGCTGTTCCAGTTCCAGCTGCTGGGCATCAATGGCGCCTTTCTCACCGGCGACCTGTTCAACCTCTTCGTCTTCTTCGAGATCCTGCTGATCGCCTCCTATGCCCTGCTGGTGCATGGCGCCGGCCCCGCCCGGGTCCGCGCCGGCCTGCACTACGTGGTGCTCAACCTGGTGGGCTCGGCGCTGTTCCTGATCGGCATCGGCCTGCTCTATGGCCTGCTCGGCACCCTGAACATGGCCGACCTTGGCCTCCGGGTCGCCAACGCCGATCCCGAGCAGGCGCCGCTGCTGGCCGCCGCGGGCTTTCTGCTGCTGGTGGTCTTTGGTCTCAAGGGCGCCATCCTGCCGCTGTACTTCTGGCTGCCCAGCGCCTATTCCGCCGCCAGCGCCCCGGTCGCCGCCCTGTTCGCCATCATGACCAAGGTCGGGCTCTACGCCATCGTCCGCGTCTTCCTGCTGGTATTCGGCACGGCCGCCGGACCCCTGGCCCACTATGTCCTGCCCTGGCTCTGGCCGCTGGCGGCGGTCACTCTGGCGGCCGGGGTGTTCGGCGCCCTGGCGGCCCATCACCTCAAGGCCCTGCTTGGCTACCTAGTGGTCATCTCGGTAGGGATGCTGCTGACCGGCGTGGCCCTGGGCAGCGTCGCGGGCCTGGCCGCCAGCTTCTTCTACCTGGTGCACAGCACCTGGATCGCCGGCGCCCTGTTCCTGCTGGCGGATCTCATCGCCCAGCAGCGCGGGGCGCAGGGCGATACCCTCAACAGCGGTCCGCAGCTGGCTCACCCACGACTGCTCGGCGGCCTGTTCTTTCTCGGTGCGGTATCCGTCGCCGGCCTGCCGCCCTTCCCCGGCTTTCTCGGCAAGGTGATGCTCTTGCAGGCTACCGGCACCGCCTGGCCGGCATTGATCATCTGGCCGGTGGTGCTGCTGGGCGGCCTGGGCATGATCATCGCCCTGTCCCGCGCCGGCACCACGCTGTTCTGGCGCGGCAACAGCGCCGCCCTGGACGTCCGCCTCGATCCGGTCCAGCTCGCCGCCACCCTCGGCCTGCTGCTGGGCAGCCCGCTGCTGATGGCGCTGGCCGCGCCGCTGCACGGCTACGCCTTGGAAACCGCCCGGCAATTGCTGGACGTCACACCCTACTTCGACATCGTCCGGGGGGTTGGCCCATGAAACACTGGCTACCGCACCCACTGCTCACCGGGTTGCTGACCCTGACCTGGCTGCTGCTCAACAACAGCCTGAGTCTGGGCCAGCTGCTGCTGGGTCTGCTGCTCGGCTGGGGCATCCCGCTGCTGTGCCAGGACTTCCTGCTGCACGCGCCCCGGCTGCGCCGCCCGGTCCTCCTGCTGCGCTACATGCTGATGGTGGTATACGACATCATCGTCGCCAACCTGCACGTCGCCCGCCTGGTGCTGGGCCGGACCGAGGCGCTCAAGCCGGCGTTCATCGAGGTGCCCATCGACATCGAGGACGAATTCCTGCTCACCCTGCTGGCCTGCGTGGTATCCCTCACCCCCGGCACCGTTTCCTCCGGCCTCAGCGGTGATCGCAAGACCCTGCTGCTGCACGGTCTCGATGTCGCGGACAAGGACGCGGTGATCCATCAGGTCAAGACGCGCTATGAAGCCCCGCTCAAGGAGATCTTCGAATGCTCACCTACGTGACCCTGCTGTGCATGGGGATGATGGGCGTGGCCGCCGTGCTCAACGTCTATCGCCTGGTGAAGGGACCGGACATCCCGGATCGGGTGCTGGCCCTGGACACCCTCTACATCAACGTCCTGGCGATCATCATCCTGTTCGGTATCTGGCTGGCCACCGACGTCTTCTTCGAAGCCTCGCTGCTCATCGCCGTAACCGGTTTCGTCGGCACCGTGGCGCTGGGCAAGCATATGCTGCATGGCGAAATCATCGATTAACAGGGAGCTACCCCATGCCCTTCTGGCTCGAACTCCTGATCTGCGCCCTGCTGCTCATCGGCAGCAGCTTCGCCCTCATCGGCGCCATCGGCCTGTACCGGCTGCCGGACTTCTTCATGCGCCTGCACGGTCCGACCAAGGCCACCACCCTGGGCGTGGGCAGCACCATCATCGCCTCGATGCTGTTCTTCAGCAGCCAGGGCGAAGGTCTCAGCCTGCACGAGTTGCTGATCGCCCTGTTCATCTTCATCACCGCGCCGGTCAGCGCCCATATGCTGGCGCGCGCCGCCATCCAGCAGAAGGTCAAGCAGGTGGAGCGCACCGACGGCCAGCCCTGGCGCTAGGCTGACCGCGCACCACTCGCCGCAGGCGGTCCTAGCGACCGCCGCTGACCTTGCTGAAGTCCTGCCGCCCGAAGGGATTGGGCTGATAGCCCTCGACGCCGCTCTTGGCCAGCACCGTTACCGTCGGATGGGCCAACGGCAGCCACAGCGCCTGGTCGTGGATGATGCGCTGCGCCTGGTGGTACACCGTGGCCCGGGCCATCTGGTCGGACAGGGTCTTGCCCTTGCTGATGGCGCCATCCAGGGTCTTGTCGCAATAACGGGCGAAGTTCAGCCCCGACTGCACCGAGGCGCAGGAGAATTGCGGTGTCAGGTAGTTGTCCGGGTCGCCATTGTCGCCAGCCCAGCCCATGAACAGCAGATCGTGTTCGCCGGTCTTGGCGCGGCGGATCAATTCGCCCCATTCGATCACCTGGATCTGGGCATCGACGCCGATCTTCTTCAGGTCGGCCTGCAGCATCTGGGCACCCAGTTGCGGATTGGGATTGAGCAGGCTGCCGCTGGGGCGCGTCCAGATGGTGGTCTTGAAACCGTCCTTGAGGCCCGCCTGGGCCAGCAGCGTCTTGGCCTTGGCTGGGTCATAGGGGTAGGCCGGCACGTCCTTGGCATAGCCCCAGGTGGTGGGCGGATAGACGTTGTCGGCGGCCACCGCGGTGTCCTGGAATACCGCTTTCAGATAGCTCTGCTTGTCGAACGCCAGGTTGATGGCCTGGCGCACCTTGATGTTGTCCAGCGGCGGATGGGTGGTGTTGATACCCACGAAGGCGGTCATGAAGGCCGGCGTCTGCAGCACCTGCAGGCTCTTGTCCTCATGGGCGCTCTGCAGATCCTGGGGCTTGGGTGACAGGGCGATCTGGCATTCGCCGCGCTTGAGTCGCTGCAGGCGCACCGCCGAATCCGGGGTGATGGCATAGATCAGGCCATCCAGCTTGGGCTTGCCGGCGAAGTAGTCCGGATTGGCGGCGTAACGCACCACGGCATCCTTCTGATAGCGATTGAAGACGAAGGGACCGGTACCGATGGGCTCGTCGTTGAGCTGGGCGGTCTTGCCGGCCTTGAGCAGCTGAGCGGCGTATTCGGCGGAATAGATGGAGGCGAAGCCCATGCTCAGGGTCGGCAGGAAGGTGGCGTCCGGGCTGTTGAGAACGATGCGCACGCCGAGGTCGCTGGTCTTTTCCACGCGCTTGATCAGCTTGGGCCACTGCATCGACTGGGCATGGGGATAGCCGCTCTTGGCCACCGCGTGCCAGGGATGATCCTTGTCCAGCATGCGCTGGAAGCTGAACACCACGTCGTCGGCCGTCAGGGTACGGCTGGGGGTGAAGTAGTCGGTCTGGTGAAACTTCACGTCCGGGCGCAGGGCGAAGTCGTAGGTAAGGCCGTCCGTGGAGATCGTCCAGCTCTGCGCCAGGCTCGGCACCAGCTTGGCTTCGCTGGCGTCGTATTCCACCAGCCGGTTCATCAGCACATCGGCCGAGGCGTTGGTGGTGGTCAGGGAGTTGTATTGCACCACGTCGAATCCATCCGGACTGGCTTCGGTGCAGACGCTGAGCGTGGCGGCCTGAGCCAGCAGGGGCGCGAAGAGCAGAGGCAAGGCGGCGAAACGCATGAACGATTCCTTGTAGATCCGAGGTGGGCAGACGACACGCGCTTAGCGGGCAGCGGCTGACAGGGCGCTGTGGGCGGCCGTCTGGCGGACGTGGATTGAGTGTGGCACGCGCTCTAAACTAGACCACCCGTCCGTCCGTCACAATGCTTCTCACCGACGAACGGTTGACATTCCGGCCAGGCCCACACGGCGGCCGGTCCGTAGGCATTTCATCCGTCGCCCTACCTTGTTATCCCTGGGTGCTTCTGGTATAAAACAGCGCTCTTTTTTCGGGGTATGGCCGCTTCAGGTCCCCGGCGTTTGCCGGCTCTCCCCGTCAAAACAGGAATCAATACAGTTACAAGCGGCCAACCCATGCCGGGTTTGGCATGAGGTTTATGAGGGCTGAGCCATGTCGAGAGTTTGCCAAGTAACCGGTAAGGGTCCGATTACTGGGAACAACGTTTCCCACGCTAACAACAAAACCCGTCGTCGTTTCCTGCCGAATCTGCAGCATCACCGTTTCTGGGTAGAATCCGAGAAGCGCTTCGTGCGTCTGCGCGTTTCTGCCAAGGGCATGCGTATCATCGACAAGCGCGGTATCGAAACCGTACTGTCCGAGCTGCGTAGCCGCGGCGAAAAATTCTAAGGGGATTCGTCATGCGTGAATTGATCCGTTTGATTTCCAGTGCCGGCACCGGTCACTTCTACACCACTGACAAGAACAAGCGCACCAAGCCCGAAAAGATCGAAATCAAGAAATTCGATCCGGTCGTGCGCAAGCATGTCATGTACAAGGAAGGCAAGATCAAGTAATTGATCGCCCCTTGAACAAGAAACCCGCCTCGGCGGGTTTTTTGTTGTCTGGCGCCTGGCCCGGCGGTGGCGCCGCCGGAGCCTGATCAACGGCTTACTTGAACTGGCCGGTCAGCTCGCGCAGGGCGGCTTCGGCGCCGAGGATCTTCTGCATGCACTCCCGCGCCTTGGTCGGATCTATGTTCAGCCGCGCATAGAGATCGTCGGGAATGGCCTGCGCGGGGCCGTTGCCGATGCCTTCGCCGCGCAGCAGCTGCACCGCGAGAAAGATCAGGTTGGGATAGACCGCCTGCTCGCCCTGGTAGGCCGGGTCGCCCTGGAAGCGCAGCGCCGTCACCACCTCTTCGGGCATCTCCCAGCAGCGCATCAGGGCCGCGCCGATCTGCTCGCGGGTGATGCCCAGCAGGTGATGCTCGATGACCTGGTGATCCAGCTGGCGGTTGGCCTCCAGGTGGCGGCAGATCAGCGAGAAGTGCGGCGGAAAGACATGGGCCAGCACCAGGTAGCCGAAGTTGTGCAGCAGGCCGCCCAGGTAGGCCAGGCCCATCTCCGGGCGTTCCGCGCGCGGCATGGCGCGCGCCAGGCCCTCGATCAGGGCGGCCGTGTAGATGGCCTGTTTCCAGTAGGGCGTTTCCTGCTGGGCCTGGTCGCTGGGCAGGCTCAGGGTCTTGCCCAGGGCCAGGCCAAGGGCCAGGTTGATCACCAGGTCGAAACCCAGCACCCGCACGATGGCGTCTTCCACCGAGCGGATCTTGCCGGGCGCGGCATAGTAGGGCGAAGCCGCCCAGCTGATCACCTGGGCCGCCAGGGCCGGATCGGTCTCCACCACATTGGCCAGGTCGTCCACCGTGGCCTCGGGATCGACGCGCAGCTTGATGACCTTTTCCGCGGTCTTGGACAGGGGCGGAATCTCCAGGGTCTCTTCCAGACGCTGGCGGATGCGCCGCGCGGTAAAGGCGGTGGCGGCATGGAGGATTTCCGCTTCGTCTCGCTCCGGTTGCCGCAGATTCGGCTGGATACCGGCCGCCGGGATGCCGAAGCTGCCCGCGGTCGCCTGACTCAGCAGACAGCGATAGTCAGATGTTTCCACTTCCAACAGTAGCGAGCGCTCACCGGATTCCAACAGCAGGCGCGGTGCCTCCAGCAGGCGCTCGTCATACAGGCAGGGGGAATTGGTCAGCGACGGCAACCCTGGCAGGACGTCCAATTCGTAGCGCTCCAGGGTGCGCATCAGCCGCTCCGGCGCCACCACCGCCAGCTGCCGCCCGGTGAATTCCACCAGCCGGCGCAGATCCAGCAGCTGATTCTCGGGCAACAGCACCAGCAGCATGCCGACGCTGTCGCTCAAGAGCACCGTGTGCACCCGGTTCGCCTGCGGCTGACGCGTCGTCGCCGGGACCGGCCGATAGGCCAGGTTCAACTGGGCGAGCAACTGCTGGATCGAAGGGGGGACCTCAGGGAGGGGCGAAGCGAGCGCTACATCGGTCATGGCATTTTCTTCCTCACGTACGCCTTGGAGTATAACCATTCGGCTCCGTAGGTAGCGTCGTCTGTATAAGCTTTGTCAAACCTGGCCGTATTGCTGCCCATGGCGCAACCAGCGCTCCAGCAGCGGAGCGGCATGGCTTGGCCAGCGTGCCAGCAGCTCCTGGGCGGCGTCGCGCACCGCCGGCAGCCAGTGGGCATCGCGCATCAGATCGGCCACCTTGAATTGCAACAGGCCGGTCTGGCGGGTGCCAAGCATCTCGCCGGGCCCCCGCAACTCCAGGTCCTTCTCGGCGATGATGAAGCCGTCGTTGGTCTCGCGCATGATGGCCAGGCGTTCGCGGCCGATCTGCGACAGCGGCGGATGGAACAGCAGCACGCAATGGCTGACCGCACTGCCCCGCCCGACACGGCCACGCAGCTGGTGCAACTGGGCCAGACCCAGGCGTTCGGGATTCTCGATGATCATCAGACTGGCGTTGGGCACGTCCACCCCCACCTCGATCACCGTGGTGGCCACCAGCAGCTGCAGGTTGCCGGCCTTGAATTCAGCCATCACCGCGGCCTTTTCCGCTGGCTTCATGCGCCCGTGGATCAAGCCGATGTGCAATTCAGCCAGGGCCAGCTGCAACTCCTCGTAGGTGGTCTCGGCCGCCTGGCAGGTGAGCTCCTCGGATTCCTCGATCAGGGTGCAGACCCAGTAGGCCTGACGGCCTTCGTGGCAGGCGGCGCGCACCCGCTCCACCACTTCCTCGCGGCGACTGTCGGTGACGCTCACGGTATTGACCGGCGTCCGCCCCGGCGGCAGCTCGTCGAGCACCGAGGTGTCCAGGTCGGCATAGGCGCTCATGGCCAGGGTGCGCGGGATGGGGGTGGCGGTCATGATCAGCTGGTGCGGCGCGAGACGGCCGTCGACGCCCTTCTGGCGCAGGGCCAGGCGCTGCTGCACGCCGAAGCGGTGCTGTTCGTCGATCACCACCAGGGCCAGGCGGGCGAAGCGCACCTCGTCCTGGAACAGCGCATGGGTGCCCACCACCATGGGCGCCCCGGCGGCGATGCGCTCCAGGGAGCTGGCACGGGCCTTGCCCTTGAGCTTGCCGGCCAGCCAGGCCACCTCGATGTCCAGAGCGGCGAACCAGCGCTGGAAGTTGAGGAAGTGCTGCTCGGCGAGGATCTCGGTGGGCGCCATCAGCGCCACCTGGTAGCCGGCCTCGATGGCCTGCAGGGCGGCCAGGGCGGCGACCACCGTCTTGCCCGCACCCACGTCGCCCTGCACCAGGCGCAGCATGGGCTCGGGCTGGGCCAGGTCATGGGCGATCTCGCGCCCGACGCGCTGCTGGGCACCGGTGGGTTTGAAGCCGAGGTTGTCCAGATAAAGCTGTGGCAGGCGCCGGGCCGCCGGCAGGGGCACCGCGCGCTGGGCGCGCAGGGTCTCGCGCAGGCGCTGCAGGGACAGCTGGTGGGTCAGCAATTCCTCGAAGACCAGCCGTTCCTGGGCCCAGTGGCGGCCCTCGGCCAGCTCTTCCAGGTCCGCATCCGGCGGCGGTCGGTGCAGATAGCGCAAGGCATCGGCCAGCGGCCCCAGGCGATAGTGCTCGGCCATCTCCGGCGGCAGCCAGTCGGGCAGGGATTCGGGACCGAGCCGCTCCAGCGTCTGGGCGCTGAGCTGGCGCAGGCGCAGCTGGGTGAGGCCTTCGGTGGTCGGGTAGATGGGCGTCAGCGTCTGCTCGACCGGCGCCGGAGCGTTCTCGTCCTGGGCGCGGTATTCGGGGTGATAGATCTCCAGGCCGGAAGCACCGGGACGCACCTCGCCATAGCAGCGCAGCAGGGTGCCGCGAGCCATCCCGTCCTTTTGCGCCTGGCTGAAGTGGAAGAATCTCAGCGACAGGGTGCCGCTGCCGTCCTGCAAGCGCACCAGCAGGCTGCGGCGGCGGCCCATGAGCACCTCGGCGGAGGCGACCATGCCCTCCACCACCGCGTCCTGCCCGGGCCGCAGGGCGCCAATGGGCACGATGCGGGTGCGATCCTGGTAGCGCAGCGGCAGGTGGAAGAGCACGTCCTGCAAGGTTTCCAGACCGACCCGCGCGAGCTTTTCCTGCAGGGCAGCGCCGACCCCCTTGAGGGCGGTGACCGGCGTCGCGGCCAGTTCACTCATGCCGGCTGCACGACGCCCTTGGCTTCAGGCCGCGCCACCGAGCAGAGGCGGACCGAGTCGGCCAGCACCTCGATGGCCTTTGGCCGCGGAAAGCTGGCGCGCCAGGCGATGGCCACGGTGCGATAGGGCACCGGCCGCTCGAAAGGCCGTACCTCGATGATCCCGGGGGCATAGTGGTGACTCTCCACCGCCGAGAACGGTAGCACCGAGACGCCCAGACCCGAGGCCACCATGTGGCGAATGGTTTCCAGCGAGGAGGATTCCACCGTGGAATTCTTGTTTTCCTCGTGCTTGCGCACGGTCGGACAGGCTTCCAGGACCTGGTCGCGGAAGCAGTGACCCTCGCCCAGCAGCAGCAGACTCTTGTCGCTGAGCTGGTTCTGCGGAATGGCCTTGAGCTTGGTCCAGGGGTGCCGCGCCGGCATCATCACGTAGAAGGGCTCGTCGTACAGCGGCAGGGTCAGGACGTCCGGCTCGTTGAACGGCAGGGCGAGGATGACGGCGTCCAGCTCACCGGTGCGCAGCTTGTCGCGCAGCAGGTGAGTGAAGTTTTCCTCGATGTACAGCGGCATCTCCGGCGCCACCCGGTTGAGCTGCGGGATGAGGTGCGGAAAGAGATAGGGCCCGATGGTATAGATGGCACCGATCTTCAGCGGCGCGGTGAGCTGGTTCTTGCCGGCCTGGGCCAGTTCGCGGATGCCCTGGGCCTGCTCCAGCACCTTCTGCGCCTGGGCGACGATGCCCTCGCCGGTAGGGGTGAGGCGCACGGCACTCTTGCTGCGCTCGAAGATCAGAATGCCCAGCTCGTCCTCGAGCTTCTTGACGCCGACCGACAGGGTCGGCTGGCTGACGTGGCAACGCTCGGCAGCTCGGCCAAAGTGCTGTTCCTGGGCGAGCGTGACGATATAGCGCAGTTCAGTCAGGGTCATAGTCAAATTCCATGGGTGGCCAGGCAATCTTAGCGGCTGTCTCTATCAACGGCCAAGCGCGACGGGCAGCTGCCTGCGCCTTCTGGTTGGACCGCGGGTACGCTCAGGCTACCCTGGCCGTCTGTCCAGGCCTTTGCAGAGGGAAACACCGATGAGCACCATTCTGATCGCCGGTTGCGGCGCTGTCGGCAGCCGTCTCGGCCTGCAACTGGTCGCCCAGGGCCACCGGGTCTTCGGCCTCAGGCGCAACGTCGCCGCCCTCCCCGCCGCGTTGCTGCCGGTGGCGGGCGATCTGGCCGACGCCATGCCACCGGCGGCCTGGCCGCGAGAGCCCATCGACCAGGTGGTCTATGCCACCGCCGCGACCCACCATGACGAAGCCGGCTATCGCGCCGCCTATGTCGACGGCCTACGCCACCTGCTGGACTGGCTGGCCGCCTGCGACCAGCGTCCGCAGCGGTTGCTGTTCGTTTCCAGCAGTGGCGTCTATGCCCAGGGCGACGGCGCCTGGGTCGACGAGACCGCCCCTGCCGAACCCGAGCGCTTTTCCGGACGCCTCCTGCGCGAGGCGGAGGACCTGGCGCTGGGCAGCGGCCTGCCCGCCACCGTGGTCCGCCTGACCGGCATCTACGGCCCGGGCCGCGAGGCGCTGCTGCGGCAGGTGCGCGAAGGCTCCCGGGTGACCCGCGAGCCGCCGCTGTATGGCAATCGCATCCATGTCGAGGACGCTGCCGGCCTGCTGGCGCTGCTGTTGCAGCGGGATCGCGAAGGGGTCGCCCTGGAAGCGCTCTATCTGGGCGTGGACGACGATCCGGCGCCGCTGGACGAGGTAGTGGACTGGCTGCGGGCGCGCCTGGGCATCACCTTCTGGTCCGACGAAGCCCAGCTGCGCCGCGCCGGCAGCAAGAGGTGCAGCAACGCCCGCGCCCGGGCGCTGGGCTGGACGCCCCGCTACCCCAGCTATCGCGAAGGCTACGCGGCCATTCTCGACCGCTGAAACGACAGAGCCCGACACAGGGTCGGGCTCCGTTCTCAGCTAGCTAGCCACTCAGTCACGCAGGGCTTCGCCGCGGGTGGCCTGAGGACGCTCCTCGACCTTGGCGGTGCTCTTCAGGTGCGGCAGGGCGGCCCAGTAGGCGGCGCCCTTCTCGGCGTCGTAGAGGCCTTCCCACTTGGCGATGACCAGGGCGGCCAGGGCATTGCCGATCACGTTCAGGGCGGTGCGCGCCATGTCCATGATGCGGTCCACGCCGGCGATGAAGGCCAGGCCTTCCAGCGGAATGCCGACGCTGCCCAGGGTGGCCAGCAGTACCACGAAGGAGACACCCGGCACGCCGGCGATGCCCTTGGAGGTGACCATCAGGGTCAGCACCAGCAGCAACTGCTGGCTCAGCGACAGGTCGATGCCATAGAGCTGGGCGATGAACAGCGCCGCGATGCTCTGGTAGAGGGTGGAACCGTCGAGGTTGAAGGAGTAGCCGGTGGGCACCACGAAGCTGGTAATGGCCTTGGGTGCGCCATAGGCCTCCATCTTCTCGATGATGCGCGGCAGCACGGTTTCCGAGCTGGCAGTGGAATAGGCCAGGATCAGCTCGTCCTTGAGGATGCGGATGATGCGGAAGATCGAGAAGCCGAACAGCTTGGCCACCAAGCCCAGCACGCCGAGGGCGAAGAAGCCGATGGCCACGTAGACCAGCACCACCAGCTTGGCCAGCGGCAGCAGGGAAGCGAAGCCGAAGTTGGCCACGGTCACCGCGATCAGGGCGAAGACGCCGATGGGGGCGTAGTTCATGATCATGTGGGTGACCTTGAACATGGCTTCGGAAATGCCCTGAAAGACGCGTACCACCGGCTCGCGGGTGGCTTCCGGCAGAGCGCCCAGGCCCAGACCGAACATCACCGCGAAGAAGATGATCGGCAGCATCTCGCCGCGGGCGACGGCGGCGAAGACGTTGGACGGGATCAGGTTGAGGATGGTCGCGATGAAGGCGTGGTCATGCTGCACTTCCGCGGTGGTCTTCTGGTACTGGGAGATGTCGGTGGTGCCCAGGGTGCTCATGTCGATGCCGGCGCCAGGCTGCACGCTGTCGGCGAAGAACAGGCCGACGACGATGGCCAGGGTGGTGACGATCTCGAAGTAGAGGATGGTCTTGAGGCCGATACGACCGAGCTTCTTGGAGTCGCCGACGCCGGCGATGCCAACCACCAGGGTAGCGATGACGATGGGCACCACGATCATCTTGATCAGCCGGATGAAGATGTCGCCGGCCGGCTTGAGAACGTTCGAGATCCACCAGGCCTTCTCGGCGCTGAAGTGGTTGAGCAGTGCGCCGACGGCGATCCCCAGCACGAGGCCGATGAGGATCTGCCACGCGAGGCTGAGCTTGGGCTTGGTCATGTACCGACACCTTTGTTCTATTTGGATGGAGTTCGGGACGAACGTCACCGTGCCGGGTCGTGATGCGCAAAGCGCATGCAACGCCAACGTGGAGGGTGCGTTCAGGCTGCGGAAACGGTGCTCGAAAAGGACGAGGAGCACCAAGGCGTCACACTTTTGCCAGAGGGTAACGGGGTATGTCTAATGCCGCTGTCGCCTGCCCTATGCCGTTCCGGCATGAGGTGTCCCGAAAGGGCCGCGCAGCATACAGGCACTGGCGCCTTGCACGCCAGGCATACAGAGGCGCCGCTCATCGCGGCGCCTCCTGGAGATCAGCCGTTGAAGGTGGAAGGATCCGGACCCAGACGCTTGTCCTGATTCAGCCCGACGATCTGCCGCAAGTCCTCGTCGTCCAGGGTAAAGTCGAAGATCTGCATGTTCTCTTCGATGCGCTTGGGCGTCTTGGATTTGGGAAAGATGATGTTGCCCAGCTGGATGTGCCAGCGCAGCACCACCTGGGCCGGCGTCTTGCCGTGCTTGGCCGCTAGCTGTTGCAGGATCGGGCTGCCCAGCAACTCGCCGCCCTGAGCCAGCGGACTCCAGGCCTCGGTGGCGATGCCCTTGTAGGTGTTGAAGTCACGCAGCTCCTGCTGCTGCAGCAGCGGATGGCACTCGATCTGGTTGACCACCGGCACCACGCCGGTCTCGGTCAGCAGGGTCTCGATGTCGGCCTGGCGGAAGTTGGAGACACCGATGGACTTCACCCGACCCTGGTTGCGCAATTCGATCAGCGCCTTCCAACTGTCGAGGAACAGGCCCTTTTCCGGCAGCGGCCAGTGGATCAGATAGAGGTCGACATGCTCCAGGCCCAGCTTGGCCAGACTGGTGTCGAAGGCGCGCAGGGCGCTGTCGTAGCCCTGGTCGGCATTCCACAGCTTGGTGGTGATGAACAGCTCGTCACGCGGCAGACCGGCCTGGGCGATGGCCTGGCCGACGCCCTCTTCGTTGCCATAGATGGCGGCGGTATCGATGTGTCGATAACCCAGGTCGAGGGCCGTCTTGACCACCTGGGCGGTCTCTTCGGCCGGGGTCTGCCAGACCCCCAGACCGAATTGCGGAATGTGGTGACCGTCGTTGAGCTGAAGACGGGTGATCGCGGACATGCGTCGCTCCTCTGGAATGGATGGGGTACCAGAGGTGTGACTGGCGGCGGTGGCCTTTTGCTCCCGATCAGTCGAGGCGCATGGCCTCAGGCACGCTGTAGCTTTCCACCCAGCCCAGCACGGTACGGCCATCCCGCTGCAGCTCGATGCGCTTCCAACGCTGGAAGGAACGGGTCTCGATCACCCGCACCTGGGTATCGCCGTCCAGCCGTACCAGGGTGTTGCGCGCGCGCTCGCGACTACGGTCGTAGACGAAGGGCCACTTGAGGACATCGACCGAACCGCGCAGCATCCAGCCCTGCCCTTCTTCGGCGAAGCGAAAGGACACGCCACCCTCGGCGCGCGCCAGGTTGCTGCCCAGCAGCAGCACGGACGCCACCAGCAGTGAGGGGAGGATACGGCGAAGGGTCGAAAGGACATTCGGGGTCATGCAGGCCTCGTCTGTGGCACCAAAAAAACAGCGCCCGAATCGGACGCTGCGAGGGTAGACCCCTTGGTGTGGCAAACGACTGCAGGCTTTGCCCGAGAAATGCCAAATGGCCAGCATTCCCGGACAAAACCCTTAGCGCAATGATCAGGCCGCGCTGAACAGCTTGTGCGGATCGATGACGAATTTCTTCGGTACGCCCGAATCGAATTCGCTGTAGCCGCGGGGTGCCTCGTCCAGGGTGATCACCTGCACGCCGACGATGTCGGCGATCTTGATGCGATCCCACATGATGGCCTGCATCAGCTGACGGTTGTACTTCATCACCGGGGTCTGGCCGGTGTGGAAGCTGTGGGACTTGGCCCAGCCCAGACCGAAGCGGATGCTCAGGGCACCCTGCTTGGCCGCGGCGTCGACGGCGCCCGGATCGTCGGTGACGTACAGACCGGGGATGCCGATCTTGCCGGCCACCCGCACGATGCCCATCAGCGAGTTCAGCACGGTGGCCGGGGCCTCGCTCTTGGCGCCTTCGTGACCATGGCCACGGGCCTCGAAGCCAACGGCATCGACGGCGCAATCCACTTCCGGAGTGCCCAGCAGCGCGGCGATCTGCTCGTGCAGCGGGGTGTCCAGGGACAGGTCGGCGATCTCGAAGCCCTGGGCCTTGGCGTGGGCCAGGCGCACTGGGTTGACGTCGCCGACGATGACCACGGCGGCGCCCAGCAGGCGAGCCGAGGCGGCAGCGGCGAGGCCGACCGGACCGGCACCCGCTACATAGACGCTGGTGCCCGGACCGACGCCGGCGGTGACGGCGCCGTGGTAGCCGGTGGGCAGGATGTCGGACAGGCAGGTCAGGTCACGGATCTTTTCCATGGCCGCGTCGCGATTCGGCAGCTTGAGCAGGTTGAAGTCGGCATAGGGGACCAGCACGTATTCGGCCTGGCCACCGACCCAGCCGCCCATGTCGACGTAGCCGTAGGCACCGCCGGCACGCGAGGGGTTGACGGTCAGGCAGACCCCGGTGTCCTGCTCCTTGCAGGTGCGGCAGCGACCGCAGGCGACGTTGAAGGGCACCGAGACCAGGTCGCCGACCTTGAGGGTCTCGACGTCGCGGCCCGCTTCGATGACCTCACCGGTGATCTCGTGGCCGAGCACCAGGCCTTCGGGGGCAGTGGTCCGGCCACGCACCATGTGCTGGTCGGAACCACAGATGTTGGTGGACACCACGCGCAGGATCACGCCGTGGTCGATACGCTTGCCCTGCGGGGTTTCCATCTTCGGATAGGGGATGGTCTGCACCTCGACCTTGCCCGCGCCCAGATAGACGACGCCACGATTACCGGACATGTTGCACCTCGCTATTTTTGTTGGACTGGCTCTGGGCGTTGTCGGAAAAGTGCCTGCGCCTCGGCGATGCGGCGTCAAAAATCAGCTCGGAATGCTCATTTACCGGTCGTAAACTCCGCTTCCTCGCCGATTTTTTCCTTGCCTCACCTTCGCTCGGCGACTTTTCAAACAAGCCGTAGCGGTTCGAGCCTAGTCCTCGCGAAGCGTGGCGTCTGTGGGGATGGCGTTTTTGGCCATGCCGAGGTCGCCCTGGCGGGTCGTCCTGGCGAACCCGTTCACGCCGCCGGTGCAGGTGGCGTGAACGGCCGGGGTCAGGCGGGCGCCAAGGCGGCGGCGCGGCGCTCGCGGCTGAGCAGGTAGCAGCCGATGCCCACGCCCAGCAGGGCCAGCCCCATGACGTACCAGGCCGGGCCCAGCGGATGCTGCTTGAGCATCAGGGTGACGACCATGGGGGTCAGGCCGCCAAAGATGGCGTAGGCCACGTTGTAGGAGAAGGACAGGCCCGAGAAGCGCACCTTGGGCGGGAAGGCCAGCACCATCACTCGCGGCACGCCGCCGATGACGCCGACCGCTGCACCGGCCAGGGCATAGAGCGGGAATAGCCACTCCGGGTGGATCTTCAGACCGGCATAGAGCGCCCAGCTGGCCACCGCCAGGATCAGGCCGCCGACGATGAACACCGGACCGCTGCCGAAGCGATCGGACAGGGCACCGGAGACGATGCAGCCCAGGGTCAGGAAGACGATGGCCAGGCTGTTGGCCTTGAGCGCCAGGGCGGCGGAGAAGCCGTACTGGGTCTGCAGCAGGGTCGGGGTCATGAGGATGACCACCACGATGCCGGCGGTGAGCATCCAGGTCAGCAGCATGGACAGCACCACGCTGCTGCGGTGGTCACGCAGCACCGCCTTGAGCGGCACTTCCTCGGCCAGCGACTTGTGGATCGCCAGCTCGGCGAACACCGGCGTCTCGTGCAGCCAGCGGCGCAGATAGACCGAGAACAGGCCGAAGACCCCGCCGATCAGGAAGGGGAAGCGCCAGGCGTAGTCGGCCACCTCCACGGGGGTGAAGACGGTGTTGATCAGGGTCGCCATCAGCGAGCCGAGCAGGATGCCGAAGGTGAGACCGGCGGTCAGGGTGCCGCAGGCATAGCCGACGTGCTTGCCGGGCACGTGTTCGGAGACGAACACCCAGGCACCGGGCACCTCGCCGCCGATGGCCGCGCCCTGGATTATGCGCAGCACCAGCAGCAGGATGGGAGCGGCCACGCCGATCTGGGCGTAGGTGGGCATCAGGCCCATGCCAAGGGTCGGCAGCGCCATCATGAAGATGCTCAGGGTGAACATCTTCTTGCGTCCGAGCAGGTCGCCGAAGTGGGCCATGATGATGCCGCCCAGCGGGCGGGCCAGGTAGCCGGCGGCGAAGATGCCGAAGGTCTGCATCTGCCGCAGCCATTCGGGCATGTCGGCGGGAAAGAACAGCTTCCCCACCACCGCGGCGAAGAAGACGAAGATGACGAAGTCGTAGAACTCCAGCGCGCCGCCGAGAGCGGACAGCGAGAGGGTCTTGTAGTCGTTGCGGCCCAGAGGGCGCGACGTGAGCGGCGCGGAGGCGGATTGCAGTTTCATCGAGGATCCCGGACAAGAGAGGAGCGCAAAGGAAATTCGGCCTCTGGCATCCCTCCGGGTGTAGCGGACAAGACGCGGCCCCGAGTGACCGTCCGCCTGGGGCGGCTGGCAGGGATCGGGCGGGTCGCCGGATGGGCGCCGGACCTGCACCGCGCCGCCTGCGCTCTTGTGGAGCACGGCAGCAGCAGGTCTACCGATCATTACCTGATCATCGGACGTGCACGACCCTCTGGATTGCCTGGCCGTGCACGGTCTCCACGATAGCAAATCCGCAAGGAATTTCCGCTATTCATTCAGTGCCCATTCAGGGCTCATCTGCCGAGCTATGCCTGTTCCATCCTGGTGCAAAAGCGGTCGAGCCGCCCTGCCCCAGGCGTTATACTGTAGCCCCCTAACGATCTCCCCAGAGAGATTGGCAGCATTCTTGCGTGCAGATGCTGAACGTTACCTACCTATCCGGGCTCCCGAGGGCCCTGTCATGATCGAAGAGCTCGAACAAGAAGATCCCATCCCCCAGGGCGACCTGGCCATGCAGATCACCGCTCTGCCCCGCGAGACCAACGGCTTCGGCGACATCTACGGCGGCTGGCTGGTGGCCCAGATGGACCTGGCCGGCAGTGCCATGGCCAGTCGTCTGGCCGCTGGTCGGGTGGCCACGGTGGCCATCGACCGCATGGCCTTCATGACGCCGGTGCCCGTGGGCGCACAGCTCTCCTTCTATACCAACACGCTGGAAGTGGGCCGTAGCTCCATCCAGATCCTCATCGAGGTCTGGAGCGACGATCCGCTGTCCAGCGAGTGGAGCAAGGTCACCGAGGCGGTGTTCGTCTTCGTCGCCATCGACGGTAGCGGTCGCACCCGCCCGTTGCCCGCGCGGCGCTAGCGCGGCCTCGCCAGGCCACTAAGGCTCTTGGGCCAGCGGCGCCTCGCGCACCTTGGTCGGTCGGCCGTGGCGGATGCCTTCGACCTGCTCCAGCGCCTGCCGGACCTCGGCGGCGGTGGCCAGCAACCGATAGTCGAGGGTGAAGTCGCGCGTGCCGCCCGCCTCGATGCGCGGCACCAGCCCCAGGGCCCGCTGCTGGCTGCGGTTGTAGGAAAAGCTGGTGCCCGGCTCCAGGCCGGTGACATAGCCCGGGGCCTTGGCATCGGTGTGCTTCCACAGGGTGAAGACCGGCAATTCCCGCACATTGAAGGCCAGCGCCACCCCTTGGTGGGCACTGTGATCGTGCAGTACCGCCAGGCTATGCCCCTGGTCGTCGCCCCAGGGGTAGAGGTTGTAGACCGTCTCGCCATAGCCCGGCGTGGGTGCGCGATAGGTCTGCCATTCGCCCAGTTCCTGACGCGCCCGCGCATCGAAGGGTGACACCTCCCGCACCGGAGCGGCGAACCGTGAGCCCTGGCCGAGCAGCGGCGGACCGAAGTTGCTGTGATAGAGCACCTGGTACTCGGCGGTATGCGCCCCCTGGTTGGTCAGGCGGTCGTGCAGCGTGAAGCCGGTGGCCCCGGCGTGGGTGACCAGTTCGGTGTCGATGCGAAAGTTGGCCTGCTTGAAGGCCTCTTCGTGCAGCACGCCCTTGAGGCTGATGCGGTGCGGCGGCTGTTCGTCGATGGTCAGCACCACCTGGCTGGCCGGCAGATAACTGGCCCGTCCATGCAGGGTCAGCAGCTGTCCCCGGTCCATTCCCGGGTGACCGACCCACTCGAAGCCGGCGCGGGCCACCAATTCGTTGAAGCCTTCCAGCCAGCCTAGCCCGTTACGGCTTTCCAGATTGACGAAGGCCGGATTGACCACCTCGCGTACCGGAGAATCCCAGCCCAGTCGCAGGGTGCCGGCCTGGGCGCGCAAGACGTTCATGCCACGGGTCGCCACCACGGTGAGCTGCATAGCGCCGGTATCGATCTCGATCAGCACCGAGCCCTCCTGGCGCCCGCCACTCAGGCGGTGCATGCCGACGGTAAAGGCCAGGCCATCGCGCAGACCCAGGCGATCGCTGCTGATGCTCCAGTACTGCACCGGCTTGTCGGGAGCGATGAGGGTGTATTCCCAGGCCGAGGCGCTGACACTGGCAAGGAGCAGGAGACAGCCAGACAACAGACGAGCGTGGATCATGAAGTCCCCTTGGCAGCGCGGTCGACTTGAGTCTAGACCAGCCCGCGCCGGCCTGCAGACCCCCGCTCCAGACGCGACCAGAGGGACAAGACCCCTTATTCCCGTATAGGTTTGTTCAAGGAAATCAAAGGAATGGGTAAAGACAACCTTTACCATTCAAACGACCGTTCGGTACTTGCCAGGGCAGCGATTTTTGCCGAGGATCGGCTCGTCTCTACCACGGAGTGGACTCCATGAAACCTTCAGCCCTGTTCTTGTTGCTTGCCCTGGCGGGCGTTGCCCCGGCCTATGCGGGCAATACCGAAGCCGGACTCGGCGGCGCCGTGGGTGGCGTACTCGGTACCCTGGTCGGCCAGCAGGTCGGCGGCAGTACCGGTGCGGCCATCGGTGCCGGCGTGGGTGGTGCAGCAGGTGGCGTACTGGGCGCGGACCGGCGCAATCGCACCGAGGCCGCCATCGGCGGTGGCCTGGGCGCCGCGGGCGGCAACGTGATCGGCAATAGAGTCGGTGGCAGCACCGGTGGCCTGGTGGGCGCAGCCCTGGGTGGCGGTGCCGGCAGTGCCTTGGGCAACAATCTGGGCGACAGCGGTCGCGACGAGCGTGGCTATCGCGGCTACCGCGACCATCCCGGCAAGGGCTGGAAGCACGCCAAGCACAGACACAAACACTGGGATCGTTAATGAAAAACGCCCGGCATCGCCGGGCGTTTTCTTGTGCGCTCGATCCTATTGACCGAGGTCGCGCAGGCGCTTGCCCTGCATCAGATTGCGCTCGATGCGCTCCAGGGTGACACCCTTGGTCTCCGGCACCAGCAGGAACACCAGGAAGATGAACACCACGTTCAGACCGGCATAGATCCAGAAGGTGGTGCCCTGACCCAGGGTGCCCAGCATGGTCAGGAAGGTGGCGCCGACGATCATGTTGGCGATCCAGTTGGTGAAGGTGGAGCAGCCGATGCCGAAGTCGCGGCCCTTGAGCGGCTGCACTTCCGAGCAGAGGGTCCAGATCAGCGGACCGGCCGACATGGCGAAGCCGACGATGAAGATCAGCAGCATGACCACGGTAAAGGTCTGCTGGCCGTGGCTCAGGTTGCCCATGCCGAGCATGGTGCCGACCACGCCCAGGCCCACCGCCATGACCACGAAGCCGGTATAGAGGATGGGTTTGCGGCCCCACTTGTCGACCAGGAAGATGGCGATGAAGGTGGCCAGCACGTTGGTCAGACCCACCGCGGCGGTAAACCACATCTGGGCGGCGGTGTCGTAGCCCATGCCTTCGAAGATGCGCGGCGCGTAGTACATGACCACGTTCATGCCGGTGAACTGCTGCACCACCTGCAGGAGCACGCCCAGGCCCACCGAGCGGCGGAAGTTGGCATTCTCCTTGAACAGCGACCAGCCCTTTTGCGGGACCTTGAGCTGCTCTTCGATCTCGGCGACCTCCTGCTGGATGACCTTTTCGTCACCGCGCAGCCGGTGCAGGACCTTGATCGCTTCCTCGCGGCGACCCGCCATGATCAGCCAGCGCGGGCTGTCGGGCAGGGCGAAGACGCCGATCAGGAACAGCACCCCGGGAATGGCGATGATGCCGAGCATCCAGCGCCAGGCTTCGTAGTAGCTGAAGGCGGTGTTGGAGAGGAAGGCGAGCAGGATGCCGGCGGTGATCATCAGCTGGTACAGCGAGATCATCGAGCCGCGGATGTTTTCCGGAGCGACCTCGGCCAGGTACAGCGGCGCGGTGAAGGACGCGATGCCGATGGCCAGGCCGAGCAGGAAGCGGGCAAAGATCAGCATGGTCGGCGAAGTGGCCAGGCCACAGAGGATCGAGCCGATCACGAACAGGATGGCGCCCAGCATCAGCGATTTCTTGCGACCCAGCTTGGCCGACAGCGAACCCGCGCCCAGAGCGCCCAGGGCAGCACCGGCCATCATGCTGGAGACGATCCACTCGATCACCTGATCGGAGATCTGGAATTCCTGCTGGATGAATTTGGTGGCGCCGGAAATGACGCCGATGTCGAGGCCGAACATCAGACCGGCCAGGGCGGCCATCAGGCAGGCGAAGATCGCCTTGGGCTGGGCCTTTTCGGTGACGTGACCGTCGGCGTTGGTAGTGGTGTTGCTCATGACTGAGGCTCCTCGCTCGCCTTGTGGGCGATCTTGTTGTCGCGGGTCGTTCCGTATCCGCTTGTTACAGACCCGTCTAACGACCCTTGGTTCGGCCGATGAGAGGCCCTTACCAGAGCCGCGCCGGCTGGGCGTTCACATAGGTGGCATAGAGCGAACCGCCGCCGGTGATGAACAGGCGATTGCCCTTGAGGCCGCCGAATTCGACGTTGGAGACGGTTTCCGGCAGGTGCAGGGTGGCCAGCGGCTGGCCGCTCGGATTGAAGACCCGCACGCTGTTCTGCTCGGCCGAGCCGGCCCAGCTGCACCAGAGGTTGCCGTCGCTGTCGACGCGGAAGCCGTCGATCACGCCCTGGTCCTTGGCATCGATCAGCACCTCGCCACCGCCCAGAGTACCGTCGTCCTTCAGCGTGAAGGCACGCAGGTGGTTGGGCTTGCCGGGATTGCCGCCGCCAGCGGTGTCGCTGATGTAAAGGCGCTTGCCATCGGGGGCGAAGGCCAGGCCGTTGGGCCGGCCAAAGTCGCCCACCGCCACCGTGGCCTTGCCCTGGGGGTCGATGCGATAGACGTTGGTGGGCAGCTCGAATTCGGCCTTGTGGCCTTCGTAGGCGCCGAGGATGCCGTAGCCCGGATCGGTGAACCAGATGGCACCATCGGCTCCGACCACTACGTCATTGGGCGCATTCAGCGGTTTGCCGTCGAAGCGGTCGAGCAGCACCGTGGTGCTGCCGTTCAACTCGCGGCGGGTGACGCGGCGGCTGTCGTGCTCGCAGCTGATCAGCCGACCCTCGCGGTCACGGGTGTGGCCGTTGGCGTTGTGGGACTGGTCGTCATAGACGCTGACGTGACCGTCGTCGGCGCTCCAGCGCATCACCCGGGCATTGGGGATGTCGCTGAACAGCAGGCAGCGCCAGTCGGCCATCCACACCGGGCCCTCGGTCCAGAGACCACCGGACCAGAGGCGCTCGACGAAGGCGTTGCCCAGCCGGCCCTTGAAGGCCTGGTCATGGATCTCCCAGGCGGGATCGGGCATGACGATGGGCGGCTTGCCCTCCCAGTTACGGGTGAGACCGAACTTGTCGTCGGCGAGGGCGCGACTGGCGACCAGACCGGCCGAAGCGGCCAGGGACACGCCGAGAAAGGTGCGACGGGCGAGCGGCATGGGGAGACTCCTTTGTTGTCGTTATGGGTCCGGCAAGGCCGGTGGCAGAGCACCGCGTACCGGGACAGGCACGCGGTGCTTCCTTAGTCGCCGTTATTCGGGCAGACGTTCCACCTTGCCCACCACCAGGCCATAGCAGAGGGCACCGATCAGTGCGGTCACGCCGATGAAGGCGATGGCCGGGGCGAAGCTGCCGTCCTTGACCAGGAAGCCGATGACGATGGGCACGCAGATGGCCGAGAGGTTGCCGATGAAGTTGAACATGCCGCCGGTGAGGCCGATCAGCCGCTCCGGCGCCATGGCCGAGACCATCGACCAGGTGATGG
The DNA here is from genome assembly GCF_021106615.1 of Pseudomonas sp. PLB05. Taxonomy (NCBI): domain Bacteria; kingdom Pseudomonadati; phylum Pseudomonadota; class Gammaproteobacteria; order Pseudomonadales; family Pseudomonadaceae; genus Pseudomonas; species Pseudomonas sp. PLB05. Next base: position 239,105 of record NZ_JAJOHO010000005.1, read on the forward strand.
AGGCCAGGCCGTTGCCAAAGAAGGCCAGCGCCAGGCAGGCGATGATCAGCGCCGGGGAGTCGACGAAGTTGGCGCCGACGATGCTGGTGGAGATCAAGAGGCCGCCAATGATCGGCAGCTTGCGCGCCAGGCCCACGGAGGCGCCGCGGCGGACCAGCCAGTCCGACAGCAGGCCCGAGCAGATCACGCCGAGGAAGGCGGCCAGGAACGGCAGCGAGGCAAGGAAGCCGGCCTTGATGAAGTCCATGCCGCGGTATTTCACCAGGTAGGTGGGGAACCAGGTAAGGAAGAACCAGAGGGTGGAGTTGAGGCAGAACTGCCCGATGTAGATGCCCCAGAGCTTGCGCTTGTTGAGCACGCTCCAGAGGTCACGCCACTGGAAGGCGGCGCGGCTGCGATTCTTCTGCTCCAGATCGACCAGACCGCCACCTTCCTGGATCAGCGCGACCTCGGCGGCGTTGGCGCCGCGGAAATCCTTGGGCTCGCGATAGACGAGGTACCAGACGGCCGCCCAGAGGATGCCAACGCCGCCAGTGACGACAAAGACCATGTGCCAGCCAAAGGTCTGCTGCAGGTAGATCAGCACCGGGGTGAGAAAGGCCAGGCCGACAAACTGGCCGGAGGTGTAGAAGCCAATGGCGGTGGCCCGCTCACGCTCGGGAAACCAGGTGGTGACCACCCGGTTGTTGATCGGATAGGCCGGTGCCTCCAAGGCGCCCACGGCGAGCCGCAGGATGATCAGGCCGATGAAACTGCCGACGAAACCCAGGCCGATGGTGGCCAGCGACCAGAGCGCGATGGCCACCGGATAGAGGATGCGCGGGGCGACCTTGTCCACCAGCCAGCCGCCGGGGATCTGCATGGCGGCGTAGGTCCAGCCGAAGGCCGAGAGGATCAGGCCCATGTGCACCGGCTCGATGCCCAGATCCTGGGCCAGGTGCGGGGCAGCGATGGAGAGGTTGCTGCGGTCGAGGTAGTTGATCACCACGGTGACGAACAGCAGCGTCATGATGAAGAAGCGCGCCCGGCTGGGCTTGGCCAGGGTCGGCGCGGACGTAGCTGCCGCCGGGGAGGCCTGGGTAGGGGTTGGCATGGCTCGGGTCCTGTAATTGACGTTGTGGCGAGCGTTGTCGATGTCTGGGGGTCAGGGCGTTGGAGCGGCCCTCACCCTGGCCCTCTCCCAGAGGGAGAGGGGATGGTCGGTGCGGTAGTCGAGGCAGGTGCTTCCGCTCTTGCCCCCTCTCCCCTTGGGAGAGGGTTGGGGTGAGGGAGCAGCTGTGTGTCTGGCCATTAACAGTGGCGTTGCTTTTCCCTCACTCTGGCCCTCTCCCAGAGGGAGAGGGGACGGTCAGTGCGAGCGTCGGGGCCGGAGCTCCCGCTCTTGCCCCCTCTCCCTTGGGGAGAGGGCTGGGGTGAGGGCGTCCCTTACCACTCCGCGAAACTGCCGTCCTTGTGCCGCCAGATCGGGTTGCGCCAGCGATGGCCAATGGCGGCCTGTTCCTTGACGAATTCCTCGTTGACCTCGACGCCAAGCCCCGGCCCCTGGGGAATCTTCACGTGGCCATCCGCGTAGTCGAACACCTCGGGATTCTTGATGTAGTCCAGCAGGTCGTTGCCCTGGTTGTAGTGGATGCCCAGGCTCTGCTCCTGGACGAAGGCGTTGTAGCAGTTGGCGTCCAGCTGCAGGTTGACCGCCAGGGCGACGGGGCCGAGCGGGCAATGCAGGGCGATGGCCACGTCATAGGCCTCGGCCATGTTGGCGATCTTGCGTGTTTCGGTGATGCCACCAGCGTGGGACGGATCGGGCTGCAGGATGTCGACGTAGCCTTCCTGGAGGATGCGCTTGAAGTCCCAGCGCGAGTACAGCCGCTCGCCCAGGGCGATGGGCGTGTTGCTCATCAGGGCGATTTCCTTGAGCGCCTCATGGTGCTCGCTGAGCACCGGCTCCTCGATGAACATCAAGCGGAACTGCTCCAGTTCCTTCACCAGCACCTTGGCCATGGGCTTGTGCACCCGGCCATGGAAGTCCACGCCGATGCCGAAGTGCGGACCACAGGCGTCGCGAATGGCGGCGACGTTGGCGATCACCTGGTCGACCTTGTCGTAGGTGTCGACGAATTGCATCTCTTCGCTGGCATTCATCTTGATCGCAGTGAAGCCCTTGGCCTGGCGCTCCAGGGCCTGGGCCGCGGTCTCCGCCGGGCGATCACCGCCGATCCAGGAATAGACGCGGATGCTGTCGCGCACCTGGCCGCCGAGCAGCTCGTGCACCGGTACGCCCAGGGCCTTGCCCTTGATGTCCCACAGGGCCTGGTCGATGCCGGCCAGGGCGCTCATGTGGATGCCGCCGCCGCGATAGAAGCCGCCACGGTAGAGCACCGTCCAATGGTCTTCGATGTTGCGCGGGTCCTTGCCGATCAGATAGTCGGCCAGCTCCTCGACCGCCGCCGCCACGCTGTGGGCGCGCCCTTCCAGCACGGGTTCGCCCCAGCCGTGGATGCCCTCGTCGGTCTCGATCTTGAGAAAGCACCAGCGCGGCGGAACGACATAGGTGGTGAGTTTGGTGATTTTCATGGTGTGCACATCTCGATTTTAATTGTTGGATCGAGGGGATCGCGGCCATGGGCCGCTCCTACTGGGGTATCCGTAGGAGCGGTCGCAGCGGCGAACCGCCATGGCCGCGATAATCAGGAACCTTTGGCTACTTGCCATCCCGCCGCGAAGGCCTGGGCATTGGCGCTGACCTGGGCGGCGCTCAGGCCCGGCTTGTATAGCGCCGAGCCGAGGCCGAAGCCGTTGGCGCCGGCCGCCACGTAGGGGCCCATGTTGTCCGGGGTGATGCCACCCACCGGCAGGAGCGCCAGAGCCTTGGGGAAGACCGCGCGCCAGGCCTTGACCACCGCCGGGCCGAGTTGCTCGGCGGGAAACAGCTTGAGGCTGTCGGCCCCGGCGTCGAGGGCGGCGAAGCCTTCCGACGGAGTGGCCACGCCCGGGGCGCTGACCAGGCCAGCGGCCTTGCTGGCGCGGATCACCGCCAGGTTGGCGTTGGGCGAGACGATCAGCCGGCCGCCCGCGGCGTCCACCTCGGCCACCTGGGCCTCGGTGAGCACGGTGCCGGCGCCGATCAGGCAGCTTTCATCCAGCTCCGCGGTCAGCCGGCGGATGCTCTCGAAGGGCTGCGGCGAGTTGAGCGGGATCTCGATGACGCGAAAGCCGGCGTCGTACAGGGCACGACCGACCGGGACGATCTCGTCCGGGGTGACGCCGCGCAGGATGGCGATCAGCGGCAGGTCCTTGAGGTAGGTATCAAGCATGGGAGCCTCCAGAGGTGGGGAGCAGGCCGGCGGCCTGGGCCAGGCGCCAGAGCCCGGCCCGGGTGGCCTGCTCCAGCAGGCGGACCTGGTGGATGTCGAACAGTGCCAGGGCGTCGCGATAGCGCTGGCAGAGCGCCGCGTCGCCGATCAGCACCAGGGGTGGGCAGGGGGCGCCCTTGAGGGCGGCGACCTGGCTGCGCAGCTCTTCGCCGATCAGCAGGCCGGACAGGTAGTCGAGGCTGTGCGCCGCGCCCAGCTCGCCGGCCAGCACCCGGCTGCGGGCGGTGAAGAGGCGGCCGAACAGGCCCTCGGCCCCGGCGTCGCGGGCGGTGACCAGGCCCAGGCGGAAGGCCTCGGCACTGGCCTCGGGACCGGCCTCGGTGGCCGGACGCCCCAGGATGGAATGTTCGCGCAGGACGGCGAACAGCTCGCCGGTCATGTAGGTGGCGAAATCGGTGAGGCGACCGTCACGCACCCGCACCCACTTGCTGTGGGTGCCGGGCAGCACCAGCAGGGCCTCCTCGGCCAGGTCCGGCTCCAGTTCGAGGGCGCCGAACACCTGGGTTTCCTCGCCACGCAGCACGTTGGGCAAGGCGCCGCGCTGCATCACGCCGGGGACCAGATGGAGCTCGCCGCAGCCGCTGTCCAGGCGCAGCAGACCGGCAGCCAGGCTGTGGACGTCGGCGGGGCAATCGGCATAGGGCACCTCGCGCCAGCCACCGCGGCTGCCGACCATGCCGCAGGCGATGGCGGGCAGGTCCGGCTGGGCCTCGCGCCAGTCGCCCACCAGGGTGCGATAGGCCGCGGCGAAGTCGCCCTCCGGCACATGCATGATGCCCCAGGGGCGACTGCGGGTTTCCAGCACGGCGCCCTGGGCGTCGAACAGCTGGGCCCGCAGGGACGAGGTGCCCCAGTCGAGGCCGATGAGGTGCGGGGTGGCGGTCATGCAGGGCTCCAGCCGAGTTCGCGGGAAATGGCCCGGGCGCAGGCAGTGACCTCGGGCTGCAACTCGTGCAGCCGCGCCTCGGGCATATAGGGGATGGCACTGGCGACGCTCAGGGCCGCGACGATGGCGCCGTCGGCGCCACGGATGGGCGCGGCCACGCAGCGGATGCCCAGTTCGTTCTCTTCCAGATCCAGGGCGTAGCCTTCGGCGGCATGGCGGCGCAGCCGCGCGCAATAGTCGGCCCAGGGCAGGAAGTCCTCGCGCAGGCCGGGCTGGCCGCTACGCCGGGCCACGCCTTCGCCATAGAGGGCTTCCCACTCGACTTCGGCGAGATCCAGCATCAGCGCCTTGCCGACCCCGGTCAGCGCCAGCGGCATGCGCAGCCCAACGCGGGATCTCATCTCCAGGCCACGGCTGCCCGGCAGCTTATCCAGATAGAGGACATCGCCGCCTTCGCGCACGCCGAGGTGCACGGTGTCGCCGCAGTGCTGGGCCAGGCGTTGCAGATGGGGCCGGGCCACGCCGGTCAGCGGCAGCTGTTCGCGGGCCTGGTAGCCGAGGGCGATGAGGTGGCTGCCCAGGATCAACCGCCCGCTATCGCTGCGCAGGTAGCCGGCCTGGGTCAGGGCGGCCACCAGGCGATGGGTGGTGCTGCGGGTGCAGCCAATGGCGGCGCCGACCTGGGCCAGGTTGTCGGCCCCGGCGGCCACGGCTTCGAGCACCGCCAGGCCGCGAAACAGTGCCTGGGCCCCGCTGGGCGCTTCGCCCTTGTTGGAATTGTTGTCGTTCATGGCCTTCACTCTAGAAGCCTCTGTGGCAAATCTCAATATGTGATACTTCATCCCATATTGTGGGATAAAAGTTAGATATGACAGCCTTGTCACATAGCTGCAATATTGGCGCTATCTAATGCACGGCACATTGCAAGGACTCGAGAGGCAGAGCGCTCCATGACGGGTAAATCCATCCTGATCGTCGACGATGAGGCCCCCATTCGCGAAATGATCGCCGTGGCCCTGGAAATGGCGGGCTATGAATGCCTGGAGGCGGACAACAGCAAGGACGCCCACGCCCTGATCGTCGATCGCAAGCCCGATCTCATCCTGCTCGACTGGATGCTGCCCGGCACCTCCGGCCTGGAGCTGGCTCGGCGCCTCAAGCGCGACGAGCTGACCGACGCCATTCCCATCATCATGCTCACCGCCAAGGGCGACGAGGACAACAAGGTCCAGGGCCTGGAGACCGGTGCCGACGACTACATCACCAAGCCCTTCTCGCCCCGCGAGCTGGTGGCTCGGCTGAAAGCCGTGCTGCGCCGTACCGGCCACCTGGAGAACGATGGTCCGCTGGAGGTCAACGGCCTGATCCTGGATCCGATCAGCCACCGAGTGACCATCGACGGCGCGCCCGCCGAGATGGGGCCTACCGAGTATCGCCTGCTGCAGTTCTTCATGACCCACCAGGAGCGCGCCTACACCCGCGGTCAGTTGCTCGACCAGGTCTGGGGCGGCAACGTCTATGTCGAGGAGCGCACCGTGGACGTGCATATCCGTCGTCTGCGCAAGGCCCTGGGCGAGACCTACGAGAACCTGGTACAGACGGTGCGCGGCACCGGGTATCGCTTTTCCACCAAACTCTGACGCGGGATCACCGCCGCCGTGAACATCAACTGGCGCTCCCGTCTGGCCACCCAGCTGTCGATCGTGGTCGGCGGCTGCGCCCTGGCCGGCTGGCCCTTCGGCCATGTCGGCCTGGCGGTGGCCCTGGGACTGGCGGTCTATCTGGCGGTCACCCTGAAACACCTGCTGCGCTTGCATGCCTGGCTGCTGAGCGAGGCGCCAGGCGCGCCACCCGAAGCCGAAGGTCTGTGGGGCGACGTCCTGGATCGGCTCTATCGCCGGCAACGCCACGAGCAGCGCCAGCGTGAAGAATTGCTCGCCGTCATCGGCCGCGCCCAGGCCTCCACCGAGGCCCTGCGCGATGCCATCATCCTGGTGGATCGCTATGGCAACCTGGAATGGTGGAACCGCGCCGCGGAAACCCTGCTGGGTCTGCGCCAGCCCCAGGATCTCGGCCAGCCCATCACCAACCTGGTGCGCCATCCGCGCTTTTCCGATTACTTTCTCGGCGGCGACTATGGCGAGCCGCTGGAACTGGCCTCGCCGCTCAACGACGACCAGTACCTGCACATCCTGATCACCCGCTTCGGCGAGGGTGATCGCCTGCTGCTGGTGCGTGACGTGACTCGCATCCACCAGCTGGAACAGATGCGCAAGGATTTCGTCGCCAACGTCTCCCATGAGCTGCGCACCCCGCTGACGGTGATCACCGGCTACCTGGAAACCCTGCTGGACAACGCCGAGCACGCCACCCCGCGCTGGCGCCGGGCGTTGGGACAGATGCAGCAGCAGGCCGGCCGGATGCAGCACACCATCGACGACCTGCTGCTGCTGGCGCGCCTGGAAGCCACCGACTATCCCGCCGACAACCGCCCGGTAGCCCTGGAGTCGCTGCTCGCCTCCATCCTGCAGGACGGCCGCGCCCTGTCCGGCGCCATCGGCCACCGCCTGAGCCTGGAATGCGCACCGGGCCTGGCGCTGCTGGGTAGCGAGACGGAACTGCGCAGCTGCTTTTCCAACCTGGTGTTCAACGCGGTCAAGTACAGCCCCGAGGGCGGCGAGGTGCGGGTCCGCGCCTGGCAGGACGCCGAGGGGGCCCATGTCGCCGTGCAGGACACCGGGCCCGGTATCGATGCCCGCCACCTGCCGCGCCTGACCGAACGCTTCTATCGCATCGACGCCAGCCGTGCGTCCAGCACCGGTGGCACCGGGCTGGGCCTGGCCATCGTCAAGCACGTGCTGATCCGCCACCGCGGCGGCCTGGACATCCACAGCGTGCCCGGCGAGGGCAGCTGCTTCACCTGCCATTTCCAGCACGAGCAGATCGCCACGCGCACCGCTGCCTCGGCCTGAACTGCCCCCACGCAGCCATGCTATCGTCCGGCCACTCCTGCCACGGTCTCCCGCCATGCCCCCTGCCCTGCGCCTGTTGCCGGTCCTGTTGCTCGCCCTGCTCGGCGGTCTGCTGGTCAGCGTGCTGGCCTGGCAGCGCGCCGAACGGGCGACCCTGGCCGAGGCCAGCCTGCTCGGCCAGGAACAGTTGCGCCTGCATGCCAGCAGCCTGCAGACCCTGATCGATCGCTTTCGCGCCCTGCCCGCGGTGCTGGCCCAGGATCCCGAGCTGATCGCCGCCCTCACCACGCCACCCGATGCCGCCGCCACCGAGCGCCTCAATCTCAAGCTGGAACGACTCAATGCCGCTGCCCAGTCGTCGACCCTGGAGGTGCTGGATCGCAGCGGCCTGGCCATCGGCGCCAGCAACTGGCGGCTGCCCACCAGCTACGTCGGCCATAATTACGGCTTCCGGCCCTATTTCCGCGAGACCCTCGCGGGCGGCAGCGGCCGCTTCTATGCCGTGGGCGTCACCACCGGCATTCCCGGCTACTTCCTCTCCCATGCGGTACTGGACGCCCAGGGCCGCTTTCTCGGCGCCGTGGTGGTCAAGCTGGAATTTCCCGCCATCGAGGCGCGCTGGGGCGAGCACCCCGAGGTCTTGCTGGTGAGCGATGCCCGCGGCGTGGTCTTTGCCGCCAACCGGCCGGCCTGGCGCTATCGCCTGCTGCGCGAGCTGACGCCCGCCGAACGCGCCGAACTGGCCACCACCCGGCAGTACGACAGACGCACCCTGCAACCGCTGCTGCATAGCCAACAGGTGGTCTTGGGCGACCAGCGCCAGGTGGCCCGTATCGAGGCGCCCGAAGGCAGCTCCGACTACCTCTGGGACAGCCTGCCGCTGCCCAGCGAAGGCTGGACCCTGCACCTGATCAGACCAACCCGGGAACTGCAGGGCAGCAGCCTGGGCGCGGCCCTGGCCGCCGGTTGCGCCTGGCTGCTGCTGGTCTGCGCCGGCCTGCTACTGGTGCAGCGGCGGCGGCTGCAGCGCCTGCGCCTGCGCAGCCGACTGGAGCTGGAGCAGCTGGTGGAAGCCCGCACCGCCGAGTTGCGCACCGCCCAGGATGGCCTGGTGCAGGCCGCCAAGCTGGCCGCTCTGGGGCAGATGTCGGCGGCGCTGGTGCATGAACTCAACCAGCCGCTCACCGCCCAGCGCATGCACCTGGCCAGTCTGCGGCTACTGCTGGACCACGGCCGGCTGGATGAAGCCCGCGCCGCCCTGGAACGCCTCGATGGCCTGCTCACCCGTATGAGTGGCCTGACTGCCCACCTCAAGACCTATGCCCGCAAGACCCCGGCCGGCCTGCGCGAGCGGGTCGACCTGGCGCTGGTGGTGGATCAGGCGCTGGAGTTGCTGGAGGCGCGGCGCGCCGAGCTGGCTGTCGAATTGGACTTGGAACTGCCGCGCCCGGCCTGGCTGCTGGGCGACCCCATCCGCCTGGAGCAGGTGCTGGTCAATCTGCTGCGCAATGCCCTGGACGCCGTGGCCGAACGACCGAAGCCGCAGGTTCGGGTCAGCCTCGTGCAACAGGGGCACAGCTGGTTGCTGGAGGTGGCCGACAACGGTGGCGGCATCGCCGCCGAGCACCTCGACCAGGTGTTCGACCCCTTCTTTACCACCAAGCCGGTCGGCGAAGGCCTGGGGCTGGGGCTGGCGGTGTCCTCGGCCATCGTCCAGGCCCAGGGCGGCAGCCTGACGGCCGCGAACGACACCGAAGGCGCGGTCTTCAGGCTTCGGCTGCCGGTAGCCTCCTGCGGCCAAGAAGCGCCTCCCTCCCCCTAGTCGCCTGCGGCTTGCCGCACTGGCCCAAGCTGAAATCACTGAGCGGACCCCTCGGGTCTGTTCCGCTGCCCGCTACGTTCATCCTTCGGATGACTCGACCGCCCCGTGCCGTTCGGGCAAGGTAACCGCGCACCGGCCGCGAGAGGACGCCCCCATGCAAGCCCAGGTCTATCTGGTCGACGACGAAGCCAGCATCCGCGAAGCGGTGCGCCAGTGGCTGGAGCTGTCGGGGCATCAGGTGCGGCTGTTCGCCCGCGCCGAGGACTGCCTGGCGGCCGTGACCCCGGATTTCGCCGGCGTGGTGGTCAGCGACGTGCGCATGCCCGGCATGGACGGTCTGGCCCTGCTGGGCCGGCTGCAGGCGCTGGATGCCGACCTGCCGGTGATCCTGCTCACCGCCCACGGCGACGTCGCCCTGGCGGTCAGCGCCATGCGTCAGGGCGCCTACGATTTCCTGGAAAAGCCCTTCAGCCCCGAGGCGCTGCTCGGCGATCTCGGCCGCGCCCTGGAAAAGCGCCGGCTGGTGCTGGAGAACCGCCAGCTGCACCGCCGGGTCGACGACCAGAGCGCCCTCGCCCGTCGGCTGCTCGGCGTCTCGCCCGGCATCGTCCGCCTGCGCCAGCAGATCCTCGATCTGGCGCCGACCCCGGTCAACGTGCTTTTGCGCGGCGAGACCGGCAGCGGCAAGGAATTGGTCGCCCGTTGCCTGCACGATTTCGGTCCCCGGGCCGGCAAGGCCTTTGTCGCCCTCAACTGCGCGGCCATCCCCGAGCAGCTGTTCGAGAGCGAATTGTTCGGCCACGAGAGCGGTGCCTTCACCGGTGCCCAGGGCCGGCGCATCGGCAAGCTGGAATACGCCAACGGCGGCACCCTGTTTCTCGACGAGATCGAGAGCATGCCCCTGGCGCAGCAGGTCAAGCTCTTGCGGGTGTTGCAGGAGCAGCGCCTGGAGCGTCTCGGCTCCAACCAGAGCATCGCCCTGGACCTGCGCATCGTCGCCGCCACCAAGCCGGACCTGCTGGAAGAGGCGCGCGCCGGGCGCTTTCGCGAAGACCTGGCCTATCGCCTCAATGTCGCCGAGCTGCAGCTGCCGCCGCTGCGGGCGCGACGCGAAGACATCCCGCTGCTGTTCGATCACTTTCTCGCCGAGGCCGGCGCCCGCCTGGGGCGCCCGGTCACACCGCCCGGCGCGGCGCGACTGGCCCAGCTGCTGGGTCACGGCTGGCCGGGCAATGTCCGCGAACTGGCCAACGCCGCCGAACGCGAGGTCCTCGGCCTGGGCGCGCCGCCGACCGCCCAGGGCAATTCCCTGGCCGATCAGCTGGAAGCCTTCGAAGCCCAGTGCCTGCGCGCCGCCCTGGCCCGTCATGGTGGCGAGATCAAGGCGGTGATGGACGAGTTGCAATTGCCGCGGCGTACCCTCAACGAGAAGATGCAGCGTCACGGCCTGGTGCGTGCCGACTTCCGCGACAGTCCCGAGGATGACTGACCGGCCATAGGCGGAAATCCGCTCATTGCTCAGGCCGTCCAGGCAGACTTTCGCCTATTCACCGAGCAGAAAGCCAGCAGTGGCGCGGCTTCACGATCTGGCACGCCGTCTGCAACCTCTCCTGTCGACGCCCCGAGCGCCCTAATAACAACGACAAGAGAGGAATACCCTGTGGATAGCACCGCTACCCTCGCGGCCGGCCAGACCGCGCCCAAGACCACCTCGCAGCGCATCAAGTCCATCTTCAGCGGCTCCGTCGGCAACCTGGTCGAATGGTACGACTGGTACGTCTACGCCGCCTTCTCGCTGTATTTCGCCAAGGCCTTCTTTCCCAAGGGCGACCAGACCGCCCAGTTGCTCAACGTCGCCGCCATCTTTGCCGTGGGCTTCCTGATGCGTCCTATCGGCGGTTGGCTGATGGGCCTCTACGCCGACAAGGCCGGCCGCAAGTCCGCGCTGATGGTCTCGGTGATCATGATGTGCGCCGGCTCGCTGATCATCGCCCTCACCCCCAGCTACACCACCATCGGTGTCGCCGCGCCCATCATGCTGGTGCTGGCGCGGCTGCTGCAGGGCCTCTCGGTGGGCGGTGAATACGGTACCTCCGCCACCTACCTGAGCGAGATGGCGACCAAGGAAAGCCGCGGTTTCTACTCCAGTTTCCAGTACGTCACCCTGATCTCCGGCCAGCTGCTGGCCCTGGCCACCCTGATCGTGCTGCAGCAGACCCTCACCGTCGAACAGCTGGAAAGCTGGGGCTGGCGCATTCCCTTCCTGATCGGCGCCGCCTGCGCCGTGACCGCGCTCTACCTGCGACGCGGCATGGAAGAGACCAGCTCCTTCAAGAAGGCCGAAAAGCCCAAGGAATCCCTGATGCGCACCCTGGCGCGCCATCCCAAGGAATTCCTCACCGTGGTCGGCCTGACCATGGGTGGCACCCTGGCCTTCTACACCTACACCACCTACATGCAGAAGTACTTGGTCAACTCGGTGGGCATGAGCAAGACCGACGCCACCTCCATCTCGGCCGCGACGCTGTTCCTGTTCATGCTGTTGCAGCCCATCGTTGGCGCCCTCTCCGACCGCGTCGGCCGGCGCCCGGTACTGATCGCCTTCGGCGTGCTCGGCACCCTGTTCACCTATCCGATCCTGACCGCCCTGGGCAGCGTCACCAGCTGGTGGGGCGCCTTCGGCCTGATCATGGTGGCGCTGGTGATCGTCAGCTTCTACACCTCGATCAACGCCGTGGTGAAGGCCGAGCTGTTCCCCACCGAGATCCGCGCCCTGGGCGTCGGCCTGCCCTATGCCCTGACCGTGTCCATCTTCGGCGGCACCGCCGAATACCTGGCGCTGTGGTTCAAGAGCATCGGCATGGAGAGCGGCTACTACTGGTACGTGACCGGCTGCATCGCCTGCTCGCTGCTGGTCTACGTCTTCATGAAGGACACCCGCGACCACTCGCGCATCGTCCACGAATAACCGCTCGTCCCTGGGTGCGGGCCTCTCGGTCATTAGATTTGGCCGTCCGGCCCGCACCCCTTTGCCTGGGCTTTGGGGCACGCCATCGTAGTGCCACCGGCAGCGCTCACAACGGTCATTTCGCTGGCCGCTGTGGCGAGTTCGCCCCCTCCTCCCAAGCCCCGGTTACACACTCATGGAAATCGACTACGGTCCCAGCTACGCCAAACTGGGTATCCAGTTTCAATACCAGTGGAGCACCCTGCTGCGCGATGCCCTGAAGAAGCACGGCATCACCGACGCCCAGGCCAAGGCCATCTGCGGTGACTTCGCCTTCGATCTCTCCAAGCTCATCGACGAAGCCGAAATCAAGGCCGACGGCCTCTCCTATCGCCCGGTGATCGCCTTCACCGAGGACGAGGAAACCCTGCTGGTACAGTCCGCCGAATTCGACTATCACGAAGCGGCCTACGCCACGGCGGCAGCGGCGTTCGAGAAGAAATAAGACGCGGGCACGGGGCTTTGCGCCCTCACCCCAACCCTCTCCCCCGGGGAGAGGGGGCGGTCTGGAGCGGTGAAGGGCTTCCCCCCTCCAGACAAGAGCCGTTTCAGCATTACTGCAATAGCGATTCACGAGGCCCGATCCTGACGCCCTCACCTCAGGGCGAGGGGGCGGTCTGGAGTGGTGAAAGGCTTCCCCCTCCAGACAAGAGCCTCAGCGTCGTTTCGGTGTTACTGCGATAGCGATTCACGACGCCTGATCCTGACGCCCTCACCCCAACCCTCTCCCTCAGGGAGAGGGGGCGGCCTGGAGTGGTGAAGGGCTTCCCCCAGACAAAAGTCTCGATTTCGTTTCGGTGTTACTGCCATAGCGATTCGCGATGCTCGATCCTTGTGCTCTCGCCCCCACCCTCTCCTCAGGGAAGAAGGACTGCTTGAAGCGGCGACGGCTTCTCTGCAAGCTGCAAAGCGGCTTAGCGCACACGATAATAGTCATCTTGATTATTTTCCTGGGGCACCGGCTATCCCATAGCCTCTCTTCGCTCCGTAGCGCTCCCTCTCCCATCCGGAGAGGTTGGGGTGAGGGTAAGGCCATCGTCAAAGCTTCAGGGTCCGCGGTCGCCCCATTCCCGCCAGCACAAAACCCTCGTGCCAGAGCCTCGCCAACCGCAAAGCTCCAGGCGATACTCCCCAGATCACCTCTCGCTCCGTACCACCCCCTCTCCCTCCGGGAGAGGGCTGGGGTGAGGGCAAACCCGACACCCAAACCCCCAGGGAAAGGATTCCCATGCCTCTCATCACCCATGCCCGCGCCCTGCACCGCGGCCAGACCGATGCCGAGCGCGCACTCTGGTATCACCTGCGCGGCAAGCGTCTGCAGGGCCACAAATTCCGCCGCCAGCACCCCTATGGCCGCTACATCCTCGACTTCGTCTGCCTGGAAGCGCGTCTGGTGATCGAGCTGGACGGCGGCCAGCATCAAGGCAGCGCCACTGATCGCGAGCGTGATGCCTGGCTGCAGGCCCAAGGCTTCCAGACCCTGCGTTTCTGGAATCACGACGTCCTGACCCAGCCCGACGTCGTGCTCCACTGCCTTCACGCCGCCCTCAGCCAGGCTTGACCCTCGGCTTGCGCACCCGCGTTGGTGCGCCACCCGGCTTGGCCTTGGCCCCGCCCGTACGGCGCTTCTTCTTCCAGGGCGCGCCCTTTCCTGCGGGTGGCGGACCGCTGATGGTCAGGGTCAGGCCGAGGCAGCGCTCCACCTGCTTGCCCATCCAGGCCGATTGCTTGGTGACGAATTCCGCGAGGCTCAATTCGCCTTCCTGCACCCGATCCAGTGCCTGCTCCCAGAGCGCCGTGGTCCCCGGATCGGCGATGGCCCGGGGCACGGCGTCGATCAGGCCGAAGGCCGCCAGCGTCGCCGCCAGGGCCTTGCCCTGCTTGACCAGATAGCCGCGGTCCAGCAAGCCCTGGATGATGCTGGCACGGGTCGCCTCGGTGCCGATGCCGGTGGTGTCCTTGAGCTTCTGCTTGAGGGCCGGATCCTCCACCAGCTTGGCGACATTTTTCATCGCCTTGATCAGATCGCCCTCGGTGAAGGGCTTGGGCGGCTGGGTCAGTTGATCCCGGCAGCGCACCTCCACCACCGGATAGGACTCCCCCTGGCGCAACTCGGGCAGCGCCTGGGGCGGCGGGGCCTCACGGCCCTTGGGCGGCGTGAGCGACTCGGGCAAGGCGCGCCGCCAGCCCGGTTCCACCAGCCGCTTGCCGGTGGCGCGCAGGCGTTCGCCGCCCGCCTCGAAGTCGGCCTGGGTGCGATCGAACTCGTGCTGCGGCAGGAACTGCGCCAGATAGCGGGCGCGGATCAGGCCATAGACGTTGCGCTCCTGAGGGCTAAGGCGGCCCAGGTCGCGGGTCACCAGGGTCGGGATGATGCCGTGGTGAGCGCTGACCTTGGCGTCGTTCCAGGCCCGCGAGCGGCGACTGGCGTCCAGGTGATCGCGCAGGGGGGCGAGACTGTTGTCGGCGCCCAGCAAGGCGGCCAGCAGCGCCGGCGCCTCGGGGTGCTGGGACAGCGGCAGGTAGCCGCAGTCGCTGCGTGGATAGGTGATCAGCTTGTACTTCTCATAGAGCGCCTGGGTCACGTCCAGGGTCTGCTGGGCGCCCAGGTTGAGGCGCTTGGAGCAGACCTCCTGCAGGGTGCCCAGGTCGAAGGGCAAGGGCGCCGCCTCGCGGATGCGTTCGGTCTTCAGCTTGACCAGCCGCGCCTGCCCGGCCGCCTCGATGGCCCGCGCCGCGGCCTGGGCCACCTCGGGCTTGAGGCAGCGCCCCTGGTCGTCACAGACGTCCTCTGGCGGCTGCCATTGGGCCTGAAAGCGACTGCCCGAGGCCTCCAGGGTCGCTTCCACGGTCCAGAAAGGCATTGGCACGAAGGCGGCGATGGCGCGGTCGCGGTCCACCACCAAGCGCAGGGTCGGGGTCTGCACCCGCCCGACCGAGAGTACGCCCTGGTAGCCGGAGCGACGCCCCAGCAGGGTGAACAGCCGGCTCATGTTCATACCGATCAGCCAGTCGGCGCGCGAACGCCCCAGGGCGGACTGATAGAGCCCATAGGTCTCGGCACCGGGCTTGAGCGCGGCCAGGGCACGGCGGATGGAGACGTCGTCCAGCGCCGACAGCCACAGCCGGCGAATCGGCCCGCGATAGCGGCAATGTTCCACCAGCTCGCGGGCGATCATCTCGCCCTCGCGATCGGCATCGGTGGCGATCACCAGCTCACTTGCCTCGCCGAGCAGGCGCTTGACCGCCTTGAACTGGCTGCCGGTGGTCTTCTTGACCTGCAGCTTCCACTGCTCAGGGACGATGGGCAGGTCGTCCAGCGACCAGCGCTTGTAGCGGGCGTCATAGGCATCCGGTGGCGCCGTTTCCAGCAGATGACCGATGCACCAGGTGACGGTCACACCCTGCCCCTGCAGGCAGCCCTCGCCACGGCGCGTGGCGCCGAGGACACGGGCGATGTCCTTGGCCTGGGAAGGTTTTTCGCAGAGATACAGCTGCATGGCGGGCGTCGCGCGAGGGGAATCGCCACAGGATGCAAAGCCTGCGCGACCTGCGCAAGAACTAATCTGTATATCCGTACAGAAAACGGTCTTGGCGCAAATTCGCCCAACAGGCCACAGCGCGCTTAGGACGTGGATCACAGCTTGAACGGCTGCTACCGGGGGAGCGGAATCTTGCCCGTGACGGCCGGTCCCTGGGCTACGGCACTTTCGCCGTCTTTAGCCGAGCTCTGGGAGGCGTCAATGAACACTGTAGCTATGGATCGCGCCACGGCCGAGAGCACCGGCGCCGGAAATTTCGTGGATACCGCCAGCGGCCAGGCCCTGCGCGCCAGCATTTCGGCCATGCGCCGGACCACCAGCCAGGTGCAGCGCATCAACGATCAACTCTGGGAAGTCTGGCCGGACGGTCGTCGCAAGCTGCTGCTGCGCTAAGACGCTCCGCCCGACGCCCTAAGCGGGCGTCGGCGCCTCCAGTGCGGCCAGATAGGTCGCGACCTCGGCCTGGATCCAGGCGCTGAAGCGCTCCTGCTTTTCCGCCGATTCGGCACGTTCGGGCCAGACCAGCCAGTAGGCATAGGGATAGGGCGCCGTCACCGGACTGAGCTGGATCAGGCGACCCTCGTCCAGCGCGGCCTGCACCAGGCTGCGCCGCTCCAGCGCCAGCGCCTGACCAAGGCGGAGCGCCTCCAGTACCACGTTGGAATCGTTCACGCTGATGCCGCGATTGGGCGCCGCTTCGCCTAGACCGGCCGTTTCGCCCCAGTGCAGCCAGGTTTCCTCCGTGTGCAATAGCGGCTGCGTGAGGGCCTCGTCCAGGCTGCGCGGCAGTTGCCCACCGTTGTAACCAGGCGCCGCCACCAGCAGCACATCGTCCTGAAACAACCGTAGCGCCGTCAGGCCATCCCACTGCCCCTCGCCCATGCGCACTCCAATATCCACCATGCCCTGGCGCAGATCCTGGAAATCCAGGCTGGTCTGGATACGGATGCGGTACTCCGGGTGCAGGGCGCGAAAACGCGGCAGCCGGGGCAACAGCCAGTGGGTGGCGAAGGAGGGAAAGGTGGCGAACACCAGCTCGTTGCGCCGCGGGCGGGCCTGCAGGCGCCGGGTCGCCTCGCCCAGATCGTCGAGCAACTGGCGGACCTGCTCGGCATAGACGCGACCGTCGCCGGTGACCTCGATCCCGCGCCCCTGGCGCTCGAACAGCACCATGCCCAGTTGATGCTCCAACCCCTTCACCTGCTGACTGACCGCGGCATGGGTGAGGTGCAATTCATTAGCGGCGCGGGTCACGCTGCCCAGGCGGGCAACCGCTTCGAAGCAGCGCAGGGCATTCAAGGGCGGCACGCGGGACATGTAAGTTTTCCTTAACGGTCCGGTCAGAATTTCTCGCTGGTGGCAGCTTCGCCGAATGCTTAATGTCCTGTCCAGAGCGGCACCCAGTGTGAAACACATGACAAGGGTGACGTTCCACGTGAAACAGGATTCACTCTTTCTGACAGGATGCCCTCATGCAACTCATCGGCATGCTCGACTCCCCCTATGTGCGGCGAGTCGCGATCTCCCTGCGCCTGCTGGTACTGCCTTTCGAACTGCGCCAGGTGTCGCTGTTTCGCGAGGTCGAGCGCTTTCGCAGCTTCAACCCGGTACTCAAGGCGCCCACACTGATCTGCCTGGACGGCCAGCGGCTGATGGATTCGTCGCTGATCCTGGACTATGCCCAACATCTCGCCTGCGGCAGTCGCCAACTGCGACCCGCTGGCCATGCCGCGCGGGCGACCGCCCTCAGCCGCAGCGGCCTGGCGCTTGCCCTGTCCGAGAAGGCGGTGCAGCTGGTGTATGAGCGCGACCTGCGGCCGGAAGACAAGCGCCATGCGCCCTGGCAGCAACGGGTGGAGGGGCAGTTGCGCGCAGCCTGTGGTGCCCTGGACAAGGCCTGGCTGGGCCCGCGTCCGCCGCTGGGCGAGGACAGCATCGGCCAGGACGCCATCGACACCGCCGTGGCCTGGACCTTCCTGCACTTCGCCCTGCCGGGACTGATCGAGCGTCGTAATTATCCGACGCTGGAGGCCCTGACCGCCGAGGCGGAGGCCTTGTCGGTGTTTCGGGATTATCCGGTGGCCTAAAGAGCATCGCGGCCATGGCGGTACGCCGAGGCGACTGCTCCTACGTCTTACCGGTTTATCGCGGCCATGGGCCGCTCCTACAGAGGGTGATGCTTTTGTAGGAGCGGCCCATGGCCGCGATGTTCTTGGCGACTACTTACCCGCGGTAGTACCGCTGCGGCACGAAGGGGGTCTTGGCGACCTTGACCGGCACCTGCTTGCCGCGCACCACGGCGAACAGCTGGGTATCCAGGGCGGCGAAGTCGCTGTCGACATACCCCATGGCCACCGGCGCCCCCAGGGTCGGGCCGAAGCCGCCACTAGTGACGCGACCGATGCTAGCGCCATTGGCATCCACCAGCTCCGCGCCTTCGCGCACCGGCACCCGCTCCTGTACCAGCAGGCCGACACGCTTGCGCGTCACGCCGTCGCGCTGTTCGGCGAAGATACGCTCGGCACCCGGGAAACCGCCAGCGCGGCCGTTGCCTTCACGACGCACCTTGGACAGCGCCCAACCCAGGTTGGCCATCACCGGCGTGGTGCCGGCATCCATGTCGTGGCCATAGAGGCAGAGACCGGCTTCCAGGCGCAGGGAGTCGCGCGCGCCCAGGCCGATGGCCTCGACTTCCGGCTCGGCCAGCAGGCGGCGAGCCAGGGCTTCGGCGGCAGCGCTCGGCACCGAGATCTCGTAGCCGTCTTCGCCGGTGTAGCCGCTGCGGCTGACGATGCAGGGCTGGTCCAGCAGCTTGACGCGGCGGACCTGCATGAAGGTCATCTCGGCCACTTCCGGCGCCAGACGCGCCAGCACCTCGGCAGCGGCGGGGCCCTGCAGGGCCAGCAGGGCGCGATCGAATTGCGGCAGTACCTGGCAGCGGTCGCCCAGGTGCTTTTCCAGGTGGGCGAGATCGGCTTCCTTGCAGGCGGCGTTGACCACCAGGTAGAGGCAGTCACCCAGGTTGGCGACCATGAGGTCGTCGAGGATGCCGCCGTTGTCGTCGGTCAGCAGGGCATAGCGCTGCATGCCGCTGGGCAGGTCGATGATGTCGACCGGCACCAGGGTTTCCAGGGCCTCGGCGGCTTCTTCGCCTTCGAGCAGGACCTGGCCCATGTGCGACACATCGAACAACCCGGCCTGGGCACGGGTGTGCTGGTGCTCCTTGAGCACGCCGAGCGGGTATTGCACCGGCATCTCGTAGCCGGCGAAGGGCACCATGCGGGCGCCGAGTTCCAGGTGCAGGGCGTGCAGCGAAGTCTTGAGCAGGGACATGGTGGGGCTCCGTGTCGGCTTTCTCGCTCTGGTCCTCTGTTCAGCGAGGACGAACGGGGAAGCGGTGATCTGGTTGATCGCGCCCTGCTGTTGGAAGCGGGCGCGACTTGGGTGATTCGGGTTTGCCCTCACCCCAGCCCTCTCCCAGGGGGAGAGGGGGAAGAGCGGCTCTGCTCCCCTTCTCCCGGAAGAGGGGCCGGGGGTGAGGGTCAGGCCTCGCCGTACGCCTCGATCGGCGGGCAGGAGCAGACCAGGTTGCGATCGCCGTAGACGTTGTCGATGCGCGCCACCGGCGGCCAGTACTTGCCGTCCACCAGGCTCGGCAGCGGGAACACCGCCTGCTCGCGGCTGTAGGGGTGGGTCCACTCCCCAGCCAGTTCGCGCGCGGTGTGCGGCGCGTTCTTCAGCGGGTTGTCCTGGGGATCCAGGGTGCCGGCTTCGAGGGCGCGGATCTCTTCGCGGATGGCGATCATGGCGTCGCAGAAGCGATCCAGTTCCTGCTTGGACTCGCTTTCGGTGGGCTCGATCATCAGGGTGCCGGCTACCGGGAAGGACATGGTCGGGGCATGGAAACCGAAGTCGATCAGGCGCTTGGCCACGTCGTCCACGGTCACGCCGCTGCTGTCCTTGAGCGGGCGCAGGTCGAGGATGCACTCGTGGGCCACCAGGCCACCGGTGCCGCTGTAGAGCACCGGATAGTGCTCTTCCAGCCGGCGGGCGATGTAGTTGGCGCTGAGGATGGCGATCTGCGAGGCGCGGGTCAGACCGGCGCTGCCCATCATCTTCAGGTACATCCAGGAGATCGGCAGGATGCTGGCGCTGCCATAGGGCGCCGCGCAGACCGCGCCTTCCTTGCGTTCCAGCCGGGCATGGCCGGGCAGGAAGGGCGCCAGGTGCGCCTTGACGCCGATGGGGCCGACGCCCGGACCGCCGCCGCCATGGGGGATGCAGAAGGTCTTGTGCAGGTTGAGGTGGGAGACGTCGCCGCCGAACTGACCCGGGGCGCAGAGACCAACCATGGCGTTCATGTTGGCGCCGTCGATATAGACCTGGCCACCGTGGTCATGGACCACCTGACAGATCTCGCGGATGGCCTCTTCGAACACCCCGTGGGTGGACGGGTAGGTGATCATCAGCGCGGCCAGGCGCTCGCTGTGCTGTTCGGCCTTGGCGCGCAGGTCGTCGAGATCGACGTTGCCGCGCTTGTCGCAGGCCACCACCACCACGCGCATGTCGACCATGCTGGCAGTGGCCGGGTTGGTGCCGTGGGCCGACGCCGGGATCAGGCAGACGTCGCGCTCACCCTGGCCGCGGCTCGCGTGATAGGCGCGAATGGCCAGGAGGCCCGCGTACTCGCCCTGAGAGCCGGCGTTGGGCTGCAGGGAGACGGCGTCGTAGCCGGTCGCGGCGCAGAGCATGGCCTCCAGCTCGGTGGTGAGCTGGGCATAGCCCTCGGTCTGGTCGGCCGGGGCGAAGGGGTGGATACCGCCGAACTCGGCCCAGGTGACCGGGATCATCTCGCTGGCGGCGTTGAGCTTCATGGTGCAGGAGCCCAGCGGGATCATGGTGCGATCCAGGGCCAGGTCCTTGTCCGCCAGCTTGCGCAGGTAGCGCATCAGCTCGGTTTCGGATCTGTGGCTGGCGAACACCGGATGGGTCAGGAAGGCCGACTGGCGCTGCAGCGCCGCGGGCACTTCCACGCCCTGGGCATCGCCCAGCTCGGCGACCTGGGGCGCGGCCTTGCCGTCGGCGAGGATCTCCAGCAGCGCCTGGACGTCGGCCAGGGTGCTGGTCTCGTCCAGGGACACGCCCAGGGCCTCGGCGCTGACTTCGCGCAGGTTGTAGCCACGGGCACGGGCGGCCTCGTGCAGGGCGGCGGTACGCGCACCGAACACCAGGGTCAGGGTGTCGAAGGCGGTGTGCTGGGTCTCGTGGCCCAGGCGCTGCAGACCGGCGGCCAGCAAGCTGGTCAGACGCTGCACCCGGGTGGCGATGCGGGTCAGGCCTTCGGGACCGTGGTAGACCGCGTACATGCTGGCGATGTTGGCCAGCAGCACCTGGGCGGTGCAGATGTTGCTGGTGGCCTTCTCGCGGCGGATGTGCTGCTCGCGGGTCTGCAGCGCCAGGCGATAGGCCGGGTTGCCGTGGCGGTCGATGGAGACGCCGACGACGCGCCCGGGCATGTCGCGCTTGTACTTGTCTTGCGTCGCGAAGTACGCCGCGTGGGGGCCGCCGAAACCGAGCGGTACGCCAAAGCGCTGGGCGGTACCGATGGCCACGTCCGCGCCCAGTTCACCGGGCGGCGTGAGCAGGGTCAGGGCCAGCAGGTCGGCGGCCATGGCCACCAGGGCACCGGCCGCCTGGAAGGCCTGGATGCTTTCCCGGTAATCACGGATCTCGCCGGTGGTCATCGGGTACTGGAACAGCGCGCCGAAGAAGCAGCCGTGGTCCTCGATCTCGGTTTCCACGCCCACCACCACCTCGATGCCCAGGGGCTCGGCACGGGTGCGCAGCACATCGAGGGTCTGCGGATGGCAGTGCACGGAGGCGAAGAAGGCGCTGGCCTTGTTTTTCGCCAGGCGCTTGCAGAAGGTCATGGCCTCGGCGGCGGCGGTGCCCTCGTCCAGCAGCGAGGCGTTGGCCACCGGCATGCCGGTGAGGTCGCCGATCAGCGTCTGGAAGTTGAGCAGGGCTTCCAGGCGACCCTGGGAGATCTCCGGCTGGTAGGGGGTGTAGGCGGTGTACCAGGCCGGGTTTTCCAGCAGGTTGCGCAGGATCGGCGCCGGGGTATGGGTGTTGTAGTAGCCCTGACCGATCAGGCTCTTGAGCAGGCGATTCTTGCTGGCGATGGTACGCAGCTCGGCCAGGGCGTCGGCTTCGGACAGTCCGGCGGGCAGGTCCAGCACGCTGGTGCCCTTGATGCTCTCGGGGATCACCTGGGCGGTCATGGCATCCAGGGATTCGTAGCCGAGCAGGTTCAGCATGGCGATCTCGTCCAGCTCGCGCGGACCGATGTGACGCGGGACGAATTCGTCGGCGGTGCTGAGGGTGTCGTGCAGCGACATGGCGGTCTTACCCCTTGATCAGTTGCTGATAGGCGGCTTCGTCGAGCAGCGCGGCGAAGGCTTCGGCATTGGCGGGCTGGAAGCGAAAGAACCAGCCGGCGTTCAGCGGATCGCTGTTGATGGTCTCGGGCGCGTCGTCGAGCGCCTCGTTGACGGCCAGGACCTCGCCGTCCAGCGGCATGGTGATGTTGCTGGCGGCCTTGACCGACTCCAGCACCGCGACCTCATCGCCCTGGGCGTAGCTGCGCAGCTCCGGCAGTTGCACGAAGACCAGGTCGCCGAGCGAGTCCTGAGCATAGTCGGTGATGCCGACGGTGATGCTGCCATCGGCTTCCTGACGCAGCCATTCGTGTTCTTCGGTATAGCGCAGACCCATTGCCAGACTCCTGCGGACCTTTGTCCTGATGGATAGATGGGTCTAGCAGTGCAAGGGCGATGCCAGGAACAAAATTCAGTATTTTCAAGGGCTTATCGAGTCAGAGGATGGTGTGCTGTAACGAAATCGTTACGATTAATAGATTAGCCGCCTATAGCCGTATCGATTTTCGAACACCGTATCTAAATCATTACAGTGTTAGCTGGGCTCTTGGATCTGACAGCTAGGCTGAACGGGTTGCAGGCTGCTGTCCCTTATCCATACAGGATAGACAAGGCCTGCGTGAACGCCCTCGCCGACCCATTCCCTTCGGCACTAACCAGTCTTCAAAGCATGCCGTTGCCTGGTGTGCGCCGCGGCTTCCTGACCGTACTTCAACACGTCCAGACGTACCGCGAAGCCCTAGATCAGCTCCATCAGGGTGATCGTACTGATGCCCAACTGCCCCTGGTGTCGAGTGAAGGCTCACGTTCCTGCTCGGTGGGCTGGCCACGTTCCGCCATGAAATCCGCCGTGACACCCTCCCCTCGAACCAGAAATCCCAGGATTCCCCGACCGGAGCAATGATCCTCGCGCGGCCAACGGCGACCACATCAACACGCTTTACGTCTTCGGGCAGGGCAACCGCCTTGGGCAGTCTCACCGCCTAACTGCGATTGCTCTGAAACACGGCACCTTGATCCATGCTCGGCCTCCCGAAACGTATCGGCTGTATATCCCATATTGAGAGCAAGGCCAGATCTGTCCATCGGCATGCTCTCGGCAGCGGACGACGCAGCTGGCAGAGCGCTCTGCTCGCGGATGCCACCTGGCGAAGCCTGGGCAAGAACGCCGGAAGCGGAACGTCAGCGGAGTCGGAGGCCAGATTCAGACAGGAGCACCCAAGGCGAACTTCCGCCCCGCTCTGTCGGACCAAGAAAGCACAACAAGACCTCTGCCAAGCGGCTTTGCCCTCCCCCACCCTTGCCTGGAGTCTTTGTCATGGCTGTGAAAACCGTTGCCGATCTGCTCGTCGCCACCCTCGAAGCCGCGGGTGTGGACACCATCTGGGGCCTGCCGGGCGATTCGCTCAACGGTCTCACCGAAAGCCTGCGCAAGCGCGACCGTATCCGCTGGCGCGGGGTGCGTCATGAGGAAGCCGCTGCCTTCGCGGCCAGCGCCGCCGCCGACACCAGCGGGCGCCTGGCGGTGTGCGCCGGCTCCTGTGGCCCGGGTAACCTGCACCTGATCAATGGCCTGTTCGATGCCCAGCGCAGCGGCGCACCGGTCCTGGCCATCGCCGCCCAGATTCCCTCCAGCGAGATCGGTCTGGGCTATTTCCAGGAGACCCACCCGGAGCGGCTGTTCCGCGACTGCAGCGACTTCTGCGAGGTGGTCTCCCATCCCGAGCAGCTGCCGCGCATCCTCGAGACCGCCATGCGCTCGGCCATTCTCAATCGCTCGGTGTCGGTGGTGGTGATTCCCGGCGACGTGGCCCTGGCCGAGGCGCCGCTCAAGGAAGCCCAGTGGAGCGAGCCGGTGCGTCCGGTGGTGGTCCCGCCGGAAGCCGAACTGGATGCCCTGGCCGAGTTGCTGGCTGGCGAGAAGCGCATCACCCTGCTCTGCGGCGCCGGTTGCGCCGGTGCCCATGCCCAGGTGGTCGCCTTGGCCGAGCGGCTGCAGGCCCCGGTAGTCCATGCGCTGCGTGGCAAGGCCCATATCGAGTATTCCAATCCCTATGGCGTGGGCATGACCGGACTGATCGGCTTTTCCTCCGGCTATCACGCGCTCAAGGAATGCGACCTGCTCTTGATGCTGGGCAGCAACTTCCCTTATCGCAACTTCTTCCCGGAGCACGGCCGGGTGGTCCAGATCGACGTGCGGGGCGCCCACCTGGGCGTGCGTACCCCGCTGCTCAAGGGGTTGGTGGGCGATGTCCGCGCTACCCTCGACGCCCTGCTGCCGCGCCTTACGCCCAACAGCCACAGTCGCTTCCTGGAAAAGGCCCAGCAGCACTACCGCAAGACCCGCGCCGAGCTGGACGAACTGGCTACCGCTACCGCCGATGGCGAGCCGCTGCATCCGCAGTACCTCACCACCCGGGTCAGTGAACTCGCCGCAGCAGATGCCCTCTTCACCTGCGACGTCGGCACCCCCACAGTATGGGCGGCGCGCTATCTGGCGATGAACTTCGAGCGCAAGCTGGCCGGCTCCTTCAGCCACGGCTCCATGGCCAACGCCCTGCCCCAGGCCATGGGTCTGCAGGCGGCCTATCCCGGTCGCCAGGTGGTGGCCCTCGCCGGTGACGGCGGGCTGTCCATGCTGCTGGGCGAACTGGCGACCCTCGCCAGCGAACAGCTGCCGGTCAAGGTCATCGTCTACGACAACGCCACCCTGGGCTTCGTCGCCATGGAGATGAAGGCCGCCGGCATGCTCGACGAGACCACCGATCTGGGTGAGGTCGATTTCGCCCGGGTGGCCGAGGCCTGCGGCGTGCGCGGCTGGAAGGTGGAATCGGCCAGTCTGCTCGACGCCACCCTGGAGGAGGCCTTCGCCCACCCCGGTCCGGCGCTGGTGGACGTGCGCATCGCCAAGCAGGAACTGTCGCTGCCACCGAAGATCGAGGCCGCCCAGGCCAAGGGCTTCAGCCTCTACATGCTGCGCGCGGTGATGAGTGGCCGCGGTAGCGAGGTGGTGGATCTGGCCAAGACCAACGTCCTGCGCTGATCCGGACGCCTGCGGCCTCTAGCGCCGCGGGATGCCGTAACGGCGCAGGCGCATGGCGATGGCCGAGTGGGAGGTCTGCAGGCGCGCGGCCAGCTGGCGGCTGGACGGATACTGCGGATAGAGCCGTTCCAGCAGCGCCGCCTCGTAGCCCTGGACGGCGGCTTCCAGGGTGCTGACCTCGGTCTCGACCTTACCGGCCACTGCGGTACCGGCCAGGTCCAGGTCGTCGACGTCGATCTGGCCGCTCTCGCTGATGGCAGCCGCCCGAAAGAGGATGTTCTGCAATTGCCGGACGTTGCCCGGCCAGGCGTTGCCCAGCAGCACGCCGTAGGTGGCCGGTGCCAGGCGGCACGGCGGTCGACCGATCTGGGCGCAGGCCTGCTGCAGGAAGTGCCGCGCCAGCAGCAGGATGTCCTGGCCACGCTCGCGCAGGGCCGGCACCTGCAGGCTGAGTACATTGAGGCGATAGAAGAGGTCTTCGCGAAAGGTGCCGGTCGCGACCATGGCCTGCAGATCGCGATGGGTGGCGGCGAGAATCCGCACATTGACCTTGGTTTCCTGGGCTCCGCCAACGCGGCGGAAGCTGCCATCGGAGAGGAATCTCAGCAGCTTGGCCTGCAGATAGGGCGACATCTCGCCGACCTCGTCGAGAAACACCGTGCCCTGGTCGGCCAGCTCCAGCAGGCCCGGCTTGCCGCCGCGCTGGGCGCCGGTGAAGGCGCCCGGGGCATAGCCGAACAGTTCGCTCTCGGCCAGGCTTTCCGGCAGGGCCGCGCAATTCAGCGCCAGAAAGGGCGCCTCGCGCCGCGCACTGGCCGCATGGCAGGCGCGCGCCACCAGTTCCTTGCCGGTGCCGGTCTCGCCGAGGATCAGCAGTGGCGCCTCCAGGGCGGCCAGGCGCTGGGCCCGGGCCTTGAGGGTGCGGATGGCGGCGCAGTCACCGAGCAGCGAATCGAAGCCCTCGGGGGTGTCGTGGCGCAGCGCCGAGAGACGGCCGCCAATGCGGCTAGGGGCATAGAGGGTCAGCAGCCCGCCGGCCAGTCCGCCCACGGGTTCGCCAATGGGGGTGGCGTCCAGCAATAGCGCCTGGCCGCGCAGCACCACCTCGCGCAGGGGCAGGCGAAAGCCCTGATCCAGCAATTCGGCGGGCAATTCGCTGTCGTTGAAGAGTTCGGCCAGGGTCTTGCCGGCGCCTTCGCCCGCCAGGGCGGCAAAGGCCGGATTGGCCAGCAGGATGCGTCCTTCGCCGTCCACCGCCAGCACCGGGTCGGCCATGGCGGCAAGCAGGGCATCGAGCTGTAGGGAGCGCCGCTGGCCGGGCAGGATGTCCACCACCCGCACCGCCTCGACCCCTACCACGATGAGCAGGGCGGCGCGCAATTCCTCCAGTACCGCTGCGCTCAGGGTCGGCGCATCGATATAGACGTTGGGCGGCACCATCTCCACGGCGTCCAGGTTGAGATTGCGCGCCCCGAGCAGCGCCAGGACTTCCTGAGTGATGCCGACACGATCGATGAACGACACATGGATACGCATGGAAACCCTGGGGTCTGAAAGCGAAAGGGCTAATGCTACCCAAATGCTCGGGGTAGAATCACTTCTCATTTACCCAGGCGGGACCGCCATGACCAACAAAGACCCTCTTCTGCTCGATCAGCAGCTGTGCTTCGCGCTGTACTCCACCTCGCTGGCCATGACCAAGGTGTACAAGCCGCTGCTCGAAGAGGTGGGCCTGACCTACCCGCAGTACCTGATGATGCTGGTGCTCTGGGAGAACGACCGCCTACCGCTCAAGGAGCTGGCGCGTCGGCTGCACCAGGATTCCGGCGCCTTGACCCCGGTGCTCAAGCGCCTGGAAGCCGAGGGCTACGTGACCCGGCAGCGCAATGCCGAGGACGAGCGCAACCTGTCCATCGAGCTCACCGAGGCTGGCCGGGCCCTGCGCGAGCGGGCCCGGGAGATCAACGGCACCATCAGCGGCTATTGCGCACTGGGCGATGCGCAAATGAATGCCTTGCGGGAAAACCTGATGACCCTGCGCGCCAAGCTGGAGCGTTGATCCCGTCCCACCGCCGCTGGTCGCCTGCTCCCAAAAATATATTTGCGCGATAACAAGTATCGCGATAACTTAAATCCGTACCTGGGCAATCCTTGCGATCCAAGCCCGATCAAACAGTTATCGCGATACCTAAAAAGGAGCACGCCATGAACATCCTCTACACCGCTTCCGCAACCAGCACCGGTGGCCGTGACGGCCGTTCCATCAGCAGCGACAAGGCCCTGGACGTGCAGCTGTCCACGCCCAAGGAGCTGGGCGGTGCCGGGGGTGCAGGGACCAACCCCGAGCAACTCTTCGCCGCCGGTTACTCGGCCTGCTTCATCGGCGCGCTCAAGTTCGTCGGTGCCAAGGAAAAGATCGCCGTGCCGGCGGACGTCAGCGTGACCGCCCAGGTCGGCATCGGCCCCATCCCCACCGGCTTCGCCCTGGACGTCGAGCTCGTCATCAGCCTGCCGGGCCTGGAGCGCGCCGTGGCCGAAGACCTGGTCGAGAAGGCCCACCAGGTCTGCCCCTACTCCAACGCCACCCGCGGCAATGTGGACGTGCGCCTGACCCTGGCCTGAGTCCGGGAGTTGGATAGCGGGCGCGCATCCCCCAGGGATGCGCGCCCTTTTTCATGGCTGTCCGTCCAACGCCGCGAAGCGTTCCGCCAGCCAGCCGTGCAATTGCCGCACGGCTGGCGAGAATTGCCGCCGATGGGGACAGAACAGCTGCAGCGGCAACGGCTCACCGGGCTGCTCGGGCAGCAGCCGCACCAGCCGACCGGTCTGGAGATCGTCGCGCATGTCCAGCCAGGACTTGTAGACGATGCCCTCCCCCGCCACCGCCCAGCGCCGCACCACCTCGGCATCGTCACTCTGCAAGGGTCCGCCGACGGCCACCTGGCGCAGGCCACCGTCGGCCTGTGGAAAGCTCCACTTGTCATGGGTGCGCCCATGCAGCTGGTAGAGCAAGCAGGCGTGCCTGCCCAGGTCATCCAGGCTGCGCGGCGTACCCTGGCGGGCCAGATAGGCCGGCGCCGCCGCCAGCAGCCGGCGGTTGTCCGGGGCGAGGGGCAGGGCCACCAGGCTGTCGTCCTGGCTGCGCCCGTAGCGCAGGGCGATGTCCACCGGATCGCGGTAGACGTCCGCCTGCTGGTCCGACACAAACAGCCGTAGCGTCAGCCCCGGATGCCGTTGGCGGAATTCGGTCAGCCACGGCAGCAGCAGATTACGCCCCAGGTCGGACGGCGCCGCCACCTGCAACACCCCGCGCAGCTCGGGGCTCTCACCCTGCAGCCGTTCGCGCCCTTCGCGCAGGGTCTCCAGCACCTCCCGCGCATAAGGCAGGTAGGCCTCGCCCTCGGCGGTCAGTCTTAGGCTGCGCGTCGAGCGAGCGAACAGGCGAATGCCCAGCTCCCGCTCCAGCCGCCCGATGGCGGCGCTCACCTGGCCCGGCAACAGGTCTGCCTCGCGGGCGGCGCGGGAAAAGCTGCCCAGGGCAGCGGAGCGCACGAAGAGCCCCAGGTCGTCGAAGCGGATCATTTTCACTCCTGCAGTGAAGGTGCTATCCGATTCTGCCGCTTTTTCCGACCGACAATGAAGACGACCATGGCCTAACGTTTCTCATCGTACCAAGGAATCCGCCCATGAAAGCCATCATCCACGGTGACACCACCCTGCCCGCCAGCGATCCCCGCGCCCTGCAGGACGCGGTGCTGCCCGATCCCACGCCCGAGGCCCACGACCTGCTGGTAGAGGTCCGTGCCGTGTCGGTCAATCCGGTCGACACCAAGGTGCGCCAAGGCTTGGTGCAGCGGGAGTCCAAGGTGCTGGGCTGGGACGTCTCCGGTGTGGTTCGCGCCGTGGGCAGCGCCGTCAGCCGCTTCGCCGTGGGTGACGAGGTCTACTATGCCGGCGAACTGTTCCGCCCCGGCTGCAACAGCGAGCTGCACCTGGTCGACGAATACCTGGCCGGGCACAAGCCCAGGAGCCTGGATCACGCCCAGGCCGCGGCCCTGCCGCTGACCGCCATCACCGCCTGGGAATTGCTGTTCGACCGTCTCGGCGCAACCGAGGGTGGCGGCGCGGGCCAGCAGTTGCTGGTGATGGGCGCCGCAGGCGGCGTCGGCTCCGTGCTGGTCCAGCTGGCCCGCCAACTCACCGAGCTGACCGTGATCGGCACCGCCTCGCGCCAGGAAACCCAGGACTGGGTGCGTACCCTCGGCGCCCATCACGTCATCGATCACCACCAGCCGCTGCGGCCCCAACTCGAAGCCCTGGGTCTGGATGGTGTGACCCTCGTCGCCAGCCTCACCCACACCGATGTGCATTTCACCCAGTTGGTGGATGTCCTGCTGCCCCAGGGTCGCCTGGGCGTGATCGACGATCCGGCGCAACTCGACGTGGTGCCGATGAAGGCCAAGTCGCTGTCGCTGCACTGGGAACTGATGTTCACCCGCTCGCTGTTCCAGACCCCGGACAAGGTGCGCCAGCACGAGATCCTCGAACGCGTTGCCGGGCTGATCGACCAAGGCACGCTCAAGACCACCCTGGGCGAGCACCTGGGCCGGATCGATGCCGCCAACCTGCGCCGCGCCCATGCCCGGCTGGAAAGCCACCAGGCCCGCGGCAAGCTTGTGCTGGAGGGTTTCTGATGCCCCGTTTCAGTGTCCTGACCCTCGCCGCCGCCCTCGCCGTGGGTAGCCAGACGGCCCTGGCCGCGCCGCTGCCCCAGGAGCGCACCCTTGGCCAGCTGGAGCAGGTCTTCGCCTTCCAGGACGCCATGCCCACCGGGGTCACCGTCAGCGAGACCGGCCGGATCTTCGTCAACTATCCCCGCTGGGGCGACGAGGTGCCCTTCACCGTCGCCGAACTCAAGGACGGCAAGGCCGTGCCCTACCCGGACGCCGCGTTGAACGTCGAGACCCCGGGCCAGCCGGGCAAGGGCTTCATCAGCGTGCAGAGCGTGGTGGCCGATGGTCGCGGACACCTCTGGGTGCTGGACACCGCCGCGCCGGGCTTCGCCGCGCCCAAGGTCGGTGGCGTCAAGCTGGTGGCCATCGACCTCAAGACCAACAAGGTCGCCAGGACCCTGGCCTTCCCCGCCTCGGTGCTCCAGCCCAAGAGTTACGTCAACGATGTGCGCTTCGACTTTCGCGTCGGTCGGGCCGGGGTGGCCTATGTCACCGACTCGGCGCCGCCGGGCGGCCTGATCATCCTCGACCTCGCCACCGGCCAGGCCCAGCGCCGCCTGACCGGCGCGCCCCAGGCCAACGTCGATCCTAGCTTCGTCCCGGTGGTGGAAGGCGAGCCGCTGCTGATGCGGCGTCCCGATGGCAGCACCGTGCGCCCGGCCATCGCCAGCGATGGCATCGCCTTGTCGCCGGACGGCGGCACCCTCTACTTCAGCCCGCTGTCCAGCCGCCATCTCTATGCCGTGCCCACCGCCCTGTTGCGTGATCCCACGGCGAGCGAGGCCCAGGTGCGCGCCGGGGTACAGGATCTCGGCGAGAAAGGCGCGTCCGACGGACTCGAAGCCGATGCCCAGGGTCGCGTCTATGCCGGCGACTACGAGCACAACGCCGTGCGCCAGCGCCAGGCTGACGGCAGCTGGCGGACCCTGGTCCACGATCCGCGCGTGCTCTGGCCCGACACCTTCAGCATCGGTCCGGACGGCTACCTCTACTTCACCGCCAACCAGCTCCATCGCCAGGCCCAGTTCCACGATGCAAAAGACCTGCGCGAGAAGCCCTACAGCCTGTTCCGCGTCAAGATCGACGCCCAGCCGGCCCCTACCCACTGATCCGATCAGGAGTTATCCATGCAGCTGTCCCAGATCGCCCGCACCCGTTACACCACCAAGGCCTTCGACGGCTCCCGCAGCATCCCGGCCGAGCAGGTCGAGGAACTGCTGGAGCTGCTGCGCCAGGCGCCCTCCTCGGTCAACTCGCAGCCGTGGCACTTCGTGGTCGCTGCCAGCGCCGAGGCCAAGGCCCGCATCGCCCGTGGCATGCAGAGTCCCTACAACGAACCCAAGGTGCTACCGGCCTCCCACGTCATCGTGCTCTGCACCCGCCTGGAGATGACCGAAGGCCATCTGGCCCAGGTGCTGGAGCAGGAAGCCCAGGACGGCCGCTTCGCCAAGCCCGAGGCGCGCGCCACCCAGGACGGTACCCGCCGCCACTTCGTCGACCTGCATCGTCATGAGCGCCAGGATGTGCAGCACTGGATGGAGAAGCAGACCTACCTGGCCCTGGGCACCCTGTTGCTGGGCGCCGCCGCCCTGGGCATCGATGCCACTCCCATGGAGGGCTTCGACGCCAACAGCCTGGACCAGGAACTGGGTTTGCGCGAACAGGGCTACACCGCCCTGGTGGTGGTTGGCCTGGGCTATCGCGGCGAAAGCGACTTCAACGCCGCTCTGCCCAAGTCCCGCCTGACCCGCGAGCAGGTCTTCACCTTCCTGTAGAACGCCCACGTGGATAACGCTACGCACGCGTAGGTTGGGCTGAGCGAAGCGAAGCCCAACAAAGGCAGCAGCGTTGCCCTTCTTTGGACACAAAAAGCCGACCGCTAGCAAAGGTCAGCTTTTTCGTTTGGGCCTGTTGGGCTTCGACGATGAAGCCGTCTCAACCCAACCTACGGCTCATCGACGTGGATAACGCTGCGCACACGTAGGTTGGGCTGAGCGCAGCGAAGCCCAACAGACCCAATCCCCGATCAACCGCCCTTCAGATCCGCCAGGATCGAGAAGGCGCGCAACCGGTCCGCCTGCTCGTAGACGTCGCAGGTAAAGATCAGCTCGTCAGCGTCGGTCTTCTCCAGCAACAGCTCCAGGCGCTCGCGGACCTTGTCCGGGCCGCCGATCACCGCCATGCCGAGGAAGCTCGACACCGATTCCTTCTCATGGGACAGCCAGACCCCTTCCATGCTGCGCACCGGCGGCTGCAGGCGCAGGCTGTCGCCACGGAACAGCGCCAGGATGCGCTGGTAGACGGTGGTGGCCAGGTAATTGGCCTCGTCGTCGCTGTCGGCCGCCACCAGGGGTACCCCGAGCATCACATAGGGACGATCGAGCACCGCGGACGGCTTGAAGTTCTCGCGATAGAGCCGGATCGCCTCGTGCACATAGCGCGGCGCGAAGTGCGAGGCGAAGGCATAGGGCAGGCCCTTGGCCGCCGCCAGCTGGGCACTGAACAAGCTCGAACCCAGTAGCCAGATCGGCACCTCGGTGCCCACGCCCGGCATGGCGATCACGCCCTGCCCCGGCTGCTGCGGCCCGAAGTAGTGCTGCAGCTCTTCCACGTCCCGCGGGAAGTCGTCGGAACTGCCCAGGCGGTCACGGCGCAGGGCATAGGCGGTGCGCTGGTCCGACCCCGGCGCGCGGCCCAGGCCGAGTTCAATGCGGCCCGGATACAGCGAGGCCAGGGTGCCGAACTGCTCGGCCACCACCAGCGGCGCGTGGTTGGGCAGCATGATGCCGCCCGAGCCCAGCCGCAGGGTGCTGGTGCCGGCGGCCAGATAGCCCAGCAACACGCTGGTCGCGGAACTGGCGATACCGTCCATGTTGTGGTGCTCCGCTACCCAGTAGCGGGAAAAGTCGAGCTGCTCGACATGGCGCGCCAGGGTCAGGGCATTGTGCAGCGCCTGGGTCGCATCGCCGTCGTCACGGATGGGGACCAGGTCGAGGACCGACAGGGCGGTCTTAGAGAGACGGGTCATCAGGATTCTCCTCGGCGGCCTGATCGTAGGCCGCCCTGTGGCGCTGAATTAAAGGCTGCTTCGCGGAGGCCCAGGCGGCCAGGGCACCCACCGGTACCATCAGGCTCTGGCCCAATTCGGTGAGGGCGTATTCCACCTGGGGCGGCTTGGTCGGGGTCACCGTGCGGGACACCAGGCCATCGCGCTCCAGTTGACGCAGGGTCACGCTGAGCATGCGCTGGGAAATGCCCTCGACCCGCCGGCGCAATTCGTTGAAGCGCAGCGGACCGGGTTCCAGGGTGAAGAGCGTGAGCAAGGACCAGGCATCGCCGATCCGGTCCAGCACGTCTCTTATCGGACAGGCGTGGGCATGCAGGCGGCGACGGCTGGAGATACGACTGACCACGGCGTCCATGGCGATCCTCGAAGCAGAACTGGCTCCCAGCCTACGCCTTTCGGGCGGTTATTAAAAGTAACCGCCTGTCAGGGCTGGCACTACCGTTCCAGCCAGGGCACAATCCAGGAGGTAGTGACCGTTTTTATTGATTGAACGTTCAATAAAAAATAGTTACCCTCCGAGGCTTCTTCCGCTCTGTTCAGGAGATGCCTCGTGCCCAAGGTCGGGATGCAACCCATCCGCCGTTCGCAGCTCATTGCCGCGACCCTCGAAGCCGTCGACGAAGTCGGCATGGGCGACGCCAGTATCGCCTTCATCGCCCGCAAGGCCGGGGTCTCCAACGGCATCATCAGCCACTACTTCCAGGACAAGAACGGCCTGCTCGAAGCCACCATGCGGCATCTGATGAATGCCCTGCGCCAGGCCGTGCGCGAACGCCGCGCCGCCCTGCCCGGTGATGATCCCGCCGCCAACCTACGCGCCATCATCCAGGGCAACTTCGACGATACCCAGGTCAGCGGTCCGGCCATGAAGACCTGGCTGGCCTTCTGGGCCACCAGCATGCACCAGCCCAACCTGCGCCGCCTGCAACGCATCAACGACCTGCGCCTCTATTCCAACCTCTGCTGGCAGTTCCGGCGCCTCCTGCCCCATGAGCAGGCCCGCGCCTCGGCGCGCGGCCTGGCCGCCATCATCGATGGCCTCTGGCTGCGCGGCGCCCTCTCCGGCGATACCTTCAACACCCAGCAGGCCCTGCAGATCGCCTACGACTACCTGGACCTGCAACTAGCCAAGGCCTAACCCCTCTTTGACCGTTTCGACCCCGGCCGGTCCGCTTCGGCCGGGGCTCTCCTCCTGCTTTTCCCTATCCATCTCTACTCTGATCGAACCGCTCTGGGCCGCCCATCGCCCCGCCTCCACGCGCCCCTGAATTTTTCATTGATTGAACGTTCAATAAAAATTAAGTAGACTGGATTCATCGCTGGCGCAAAGAGCTCCTTCTTTCGCGCCCCCTGTGTTCCTTGCGGGTGCCACGGCGCCCGCCCAGCTTGGGAGAACGTCCATGGCCCGTTTCGCCGAACAGCAGCTCTACATCGGTGGCCGTTATGTCGCCGCTACCGGTGGTGCCACCTTCGAAACCCTGAATCCCGCCACCGGCGAGGTGCTTGCCGTGGTGCAGAGCGCCAGCCGCGCCGACGTGGACAAGGCGGTGGCCGCTGCCGCCGCCGGCCAGAAGGTCTGGGCTGCCATGACCGCCATGCAGCGCTCGCGCATCCTGCGCAAGGCCGTGGACATCCTCCGCGAGCGCAACGATGAGCTGGCACTGCTGGAAACCCTGGACACCGGCAAGGCCCTGTCCGAGACCCAGGCCGTGGACATCGTCACCGGCGCCGACGTACTCGAGTACTACGCCGGCCTCGTCCCCGCCCTGGAGGGCGAGCAGATCCCGCTGCGCGAGACCTCCTTCGTCTATACCCGCCGCGAACCCCTGGGTGTGGTCGCCGGCATCGGCGCCTGGAACTACCCGATCCAGATCGCCCTGTGGAAGTCCGCCCCGGCCCTGGCCGCCGGCAACGCCATGATCTTCAAGCCCAGCGAAGTCACCCCGCTGACCGCGCTGAAGCTGGCCGAGATCTACACCGAAGCCGGCCTGCCCGATGGCGTCTTCAACGTGGTCAATGGCGTCGGCCCGGAAGTCGGCGTGGCCCTGACCGAGCATCCCGGCATCGAGAAGATCTCCTTTACCGGCGGCGTCGCCACCGGCAAGAAGGTCATGGCCAGCGCCGCCGGCTCGACCCTCAAGGAAGTCACCATGGAACTGGGCGGCAAGTCGCCGCTGATCGTCTGTGACGACGCCGACCTGGAACGCGCCGCCGACATCGCCGTCATGGCCAACTTCTTCAGCTCCGGCCAGGTCTGCACCAACGGCACCCGCGTCTTCGTGCCCCAGGCGCTCAAGGCCGACTTCGAAGCCAAGGTAGTGGAGCGGGTCAAGCGCATCAAGCTGGGCGATCCCCTGGCCGCCGAGACCAACTTCGGGCCGCTGGTCAGCACTCCGCACATGGAAAAGGTGCTGGGCTATATCGCCCAGGGCCAGGCCGAAGGCGCCCGCCTGCTCACCGGTGGCGAGCGCGTCACCCAGGGCGAGCTGGCCAAGGGCAACTTCGTCGCCCCCACCGTCTTCACCGATTGCCGCGACGACATGATCATCGCCCGCGAAGAGATCTTCGGCCCGGTCATGAGCATCCTCGCCTATGCCGACGAGGACGAGGTGGTGCGCCGCGCCAACGACACCGAATACGGCCTGGCCGCCGGTGTGGTCACCCGTGACCTGGCCCGTGCCCATCGCATGATCCATCGCCTGGAAGCCGGCATCTGCTGGATCAACACCTGGGGCGAATCTCCCGCCGAGATGCCGGTGGGTGGCTACAAGCACTCCGGCGTTGGTCGCGAAAACGGCCTCACCACTCTCGGCCACTACACCCGTATCAAGTCGGTGCAGGTCGAGATGGGCGATTACGCCTCGATCTTCTAAGCCGCTTCAGTAGCGCTTTTCTCCCCTCTCCGCTGGAGAGGGCCCGGGGATGGGGTGACCACCCCACCCGCCGTTAGGAGGAGAATCTCTATGGCACACGAATTCGATTACATCGTCATTGGCGCCGGTTCGGCCGGCAACGTCCTGGCTACCCGCCTGACCGAAGACAAGGACGTCACCGTCCTGCTGCTGGAAGCCGGCGGTCCCGACTACCGCCTGGACTTCCGCACCCAGATGCCGGCTGCCCTCGCCTATCCGCTGCAGGGCAAGCAGTACAACTGGGCCTATCAGACCGAGCCCGAACCGCACATGGACAACCGCCGGATGGAATGTGGCCGTGGCAAGGGCCTGGGCGGCTCTTCGCTGATCAATGGCATGTGCTATATCCGCGGCAACGCCCTGGACTATGACAACTGGGCGCAGCTCGACGGTCTGGACGACTGGACCTACCTCGACTGCCTGCCCTACTTCCGCAAGGCCGAGAAGCGCGATGCCGGTGCCAATGACTGGCACGGCGGCGACGGCCCGGTCTCGGTGACCACCGCCAAGCCGAACACCAATCCGCTGTTCGAAGCCATGGTCGAAGCTGGCGTCCAGGCGGGTTATCCGCGCACCGAAGACCTCAACGGCTACCAGCAGGAAGGCTTCGGCCCGATGGACCGCTTCGTCACTCCGAACGGCCGTCGCTCCAGCACCGCGCGTGGATATCTGGATCAGGCCAAGGGCCGCCCGAACCTGACCATCGTCACCCACGCCACCACCGATCGCATCCTCTTCGAGGGCAAGCGCGCCTCTGGTGTCGCCTACATGAAGGGCGATTCCCTGGAAGCCATCACCGTGCGCGCCCGTCGTGAAGTCCTGCTCTGCGCCGGCGCCATCGCCTCGCCGCAGATCCTGCAGCGCTCCGGTGTCGGCCCTGCGCCGCTGCTGCGTCGCTTCGACATCCCGGTCGTCCATGACCTGCCCGGCGTCGGCCAGAATCTGCAGGATCACCTGGAGATGTACCTGCAGTACGAGTGCAAGCAGCCGGTCTCGCTGTATCCGGCGCTGAAGTGGTACAACCAGCCGCAGATCGGCCTGGAATGGATGCTCAAGGGCACCGGCCTGGGCGCCAGCAACCACTTCGAGGCGGGCGGTTTCATCCGCTCCAGCGAGGAATTCGACTGGCCCAACATCCAGTACCACTTCCTGCCGATCGCCATCAATTACAACGGCACCAACGCCATCGAGGCCCATGGCTTCCAGGCCCACGTCGGCTCCATGCGTTCGCCCAGCCGCGGCCGCATCGAACTGACCTCGCGCGATCCGCGCCAGCATCCGAGCATCCTGTTCAACTACATGAGCACCGAGCAGGACTGGCGGGAATTCCGCGACGGCATCCGCCTGACCCGCGAGATCATGCAGCAGCCGGCGCTGGATCCCTATCGTGGCGAAGAGATCAATCCGGGTCGCGACTGCGTGACCGATGCCCAGCTGGACGCCTTCGTGCGCTCCCACGCCGAGACCGCCTACCACCCGTCTTGCTCCAACAAGATGGGTACCGACGACATGGCGGTGGTCGATGGCGCCGGTCGCGTGCATGGCCTGGAGGGCCTGCGCGTGGTGGACGCCTCCATCATGCCGATCATCGCGACGGGCAACCTCAATGCCCCGACCATCATGATCGCCGAGAAGATCGCCGACAAAATCCGCGGACGCGCCCCACTGCCGCGCAGCAATGCCGCCTACTACGTCGCCAACGGCGCCCCGGTACGAGGCACCCCGCTGCGCGACGTCAACGGCCAGCGCGCCGCCGAGCCGGTCCCGCAGCGTCGTGACCAGCCGGCCGCCTGATTCCAGGCAGCCGAACGCAAGAAGGGCGCCCTCGGGCGCCCTTCTTGTATATGCCTCTCCAGGTGCGACGGGCAGTCCGCTCTTCCCCCTCTCCCTCGGGGAGAGGGCCGGGGTGAGGGCAGCCTGCCCAGCCGCTCACCTCACAGACAATCCTTCACCGCCGTCAGAATGGTCCGCGGCCGCAGCGGATTGTTGGCCATCTGCTCACGCAGCTGGATGCGCGTACCGCGCGACGCCGACCCGATGTCGATGATGGCCGCCGTGGCGCCCGGCACCTTGCTGTCCACCAGCACGCGCTGCCCGCTGCTGCCCTGCGGCTGAACCAGCACATGCCGACCGTCCTTCTCCAGGCCGGTCACCAGGCAGGTGCGATAGTCCTCGGCACTCTTGCCCGTGCGCAGCTCCATGGGCGGATTGCGTTCAAGATTCGCCTGGCTGGTGCAACCGGCCAGGGCAGCGGCCAGGAAGGCCAGGGTTTTGGTTCTCATCAGCGGCTCCTCGCAAGCTCTTTGCGTCATTTTAGCCGCAGCTGGCTTACGTCAGCCTTAACCGTCGCACATCCTTGGTTTACAAGGGCTTTCCCATGGCTATAATGGCGTCCCCTTGCCGGTATAGCTCAGCTGGTAGAGCAACTGACTTGTAATCAGTAGGTCCCGGGTTCGACTCCTGGTGCCGGCACCATCTCTTTTGTAATCCTGTCTGCCGGACGGTTTTGTCTAGCGGATGGAACGCACGCCTGCGACATGCAGCGGCAAGACTCGGGTCTGTATGATGACCTACAAGTCACCTACTGCCGCGGCCCGCCATGTTCCTCGTCAATGATCGCTCCACGTCTCCCCACCGTGAAATCGCGTTCATCCAGAGTATTTTTCCTGATGGTACTGTAGCCCGGGGCTCAGGAACGGTCGTTGGCAACAACGACGTGCTGACAGCGCTCCACGTGATCTACGACGATCGATATGGCGGAAAAGCAGTCAGTGTCACGGTTACACCGGGCGCATACATCAATTCCACCTCTTTTTCCGCGCCTCTAGGTACCTACGCGGCCCATAGCTGGTCCGGCTATTCCAGTAATTGGGACAAGAATCGCGATCATGTCCCGAGTTATGAAGAGGTTGGGCATGATCTGGCGCTGATCAGTCTCGACACGAATATCGGGGCGACTACCGGCATCCTGGGCATTTCCACTACCGGCTCGGATCTGACTGGCACCGTACTAGGGTATCCCGTGCGCGGTACCGGACTGATGCAAGACACCGCTACGGCATCCTATGTAGCTGACTATCCGCTTTACTTCGTAGGTACTGGCCTGGGCTCAGGCGCTTCAGGCGGACCGCTGCTGGATGGCTCTGGTGCGACTGCAAGCATCCGTGGCGTCCTGTCCGCCGGGGACAACGCCAATACCTTCTCTCTCTATGCTGCCCTGACCGGCGCTAACGCAGCCTGGGTAGCCAAAGCGAGCAGTGCCAACGATGGCCTGCTGGATGCCAGCAGCGCCTATCGACCAAGCGGTCTTGGCGTCGCCAGTGGCAGTGATGCCAACGATATTCTTGTCCAGGCTCGACTGTCGTACGACACAACAGGCGCAGCCCAGGTCTACGGCTATCGAGGAACGGACGCGCTCATTATGCGCGGCTCTTCCTGGTCTTATCAGCTGACGACGGCTACCGATGATCCGAGCCTATTGCAGGTAAAGGACAACGTTAATGGGCAGACGCTGAACCTGCACGACGTCAACGCGCTCGACTTTTCTGACAAGACTGTTTTTGTCATGACGGAAAACCAAGCTCAGCTGGCAAGGCTTTATACGGTATTTGATCGTGTGCCTGATCTTGCCGGGCTAGCCTATTGGACCGACCTGCAGGCCCATGGCATGAGCTTTACCGATATCAGTCGGAGCTTTGCCAACTCTGCTGAATTCATCGCTCACTATGGCACCAGTACCAATAGCCAGTTTGCCTCCTTGCTATACGAGCGTGTGCTTGATCGTGCAGGTGATGGCGATGGACTGAATTACTGGACTACCTTGATGGATCAAGGCATGAATCGCCTGGACGTCATGACTCATTTCACCAACTCACCTGAAAGTCAGCAGCTCACAGAAGGCTCGGCGGGCCACATCAAGATCGTTGATCACGTTGCCTGGACGAACGCGGATGTGGTCATCCAAAAAGGTGTCGCTTTCGGCAGCAGCTACGGAGACAGCCTCCTACAGAGCGAGATGGTTGCCGACTCTGGTCATATAATGCGGGTGTTTGGTGGCCAAGGAAACGATGTCCTTTCTCTGCAGGGAACCGTAGCGGATTTTGCACGTACCGCCACAGCACCTAGTACGTTGGTACTGACGGCCAACAACGGCAGTGTTGCGCTGGAAGTTCACGATGTGAACGTGCTGCGCTTTCAGGACCGAGATATCTTCGTCCTGGATCAGCAAGAGGCGCAGATCGCGCGCCTCTATACTGCCTTCGATCGGGTGCCGGAGTATCAGGGCATCGAGTATTGGATGCACCAGCACGCCCTTGGTCGCAGCTTTGACGACATCGCCAGCAATTTCACTGCTTCGCCCGAGTTTGCCACCTGGTATGGCAGCCAAGACAATGTTGGCTTCACCAACACCCTCTATCGCACCGTTCTAGGCCGCGAAGGCGAAGCCAGCGGCTTGAGCTACTGGGCTACGCAACTCGAGCACGGCATGAGCCGCGCCAACGTGATGCTGCATTTCACCGAGTCACCGGAAAACCAGCAACTCACCGAAGGCGCTACCGGTTTCATACAGCTGGTGGGACAAACAGATTGGGCCTAGGGTCTCGAAAAGTTAAGGCCACAAAACCACAGAACTATTAAGTTCCTCATTCTAGCCAGCCGTCAAACGCGGCTCGCAGAGCCGCGTTTGAGAATATTAATACAAAGCAATAGTTTTTAGGCCTATTGCCAGCATTCGATCATCGCTACCAAGCCCTAAGTCACGCGGTATGATCGCACTCTTCAGATCAAAGCGGACAGTAAGTGTCCCCTTTTCAGCGATGCTATCTCTAACCGCAGCAGGTAGCTCGATCTCCAAGAGATTGTCAGAGGCCTTACTCAGCTGAAAGACTCCCACCGGGATACCATTGAAAGAAACACCAATGCGTTGCACGGGCGTTGCCGAGGTCAGGAACGCATTCATCATGAAAGCGACACCTCGCAGCTCGTTGGTGGCCGGAAAGGTCAGAGCCGATGCATGATCATTGGACCAAACGCCCCAGTCCTCCAACGTAGACCAGCCACGCTCAAGGTAAGAGGCGCTAGCCTGCCCCTTAGCGAAGCTCAAGGTAGTGCCAGCCTCTTCCTTAAATCGGCGAGCGTCAGTCACTGGGATCTCGAAGCCTTGAACGGCGAGACACTCCTGACAAGCATTCCATCCCGGCGCCACCACATTAAAGCCATCCACAGCCGTGAGCAGATCCTCTGGTTTGAGGTGTTGCTTGACCATTTCGAGTTGGGAACTGTCGACGATGTAAAGGGTATCGCCGTCGTAAGCTCCCCTCGCAATACGTTCGTTAGCTTGCTGAACAGCCTGGGCCAGAGCTTTCTGGTCCATGCGAGCCAGATAAACCATATCGGTTGCCTGTCCATGGGACGCCGCGTATTTAGAGAACGTCGACCAGTCCCGCCCTTGATTAGTAGGAAGGGTGGATCGAACCTTCTTATAGCGGTGCGCTGCCATTTCCCAGAAGGGTGCTCTTAGCGGCGTCGTTACGGTCAGCGCAGCATCCGAGCGTACCCGGGCCTGGAAACCCTCGCGGAAATTACCGGTATCAACGATTTGAACCAAGGCAGCCAACGCCAGGAAACCCAAGGCGATACGAATTCTGGTCGTTTTTAGGAATACGTAGAGGATGGCCAATACCACTACGTAGTAAACCGGCCAGAACAGCCGGCCCGATGCACGAAAAACGTTCGCAAGACGCTCGAGCTTTCCGTTCAGGGGCAGCGTCCATTCGAAGGCACCGAATCCTATACGATGGGTAATAGCGAACAATGTCAGCGCCAAGAGCATCACGAAGAGGCAAGGATAGCGCTTGATCAGGGAAGTTAGTTTGACGTGGGAACTGAAGTAGCCGGGAAGAGCAAAGAGCAAGATCAACAGAGTGCCGAGGCCAAGATAATTGAAGCCCTCGTAATCGCCACTACCCTCCGGGATATCTCGCAATACATAGGACCAGCGAGCCATGGGTCCTGGATCCCAAGAGTTCACCGGATCAAAGAGACTAAGCAGGTTGAAACGGTACACGCCGTAGCCCGAGGCGGAGGCGCCGCCATTGCTCACGGCAAAGTAACCCGCCTGCCAAGCGCAAAAGATAACGACCGCTGCCACAGCGCCCAGCTCGACGGCTGCACCAAGGGCCTGGCGCTCTTTCTTGTAAAACTTCCACGCCAGATCGCCCAGCCACAGTGCAGCGAGCATTGGAAGGAAGTACGCATGCGTCAGGGTGGCGATGGCGAATAGGGCAACCCAGGCAATAGATTGCCGGCGCGGCATAGGTCGTAACGCCAGATATAATCCCGCCAGAACGATGAAGTGCCCGGCCAGATTGAAATGAGCCTGCGCACGCCACATAAAGGGCGGAGCAAACAAAAAGAATAGACTACCTAAAACCAATACGCGTCGATCGTTTGAAATAAGGCCCAATAGCTTTAGTGAAAAAAAAGCTTGAAGAATGAAACAACAGAGCAGCCATATCCCTACGTACTGGAAGGTACCTGGCAAGATAGGTGACAGTACCTTGAACACCATGGCGAACAGCGGATTGGAATCGGTATAGACGATGGAGTTACTAAGTTCGAGGCCATAGTTTGGGTTGAGTCCCAACGGCATTGTCCAGGCAGAATTCCTGTAAAACGCCCAACCTAGGTAATTCTGTAACGGATCACCGCCGTTTAACCAGCTGGCATTTAGGGGATTGAGCACGCTAGGCCCCAGTACCCAGAAGAAAGCCAAGGTTCCTAGGATCAAGGCCCAGAGCAGATCACTACGCAACATCGGGTGCGATTTGTGAGTGAGAATGTTCAAATCTAAATCCCTACAATGACGGGTTATGCGGCGAAGCCCCAGAACTTGCTGGCCAGAAACGACAACACGGGTACAACTAGGACGGCGATAAGCGCGCAAGTTGTGCTACCCAGAGAGGTCCAGTGCAGCAGGAGTGCCAGAAGCACGCTATTAATCAGAAAGCCACCCACGGCTATTAGGAAGAAACGAAGGACAGCACTAGCGATGCCGGCTGAACTGCGGAAAGTCCAAAAGTAATGTCCGCAGAAGGACACGCCGAAGGCACACAGGAAGGCCAGCAGATTGGCTAGCAACGGTGCCAAGCCAGCTCGAATCAGCAGGGTGACAATGGCAAGGTGCACAGCTGTGGCGGCGAGTCCTACCAAACCAAAGCGACTGGCTACCAATAGCTCGCCAAAGGCGCGGCCTTCGCGCAGTGCCTTGAGCCTGGTGATCATGACTCGACCCGATCGGTCACTGTGTAATTCTTGCGCACCACATAGACCGGACGGCGCTTGGCTTCGATATAGGTTCGCCCCAGATACTCGCCAAGAATGCCTATTCCCATGAGCTGCAGACCGCCCAAGAACGTGACCGAGACGATGATGGAGGCATAACCGGGCACATCCACACCCTTGATCAACACTTTCAGGGCGATAGATATGGCGAAGAGGAAGGACACCAGGGAGACTGCTGATCCCAGATAGGTCCAGACCCTCAGGGGATCAGTACTAAAGCTGGTGACGCCTTCCAAGGCGAAGTTCCACAGCCGCCAGCCGTTGAATTTGGTCGAACCGGCGATCCGCTCAGGGCGCGCATAGTCCACGTAGGCGGTGCGAAAGCCCACCCAGGCGAACAACCCCTTCATGAATCGGCGCGACTCCGGGAGTTCCTTGAGCGCCTCCACCACGCAACGATCCATTAGGCGGAAATCGCCAACATTCTCCGGCAATTGGGGATCGGCAATCTTGTTGTGCAGACGATAGAACCAGTTGGCCGAGGCACGCTTGGCCCAGGAATCCGAGTCGCGATTTAGGCGTCGTCCGAGAACGACCTCATAGCCCTCGCGCCATTTGGCAATCATCTCCAGAATCACCTCGGGTGGATCCTGGAGATCGACGTCAATCGGCACGATCAGCTGACCGCGGGCTTCTTCGAGACCGGCGGTCATGGCCGCTTCCTTGCCGAAGTTGCGGCTCAGATCCAGCACTCGGATTCGTGGCTCACGCCGCTGGCATTCCAATAGCGTCTGCAAGGTCGCATCGGTACTGCCATCGTTGAT
Organism: Pseudomonas sp. PLB05; assembly: GCF_021106615.1. Taxonomy (NCBI): domain Bacteria; kingdom Pseudomonadati; phylum Pseudomonadota; class Gammaproteobacteria; order Pseudomonadales; family Pseudomonadaceae; genus Pseudomonas; species Pseudomonas sp. PLB05. The sequence goes on from NZ_JAJOHO010000005.1 coordinate 283,008, forward strand.
GAACAGAAACTCCAGGTCGATTCCATTCTGTGTCGCAAAGACGGCCCCTACTCGCTCCAGGAAGAAAGGAATGGCTTCCGTCTCGTTGAATACCGGTATTACCAGGGTTAATAGCACCGGCGTGTCCGTGGCGCGTGGCCCGAGGTCGTAGCTGTTCAACCTGTCTCCTTTGGACTAGACCTGGCTTCGCCTGATAACACCGCGAACCTGTCTACCTCGTAGTGAATACTGCAATCAGGGCAATTCTTTCAGATAGAAAAGTGTCTGCCCCCAATAGGGGGCAGACGATAGGGGGTGGGCGGCGCGGATGCAAACCCTATTGCCTTCCGCTCATCCTTTGGCGACCTCTCCTTCCTTGACGCCCGTCTTGCGCTCTTCACCGGGCGTAGGTACCGCCAGCCAACCGTTGATCTTCTGGATATCGGTATCACGGAAACCGCCACTCCAACGCAGCAGCACCAGCTGGTTGGTGACGAAGTCGTATTGCGCCTGCAGATAATCCCGTCGTGCGCTGTATTCCTGCTGCACCGCGTTGAGCACATCCACGGCGGTCGCCACGCCCAGGCTGAGCGATCGCTCACTGGCGGCGCGGGACTTGATCGCCGAGTCCAGGGCATTGCGCGACGAACCGATCTTGGCCAGGTCCGCAGCGCTCTTCATGTAGGCCGTGCGCGTTTCCTTCACCACCTGACGGCGAATCGATTCGTACTCCTGCTCCGCGGCATCGCGCGAGCCATAGGAGCTGGCGACACGGGCGCTGGTCGAGCCGCCGCTATAGAGCGGGATCTGCACGCTGATGGTGGCCGAGTAGGTATTGATCGCGGAAGAGGCGATGACGTTGTCGTAGGCGAAGTCGCTGCGCTGCGCGCCCAGGTTGAAACTCAGGGTCGGCAGATGACCGGCCTTGGCCTCGGAGATACCGTAGTTGGCGGCATCCACGGCGCGCTGCTTGGCCTCCAGTGCAGGGTTGTTCGCCACTGCCGAGTTGACCCACTGCTCCTCGTCACCTTGCGGCATGGCCAGTTGGGCTTTTTCGTTGAGGCGTTTGAGTGGCTGATAGACCGAACGGCCGATCAGCTCACCCAGTGCCTCACGGGTTACCTGGATCTGGTTGCGTGCTTCGATCTCCTGCGTTTTCAGGCTATCAACCTTGGCGGAGATCTGCAGCACGTCGGTGACTGTGCTCATTTGCTTGTCGAACAGCGCCTGGGCACGATCCAGGTTGCGCTGCGTCGCCTTGCGTTCAGCCGTGACCAGTTCGAGCGTGTCTTCAGCCGCCAAGGCGGCGAAATAACGCTGTACCAGGTCCGCGGCCGACTGGGTCTTGGCATCCTCGTATTGGGCACGGTACTGCTCGGTCAGTTGCTCATAGCGCTTGAAGCCGCGCCAGGCGGCAGCGTTGTAGAGTGCCTGGCTCAGGGTCAGGTTGTAGCTCTCGCCGTTGTAATTGAGGGTCTGCAGGCCCTCCTCGCGCCGAACCCGACTGGTCGAAGCCCCGCCGCTCAACTGCGGCAGCACCTGGCCGAAGGCGGCGCGCTCCTGGCCCTCCAGATTCTTTACCTGAGCCTCGGCACCACGAATACGGGGATCCGACACCGCGCTGTCCTGATAGAGCTTCCAGAGGTCTACGTAATCCTGTGACCTAGGCGCGATGGGCGTCTGTGCCTGTACCCAGCCAGAGCAGCCCAACACGGCCACCAATGCAAGAAACTTGGCGTTCATGTCTGCTCTACTCCTCGATCATCGAGCGAGCCATGGCATTGCGCGCTGGCTTGAGCAGGTATTGCAGCATGGTGCGCGAACCGGTGTTGATCAGCACGTCGGCAGGCATGCCTGCCACCAGCTCCCGATGCCCGAGATCCTTCTTGCCCTGTTCGGTCAATTTTACGCGGCCTAGGTAGTAAGGCGTACCGTCGCGCTCATTGGTAATTCGGTCGGCCGACACATAGACCAATTCGCCCTCGATGATGGGCGTGGTGGCATTGCTGAAGGCACTGAAACGAACTTCGGCCTTGGTCCCCAACTCTACGCGGTCGATATCCTTGGGTTCGATGTGCACCTCGACGATGAGCTTGGCGGCATCCGGCACGATATCGAGCAAATTGGTACCCGATTGCACGACGCCCCCGATGGTATGCACTGCCAGGTTCATCACCATACCGCTGACGGGTGCCTTGACCTCGGTCCGGTTGTATTTGTCTTGCAGGGCGCCCACACGCTCGCGCGCCTCGTAGATTCGCGACTGAGCATCGGCCAGCCGACTCGCCACGTCCGATTTGAATTTCTGCGTAGTCTGCAGGATCTGCAAGCGCGTCTCGCCGATTTGGACCTTAGCTCGGGCAATAGCCGAACGCTGATCGGCGATCTCCGCCTGTAGGCGCGACAGATTGCGCTCCTGGTCGCGAAGGCGTTCGTTACTGACGAAGCCTTCTTTCAACAGACCAGTAAGATCCTTGATCTCGCTGGCATAAGACTTGGCCAAGCTCTCCTTGCTGGCGATGACCTCGTTATAGCCACGAATTTGCTGCCCCAACTCGGCAGCGCGATTCTTCAGGACGTCGATCTCACCACGGCGAGCATCGCGCCCTGCCAGGAAGATCTGCCGCTCACTGGCGCGAGCTTCCTGGACGCGCTTGTCCGCAGTTGGAAAGTCACTTGCACCAAAGGTGATGTCATTGGCGTCGTCGCGCTCTGCGATCAGTCGGGCCTCCTGCGCCTGGGCAGCAATAAGCTGGCCACGGGTAGCTTCCAGCTCCGAACCTGCCTGAGTACTGTCTAGCACGATCAGCACGTCTCCCGCTTTGACGTCATCGCCATCGTGTACCCGCACCTCGCGGACGATACCGCCCTCCAGGTGCTGGACCGACTTGCGGTAGCTGTCTACCGCCACCACGCCTGTGGCGAAGGCCGCGCTATTGAGCGGCGCCAGTGCTGCCCAGCCGCCGCCAATGCCGAACACGGCAAAGAGAATGATGAAGCCCAACCGACGCACGGGGGCATCGTTGACCTTCAGGCCCGCGGCCTCGGCTTCCATGTAGACGTCTTTCATGCGGGCGCTCCTCCTGCACTACCAGGCTTGGGCGGCAAGGGGGTAACCGAACCTGGATTAGCCACTGGCTGAGGCCCACCGGACTGCTGCGCCTTGAGCTGAGCCAGTACCTGATCACGTGCTCCGGACATCACGATCTGGCCTTCGCTCAGTACCAGGAGGTTATCCACATAGGCCAGGGCGCTGACCCTGTGGGTAATGATGAAAAGCGTGGTGCCCTTCTGCTTCAGCTTTATAAGAGCCTCGCCCAGTGCGCGCTCACCGACGTCGTCCAGATTGGAGTTCGGCTCATCAAGGATGACCAGTTTCGGATCGCCGTATATGGCACGCGCTAGTCCGATACGCTGACGCTGCCCACCCGATAAAACACCACCATGGGCACCGATGACGGTGTCATAGCCTTGGGGCAAGCGAAGGATCATTTCGTGGACACCCGCGATCTGGGCAGCGTCAACCACCTTTGCCGCATCCACCTCACCGAAGCGCGCGATATTGTCACCTATAGAACCCTCAAAAAGCTCGATGTCCTGAGGCAGGTAACCGAGGTATGGACCTACCGCTGCTCGATCAAGGTGGAACATGTCTGCCCCATCCAAGCGCACTTTTCCGCTCTGAGCAGGCCAGATTCCAAGGAGCGCCCGTGCCAAGGTAGATTTACCGGCAGCGCTCGCGCCTAGGACACCAACAGAAGCGCCGGGAGGGGCTCGAAAACTAATCCCTTTGAGTACAGGAAGATGAGCGCCGGGAGGCGTAACCACCAGTTGTTCAACAGAAAGATCTCCAGTCGGAGCAGGTAAAGACATACGCTCGGGCTCTGCTGGAATCTGCTTCAATACCTCGTTCAATCGAGCATATTGTCCACGTGCGTTAACGAAGCCTTTCCAGTTTGCAATCATTTGATCAATAGGCGCGAGTGCCCGACCAATCAGCAGAGAGGCAGCTGTCATGAGTCCAGGCGTGATCTCGTTGTTGATGACAAGATAAGCACCCAGTCCAAGCACAAATGATTGCAGGAGTATTCGCCAGGTACGCGATATATTAGAAATCGCTCCACCCATCTCGCTTGCCCTGCCCTGCAGAGCAAGCGTCTTGTAATTTCTCACCTTCCATTTTTTGGTCAGGTTAGGAAGCATTCCCATGGCCGACAGGACTTCAGAATTACGCAGCGCCATTCCTACCAAGCTCAATGCAGCGCTGTTTTCTTTATTTGCATCAGATAGCCTTTTTGCTGTAGCGCGTTCATTTGCAAAAGCAAGAGCAGTTGCTACTAACGCGCCAACGACTGTTAACATCCCAAACCACGGATGGAAAAAAAACATGATGCCGATATATATAGGCATCCACGGAGCGTCAAAAAAGGCAAAAACACCACTGCCGGTTAAAAACTGACGCAGCCCTGTTAAATCTCCCATAGGCTGGGCAGAAGTCCCTGTACTACCGGTGTACAGCGACTGCTTAAAACTAGCCCCTAATACGCGTTCGCCAAGCAACAGGTCTAACTTAGTTGATATTCTCACCATTATGCGAGAACGAATCCACTCTAAAGCCCCGTAGGTTGCCATCAATACAGATATCAGGATTGTAAGCATTAAAAGCGTAGTAACGCTCCGACTACTAACAACCCTATCATAAACCTCCAGCATATAAAAAGATGGAGCTAGGAGCAAAATATTTATAAACAAACTAAAGAAACCCGCTGCTAGGAAGCTTGATTTACAAGCCTCCAAAGCCAGTTGCAGGTCCGTTTTCGTGATGACCTTCATTTGAGATAAAAACCCCTCAGATCAATTATTTCTTGTAAACCAAAAGCCGGACAACCCTAAGACTTGCATTATTGTTAAGCGTAATCAATCTCGGCTCTATAAAGGTATTGTTCGCATCGACTTGAAAGGTAGTACGAAAGCTGGCGGACCCCGAAAGGTCGGAGTGATAAAGCTTGTGGAATCCAAAATCGGAAACCACATCCACAGCATAAGCAGACCAATCTGCTGCCTCTATCTCTAAATCAAGAACATAAGTTCCGGGCGCCAGATCCAGTTTCATACCATAGAGCAAAAACCCCGGATCACTTCGCATGATAGAGGTATTTTCTTGATTGAACATACCTTCAACGACTACACCTTCCCCAAGGAAAAACTCATTGCTTTTCGACAAATAGGCAACAACATACTGCTTTTCACTAGCGGATTTCATACAAGAAACTCTGTTGACGTTTAAGGAAGCATTCTCGCCTGGACACTCTCTATAATAAGAAGCAAAGGGTAAGCTATCGGAGTTTTCATAACGGCTATCATCACCGGCTACTATTCTGCTATCGATATCAACATAGTGCTCCCTGTCCATCGAGAAAAATTCGTCGCTATTTGACAAGTTATCCCAAGCTTCCTCAAGGGAGAGACCACCCTCAATTGCAGAGCAGTAATCTTTCAAACCCTTCTCATCTGGCATGCGTCCGAGCACCATCATATACAGCTCAGATACGACAGTTGCTGTATCGACATGATCTGCGCTATCAATTACTGGCACGCCACCTTTTGAAAAATATCTAACCTCGCTACCAGACATCCAAGTCTTTATTCGATCAGCCGAGGTCAGAAAGCCACTTCCCAGGGCTCCATTATTTCTTGCCAAACATATAAAGAATTCTCGCCTTTGCTCCTCTGAAACCGAGAGCAATTTGTGACGAAAGACTTTCCAGAAACGTTGAGATCCGCCCCCCGGCAAAATCTCTTTTATCAGCTCTCGGCATCCTTCAAATTCTTCCAGCTTCGCAGCAATTATCTTAAACCACAAATTAGACGCACTATTCTTTTCCAGATCCTGTTCATCACCTGCCAAAATCTCAAAGGCAGATTTTCCGGGAAAAGCCAAGATTTTTCCCTCATCGTAAAAATAGAGGCTTAACGGAGCCTTAACATTCAACAAGCTAGACGTGAGTTCCAAACGAAATCCATACTTCCCATCGGCGATTCCGAGCGACAAGAGGTCGGGACGAAACTCCGTACAGGTAGCTTTCCCCAATACCTGCTCTCCCTGGACGACCACCACGTCAATTCGTTTTTTTGGAGAGTCCGCGTCATATAGCCAACCCGCGATCAGATCTGAATTTACGGTATCAACAAAACCTGAGTATTTAGCCATAAGATGATCCACTAGCAATAAGCATCAATGACATTCGAGTAGAAGCTTCCAATGCGTTCAAAGGAGTTTGCATGTGCAAAAGACTTGATAGCATCATTCAAACGTCTTGAAGAGTCCCCTATCGAAGATGCTTCCAAGACCTTACTTGCTAGCGTATAGATAGATTGAGGATCTATACGAGGAATGACACCTTCAAATTCATCGAACATACTTGCTGTGGAACAGATTATTGGAATTTCAGCGCGGATCGCGACTCTGATAGCTCCGCTCGCCGATTCAGGAACCTCCGAGTAGGGAAAAACCGCCACATCGGAATCAGCCAACTCCGCTATGACTGTATCTAACGAATTGAATCTAGTGTCCAGTTGGATTTTATCTTCAAGCGATAGTGCTCTGATGATCGCTTTGAGCCGAAGCAAGTAATCATAACTCGAGCGCTCCTTCTTGACGCTAATCAGCATTTTTGCTCGGCACGCGACCCCTATCGAATTCAATAGTGAGACCAGATAGAGGACAACCTCAAAGTTCTTATGCGGCAAGCAAAATCCAAAAGTAGATAGTACTATCTCTTTATTATCTCTACTCTGTCTATCCTCAAGGCCCTGAGCACTCGCTGCTATTCCATGAGGTACTCTTATTACATCTTCAAACCCAGCCGCCTTGAGACGACCAAAGTCCACTTTGCTGTGTGCAATCGACAGAGATATATAAGAGCTCTCTATCAAGGAAAGATCCACCTCAGCGGGTATTCCATGAAACTCTAGAATCAGCTTTTTATTTGCATAATGAAGCGCCATAGAGATGTCATTAATATCCGCAACCGAGAAGAAGCCGAAGTGGTGTTGCAACACAACCACATCACTCGCTCTTTCCAAAAGCGATGTTATAAGCGCTTTAATACCGTTACTATGGCGATACCATACGGGAATAATGTCGACAGCGCCTTCCTTTGCAATAAGGCAAGCAGGCGACGATTGATTTTCATCTAATGTAAAAACCCGCTCACAAAATACGTTCTTGATTCTCTCTGCCATTGAAGAGGCTGCCAGAAGCTCTTGGCTGTAAGTAGCGATACCGCACTCGACCCCCCAAGTCGAAATGATGGAAATGTCACGCGCTACCTTAGCCTTCTTCTTTTTGCCAAAGGACTTTTCCAACCCAATCTTGAGCTGGACTATCGTTGAACGCCAAGTCAAAGATTTAGCAGTTTCTATACCGGCGGCTGCCAATTTTTCCAGTGCAATCGGAGAGGACTTTTGGACACGCCGCATTCCTCGTCTTAAGCTCATGACATCAGGCTCTGCAACCATCGATCCTGAAAAAGAGACATGAGATATAGACTGAATTAGTGAATAGTCTATGAGCACCGAATTTCCGTGATTACAATAATCCATATGCCCCGAAAAGCCTGTCACTATAACCGGCGTTCCATAAAGCATGGACTCCGCGGCAGGAAGCAAAAACCCTTCTCCGCGAGTTGGAAAAACAGTGCAATCTGCAGATAGGTAGAGTCTTGCCAAATCCCCACTATCCAGCGAATCGTAGATGATCGTTATTCTTGATCTTACCGAAGGTCTTAAACCATCTACGAATTCATCGAGCCATCCATTGTGCGGATTTCTAAAAGTTTTAATGATGAGCTCTGCACCATTATCTTCGGCGAACTCATCATTAAAGGCGTTGAGTAATGCGTCGACTCCTTTACGCCAAAAGCAAGAAGAAACATGAAGAAATATAAATTTGTCTTTATTCTTTTTATCGAACCTATCTAATTCGGAGTAGCTGCCAAGGTGATCCACCCCTTCACCGACTACGAATACTGGAACGGTCAGCCCTCCGACCAGCAGGGCGTCTTCAGTGAATTTGCTAGCAACGGCAACGAAATCGAAATCCCTATTAAACTTATCGACTATTTTAAAAGGAACTACAGTCTCTTCCCAGGCCCAGCATATTGCTCCCACCAGAGGGGCCTTGCGATCAACGTGTACTGGCCAATCATTGAAAAGGTGCAGATCGAAATTATCGTCAAATGACCGGGAGAAAACCTTTTCACTTAAACCTGCTTTTACAACCTCGCTATCAGCAGTGATCTTTTCAAAACTTTCGTTCGAGGAAGTTATGTATACGTCATAGCCCTCCTGCACTAAGGCTACAGCGATGCTTCTATTAACGATTGCAAGACTATAGTCACCACAAAAAGACCCTTCCAGGAGGACTCTCTCAACTGTTTTCATGTCTATTCCAATTAGAACACCGGCCTGAGGAAAACTTCTTCAACGCCCACTGAAAGACTTCTATCATCACCAGCGATGTCGCATTCTGCAGGAGATATATGGTTTTTTGTAAGGATAACAATACTATTATCCTTTGCCGCTGCAGGAAAGGTCAGCAGGCATCTTTCATTACTCAGGAAGCCGTCAAAAACGGCTTCACCGTTTAGTAAGACTTTAATATGCTGTTCATACTCAGGATTTGGTTTGAAGACCGCAAGCATGATGTTGACATGCACATCCAAATCGCGTCCGTGATCAAGGAGCTGGAAACCAAGCGTGTGGACGGGACCTATGCCCCAAACGCCCCACTCTTCCAGGTAGGACCATCCATAGAATAGATATCTCTCAAGTTCTACTCCCGCTACTCTACTGAGATAATGCATGGGAAAGAAAAGATGACCTTTGCATTGACTAGCCGAATAATCTAAGAGCTTTTTTTGATACCACGAATCGAATAGATACTCAGGTATTATGCTTTCATCACATGCCGCCAATTCAAAATTGGTATTATTTCTCTGTAAAGCACAGTCAAATGTCGAAAGATTCGAATTATTGAAACCTAGATCCGCTATTGAAAGCATGGGAGCGCACAGCGCCTCGAAAAGCACATCTAGTAAATTCAGTTTCTTAAAGGTATAGGCCACATTATGCCCGCCCCTTACCCAGTAGGAAGTGAACGGAAGCCGCGCAACATGCAGTGTATCTTCGTAATCATCGATCGAGAATAGAACGATATATTCGACACCTGCCGCCGCTGGAAAATAGTCCAACAACTCCGGATTTTCAACCGCATTTACGATTTCGATGTTACGAATGTCGAAATCGGTCGAGAGAGTTGATCTGGGCGAGATTGCGACAACCCTATCCGCTTTGACATACTTCGCCAACCTTAAAATCCCAGCTCCTCCCATGCTTGAGCCTAAAAGGGTAATTCGTGACTCAGTATTGTCTGGAAGAAGGCCCTGTATAAAATCCACCAAGTCCATCCAGCCATGGGGATTTGTATACCACGACCGACTATTGTCCTTTACATAGACAAATGAATGATTAAAAGAAGACTTACCTACACCTTGAAAGTCAAACTCAGGGTCTTTGGAAAAATCGCTGCCAATTCCTGCAAGAATTATTACTACGGAGCTTACATTTTCATTCAATCTGAGCTTAACTTGATAGGCGCCTAACATTAGCTCTGCGTCATTATCAAGTGCCATATCAAACGTATCCTAATTCAGCCAACCTATCATAGTACTTTCGCCCGATTTCTTTTAGGCCGAACAAGTCGTCATACTCCGAAATGTCGTGCTTTTCGAAATATCTACCTTCATTTTTTAGGTAAACCTGCCGCATTGCCTGAGCCGCGATCTCAACCTCAGGATCTGCCCACCGTTGGCCAACAGCTTCGACGTATTCGTCCGAACCCACTGAAATCATTTTGTACGGGATCAGGTAAGCACCTTCACCAATACAAAAATCTCTGTTCCCTCCATAATTGGTAGCTATAACATCCATTCCCAACAAAAGCGCCTCAGCAATTCCTCGACCAAAGCCCTCTGCTCTATGAAGGGAAACAAAGCAGTTGCACGCGTTATATAGGGAAACCACCTCTTCCTTAGCAAGAACAGCGTCTATTATCTTGATCCGCCTATCTTCTTTAGCTGCAGCGACTATCTGATCCCAGACAGGACCTTGTGAAGCTCTCATTGCTTTTATTACGAGAAAAACTTGCTCATGCTTCTCCTTAAAGGCGGATATAAAAGCATTCAACACAGCGGCTGGGTTCTTCCTATATGCTGAAGAGTTACCATCGAACGAAAAAATAAATATAAAGCTATCAAGAGGCAGCTTGAATTTTTCTCTAGAATCCACCACGGATGGGATATTTGCATTAATCCATACTGCCATAGGCATGTGCTTTACCGGCACTGCGGAAACTGGATCAATAGCCCAAAAAGTATGCTGGCTCGAACACCAAATTTCATCAACTAGGCAAAAGGTATGCGTCCAGTTTTCAGGCCACGAACTCAGCTCCCAAGGCCAATAACCTATATTGTATCGACCTGAGAAGAGCCGTCTCCCCTGCTCTAAGAAAACCCGAAGCATCTCAAGCGCCGTTAGGCAGATGATGTTTACCGCATACTTTGGCTCGTCGCTAACCCATGCCTCCAAGCTCCGGTCGCCCTGACTTATCTCGTGTCCTGGCTTCACATTCACGATTACGAAAGGAATATTACGCTCGATGAGACAACGGGCCGCCATTCTCACATCTTCGCCGATGCCCAACTCACCATAGGCGTAACCTATGAGATTTACGCCACCAACCAGACTTCTGCTTTCTTCCGCCTTTTCTTCATCGGCCGGCCATGCAGTAGATCTTGCCTTCAAGATATTAGATAGGCCTGCTTCCACTATTCCGCACTTGTAGATCCAAGAGCGGTAGGCTAACAACCCTTCTTTATCACCTAGATCAAAAGCAGAGCGTATGTCTGGCCTGACTGAATATATGAGCTGAGAGAAAAGTGTCTTCTCTATCTGATCAGTATGGAAAAGAGCTCTCTTTTGCCAAGCTGGTACATCCTTCGCGGTCATGCCGATATCCGCCAACCCACCGCCGACAAAAAACCATGCCAGCGCCTTTAGCTGATCGTCTTCAGTGGCTAGCCTGCTATCTATATTTAAGTCTGGCCTCCCCGATATTACGAGTTGCAGCATCCGGGAAATCGCGACTGACCACCTAGTTCTAGGGAGGCTTGCTGGTACAGATAGTTCTCGCCAGTACTGGGAAAACTCACGTAGCGCTTGATATTCTCTGCGGCCGTGCACTACACACCAGCCCAAAAAACCTAGACGCGAATCAGTACTTTCCAATGAAATTCCTGGGAAACTCTTTTCGCGCAACTGCAATATCGCAAGGTGTATATGGTAAAACTTAGAAATCCCGGCCACCCCTAGCTCAGGAATCTCTTCGTAATAATAATGGGTAGCTGATACGAAACTATTTGGCTCCTCGAAGTATTGGGAGAAGTTCATCTACCCTCCCCCAAAGCACCGCCGTTCATGGATGAGAAACTCATGCCGGCGTAAGTACCCAATGCCCAGTCTGCGTTTAAAGACGGATGATAGGCAGGGTCATATCTGTATGACCTCCCCCAGCGCGAAAGCAGGAGATTTTGTTCTCTCCTGGATCGCGCAGCCTTGTCCGCCGTGGAGTCTTTCCCCCGACTCGCCGATTCCGCATGGATCAACTCGGCGAATGGCGTCCAGAGGATCTTCAGGCCGAGCTCATTGATACGCAGGCACATGTCCACATCATTGAAGGCGACGGGGTGGCGGACCTCGTCCATGCCCTCGATCTGCAGATAGAGGTCGCGGCGCAGGATCAAGCAGGCGGTGGTGCAGGCGGTCTGACGACGAGCAAGATGGTTGAAGCCCAGATAGCCAGGATCGTTACGCAACCAGTTGTTGCCCGTATGGGCGGCCAGGCCGTTGATGCCGATGACGACACCGGCATGCTGGACCATGTCGTTCTTCCACAGCAGCTTGGCGCCCACCGCTCCAACATCCGGTCGTACGGCCAGACTCATCATTTCCTTGAGCCAGTCGGGATGCAGGATCTCGATGTCGTTGTTGACCAGCCCTATGTATTCCCCCGTGGCGAACTCGACACCGACATTGTTCAAGGTGGCGTAGTTGAAGGGATAGGGATGCGGCAAGATGCGTACGCCGCGGGTCTTGAGTTCGTCGAAGTACTCCAGGGTCTGAGGATCGCTGGTCTGGTTGTCGACGATGATGAGTTCCAGATCCGGGTAGTCGGTCTGGGTTAGCAAACCTTCCATGCAGGCATGCAAGAGAGTGTAGGCATCCCGGGTAGGAATGATCAGGCTGACCTTGGGCAGTCGCTCTGGCAATGGCCAGTGAGTGCGTAACGCACCGGGCAATTTGGACTGGCGGCTCAGACGGGTACCCGGACGCAGCTTGTTCACCAGCCAGGTCAGGCGCTCCAGACGCTGCGGCTTGCCGGCATCGCAGGCGGCCGGCGTGGCGGGACTGTTGGCACTGCGATGGCTGAGCACCTGGGTCACGCGGGCGACACCTAGGTTGTCTTGCTCGGTGGCCAGGATAAGGGCGGCGAGTACACCTTCGTGATCGCATGGCAGCTCGGGCGCTGCATTCAGCAGTCGGACGGCGCGCTGGATGATGTCGCGGCCAAACAGGGCGCCGGCGGTAAAGAGATCGGCGCCCAGGTAGAGGTCCAGATCCCAGCTCGGTTTGAACCAGGGGTTGCTACGTAGACCATCCGCTCCGTCCTGATCGCTATCAGCGAAAGCCCAGGCCGCTTGCTTGCCTGCCTCTTTCGGTTGCAGAGCCAGCGCCAGTTGATCGAGGGCATGGGGCAGCAGGCGGCTGTCCAGTGGCTGGAGCAGCACGGCTTCGGCCCCCTCCTCCACCAGCAGCTGCAAGGAGGTAGACACATCAGCGGAATCGGCGACGGCCTGGGTGAAGGGTCGCAGGCGTTGTTGGCTCAGACTGTCCAGACAAGCCTGCCGCTCGGTTTCATCGGCGTCCCCATGGAGCAGCACGGCGATCCGGCTACCGGTCACGGTTTCTGGATACTGAGGTGCGCGCTGGTAATGAGCGAACCATTGAGGATAGTGGCCGAAGCCGGCACTACGCGGGCAGCGCTGATCGTAATCGCGCGCCAGGCGAATGAGCAGGTCGCGGGGTGCCGGATCGGCCTGCTCCGGCCAGTGAGCGGCTACCAATGCGCCGAGCCCATCGGCGTGGCAACAGACGGTGATGGGGCTACCCTGCAAGGGGTGGCCCTGGTCGTCTTCGATATGCACTTCGCGACGCTCGCCGTCCCCGAATTGCCAGGGCAGCTCCAGGCTGTAGCCATGATCGGCATCGGCACGATAGATGAGGGCGGGATGGTGCAGATCCGCCAGGCAACGGGCGACGATCTGATCGCCCAGGCGTGCCCTCACCTCGACGTGACGTCCTGGGGTGGTGTCATCCCAGACCCAGCCACCCACGGCCAGACCACCGCCATACCAGACCTGACTGCCCGGTACCTGAGCCTCGGCCTTGCGCGGCTTCTCGTTGGGCAGCTCCAGGGGTTCACCGATCCACGGGCCTTCGTTGGCCAACCGCACGGCGATACGCCGAGCTCCACTGAGCCAGGCCGGCTGCAGTTGAAGAGCGAAGCCGTGAAAGCCGTCACCGGCCAGCGGATCGTGCTGATAGGTGTCCGCACGTACCAAGGCTACGGAGGCCCCATCGATGACGACCTCCAATGCCAGACGCAGATCAGGCTGCGCAGGATCGAAGGCCCAACCCTCCAGTACATTGCCGTGAAGGCCTTGGATCTGGCCTTGCACAGTGACCAGGGCGGGAGCTTGAGAGAGTTCAGTCATGGAGAAACCTGTCGGGAAGGGCGTCGCCTAGCAGGGCATTCAGGGGCGCGGGCAGCAGACTGAGGGGATGGGCGCCCGCTTCGGTCGCGACCGCACCCGCGGGTGCATAGAGGGGCAAAGCGGTATGCCGGGCAATCTGAGGGGCAAACCAGGCGCTGGTCGGCGCAGCCTCAAGACTCAAGGCCAGGGTACAGCCAGCCAGGGCAGGTATCCGCGACCTGGAGACTCCGGGAAGCTCGATCAAGGGACTGACATTGCCGCTGGCGAGCAGGCTCTTTTCCCAGTGCGTGCGCTCGAGGAGCAGGAAGCGGCAGGCCAGGCCTTGCCGCCGGCTAAGGCGAACCAGCTGCAACCAGGCCTGAGCCAGGCATGGATCCGCCAGGGAATCAGCGATCAGGATATTGCCCAGGCGTTGAGTCGGTGGCTGGTCGAACGACACAAAAGGTGCGCCCGCCGCCACAGGTACCTGGGGATTGCTCATCAGCAACGTGGTGGTGAGCGCGGCGAAGGTCACGCGCTGCTCGTCAGCTGCCTCGCGGAAGCCGTGAGCTGGGGAAGAGGTATCAGCGGCCGGATCGATCAGGCGATAGGGTACGCCGATTCGCTCGGGCAAGGCCCGCAGCAGCGCGGGACAGCACTCGGGCTGAATGTAGTCCAAGGCAGCTGGCCGCAATCGCTGCAGATCTACGATCAGCTGTTCTTTGTCTGTGGGCAGACGATAGTCCAGGAGCACCGGCAGTCCCTGGCCATGAATTTGGAGTCTGACCTGCAACTCGGCATCCGCCGGCTGAAAGGCAAGTACAAAGGCGGGTTCATCACCGCCCAACGCCGCGAGGAGATCGAGTCGATCAGCCGCGATGATCGCCGCACCGGTTTTGGCCGTCGCCAGTTGTGCACCGAGCTCGGCAAGTCGCTCGCGCTGCAGGCGCTGGCGGTAGGGCTTGAGCGGATCGTGACGATAGAAGCGCTCAAAGGCACGTTCGGCACCGGGGTAACGTTTGCGCAGGATGGCGTTGTTGAAGGCTACCCGTTCAAGCTTTTCCGCACCGAAGGACACACCACCCCGGTGAGCGACAAAGGCTCGCTGTGCCGCCACGTGCCGCCAACCCTGGGCCTTGGCCCTCAAGCACCAATCGGTTTCTTCGCCATAACCTCGCTTGAGCTGGATCTCGTCAAGCAGGCCGACCTGCTCCAGCGCCCGGCGCTTGATATAGAAGCAGAAACCGCAACCCACCTCGATTTCGGGCGGCGCCGAGAGGTCGCTGGCCGCCTGGCGATGCAGGACACGCTGTTCGTCCAGCGTGGGCATGGTGTGGCTCTTGCGGCTTTCCGGGAAGCTGAGTAGCTCGCCGTTGTTGCTGAATGGGGTGGCAGTGGCCACATCAGCTGCGGAATAGACCGCTTCACGCAGCTTGTCCAGCCAGTCGTCGCAGACCCGCGCATCAGCGTTCAACCACACCACATCACGCCCGGGATGCAGTGCCATGCCCCGATTCATGTTGCGGATGAAGCCCAGGTTGGCCGGGCTGCGATGCAGCTCGATCCGCCCAGCCTCGGCCAGTTCGCGCAGCGCCTGACTCAACTCTGGCTCGGGGCTTTCATCATCCAGCACCACCACGTTCATCGGGGTCTGGTTGGCGTCCAGGCTATCGAGCACGCCATGGATACAGGCGAGCGATGCCTCGCGCCCGCGATAGATGGGAATGAGCACATCCACGAGCGGTTCGATGGATTCTGCTGGTGTTTCAACCGGGATAGGCCGTAGGGGTTCGACGGCTGCCAGCGGACTGCCTAGAACCTCGCTGCCATCCGCCCAGCACAGGCGCACACGCCCCAGGGGAGCAGGCAGACGGATTCGAATGCCACCATGACGCCCGCCATTGATCGCCTTGGCCAGCAAGGGACTGGGCAGGTTGGCAACGATGGTCTGTTGGCGATCACCCAGTTTCAAGGTGAGCTTGACCGGGGTCTGCGGATGACGGGTATCCAGCGCCCAACCCCGAATTTCCTGGCTGGCCGGATCGAATTCGACATGTCCCCAGCGCCGTGGCGACAGTTGCTGCAACAGCACGGCCAGTTCGTCGGCGCTATTGACGTAGGGCAGCTGCTCGACCAGTTGCGCGGGTTTGACGCCCGGTAGCGCGATGAGCGCACGCAAACGCAATAGCCGAACCGCGGGAGTATTACGGGCAGGATTGGCCGGGTCGGCGAGAAAATTGTAGGCGGCTTGGGACTCACCCTTTTGCAGAAGCACATGAGCGAGCAACGCAGCCGTTTCGCCCTGCCGGGCCAGACTGGTATTGGCTTCGGCCAAGGCCAGGAAAGCCTGATCCAGCGCGCCTCTATTGAGCGCCGCAAGACCGGCGGAGACCAGCGCTACTGGGCGCTGGTCGGGAATCTGAAGTGCCAGTTCGAGACGACGTTGAGCCTCTTCTGGCTGTCCGGCCTGGAGCAGAGCCTGATAGTGCTCCATGAGTGTCGATTGGCTCATGGGCATCGGTCTCCGCGAAAAGCCAGGTGGATCAGAGTACTACCGTTTTAAAAAAGACTTCCGGCCCTAAGGCCGGAAGTCTTGTTTCAGGTCAGCGAAGCGCTGTTAGACCTGACCGGTGACCACGATGACGCCGGTGTCGTGAGCTTGGGATTCGGCAGAACCGACGATTCCCACAACCACATCGGCACGGGTGTGACCGGTTACCAGCTGCTGTGCCCAGAACACCAGACCTTCCGCATCGGCGGTACGGCCCAGGGCACCTTGGTAGATGTCCTGAATGAACTTGGCATCAGACACGTTGCTACCGTGGGCAGTGGTGTATTCAGCAGAGTTGATGAAGTTGTTAGCGATGGTGGACAGGCTGGTACCACCGTTAACTTGTTGGGTGTAGAACTGCGCGCCGCCGGCATCAGCGTCACGGCCGAGCAATGCATCAAACATACGCAGGGCAGCACCCTCGGCCTGAGAGTTGACGATAGCAAGGCTTTCGGTACCGTTGACGCTGGCCACGAACTCAACATTGGTCAGAGTTGCTTGACCGCTGGTAGTGCTGTTCAGCACAACGCTGCCGTTAGATACAGACACGGTGTAGTTGGCCACGTTGCTGATGTTGACGATGTCATAGCCAGCGCCACCGTCGATCTTGTCGACGCCGTTACCTGCGTAGATCACATCATTGCCAGCACCAGTGCTGACCGTGTTGGTGCCGCCGTTCAGGACAACGGTGTCATTGCCACCGGCGGTGGTGATCTTGTCGTTGCCAGCACCAGCGTCGACGAAGGTGTTGACGTTGTCGGTGATGGTGATGGTGTCGTTGCCCGAACCGCTCACGACAACGCGAGCTGCGTCAGAACCTTCGACGGCAGCAGTGGTGGTGACGGCAGCGGAGTTGCCGATAACGGCAGTCACGTTGGCGCTGGTGTTGAACAGGATAGCCGAGCTGTTGGCGACAACCGAGGGGATGCTCACGGTGACGTCAGTACCAGCTGCGCCCAGGTCGCTGAAGAAGGTCACTTTCGGAGCGACGATCTGACCACTGGCATCGAAGTTGACCGACAGGTTGCTACCGGTAGAGGTTGCAACCGGCAGAGTGGCGGTCGTGTTGCTCAGGTTCAGGATGGTCGAAATGGCATCGACGGTGCTGCTGCTCAGAGCGGCGTTGGAGGTCAGGGTGGTGTTCAGAGCAGAAGCGGTAATGGCGGCATCGTATTGCATGAAAAGAATCTCCTGGGTCGCGCGTCAGTTCGTGACTTGCGCGGAATGAAGCGGGGTTTGGGTGAGATCTTCCCTGGGAGACTGGTAGCGGGCAGCGTTCATCTCGATGCGGGGGGTGATCGATACATGTAAAGCAACTAGCTTGGCCTGCCCTTGTTGGGCAGTAACTTCCTGGCCGTCCACGAGGTCCTGCGGAGGGCATCCGGCAAAGACCGCCTGGGCGTCCAGAACGTATTCGGCGCGGCGCGGCCCGACCAGAGCCATGGCCACCGCGGTGATGGGTGCGCGTTTGCCGCGCGAACCCGAAAAATTGCCGCTGAGGACAGCGGGTTGCAGGACATCGGCGACCTTGCAGCTATAGGCGACGTCAACGCCCTGAGGCTTGTTGGGCCAGACGATGGCGAACCCCTCAAGACGGGCTTCTTGATCGAGGTTACCCACCCATTCGTCGGCCGTCACATCACCTTGAGCCTGAACATGCCCAATCAGCTTGAGTACCACTGGGCTGCCATGGCGCTCAGCACGAGCAGCAGCTTCAAGAGCCTTGTTGGCCACGACCGGAGCCTTGCGCTGCTGTTCGGAGCGAATGATGTCAGCAGAGGTATCGATGCGATCGACACGCAGATCGACCTGGCGCACCGGCAGATCGGCACGCTGGTATTCGGTGATTAGCAGGGTTCCAGCACCGTTCTTGACACGCACGATCAGCGTATCGCCAAGACGGGACAGGGTATTGCGGACAACGGTTTCGCCGGGAAAGAAATCGACCGAGCTCTTGCCGATGGGGGCAGGCTGCAGACTAATTAGACAGGGCTCCTCGGCAATCTCTTGGGAGGCATATCGAACGATATACATCCCGGGCTCGAGGGTGAGCAGGGTTCTACCCCATTTCCACGGACGGTTTGAAAAGGGCTGAAAACTTCAGAGCTTGCCGGGCGACTCTACGGCGCATTCGTGGGTTATGAAACCGCTCGATGTAGTCGAATAAATCCGCCCGTGCTTCATCACGAGTTCGATACGACTGATGGGCAACGCGCTCCCGTTTGAGCTGACCGAAGAAGCCTTCACAGGCAG
>NZ_JAJOHO010000006.1:0-155187 GCF_021106615.1 Pseudomonas sp. PLB05
CACGGGCGGATTTATTCGACTACATCGAGCGGTTTCATAACCCACGAATGCGCCGTAGAGTCGCCCGGCAAGCTCTGAAGTTTTCAGCCCTTTTCAAACCGTCCGTGGAAATGGGGTAGAACCCGTACCGATAGTTTCGTGAATGAGCTCGCGGCCGGCGCTGCAAACGCGCCGACCCTCCGAAAGCTCTACGCCGTAGACGTGCTTGCCCGCGAGAAGGATGTCACCACCCTCCCCGTCGCTCGATACCAGGTAGACCCTGGCCTCGAGCGCGCAGAAGCGCAGATCGCCCTTCAGGACCTGAGCAACCCGCTCATCGAACTCCTCGTTCGTGGTCTCCGACTCGAACGGATCGTAGGATTCATCCTTGAAGGCGCTGAGCTCCACGCGAAAGCGATCGAGCTTGAAGATCCGCAGATCTTCTGTTTGCTCGATGTAGCACTCAGAGAGCGAATAGCCCATACGCGCTAGCATCGCCCCGGTGGACACGACATCCTCCTCCAAGGCCTTCATGAAGCGGTAAAAGGCTACCTTGTGCGTCGGGCTGCCGTAGACGTCCGCGGCAGTGCCTTCGACGCTGCGCGCAGACTCACTCAAGGACGTCGACCGCTCGTGTACATAGCGACCTGGACCTCGAGACAGCGTGAGCTCCTCGTCTTGGTCAGCGTTTTCCTTGAGCTCGCTCCAGATCGCCGGAAGAATCTCCGGTACCAGGCGTGGGCCAAGCTTTTCGATGTCGAGCGTACCGGTGAAGCTTGCGCCATCGCCCTGGCAGTAGCCGAGGGAGAAGCGCACGTCGTCAGACGGGTAGCCAAGCTTGTTGAGCTGGCGGGCCATCATGGTGGTAAGCGCGGTGGTGATAGACATTCCTGGATCTCCGGTAAGCGCGGAGTCCGGCCCCGGCGGGGACGAAGCCCGCGCGGGTTAAAGAGAGGTGCTGCGCAAACGCAGCAAACTTAAAGGTGATGGTTGTCAGCAGAGCGCCGGCGCACCACTAGTGGGTCGGGTTAAAGCGAATAGGCATTTCTGGATCTCCGGCAAGCACGGAATCCGGCCCCGACGGGGATGGACCCCGCGCGGGTTGTGTGAGGAGCTATGCAGACCTAGCCGACTCAAGGTGACAGGCACCAGCAAAACGCCAGTAACCGATCAGTGGATCAGGATAGAGCGAATAGACATTCCTGGATCTCCGGTAAGCGCGGAGTCCGGCCCCGACGGGGATGGACCCCGCGCGGGTTGAGAGAGAAACTACGCAGACGCAGCCAACTCACGGTGACAGGCACCAGCAAAACGCCGGTGGACCATCAGTGGATCGGGATAGCGCGAATAGACATTTCTGGATCTCCGGTAAGCACGAAATCCAGCCCCGACGGGGATGGACCCCGCGCGGGTTAAGGGTTGGCCAATCAGAACGAGAGGCCGGTGCTGAAGAGCTCAGCTGCTGCATCACGAAAGCGCACCATGGCGCCATCGAGAATCCACTGTGGGCTGCCTGATGGGCACTCCGCAGTAGACTCAAGGCAAGCCCCGCCGCATGGGCGGGGACTCGCTTGAGTGATCGCTTCACAGAAGCAGATCGAGAACGACAATCACCAGATTGATGATCTCGGCCATGGTGCACCTCCTGGTTGGGAGGGACCCTGCCCCCATCGGGAGCAGAAGTCCCGTGGGGAAAGGCCTTGCGGCCCGCTGATACGTCTATCGGTGAAAGCACAGCCTCCCGGAAGAGAGGCTGGCCAGGATTACGCTCAAGCCTTGCGGGCTTGCGCCTTTACCGCGTTGATCGCGCCCCGCAGGGGTGCGAAGTAGATCGCCGGCGCCTGCTTGGCAGCGCTGACGAACTCAGCAGCGAAGGTTTTGAAGAAACGCACCAGGTGATGTCGGAACATGGTCGGCTCCTCGCCAGTACATGTCCCGAGCATACGCCCGGGCTGGTGCCATCACAACGGCTTTGTGCCACTGTTCTGGTGGCAGTTTTGCAGCTGTCGCCACTGCAAAGTGACACCGGTTATAGCCCCGCGTAACGGAGCGAAGTAGATGCGCGGCGCCTCGCGGGCCGCCGTGATGAACTCCGCTACCGCCCTTCTTACCTTCGAGCCTTCAGTGATCATCTTTGATCTCCTTGAATGCCTTCCAGGACGTGAAGCCCAGGTAGGACAGGAACAGCAAAGCATCGACCACCAGGATGGTGTGCTCGAGGAAGAACAGCACCGTGAGCGTGAACTCAGCGACGTTGTACTCCCGCAGCTTGTGCACCAGGTATCCCAGCAGCACCGCCGGCATGGCGACGATGAGGAAGATGCCGGTACCGACCAGGCTATGGCCGGCAAAGTGCATCAATGGGTGGTACCAGGGAACGCGGACAGCAGGGTCTTTCTTGCTATGGTCTCCCATAACAGGCCTCCATCGAAAATGCAGAGACCCCTGCCCCACGGGGACAGAGATCCCCGCGGTGGGTTGAAGTGCTGAAGGAAGATGCTCAGCTACATCGTCTTCACCGATCACATGATCGCGTGAAAGATTCTTACAAAGCGGCCTGGCTTCAGGCGGCGGCCACGAACATCTCGGCAGCCAACTGGTCGAGCAGGTTGCCCTGGTAATCGATCCAGTTCAGCAGTGCCTCAGCTAAAACACCCGAAAATCCCATGGCCTTCGTGCCGCTCACTAACTCGATGACGAGGGCAGAAGGGAGGATGTCCAGAGCGTAGGGGCCAAACTCAATGCGCATGGGCGAGACCTCACACGGTAAGCCCTCAAGCTCGTCGAGCTGGTCTTCCAGGGCTTCCATAACCTGGGCCATCGCTCCCCTCAACATCTGCAAACGCATGCTTTGAGGCTGTTCAATGCTGGAAGCGAAGCGAAGCAACTCCTCCAACATCTCCGACGGCTCCGGAATACCGGCCGCGGCATTCGGCACGAATTGCCAGCAGTGCACAAAAGCACCGCGCTCGCTTCGGGCAATGACGGTTAGGTCGTCGAACTCGATGTCGTCGTCCGGCGCCCTCTGCGCAGCCCTTACGAACGCGCTTTCCTCACGCGTCACTCCATAAGCGTTGGTGCAGTCACCGAAAGTCAGTCCTCGTTCAATAGCCGCCTGCAGCAGCTGTTTGGCGTCGAGCCCGCGAATCGACTGCACGAGCTTGAGGGCATCAGCTTCAGCGGAGGGGCGTACGGCGTTTTCGTGATTCATGGTCTAGCTCCTTGGTAGAGCCAGGCCGCGTCCCTACCGGGACTAGGCCCGGCTGGGTGGGGTTATGAGTAGATGATGCGCTCGATGGACACGAGCGGTATCAGGGTCTGCTTGAGCAGCTCCATCGGGGTGTCGACGATCAGCACGTGATCGCCAAGAGCCTCAGGGAACAGACACAGCAACGTGCGCCCATCCGTGAGGCGGGCGCGAAAGCTGGTGTGGACATCCACCTCTCCTTCGGCAAAGTCGATTCTGACCCAGGAGTACACCTGGCAGAGCCTTTCACGCTCGACGTCGGAAAACGTCGAGACGAAGCCTGAGTAGAGATAGTTCGCAAGGTGGGGAGCGGAAACTTCCATGGTCTCTCCGGTAGAGGGCGAGACCAGTCCCTGCGGGAGAGCTCCCGCCAGGGTTTATCGATGTGCTGATAGAGGATCAGCTGCCTTTCGACGCGGCCGCCATCGGCCACGCTGAAACCGCTTTGCAAAGGCCTGCTTTGCGAAACGGTTTCCGATCCGTTGATCCAGAACCACGAGGGCCCTGGATCAACATCGGCGTTCCCAGCAAGAGGAACGGGTGCAGCGGCGCAGGCTAGCCTGGACCGCCGCTAATGAAGAAGGAAAGCTCTATTTCTCTGCCTGGTTCGCCTTCCGGATCAGATCGTCCGTAGTGCTCGACAGCAGTCTCCACAAAGCCACGGCGGGCGCCCAGTAGCCGTACATGGTCTCTCTTGCGCCGCGCTTGAAGCCACGAATGAACTCACTCATAGCTGTTTCCTCTGGTGATGTCCTATTAAAGGGCTGCCAGGCAACCCATCAACTGATCTTAGTCTAGGTTCTTGCACGCTTTGATGGTGGATTTTATCACCCACCACAGAAAAAACGCACAGTCACCGTAGAGAACCGCTTTTTCGAGCACTGTAAGAATAGGGACGAGCGGCTTTCCGTAATCCAATGTGCCGACCTGGTGGGTAAACCAAGCGAGCAGCAAGGCGGCCGAAGCCAGGATCAGAAAGAACAGCACCCCTACGAGCACGTGGGCGACGAATGCGCCCAATAGACCTATTTTTTTCAACATTGTTATCTCCGGTTGTGACGGGATAACAACGCCCTGACGGGGTTGTTAAACCCCGTCGGTTTAGTAAGTGCTGGTGGTACCAGCTTTTCAAAACAGACCACCATGGGTCTGCCTGAAACCGCTTGAGCAAGCTGCTCTTGCCGAAGCGGTCTCTGCCCCCCTCAGCCAGGCTGAAGGGGGGCGAGATCGTCATGCCGCGAGTCGATAGGTGCCAGGCGCGACGCGCTCGAAATAGCGCTCGTCCTGGACGACCTGCCGAATCTTGGCCTCCCAATGGTTGTTCGCTCGGGTAGCCGCGAAGGCTTCGAGCTGCGTGTTGATCTCCTTGAGGTGCAGCGTCTTGCCACCCTGCAGCAACCGACGCACTGCGGCGCGCCAGGTGATGCCTTGCATGGCCTGAGCGCGCTGCTGGACCTTGGCCAGGAAGTGCAGTGAACCGCGCTCCTTGCGAAAGACCAGCAGCTTTTCGTGCGCGATGCGTACGACGTTGCCGCCATAGGTTCGCCGGTCAGACACGCAGTTGTGCTGCGCCTTGATCAGCTCATCGATCAGCTTGCCGGGCGCGACCCGCTCCACCAGCGAGGAGAGATTGAAGTACTCCCCCTGCCGGCGCAGGTTGCCCATCAAGATGCCGTAGGTACCGCCGCGCTCCATGGCGTCGTGGATGTTCATCAAGGCCAGCTCCAGCGCCTCCACGAACTCCCCCATCGCCATGCGGCTCATGTCCCACCGATTGGGTTCACCCCAGACGTTCCCGCTGTACTGGATCATGTCCAGGTACGCCGGGTGCCAGAAGCACGAATGTGCCTCCTCGCCCAGGAACGTCTGCAGATCATCCAGCAGCAGGTTGAAGCCCTGGTGCAGGTCGGTACCCTTGAAACGCAGCCCCATCTCTTGAGCCACCTCGACCGAGGTGCCCCCGCCAATGCTGGGATCGAACGCCAGACCATCCTTGCGCCGATGGTAGGTCGCGAAGAAGCCCTGGATGACGTGGCCACTGCAGTTGCCGCGGTAGCGGCTATTGCCCCAGGGTCCACGGTCCGGGAAAGACAGGATCGAGTTCGGAAATTTCATGATGTGCTCCAGTTGAAGGAGGCACACCCCCTATCGGGGGTGATGCCCCGATAGGGTTTGAGTTGTCGATCAGTTGCTTGCCGCGACGTGCTCTAGCGCCTGCAAATGCCGCGTTATATCGGTCGGACCGCAAACAGCCCTGGCCACGAAAAACTCCTGGCGTTCGAGCATCACACAGCTCTGCGGATCCGACTCAGCGTCCCAATTGTTATCGCCGGCCTTCAGGTGATAGAGGTTCACGCGTCCGTCACTGTAGAGCAGAAGGTCACCGCTATCTGTCTGATGCACCACCACATTGACCTGGTCCACATCGCCTTCCGAGGTGACCTTGAGCGACCACGGCTGTTGTGTACCAACGCCACCGCTCAGGATAAAAGGATCCAAGCTGTGCGCATTAGGAATACGTTGAAGGTCGTCGACGACGCCAATGTTGAACCGCTGCGCCGCTATCATCCCCATGCCGTCCATTAGGAACCGCCTGGCGGCATCTTGCATGTCGTAACCGACAGCTTGATCAACCAGTTTGAAACCGCGGGAAACGAGCGAACAGGTGTAGGTGAGTTTCATGACTATCTCCGGGAGTAGGAGGTGGCCATGCCCCGAGGGGGACATGGCCACCCAGGGGGTTAGGAAACGCAGACGCTGCGGCGGGCAACCGCCGAAGCATCGAAGCAGAGGTAGTCGACGGCCTGAGTCGTGAGACTCCAGGCCGAGACATGGCACCGGGGCTTTCCGAACTGATCGCGCGCCGGGGTGCGCCACAGCGGTAAGGCCATCACGTACCGGCTGCCATCGAAGAAGCCGATGATGGAACCGGCCGCCGATGCCCGCGGTGCGATGTGGCGAAATAGCCGTTTGCCGAAGGGAGACACGACGAAGCGACTCGCCGCGTCGACCGTGCTCGAACCAGCTACCTGGGCAGATACCCGGTAGTCAGCCATTTCAAACGTGCAGTGGTAGAGGTTCATGCCGATCGCTCCAGAGTGAAGCGAGGCTATGACCCTGCAGGGCCAGTAGCCCCGCAGGTGGGTGAGGTGCTGACCAGGTCAGCTGAGGAATCTGACACCGCACATGCGGGGACAGAAAAGATCGCTTTCGCAAGCCGGGCTTGGGAAAGCCATCTCGAATGGATCAGGAAGGGTGCTGGGCTGCCAGCTCAGGCGTCGATGCGCGCTCCGACTATAGCGAAGCGGCTGGGCCAATGCCAGCAAAGCCCCCTCTGGACGCCTAAGCGGCCAGAGGGGAGCATCTACGCAGCTGCGTAGCGGTTGGGGCTGAAGACCCGGGCACGCCCGCGCTCGTAGTACACCAGCAGGTCGTCGAAGCGATCACCTCGCTCTCGGACCAGGGTGAATCGCGGCCGCTTCCCGGAGACCACCTCGCGGTGAAGCTCCAGAACCGCACCGTCCGATAGCTCCCAGAGCAGGATCTTCATCGTATCGGTGGTGACGCTCGCGCGCCGGCCGATCTGGCGTGGCCCCAACAGCCTTGCGGCTTGAAGAATGATGGTCATGCATGCACCTCGAGAAAGGCGGGCACGCACGCCCCTAGCGGGCATGAATGCCCGCTAGGGTTGAATCTCAGGTCACGCCGGTGAGGACGCGCTGAGTTGGCCGATCCCGCTCATCACGCGATCGGGGTGTTGGGTGTAGCTGCAGCCGACGCTACGCATGAGAGGCGAAGCCTCCTGCACGCGCACAGGCGCCCCAGAGCTACCGCGTTGCGAGATGCATCAGGTCGTCGACGCTGTCGATCTGTTCCAGCTCGGGCGTGACGTCTTTGACGTAGATGCGGTTGTGCCCGGTGGGCATCACAAGCGTACCCAGCTCGCCAGGGCCATACAGGCTCAGGTGATCGAGGCAGACTTCGTTAAAGACCTGAACACGCGCGCCGGCCGGCAGGCCGGTGGCATGGATAAGGGTCGGCTTGCCATCATCCAAGAGGACAGCGACACCAAATCCCTCCCTTTTAACGCTCAACCAGGAATCCTGGCCGGCGCCGCCTGCGTTCAGGTGATTCTCGATGAGGTCATCGATCTCCTTCGAGGAGAGCGGGTTGACCTCACCGTCGTTGCTGGCGACATCCACCAAAGGCGCTGGATGCTGGCCCTCGTGCAGCTGCCAGAAACGCAGAGCGGCGATGAGGGTGTGAAGGGTACGTTCGTTCATGGTCTGCTCCTTGGAGCGAGGCCATGATCCCTACGCGGGATCATGCAGCCCCGCGTAGGGTTGGTGGTGTGCTGACTAGGCGTCAGCTGGCTTTCCCGGCATCGACATCGATGACGGAGAAGTCTGCTCAGCAAGCCTTCGCTTGCTCAAAAGACTCGGTAAAAGGCCCGCCCCCGGGTGGGGGCGGGTGTGTCACGCAACAGTCAGCAGGGCGGAACGCGTCCGCCGTAGCGTCTCCCTGGATAGCAACATGCCGCGGTCAGTCCCGGTGCCTAAGCACAGGTCCAAACCGAACTCAGCGATCAGCTGGGAAGCGTTGCCCGGCGCTGTAACTGCGGCGCCGGCGAGGCAGCTGCTCAGCAGCTGAGCAACCTCCTCCCCGGGCAGCGTGCTGGTGACCACGTCGTCACCGGTGTGGCGGTCCCGCACGATCAGCTGATCGGCTGCGGGCGCCGTCGTGAGCAGCTTGCGCAGCGTCGGCGACAGCCTGGGAATCACCTCGGGCGAACCCAGGTGATACTCCTTGAGCAGCGTAGGCTGTCCGAAACGGACAACCACTTCGCCGATGTCACCGTAGTGCGCCAGCTGGCGGCATCCGGTGAGCGCCTGGCCAAGGCCGCCCCAACGAGCGTTGCGGCCCGTCTGATCGAGGATTCCCAGGATCCGATAGCCTTGGAAGCTATGGACGAACGGGACCACGATGCGGTTGCCGAGGCGACCACGGCCGACGACGGTGAAGGACCAGAAATCGGTCCCGCAATGCGACGGCTGCCGGAGGCGCACACGCGAACCTGCACGCTTGAGTAACAGCTGGCAGACCAGCAGGGCTTGATGGGTATTCATGGTTTTGCTCCTGGGTGGGAGCGGGACCATCCCAGTGCGGGGTGATCCCGCAGTGGGTTAAGGATGTTGCGTACCGTCTACCGCTTCGCTGGCCGGAATACCGCTGAGAGCCAGCACCTCGTCGAACGTGTGGAGCCGAGACCAGCCGGCCTCTTTGCTCCACACCCCGCCTAGGTACACGTGAAACGGCTCCGGCGTGTAATGGCCATACTTCTCAGGCTGAGCCAGGATCAGATCGATCTGCGCCTTGTATTCGTCGTAGCGTGACCGGTTGAACCCAGCGACGGCTTCGAGCGACAGCGGCAACCCGCAATGCACCAGCCCGACCGATCCGTTGACGTCACGCTCGAATTCCTCAGGCGAGCAATTCGAGTATGCGTCGCGCGTCCTGCGCTCGGTCTGCACCTCAAACCGGCACGACGCGCCGTCCAAGAAACAGTTGAACGAATGGCGGCCTTGGTAGCTCGAGCGCCAGCGGACCCGAAGGTTGAGCATGGTCCGCTTGAGCTCAGCAGATGGCAGCGTTTGGGTAATAGTCATGGGGAAGCTCCAAGGTAGAGAGCGGCCCCTCCCCCTGCGGGAGAAAGGCCGCAGAGGGTTGAAGATCTATCGGGATCGATCAGGTACGCACCCAACCGATCCCAGGTTCGTATCTGGCCGCGTGCACTATGGGATAGGGCTCGCGAACCGGATCGTCTTGCTCAATCACGCCATAGCGCTCGGGTTGACTGCATAGCCGGTTGAGGCGCTCGGTATACAGCTCCTGTCGCCAGGCGTTGAAGGCATCCACCAGCGCAGCGCTAGGCGCGGACTGATTGAGGCAGCTGATGAGGTTCTCGCGACCAACCACATCGCGCAGGTACTGCTCATCGGTAAGGCCGCTCATCCAGTCACGCAGGTGCCGGTGAGAGTTGTCCCCCACGATCACCAGGTAGTGCCGGCCGTTCTCCCACACATCGTGTTCCCACTGGCCAGCGAAGCTTGCGCGCTGCTTGAAGCGAAAAGCGGGTACCGAATCGGCTTGTGTCATGGTCGTCTCTCCAGTTGAAGAGCGGGCCACCCCCTACGCGGGAGTGGCCCGCTCAGGGTAGGTTGATGCCGGATACGCCGGCGGCGATCAGGCGTGCTTCTGCAGGATGCGGCCACGCCAAATGGTGCGCGTGACGTGCTTCTTGCGTGTGCCGGTCGGGTTGCCATCGGCGTCGAGGATTCTCTCGTCGACTTCGACAGTTTCCTTTCCCATGCGCTTGAGCTGTACCCGATCACCAACCTCGATGTTCAGCTCATTGACGACCTGCTGCAGCTCGATGCCCCACACATCGCCACCGGTATCCAAACGGACCAGGTAGGAGAATGAGGCATTTCGCTCGAAGCGGTAGCGGTGCCGGCCATGCCGTTTGACTACCCCTTCTTTTGCACCGGACCAATCGATCACGTCCGAGGACGCCGTCGATAGGGTCGGCCGCTGCGCCGCCCTGGGCGGGACGGCAGGTGCCTCATCGGAGGTCGGCAGATCCTCGCCGACGTCGAAGCCCTCATAGTCTGCAAGGCTCGCCGGCGGCGCTGCGAAATAGTCCTGCCCGGTCGCCGAGGTAGACCTCTCAAACGGGATGAACTGCGCGGCGTGATGGAAGCGCGGCAAATCGTGCCAGGTGGTGTCAGCTACTGGCGAAGGGAAGCTTCGCAGCGAGCAGGGCCCGCTTTGCATGACCCCATGAAGACGCTGCGCGAATTCGCGCTGCCGGTCCTTCAGTGCTTCACGTTGAAGCCGATCAAGCTGCTCGTAATCCGCCCGGGTGCGATAGACCTCCGGAGCACGATAGGGAAAAAGCAGGGCATCGACCGCAGGTGAGTGGGTAGGTACATAACGCATGGTGAACTCCTCGTAGAGAGGAGACACGTCACCCCCAGGGGAACGTGCCCCCAAGGGTGTGATGCTCCGGACGGGCCGGAACGGTAGGTGCTGGAAACCTCCAGCTGGGTATCTCTCGACCAACAGAGGTCGAGGAGAATCTGATCGGCGCAGCCTGGCGCTCTGCCCATAAGACTCGAGAAAAAGCCTCCCCCGGTGAGGGGGGAGGTGTCAAGCAATCACACCGTCAGTTGCTCGAGGACCTGGTGCTTGGTGAGGGTTCGAATCAACCCCTCGCGCAGCAACTCACTGTCGACGCCGGCGAAGTAGGCCAGGGTCTTGAATGAGAAGGGACCGAAGTCCTCCTCGTCCATGACCCAGGCCCAGTGCTCCTGGCGAGACACCAGCGAATTTCGCCGGTCCATCAGAACCCCCAGCGCGTGATGCAGCATGTATTCGCGGATGCGATCGATGTCTGCATCAGTCCAGACGTAGGTGTCGACTTCGCTGTCCGGAATGGCCAGCAGGTCGAAATACAGCTGCTCGATATCAACAGCGGTGTTCGTCTTGCGAGGCGCCCGTTTGAGCCGCGGCCTGGGCAAGCGCTGCGGTAAGGGAAATTCGCAAAACGAGCTTTCGGTGAAAGAAAGCGCAAGTTGCATGGTATGCCTCCGGTTAGGAGGAGACACACCCCCCACCAGGGGGGTATGTCCCCTGGTGGGTTGTCCGCCGTGAGGCGGTTGGTAGATCTGCGGCCGCGGTTAGGCGGCCCGGGTCAACACGCGCTGCACGAGCGCCTGGAGGGCGCCGCGCAGCTGACCGAGGTCATCCAGCAGCTGCCAGTGACCCGTACCAAACATCTGCTGCAGCTTCGTGGCGTTCGCCTCGCCATAGGCGATCGCGAATACCTCGATTCCTGAAGCACGGCACCGGGCGACCATATCGATTACGTCAGTCACGTTTCGCGGGTCACCGTCGGTGCTGATGATCAGCACCTTCCGCTGGCCCTTGGCGCGCAGCAGATCACCGGCGGCCGGCCATATGGCGCTGGCCAACGGTGTTCCGCCGGAAGCGGTCAGGCCGAAGCGCTGTTCTGCCACGGCGCTGGCCAGGTTCTGGCCGTGCCGTTTCAAAACGCCGACCTGCTCGCGATCTCCCCGAGGGAAAACCATCGCACCACTAGTAACGCCGGCAATGCCCTCCAATGCCGTGAGCATCGCAAAGCACGCCTCCTCCGCAACCTGGATAGGCTTGCGCCCGCCGGTCTTCACACCCATAGAGCCAGAGCCATCGAGCAACAACTGGATAGCAGCGTTGGTGCGCTGCACGGGTTCCTGTTTCCGGAAGATCCGGTTTTCCCCAACCCTCACCCGTGCAAGGCTCGCTGTATCCAGGCGACTGCCCGTTTTGCGCACAGTGACCCGTGCGTTCTGGCTGCCCTGAATGAGGCCATTGAGCACCTGGCGCAGCCCCATGGAGGCGGCGCGTCCGTTGATGACAACGTCCTGCTGCAGAGCCTGTGAACCGACAGCGTGCGCCAGCACCGAACTCGGCTTGGAGCTTGTGCCGCCGGCGTTGGCGCTGATCAGGGTAGCGGCTTGGGATGAGACATCCCCAAGCGCATCCTGCATGGCCTGTGAGTCAGCGTTTACCACCCGCTGCTTCAGGCTTGGCTGAGCGCCCTGCTGATCGGCGCCAGGCTGGCCGGACGCCGCTTGCGCGTCGCCTTGACCTGCCTGATCGCCGCTGCTGGAGTCGCCCTGTTCGCCCTGACCAGGTTGACCCTGGCCTTGCTGAGCGCCTTGATCCTGGCCCTGTTGAGGACCCTGATCCTGACCTTGCGGCGCAGGATCTGGATCCGCGCCAGCATCAGGCTGCTGAGGCTCCTCTTCATCCAGCACATCGAGTATCCGATGCGCGAGCTGGTACACCCCTGCGGTATCCGGCAAGCCGGTGACCGTGGACAGTAGCCCCAGGATCTTCGCGCGCCGGCCGGCACCAAAGGTGCTGGCCAATGCAGCGTCGAGGACAACAGCGACCTCTTCGATCGGCTGGTTGAGCAAGCGCGCCCGGCCGATGATCAGGCAGGCGTCGTGCAAAACCACCGCTTCGGACTTGCCGTCGGCGCTCCAAGGCTTCTGGAACACCTCTTGGGCAGTCACCCGCAGCGGCTCGATGGCGCAGTAATGGTCTTCCATCATGCGTTTCTCGATTCGCAGGTCTTCGAGCAGGTTCAGAAAGCGACCCATGAAGGGGCTTTCTGCATTGGCCAGCTCATAGGGCTCATCGTCCGTGTACTTGATGTGCGCCGACTCATGGGCCGTCCACCCGAGGGAGACGTTGACCATGCGGGGCGACTCATCTTTAAGCACTGGCAGGTAGATCACCTTGTCCTGTGTGGCCGGCTGGTTTCCACCAAACTCGATGCGCACCCCCAGGTCGTCGCAGAAGTAGCGCGCGATGATCGGGAAGGCGTTGCTCAGCGAACGTTGCATAGCTGTCACTCCAGTAGTGGAGGACACACCACCCCCGGAGGGGGCAGGTGCCCCCGGGGGGTTGGTTTACATGCAGAAGTCCAAGGCGTCCTGGGTAGTCGGCATTGGAATATTGGCAATAGACGTGGCAACGCCCAGCGCCGACATCTGGGCATCGATCACCTGCCCGTCGATTGCACGGGCCTGCAGCTCCGCTGCTGTTGAGGTCAGCTCCTGAAGACCAGGTGCTGCCTGTTGCCCGGCGATCTCATCCAGCAGCTCGCCGACGGACATGCCGCCGTCGTCCGCAGGGGATGGCGACAGCTCGCTATCAGGAGCCGAAGCTACGACGGCAACAGCAGCTGCCGGTGCCTGGTCGATCACGACACTCGCCGCCGGCACGCCAACGGTGGTAGCGGTCTGCGCAGCAGAAGCCGCGAAGGAGGCTGCCAACTTCGAGATGTTGCGCTCGTCACTCAAGGACAGCATGAGTGTCTGCAGCGTCTGGAAATGCCCACCCTCGTACGGCCCCTTTTTGGGGAGCTGTTCGATGACAGACATCATATGCTCGGCGACCAGGTGGATCCCAGGATTCAAGAACGCAAGCGAGGTGAGCTTGCGGTGAATCTTCAGGATCGCGCTGACCGCCTTGCGGCTGACAGAGGACTTGTTGGCGAAACTGCCATCCACCAGGTCCTCGGCCGCGTCCGCGATCTCCCGGAACAGCTGTCCGGAAAGACCCTCCACTTCCTGCTCCAAACCCTTGCTCAGGGCCGGATCGGATTTGTCGGGTACCACGCGCACCAGGGTGTAGCGAAAGCCTAAACGTTGGGCCACCACCTCTTTCGGGGTCTTGGCCTTTTCGATCGCAGCTTGCCACTTCGGATCCTTGTCCCACTTCAGCGCCCACGCGTCGAAATTCGAGTCGTAGTTGTCGAGGAAGGATTTGATCTCAAGGCCGAACTCGCGCTGGATGTCATCGAGCTCCTTCGCGATGGCCGGAGCCGCGTCGTTCGGGATGCCGTAGCCGCCCAGGAAGCGCACGCCTTCGCTCTCAAGGAGACGATGGGCGCGGCGCTTCAGGTTGTCGAACCGCTTGATCTGCTCGGGATCCATGATCCGCTTGCTACCCAGCGATGCGAGCTCCGCCGGCGGCAGATCCACACCAGGACCGAGGTCCTCGATACGGAGCTTTTTGCGGCCGGACCAGATGTTGACGTCGAGACCTACCAGCAAGAGCTTGCTGAGGGTTTCGATTTCCTTGATGGGTTGAGCAGTTTGCATGGTGAAGACTCCGGTTTGGGCGGGAGTCTTCCCCGATGGGGAGAGACCCCCATTGGGTTTGAGATGAGCTGCTGGTGTTTTGAGTGCCCAGCTGGCACTTCGCAGCTGCCTCCACATGGAGGCGGCCGAGAACCGGATTTGCTATAGCCGACTATAGCAAATCGGGCTCAGAGAACGGGGGCCCGAAGGCCCCTATTCACCAATCAAACGTCGGCAGATCTTCCACGACATCAGCGTCGCGGTCGAACGCCAGGTACATGATCGCGCCACTGTTTGAATCCAAGCAGTAACGCAAAATCCGTACGAACGCGTCTGACGCACCGGCTGCCATGATTCCGCCAACCGTCACGCTACCTATGCAAATCACGAAGCCGAAGATCGTTTCGAGCACCACAGGCATTGCTGCACCGTCGGTACCGAGCAGATCGCGATAGTCAGCCGCGAATCGCTCCAGCAGCACGAAGTCATCCTGCGTGATGTGGGAATTGGATAGCTCAACCGATCTGGTAAGAGGTAGTTGCATTGCATCGCTCCATCGTAAGGGACGGAGGCCACCCCAGCGGGGTGGCCCCGCCAGGGTGGTTTAAAAGCAGAAATCCATCTCGCCTGCAGCAGCCACATCGGCTACCACAAGGCTGGAGAGGTCCATCGGTCTTGGCATAACGCCCAGGGTAACTAGGGCATCACGCCATTTCGGCATCGACGCATCGGTGAGGTTGCAGACGCGCTGCAGCACCAGGTCCCAGCCATCCGGCCGAGCAGGCTCCAACGTGGCGCCGGTATCGTCTGACAGGGTCAGATTCGACGGCTCCTCCAGAGCTACCTTGAGTGCTATGAGCATCACAACCTTTTCGACCTCGTACTCTGGATCCAACGAGTCCGCGGCAATCCCCCTGAAGGAAGCTTGTACGGACTCGAAGGCGCTGGAGAATCCGAGAGATGCCGCAGCAGCGCTCAAGCCAGACAATGCCTGGCCAGCCCACCACTGCGTATCGGCCTGCTCGAACTCGTTCTGGTCCGCGGGGGCCAGTGCAAAGTAGAGCGTCACGGTCAGACCCCCGGGGCGACGACAGGATCGTTCGCCCAGGCCGCGCCGAACTTGTCCTTGGCGATGGTATGGATCACCAGTCGCATGGGCTTGTCCGTCCGGTTGGTCAGTGCTTCGCGCAGCGCCTGCGCCAGAGGGCAGGCGAACGGGAAGTTCGCTTGCCTGCTGGCAGCGGTGCTGTAAGTCGTCGCGATACGGGCCCAGCGCAGCAGGGTCCGCGTCGAGAAGGTGACCGTCAGCCCCGACTGGCCGGCTTGAAGCGCCTGGTCAGGATTGCCGATGAACTGCTGACGCACTCCGTTGGCCACATCGATCATGGTGCTCAAGATCGTTGCATCGACCTGCGGAAGCGTCGCCTGCAGAACCGCGAGCTCCTCCTCCTTGGTCAGGTAGGAGACTTCCAGCATGCGGTACCGATCCCAGGACGCAAGGTTCTGAGACAGGGTACCCGTGTAGAGGCCCGTCTCATCACCTTGGCCCCGCGTGTTGCAGGTGATGATGAAGCGGAAGTTCGGGTGCGGCACGATGACCTCACCGCGGTTTTCAGCCAGCACCAGGGCGCCGCCTTCCAGTACCGCGTTGAGTCCGGCCATGACGGCCGGATCCAGGAAGTCAGCTTCATCCAGGAGGAAGATGCTGCCCTCTTTCATCGCCAGCGCCAGCGGCCCGTGTGCGAACACAGTCTGCTGATCACCGGTGGCAGGATCACACTGCAGCGACATCTGACCAATGAGCTCCGGCATTTCCATGCGGGAGTGGGCATTGACCTTGCGCAGTGGGTAACGCATCCGCGCCGCGATCTGCTCGACGACGGACGTTTTGCCGGCGCCGGTAGGACCTACGAGTGCTAGTGAGTCACCGCCCGACGCTGTCAGGAAGTTCATCACGGGCATACGCAGCTCGGTGCGGAACAGGAATTGCGCGTTGTGCTTGGGTACCAGGGCGAGCAGCGGGTGATTTTCGTCGGCAAATGCCGGCGACATCATGCCAGCGTTGTTACCAGTAACACCGTAGGCGGACATCGGGACGCAAGGGGTAAGGTTCATGGTGAATCTCCAGTGAGTTGGAGGCGCACCACTCCCCTACGGGGCGTGGTGGCCCCTGTAGGGTTTCAATGATTGCTGTGAAGACGCACAGCTGCGCTATCGCTCTCGGGCCGCATAGCCAGAGAACAGATCCGGGAAAGCTCTGGTAAACCGGTGGTTTACCGCAACGTTCCAGGCAAGAGACAGGGGCGCTTTCGCGCCCCCTCATCCTCACAGGCAAAATGCCTTAGATTCTGTCTCCTGGTCAACCGATGGCAGCCTCATGGCCTCCAGCGCGGCAGTCGTGATCGGATGATCCGAATCGAGGGTGATCCGGACCCGCTCAGACGGTGCCTGCCGGAAGCGCTGACGCTCCTCCTCAGTCGCCTGCAGCTTCCGGCTCTCGAAGAGATCCTTCCACCGCATGTTGCCGGCCTGCTGATAGCGGACGACGCGAACGCCCTCCGCCTCTGCCAGCATGTAGCCGCCCATCTGCTCGACGAGATCCGCCTGCAGGGCTTCGCGTTGGCCCTTCAGGGCTTTCAGCTGTTCCTGCAGCGAGCTCGACAAGGCATCGACGTCGCGTACCTGCTGCGCCGTTGCTGCCCAGCGTGCCAGGGCACCGTCGACCGGGGTGAAGTAGTCGCGCTGAGGATCCTTCTCAGGTTCCTTTTCGCTGACCACCAACTCCCAGAACAACTGCGCCTGCTGCTTGATGAGCTCGATGGTGTCCGGATCGCGCCGGATCTCGAACACCAGGGGTTCCCGGGTCGTGCTGTAAAACACGAGATAGCCCCTGGCCGACCCCGCCACCGCTATCTGATGCTGTACCTGCCACCAATAGAGCCGGTAGGGCTCGCTCTTCTCGCCCTGCTCCAGCAGCAGGTCGAAGTTCTTGTCCGAGGGGACCTTTACCTCGACCGGGCAACCGTCGTCGTCGACGCCATCGAAGCTGGCGCGAAGGAGCGGAAACGTCGCGCACTCGCCGCATAGCGGCAGTAGTGTGGTTTGGTACCGCTCCTCGAACCAGGCGACCGCGTACGGCTCATGGAGGATGCCCAGCCGGACCTGTGGAATCATGGACAGATCCAGCGGCGCTACCCGGCCAGTGAGCTCCGCCCACAACCGCCAGCGCGTCTTTTCAACATGCTGGCCCAGGATCACCGCTGTTGCGGTCGCTGTAATGCCCTGCCGACGCCAGGCATGCCATTCCGGCGTGCGCTGGCGCAAGTCGACAATCTTCATCATCACCTCCAGGTTAGGAGGGACCCCAGCCCCAACGGGGATGAAGCCCCGTTAGGGTTGGGTTTACGTTACGCCGCCTGTGCTTGCGCGGCTTGCTGCTGCTTGAAGAGACCCAGAGCATAGGTCAGAGCCTCACCCGTGAGGTTCTGCTCTGCCCAGGAACAGGCCCCTTCCCAGCTGCGGGTTCGCGCAGCGCGATCGCAGACGCTATGGATCCGCTCGCGCGTCACCTCACGCCCTTGGCCAGAAGCCGCGTGAGCGGCCGACTGCACCTGAGTGCGACCGGGCTGCTCACGTGGAGCCTGCTCATTGACCGTCTCCTGCTGGCGATGATCATGCGGCTGGTCGCCGACGTGGTCATAGACGTTGCCGCCCTGCGCCTGCGATACCGGCGCTGACGCCTGCACCATCGACGCGTTGGCCAAACCGTCCAGAGCACTCAACGGTGTGCCAGCGATCCCCTCCCCACCTTCAGTGTTGAGGTAATCAATGACCTGTTCGAGCACCGGGTTGGTCGTTGGCCAATACTTGCGCGCTGACTTGATCCCCGTCTTGATCGCCATCGACTCGAAGTGAGTCTCCCAGGGACCGCGCTTACCGGACCCTTGTGAGGTCCAGGCAGCTGACATATCTCGAGCTTTGAACACATCTTCCGCTCGTGTCGTCTTCACCATGACCCGTCCTGTTGCCAGGTAGGCAGTGGTGTATACGCCGCGAAACGTCCCGCGCTCGCTCACGTCGAGGAACGGGTCGAAGATGTGCTCAGGCTCTGCGGTCGGGCCTCGGTAGATGAAGCGATCGCCGCTGTAGACGACTTCCGCTACCACCATCTCGACAGCCCGGCTGTCGGTGGCCACCTTGATCAAACCGCGGTACGAAACTTCGAAGATCACCTTGCCCTGGCGTGGTACCAGGAAGGCCATCTTCTCGGTGGGATTGAGCGTGAGCCCTGTCGCTGCGATCTGCTGCATCGCAAGCTTGAAGCTGAGCGTGTTGTTGACCGCGCAATTCAGCAATTTGTCGTTGGCCAGCATAGCGTGGTAGGCAAACAGCGCCTCCTGCCCCCAGTTCACCCCGCTCTGTGAGCGCGTGATGATCTGGACGCATTCCGCCTCGATACCGCTGAGCAGATCCTGCGCCTTCTGGTCGTGGGCAGTTACTTGCTGAGTGCTTTGCGAATGGTTAGAGCGGGACATATGAACCTCCGGTAATGATGCGGAGGCCCCCCTAGCGGGAGACGCCCGCAAGGGTTATTGGAATGAAGCGTTACAGCATGCAGAGATACGGCACTTTCGCGAACGGGATGTCGTCGTCGAACGAGTCGTAATCTCCAGGGGTTGGTTGCTGCTGAGCACGAGGCTGCTGCGGCCGCGGTGCTTGCTGCGGCCGATCATTCGCCGGCGCCGACGATGCCGGTGCCTGCTGGGACCGCGGCGATCGTTGGGGCGCTGGCGCGCTCTGTTGATCGTCGTAGTCACCGCCTTGCCCACCACCATTGCCGCGGCCGCCGAGCAACTGCATGTTGCCGTTGATGTCGACGACTACCTCAGTGGTATAGCGGTCTTGGCCGTCCTGCCCCTGCCATTTGCGCGTGCGAAGCGTGCCTTCGACATAGACCTGGGAGCCTTTACGGATGTACTCGCCAGCGATCTCGGCCAAGCGGCCGAAGAACACCACGCGGTGCCATTCCGTTCGATCTTGCTGTTGCCCGGTCTGCTTGTCCTTCCAGCTTTCGCTGGTGGCCAAGGTGACGTTGGTTACGGCATTGCCGTTGGGCATGTAACGAGTTTCGGGATCCGCACCGGCATTGCCGACGAGGATGACTTTGTTGACGCCACGAGCCATGAGAAATCTCCGGTAACCGAGGCGCCTTGCCCCTATGGGGAGGAAGCCCCGCAGGGTGGAAGGGAGGTGCTGACGGAAACAGTTCAGCTGCTGCAATCAAGCGCCCTGCAGAGGGTGCTCGAAAGTCATGGTCTGGGCAGGAGAAGCTCCTTCCGGCTGGGCTTGAAGCAAGGCCAGTCGGGAAAAGCTTCCGAGGGGAGTGGCTCCCCTCGGCTATTGCGGGATCAAGGACAAACCGCCACATGCGCGGTCGCGGCGATCAGTCCTACCGACTTGGCCCAGCGCGCTAGGCGGCGCAGGTCCAAAGCGTCCGGGTCTACAGTCTCTGCGATGTAGTCAGGTACAGGTACCGACTCCTCGCCGAGGTGTAGCTCCCGACTATCCACTTCATAGATGGCTTGTACATTCAGTCGCATGGTGGAAATCCTCGTCGGGTGGTCCACCGAAACGCCCGTTCTTCAAAGGCGCTTGGGTGGACCACCCGCAAGGGAGGTCCATGCAGCACTGCCCCCGAAGGGGCAGTCCACGGCTCAGAAACTGAGCGGCTTGCCGCTACGCTGCCAGGCCGGCGACTCGTATTCGGAGTAGTCGACTGCTGGCGGCAGAGAACTGACACGCGTAGCTCCGCACAGCCGAGGCTGTTCAGAAACAGGCGGGTCAATCACAAGGGCAGGTGCTGCTTTTGCTGGAGCGGCCGAGAGCGGCGACTCGAGCTTGACGTCGATGTCTTCTCGCAAGGCGATCGTAGGCTCCTGACGTTCAGGTGCTTTCGAGCGATTTTTGAAAAGACGATACAGACCCCAGATGAAAGCCAGAACCAGAAGGTATGGAATCAGTTTCATTTGCCAGCCTCCTCGAGCGCTTGATGGTGCGCGCGGATCTGATTGGCAGCAGGGGACGACTGTATAGACGGGACTACAACGTATTGCACGAAGGCAAACGCGATAGCGATGCAAAGGATCAATTTCTTCATGAATGGAGGCCTCCAAGAAAAAAGGCCTCCATCCCAAAGGGATAGAAGCCCCTTTGGGATTAGTCACGACCGCGAATCGTGACCAGATAGTGCTAGTAGAGTGACCAGCTACACATAGACCCGCCTGATGGAATCAGGTGGGTACGACACACAAGCGACATGCTTGGGCGAAGTAGAGTCCAGAATATCGCTGTGCCACTACACCTGTAAACCCCCTAATCCGCTCCCTCCACCGGGGTGAATTGCCCATGGTCTGGGCGACGGTCGCCTTATGGTGGAAGCTCCCCAACCCAAGGAGCCGATCATGGCCAACGGAAGCGATTTCAAACCCGAAGGGAGCTATTCTGCTCCGACGCTGCAATCCCAATACGTGCTCAAAACCGAACAGGCGCAGCAGGTTCATCGCCGCTGCTTCGAAGGCGCCGCGCGGGCGCTCTACACGGTAGACGTTATCGCTCGTGCGCTTGCGCGCCGGAACACTGCGTTCAGCCACGCCGACGTGATGAAAGCAGTGGAAAGCCTGATCCTCAAACTCGAGAAGGAAATCAGCGACGAGCGCGATCGCTTCGTTGCCATCCTGAAGGCTGCTGGCCAAGAAGGTATGGTTGCTCGGTATGACAATGCCGCCACGTTCACCTTCACCATCTCGACCCCTCTCATCATGCGCCTGGCCCATATAATCCAGAGCTTCGATGAGATGCTGGTGCAGGCCCAGACGGCCTGGCTGCTCGGCGTGCTGCCTTCTGACCGCAACGACATGACGGGCAACGAGCGTAAGCGTCAGCTCATGCGTGTCGTGCGCAAACTGCAGGCCATGGCGACCGATGCCCGAGCCAAGGCGCGCAAGAGCCCGGATGCCGCGGAGATTGCTCGCTCCGTGGGCGAAGTCGGCGAAGAGAACGCTCTCGATCAGCAAACCGCAGCGGCGGTCCGCGAACTGGATACCGCGGCGGCGTGATCTACCTGAACAAAAAAGGCGCCTTCGAGGCGCCTTTTTTGTTTCACGATGACTCCAGCCCGGTAGTTCGCTGGACTGCGCCGCAGCTCGATACAGCAGGTTTATCAATAGCTTACGCGCGTCCATCATATGCCGGTGCTTTCTGAAACTTGACCCGGTTTTCCCTCGCGCCGCTCCTATCTGGCTCTTGGAATCCGGGTCGTTCCAAGGAGTCATCATGGCAAAGATCAAGCTCACCAAGACCGCCGTGGAGGCGGCCCAGCCCCAGGCCAAGGATGTTGAACTGCGGGATACCGTGGTGCCCGGCTTCCTGTGCAAGATTACCCCGACGGGCCGCCGGGTGTTCATGCTCCAGTACCGCACGAACTCCGGCCAGCCCCGCAAGCCCTCGCTGGGGCTGTACGGGGAACTGACCGTCGAACAGGCACGAGTCAAGGCACAGGACTGGCTGGCCGAGGTTCGCCGGGGCGGCGACCCCGGCGGCGCCAAGGCCGAGGCGCGCAAGGCGCCCACGATGGCCGAGTTGTGCAAGAAGTTCATGGAGGACTACTCCAAGAAGCGCAACAAGCCCAGCACGCAGGACGGCTATCAGGGCGTCATCGACCGCAACATCATCCCGCTGCTGGGCCGCAAGAAGGTGCATGACGTGAAGCGGCCCGACATTGCCGGGCTGATGGAGAAGCTGGCCTACAAGCCGACCGAGGCGAACAAGACCTTCGGCGTGCTGCGCAAGATGTTCAACCTGGCCGAAGTGTGGGGCTACCGCCCGGACGGCACAAATCCGTGCCGCCACGTCCCGATGTACCCGCCGGGCAAGGAAACCCGGCTCATCGTGGACGAGGAAATGGTGCGGCTCTTCCGCCATCTGGAGAAGCTGGAGGCGGAAGGGCTGGAGAACTACGTCATCCCTCTGGCGATCCGGCTGCAATTCGAGTTCGCCGCCCGGCGCTCCGAAATCTGCCCGCTCGAATGGAGCTGGCTG
Source organism: Pseudomonas sp. PLB05 (assembly GCF_021106615.1). Lineage (NCBI taxonomy): Bacteria > Pseudomonadati > Pseudomonadota > Gammaproteobacteria > Pseudomonadales > Pseudomonadaceae > Pseudomonas > Pseudomonas sp. PLB05. Next base: position 22,039 of record NZ_JAJOHO010000006.1, read on the forward strand.
GACTTCGAGAACCGGCGCGTGGTGTGGCCCGACAGCAAGGTCGGCGGCATTTCCAAGCCCATGAGCGAGGAAGCCTATCGGCTGCTTTCGACGGCGCCGCGCCGGGAGGGCTGCCCTTATGTCCTGCCGTCGCCCAACGACCCGGCCAAGCACCTGACCTTTGGCGAACACTATGGCGGCTGGTGCCGGGTGCTCAAGGCCGCCGGCGTCCCGCACGTCGGCACGCACGGCATCCGCCATCGCTCGACGACCGACATTGCCAATTCTGGCGTACCGACCAAGGTGGGGATGAAGCTGACGGGCCACAAGACCGTGGCGATGTTCATGCACTACGTCCATACCGAGGACAAGCCGGTGCGCGATGCCGCCGAGCTGGTGGCCAGCCGGCGCCAGGCCATCACGGGCGCGCGCCAGCTTGCGGAGGCGGCAGCATGAACACGCGCCGGTCATCCGCAGCATCGTCCGCAGCGCCTTCGGCGCTGCTGGGCGACATTCGGGCACTGATCGAGGCGGCGCGCAAGCGCGCCGCCTCGACGGTGAATAGCGAACTGACGATGCTCTACTGGCGCATCGGCCAGCGCATCCATACGCAGGTCTTGGACGGGCGCCGGGGCGCTTATGGCAAGGAAGTCCTGCCTACCCTGGCGGCGCAGTTGGTGAAGGAGTACGGCAACAGCTTTGCCGAGCAGAACCTGCGCCGCATGGTGCAGTTCGCAGCCACCTTCCCCGACGAGCAGATTCTCGTATCACTGATACGAGAATTGAGCTGGACGCACTTCATCGCCCTGATCCCGCTGAAAGACCCGCTCCAGCGGGACTATTACGCGCAGATGGCGAGCGTCGAACGCTGGAGCGTGCGGACGCTGCGCGAGCGCATCGACTCGATGCTGTACGAGCGCACGGCACTGTCCCAAAAGCCGGGCGAGACGATCGCACAGGAGTTGGCGACGATGCGCGATGCGCAGCGCATGTCGCCCGCCCTGGTCATGCGCGACCCGTACATCCTCGACTTCCTGGGGCTGCGGGACACTTGGCAGGAAGGCGACCTGGAAGCGGCGATCATCCGGGAAATGGAATCCTTCCTGCTGGAGCTGGGCGCGGGTTTCAGCTTCGTGGCCCGGCAGAAGCGCATCCAAATTGACGGCGAGGATTTCCACCTCGACCTGCTGTTTTACAACCGCAAGCTGCGCCGGCTCGTGGCAGTGGAGTTGAAGGTCGGCGAGTTCAAGGCGGCTTTCAAGGGACAGATGGAGCTTTACCTTCGCTGGCTGGACAAGCACGAACGGGAGCCGGAGGAAGCCTCGCCGCTGGGAATCATCCTTTGCACCGGCAAGAAGCGCGAGCAGATCGAATTGCTGGAGCTGGACAAGTCGGGCATCCACGTCGCCGAGTACCTGACCGCCTTGCCGCCGAGGGGCGTGCTGGTGGAGCGACTGCAACAGGCAACGCAGCGGGCACAGTTGCAGATCGAGCAGCGCAAAATCGACAACGAGTAGCCCTGTCCCAAGCAGTCGGGCGTCCCGGCGTGCCGCCGTCGCGCTGTCGTGCTGCGCATCGAGCCTCGCTGCGCGACTCTCGCCCCATCCGGGCTTCCATCGTTCCCTCGCTTTGCTCGGCTGACGCCTCCGGCCCGACTCGCTGATCCGGGCCTGCGCACTCCGCTTGCCAAAAGCCGACTGTGTGCAGTGGGCGGGTGTGGGCGGTCTTGCTGTTCCCTTCACCGTATCACGGCGTTCTCGCCGTCAAGGGCGGCGCGCGCTTGTGCGCGCTTGCGTCCTGGCGGCCGTCTGCGACCCCTGACTGCTTGCGCTGCGCCGTGCTGGCCACGGTTCCGGGCAATTCCGCCCGAGCAACCGGAGCACGATCATGTCGCAACTGACCCTCTCTCACGATACCCCGCTGATGGTGCGCGATGGCCGTGGGCGCTATCGGCCGGCGGACGCCGACCAGATTCTGGAAGCCGCGCGCCAGGTCATCGAACAGAAGATGCAGCGCGGCGAGGCGTTCACTTCGCCGGCGGCGGTGAAGGACTACCTGCGCGCCAAGCTGGCCGGCTTCGAGCACGAGGTCTTCGCGGTGTTGTTCCTCGACACGCGCCATCGGCTGATCGACTACGTGGAGATGTTCCACGGCACGATCGACGCCGCCGAGGTGCATCCGCGCGAGGTGGTGAAGCAGGCACTGCGGCTCAATGCAGCGGCGGTCATCGTTTCGCACAACCATCCGAGCGGAAACCCCGAGCCGAGCGCGGCCGATAAGGCGATGACCTCGCAGCTTCGGCAGGCGCTGGCGCTGGTGGACGTTCGCACGCTGGATCACATCATTGTCGCTGGAAGCCGTACCACGTCATTCGCCGAACGCGGCCTGCTTTGACCTTGGGGGCTTCGGCCCCCTTTTTGCTGCATCCGGTGCCGATTGACAAAGCACACCTGCGGCGGCCGACAGAAGGGCGGCAAGGCGATTTTGTCATATCCCCCCTGGGGGGATACAATTGCCGCATGAAAGCGACGCACAAGCACTCAACCCACACCGACCTTGTGAAGCGACTCAAACGCGCCGAGGGCCATCTTCGGCACGTCATCGGCATGATCGAAGGTGGTCAGTCCTGCCTTGACATCGCCCGCCAGCTCGCGGCGGTGGAAAGCGCGGTGACGGCGGCAAAGCGCGTCCTGATCCACGACCACATCGACCACTGCCTGTCCCATGACGAGGACTCCGTTCTGGCCGAAATGAAGGCGCTGACCAAACTGCTCTGAGGCCATCCCATGCTCTCCGTTCTGAAGAACCGCACCTATCGCCACCTGTTTTCCGCCCAGGTGATCGCACTCGTCGGCACCGGCCTGATGACAGTGGCGCTCGGCCTGCTTGCCTACGATCTGGCCGGCGCGGATGCCGGCGCGGTGCTCGGGACGGCGCTGGCCATCAAGATGCTCGCCTATGTCGGCGTCGCACCTGTCGCGCAGGCTTTCGCCGACCGGCTGCCGCGACGGTCGTTGCTGGTCGCCCTCGACCTGGTGCGAGCATCCGTTGCGCTCTGCCTGCCCTTTGTCAGCGAAATCTGGCAAATCTATCTGCTGATCTTCGTGCTACAGGCGGCGTCCGCAGGCTTCACGCCGACCTTTCAAGCCACCATCCCGGACATCCTTCCCGACGAAGACGAATACACGAAGGCGCTGTCTCTTTCCCGGCTGGCCTACGATCTGGAAAGCCTGATTTCCCCAATGCTGGCCGCCGCGCTGCTGACCGTCATCAGCTTTCACAATCTGTTTGCGGGAACGGTTCTCGGCTTCCTCGTCTCGGCCGCGCTCGTGGTCAGCGTGGGGCTGCCCACAACCGTACCCGGCCCACGCCGGGGCATCTGGGATCGCACTACGCGCGGCACGCGCATTTACCTCGCCACGCCACGCCTGCGAGGTTTGCTGGCAATCAGCCTCGCCGTGGCGGCAGCAGGATCAATGGTGATCGTCAACACGGTGGTTATCGTCAAGGCGCGCTTCGGCCTGGGCGAATCCGAGGTGGCGTGGGCGCTGGCCGCCTTCGGAGGCGGCTCGATGATTGCGGCATTCGCGCTGCCTCGCTTGCTCGACAAGATTGCTGATCGGCCAGCCATGATTGCGGGGGCAACGATGCTGGTGTTGGGGACAGCAGCCGGAGCGATGATTCCGACCTATGCCGTCCTAGTGGTGATCTGGCTGGTGGTCGGCTTTGGCTACAGCGTGGCGCAAACGCCATCCGGTCGGTTGCTGCGTCGCTCCGCTCACCCCGAGGATCGTCCTGCGGTCTTTGCTGCGCAATTCGCCCTGTCCCATGCGTGCTGGCTCATCTGCTACCCCTTGGCCGGTCGCTTCGGTGCTGCCTTTGGACTGCAATCGACCTTCATCGTCATGTCGCTGATCGGTCTTGTAGGAGTGGGATTGGCGTTGCGGCTCTGGCCCGCTAGTGATTCTTCCGACATCACTCACGATCACCCTGATCTGCCGTCAGATCATCCTCACTTGCGCGAACACGCAGATCGCGGCGGGCATCGCCACCCTGCGATCGTGGACGACCTGCACCGGGACTGGACGCGCGTTTAGCGGCTGTCAGCGTTTCACATCCCCAACGCCTCCGGCCCGGATTGCTAGATCCGGGCCTGCGCGCTCGCTTGCCCAAAATCGGAGTGAGTGGGGGCGGTCTTGCTGTTCCCTTCATCGTGCCACGGCGTTCTCGCCGTCAAGGGCTGCGCGCGCCATGCGCGCTTGCGTCCTGACGGCCGTCGTTGACCCCTGACGGCTTGCGCTGCGCCGTGCCCCGGAAGGGTCGGGCAATTCCGCCCGGCAACCTTCCAGGAGTTCACCATGAACAACGCACTCATCACCGACGAGCAGCGCATCGTGCTGCTGGCCAACGGCCGCGAATCCTTGGAGAACCCGGACTTCGATCCGGCACCCGTGGTCAAGCTGTTCACGCCGGACGCTGGCGCGACCTGGCTGCTGACCGAGATTGATCCCGACGACCACGACCACGCCTTTGGTCTTTGCGACCTGGGCCTGGGGGAGCCGGAAATCGGCTGGGTCAGCCTGGACGAGCTGGCGGCGGTGCGCGGCGGGCTGGGCCTGCCGATCGAACGTGACCTGTCTTTCCGCGCCGAGAAGCGGTTGAGCGTCTATGCGCGCGATGCGCGGCTGGCCGGGCGGATCGTTGTCTGACCCGGCCCTGGGAGCGCTGCAAGGCGCTCCTTGTGCTTTCTCAACCATCACAGGAGATCAATGCCATGAGCAGCCATAACGACTACATCATCGAAATCACGGCGCAGCACGATGCGCTCAAGCCGTTCGCGCCGGAGAACGGCCAGCCCTTGCGCTTCAAGATCGGCGACGCGGTGATCTACACCAACGAATTTGGCGCACAGTTCCGGCGCCGCGTTACCGGGTTCTACCGGCCAACCGCGCTTTCGGGCCTGTACGCGCGCGGTGCGCGCTACCTGCTGAACTCGTCATCGCCCTGGATGCCAGTTTCGGAATCCAGCCTGCGCCCTGACGACTCGGCGTGATGCCTTCGCACCCCTGACGGGGCGCTGCGCGCTGCGCTTGCCTCCAGGGGAAAGCCCTGCGGGCTATCCCCGCCGCGCGATGCTTGGCGCCCCTCAAAGACCGCCGAACCGGCTGCGCCGGATCGGCCTGACCACAGTAGTCGCTGTCGAACCTGTTTCCCGATGACTGGCGCATGAGCTTGTGCATCAAGCATTGAAGGCTGTGCGTCCCCGGCCAAGAAACATGGCCGGTCACGCTGTCGTGCGCGTGGCGCATCGAGCCGCCTGCGGCGTCTCGCCCCTGACGGGCTTCCATCGTTCCCTCGCTCCGCTCGGCTGACGCCTCCGGCCCGGCTTCCAGATCCGGGCCTGCGCGCTTCGCTTGCCGTGCGGTCGGCGTGTTGAGGGGCCGTTGCCATGTCCAGCCGTCTCCCCTGACTTCATCACCTTCACCGCGACTGTAGCCCGCGGCCGTGTGCCGTCAAGGCGCGCAGGGCCGTGTCCTCGGCTTCGCCTGCGGGCCGCACCAACCCTGCGCTTATCTCCTTGACGGCCCCCCGTCCGCGCGCTCCTGACCGTCGCGGGCGATGAACTCAGGAAAGACGGTGGCAACAGGGCCAACCGGGTTCCTCGTGCCGACCGCACCGAACAGCCGAAAGGCTGGGCTTCCGAATCTAGGAATCCGGTGTGCGGTGAACAGCAAACCCTTTTTTCTTTGTCAGGAGAAATGCCATGCAACTCGCATCCCGCTTCGCTTCCCGCTCCCCGGTGCTGCGTTCGGAACGTCCCTTGTCGGATGACCAAATCCGGGCCGTGGCCCCGTCGATCTTCGCCAAGGCACCGCACGAAAGCCGCTCCGAGCGGTACAGCTACATCCCCACCGCCACCGTGCTGCAGGAACTGCGCGGGGAAGGCTTCGAGCCTTTCATGGTGACGCAAACCCGCGTGCGCCACGACGACCGCCGCGACTACACCAAGCACATGATCCGGCTGCGCCACGCCAGCCAGATCAACGGGCGCGAGGCCAACGAAATCATCCTGCTGAACTCCCATGACGGCACCAGCAGCTATCAGATGCTGGCCGGGATGTTCCGCTTCGTTTGCAGCAATGGCCTTGTCTGCGGCGACACCGTGGCCGACGTGCGCGTACCCCACAAGGGCGACGTAGCCGCTCACGTCATCGAAGGCGCATACGAAGTCCTGCACGGCTTCGACCGGGTGCAGGAATCGCGCGATGCCATGCGCGCCATCACGCTGGACGCCGGGGAATCGGAAGTGTTCGCCCGCGCTGCGCTGGCGTTGAAGTACGACGAGGACAAGCCCGCGCCCATCACGGAATCGCAAATCCTGATGCCGCGCCGCCATGACGACGACCGCCGCGACCTGTGGAGCGTGTTCAACCGCACGCAGGAGAACTTGACCAAAGGCGGCCTGTCCGCCCGCGCCGCGAATGGCCGCCGTCAGACCACCCGGCCCGTGCAGGGCATCGACCAAAGCGTGCGCCTGAATCGCGCCCTGTGGCTGCTGGCCGATGGCCTGCGCCAGTTGAAAGCCTGAATCCCCACGCGGCAGGGGCAGGCAGCAGCCCTTGCCGCTTCCTTCGCTGCTGCATCCCTGAACCGCAAGGAGTTATCACCATGAACGCCGTACTCAAAACCGAAGCCATCGCCATCGAAGCCGCCGCGCCACTGGAAGTGGCCGACCCGACCAAGAACCTGATCTTGGTTCCGCTGTCGCAGTTGCTGCCGCGCCGTTCCAAGCGCAACGTCCGCACGACCCCGCGCCAGTCCATTCCCGAACTGGCCGCGAGCATTGCCCGCATCGGCCTGCTGCAAAACCTGATCGTCATCCTCGCCGCCGATGGCGAGCAATACGAAGTCGTCGCAGGCGACCGCCGCCTGACCGCCTTGAAGCTGCTGGCAAGGAAGAAGCGCATCGCCGCCGACTACGAAGTGCCGTGCCTGCTAGTGGCGGATGCTTCGGCCCGTACCGTGAGCCTCGCCGAGAACGTGCAGCGCGAGAACATGCACCCCGCCGACCAGTTCGCGGCCTTCGCCGCGCTGGTCAAGGAAGGACGCCCCATCGAGGACATTGCCGCCGATTTCGGCGTGTCCCCGCTGGTGGTGCAGCGCCGCTTGAAGCTGGCGAACGTCTCGCCGCGCCTCATGGCCGACTACCGGGCCGGTGGCGTGACGCTGGAACAGTTGATGGCCTTGACCATCACCGACGACCACGCCGCGCAGGAGGCCGCGTTCTATGGTGCGCCGGAATGGCAGCGCAGCCCGTCCAAGCTGCGCGAGCGCCTGACCGAGCGCGAAATCGACGCCGCGCACGCGCTGGTGCGCTTCGTCGGGCTGGACGCCTACCGGCAGGCAGGCGGCGGCATCCGCCGCGACCTGTTCGCGGAAGGCGATGCCGGAACCTACCTCACCGATACCGCAGTGCTGGAAACGCTGGTGCGCGACAAGCTGGCAACGCTGGCCGAGGACGTGCGCGCCGAGGGCTGGGCATGGGTGGAGGCCGTGCCGCATCTGGCCTACGAGGAACGGCAGGCTTTCCAGAACGCCCCGCGCCAGCGCCGCGAGCCGACCACCCGCGAGGCCCGCCGCATTGCCTCGCTGCAAACCCGCCTCGACAAGATCGACGCCGAACTGGAAGAAGCCTGCCAAGGTGAAAGCAGCGAGGACGAGGCCAAGGCCGAGAAACTGGAACAGCGGCGCGATCAGGTGGTCGGCGAACTGCAAGACGCGGAGGACGCCTTGCAAGGTTATGCCCCCGAGGTGCGCGAGGTGGCCGGTGCCATCGTCACCATCGACCGCAACGGCGAGGCCGTCATTCATCGCGGCTTGCTGCGCGAAGCCGAGGCCAAGGCGCTGCGCACGCTGGAAAAGCTGCGGCGCGGTTTCGGCAGCACCGAAGGCGAAGCCGCCAACGACGAGCACGAGGACGCCGACGACGCACCCAAGGCCGCGAGCCTGTCCGACCGGCTGGCGCAGCGGTTGAGTGCCCATCGCACGGCGGCGCTGCAAATCGAAGTCGCCCGGCATCCGCAGGTCGCGCTGGCCGCGCTGGTGCATGGCATGGTGCAGAAGGTCTTGCAGCCCGACGCCTACGGCGATGGACTGCCGCTCGGCGTGCGCCTCACGGTGCAAGACCGGCTGGAAGGCATGGCCCCGGACTGGCCGGAATCGTCCGCCGCCGTGGCGCTGCGCGAACTGCAACAGGTGGCAGGTGTTGCCTTGCCGGAGGACAGCGCCGAACTGTTCGCCGTGCTGCTGGCGAAGTCGCAAGACGAACTGGTGCGGCTGCTTGCCGTGTGCGTGGCTTCCACGGTGGACGTGGTGACGCCTCGCGCCACGCCGCACCGGCCCGGCGAGGAACTGGCGCAGGCCGTGGGCCTCGACATGGCCGCATGGTGGCAACCGACCGCAGAAGGCTACTTCAAGCACGTTCCGAAGGCCGCGATCCTGCAAGCCGTGGGCGAGTACGCGCCCGAGCACGTCACTAGGCTGGCGAAGTTGAAGAAGGCCGACATTGCCAGCGAAGCCGAACGGCTGGCGGATGGCACGGGCTGGATGCCCGCCATCTTCAAGACCGAAACGCCGGAAGCCACGCAGGAAGAACCGCAGGAGCAGGACGACGCCCCGCAGGAAGCCGAGGCAATGGCGGATGAACCCGCCGAGGCGCTGGCCGCTTGACCCGCGCCGAAGGCAAGCGCCCCGGCCTTGACCGGGGCGCTTCGCTTTGTGTGGTGGCGCATCGAGACGAAGGAATAACCCGATTAGCACCGCGCCCAGGCCGTTCCGTCCTGGGCGCAATGGAAAGCAAAACCGGGCGCGGCAGTGGCCGCGCCCGGTGTCGAAGGCCAACAGCCGAATCAGAACGCCGCCGCCTTCGCGCTGGCTCAGGCGGCGGCGGTGAAGGCATCGCTATAGTGCGCGATACCTTCCGGTACTGGCCCATGCAGGGCCAGCGCCATGAAATAGCCGGGCGGTACGCCCGGCAGTTGCAGGCTCGCGTGGGCCTGAAAACCAAAGCGCGCGTAGTACGCGGGATCTCCCAGCAGCACGCAGCCTGGGGCCCGCATAGTTCGCAGTTCGGACAGCGCCTGTTCCATCAGGCGCGAGCCGATGCCATGCCCCTGCCTTTGCGGCAGGACGGAGAGAGGCCCCAAACCGTGCCAGCCTTCGGCCTTTCGCCCGTTGTCATCGGTGATCTTCACCGGCGACAGCGCGACGTGGCCTACAACCTGCCCGTGTTCTTCGGCCACGATGGAAAGCGTCAGTTCGTTCGCAGCGCGCAAGGCCCGCACGATGAATTGCTCGGTGTGGCTGGTATGCGGCGCATCGGCAAAGGCGGAAACCGTGACCGCCTCGATGGCAGCAATGTCGTCCGGGGTTTCGTGTCGGAGCTGGAGTGTCATGGGCTTGTCTTGGGTTCCTTTCTGAAAATATAGAACGGCCTGGGCGTGTTGGCGCGATGCGCCGCCGGGCTTTCGGGCTGCGCCCCGTGCCGCCTTTGCCGTCACGGCCATTCGGCTTCAATCCCTCACGCCTTCGCGCCTGCGGCGCTGCGCGCTTCGCTTGCCTCCAGGGGAAAGCCCTGCGGGCTATCCCCGCCGCGCGATGCTTGGCGCCCCTCGATGCGGCCGAACCGGCTGCGCCGGATCGGCCCGGCCAGCGCCCCGCCGCGATGGACGGGCGCTGGCGAACACGCTGGCGCTCGCTGCGACAGGTTGTGCAGGTGCGTGCCGTCCTCAACGCTGGCGGTTCCTGCCCATCACGTCACGAAGGACGGTTCACGGACAACCCGCCCGGCATCGCTATGGAGCTTCCACGCCACGCCTCAAGAGCGGCGCCGCAAGGTGCGGCGGGGGCGTTCTCGCCTGTCGTCGGATGGTTGACCTGGCCCGCATCAGCGGGCGAGCCGGAGAAGCCTTCGGGCGGGGGTGCCGAGTCGGCCCCATCTCCTTTCGGAGCGGTTCGGCCCAAGGCGTCCTTGTCTCGTTGTGAATCCTGGCGGTGGCGCGGCTGCGCCTCGGGCTTATGGCTGCAACCGTCCGGCGAAAACAATTTCCCCGCCGCTACGCGGCTTCCTCGCGCAGCAAATTCTTTTCGCCTCCCGGCTCTCCACTGCGTTGCGACCGCAAGCGGTGCAGCCAGCCCGTCCCCCGCCGGCCGGATCACAACAAGGACGCGATGGGCGCGAACCTTGTTCAACCGAAAGGAGAAACATCATGGCCAACATCGGCACCTTCACCGCAGACAAAGACGGCTTCACCGGCACGCTTCGCACCCTGACGCTCAACGTCAAAGTCAAGCTGGTTCCCAACGACAAGGGGGACAGCGAGAAAGCCCCGGACTTCCGCGTTCAGGCCGCCAGCCACGACATCGGCGCGGCGTGGAAGAAGACCAGCGAGGCTGGGCGCGAGTACCTGTCCGTGACCCTCGATGACCCTTCGTTCCCGGCAGCGGTCTATGCCCGCCTGATCGAAGGCGAGGACGGCACGCACGACCTGATCTGGTCGCGCAGCAAGCCCCAGGCGGCGTGACCGCCGCAGCGCCCCGCCCATCGCGGCGGGGCGCTGTGCTGCTAATAGCAGCACATCACCGCATCACGCGCGCGGCTCCGCCGCGTCGCGTTCGCTCAACACCGCCTCCAGCTCTTGGCGCACCTGCGCCAGCAGCTCGTCGGCCTTGTGCGGGCTATTGCCCGCGTAGGCCAGCGTCAGCAGCGTGAGCGGGTGGATCTCCATCACCTCGCACAGCTCGGCCAGCTTGTTCAAGGTGGGGCTTTTCAGGTCGCGTTCGAGGGTACTCATATAGGTGCGGCTGGACACGTCGGAGAACGCTTCCTGGCTCAAGCCACGCGCTTTCCTGACTGTCTTCAACGCCTTCGCCAATGAGTTCCCAGCCGCCACCTATGGTTTCCTCTCAAAACCAAGATGACAACCCATTGCGCCCTATAGAGCTACAATCTATAGTGTTCATTTGGTGTTGTTCTACGTCTTTGTGCCTTTACGGAAATCCGTATCGGCGGATTCCGGCAAAGCCATAGAACCGCATCCGTGCTTGCGCACGAAGGCGTAAATCCGGTTTGGCGGTTCTGCGCTTCAACGTGAAACCGCATCCGTGCATCATTGGATTTGTGGGATTGCCGACCATGCCCCAGCCACTCGCCACCGCCCCGGAGCGCGCGCAACTGCTCGCCAACGGCGAGGCCCGCGCTGCTGGCCAAGTCATCGACCCGGTGCCCGTGGTACGGCTGTTCACGCCGGACGCGCATGTGACCTGGCTGTTGGCCGCACTCGATCCTGCCGATGGCGACACCGCCTGGGGACTCATCGACCTGGGAATCGGGATGCCGGCGCAGGGAACCGTCAAGCTGTCCGAGCTGGCCGGCATCGTTGGGCCGCGCCAGCAGCCCGTGATGCGCGACCTCTATTTCCGTCCCACGCGCACGCTGTCGGAGTACACCCGCGCGGCCGAGCGTGACGGCGCCATCCCGGACTGAACACAGCCTACTGTGACTTTTTCAGTCTGATGTCATGCCGGCCAGGTCTCAATCGGCATTCTTGCGGCGTAGCCCCTCCAGTCTGATCCAAATAGACATGATGGCTGGCGCGGGCTGCGGCAGGCTGGCCTGTGCAGCACTCCAACTCGGGGCGCTGTCGCCGCAGCATTGAGACGAATACCGCAACGCATCGGAGCCAATCGGTCTTGACAACCCGATCCATCTTTTTGACCCATGACCTTTTGACGATGGCGATGTAGCGCGCAGTCCTTCCGTGGCGGCGAGTCCTGTTCGCGGGAGGTGGCGTCATGGTCGATCACAGCGCCGAGCCTTGGTATCCGACTGCCGCGTATCTGTACGTGCTGCATCTGGACGGCCTTGCGCTCGCCTGGGAGTTCCTGCGCCGGCATCCCGACTATCGGCTCGACTGGCTGCGCCACCATCGCCGGTCGCAAGCGGCGCATCGCTGGGGCTTGCGCCTGCTGGAAGACCCGGCCTTGGATGCGCGCGACGCGCATCCGGCCTGGCTGCCCGGCCACGCCGCCGTGGTGCAGCTCTACCCCGATGCCGATCCGCCGCTGGACGCGGCGACGTTCGCGTTCTGGCGCATCCCCGGCCACAAGCAACTGTTGCATGACGGCAAAGGGCTGGCGCTGATCGCGCGCAGCCCAGGCCACTGCCTGCGCTTCGCGCTCGCGCCCGGCCTGGAGGACGGCATGGCTGTCGCCTATGCCTATCGCGGCGGCGCTGCCGCGCCTGCACGCGGACAGGTGCCCGGCGCAGCCCTGGCCGATACCAAGCCCAGGCCAACGCCTGGCGCGCTGCTGGAACTGCACACCTTGCAGGCGCTCGACGCGGCCCTGGCGGGCGCGTCCTTGCGTGAAGTCGCGGAAGGACTGTTCGGCGTAGATGCCGCAGCCGATTGGTACAGCGATGGCGGGCTGCGCTCCAAGGTGCGCCGCCTGGTGCATCGCGGCGATGCGCTGATGCGCGGCGGCTACCGCCGATTAGCACAGCTTCCGCCGCTTGAGAAGGGTCGTTTTGATGTGGACGCAAAACGGCCCTGATCTAAAACCCCTCGCTTCTTGAGACTGCCTCCATCCGGTCGCGCTGTGTGGCCGGGCGCTTTCAACCGATGGAGGTTCACACCATGCGTCCCGCTCCCTTGCGGCCTGCCGCCACTGTCTCGACCGCTGCCGCGCAGCCACAACGCTATCTCACCAACGACGAAGCCGCCGAGTACCTGCGCCTGTCGCCGCGCACGCTGGAAAAGCAGCGCGTGATCGGCGGCGGCCCGCGCTTTCGCAAGTTCGGCCGTCGCGTCATGTACGCCGTGGCCGACCTCGATGCCTGGGCTGCCGACCGCAGTTTCGAGACGACTTCCGATCCCGAATACGCCGAGCACCACTCGGCCGACAGCCGTGCGCGCTGATCGGCGGCGCGCGGCAGGCCATCGCTATGTCCAGCACCGGGCTGCCGTCCCGGCAGCGGCCGTTGCAGGAGCGCGAACAGCTCGACCTGTTCCGCGCCTTGCCCGGCGACATGGCGCCGCGCGACAGCCAGGATTTGATGGCCTATCCGTTCTTTTCGCTCGCCAAGTCCAAGCGGGTCAAGCCCATCGACTTCCGTGCGGGCAACGTGACGATTCGCGTGGAAGGCACGCAGGAGCACGGCATCGCCACGATCTGGGACGCGGACGTGCTGATCTGGGCGGCCTCGCAGATCGTGGAGGCGAAGGACGCGGGCCTGCGGCCCTCGCGCCTGATGCACGCCACACCCTACGAGATCCTGCGCTTCTTCGGGCGCGGCAAGTCGCTGCGCGACTACCAGCGCCTCAAGGCGGCCTTGGATCGCCTGCAATCGACCACGGTAGCCACGTCCATCCGCGAGACGACCGGGCGGCGATTGCACCGCTTCTCCTGGATCAACGAGTGGAAGGAACTGGCCGACGCCAGCGGCACGCCGCTGGGCATCGAGCTGATCCTGCCGGACTGGTTCTATGCGGGCGTGCTCGACGCCGCCCTGGTGCTGACCATCGACCCGGCGTACTTCCGGCTTACCGGCGGCATCGAACGCTGGCTGTACCGCCTGGTGCGCAAGCATGGCGGGCGGCAGGAGCACGGCTGGCAGTTCGACTTCCGCTACCTGCACCAGAAATCCGGCAGCACCGCCAAGCCCTACGACTTCGCCTGCGACCTGCGCGCGCTGGTCGCGCGGCAGTCGCTGCCCGGCTACGTCCTGGGCATCGAGCGGATGCCGGACAACGGCATGGAGCTGCTGACCTTCCGGCCCGTGCCGCAGACGGCACGGGGATAACTCCGGGAAAACCTGTGAACAGTGTCGTGCTATCAGGCGTGCGGGGTATCGTGCTATCAGGCGTGGGACTATCGTGCTATCAGGCGTGCCGATCGGCCGCAAACCCGCGCCAGCATTGGGTTTGCGCGCCCTCTAACTTCCCTAACTTAATTTCTCTAACTTTTAGTAGGGAAACGCCGCTGCGGTGGACAACCACCACGCGGCCACAAGCGCAGCAGCAAAAGCCCGGCTCTCCAACACGGAGGGCCGCGTCATGATCGTCGCTCTGCTCAACCAGAAAGGCGGCGTGGGCAAGACCACGCTCGCCACGCATATCGCCGGCGAGCTTGCGATGCGCGGCCAGCACGTCGTCCTGCTGGACGCCGACCCGCAGGGTTCGTCGCTGGACTGGACACAGCGCAGAAGCCAGCAAGGCTTGCCAAGGCTTTTCAGCGCCGTGGGCCTCGCACGCGAAACGCTGCACCAAGAGGCGCCAGAACTCGCCAGGCGAACCGATCACGTCATCATCGACGGCCCGCCGCGCATCGCGGCACTGGCGCGCTCCGCGCTGCTGGCGGCCGAGCGCGTGCTGATCCCCGTGCAGCCCAGCCCCTACGACCTGTGGGCCAGCGCCGAGATGGTGGCGCTGATCCGCGAGGCCCAGGTGTTTCGGCCTGCGCTGCGCGCGGCCTTCGTCATCAATCGGCGCGTCAGTACCACCGTGATCGGGCGCGAAGCGCGCCAGGCGCTCGCCGACCAGCCGCTTCCTGCGCTGCGCGCGGAAGTGCATCAGCGCATCGTGTTCGCCGACAGCGTGGCCGCTGGCCGGCTTGCACGCGAGACGGCGCCGGACAGCGCCGCCGCCCGCGAAATCACCGCACTGGTGGACGAACTGCTGCGGTGGCCGACATGACAGCGAAGCCACCGATACGCGCAAAGCGCGTCGGCATCGGCGCGCGTCCGCCCGCGAATCCGCACGCCGAGGCGTGGATTCGCCAAGGCGACGCCGATGCGCTGGGCAAGGGCGACCTCTACACCGCTCGCCTGACCCTCGACATCACGCCCGCGCTGCGCGCGCGCATCAAGGTGTCGGCCTTCACGCAGGGCGTGACCGTGGCCGATCTGCTGCGCGGCCTGCTGGAGCGTGAGTTTCCCGAGCATCGCAGGGAGAACACACCATGACCGCATCCGCTTCGCCTGCCGCTGGCGCGGCTACGGCTGCGCTCGCAGCACCTTCCGGCCAGCCTGCCAGCGCGCCGTTGACGCGCGTGGCACTGGCCTACACCGAACCACGCTTCAAGCTCTACCTGCGCTTCGGCGAACCCGCGCGTACGCACCAGCTCGACCGCTGGCGGCGCTGCGCGGTGTTCCAGCCGGGCGCCATGTTCTGCCGCATCCGCTGGCAGGCCAACGACTACGGCACGATTCGCTGGCAGCTCATGGTGATGCAGGCTTGCACGCCGTTCGATGCGGCGCAGCGCATTCCCGGCGTGCAGCCGGGCGCACGCCTGCTGCTGCACGCCGAGGGCGAGAATCAGGTGCGCGCCGTGCTGGAGCGCATCGACGCCATCGAGGCGCTGGGCATCGCGCCTATCGGTGCCTCGCCCGTGTACTGGCGCACGCTCGCCAACCGGCTCGCTGCACGCCTGCCGCTGCCCGAATACACCGCCGAGCGGCACGCCGCATGGCTCATCGGGAGGGCGCTGCCATGAACGCCGTTTCGACTGTCGGCACCGCGCCGCGTCCTCGCTCGCGCCTGCGCGCTCGCATCGTGCTGGCGGGCCTGTCCGCCTGCGGCCTCGCTGCGCTGGCCTGGGCGTCCTTCGTGCATCCACTGCCGCGCCTGATCTACAACCCGTCCGACAGCGTGGCGGTCGGCTGGTATCGCGTCGATCCGCTGAGCAACGGCACCGGCTCGCTGCCACGTCCTTTGTCCGTGGGCAGCATCGTCCTGACCACGCTGCCGCCAGATGCCGCTGCGCTGGCCGCGCAGCGCGGCTACCTGCCGGCGCGCGTGCCGCTGCTCAAGCGTGTGGGCGCCGTCGCGCCGCAGGAAGTGTGCATCGCGGGCGGCATCGTCCGCATCGACGGCGTGCCTTCGGCCGCCGTGCTGCCTGCTGACCGCTGGGGCCGGCCGCTGCCATCCCGGCAGCAATGCCGTCGCCTCGAACCCGGCGAACTGTTCCTCTTGAGTGTGACCAACCCGGCGTCGTTCGACAGCCGGTATTTCGGGCCGGTCAGCACATCCGCCGTGATCGGCGTCGCGCATCCGGTCTGGCTGGAATCCCGCCCATGATGGCCGTCGATTCGCTGCACGCCGCCGTGCATCTCATCGTGCCATCGGGCGTGTCGTTCTGCTGTTCGTCGCCGTGTCGTCGCGCGTGCAGTGCGGGTGCATTCGCACCGCACTTCGCGCTGCCTTCGGCGCAGCCGTCCAACGTGCAGGCGTCTTGCCTCGAACGCGCCCGGCCTGCGGCCGTGTCCGCGTTCGCCGGCGCGCTGGCTGCTCGCGCAGCAGCGCCGCCGGGCCGCCGCTGCCCGGAGCGACAGCGAGGGGCAAAGGCGGAAGGCAAGACAAAAGGACGCGGCACCGGGCCGCGTCGAAAGCCTGTCTGCACATGGGGTTGGCGCGGCACGGAGCGGCTTCGCCGCCGTGCCGCTTGGGGCGCGAGGCCCACGCCAATGCAGGCATGTCCGCGTGCTTCGCACGACCGGACATGCCAGAGCTTGCAGGGGGCGCAGCCATGACCGACCGCCGCGACGATGATTTCCGCATCCGCCCCAGCGCCCCGAAGAACCAGGGCCAGGGCTTCGTCTCCAAGGTGCTCAAGCAGGCGGGCAAGGCCAGTAGCGGCAAGTCGTCGGTGCGTCGTCCTGGGGGAGCTGGCAAGGGCGCAGGAACCGGGCATCGGCCCGGCTCGCGTCTGGGGCGCGGCCACACGGCGGCGCGCTTCGCCGGGGCGAAGCTGACGCCCATGTCGCGGCGCGTGACCATCAAGACGCTGTTGGTCAATCAGCGCCAGGCCAGCCCGCAATCGCTCGCCAAGCACCTGCGCTACATCGAGCGCGATGGCGTGGGCCGCGATGGCGAGCCAGGCCAAGCCTACGGGCCGCAGACCGATGCCGCCGACCTCGACGCCTTCAAGGAACGCTGCGCCGACGACCGGCACCATTTCCGCTTCATCCTCTCGCCGGAGGACGGCGCCGAGTTGGAAGACCTGCGCACCTACACGCGGCACCTCATGGGCCGCATGGAGGCCGACCTGGGCACGGGCCTCGATTGGGTGGCCGTCAACCACTGGAACACCGACAACCCGCACACGCACATCGTCGTGCGCGGACGCGACGACACCGGCAAAGACCTCATCATCGCGGGCGACTACATCGCCGATGGTTTCCGCCATCGCGCCGCCGAACTGGCGACCGAATGGCTGGGGCCGCGCACCGAGCTGGAGATCCAGCAGACCTTGCAACGCGAGGTGGAACAAGAGCGATGGACGAGCTTGGATCGCACGCTCAAACGCGAGTTGGGCGACGATGGCTTGGTGCATGTCGAACGCCTCAACGAGCCGAGATTGCAACGCCAGCGCCTGCTGCTGATCGGCCGCCTGCAACGCTTGCAGCGCCTGGGCCTGGCCGACGAGATGCAGCCGGGCACCTGGGCCGTCCATACCGATGCCGAAAAGACGCTACGCGCCCTGGGCGAGCGTGGCGACATCATCCGCACCATGCAGCGGGCCATGCGCGGCGAGCCGCGCGAACTGGCGGTGTTCGACCCGGGCGACGATGGCCGAACCATCCTCGGCCGCGTGGCCGCGAAGGGGCTGGCCGACGAGCTGCGCGACCGGGGTTATCTGGTCATCGACGGGGTGGACGGCAAGGCCCACTATGTTGCGCTCAACGCCCGCGACGAACTGGCGAACTATCCGACCGGCGCCGTGGTGGAGGTGAAGGGATCGGCCGACGTGCGTGCGGCCGACCGCAACATCGCCGCGCTGGCGAGCGATGGCCTGTACCTCACCGACCACCACCTCGCCATCGCGCAGAGTCAGGCCGTGCCGGGCCGCGATCCGCAGGAAGTCGTCGCCGCCCATGTCCGCCGGCTCGAAGCCCTGCGCCGAGCCGGCATCGTGGAACGTGTCGCCGAAGGTCTATGGAAGGTGCCGGACAACCTGCCCGAGCAGGGCCGTCAGTACGACGCGCAACGCCTAGGCGGCGTGGCCGTGGAACTGAAATCGCACCTACCCATCGAGCGACAGGCCCGCGTGATCGGCGCCACGTGGCTCGACCAGCAGTTGATCGGCGGCGGCACCGGCCTGGGCGAACTGGGCTTTGGTGGCGAGGCCAAGCAGGCGATGCAGCAGCGCGCCGACTTCCTGGCCGAACAAGGGCTGGCCGAGCGACGCGGCCAGCGGGTGATCCTGGCGCGTAATCTGCTGGGCACGCTGCGCAATCGGGAGCTGGCGCAGGCCGCTAAGGACATCACCGCCGATACCGGCTTGGAGCATCGCCCGGTGGCCGACGGGCAGCGCGTGGCGGGTATCTACCGGCGTAGCGTCATGCTCGCCAGTGGGCGCTACGCGATGCTCGATGACGGCATGGGGTTCAGCCTTGTGCCGTGGAGGCCGGTGGTCGAGCAGCGGCTGGGCCAGCAGCTTGCCGCTACGGTGCGCGGCGGCGGCGTGTCCTGGGAGATAGGACGGCAACGTGGGCCTGCCGTCGGTTAACTTCCCGCGATAGCAGTGCCCGGCATGGGGGTTGCACAATAAACCGATTGACGGTCGGTTTTTCGTGGTGGATACTCTTGAGTTCGAGTCAAAGCTCGGAGCCGACAACATTGACCAACCACAGCGTACCAACACTTGGCGATCTCGAAATCGCCGTGCTCGAAGACATCTGGCGCTTCGGCCCGTCCGACACCAAGGCGGTGTACGCGCGCATTGGGAAGTCTCGCTCGATTTCCTTGAACACAGTGCAATCCACGCTGGAACGTCTGTTTCGCAAGGCCATGCTCCAGCGCGAAAAGATCAGCCATGCCTACGAATACTCGGCACGAGTATCTCGCCGGGAACTGATCCAGAAGCTGGTCGAGTCCACGGTGCGTCGTGTCGCAGGCCCGCAGCCGGATGCGTTGTTGAGTGCCTTTGTCGATCTTGCTGCAAGGGCGGATGATGACCAGCTCAAGAGGCTGGAGGAGTTGATTGCCCGTCGTCGCGCTGAATTGGATCAGCCGTAATGATGAGTTATGGCCCACTACTTCAGTTCGCATTGCTATCCGGCTTCGTGCTGGCAGTAACGCTTACCCTGCTGATTGGAACCTGCGAGCGCCCATTACGCCGTGCGCTGTCAGGAAAGAGCCCCTATCAGCGAGCAAGAGTGTCTTGGTGGATGCTGGTAACACCCGCATTGGCGGGTATTGCCTATACGGCCATGACTATCGCCATGCCGTCGATGTTTGATGATTCGGCCAGATTTGCCGCTGCCTGCTCTGCGCACGCTGACACGCTCCTGCACCTGTGCGTTTGGCACCCGAGCGGCAATGGGCAAAGTGCCTGGCTATGGGGAGCATTGGCATTGTTGGCGGGATACGCGGTTTGGCTGGCATTACGGGCCGTAGTGGGCCTTTGGCGTGCTCGTCGAACCCTTGCCTCGATGGTGCGCCTGAGCTGGCGTCCGGGGTATCCAGACAAACTTCGCGTGCTTGATGTCGATCAGCCTATGGCGCTGGCCTGTGGCGTCGGGAATGGCCACATCCTGCTTTCAACCTCGTTGATGCGGCGACTCGACCCAACGCAATTGCGCGTGGTGCTGGCGCACGAACAGGCTCATATCGCCAATCGAGATGTGCTGCATCGCCTGATCGCTGTCGTGTTGTCGAGCATCCAGTTGCCGGGCACTCGTCGCCGGCTGTTGCGCGATCTGGAACTCGCCTTGGAACAGCGTTGTGATTTCGCTGCTGCAAACGAAGTGGGATGCCCTGTCGCCGTAGCCGAAACCATCGTTGCAGTAGAAAAGATATTTCGGCAACACGCCAAGGAACAGATGCCGTTGGCTATGGCGTTCTTTTCCGATTTCGTCCCTGAGCGTGTCGAGGCGTTGCTGTCGTCCAAGCACACGTCTGTCTCATACCTGGGGCCGATGCTAGGCATTCTTGTTCTGGCGTTTTGCAGCCTATCTACCGGCTGGCTGCATTCCGTGACCGAATCTCTCATCACTGTGATGACGAGGTAAGTCCATATGCGCGCGTGCTGTGTTTTTTTGCCTGAAAAACCGATTGATGATCGGTTTATGACGATTCCACTAAGGCGTGTGCGAGCAGCCGTGACGCGGAATCGTTTGCTCGCCACCTGTCGTCGTCGTGAGGATTTTCATGAATTTGATCCGCTTAGTAGCCTTGGTGTTTGTCGGAGCCTGCGGTACATCCACCGCCCTGGCCGCCGAACCCCTGCGATTGGAGGAGGCTGTCTCCCGCGCACTGGCCGCCCACCCATCCATCGCCGCCGAAACGGCGCAGCTCCAGGCCGTTCGAGCGCGCACACAGCGCGAAGCCCTGCCACCGCCTTACACCATTGGCGGCGAGGTTGAGAACGTCGCTGGGAACGGCAACCTGCGAGGTATCCGCTCGGCCGAAACGACATTGCGCATCGGTCGGGTCATAGAACTCGGCGGCAAGCGCGAGGCTCGCCAAACGCTGGGACAAGCCGAGCTGAGAGAACAAGAGCACCAAGCCACCAAAACACGGATTGACTTGGCTAGTTCAACTACGGCCCGCTTCATTGAAGTGCTCGCCAGGCAACAGCGATTGACCTATGCCGAGGAACGCATCAAGCAAGCGGAGCGCACGCGGCAAGAGGTCGCCGCATGGGTCAAAGCCGCACGCAATCCTGATTCAGATTTGCAGGCCGCCGAAATTGCGGTCGCGGAGGCCCAACTGAATCGTGAGAGTGCTGAACACGAATTGGCAAGCGCCAAGATGACTTTGGCCGCGAGCTGGGGGGCAACGATCCCCGACTTCGGCGAGGTCGTCGGTGACCTCCAAACCTTGCCGACCGTGGCGCCATTCGAGACGCTGGCTGCCCGTTTGCCCATGACGCCGGAACTGTGGGCTTCGCGTTTGCAGGCCGACACCATCGGCGCCCGCCGCCGGCTCGCGGAGGCCGAAGCCAAACCCAACATCGACGTCAGCTTGGGCGTGCGGCGTTTGGAAGACTACAAGGATCACGGCGTAGTGATGTCGATCTCGGTGCCGCTGGGCAGCCCGACGCGCTCTGGATACGCGGTGTCCCAGGCCAATGCGGAGCTTGCTGCGCTTGAAGCGCGGCGTGACGCCGAGCGCTTCGAGCGCCACCAGGCGCTGTTCGACAAATATCAGGAACTCACGCACGCACGGACAGAGGCTGACTCGCTACGCGCACGAATGCTGCCTATGGCTGAAAGCGCTTTGGCAACGACTCGTCGCGGTTTCGAGCAGGGCCGATTCTCCTATTTGTCGTTGGCTCAAGCGCAGCGAACGCTATTCGATCTGCGCGCGCGCGCTGTGGAAGCCGCCACTCGCTATCACCTTCTGCTGGTCGAGGTGGAACGCCTCACCGCCACCGTTGAGGACACCGCACCATGATTCGCATTCTTTCCCTGTTGCTACTTTGTGTGTTTGCCGCTGCATGCAGCCCTGGCGGCGACAAGCCCAAAGAGGCGGCCAGCGCCCAAGCCAGCGGAAGCTATGAGCGCGGCCCAAACAATGGCCGGCTACTCCGCGATGGAGACTTCGCTTTGGAAGTCACCATCTACGAAACCAACGCCCCCCCACATTACAGGCTCTACGCCTATCGTGACGGCAAGCCAGTCGCCCCCGCTGATGTTGCCGCAACGATCAAGCTCTCCCGTTTGGATGGCGAGGTCAACCAATTCACGTTCAGGCCAGAAGGCAACTATCTGGTCGGCAGCGGTGAAGTGACCGAGCCGCATTCTTTCGATGTCGCCGTGTCCGCCGAACACGCCGGAAAGAGGTCCACTTGGTCTTATGAATCCTATGAGGGCCGCGTAAGCATTCCGGCTGGTATCGCCAAGGATGCCGGCATCAAAACCGAATCAGCGGGGCCGGCGGTCATCCGAGACGTTGTGCGGCTGATGGGAACCGTTGTTCTGGATGCCGACAGACACGCAGCGGTTCGCGCACGCTTTCCTGGCATCGTGCGATCAGTGAACGTGCAGCAGGGCGAACGAGTCCGCCGCGGCCAGACACTGGCCATCGTTGAGGGCAACGACAGCATGCGCACCTACCCGATTACCGCACCATTCGACGGCGTGGTACTCGCACGCAACACGAACGTCGGTGATGTGGCCGAAGCAGGTGCGCTGTTCGAGCTGGCTGACCCGTCCTACGTATGGATCGACCTGCGCGCCATCGGCACCGATGCCGAAGCCCTACAGCCAGGGCAGCCGGTACGAATCCGGTCAGCCACCGGGAAGACCGAAGCCAGCGGAAAGATCCAGCGATTGTTGCCGGTGGCTGGCAGCGGCCAGAGCGTCATTGCCCGCGTCAGCATCCCGAACCCGGAGGGGCGCTGGCGCCCCGGCATGACCGTGGCGGCCGAGGTCACAGTAGGCACGCGCAACGTACCGCTGGCGGTAAAAGAGTCCGGGTTGCAGCGATTCCGCGACTTCACCGTGGTTTTCGCACAGGTTGGCGAGACATACGAAGTCCGAATGCTCGAACTTGGCGAGCGTGATGGTGAATACGCCGAAGTGACTAGCGGACTCAAGCCCGGCACGAACTACGTGGCCGAGCAAAGTTTCCTGATACGCCAAGACATCGAAAAGTCTGGCGCAAGCCACGATCACTAAGGACGCGGACATGCTCGAACGTATCATTCGCGCGTCCATCGCGCATCGCTGGCTCGTGCTTCTATTGGTGCTCGCCCTGTCCGGGCTGGGCGTCTGGAACTACAGCCGCTTGCCGATCGACGCGATACCGGACATTACCAACGTCCAGGTACAGATCAATACCGAGGCACCAGGCTACTCGCCAATGGAGGCGGAGCAGCGCGTCACTTTCCCGGTTGAGACGGCGCTCGCTGGCCTCGCCCGGCTGGACTACACCCGCTCGATTTCCCGCTACGGCCTGTCGCAAGTCACTGCGGTCTTTGAGGACGGCACCGACATTTACTTTGCCCGCCAGCAGGTTGCCGAACGCTTGCAGCAGGCATCTTCGCAACTTCCGGCGGGCCTGAATCCTTCTCTCGGCCCGGTGGCAACCGGCCTGGGCGAGATATTCATGTACACCTTGGAACCCGAGAAGGGCTACGAGGAAATCTGGACGCCGACGGCGCTGCGCACATTGCAAGACTGGTCGGTGCGTCCGCAGCTCCGCAATCTGAAAGGCGTCACCGAGGTCAACACCATCGGCGGTTACGTGCGTCAGTTCCACATCACACCCGATCCGGTCAAGCTGCTGGCCTACGAGTTGACGATGAACGACGTGCTGAACGCCGTTGCGCGGAACAACGCCAACGTCGGTGCCGGCTACATCGAACGTCACGGCGAGCAGTACCTGATCCGCATCCCCGGACAGGTAGGCGACATCGAGCGACTGCGGAAAATTGTCGTGGCAACGCGCGATGGGCTGCCACTCCGAATATCCGACGTGGCGGAAGTTCTGGAGGGTAGCGAACTACGAACCGGCGCGGCCACGAAAGACGGCAAGGAGGTCGTGCTGGGAACGGCATTCATGCTGATTGGCGAGAACAGCCGAGCGGTTGCACAGCGCACGGTGGAAAAGCTCGCTGAAATCGACGCGACACTTCCCGAGGGAGTCCGAGCACACGCGGTTTATGACCGCACTCAACTCGTTGACCGCACCATCGCAACCGTGCAGAAGAATCTTCTGGAAGGCGCGTTGCTGGTGATTGCCGTGCTGTTCATGTTGCTAGGCAACCTGCGTGCAGCCCTGATAACCGCAGCGGTCATTCCGCTTGCCATGCTGCTGACGATCACCGGCATGGTGCAAAACCGAATCTCGGCCAACCTGATGAGCTTGGGCGCACTGGATTTCGGCCTGATTGTCGATGGTGCGGTCATCATCGTGGAGAACTGCTTGCGCAGGTTCAGCGAACGACAGCACCAGCTCGGTCGGCTGTTGACCCGCGATGAGCGTTTCTCGCTGGTTTCGAGCGCCAGTGCAGAGGTCATCAAGCCTGCCCTGTTCGGATTATTCATCATCACGGCGGTTTACCTTCCAATCTTCGCGTTGTCGGGTGTGGAAGGAAAGATGTTCCATCCGATGGCGCTTACCGTCGTGATCGCATTGACTGGTGCGATGGTGTTGTCCCTGACTTTCGTGCCCGCTGCGGTCGCGCTGTTTGTCACCGGCAAGGTTTCCGAGAAGGAAACCAAGGTGATGCGCGGCATCAGCCGCTTCTATGCGCCACTTCTCCAGAAGGCAATCAGGCTAAGGGTCGCCGTTGTCGCGGCGGCGTCAGTGTTGGTAGTGCTGTCTGGTTTGCTTGCGACGCGCCTGGGCACCGAGTTCATCCCCAATCTGGATGAAGGCGACATCGCCTTGCACGCGATGCGGATTCCCGGAACGAGTCTGACCCAGGCGATTGGCATGCAGCGCCAGTTGGAAGCGCGGATCAAGGAGTTTCCAGAGGTTGAGGAAGTCGTTGCCAAGATCGGTACTGCCGAGGTTGCGACTGATCCCATGCCTCCTTCGGTGGCTGACACCTTCATCATGCTCAAGGATCGCAGCGAATGGCCTGATCCGCGCAAACCGAGAGCCGTACTGCTTGCCGAACTGGAAAAGGCGGTGAACACCATTCCCGGCAACAACTACGAGTTCACTCAGCCCGTGCAGATGCGCATGAATGAGTTGATCGCGGGTGTCCGTGCCGAGGTGGCGATCAAGGTGTATGGCGATGACATGGAGCAACTGGCCCAACTAGGCTCCAAGATTGAAGCCGTGGCCGAGAGTATCGAGGGATCTGCCGACGTGGCACTCGAACAGATTACGGGCCTGCCGCTGATGACAATCACGCCGAACGTGGATGCACTGTCCCGGTACGGCCTGGCGATCGACGACATACAGCAGACGGTGGCAATCGCTCTTGGTGGTGCCGTCGCTGGCCAAGTGTTTGAGGGCGATCGCCGCTTCGATATTGTGGTTCGGCTGCCCGAAGCGCAGCGCCAAGACCCTAAAGCACTGGCGACACTGCCCATTCCCGTTCCGACCGGCGCTGCTGCCGCACCGGGCCAAGCCGCTTACGTGCCGCTCGGCCAGCTTGCGTCAATCGAAGTGGCTCCCGGCCCCAATCAGATCAGCCGCGAGAACGGTAAACGCCGGATCGTCATTACCAGCAATGTGCGCGGACGCGATCTAGGGTCGTTCGTGGAAGAGCTGCGTGAGCGCGTAAGCCGCGAAATCACACTGCCAGAGGGCTATTGGGTCAACTACGGGGGCACGTTCGAGCAACTCATTTCGGCGAGCCAACGGCTGTCCGTCGTCGTGCCGGCTGTACTGGTTCTGATCTTCGGCCTTCTGTTCATGGCCTTCGGCTCGGGCCGGGACGCCACGGTCGTCTTTAGCGGCGTACCATTGGCACTGACAGGCGGCATTGCCGCATTGTGGCTGCGCGATATTCCGCTTTCGATTTCGGCAGGGGTTGGATTCATCGCCCTATCCGGTGTGGCGGTGCTCAACGGCCTGGTGATGGTGAGCTTCATTCGCAAGCTGCACCACGAAGGCGCGCCGATTCACGATGCCATCGTGAACGGAGCGATGACGCGGCTACGCCCGGTGCTGATGACTGCGCTGGTTGCAAGCCTTGGTTTCGTACCGATGGCCGTCAACGTCGGAACGGGCGCGGAAGTGCAACGACCCCTCGCAACTGTCGTCATTGGCGGCATTGTTTCCTCGACGCTGCTGACGTTGCTAGTGCTGCCGGCCCTATATCGCCTCATTCATCGGGGGCGCAACGAAAGCCAGGACACCGCGCCGGCGTAAGCACGACGCCAATTTCAACAGTTCGCATGGTGCGGCAAACAGGAAAGGTGCTTGCCGCACCCGAACCGCAAGGGTTTTTAGGAGAGTAATTGAGGTATGAAATTCATGCGTGAAAGATCACTTGAAGTAATGCCGGATCACCATCGACCGACCTGGCAACGGACTTCTTTATTTCTTATGGCGACGATTATCCTGCTGTTCGCGTGCGCGAATCAGGCGCTCGCCCATGCCGTTGCGGAGGGCGATAAGGGCTACATCCAGGAAATATCCGGCGTCAACCTCATCCCTTTTATGTATCTAGGGGCGAAACATATGGCGACGGGATACGACCATATCCTGTTCCTGCTTGGCGTGATCTTCTTCCTGTACCGGATGAAGCATATCGCCCTGTATGTGACGCTATTTGCCATGGGCCACTCAACCACGATGCTGCTTGGCGTGTATTTCAACGTCGGGATAAACAGCTACATCATCGACGCGATCATCGGTCTTTCGGTGGTTTACAAGGCGCTCGACAACATCGGCGCATTTCAGCGATGGCTCGGCTTCCAGCCCAATACGAAAGTCGCAACAGTCGTATTCGGACTCTTTCACGGATTCGGTCTGTCAACCAAGATTATCGAATACAACATCTCGCCTGATGGCCTGATTCCAAACCTGTTGGCATTCAATGTCGGCGTTGAAATCGGGCAGTTGATCGCGCTCGGCACCATTCTGATTGCAATCAGCTACTGGCGCCGAACAGCAAGTTTCTGGCGCCATGCGTACACCGCCAACGTAGCGATGATGTGTGCCGGATTCATTCTGATCGGCTATCAGCTCACCGGCTATTTCGTTTCCTGAATCAAACACGGAGAAAAACCCATGTACAACGTATCCAAGCCAACCCTCGACGACCTTCCATCATCGAAACAACTGCTGCGCTCGACGCTTATTGCACTCGTCGCCGCCATCGCAATTTTGGTCGGCATCGTCCTTCCCTCCGAGTACGCGATCGACCCAACAGGGATTGGTCGCGTACTCGGCCTGAAGGAAATGGGGGAGATCAAGACGCAATTGGCCGAAGAAGCCGCTGCGGATGCCGCGAAGGATGCGGCCAAGCCCGCTGCCGCAACGGCAGGGAACGCAGGCACCGCCGCGCCTGCACAAGCACAGAACGCCGCGCAGGCGGAGAACGGCGCCGCTTGGCGCGATGAAATGCGCGTCGTACTCAAGCCCGGCCAAGGGGCGGAGGTGAAGTTGAGTATGAAGGCCGGCGAGCAGGTCGAGTTCAATTGGGTTGCCGAAGGGGGCGTTGTGAACTTCGATACCCACGGCGATGGTGGCGGCCAGTCCATCAGTTATGAAAAGGGTCGCGCGGTGCCCGCTAGCAATGGCGTTATCCAGGCGGCCTTTAGTGGAAATCACGGTTGGTTCTGGCGGAACCGTGGCGACGCTGACGTGACGGTGATTGTTCGCACTCGCGGTCAATACATGGAAATGAAGCGCGTCTTGTGATTGGCAAATTGGTTACGGGCACATGTCCCATGCACTCCGGCTTTCCTGCCATGCCAATTGCATGGCAGGAAGTCGAAGTTTCCCGCCCTGCCACGTAGGCCGGGCCTTACCCCAGGAGATATTGAAATGAACATTCGTCCGGTTTTGATTGCAGCTCTAGCTAGCGCCTCGCTCGCTTCGCCATTCGTGATGGCCCATACCGGCGGGCATGACGACGATGCGAAGGCCATACCGAAGACATGCGAGCAATTGGCAGATACGAAGCGGTATATCAGTGACGTGGCTTATCCCGAAGTAAAGAAGCTGAAAGAGCAGTGCGACGCCACGAAGAAGAAGCCAAACGTGGCGCAATCTTCTGCGGAACGCCGCCCGTCCAACGGCGGCAACTGATTGTTCAGGGCGTAGCCGCGACTCACAGGTCGCGGCTACCGCCTGCGATGCGCGCTCGTGGGAGCTATTCGTCTATGGAGTTAAGACATCTAAAATACTTTCTCGCCGTGGCGGAGGAGCTTCACTTCGCTAGAGCTGCGGAGAAGCTGCACATTGAACAATCTCCACTTTCTCGCGCCATTAAGGAGCTAGAGGAGGAACTGGGTGTTGTACTGTTTGCCCGTACCACACGCAGCACTCGACTAACACGTGCAGGTAAGTTATTTCTGGAGCATGCCCGCCGAGTATTTGCTGTTCTGCAACAAGCGCGCGACAGCGTAAAAGCAGCGGCCAATGGATTTCACGGTCAGTTGCGGGTGGCCTTATCGGACGGCATTACACCGTCGCGCCTTCCGGCAGTGCTCGCCTTATGCCGACAGGAAGAACCTGAAGTCGAGATTCGCTTCTCCGAAGTGCCGTTGTCGCAACAAATCAAGGGGCTACACGACGATCTTTATGACGTAGGATTCGCGCAATCAGACGAAGTGGGCGAAGGCATCGTCGCTATACCCGTCTGGAGCGATGCACTCATGGTCGCTGTACCTGCTCGACATCCTCTGCTAGCGCATAAGCGCATTCCGTTGGAGGAACTGCTCCGCTACCCTCTGGTTCTGTGCGATCCACAGGTTTGCGAAAGCCACGCGAAACACGTTGATCGGGTACTGCGCCGTGCGGACATGGAACCCCTGATCGCGGAGCGTGTGGCCTCCTGCGATTTGATGATGGCGCTTGTATCGGCCGGCTTCGCGCTTGGCCTTACGGGTGCAGCACACATTACAGCTAGCAGAGAACCGGGCGTGGTGGCTCGCCCCTTGGCATCACGTGTCCCACCCCTGACAACCTATCTGCTGCGCCCTATAGGCGAACCAGCGGAGGTTCTGGCTCGATTCATTGAGCGCGTACAGGCCATCGAATCTCTGGAATCTCCCAGGCCCATGCTGGGCCGCAATCTCGATCCCCCGGAGGAACCTGCGCCATGAAGAAGATCATCCTTTTCTTGCTGGTGGCGGTGTTGACCGCCTGCGGCCAGTCCGAAACGCCTCAGAAGGCCAACACATCGGAAGCGAATATCCCAACGATGGAGGAACTGGCAGCCAATCCCGAACGGTTGAAGGAACTACGCCAGCAGTGCAAGACGGATCGGCCCAAGCTGGGTGACGTGCTCTGCAACCGGGTGGCCGAGGCCACGCGCAAACGGTTCTATGGTGACGGCGAAACGCCCTACACGCGGCCGAAGGAATCGCCCAAGTTCTGATCGTTGGCAGTTCGCCGCATCGGTTTCAATTTTCTGTTCGACACGCCGCAATGCGCTATCGCTTGCGGCGTTTTTCTTTGGTTCGACGCCGCGCGAATTCTGTCTTTTTGCTCGACGTTTCTGCTCGAAACGGTCTTTGACCGGCACCGACCCGGCACCGATTCTGACGCTTGCGGCACGCCTTTGTGCCGCTTCTTCCATGAGGAATCAGCTCAGGAGAAATCGGAGGCCAGGTCATGCAAGGGACGAGCGTGCTGTTCGGTCAGATCGCCGTGGTATTTGGCATCGTGATCGCCGGAGTGTGGGGCGCCACACAATGGACAGCAGCAGCCCTTGGCTACCAGCTACGCCTTGGCTCGCCCTGGTTCGATCTTCTCGGCACGCCGATCTACCACCCATGGCGCCTGTTCGAGTGGTGGTTCTTCTTCGACGCCTACGCGCCGCGCGTGTTCGACACCGGCGGCGCCATCGCGGGCGGCAGCGGCCTGCTGGCGGTGGTGGTCGCCATCGGCATGTCGATCTGGCGCTCGCGGCAGTCGCGCCTGGTCACGACCTACGGCTCGGCCCGTTGGGCGAACGCGGATGACATTCGCAAAGCGGGCCTCACGCTGCCGGCCGGCGTGTTCCTGGGCCAGCACGACCGCCAGTACCTTCGCCACGAAGGCCCGGAACACGTCCTGACCTTTGCGCCTACGCGATCGGGCAAGGGTGTCGGCCTCGTGGTGCCGACACTGCTTTCCTGGCCTGCATCCGCCGTCGTCCACGACATCAAAGGCGAGAACTGGCAGATCACCGCCGGCTGGCGCTCGCGCTTCTCTCATTGCCTGCTGTTCAACCCCACGGATGCGAAGTCGGCGGCCTACAACCCGCTGCTGGAGGTGCGGCGCGGCGCGCATGAGGTGCGCGACGTTCAGAACATCGCGGACATTCTGGTCGATCCCGAAGGCGCGCTGGAGCGCAGGAACCATTGGGAGAAAACCAGCCACGCGCTGTTGGTCGGTGCGATCTTGCATGTGCTCTACGCCGGCGAGGACAAGACGCTGCGCGGCGTCGCCAACTTCCTGTCCGACCCGGCCAGCCCGTTCGAGCTGACCTTGCACCGGATGATGACCACGCCGCACCTGGGCGATGGGCCGCATCCGGTCGTCGCCTCTGCGGCGCGCGAAGTGCTCAACAAATCGGACAACGAGCGTTCTGGCGTGTTGAGCACCGCCATGTCGTTCCTCGGTCTGTACCGCGACCCGACGGTGGCCGAAGTCACCTCGCGCTGCGATTGGCGCATCGCCGACCTGATCGCTGCCGAGCATCCGGTGTCGCTGTACCTGGTGGTGCCGCCTTCGGACATTTCGCGGACGAAGCCGCTCATTCGCCTGATCCTCAACCAGATCGGCCGGCGCCTCACCGAATCGCTCGACGGCTCCGACGGCATCGAGCGCCGCCACAAGCTGCTGTTGATGCTCGATGAGTTCCCGGCGCTGGGGCGCCTGGACTTCTTCGAGACGGCGCTGGCCTTCATGGCCGGCTATGGCATCCGCAGCTTCCTCATTGCGCAGTCGCTCAATCAGATCGACAAGGCGTATGGGCAAAACCACTCCATCCTCGACAACTGCCATGTGCGCGTGACGTTCGCCACGAACGACGAACGCACCGCCAAGCGCATCTCCGAGACGCTGGGTACGGCCACCGAGCTGCGCGCCCAGCGCAACTATGCGGGCCACCGGCTGGCGCCGTGGCTCGGGCATCTCATGGTGTCGCGCCAGGAAACGGCCCGACCGCTCCTCACGCCCGGCGAGGTGATGCAGCTTCCGCCCGACGAGGCCGTGGTGATGGTGTCCAGCGTGGCGCCGATCAAGGCGAAGAAACTGCGCTACTACGCGGACGCCAATTTCAAGCGTCGCGTGCTGCCACCGCCCACGCTGGCGAACCAGCAGTACGCCGACGCGCCGCCGTCGCGGCCCGACGACTGGAGCGGGCTGGCGATTCCGTCCGTGCCCGCTGCACCTGCCACGGCATCCGCCGATGGCCTGGAGAACTCGGCTTCGGCCGACGACGGCGGCCCGCGCCGTCAGCCCGAACTCTCCGAAACCGTCGCCTACGACCCCGAGCTGGCCGCGCCCGCGGCCGACCTTGGGCTACTCGATGAC
The DNA here is from genome assembly GCF_021106615.1 of Pseudomonas sp. PLB05. Lineage (NCBI taxonomy): Bacteria > Pseudomonadati > Pseudomonadota > Gammaproteobacteria > Pseudomonadales > Pseudomonadaceae > Pseudomonas > Pseudomonas sp. PLB05. The sequence goes on from NZ_JAJOHO010000006.1 coordinate 53,181, forward strand.
GACGACGATTTGCCGCTTCCCCTTCCTCGCCAGCTCGATCCAGCCATGCAGCGCACGGCCCGGCTGGCTTCCCTCGACCCCAACGACGGAATCGAGCTATGAGCCACTACCGCCTCAACTTGTTCATCCAGCCGGAGCACGCCAAGCGCCTGGACGAGCTGGCCGCCAAGAAAGGCGTGTCCAAGTCGTCCATTGTCGCGGCGGCGCTCGCATCGTGGCTGTCGCCCGACGCTGCCGACCAGCGCGAGGCGGCCATTGCCAAGCGGCTGGATCGCCTCTCGCGCCAGGCCGAGCGAATGGAGCGCGACCAGAACATCGCCATCGAAACGCTGGCGCTGTTCATCCGCTACTACCTGACCGTGAGCACGCCGGTTCCCGAGGCGCACCAAGACGCGGCACGCGCGCAGGGCAAAGCGCGCTTCGAGCAGTTCACCGAGAAGCTTGGCCGCCACCTGCTGCGGGGCCGCAGCTTGGTGCGCGACGTGGTGGAGGAACTGCATCCCGATCCGATGCGGATGGAGGACGCGGCGGCAGCCGCCCAAGCGCGGGAGCGTGCGTCATGAGCGCCGTTCCCCAATCCATAACCGCCACGTCGCTCGACCGCCGCATCCAGATGCTGCGCACGGCGATGGGGCCGCTGATCGCCGCCGCGCTCGAAGACCCGGACGTGGTGGAGGTGATGCTGAATCCCGATCGCACCCTTTGGGTGGATCGGCTTTCCAGTGGGCGCGCGCCGATGGGCGTGGAACTGCCCGAGGCGGACGGCGAGCGAATCATCCGCCTCGTGGCCGCCCACGTTGGCGCGGAAGTGCATCGCGGCCAGCCGCTGTTGTCCGCCGAGTTGCCCGAAACGGGCGAACGCTTCGAGGGCATCTTGCCGCCGGCAGCGCCGGGGCCGGTCTTCGCGCTGCGCAAGCGCGCCATCGGCGTGATTCCGCTGGAGCGGTACGTCATCGACGGGATGATGACCAGCGCGCAAGCGGGCTTTCTCGTTCGCGCCGTGCGCGAGCGGCAGAACGTGCTGATCGCCGGCGCCACCAGCAGCGGCAAGACCACGCTCGCCAATGCTTTGCTCGCCGAAATCGCCGCCACCGGCGACCGCGTGCTGGTGCTCGAAGACACGGTGGAGCTGCAATGCGCGGCCCGCGACCACGTTCCCCTGCGTACCCGCGCAGGCGTGGTGTCGATGACCGAGCTGGTTCGCTCGTCCATGCGCCTGCGGCCTGATCGCGTCGTCGTTGGCGAAGTGCGCGGCGCCGAGGCACTGGATCTCATCAAGGTGTGGGGCACAGGCCATCCGGGCGGAATCGCCACGATCCATGCCGGCTCCGCGCTCGGCGCGCTGCAGCGCCTGGAGCAACTGATTCTCGAAGTGGCGGTGAATCCGCCCCGTGCGCTGATCGCCGAAGCGGTCAACGTGGTGATCCACATCGCCGGGCGCGGGCGCAAGCGCCGCATCGAGAGCATCGCTCGCGTCGTCGGCTTCGACGGCGTGGGCTACCAACTGGCGGACGCGCTGGAAACGCCGTTTCCCGAGCTGCCGCCACTTCCCGATGCCGCACCCGCTGCGGCGACTTCCCCATCCCCTGACTCACTTGGAGAACTGCCATGACGCAGATGACCATTCCTGCTTTCCGTTTTTCTGCAAATCCGGCTTTGCGTCTTGCGCGGCTGCGCTGCCTGGCCCGCCCTGCGGGGCAAGGGCTGCTGCTGGCCGCGCTGCTGCTGTTCCTGGCCGGAACCGCACAGGCCGCCGGTTCCTCGATGCCGTGGGAAGGCCCGCTGCAATCCATCCTCGAATCCATCCAGGGGCCGGTGGCGCGAATCGTCGCGGTCATCATCATCATCGCCACGGGCCTCGCGCTGGCTTTCGGCGACACATCCGGCGGATTCCGCAAGCTGATCCAGATTGTCTTCGGTCTATCCATCGCCTTCGCCGCTTCGAGCTTCTTCCTGTCGTTCTTCAGCTTCTCCGGCGGGGCGGTCGTATGAGTGCCCCAGACACCTTCGCGGACGGTTTCGAGGTGCCGCTGCATCGCTCGCTGACCGAGCCGATTCTGCTGGGCGGTGCGCCGCGCACCGTGGCGATCGCCAACGGCACGCTGGCCGCCGCTGTCGGGCTGGGCCTGCAACTGTGGATTCCCGGCGTGGTGCTCTGGATCGTCGGCCATTCTTTGGCGGTGTGGGGTGCGCGCGTCGATCCGCAGTTCATGCAAGTCTTCGCCCGGCACATCAAGCATCGCCCGCTGCTGGACGTGTGAGGGGAGGACGCCGCGATGCTGAACCTCGCCGAATACCGCCAGCGCCCGGCCTTACTTGCCGACTGGCTGCCCTGGGCCGGGCTGGTCGCGCCGGGCGTCGTCTTGAACAAGGACGGCAGTTTCCAGCGCACGGCCCGGTTTCGCGGGCCTGACCTCGACAGCGCGACGCAAGGCGAGCTGATCGCCACATCGGCGCGGTTGAACAACGCGCTGCGCCGTATGGGATCGGGCTGGGCGCTGTTCATTGAAGCCGAGCGCCGTCCCGCTGCCGACCATCCGCACTCGGAGTTTCCTGAGCCGCTGTCGTGGCTGGTGGACGAGGAACGCCGCGCCACCTTCGAGGACTCTGGCAATCACTTCGAGAGTGGCTATCACCTGACGCTGGTGTACCTGCCGCCCGAGGAATCGCGCGCCCGCGCGGCGGGGATGCTGTACGAGAACCGGCCCACCGATGGCGTGGACTGGCGCGAGCGCCTGACGGCCTTCGTGGCGGAAACAGATCGCGTGTTCGACCTGCTCGATGGCGTGATGCCGGAAATCGCCTGGCTCGATGACAGCCAGACGCTGAGCTACCTGCACGCCACCATCTCGACGCGGCGCTACCGCGTCGGCGTGCCCGAAGTGCCGTTCCACATCGACGCGCTGCTGACCGACTCCGCGCTGGTCGGTGGCCTGGCACCCATGCTGGGCGACCAGCACCTGCGCGTGGTGTCGGTGCGGGGCTTTCCGACCTCGACCTGGCCGGGGATTCTGGACGACCTCAACCGCCTCGGTTTTGCCTACCGCTGGAGTACGCGCTTCCTCTGCCTGGACAAAGCCGAGGCGGAAAAAGAACTTTCCCGTCTGCGCCGCCAGTGGTTCGCCAAGCGCAAGAACGTCATCGCGCTGCTGCGCGAAACGATCTTCCAGCAGGAAAGCCCGCTGGTCGATACCGACGCCAACAACAAGGCCGCCGACGCGGACGCCGCCCTGCAGGAGCTGGGAAGCGATCAAGTCGCCTTCGGCTATCTGACGGCGACCGTCACCGTCATGGACGAGGACGCCGCCGTCGCAGACGAGAAGCTGCGCATGGTGGAGCGCGTCATCCAGGGGCGGGGCTTCGTGACTATCCCCGAAACGCTCAACGCCGTGGATGCGTGGCTGTCGTCCATTCCGGGCAACGCCTACGCCAACGTGCGCCAGCCCATCGTCTCGACACTGAACCTGGCTCACATGATGCCGGTGTCGGCGGTATGGGCCGGGCCGGAGAAGAACGACCACCTCGACGGCCCGCCGCTGATCGTCACGCGCACCGATGGCGCCACGCCGTTCCGGCTGGTGACGCACATCGGCGACGTGGGCCACACGCTGGTCGCGGGGCCGACTGGCATGGGCAAGTCGGTTCTGCTCGCCACGCTGGCAATGCAGTTCCGCCGCTATCGCGGCTCGCGCATCTTCGCGTTCGACATGGGCCGCTCCATGCGAGCCACGATCCTCGGGCTGGACGGCGAGCACTACGACCTGGGCACGGATGGCGAAATCGCCTTCCAGCCACTCGCGCGCATCGACCGTGAGGGCTACCGCACCTGGGCCGCCGAATGGATCGAAGGCCGCTTGCTGCACGAAGGCGTGGCGGTTGGCCCCGACGAGAAAGCGGCCATCTGGTCGGCGCTCGGCAGCCTCGCCGGTGCGCCGGTGGAGCAGCGCACGATGACGGGGCTTTCCGTGCTGCTGCAATCGAACGCGCTGCGCCAAGCGCTCGCGCCCTATGTGCTGGGCGGCGCGCACGGCAAGCTGCTGGACGCCGATCACGACCGGCTCGGCATGGCCGACGTGCAGTGCTTCGAGATGGAGGAGCTGATGCACAGCAAGGCCGCCGTCATGGCCGTGCTGCATTACCTCTTTGCGCGTTTCGATGAACGCTTCGACGGCGCGCCCACGCTGCTGATCCTCGATGAAGCGTGGCTATTCCTCGATGACCCGGTGTTTGCCGAGCGTATCCGCCAGTGGCTCAAGACGCTGCGCAAGAAGAACGTCAGCGTCATCTTCGCCACGCAGAGCCTCGCCGACATCAAGGATTCGAGCATCGCGCCCGCGATCATCGAGAGCTGCGCGAGTCGGATTTTCCTGCCCAACCCGCAGGCCACCGAGCCGCAGATTCGCACGATCTACGAGGGCTTCGGCCTCAACAGGCGGCAGATCGAAATCGTCGCCACCGCGCAGCCCAAGCGCGACTACTACTACCAATCCCGTCTCGGCAACCGCCTGTTCGACCTCGACCTGGGGCCGGCGGCGCTGGCCTTCGCGGGCGCGTCCACGCCGCAAGACCAGCGCGACATAGACCGCCTGCTGCTGGACGCCGGCGCACCCGGCTTCGCGGGCGCTTGGCTGCGCCATCGCGGCCTCGATTGGGCGGCCGACCTGCTGCCCTCGTTCCCCGGCCTGGCGCCGGGTTCCCTCCGTACCACCGACCACCCACAGGAGAGCCTGTCATGAAGAAGCGCCTTATCGCCGCCGCCGTCGCGGCCATGCTTTGCACCGCCACCGCTCATGCGCAATGGGTCGTGGTCGATCCCACGAACCTCGTGCAGAACACGCTGACCGCGATCCGCACGCTGGAGCAGATCAACAACCAGATCCAGCAGCTCCAGAACGAAGCACAGATGTTGATGAACCAGGCGCGCAACCTCGCCAGCCTGCCGTCCAGCGTGGTCGGCCAGTTGCGCGCCAATCTGGCAACGACCGAGCGGCTGATCGCCCAGGCCCGAGGCTTGGCCTATGACGTGACGAATCTGGATCGGGAGTTCGCACGCCTGTATCCCGAGCAGTACGCCGCCACCGTCAGCGGCGACCAGATGTACCGCGACGCACAGGAGCGTTGGCGGAACACGCTCAACGGCTTGCAGACCACGATGCAGATGCAAGCTCAGGTGTCGCAGAACCTGGGTGAAGACGAGAGCGTGCTGGCCGATCTCGTTGGCAAGAGCCAGTCGGCCGAAGGTGCGTTGCAGGCGATGCAGGCCATGAATCAGTTGCTGGCCTTGCAGGCCAAGCAGTCGATCCAGTCGCAGCGGCTCCAGATCACGCAAGACCGGGCGGCGTCGCTGGAGCTGGCGCGGCAGGCGGCGGCCACGGAGCGCGCCCGCGAAGTGCGGCGGCGCTTCCTGGGCGAAGGGACGCCGTACACGCCGCAGTCCGTGAACTTCTACGGCAACTGACGGGAGGCCGCCATGCGATGCGTCCTCGCCCCGTCTGTTGTGGTGCTTGTCGTGCTGCTGGCCGCTTGCGGCAAGCAGCCGGCCGACAACCTTGCCGATGCCCTGGCCGTCGATCCCGTGCGGCTCAAGGCATTGCGCGCGCAATGCGCGGCCGACCGGCAGGCCACGGGCGAGGACGCTTGCCGTGCCGCCGCCGAAGCCTTCCGGCGGCGCTTCTTCTCCGGCAAGGCCGGGCCGGATGAATACCAGACGCTGGCCGACCTGCCGCCGATCCCGCCGAGCTTCGATGAACCGGCCGATGGCATGGCGCCGGCCGTTCCCGCCGAGCCGGAGAACACGCCATGAATGACGTGACCATCATCGACCAGTTCCTCAACACCTTTGCCGCGTATATCGACTCGGGTTTCGGGCTGCTGCGGGGCGAAGTGGCGTTCCTCACGGCCACGCTGATCGTCATCGACATGACGATCGCCGGCCTGTATTGGGCCATGAGCCATGCCACCGGTCAGGGCGAGGACGTGATCGCCAAGCTTCTGCGCAAGGTGCTGTACGTCGGCGCCTTCGCCTACATCATCAATAACTTCAACTGGCTGGCCAGCATCGTATTCCGCTCGTTTGCGGGATTAGGCATAACCGCCACCGGCTCGGCCATCACGATGGAAAACTTCTTGCAGCCGGGCCGGCTGGCGAAAACCGGCATCGACGCCGGGGCGCCGATTCTGGAGCAGATCGGTGAGATGGCGGGCTTTCCCGAAGTATTCGTAAACCTCGACCCCATCGTGGTGATGTTCCTCGCGTGGCTGGTCGTGGTCTTGTGCTTTTTCGTGCTGGCGATCCAACTGTTCATCACGCTGATCGAGTTCAAGCTGACCACGCTCGCCGGATTCGTGCTGGTGCCATTCGCGCTCTGGAACAAGACCGCGTTCCTCGCGGAAAAGGTCTTGGGCAACGTGGTGGCCTCCGGCGTCAAGGTTCTGGTGCTGGCCGTGATCGTCGGTATCGGCTCGGGCTTGTTCGCTCAGTTCCAAGTCCATCCCGCCGAGCCGTCTATCGACCACGCGCTGGTCATCATGCTGGCCTCGCTCACCTTGCTGGCGCTCGGGATCTTCGGCCCCGGCATCGCCACGGGCCTCGTGTCCGGTGCGCCGCAGCTCGGCGCTGGCGCAATGGCCGGTGCTGCTGTCGGCGCTGCCGGCACGGCCGTCGCCATCGGCGCCGCCGCGACGGGCGTGGGTGGCGCCGTGGCTGCTGGCGCGCGCATGGCCCCGGCTGCCGCCAAGCTGGCCGGTAGCGGTGCGCGCGCCGCCACGTCGGCGGCCAGCAGTGCGAAGTCGGCGTTCCAGGCCGGTTCCGCCGCCGCTGGCGGCGGCGCAAAGGGCGCGATGGCGGGCCTAGGCAACGTCGCCAAGACCGGCGCGCAGTCCGCCGGACGCGCCGCAGCATCCCGTGCTTCCGCTGCCGGGCAGCGGATGGCCGCTCCGTTCCGTGCTGGCTGGAATGGCTCGACGGCCGACGCTGGCGCGTCAACCGGTCAAGCCTCCGCAGGAGAAGCCCCCGCAGGCGGCGCCGCTGCACAGAAGCCGGAACAACCCGCCTGGGCCAAGCGGCTGCATCGCCGCCAGCAACTCACCCACGCCGCGACCACCGCCGCGCACACGCTGCGCGGCGGCGACGGTGGCGGCTCGGGGCAAGGCCCGAGCCTGCGCGGCTCCGACGACTAAAGCGATTCACAAGGAGAACTGACCATGCGATTCAGAAAACCGCAGGTGCGCTATGCCGGCACGCCGCAGCCTGCCACGCCGTACCAAGCTGCCGGCCAGGTGTGGGACGACCGTATCGGCTCGCCGCGCGTGCAGGCGAAGAACTGGCGCCTGATGGCCTTCGGCTGCCTGACGCTCGCGCTGCTGATGGCCGGCGGCTTGGTGTGGCGCTCGGCGCAGTCCATCGTGACGCCCTACGTCGTGGAAGTGGACAACGCGGGCCAGGTACGCGCGGTCGGCGAAGCCGCCACGCCGTACCGGCCCAACGATGCGCAGACGGCGCATCACATCGCGCGTTTCGTGACGCTGGTGCGCTCGCTGTCCATCGACCCCATCGTCGTCCGCCAGAACTGGCTCGACGCCTACGACTACACGACCGACAAGGGCGCGGCCGTGCTCAACGACTACGCACGGGTCAACGACCCGTTCGCGCGCATCGGCAAGGAGTCGGTGACGGTGCAGATCACCAGCGTCGTGCGCGCCAGCGACACGTCTTTCAACGTGCGCTGGACGGAACGCCGATACGTCAACGGTGCCGCGGCGGGCTTGGAGCGGTGGACGGCCGTGGTGTCCATCGTGCTCCAGCCGCCACGCACCGAAGAACGCCTGCGCAAGAACCCCCTGGGCATCTACGTCAACGGCCTGTCGTGGAGCCGTGAACTGGATTCTTCCGAAGGAGCCAAGCCATGAATGATCTTTTCCGCAAATACGCGTTGCCGTTGATCCTGCTTTCCCTCGCGGGCTGCGCCACGCAGGGCAAACCGCCGCCGACCATCTCGCTCGATGAGCCAGTGCAGGCCCAGCCGCTGCCGGAGCCGCCCGCGCCGGTGGAAGTGGTCAAGGTGCCCGAGCCGCTGGCGCTGCCGGCGCAGTTGAAGCCATTGCCCGAGGCAGAGGACGCCAAGGCCGCGCCGGAACCGGCCGACGAGAAGGTGCGCGTCTCGCGGGCCAATACGGAGGCGCGCGTCGCGCCCACGCGCGAGGGCTACGTCAATGCGATTCAGGTCTGGCCCTTCACTGACGGTGCGCTGTATCAGGTCTATGCGGCCGTGGGCCGCGTGACCGTGATCGCGCTCCAGCCGGGCGAGGAACTGGTGACGGTGGCCGCCGGCGATACCGTGCGCTGGATCGTGGGTGATACGTCCAGCGGTAGCGGCGCCGACCTGCGCGTGAACGTGCTGGTCAAGCCAATCCGTTCGGCCCTAAAGACCAATCTCGTCATCACCACCAGCCGCAGGACGTACCTTCTGGAGCTGGCTTCTACGGAAAAGACGTGGATGGCGTCGGTGTCCTGGGAGTACCCGCGCGACCGGATGCTGGCTTTGCAGCGCCAAGCGCAGGCGGCCAGCGCCGCCGCGCCGGTGGACTCCGGCTTGTCGCTGGAAAACCTGCGCTTCCGCTACGCGGTCAGCGGTAGCAACCCGCCGTGGAAGCCGCTGCGCGCGTTCGACGACGGGCAGAAGGTCTATATCCAGTTCCCCGCCGGCATCGCGCAAGGCGAGCTGCCGCCGCTGTTCGTGATCGGGCCGGAAGGCGACGGGCAACTGGTCAACTATCGCTTCCGCTCGCCGTACTACATCGTGGATCGGCTGTTCGGCGCCGCCGAACTCCGCCTGGGCGGAGACAAGAGCGACGTGGTGCGAATTGAACGCACGGACGGCGTTGCGCGGAGGAACTGACCATGAGCCAGGACGACACCCCCGACCTCGCCACGCCGCAGGCGGGCAAGGTTGCGCCGGAGGCGGTGGCGCTGCGCGCCCAGCCACGCCCGGTCACGCGCCTGAATCGGCGCACGCTGGCCATCCTCGCCGGCGGCCTGTCGGTCGCCGTGCTTGGGGCCACCATCTGGTCGCTGCAACCGCAGCGGCGCGGAGCCAACGAGCAGACCGAGCTTTACAACGTCGATCGCGTCTCGAAGTCCGAAGGGCTGGATGCGCTGCCGACGGACTACTCGAAGCTGCCGCCAGCCTTGCCGCCCGATGTGCCCGAACTGGGGCCGCCGTTGCCCGGCGACCTTGGTCCGGCCATCGTCGCTTCGCAGCAGCCGGTGACGCCGGGCTATTCGCCGCCAGGCCATGATCCCGAAGATGCCTTGCGCAAGGAGGCGGACGCGGCGGCGGCCTCGTCGGTGTTCTTCCGCTCGGGCGGCCAGGGTCAGGGCCAGGCCGCCGCCACGGTCGCGCAAGCTGCGCCGGGTGCGCCTGGTGTTGCAAACACACTCGCGGCCTTCGATCCTCTCGCTGCCGGGCCTGCCTCGACAGCGGCCCAGCCCGCCGACCCGACCGCCGTGCAGAACCGGCAAGACCAGAAAGAGGCATTCCTGAAAGCCGGTTCTACGGAAACCCGCAATTCCGGCCATCTGGCGCTGCCCGCATCGCCCTATCAGGTGATGGCCGGAACGGTGATCGCGGGTGCGCTGGTGACGGGCATCCAGTCGGATTTGCCGGGCGACGTGATCGCCACGGTGACGGAGCCGGTCTATGACACGGCCACGGGCAAGTTTCTGCTGATCCCGCAGGGCTCGCGCATCCTTGGCAAATACAACAGCCAGGTCAGCTACGGACAAAGCCGCGTGCAGGTGGTGTGGAATCGCGTCATTCTGCCCGACACATCCTCGCTGACGCTGGACAACCTTGTCGGCACCGATCCGGCCGGCTACTCCGGCCTGGAAGACGACGTGGACTGGCATTGGAATCGCATCGTTGCCGGCGCGGTGCTGACGACGTTGCTGGGCGTAGGTGCCGAGCTGGCCGCGCCGGAGAACCGCCAGGATGGCAACCGCATCGTCATCGCCGGGCGCGATGGCGCACAGGACAGCATCAATCAGGTCGGCCAGGAAATCACCCGGCGCAACATGAATATCCAGCCGACGCTGACCGAGCGGCCGGGCCTGCCCGTGCGAATCATCGTCAACCGGGATCTGGTGCTGCGGCCGTACCAGCCGCTGTTCTTCAATCGGGGAGCTTCGCAATGAGCACGACCAAGAAGCTGCGGCTCGGGCCGCTGCCCAAGACCGAAAGCGTCAAACTGACCTTTGCCTGCCCAGCCAGCTTGAAAGCCGACCTCGACCGCTACGCCGCGCTGCACGCGCAGACCTACGGCGAGGCGGTTGATGCCATGACGCTGATCCCGCACATGCTGGAGGCGTTCATGGCGGGGGATCGGGGATTCAGGAAGGACACGGCGACCCGGAGCGCGCCATCGAAGCCGACATGATGGCGTCGCATACCAACGGCATCCATCGAACGCGCAGCCCCAGGCTGCGCGTTCTTCATTCTGGATGCCGCTATGTCTCTTGGGCTATGATGACGCGACAGGCCCGCCGTTCCTCGGCAATCCAGCACGACACAGTGCGATGCGGCTTTCTCCCCCGACGCTCTTATGTGGCTCCTAGCCGACGAAGCCGTGGTTCTGCAAAGCGGCCGCGAAAAGAGCTAACCTACTGTCCCATATATGGTTTCAAGCCTTACGTGCTTTGCACGCAAGACTTGACACCGGCACTTTTTTGTGGCTATTGGTCCTTGAACGTTCCTCGCAGATTTTTCTCTGTAGCATTCCGCGAATCCGGAAACGTAACTTCCATACCATCCATAATCTCGTTGTTCCTTGTAAGAACGTCCTTCCGATTCGCCCCTGGGTAGTTGAGCGTAGAACCACTACCGGTGAGCTTATCGAGGTTGATCTTGTCGGCGGTGGGATAGTTATTCGTAATCTGCAGGATGCCTATCCACTCCGAGATGTCGATCTTGCTCCAATCGAGCTTTGCCAGGTCTCCGACTGAAATACCCTCGCAGGATGGGTTCTCAGCGTCGCCCCAAGTGCGTCCGAGTTGAGGCCGTGCTTGCTCCTGGATGATTCGTCCCAGAGGCGAGTTGAAGCAGCAATAAGACTCGCGCTTTTCGATGCAACCCATGGGGGATTTGGAAGCGCAGTAGCTACCCAGGAAGTGGCAAACCTTAGTCTCCTTTTTGGCGGCAAGCTCAAATTCCTTTTGCTCACACTCCCAGATGATTTGCACCATGATGTTCGCGATCGTGTAGATCGTATAGGCGATCATGATCACCGACAGCGCACTGGCGAAGCCCGCGGCAAACGTCGCGTTGGGCGCCGTACTGACCGCGCCGGTAGTGGCATTGGTTGTCGCGTAAGGCGTAGTGCTGGATCCCGCCGACGCTGATCCGCTCGCGAAGATCGTGTTCGCTGCCGCGGTACCGAACGTGTTCGCCGTCCATTCAGCGGCATAGTTCATCATCTTCTGTTTGAGCACGTCCAAACCGATCATTTGGCTGACGGTCGTGGCGCCTTCGTTGGTTTTGACGGCTGAACTCCACGCTGAGGTCCAGTTGCTTCCGCTTGCTAACTCTTTACCGAAGGTCCATGCCGCCTCAGCAGTCGGTGCCTTATCGATGATCCCGATCTTCTCGGTCAGGCTGATGGTATTCATGGTCAGCGACACGTAATCCATGAGAGAGATGCCATCCGGCGCCTCACAGCAATCGACCCATCCGCCGACTGCCTTTTTGCACTCCATGGGCTCCCCTTTCCAGACCTTGCAGTTGTGATCGGTCGAGGTGTCGGTCGGGTTCTCACCGCAGTCCAGGTCATGCTCAGCGAACTGGGCGATCTGCAGCGCCGCTGCGGCGTAACCGAAGTCAGTGGATTTCTCGTCTGTTGGGCTGAAGCACTCGGTGCCCAGGCAACGAACAGGTCCATCGCATTGGTAGCTGGTATTCGAGGTCGACGTCGGTACCTCAACCTCGTGGCCACAGTCCCAGGTCTCCTCCGTGACGTAGCATTTGCCCGACTCACCCTCGGCGCCGTCCACGCACTGGCGAGAGATGAAGCCGCATTGCTTGTCCGCCTCGAATTTAGTGCAGGTGTCCAGGTTTAGCCCGCCGGTGACGCAGCCCTGAACCTTGACGTTTTGAAAGAGCTTATCGACGCCCTTGATCGGGGAAGGCTTCATGGCGTTGTACATGTCATCGCCAGGGCAAACCGTGACCCCTTTCAGGTTCAAGCAGCCGCTGGCCACCCCCCGGGTGACCGTGACGCTGCCGCCTTCTGAGCACTGACCATTCTGGATCTTGTTCGCTGAGTCGATGCAGTACTGGGGACCGAACGACTCACCGTCGATGCGGACGTTCTTCAGCTTGAGCTCATGCGAATAGAACGCCCCCGGGGTGCCTTTGCCGGTGTCCTTCACGTCGACAACCATCTTCAGGCCGTTGTCGCACGTCGGCATCTGCACGATGTTCAGGGAATCCTCGGTCAGGGTGCTGGGGGCGAACTTGTGCCCCGTCCAGATCGAGGTGCTCGACACGGCAAAGCGTTGCGGAAGCCGTTTGCCGTCAGCGCCTTTCTTGCACATCACATCCAGCGAGGCCTGATCCACGTAGCCGTCGCTGCGCAGGTTGCTGGAGGTGTTGCGGTAGGTACCAGCCAAGAAGTCGACCTCGACTCGGTTGGTCTCACCGGCGCCTGGGGCGTCCTCTACGGCAAAGCGAGCGGATATAGGCACCTCGACCACGCGCATGTCGTGAGAGACGGCGCAGGTCTTATCGCTATTGGTGGGACACTGCTCGTTGCCCTGGGCGTCGGTGTAGCACTGCATGTCTCCCTTGTAGAAGTTGCACTGCGCGTCAACCGATACCTCTTGGCACAGGGGCGATATGCCGGAGGCCGGCGATTTGTTCTTGAAGCTGCTTTCACACACGCGGGTGCCGTTGATGACCGCGCAGCCGTTCTCGTCCACCTCAGGCATCTTGTTGCAAACGAACTTGCCTTGGCAGGCGCCGTCGTTCACCGCAGTCACCGCCTCGGCAGCCTCCGGCGGATACCAGTTGTCGTTGCTGATGACCTCCTGCGGGTCATAGAGGATGCGCAGTTTGGCGTAGGCCTCACCGCGGCCGGTAACTGACGCGCGGATCTTGAAGGGGATGACGCCACCCTTTTTGACGATCGAGGTCATGTTTACGTCAGGGTTGGTCTCCCAAGACGTATCGAGCTCGCATGCCCCGTCGGTCTCCGGCGGGAAGTTCTCGTTCGGCCCGGACCATACCTTGGTGCCGCCGACCAGCACCTGCATGTAGTCGTCCCACTTCGCGTAGACCAGCTGCGCGCTCTGGATCGCTTCGGGCTTAATGACCTCGAACTTCATCTCGTTTTCGAAGATAGAGCAGTTGCCGCGCCAATAGTCGTTGCCGACCTGGCCCAGCCAGATATCGACGCAGCCTTCACCGCAGGATTGAACGTTCGCCGGACCGTCGTAGTACCGGACGACCCCTGCCAGGTACTCGTGCTTGAGCGTGTAGCTACCCGACTTGTCGGTTACCCGCTCGCATTGCTTGAGCTCGCTCACGTGCTTCGTGGTCGTGCCCTTGGTGTACTCGGTGTTCTGCTTGCAGTCCGAGAACTCCTTGTTGAAGAGCGCCTGGTTGTCGATGATCTTGTCAGTGTTATTCCACAACGGATCATTGGTCAGATCGGGCCTCGTCTGAGAGACGTTGCCGCGCAGCAGGCGATAGGCCTCACCGCTGGAGGACTCCTCCGAGGTCAGCCGGAGGTTGGCATCGCTGCCGGCGGCCATCGTCGCCTTGTCGTCGCCGTAGATGTTGCTGAGCGCGCTGGTGTTGGAAGAGTCGGTCACCCCGGGAAACAGCTCCGAGATGCTGATCGATTGCTTCGCCGCGTCTGAGCCGAAGGTGATCTCGGTCGAACTGGCGGACGGTGGCGACCAGGCGTTCAGCGCCTCTTTGGCAGTCGCAGTACCGGTCGCGGCTGAGGCAGTCACGCTGTCGGCCCAGGCCATGACAGGGCACGCATAGGCGTAGAAGAACAGGGTGATAGCAGCGACCACCCGGGCAAAGATTGGATTGCGCATCGGGTGCCTCACAGGGTGTTACAGCAGTCGTTCCAGCGGAACATCATGTAGAGCGCGTCTTCGCCGACCTGGGGAATGGCTCGCCCTTCGCCGCCTTGCCACGTCAGGGGGCTTGCGCCGATGTAGTGCCCCTTCTTGGTCTCTGCGCGCGGGAAGAACATCGACATCTTGTATTGCGACTTGGGAATGGTCGGGAAGATGGATCCCCGGCACAGGGTGTCATCGCCCATCGTCAGGTGCGCCAGGCCGCGCCGGTGCTGGGTGGCCAAGGTCCGAGCGGCAAGCAACGAGGTGGTGCGGCCAAAGTCGTTCGGCAGCGTGGTGCCGGCCATGGGGTAGATCTCACCCCAGGTCCCTGCGCACCACCACAAGGAGGTCAGCGGCTCCTTACCGATCACACCCAGCGCGGCATCTGCCGTGCACGCCGCCTGCGCAATCGGGTTGGCCACAGCGGCGGCCTCTGGATTGACGAAGAACGCCAGCTCGTCATTGGTCCAGGTCGGATCGAGTTCGGACAGCTGAATGATGTCGAAGTCGGCGTAGCCATCTGGCGAGCAGCGCTTAGGCATGTACATCTCGAGGATCGAGAGCAGCGGAAAAGCGTAGTAGTGGACGTTGTAGAACGACATCCGCTCGTGGCTCACCTGGTTGCCGGTTGTAGCGTCAGCGTGGGTACCCCACAGTCGTTTGTCGCCGATCGCAAGCGTCACGCCGCCAAGCGCCGGCAGGCAGCCTGGCTTACGCACTACCTCGATCAAACGCGCCGGTTCCCACATGGAATTGACGATTCCGGGCTTCCAGATCCCCAGGTTGTCCTCGCACATGCACAGGCTTTTCTTCGACGCCCCGCGCGGTGCATCACCGGGCGTGATGGAGATGCCGGCGATACGGATCGGGAAGAGGCAAGCCCAGCAGATGTCGGTAAACAGCTTGCCGCTGAATAGCTCAGCGTTTGGGCAGGACGCCGTCGGCGTGGCCGCGTCGGCCGCTCGCGCACCGTTGGAGCCGAATACGGCCAGTAGCAGGATCAGAGCCGCTGCATAGCGAATCAACATAGGTTCAAAGGCCTTGGGTCAGGACGCGGCGAGCGCAGCAGCAGGAAGGAGGAAGGGCATCGACAGCCCGTAGCCCTGGCGGGCGGCGCCGGTGAGCGGTAGCAGCACCTCGCACAGGAGGTGCTCCTGCTCGACTTTCTCGAGAATCAGGCCGGTGCCACAGCGGGTGCAGTGGTCACGCGCGTCAATCACCCAGTCCAGATTGATACTGCGGGCCAGCGCTGGCAGATCGATCTTGCAAAAGTCCCAGGCGTGCCGTTTCAGGCGGGTCGAGTCGGCACTGTCCTGGCCATAGTCGTCGATCGCCACGGCGATACCATGCCGACGGATCATCAGCAGACGCTCCTCCAGGTCGACGCCCTGGAGAGGAGAAAGCTCGGGGATCTCGAAGCACACGGAAAGCGAAAGGCTGCTGACCAACAGGCAGAGGCGGTTCAGGTGCAGCAGGTTGAGCAACGATGCGGGGCTCAGATTGATGAACAGGATGCCTCTGGCAGGCAGCTCATGCGCCCGTTCCACGACCAGGCCGATCACCTCCGCGTCCAGGCGTTCCCAGTCCTCATCGGTCGCGTCGGCCATGAAGACACCTGGTCCGGACACGCCCTGGGTCGTCACGTGACGTGCCAGGACCTCGTGCCCGAGAACCGCGCCGTTTGGATGATGGATTTTCTGCAAGGCAAGCTCGATCACGGCGCAAACTCCTCGATGTAGAAGCTATGGCGATCAGCCGTCACAACGGACGGCACGAAGTCGATGGCGAAGCGGCTGCGCACGTCGTCGCGCAGGACATAGGCGGCGTGGTCAATCTCGTTCTGCAGGGCGGCGAAGCCGTCCCAGCCTTCCTCGCGCGCCACACGCGAGACGATCACCATGACGTTTTGCTTGGCGCCGTAATCCGCAACCTGCTTCTTGGCCAGGGCGACCTGCTGCGGGTCGAGCGGATCGATGATCACCAGGCGTTGGGTGAAGGGACGCATGTCGAGTGGATTGATCCGGTCCCCCGCCCTGTGGATCACGGTGCCATCCGCCGCGGTCATGTCCGCCGGCACCAGCACCGTAGGATCCAGGGCGCGCACTCGATGTCGGGTCGCGCGCGGCAGCTCTGCGAACGTCTGCTTGTCCCAGAAGGTGTTCAGGGCGCGCGCTTTCATCTTTTCCATGTCGACTTTGGCCAGCCGCTCTTTCATCACCTCGATGAGGTCACGCTCTGCAATCTCGGCCAGAGGACCCAGCGACAGCACTGGCTCTTTGCGACGGGCAAAGGCCTCGTCCGCGCTCGCGGTGGAGGTGGTTCCTTTCGCCAGGTAAACCATCTTCTGATCCACAAATTTGCGAATCGCCGGCACCTGGTCGACGCCCGCCTCTTCGAACACCACCGGATTGATCAGCACCGACGTTTTGGTCTTGGTCTCAAGCGACAGGCGCTGCAGCTTGGCGAGTGCCAGGGCAAACGGCATGTCTTCGGGCACACCGCGGAATACGAGCTCTACCGACTCGTCACCGTCATAGCTCTGCAGCAGCTGCTTGATTTCTGCCTCGCCTAGGGACCACGACACCAGGATCTGGTAGACGACCTTCCGGGTATCTACCGGCGGTTTGGGCGCTTCGAGAGGGCTCGCCAGAGGCTGGCTTTGCTTCAGGTAGCTGAAGTCCTCGTTACGCAGCGTGAAGTCGACCTGCTGCTTCGTGCTGACCTGCATCTCCTTGAGATCGGCGGCGAAATGCTCCAGCGCCGCCTGCTCTTGCTCAACGGCGCTGTCGGCGGCCGAGAGCGTGGCGAACAGTAGCGTAACCACACCGATTACCGCGCGCAGGCTCACCATATCGGGTACGCCCGGCCGAGCACGTCGACCTTGCTGACGTAGCCCCAGTAGCGCGAGTCAAAGCTATCCAGGGAGGTGCCCATGAACCAGAGCTGGTCCGCTGGCACGATCTCGTCACGACGGTAACGACTCGCGGGCTTTCCGAGCCCTTTGGCCAGCAGCACGCCTTGGCCCTGGGCCTCGCCGTTGATGGTTACCCGTTCGGGGGTCACGATGACTCGGTCACCCGGCACGCCACGGACGTACTTGATGACTTTGGTGCCATTGCGGAAGAACGGCTCCATCTGGGTTGAGCGAAACGCATAGATGGCATCACGCTCAACGTCCTGGTCATAACGGTCGATCAGGAACACCCGCCAGTCCAGGCACGTGTTCTTCTGCGGATCGATCCCAATCTCGTAGCGCGACGTCGCGTACCAGGCAGCGCCGGCGGCGAGCAAGCTGAACGGGAGCGCCTTCAGCAGGAACCTGAGGTGGCGATTCACTGGGCCCCCTCAGCTTCCTTCGCAGCTGCCGGCGCACTCGCTGGAACCTCGAGCTCCGCGGGGTAGCTGACCACCGCCCTCTTATCGATGGTGACGAAGCCATTGGCGGCAAGCTTGTTCGCCGACGCGCGTAGCGCGGCCATGGCCGAGTCCACGGCTTGGGGATCACGTACGTCGACGCCTCGCGTAGCAGCGTCATAGTCGACGATCGCGATCTGCGT
Source organism: Pseudomonas sp. PLB05 (assembly GCF_021106615.1). Lineage (NCBI taxonomy): Bacteria > Pseudomonadati > Pseudomonadota > Gammaproteobacteria > Pseudomonadales > Pseudomonadaceae > Pseudomonas > Pseudomonas sp. PLB05. The sequence continues at coordinate 70,863 of NZ_JAJOHO010000006.1, forward strand.
GCCGAACTCATCGGTTTTGAAGAGCCAGGCGTAGCCGGTGACCACCGCAATGGAGACGAGTGCAGAGAGCACGACCGTTGAGAGCGTCTGGTTCATGCCGCCACCCCCCGGTCAGCCATTACCCGCGTGATGGCTTCTGCAGTCGGAATGCCCTGGTCGGTATAACGCCCAATGTCTTCGACGTCTTTTGCGAAGGTGCTGTAGAGAAGGTTGGAATACTTGTCGACCGTCAACCGGCCGATACCGGAACCATGTTCGGTCGAGAAGAAAATTTCGGAATACTGGCCTCGCACGGTGTGCACCGACTTGAGGAGTTTGAAACCTCCTTCGGTGAGCGAGAGTCGCTTTTCCTTCTGGATCAGATCGATCGCCGAGGCCTTCTGCCCGAGCAGGAACTGATGCGCGGAGTTTTCTACGATCGCCCGGCCGGTGGAGTTCGCGTACAGGTCGTTTACGGACTGGGTAATCGTGATCGCCGAGCCGTTGTACTTACGGAACCGGCGGTAACCGTGTTCGATGAACTTGGCAACGTCGCCCTCGGTGAGCAACGACCAGGCTTCATCGATAATCACGATCTTCTTCTGGTCACGACTACCCAGATACATCGCTTGCTGGATTTGATAGATCAGCTGTAGCAATACCACTTGCTGCAGATGTTTACGCCCTTTCAGTTCTTCAAGTTCGAGAACGGTAAAGGGGTTTTTAAAGTCAACGTTGTTCTTTCCATTGAAGAACTTGCCATACATGCCTGCTCGAGTGAACGGATACAGCTGCTTCCCGATGTCTTGAACACGCGGATCTTCATCACTAAGCAGCGACTTTTCAACATCGTCCACCACCATTTCACCGCCCAAAGCTTCGAAGACGTCATGGGTGTGTTTACGAAGCCCTGCGATTTGCAGATCCAAAAGCGGAGCGGTGGGCGCGGCCATCGCGCTCAGGAGGCCAATCAGTACATCTTCTTCTTCAGAATAATCCTGAACGAGTTCGAAAGGATTAAGGCAAATTTGCGATTCCTGCGTGAATTCCACGAAGTCGCCGTCGAATGCTTTTGCCAGCTTCAAGTACGAGCGGCCAACGTCGATCACCCAAACCTGAGCGCCTATTGAACGGTACGAGGTGATTAAGTAGTTGGTCAGGAACGATTTACCGCTACCAGACTGCGCCGCGATCGTAGCGTTATAATTGGTATCCGAATCGAATAGACAGTAGGACATTAACTGTCCGTTTCTCGAAACGAACTGCATAGTCGGCGTGCCGGTCCCCTTCCAGTCCGCATAGATAGGAACCAGGGGAAGGGCCTGGGTAATGGCCATGGACTTGTAGCGGTAGAGCTCCTCAATGGCCTTAGGGTCAGCTCCAAAGGGAAGCGCATTGAGGAATATTGGGAGGACGAAGAATCGGTCCTCCATGAAGGTGAATTGGCGGATGCTCATATAGTTTCGCGCCTCGGCCGCAGCGCGGATTAGGCGGTCACGGTTTGGAGCGAAGACAACCATCGTCATGTTGCAGCGGACCGCAGATTCACCCTCGTCTAGCTCTTTGAACAGCGCATCCATACCATGCTTCTTCGCGCCTAGCTTTGGCACGAATTTCAGCAAGGGACCGTATGCTTGGTTATTAACCCACTGACGCTTCGCGCCCAACTTGTCTTTGAAGCCCTGCTGCTCCGGGAAATAGATCGTGAAGCTGATCAAGCAGTTTTCGCGGATCCCCGTTGCTCCAGTAAGCAGATCTCCGAGATACCATCCAGCCGCTCCCTGCAGCGTGCGCCGCGGGAACTTCTTAACCGAAAGGCATTTAACAAGGGTGTCTCCAATCTGGAGATGATCCTTGTGCGGAATCAAAGTGCGATCATAATCCAAGAGCTGAACTTTTAGCGGCTTATCATCATCCGCTTCAATTTCGTTTCTATCACGCCACGAGGCTTCCGCCCCCTGATTTAAGATAGAGGACATGATCTCTAGATAGAGATTGCGCCCCATCCCAATCGGAGCCAATCCGACCGATTTGAAGACGGAGTCAAATTGAGATCGGATTTCACTCGCCATCTGCGTTTCACGATCGGTCGGCTCGACATTTGCGATAGGCATCGTGACTGTGATGACAACATGGATATCGCGAACTTTAATACCCGAATAATCGTCGATCGGGTCCAAGGTGCCCTTGAATAGATATTCCGATCGGTTTTTCAACGCAGTCTTGATCACTCCTTCTTGAGTATTACTTCTCAAGCGAAGCATCGCATTGATCGGGTTGTTAATGTTTTGCGAAGCAAACAAGCAAAAGTTAACACTGGCGTTAGCTGGCCATGCTTGTTTGAGGACGGACTTCAGCTGCTCGCCTTCCTTCCCATCACTGCCCGGCAGTGGCTGGCATAAGAAAGAAAAACCGATCTGGTTGTCATCGAGGAGGAAAACCATGTTCTCCTCGTCGAACGCCGCGACGCTCAACAAGTCTCCGATAGGAAAGTTACCTTTGACGTAGCTAGTCATTGGCCGGCACCCGCCAGCCAAGGCGCCAGGCTGCCCTTCTCGTACCCGTGCCGGACAAGGCCGTCATTCCGGATCATGAACGGCACGCCCTTCACGCCGAACATTTGGGCGCTGATGATTCGTTTACCGATCGCCGAGGTATCGCAGTCGTCACCTACTTGGTCGACCACACGAGGTTTGGTTTCGCCCAGGGCGACTGAGAGCGCCTCGGCCTTGTCTTTGGCGCAGTGCAGGCTTCTGACGATCTTGCCGCTATCCGGACCCATTGCGGAAAGCTCCAGGATCTTGAAGGTGTAGCCCTTCACCTGCTTCAGGTCCTGCACGAGTTGGTGACAGGACGGGCAGAGCGGATCGGTGAAGATGACCACTTCTTTCGGGCCGGTGCCGAAGGTGAATGGCGCCAGGTCGTCCACCCGGAAGCGCAGCTTGGCCAGATCGATGTAGTTGGATGCTCGCTCGGCCTCGGCGAGGGTCGTGATCTCTTTCTGGCTCCAGGTGTCGTACAGGGAGCCGCGGAACACGAAACGACCGTTATCACTGACAAAGGCCAGCTTTTCGTTTTTCACGGCGGCGATCATTCCGTTGATCGGTAGTGGTGCCGTGTCGGTTGCGCTCTGTGCGAAAGCCAGTTGGAAGGATAAGGCGCTGGCGGCGAGCACAGCGCTTGTAAGAATCTTACACAGCATGACGGCACCTCTACTTGAGTTACCGTCAGGCTACCGAGGCGTTGAATCCGAGAGTCTTGAGTTCACCCCGATTGGAGGTTGGAACCCGCGGACGCCATAGCGGCGCCCGCGGGAAATCACCACTCTACCGGCTCGGAATCGGCGCCGGCATCGTCCGTGGCGGTCAGCACGATGTGCGGCGCCTGCGGATAGGTGCGCTTCGAGATGGTAATCACCGACCCGCTCAGCCCCTGCTTCTCGTCGTTTACGAACCAGTGGTGCCGAGAGATCCGGCCATCCGGGTCCTTGCAGTTCGCGTTGGCGCGCCAGGACGACGAGCTTTCCTTCACGTCGAGCTCGCATTTGGGCGGTTGGTTTTCCTTCACATCGATGACGACTTCGCTCTCCGCGGTCTTCTGCATCTGGGTCTCGATCTGCAGAGCGATCTGGTACTCGCCCTCACTCTCCAATGTTGCTCGCGCATACCGGGAGCCGTTGGTATCGAGCTGCTTGCCGCCCAGGGTGTAGCGCATGGACAGCACCTTGTCCTTGGGATGGCCGCCGGAGATCGAGGGCATGACCAGGACCTTCAGGGGAGCCCGGGTCGCGTTGTTATCGCCCGTCCACCGGAGCGACACCGTCCACGGCGGCGGATCCAGCAAGGTCACAGTGCGCTCGACCGTCGAGTAGTTTCCGCGGCCATCAGAGACGTGCACCTTGAACGGATAGGCCGCAGCCTTGCTCATCTCCAGGATGCGCAGCGTCTCGTTCGTATCGTTGGCCACGGTGTAGCCGTCGACCTTCGGTAGCTCCCAGTCGTATTTGACGTTTTCCAGCGCCTTGAACTGCCCGAGGTTCCTCATCCGCAGGGTGAGCGTGGCAGGTACATAGGCGGCGCTCAGGCTCGGCTGCAGCTCCCACTTCGGCCACTCGTACTCCCAGTAGGTCAGCCGTTGCTGGGTCAGCCCCTCGCCACCCTTGTCCCGATAGCCTTCGATCCAGGCCCTGTAGGTGATGTAGGTCGGCTTGTCGGTCACGTCCTCTTCTGTTGGGGTGAACGCGGCGGTGGTACCAGGAACGATCGACGTCCCGTCCGGCATGATGAATTCGCCGGAGGCCTTCAGATCCATGTTGGTATACGGCATGACGAGCCGGGCAACCCAGGTCGACTCCTTGCCCACCTCCGGCCGCCGGTTACCCACCAGCTGCACGCGTGGCGGCCGCACCTTGCGGAACGCAACGCCGCCGCGCAGCAGCTTCCACGCCAGCGGGTCGTCGGCCGGCGCATCCTTGAAGCGGATCCGCGAGAAGACGTACACGCGCTCCTCCGCGCTACGGGTGACCGAATAGCTGTCATTGCCGGCGAACCAAGTCGCTCCCTTGTCCAGGCTCCACTGGGCCTCGATATTGGACAGATCCATCACGTCGCCCTTCTCCGACTGCTTGAGCTGGAAGGTGGCCTGGGCGTCGACGAAGGTGTTGCCTGGGCCGGCGAGGTACCCCTTGGGGATGTTGAAGGCGTTGATCTCGATGGCCTGGGTCATCGACTTGGCGCCGCTGTTCTTGTTGGTCAGCTCGGCCCTGATCATGTAGTTGCCCTTCTGCAGGGTCGTCGCCAGCCGTTGCGGCGCGTTGCTCGGGTTGCTCACGGTCTGCCACTCGCCACCGTTGGTGGACATCTCCCAGCGGACGTTGCCCAGGTCGCGCGCCCAGGACCGGTTGTTCACCTCCGCGAAGAGCGTGACGCGCATGGGCGCCTCGCCGGTGAGGCGTAGCGCCCGGACGCTGCCATCGAGCGCGGCACCGTTGAGGATGACGATGCTCAAGGGACGCGGCGAAGTGCGGGTCTCCTTGTAGGCGGGCTCCGGCGACACCACCCGTGCTTCGGCGTACACACGCAGGTTCTTGCCGGCGAGCTTCTCCACCGGGACCTCGAAGGCCGCATGGCCAGCGCCGTCGGCGCGAACCCACCCGGCGATCTCCTCAACGGTGTTCCAATCCGGCCGCTGCACCAGGCGAATCTCCCACTCGCCCATGGTCGCGCTGTCGTACGGGACCTGGCTGTTGTAGGCATCGCCCATCGTGACGCCAACTTCCAACGCATCGGTCGACAGGATCTTGCCGTTCTCGTTGTCGATCACCGGCATGATGTTCGCGTCCGGAACGGACAGCACCGTGAGATCGGAGTGGGTAGCGATGTTGGGTAGAGCGGTATAGGCCACATCCACGGCGAGCGGCCGGCGCTGCCAGAGTGTCGAGAACGGCGCGGCGTAGATCCTGCGCAGCTGGGTACTGACGTCACCGTTGACCGGGTTGATGTCCTCGGTGATCGAATCGCCCTGGTTCAGGTTGTGCTTAAGCGTCAGCCGCGCGCTGACGGCTGTGACGGTCGCATCACCGGCATAGCCGCCACTGATAGGCGCTGCCAGGAGGGTATCTCCGAGCTGCTGCGCGCCTTTGTAGGTCACCACCGGAGCGGTCGGCTGTTTCGCGGTGAAGATGAACTGGTCCGTGCCGAGATCGATCTTCTTGCCGCTGGGCGTGAATGAGGAAAGCTTCCAGGCGATCCGGTTGCTTCCGAGCATCGTCGCCGCGCCGCGCAGCACTGGCTTTTCCCAGTTCTCCCGTATGGCGAGGCCTGGGGGGATTTCGGTCCATTCGACCAGGCAGGTAGGTCTGGTCGAATAGGAGGCCGCGGACGTGATTGCTCGCCGCTCAATCACCGTCAGGTCGCATGTCGGCCCTGCGCTTTGGACGAACTCGATGTCTAGGTCCTGGACCTGGGCATAGACGGTATCCATCGGGTACTTCGACGTCATCTTCACGGCCCCGGCCATGGGCACCACGTTCACCTGGGTGGGATACGTCGCCAGCAGGCTCTTCTCGCCCTTTTCATCGACGATGTAGGCAGCCGCCTCGACGGGATAGGTACCTGCTTCCGCCGCGAAGCCCTGCTGCAGCAGCAAGCCGTCACTGGACAGATCCTTCGCCTCGGGCATTGGCTTGGTGAACTGCAGCAGACACACCGGCTTGTCGTAGGGGTTGCTGTCGCGCGCCGATGCTTCCCGGACGGTGTTGGTGCATACCGAGTTGGAGGCGGAGAACTGGATCCGGGCCGACTCGAGTCCCAGGCCGATCGTCGCCGGGGTCGCCTTGAGCTCACCGGTCAGCTTCCAGACCTCGAAGGGGACGGCGTAGACGGTACCGGTCAAGTCCGCACGGGCCAGCAGGATGCGGCCATGGCCAGCGGCTCCGCTTTGCAGTGCAGCGACGGCAGCGCCAAGCGAGCCGTTCATGACCCTGTCCATGGCCAGGCGCGCACCCTGGCCGCGCTCCAGCGGCCGGCGGCCGACCCGCAGGCCAACCTCGGACTTGCGCTCGACCATCGCGATGATGTCGGTACCCAGCTCAGCGAGAGCCTGCTGATCGGTGATCACAAGCCCAGGGCGCCCATCCAGATGAGTAAATTCCTTGGTGATGGCCGGAGTACTGAATGCGCTTGGGGAGAGCTCCTTGACCGGCAGCTTGTCGAAGGGGTCGTCAAGGGACCTCGGCGCCAGCCGCACAGGGAAGGTCGCCGCCGCGCCGTCCTGATCGGTCACCGTGACGGAGACGGTGGTCGCGGTGCGGCCGTCGGTGCTGAAATGAAGCTCATCACCCGTGAACCACACGTAGCCGTGCTCTGGCTGAGTGGCAACGGTGAAGGTGTGGGAGCCCCAGGTATTGTCGTCGATTGCAACGAGGCGCTGGCTACCGCCGACGCCCTCGTAGAAATAGACGACGGAGGGGGTGAGGCCAGTAGGCGCGGTGTTGAGTTGAGCGACGGCGACGGTGGCCACCGCTTCGACGTACTCCCCGCCTTTGTCCACCACCCGGAACCGGAACAGGTCGTTACCGACGAAGTGCGGGTTGGGCGTGTACACGTAGCCGGCATTGGTGGCCACCACGGTACCCGACTTCGGTTGCTCCACGACCTCATAGGTGAAGGAATCCCAGGCATTGCCATCGGTGACCTTCGGCAGGGTTGCGGCTGAGGCGGTGTTTTCAACCGTCCTGATGCGCAGGGTTGCCGCGACCGGCGCCAGATTGAAGCGATCGACCTGCAGAGCAATGGTGCCCTGTACAGTCAGGCCACCAGAATCGGTCGCCTCGATGACGGCGGAATCCGTACCCACGAAGCTGGCCGCCGGCGTGTAGACGAGGCGGTTCTCGACGATGGCCAAGCCGCCGTTGGCGGCCTGCTGCACGAGCCGGAGCGTATGCCGGCCGGCATCAGCCACGTTGCGGTCGACGATGCGCGGGTAGTAAGGCGCGCTCGCCGTACCCTCCCGCACCACGATGCTCCCCGACAGGCTCTCAGGCGCCAGGTTGCGCGGCTTGACGACGACCGTCACTGTGCCTTTGCCAGACTCCCCGCCGGCATCCGTCGCGGTGATGGGGAAGCTCTCGGTCCCGGTCCAACCGGGCTTGGGCATGTACACCACCTGGCCATTCAGCACTTTCGCCGTGCCGCCGGCGGAGGTGGCCGGCACGGCGAAGGTGAAGGTATCGCCTGGATTGGGATCGACCACCGTCGGGGTACCGGATACCTCGACGCCCTCCTCAGTCACGAGGCTCAGGCCTACTCGCGTGGGGCCGACGTTTCGGCCGCGGACGCTTACCGTTGCGGTCCCCACAACCTCGGCGCCGGCGGGATCACGGGCGATGAATTTGAAGCTGGTGGTGCCCTTCGAGCCAAAGGGGGCATGGTAGACGAGCTGGTTGTTCACCACCTCGGCGGTACCACGCATCTCCTGGATGGGCACCGCGAAGGTGTGTTTGCCCGCGTCGTAGAGGTTTTTGTCGATCACCTCAGGGGTGACGGGCGCGGAGGCCTGGCCCTCGTTGGCAACCAGCGCTGCGTTCGCCGCGCTGGGGGCGTAGTTGGTCTTGTCGACCTGGATGGCACCATCCTTGATGGCCGACTCGGCGCCGGCAGCATCGCGGAGCTTGTATTTGAAGGTGGCGGTACCGACATAGCCGTCGACCGGCACGAAGCGAACGCGCAGGCCCTCGGTGGTGATTTTCCCGACGCTCGGATCTGGCTGCTGGACGATCACCACGGTGTGGCTATCCGGATTGTCCGGATCGGTCCCGATCACCTGGTCACCGACCACCTCGAAGGCGATGGTCTGTGCGGCGGACACCAGGCCACCTGGATCCGCCGCCGTGACCTTGGCGCTGGCGGTGCCCAGGTATCCAGTCGCAGGAGTGAAGGTCAGAAGATTACCGGCGAGACTGACTGATCCTGCTGCTGCAGCGACGGGCTGCTGAATTGCAAAGGTCAGCGGCGCGTCATGGTTCGGGTCGGTAGCGGTGAGCTCGACAGTGACCGGCGTCTCCATGGCCGTCTTGGCAGATGCGGCATCGACCACAGGCGCCTGGGCGACCGGTAATACCCGCACCAGGATCACGCCTTCATCCGAGTCCAGGCCAAAGGAGTCCTTGGCCACGTAGCGAATCTCTCGGGTACCGACGAAGGTGGTGTTGAGCGAGACCTTCGCCGTCGTTCCCGTGAAGCTGACGCTACCGAAGGCGGGATCAGCCGCAGAGACTGTCCGCAGCGTCGCCGTGTCGTTGGCGTCCACATCGGACACCTGGAGGGTGAAGCTGCCCGTGGCGCCTTGATTGAGGGTGACCGTCCTGCTCTCGACCACTGGCTTGTCTGCTACCGGCGTGACGGTGATGCTCACCGGTACGGGCGCTGAGGCCGCACTGCCAGCGTCGATGACGGCCACCTGGCACGTGGTCTTGCCGTTCCAGTCAGGCGCAGGCGTGAAGACCACGGAGTCGCCGTCCAGGCCGCAGCCGCCTATCGACGCGCCCGGCTGACCGCTCACGACGAATTGGTAGGGCCCGTCACCATCCGGATCGGTGAAGACGATCTTCGCGCGGCCTGGCGTATCCTCGTCTGTCACGATGCTGATGGGCTGGGCAACCGGTGCGTCATTGACACCCTGGACCGTGATCGGAATGTCGACGACGGCGCTCTTGGCGCCGGCGGCGTCCACCGCGCTGATGCGCAAGACATCCTGCCCGTAGAAATCAGGCTTGGGGGTCAGCTTGATGCGGTGCCCATCAGCAAGCACCTCGCCGGCGACGCCTTTGCCCTGCGCCTCGATCACCAGGCGGTAGATGTCCACCGCGTCAGGATCCTGCACCGTGGGCTCGAACGTCATCTGCGCGTCTTCCGTCATGATGACGGGCTGTGCGATCACCACCGGCGGATCATTTCGCCCAGTAGTGATGATGCGGATGGTGGCCGTGTTGGAGTAGGTGCCGTGCTGATCTCGACCGCGGTACTGCAGGGCGACAATGCCGCTCCAGCCGGGCACCTGGGTGAAGGTCAGGGTGCTGCCCTCAACCTTGACCTGGCCGATGGCGCTATCGGGCGTATCGAGCACTTCGAATCGCTCGGCGGTTACACCCTCCCCGCCCAATGTGAGCGGGACGATCGCAGGCTGGTCCTCGGCCACCGAGATCTCGATGTCGCGAGCAGTCGGCTGCGCGACCGCGGCCTGAACGATCACCTCGGTGACTGTATCGCCGACGGTGAGCACCAGGGGGCCGGTGAAGCCCGCTGGCGCCGTAACGGTACCACTGCAGCTGGCGGCCTCCTTGGTACGGGTACCGCCGCACTTCCCTGCTTCCTGGCCGGTGCCGGCGCCGATGAGGATCGGGACGCTGTAGCTACCGGCCGAGGTGCAGCTGTTGCGCGTGGCGCTGTAGGTGAGCTTGATCTGCGCGCCGGCAAAAACTGCCCGGGAATCCGGGGTCAGCACTGCATTGGATTCGGTGCACTCGGCAGCCTGGACCTGACCGGTGTAGTGCGCGAGGCCTGCGAACAGCAGCGCGACGAGTCCCTTCGAAATCTTCCAGTTCACAGGCCGGTTCCCGAGCAAGTTTCAGATACCTGAAAGCCGGCAGGCGCCGGCTATCAGAGGGGTGAGCCCTGGGCGGCTCCCTAGTTGATCTGCAGCAGCGGCGCTGCGCTGTACACCATGTCGTTGGCGGCCGGCAGGGTTGCCGACATGATCGATTCGATGATCTTCGGGGTGTTGTACAGACCGACCCCACCGCCGATACCGGTGGCGAACGCCATGATCGACTGGCGGACGACGCCGCCGACGATGCCCACCAGCACCATGGCGCCGGCGACCACGCGGCCGAGGGTGCCCTGCATCCAGTCACTGATCGTGGTCCAGACGGCGTCGAAGTCGGTACCGCCGGTGCCTGCCATGGCGCTGGATGCGCCTACGACGAGCAGCAGGGCGACGCCGAACTTCACCAGGTCGCGTTGACGACGCGCGCGGTGGGCCGGGTTGCTCAAGGGTTTAGCCGGATTGCTCAGGCGCATGTTGTGTCTCCTTACGAGGGCTGGGGGTTACGAGGCGGGGATCGCCTTTTTGTGGGATTCAAGCGGACGCAGCGAAGGCGTCGGCCGCAGGGACGGCGTACCGACTTCCCAACGGCGTGGTTCGATCTCGGTGTAAATGAAGCCTGGTACGTTCAGGTCGCCGGCTTGCGACTCCCAGGGCGCAACCCAGACGCGCATGACGGTGGCCTGGCTGCGAATAGGCACCGGGTCGCGCGCCGGCCGGGGCACGACGTAGCGCTCGCCGGCCGCAACTTCCGGCTGCACTGCCGGGGCCGCGGGGTGGCCACCGTGCTTCTCAGCCTCGGCCTTCTGTGCATTCTTCTCGTCGACGATCTGCCGGAAGTTCTCGTTTTCGGTCAGCTGGTACACGTCTCGCGCGGACATACAGGTCACGCCGTCGGGCATGCCCTTACAGCCGTAGTCGGACGAACCGATCTGCAACATGGAGCAGCCACTGATCATCGAGGTGAGCGCCGCCGCAGCGGCAAGGCCCAGGGCCTTACGCAGGTTCGTTTTCATGAGGTTGAGTATCCGTAGCGAGGGATGTTGGAAGGGGGCAATTCACCCCCTCCCAGGGCGTTCAATAGAAGGGAGCTGGGCGCTCCCGCTGGCTTCAGGTCTTGTTTTTGCTCAGCGTTTTCAGCTTGAGCTGCACACCCTTCTTGACGACGAAGTCGATCTCCCGGGCAGCGTCCACCTCGATCACCGGATAGAGGTTCTCGGCCATCTCCAGGTAGAAGTCCGCGATGCGCTCCAGCGCCTTGCCGGTGCCGCCGATCATGGCGCCCTGCATGGCTTGGGAGTTGAAGGCCTGCTCATAGACGGGCGATACCGTCCGGCCATTCGTACCGCTGCCACTGCTGGCGATGCTGATGCTCGGTACCTGGCGAACGCTGAACGCGTCCGACACGCCTTGCATGAAGCCGGCCATGAGCGAGCGAGCCAAGATCGCGCCCTGCTTGGAGACCAGGCGACCACGCACCCCGGCCTTGCCGTCCTCGCCGGAGGCATAGGCGTCCATACCGCTTTCGATGATCCCGCCGTCATCCCGTACGCAGGAGATCGTCTCAGCACGCATGTAGGCGCGCTCGGAAGACAGGTCGCCGAACGCGCTGGCGATGAGGAAACACTCGCGGACATCTGCGCGGAAGCGGTTCGGCAGTACGGCTTCCTTCTTCACCCGCAGCAGTACAGGGAAAGGATCTTTCCGTGCTCCGTTACCGGTGGGCGCGTCGATACCGGTGATGATCGCGCCGGAAAGGATGGCGCCGGCGGGCAGGTAGACGTCCTCTTCCTTGGCGTCGGCATCGGGATCTTCAGCGGGCGCCTCATCCCCGTAGGACATGATCTTCGGCGGCTCTTCCTTCTTGGGCGCAGCGCCAGGCTTCTCCGGTTCCTTCTCCGGCGCCGGAGCGTTAGCGAAGAAATTGCCCTGGTTGCGGTTCGGGTCCATCAGCGTGCGGTCATAGCGCTGGCGCTCCTGCGCCTGCGTCTGTTGCTGCACGGCTTTGCGCTCCAGTTCCGCGGCCTTGTCAGGGGTCGGCGCCTTAGACTGGGCTTCCTGCAGCTGCTTGCTGAGGTCGCGGTTGTCCTGCTCGGTCTTCTGCTGAGCGGTCTGCGTGGCCTGAAGCTGCGCCGTCAGGTCCGCAATCTGCCCCTGAATCTCCTTGAGCCCCGCGGCGGTCGCCTGCTGGGCCTGAGTGCCATTCATGAGGTTCTTCAGCGTGAGCTGGAGGTCGCTCAGCTCCTTGCTCTGCTTGCGCTGCTCGGCGTTGAGCGAATCCAACCCGACCCCACGCGGATCCGCGTCAGTCAGTACGTTGGTGATCGTCGGCTTGGCATTGGTCTTGCGCTGTACCTCGCCACCCAGGCTGCTCAGGCCCCAGACGAACAACAGCACGCCTCCAAGCGCCACACCGATGACGGTCCACTTCTTCTTCTGCGGGCTCAGGTTGGCCCATGTTTGCTTGATCATGGTGCCTTCCTCAGTTCAGCAGGCTCGGGCGGGACGAATCTTCCGCCGGCGCCTCGCCCACACGGGTGACGATGTAAACCTCGGTCTTTTCACCGGCCTCGAGCATGTTGCGCGGCCAGGCAGCGGCGGCCGCCAGCGAGGGATGTGTGCAGCTGGTTTCATCGAACATGATCGGCGCGCGGCCGTTGTTCTGGGCGACGCCCACCAGCACCCGGAAGTTGTGGCCCATGATCACCTGGGCGCGGCTGAAGTCGAAGTTCAACCCTTGCTGATAGCAGGCAGGGAGCTTCTCACCGCTCTGCAGCTTGGCCATCGAATAGCCCTTGGGGATACCGCCTAGGGCGAGGGCGCGCATGATGCCCTTGATGGTTTCCATGTAGGGCTGCCCCTCCTCCCACTTCTTGGCCTGCCCGCTGTAACGCGCGCCGTAACCGAAGCCGCCGGCGCTGGAAGGGTTGGTGCTCCCAGGCACCTGGCCGATGATCAGGTTGGCCTCGATTGGCGGCACCTTGCGAGGCGCCAGCGTCAGGCTGATGGCCACCGACTCATCGTCCTTGGGGGTGATGTACATCGTCACCGGGCTCTCGCTACCGGTCGACACGTAGATCACGTTGCCCTTTTGCTTGATGGTGGCCTGAGACGTGGTCTGGACGATCGGATTCTCGAACGGAGTGACGATGCGGTTCAGGTGATACAGCGCGGCGGGGATGATCGTGTTGACGCCCGGCTGAACCACCACGTCCTGGCGCGAGCTCACCGGCGGTGCAGCGGGCTCGGGCGCACCAGAGGTCTTGGCGACCGAGGCCGGGACGGCGGGAAGATCACGGCCGCCACCGGCCACATGGACCAGATCGGTAGACGCCTTCGCGGGCGCTGCCTTGACCTGGTCCTGCTTCTGCTCGGTAATGGAAGTCACTGCCGGAGCCGATACCGGTGCACTTGGCGCAGCGGCAGGCCGGGCGGACGCAGCGCTCGGTAGCGCTTTCTGCTGCTGCTCAGCCAGAGCCTGGCGCGCCACCTGTTCGTCAGCTTCCTGCAGGCCGTACTCGGCGGGGTCCACATCACGGCCGGGCACTGCCGCAATCTCTTGCGTGCGTGACTCGGCCACCGGCGTTTGCGGGATGTTGAGCTCACGAGCGTTGGCGATCGATGCTGACGAAAACAGCGCGACGCCGATCAGCGTGAGGGTTTGGATATTAGTTTTCATTGCGCTGCTGCTCCAAACGCTTGCGAGTGTCTGCGGACTTGGCTTCGCGGTTTCTAACTTCTTGGGTTCGTGGGGCACCTTCATATACAGAGAGGAAGGCAATGACCGGCTTATAGTTTTTGATCTTCAACTCAATTTCATAGGTCATATCGAGTTGTTTCGGCTGGCCACTCGGGCCGGTCATTTTGGACTTACCCACGATAAAGTACTTGGATGTATCCTCCTTATCTTGAAGGACCTGGCGAGGCTCAAACTCCAGCGTTACCCGATCTTGGCGGATCTGGTGAACCTGGCTATCAATCTTATTGAGCACGTCCTGGTAAATATCGTTGGCGAGCAATGGCTCAAGCGTCGCCTTGATAATCTCCGCAGACTTCGGATTAACATTGCCGAGTCGATCAGCGATGTAGAGCGCCCAAGCGCTGACATAGCTATCCGAGGCGCGGTCTTGATCGACCCAGGCACGCTCGGCAAGCGTCGGAGGTTGCATGTCTACGACGGTGCTTTTGCGCAGCCAGCCGATGACGGTCAACACCTCCACAAGAATCAGTGCCACGACCACCTTGCGAAGGAATGCGTTTTCGGACATTGCCCCGCGATAGGTGTTCTTGAATTTGCCAGACAGCATGGCGACCTCAGTTAAATTCGCGGATAAAGGGATTCGGGATAGTTCTGGCTTTGGCGCCCGCATATCCGGTCGCCCAATACAGCATATGAACCATGAAGCCATCCGGATGATCATCGCGGTATTTGCGATACCAACGAGTCAACAAATATCCCGCAATAGTGCAGACCGCGGCATATCCAGTGAACATACCAAATACGAGGCCGATCCCAATGGGCGCAACTTCATCTGCCTGCCAAAACAACAAGTGAGGCGGATCATCAACGTATTGGGGGATATCGATTGGCTGCATTATTGTGCGGCTCCATTGCCTTGAACGAGTTTCGCCATGGCGCGAAGAATGTCTTCGGGTCCCTTGGCACCAGAAAGAACGACTTGTCTATTGCTTGGGTTATGGCGAACGATGGTGGTCGGTGTTTCCTTGATGCCCAGCTCGACCGCCTCACGGAAGTCGGCTTTCACCTTCTGCAGCGGCTCCTGGCTGTCGATGCAGCGCGAGAGAGCGGCGCCGTCCAGGCCGATGCTGGAAGCGATCACTGCGAGCGGCTTTTCGGTTCCGGTACCGTTACCTGCGGTCGAGCTGAAGATGGCGCCGGCCATACGGTAGAACGCATCATTTCCGCCCTGGGCCGCTGCGCACTCCGCGGCGAAGGCCTCCCGGCGGGACGCCTCGCCGTGGATCGGGACATGCTTGAACACCACCGACGCGTTACCGCGCGAGCTGTCGACCACCGCCTTAGGAACCGCGAAGTACTGCTTGCAGTACGGGCACTCAAAATCCGAGTACTCGATCAGGCTGAATTGGGCGGTAGCATCGCCATAGCGCCGCTCGCCAGCGATCGGCGCGCTCTCACGCTTCATCGGCGCTGGTGGTGCCTCCGGAGCCGCAGGGGGCGCCATAGATAGGCTTTGCCTGGAAAGGAGCGCGTCGAGATCGGAGCGCGAAAACGCGTACGGCTGAATCTTCGCGACCTGGCCATTCAGGTGGTCGACGAGCTGCTGCTGCTCGCGTAGAGCGTGAGCGCTGTAGAGCGCTGACGCGGTACTCAAGACGATCGCAACGCCGGCGAGTGTGATGGGGATTCTAGAGCTCATGATGCACCTCAGCTGTTGAAGCTATGGTGCTCAGGCGCAAGCGCGTTTTGCGGTCAATCCACCCCGACCGAGGGTTCAAACCTGGCCGGGGGAGCAGAAACCTCGCCAGGCGTTGCGCCCGACTCGCCTGCGGATACGCTAGAGCCGTTTCGGCAGGTTACCGATGAGGAGGCTTGCTGCTATGGGGATCAAAAAAATCACCACGAGCGGAACGATCATCGGGGGTATGGGCAACGGCGCGATGAACGATAGCGCGAGTGCCATCACCACCCAGGAGATGATTTTTGAGCTGTAGGTGTTCAAGAATGGCGAGGAGTGATCGAAGTTGTAGCGCTTGATGTTCCAGGCCATGTAGCCGCCTAGCACCGCCGGTGCAAGGATCACCAGCATGTAGGGCATCCACATCAGCAGGAGCAGGCTTCGGTAGTAGATGTGGTAGCAAACCTTGAGCACCGCCTCTCCTCGCCCCGCGATGAACGTTCCCCACTGCCGTTCGAGTGACTCCCACCCCGGGGTTTGCTTGCCTCCCAGGAAAAAGTCACGGACGGTCTCGTTGAGCCCACTTTCGAGATGGATGGTGCTGTAGATCCGGGCCGTATCGTCGATCAGTTGGTCACTGGCGGCCTTGCCCATCATCGCCTCCCCCCAGTCCTGCTCTTTCAAGATCGCCCGGTCGATGAATGCGTTCGGCACGATGCACACGATCAACAGGATTTCGACGCAGACGAAGGCCAGGGTTAGCCAGATTCCGGCGGGCATCTTTTCTTCGATATCAGCCATTGCGGTGCTCCTGGATGCTACGCCAGACGACGCCGATCGACGTGTCGGGCGGCAACAGCAGCGCTTCCAGGCGATCCCGTACAGCCGCACCTTTGGTTTTCTCGACTTCGCTTAGCAGGCGCTTATGCATCTCGAGGAGTGCCGCCGTGGGCGCAGGCGATTGCTCGAGCAGCTCTGCCAGCCCATCCAGGAAGGTGCCCATGAAGGCCACAAGTCGGTCTCGATCTGGTTTGCCGAGCGCAGCCTGATACGAGCGAAGCGATCGGGTCAGAACGTCCCGACAGTCGGGGTCACTGGTCATCTCTTGCTCGACGCGAAACGCGGCAGGGACGACCTGCAGCGCGGTAGGCCAATCGCACTCGAGAACTCCCAACAGGGTCTTGGCTTTCGCGTCGCCGTTGAGCAGGCGAGATAAGGATTCAAAACGGGTACGCATGGATCAAGCCGCCTCTTCAGCCAGCAGGCGGGCCCGAGCCACAGCCTTGTCGAAATTTTTGGGTTTGGTCAGGACCGGGATCCGGCCCTTCTCGACCTGGCCGCCGGCCAGGATGGCCAGAAACTCAAGGTCAGGCAGCTGCCCGAATAGTTGGGCGGGGAACAGCTCTCCCTCCTCGTCCATCAGGCGCTCACCGACGTTCAGGGAGTGCATGTGCGGATCGTCCTTGGTCGAGTTGCCCTGGGTGCGCATGACGTACTTGTAATACGTCGGCGGGATTTTCTCGGCGATGTACTTTTGCGTGTCCTGATCGGTGATCCGGAGCGCGATGACATGGTTGGTGTTACCCAGCACCTGGCGCGCCTTCGCCGGCGATCCCATGCGAGCCTCGAAGTCGGCGATGGTTTGGGTTGCGACGTAAATGCGCATTCCGGCGCCGCGCCCCTTGTTGAGTAGCTGAACGAGCTGGTCGTTGACGATTTCTGCGGCCTCATCGCAGAAAACATTCACCGGCCGACGCTTGAGGTTCTCGCTGCTTTCGAGGTTGTAGCGCTGGCCCGCGACCGCCGCCAGGTCGGCGAGGAAGATCGAGCCGATCGCGGAGCCCACCATCGAATCGGACAGCGAATCGAGGCCAAGGTAAAGCACCTGGTTGTTCTCGATGATCGTTTTCGAATCGGTGATTTCGCGGGTATCGCCGCTGTCGTTTTCGATTGGCGAAAGAATGGGCCCCATGTGACCTGCGGTCAGCATGTTCAATATTGGAAGCAGCGTCGCGATCATCTTTCCGAAGTGATCGCGATCGTGCTCGAACATGGACAGGATGCCCTCGAGGTCGGAGTTTGGCTTCAGCGGCACGATCTCGCTGCGGTAGACAGAGATCATGGCCTTTGCCTTGAGCTCCTCGGTCCTCGCCTGCCTCGCGGCCGCGGCTGCTAGCGCGTCGAAGGCTGGGTGAACGGACTTGCCGTATGCCGTAATCGCCTCAATGACCAGAGGAGCGAGGCCACCCTCGAGCGCGCGGCGAATCTGCACCAGAGTCGGGAAGATGTCGCAGAACAGCATGGCCTGGATGACGTTGTTCACGGCCATCTGGGCGAATGCCTGGAACGGTCCTTCGCCATCAGTCAGCGCGGCGATGCGTGAGGCCAGCTCTGTGGCGCGGCCGAAATTCTGCGTTGGAGAAATCCGCACGCAGCTGTCGGGGAATGCAGGATGGAAGTGCTTGTAGCGGCTGACATCACCGGCAAGCTCGCACGCCCGGCGCGCGTTTTCCGACATTTCCTTATCGCCCTTCGGATCGAGTATGACCACCGATTCGCCACGCAAAATGGCCTGGCTGATCAGCAGGTCGAACAGGCGGGTCTTCCCGCTACCCGTGGTACCTACGATCAGCGTATGGAGCGAAGCGAGCGTGTGCTTATACCCAATCGGCTTGTCCGGTTGCAGTGAGATCCCGTGGATCCAGGGTGAGCCCATGAAGCCCTCGGGAACCGGGGGCATGAGCTTCGTGATATCCCGCTTGAGCAGCTCGAATACCTGCTGACCTTCACGCTGCGTCCATTTGAAGCCCACGCCGATGTACATCTTGTCGCGATCGGCGAGCATCTGCTCGATAAGCTCGTCCTGACCCATCATCGCGGCATTCTTCGCACGCAGCCCTTGCCTTACCCGGTACAGGTGCAGGGCAGCAGGCACGCGCCGAAGCGCAAAACCACCCATCACACCCAGGGACAGGTAGAACGGCTGAGCAGGTAGGTTCGTGCTGAAATGGACAGCGCAGGTCCCAGCCATACCCAAGACCCAGCCCGCAATTTCGATCGCCTCGAAATTCGGCCGCCAGGGCATTTCGTAAGTCCATTCGCTCATGGGGGAAACTCAGTGAGGTCAATGACATGATTGTTTCCGACCTTGAGGTATGGGTAGTGCGCGATTAGCGCCCTCCTGAGGGTAAGTTCGCTGGTTTTTAGCTCGTACGCGAGCTGGAGCATCCTTCGCTCCGATATGGAGACCAGGGTTCGTCCGTCGGTCTTTTTCGGCGGACACCTCGAGAGGACAGCGTCGGCGGTCGCCTGCAGCTGATTCGCCTCGTGAGCGTCACGTGCCACGGTAGAAGAGTGGTCATAGGCGCCACTCGTAATCTGCTCGAGAAGCGTCCCCAGATACCGCGATAGCAGAAAGCCTTTGCGATGCAGGCCGGTATAGGCGCCGGTGAAGTCGTCAAATAGCCAGTTCGCCGCCATGAGCGTATCGCGGTCATCCAGCGTAAACCCCGGCTCGCTATGAAGGCAGTACGGCTTGCCGTCTCGCTGCAGCAACAGGCCTTTGTTTTCCGGTTCGGTGTACCACAGGAGCTTCGCTGCAAGGTCTGGCCACAGGGCGAGATAAGCAGTGACCTCCGAAGGGACAACCTCGGGTACAGCCTTTCGCTCCGGCGGCTTCGAAGGTGATTCGGGCGGAGGTGGGCTCAGGACGTCCTGGCCAACAGGTCGTGGCTTTCGCGGCTGCCCGATGATCATCGGCGCCGGTCCAGGAACCGCGCCACTGATCATGAGCCCAGGGCGCGGCTGCTCGCGCGGAGTACTCGGTTGCTTAGCCTTTGACGATGCCGGTCCTGAACCGGCTGGATTTTGGCCTCCGGCGGCCGGACGTTTGCCATCCCCTGGGTTACCGGCCGATCGCGTAGTAGGCGCGCGCTCCGCTTTACTACCGACCTTTCCAGCGGGCGGTGGCTGATTGGCGAGCGCGTTATCACCGTTGTCGTCAACACGATCGTCCGTAACCGGCGCCGCCGCGTGGGCATCAGCCCCATTGCGGGAATCACCTGGACAAGCCGTCGGCGGCGGCGGAGGGGCTGATTTACGTCCAGCGTCCTCACCTCTGTAAGATTCTTTCAGCGGCCTTCCTGGTGCTGTTCTCGCTTCCGGATCGCTGTTCACGGCTCGGTTGGGGGCAGGTACTCCCTGCGTTGGGCGAGAGGCTGGGGAGGCCGTGTAAGAATCTTTCACGACGTCAATTTCGCCGCCCGCCGCTTGCATCGTCGGCCTGGACGCCTTCGGTGTGTCAGGCGATTGTCCATCCTGAACCGGGTAGCGTTTCCGCTCCATTTCGGCAGGCGGCTCAACCGCTAGGGGCGAGTGTCCTGGTAGCGAGATGCCCTCCGCGCTGCCGACAGCACGCAATTGACCGAAGCTAAACTCGCCCGAGCCAATGAGCGCCGCGGGTATGACCATCGACGATACAGGGGTGTCCGCACTGCCCTGTTTCGGCGGTAAATTCTCTGTCGGCGGCGTGGATAGCATCAAGGCCGGCATGGCTGGATCAGAGGGTGTTGCCGCCAGCGCAACCAGGGCCCGATCCGGAAGATCCATGCCAACAAGTTCCAGCACCTCGTCATCAATATCGAAGTGATCGTGGGCGTAGACCGCATCAGCGTGCCGAACGGTTGGACCAGATGAAATTGGTATGACTACCCCTGAATGTTCGGTCGCCTGTTCTGCGGATGACTGCGGATGCTGGGGATACGCCGGCGACCCTGTGGAGGCCGGTTGGGGGACATCAGGCTGCTCGACGAGCGCAGCGCCACCGGCGCGGCTCCCTGCGTTTTCCTTAGACGAACCGGTAGACCCGCCCTTCGATGACGACCGCTTTTCGAGCGTGGACGACAGCGACACAACGTGGGGCTCTTTCGTAACAGATCCAGACGCTAGGTCGTCGCCAGGCGCCGCACCTTGTATCAGTAGCCCACCGCCGCTATGCGTCGCCGTACGGGGTACAAGGCCGACCTTTTCTACCGTTTGCGGCCTACCAGGCGCTTTGGGCGCTTTGGATCCACCAGGGTGCTTAGCGTCCTTCCCATTATCCTTGGAAGCGGTAGGCGCTTGGGCTGGTGCTGGGGCAGGGGCAGGGGCTGGTAGCGTGGCATCAACACCTTCCTCATGCGGTGCATCCGGCAATACCTCTACTGACGCAGCTGCAGTACCGCGCGCGTGGGGTAAGTCGAAGCGCAATTCGTGCGGCGGTAACCCCACAGTAGCGGCCACCGATGCCGGCGGCGTTTCGAACTTGAAGAGTGCCTCCGGATTGACCAGTTTCAGGCACTTGAGGGTGATCGGCTTCTCCCGCCCGACGTTGATCATGTCGATGGTCGTGTGCCAATACATCGAGCCATCGTCGGCTTTGGCGACGACACCGTGATCTAGCAGTATGCCGCCGAGGACGTCCGCACTCCGGGGAATTGCCTTCACTCCCTGCGAATGAAGGTATTGCGCGACCTCCGCCGCTGACTGGGACCATACGACATAGACTTCCCCGCCGATGATCCATACCCGCTGGCCAGGCTCATTGATCCGCCACGTTTTCGTAGCGAGGAAATGAATCATCGTATCGAGCACCAGCGCCGGTATCGGCACGCCGCTGCCCATGCCAAATTGACGGGATGCGTCCCCGCCGTGCTTCTGCATGTCGAGCTCGACAGACTTCGAGTCGCACTTCGCAACGATCGACGCGAGGGCTTTGTCGCCCTCGCGTCCGGACATGGCATTCACCATCTCCGTGTAGATGTCCGCGCCTTCAGCCCGAAGCCATATCAACAGCTCCTGAGGCAGGAAGCGCGCTATGAGCGTGGCCGCGAGGTCCCGGTGAATGCCGTGGCGATTGGGCGTCCAGCTCAGGTAATAGCGGTCGATATCGTGTTCAGCAGCCCAGACCGGGATGGATGGGCCCATGGGGTCCCAATGGCGATCGCCCATTTCGTCCGCTACGACGACGTCGCTGAGCACCTTGCCCAGGTCGTGCATGAGAGCGGCCAACACCGCGGCGACGTACCAACGGTTTTCCCTCACCAATCGCTGCGCCGGATACAAGGCGTAGTCGAAAGAAGTGCATTTGCAGCTGTTGAACGCGAACATCGCCACTTCCAGCGAGTGCGCAAGTAACCCACCGGGGCCCCGGTGATGATGTGACTGGGAAGCCGGGAGCAGGTGCACGAACTCAGCTACTCCCTCGAAAACCGGAAGCAGTAAGCGATCGAAGCCTCGATTGGGCATGCGTACGCCACTCGAGAGCTTCTGAAGGGTCACTTTGTGAGGCTGCAGCAACACTGTCCCCGGGACACGGGCTGGCCATCCTCGTTGAAACGGCGGGTACCGGAGCAGCGCTTCATCGCCAGCCTGGATGTACTGCTGGATCTCAGGCGCGCTCATGTCGAGCAGTTGAATATCACGCACGCTGGCGAGAGGCTTCGCCGCGGTTTTTTTCGGCGCGAACCATCTTTTAAAAAAACGCATCAAGGCCTCCAAAGTTGATGTCATTTTTTCAGGTCAAGCGGGGAAGGGTTGCTGAGTTACAGCCCGAAATTGGCCAGGATTAGCCGCTAACGGCTGTGGACGGCGCCATACACTCGCTGCTCCTAAGACCGGAGCACCTTGATGACACGAAGTGGCAGAACACAGAAAAGGGGCGAACTGGAGCAGGCGTCGTTACGGAAAGCGCAGGCGAGCATTGCCCGAAACGAGCAGACATTGGGTGCCATAGCAGACATGGTGATCTTCGACGCAAAGTCGCGTCAGGCGGACGACTATCCCGATATCGCTGTTGACCGTAATCCAGAGCGGCACCGCGACGACGCTACGTCCTTGCCATGGACGAACCAGCGGATGCTTGGTCTCAAGCTACCTATCCTATTTCTCGCGCTGCTTGCGAGCGGAATAGCCGCTGGCGTGCTGGTAGGTTGGGTGAGTTATGGCTCTGCGCTGTACCGGTACATTGCAGGCCAGTAGAACTGCTGCGATGGCGCGCCGGCGAACGACCGGCGCATCCCTATCACTTCGCTTGCAGGCACTTCCCGCGGAGGGAAGGCGGCACACCTTTAGGACCGCCCTTTGCCACCAGTTCCCACTCGCGCTCCGTCAGGGCCATACCGGCACCCTTGCAAAACTTTCGGTACGCGACGAGATATTCGGCCTCGCTGCCGGCAACCACCGGCTTGCTGATCGGAGCTGAAGGCGCCGGCGACGAGAATGCCAGGGCCTGGTCGATCGCACGCCCCATACCATAGGTAACCGCGGTGACCGCCACGCTGTCCTTCGGGCTTCGGCCGTCCGGCGCCACCTGCAGATCGTGGTAATTACCATGGGTCGTCATTACAACGTCCTCGCTTCCCATCACGTGCTGATACGCCGGTTTCCGTAGAGCTGCGCCGCCGCGGCCGTCATGCCCCCAGCTACTGTAAAACTCGTGGGCCAGGCGGGTTGGAACGTAGGTTGTTTGCGGCTGCGGTACGGTGTCCTCGTTGTGGCTGGAGCAAGCAACAAGCAAGCTCCCTGCTACCAATGCGACGAAGAATTTTTGCATGGGATCCCCCTTAACGTTGCAGGGACGGTACCGCGACTTACTCGAAGCTTGGCCCAGGTTCACCCCTGGCCAGGGCATGAACTCGCGGCTTGCGTTATTGCGGCCTTGAGTACATTGAGCATCTCAACAGGACTTCTCCAATGAAATCGACAGCCAATCGATCCGACAGCATCGCCTTCCTCCTCGGCTTCATAGCGGCAGCGGTACCAGGTAGCTGGTACCTACTCAGCTTGAGCTATGGGGAGAACGGAGCGAAGGTCGCGCTGGTAGTCGCGGCCGAATTCGCGGCGGGTTTCATTGCGCAGTTCGTCCATCGAAAGATCAGAGAACGACGTACGTAGCGCGGAGCGAAACCGAGATGACCGACAGCCAAGCACCTATCGAACCAGTAAAACGCTCGATCAATAGCCTGACTGCCTTCTGCAAGGCGATCGGGGCGACCAATCCGGAGGTCGTCGGCTCCGCTACACAAACCTGGCTCGACCCTGCGATTCTGGAGGAGGATCCACGCTGCGCCATGCGCATTTACGACTCGCCCAAGGTGCAAGCGCATATCGAAAGCCTGGTCGAGGCCTGGATGGACAACGACCATATCCCGATGGTCGAGGTGCAAGTCGTCGACGGCCGCTGCTACATCCGCAAAGGGGTATGCCGTATCCGCGCTGCGATGATCGCGCGTGAGCGCGGCGCGATGATCAAGCGTGTGGAAGTCTACGAAGCCCGCGGTCTCACGTCGCCCATAGTCCGGGCGCTCACGGCTGACCAGCGACTTCCCCTGACGCAAATCGAACGTGCGCACGGGTATCAGAAGCTGGTCGACGAAGGCTGGACGACGGAAGCAATCGGTAAAGCAATCAAGCTCAGCGGCGCCCATGTCAGGGAAAGCCTGCGTCTGCTTCGACTGCCGGAGTCGATCCAGCAGCTGATCGACCAGGGGGTCATCAAAGCCTTCACCGCACTGGATGTTGCCCGCGCACACCCGTCCGATGCCGAAAGGCTCATCCTCGAGGCCTACCACAACCAGGTAGCCCTCCTGGCCAAGGAAGCTGTCGCCAACGGCGGCATTGAAGGCGGCGGGCAGGCACCCGGAACGCCGGCTCCGAACAGGCCAGTACGTCTCACCGAGCGTGACATCGGTAGACCGACACGTCGCATCGGCAAACGGTTTGTTTCTCAGATGGCCTCGACTATCACCGGCTTTTCTGAGCGGTTACGAGCTACAGCTGTCCCGAACGTGGCCCAGGGCACTGTTGCAGTAGAGATTCCCCAGGCCGATTACGAGGCCTTTCTCAAACTGTCAGACGAAGCCGCGGCGCACATTGCGAAAGTCGAAGAGAAGGTCGAGATCGGCGCCGGCCATCAGATCGACGTACGCACCGCCGCCCCCTCCGCCACACGCCATTGAGTGACACGCCCAGCAGCTCGGCTGGGCGCGTTGCATCCAATCACAGGCGCTGTCCTACCGGGCAGCCCGTGCGCTTCACGCAAGCCTTGCACACCCCCGCCGCCGGTATCTTGGGACGGGCCTTCGCACCTTGCCCTTTCAATATCCAGTAGCGGTTCCACAGGCTAATGATCACGCTGCTGGGCAGAAGCCGCACAGCCGTATAGGTGACGCCCTGCGGGGTTACCAATCGCACGTAGCCCTCCGACGCCACGGGCCAGTTAGAGCCCAGAACTGTTTTGCTCTGGCGGGAAAGAATCGCTGCGTACACGCTCAGCTGAATCACGTCCTTGAGGTAAACGCGCGCGGCCGCCCTCCGCTTTGTGTCAACGACGACCAGCCAGCCGCCGGCGAGAAATACCTGATCTACCCGCCCGTGCATCGGCACCGGCACATCGGTTTCGATATCCCGCTCAGACAGCACGACCTGTCCTCCTCGAAGAAGTGGGGGTATCGGTTCACTCCAGTTCTGGCGCATATCCTAAGTCCTTGGTTCGCTATTAAAGTCAGCATACCTCTGTTATTGAAAACGCAAGCGCTCACTCTCGCTACGCTGTCTTGCGTTTTTGCTTGGTGCGATTAAGGTAAAGACAGGCAAACCATTGGAGGTGGGAAATATGAAAGGTAAGCGTCGAGAAAAGCTTTCCGTTTCTGCTACCGAGCTTTCAAAGTTAGGGCACTGTGAGGTAATGATAGCGCTTAGGCTCGCTGATGATCCTATTCGCAATCAGAAGGAAGCAGCTCTTGGTAACGCAGAACATGATCGCTTCCACTTACGAGCTGTACTCAACATGGGCACGACGGAAGAGTTCGAGAGATTGAATGATAGCGTGCCGCAGAAACCCCGATAGGGTCGGTTGTACCGCAGACCGGCCTATACGAACGCCTGAAGCTTCTCCTGTCGATTTATCGCATATTAGCGAATCGTCGTAATACCGGAGGCACATTCGATACTGATACCTTCAAGTGTCCGAACGACTGGCCATAGATGGATGGACTATCCGAGTTTAAATCAAGCCCAATTTGGGAACCCTGTCCTATCCAACCCTTCAACGGCCCGTAAAGCTGGTTGACACGATACACCGATCCCTCTACCTCACACGACGCGGTGCAATAGCACGCCTCGTGCCATCGCCCAGGAAGACCAATCACCAGGGCCAGGTGCAGCCGATCTTCGTCTGGCAGCAAATACCCCCTAGCGACATAACGAGGATACTTGTTACTGATTACCTCAAAGCACCAGCATCGGTTCCTATGAATTGGTGGAAGCACCGTTTTTCGAAGAGGGGTCAATTTTGGCTCTGAAAACTCTTCGGATACGACCACCGGCGTTTCCCAAGCTAGTCGACATAGCCTTATGTAGCCAGCCCGGTTTTTCTTGGTATCCAAATGGCGCAGTGTCGAAAGGACAAGAGTATAGGCTACTATCGCAACGCCGAATGCCAGACCGGGCAATGCAAAAAACAACAATAGTGGATCTGCCCAAGGAACAACATTGAGCCATAGCAATGCTGCTACGGCATGAAGTAATAACGAGACCCAGGGTTTCGCAGCGCTATAGGCTTCTGCAAGGACCAACTTCACCATCTGGCACAGTTCCTAAGTTAGCAAGTATTGCCCTGCGAGCGCCCGCTTGTATGCCAGCAGAAAGGTCAGTGCCTTTCGCCGCTAATTTTACAAGCTGCAGCGCCTGCATTGATTGATATGTAGGATTTCTATAAACCGAAAATTTAGCCCACTCGGCCGCTCGCAACAGGATTTCGGGCTCACGACTGGTTGTGACCAAAGAGATCGCATAATCGGCGGCGGCCTGATTATTTCCTCTCTCACCGGAGTACCGCAGGAAAGGCATCGCTCGGCTCAGGTCTCTTTCAAAGATGCCGTTGCCAAAGAGGTAGAGGCGCCCTATGGCGGCAGAGGCGGAAACGTCCCCTGCACACGCGCGGGTGCGAAGGTCCGCGACGTTCAGAGCGATGGGATCAACCCATTCGCCGGAAGTGGTATCCGTGTGCTCCGCAGGCTCGGTGGGTAGGGCATTCGCAGCTATAGCAGATGTCAGCCAGCCGCCAAGGACAAGCATCAACGCTACCTCAGCTATCACACATCTGCTTCTCATCACGGCGACGTTCGGAATGGCCTCATTGGGGTCCAGCGTACTCAACAACACCGCAGCGGTACCGTGAGTTCGTGCCCTCTACCGGCCCGAACCGCCGGCCTTTCGCCCTCCGCGTTCGATAGCATCAGGACATTGCCAGAGGAGGATGCTGCGTGGAATTTCAATGGACAGCGGAGCAGTTAGCGTTCCACGAATGCAAGGCGCCGCGGATCCGCGTCAAGGCTTTCGCTGGAGCCTCCAAGACCACTTCGCTGGAGGGCTATACCAAGCGGTACCCGAGGTTGAGATTTCTCTACGTCGCCTACAACCGAAGCATTGC
The DNA here is from genome assembly GCF_021106615.1 of Pseudomonas sp. PLB05. Lineage (NCBI taxonomy): Bacteria > Pseudomonadati > Pseudomonadota > Gammaproteobacteria > Pseudomonadales > Pseudomonadaceae > Pseudomonas > Pseudomonas sp. PLB05. The sequence goes on from NZ_JAJOHO010000006.1 coordinate 97,791, forward strand.
CGACGAGGGAAAGGCGCGTTTCCCGTCCAACGTGAAATGCATGACTTCCCACCAGCTGGCCTTCAAAGCAGTAGGCCGGCAATTCCAGCACAAGCTTGGCGCGTCGTTGCGGCCGGCAGACATGCGCGCCGTCTTGGGAACGAATGACTGGGCATTGATCAACGCGGTCATTGCGACGGTCAACGGGTACCTTTGCAGTGACCTGGAGGAGTTCCACGAGGATCACCTGCCGCTGTACAACGGACGCCCCATGGCCGAAATGCCTCCGGCGTTCATTGCGGAAGTCTTTCTCCAGGCCAAAGAGGTTTGGCGGCGCATGATCGATCCCCAGGACACGACCGTACCCCACCTTCACGACGCGTATCTCAAGCTCTACTACCTGAGCAAACCGGACCTGGGGGACCGCTTCGATGTCATCCTTGCGGACGAGGCCCAGGATCTGAACGGCATCACTCTGGGGCTCATCAAAAATCAGTCGTGCCGGGTGATATTCGTCGGGGATCCTCACCAGTCGCTCTATGCGTTCCGCGGCGCCGACAACGCCTTGTCCGATCCGGATCTCGATGACTCCGTCGATCTCTACCTCACTAAATCCTTCCGCTTCGGGCCGGCGGTGGCCACCGTGGCCAACATCATCCTGAGCTACAAGGGCGAGGAGCTGAAGATCGTCGGTGCTGGCCAGCCGACGCAGATCAAAACCCAGCTCGACGAGGGCGTTCGAGGGGCCGCGCATCTCTGTCGGACGGTCTCCGGAGTCATCATGACGGCCCTGGAGTTCGCCCCGCAGGGCAGGACCCTCTACTGGGTCGGTGGCATCGAGGCGTACCAGATTGGCGACTTGGAGGACCTGGTCTGGTTCAGCCAGGGAAAGACCGACAAGGTCAGGTCCAAGCGTCTGCTGAAGGACTTCGCCGACTGGACCTCCTATCTGGCCATGGCCAAAGAGAGTAAGGATCGCGAGATGGCGAGGCTCATCAAGGTGGTGGGTCTCTTCCCGGACATCGAGAAGCGACTGGCGCGCCTGCGGGCGCTAACCCAGAAGAATGAAAAGGACGCCGACGTCATCCTCTCGACCGCGCACCGCTCGAAGGGACTCGAGTGGACGCATGTATACCTGGGCGAGGATTATCCCGATCCCCTGGATCCTGAGCTCGCGCCGGACGCACGCCGTGATGAGCTCAACCTGCTCTACGTCGCAGCGACGCGAGCAAAGCACCAGTTGGCTATCAATTCCGTGATCCTAGGAATCATGCGGGATTTCGAGCGAAAACGGAGGCGATCGATCGAGGTCGCAGAGGCAGCTGACTAGCATTGCTACCCAAGCACGATCAAAAGGGGCGGGTGGGAAAAATGCTTGTCATTGCCCAATTCGGCGGGGGCGTGTGCAAGCAGTGAAGGTGGCCATTGCTGAGTAGCGTTGCCCGCGGGTGAGTGAGCGGACGATGGAGTTGGTGCGCGGCAGGCGCTAAAGGTGAGTGCGCGGCTGGGAGCGGGGGCAATCACACTCGTTGATTACCCCGACACCCGCAGCTGGCCAGCAGACCGGATACCGTTTCCTACTGTGCTTGGTCCGCTTTGGAACCAAAGCCAAGGATCTTTCGCGAAACCTCATCGCCCTGGTCTTGGTGCTTCCCTTGCGCCTTGTCCGCCTCAGCCTTCGCCGCAGCCTGCTCGGCGGCCATCATCCGCTTCATGATCGTGACAAACGCGCTGATTGGCTGGGCGCCCGAAACGAACTCTTTCTCGCCGGTTAGGTTGTCGATTACTACCGTCGCCGGCGTACCTGTCGCTCCGATCTTCTCGCCCATGCGGACATGCTCCGCTATCCGGTCCTTCACCTCGCCACTGCTGATGCATTCGTTGAATGCCTTCAGATCGCCGCCGAGTCTGGATACCAAACCAGGCAGATCTTTCACGCCGGCACCGTTACCGGCCGACTCTTCGAAGATCTGATCGAGGATCACCCAGAAGCCCCGGTTGCCTTTCTGCTCCGCATAGCACTCAGTCGCGATAGCCTCATCGGTGGCGGCAGGGTTGTGGAAGCCCAGCGGCATATGGCGCCACTGCCAGTTAACAGCACCGTTGGACTTGTCCACGATCTCTTTGAGGCTTGGGTGGAGGCGTTTGCAGAAAGGGCACTCCAGATCGGAAAATTCGGCCAGGGTGAAGCGCGCCTTCAAGTCGCCATAGACCCGCGCATCATTCGGTACCTGGTCTGCCGCGCGTCCGAAGCGAGCGAACTGGGCGTCAACCCAGGCCTGCTTCTCTGCGCGCTCTTTGGCGAAAACACCGGTCTCGATGCCGGCCGCGATTTTGCTATCGAGGTAGGCTTGCCCGCTGGTCCAAAACAACCCGAGCGTTATGAGCTGGGAAACAGCGACAGCTGACGCAAATGTGACGAGGTGATTTCTGAGGGTGGGTTTCATGGGCAACCTGGCTGAGTGATTTGCCATCTACCCTAGGAAATGCACCTCGGTCGGTGCGCTCCATTCCACCCATCAACAGGGGCGAACCCCTGGAATCCAGTTCAACGACGGTCCCGTCGACGCGCCCACTCACTGCACCGAGCAGGAGGAGACATGCGTAGCGCTCGTGGTTGGATCAAGCTGGTGCGCCGCTCCTGATGGCCTAGCGAGCAGCGGAAAGCTTGCAGGGCAATGGCTAGCGGACCGCATCCCACGTACCCCGATGCTGACTCGGCATGGAATCGAAGCACCATCGCCTCCAGGGGTGCCTCAGACCATGACTGGGTGTCGAAGGCTTGAGCTCTTCCCCCGAGTACGGCTAGCCGCTCAGAGCACGGCAGCTGGCGATCAAGCACCGCAAACAGACGGACGATCTGCTGGCCGAAGGTGGCCAGCGTCGCAGTCATATTGGAGAGTCGCTCGGCCTCGCGCCACTGGCAAACCTGTAACTCCCGGTACCGAAGGACCTGGAGCTGTGGCAGCCCCTTACCGCGCCCCTGGGCATCAAGTCTGTTGAGCTCCCGCTCAATCTGGCGCAAGGTCTGGCACACTGACTGGCGCCTGCTAACTAGGGCGCGGACTTCTTTTTTCAACAGGAAAAAAGTATTGAGATGTTGGCGAGGAACCAACGCGCTGCTTGTAGCTGTCTGCCGTTGCATAGCAAAAGCCCTGTTCACTTTTTGTTATCGGAGATGCGGTCAGCGGCTTCTAGAAATAAGAAGCCGCCTGCCTCTCTTAATAAACGGCGGCAGGGTTCGTCCCGTCAGGCAGATAAAACGCCATATCCTTGGGCAAATGCACGCGCAGGGCGGCTGCAAAGTCTGCCGCGCTTACCTCCCCTATCGTCGCGCCGACCATCTTACTTACGCCACTACCCACTTCGGAGTAAAAGGGGATCGCCACCAGGCGTGCTGGATATCCGCCGCGGTCCACCGGCGCATAGCCATCTACGGCATAGCCTCCTTTCGTTCCAATGAAAATCTCACCGAGCTTCTTGCCAGTCGGAGTATCAACATAACCATTCCGCACCTGGCCGAAGTCAAGCTTCTGCAAGCGGACCGTAGGTTGCAGCGTAGCGTTGACCACGTCATTCAACTTAGAAGCACAGCGGGCCCCTGCATCCTCGAGGCTGCGCGTTTCGCTCTTTTTCTCAAAGCAAAACATATAGCCCATTTTGGTTCGCGGATCGAAGCCGCTATCGCCCAGGACTGTTAGAGCCAGGCCAGCAGCACCCACTCCACCACCGATGGCATTGAACGCGATCATGGAACCATCGTTGTTGTAACCTGCACTGGGCCTTGCCGTAGCGCTGATGGCTTGCTTGACCTGATCAGGCGATGCTTGCTGCAGATAAGCATTGCGTACTCCACCCGGCCCAATTTGAGCAAAGCTCGGCATCCCAAGCACGGCAAAGAGCTTATCCGCGGCAGTCGCGTTCGGGGCGAACTGCAAGGGCTTTTCATTCGCAATTTTGAGCGTAGGGTTTTCTGTTTTCCAAGGTCTGAATGCCGGAGCAGTAAGCTCCGAGGCCGCTACAGGCTTCAAATCTTGGCCTTGAGTCGCACAGCCGGTTGCAGAGGCTACTACGACCGCAATTGCGGCCAGCCGAACAGTCTTCATACTGATACTCCTGTGTTGGTGTTAAGCATGAAACCACGCTTTTTTAGGAACGCAACCCCTAATCTTCGCCCGTCTTAGGCAGTGACATTGGCTTCAGCGCCTTAAAACAAAAATTAATTATGATTTGCTCTAGTCATAAATAGGTGAAAAGGCTATAACGGCAGCCACCGCCTAATCTTGAGGAGATCACGATGTCCCTGATCCAAGAATACCGTCAGACCGAAGCCGCTATTGCCGAATTGCAGCAGCGTCTTGAACAGCTGAATACCGACGAACGTCTGCAGAAAGAACTCGATTTCGAAAAGAAACTGCGAGCTCTGCTGGGCGAACATAATAAGTCGCTGCGCGACGTCATCGCGATCTTGGACCCCAACGCCGGTTCTTCCTCTGGCAGCAAATCCAAGAGCAACTCAGGTGCAGCCCCGCAACAGCGCCGGCCGCGCACGCTCAAGCGCTATAAGCACCCCGAAACCGGTGAAGTCATCGAGACCAAGGGCGGCAACCACAAGGTGCTGAAGGCCTGGAAGTCCGAGCACGGTGCTGACACGGTCGAAGGCTGGCTCCAGGCCGAATAATCACGCCGACCGACGCCGGCGGGCCTTGTGCGGCACCGCCGGCGCTGTCATCATCGGCGCTCTTGATCCAACGCCTGTGCTTTGGATGCTCCACCAGCTGCTTCGCAGCACTCTCTCCGCAGCAGGCTCTTTCAGGCCCACTGCTCCTCTGTAAGATTCTTACACTCAACTCGGTTGCCGATCACTCAGCTGATCCTCGGCCGAATTGTCGCGTGCGCATCAATTGCCACGCGCCCCGGTTTCATACGTCCAGAAGGCGGCCACTGCCATAAGTGCTGGGAGCTCTACTTCGGTAGAGGTCCTGTCGCATAGCGAAAGAATCTTTCGCTATGCGACGGTGGGGCCAGCAGACGGTGCCCCGGGTGATCTTTACCTACAAAACAGCTGCAGTTGCAGAGATGGTGCGAGGGTTCGCTACATCCGGTCAGGATCTCCTGTCGGAACGGGCGAACCCGCCTCCACCCTGCACTGCAGGGCCCAGGCGACTGGCGCATCAGGCTCCAACACTGGTTCGCGAAAGCGGAGCAGCAAAAACCCGGCTCATGGCCGGGTTTTTTTTCGTGCGCAGAAAGGCGCTATCACGGTTGAGGGTCGGTGATGTCCCGCGCAGCTACGGCGATCAGGCAGCAGTAGAACAGCCAGCCGCCTATGCTCACCAGGAGCAGCGCGACGCCAACCCAGTTGCTGGTGGCATCGAGCGCTCTTGCCGTTGCCTGCAGGGTCACGCCACACAGCGTGAGCAGCCGCATTGGGCCGAGCACCAGCTTCTGCGATTTGTGGAGCTGCGCCTGAACGGCCCGCGCGGAAGACCATGTCTCTCGGCCGGCCATGACCGCAGCCACCAGGTATGGCTCGAGCCGGCCGCCCATGATGACGAAGAGCGGCATCAGGCTCAGCTGCTGTTCCACCGCGGTGGTGTAGAGCATCACGAGCAGCGGGCGCTTCTCTGCGCTGAAAAGGTCCAGCGGCAAGGTGGTGAGGGGCAGCGCGCCGCGCTTCCAGGCGCCGATATCGGAGCCAAGCATCGCCAGGACCGCCAGCGCGTTGAGCGCAATGCCGATGACCAGGGCGAGCGGCGCCGCGACCCGGAAGAAGTTTCGCCACGGTGACCCAGTGCCCACGGCCGTGCGCAAGACGGGACGGTCCCCGAGCATCCCTGCGCGCCGGAGCGCGAGCGCCAGCACCAGGAAAATCAACGGCGAGCACAGACTGGCCAGGTGGAACGCCGCTTTCCCCAAGATGAGCAGAATGCTCACCGTCGTGAACGCTGCCAGCAGCGTCATTGCGATGAAGGCGGGTAGCACCTGCATGAATAACGGGACAGCCTGCTTGATCCATCGCGGCCAGTCCGACCATCGCGGCGTATGGGACGCCACGCTCTCTTCCATCGTTGCTGCTTCCATATCCTCTCTTCCACCCAGGTGCTGCGCTTCTCGCGCGGGCTCATGGGTAGCTTATCGATCCGCAGCCAATTGCAACCTGTCTCGTCAGAGCGCCGATCGCGCCTCCGGTTCCTTCGGCGCTCCGCCGCAACTGGCCAAAGGGAAGGCAACCTAGTCAAGCCGGCGCCCAGGGTCAACAGGCCCCCTCGAACCGGTCCCGCAAGCGGCATGAATGGCCGTTTGCATTTACCGCGGGTCGTGGATGCTGAGCAGGTTCAACTTGAGGAATCTGCTATGCACAGAAATGACCGCGCGCTGCAGCTCGTCATCACCAGCGAGCCCACTACCCAGGAGCTCTACAATCTCCTCGGTCGCTATTGCCTACCGTTCGAGGACCTGGTGCTGACCAACATGCGCCAGGTGCTGGGATCCGGGTACCGCAATGGCGCCTATCAGATTCGCCGCTACTTCAACGGCGCTTTCGCCCTGGTGCTGCCCGTCGAGGACGTTCTTGTGAACGCGACCCTGGGCCACGTCGAAGAATCCATTTCACTCGAGGCCGCCAGCTACCTGTGCTCGCTACTGGCACTGTCGCAGCTGATCACCGTCGCGCACAGCCGCAACGACCACGATGACCACTCTCGGCTCCATTACCTCTACTACGGATTGCTGGAGGTCCTGAGGGCCGATCTGACGTTCGCTGCGACCCCGACGGCGCCGCACCATCGTCCGCTGACCGGTGAGGAGGTTCGCCTCTGCGGATCGCTCGCACCGTTCGCCTACCAGCCGGCCCTTGAGCGACTCCTGGATTAGGACACGCGCTTGCATTTCCGGTACGCCTGGAAAGATGAGGCGTATCCCCACCTTGAGCAGTCCTCACCATGGTCCAATCGCCACAGCTCGACCTCTTCCCTCTCGTCGAAGCGGCCTTCCGAAACTCCCCGGATCGGCCGCTGGCCAACGCCGAGCTCTATCGCCTCGTCGGCGCCGCCGCAGGGCTCCAGGACCGCGAGGTTCACGCCAAGCTGCCAATCGGCGCGGCCGGTCAGCCCCGCAGCCCCGTCACTCGCGAGATTCGATGGCATCAGCAGACCCTCAAGGCCTGCGGCATCCTCGAGCGCGTTCCGCATGAGCGGGGCGTGTGGCAGCTGACCGAAAAGGCAAAGCGCGGGATGCATCGAGCGGCGCCGCAGGTCACCTTGCTGGGGTTCAGCACGTCGCTGGGGCTGGCGCTGTTCGGCCATTCGCCCCAGGCGCTGCAGGGACTGGAAGAGCGTATCGACCTGGTGCTGACCTCTCCACCCTATCCCCTGCAGCAACCACGGGGATACGGTAATCCGAAGGCGAGCGAATTTACCGACTTCATCTGTCGCACGATCGAGCCCTTGCTGGGCAACCTTGCCAGCACCGGAAGCCTGGTCCTAAACCTGTCCAATGACATCTTCCTTCACCGGTCGCCGGCGCGTTCGACGTACCTGGAGCGCCTCGTCATTGCCTTAGAAGATCGCCTTGGCCTGCACCTGATGGATCGCCTGGTGTGGGAGAACCGCAGCAAGGCACCTGGTCCCCTCCAGTGGGCGAGCCTCAGTCGGCAACAGCTCAATGTTGCCTGGGAGCCTTGCTACTGGTTCTCGCCTGATCCGCTTCGATGCAAGGCGAACAACCGCCGTGTGCTGGTACCGCATTCTGATCGGCAAGCCAGGCTCATCGCCGCCGGGGGCGAGACGCGCCAGACCTCCTATGGCGACGGTGCCTACCGCCTGCGCCCGGGTAGTTTTGCCGCGCCCACAGAAGGCGCCATTCCGAAAAATGTCCTGCAGATTGGTCACAGCTGCAGACGCAGCCGTGAACACCGGAAGGCGTTGGTCGAAGCCGGGCTACCGGCGCACAGCGCGCCCTTCCCCTTCGCCTTGGCAGACTTCCTCATACGGTGGCTGACCGAGGCGGACGACCTGGTGGTGGATCTCTTCGCCGGCCGCATGATGGTGGGGCGCGCGGCGGAAGAAGCCGGGCGACGCTGGATCTGCGTCGAGAACATCCTTGAGCATGTGATGGGCGCAGCGGCGCTCTTTCGCGGGTTCGACGGGCTCTGGCTCAACCCTGCACTTCAGCCTACATCGCGACTTTGAATGCCCGCCTCCGGGGCGAACTCAGGTTTTTTGAAGACCGGCCCTGGCTACCCTGCTGCTGTCGATCAGACCGGAGCTCGGCAGCATGCACCTTCTTCAGCGAATCACCCAAGGCACCACGAGCGGGACCCTCCTCGCCGTAGGCTTTTGCGGCGCCATCAGCATTGCGTTTTCCGCCGGGCCGCTGAGCCGATCGCTGTCCGGTGGCAACTCCGTCGACGGCTGCCCCTTGGCAGCGGATCGGGCCGCCAGCTCACTAGAGCTCGGCGCTACCAGCTCGGCCTCCCACCCCATAAACCTTCGCACCGAGCGCCCGGCCTCGCCTGACTGGCTCGATCACTCCCTGGCGGCCCTTTACTGCCACGCCAAGTAGCTCAGCTCAGGCGTGCTCAGGCCGACTTCGGCTTTCTACGATCCTGGCCTGTACCGCTCCCGCTATGCGGCGCCGCGGCTTTTGCTTTCGCTTGAGGAATTCGGCCCGGCACTCGGCGAACCACTCGCCCGCCACGCGTGCGAGGTGACGGTGCTGCGACACAGTAATCGAACCGACATCGAGCAGGGCCAAGATGTATCCCTCCAGCTGCCCGTAGAGGCGAACTAGGTGGCCAAGGCCCATGACGGCCATCTGCTCGATCAGCGCGACCCAGCGCAGCCGCGCTTGGTGAGGAAGAAACTCAAGGTCTGCCATAACGCCTCCTTAAGGTCATCGTACTACTGTAGACCGTTCAGGTTCGGCCGCCAGCCCGGTAGTAGGCGTCATCACCGCAAAACGAAGGCACGCCGGCATGACGTATTCACCAGAGCAGCACGTCCAATTTCTGCTTGCCGTTACCGTTCAGGCGAAGCGGCTGCTTGCCGAATCGGCCGACGGGCACGTTGTCGGCTGGCCTGAGCTTGATGATTTGCAGCAGCAGGCGTGGGCGTGGAGCGCCTGTCAGAGCCTGGGTCACCCTCTTCAGCGTTGGCGCGCGGCGATTAGCGCGACACGACAGCCAGGCCAGACGGTGAAGCAGCTGCTGTCGACCATCCACAGCCCTGAGTTCGCCGGTTAGCGATCCGCTTAATCCGCGCGCTGCTGGCGAGCCTGGACGTTGCGACACAGCGTGGTCAGCTGACCAAACGACCAGGGCTTAGGAAGAAACGAGGCGCTCGGAAGCCCCGGTGCGACTGGCACATGACCCGACGATACAACGATCGAAGCGGTTGGCCAGCGCGCCATCACCTGCTTGGCCAGGGCCAACCCATCCATGGCCCCAGGCATTCGCACATCGGTGAACAGGAGATCCGGTGCTTGCCCCGCTGTCTGGAGGTACCTCCAGGCATCGTCCGCCGTCGCGAAGGCAGTGACGTCCAGGCCTTCGGATTCGAATATCTCCGTCAGCATCTCCACGAGAAGCGGCTCATCTTCAGCAATCACTACCAGGCACATTGCGGCCACCGATCAAGGAACGCTTGCATCACCAGATGCGGACAGCGCGGCGTTCGTTCGGCTAATCCGATGAAGGGATAGCTAATCCAAACTGCATCGCCAATAGTGCGGAGTAGACGGCCTTATCGCTTATCGCGCGCTTAATTCACCAGCGGCGTGCGGCGCACCTGCGGCTCCGGCTCAGCCCCCGGCGCAGCATCTGGCGCAGCACTGCGGCACAACGGGTGTCCGGCCTCATCTGAGATGGCAACGAGCTGCGGGACCTTTGGGCCTGGCCGTACGCCCCACAGACAGCCCCGGGCGTCCTGCAGCACGGCGCCGCGGCCGATCGGGATGGCCACCGCCTCCAGGCGGTCGATCAGTGGCAATTCGTCGGACGTCTCGGCCGCAGCGGCGTAGGCCGGCGGCAAGCCAGCAATAACAGCAAGCAGCAGCCCCTTAAGCAATCGTGCACCAGAACCAGTCATTCTGGGTCTCCCCTTTCATCTTCAGTTGAACCAACATGGTCTTCGTCGGGGTCACCCAGGCCAGGGCATCCTCGCGCAAACGAAGCTTGGTGGCGCTCTGGCGCCAGTACATTTCATCGATGCCAAGGACGATCTTGGTCGCAACAGATGCGACGAAGTCCTCCGGAAAATGAGTTGGGCTTTGCGAAGCGGCCACGAGCATCAGGCCGAACTTGCGAGCCTCCTTGGCGATGCGGTTGATCGGGCTCTCCGGGTCGTCGTCGGCGTAGATATGGGCCTCATCAAGGATCACGACGTCGACGATGTGGTCTTGCTCACCGCGCTCGACAGCCGCGAGGAACAGTTCCTCCAGCCGGAAGAGCACGATCAGCTTGCGCTCCTCCATCGACAGGGCGTGGATGTTGTAGCGCCAAACCGGGTTGGTGGGGTCGAACGGCGGAATCCCTGACTTGAAGATGCCGATCGCCTCGAGGTTCTGCAGCCGATCGACCACCGACTTCAGCACGTCAGTGCTGTCGTAGCGCATCAGGCTGTCGAGCTCCTTGCCGGTGGTGATCGCATCGATGTAGGCGGTATAGCTGTCGATGGCCTTGCGCTTGCTCTTGTCGAGCTCCGACTTCTCCGCTTCCTCGTCGAACTGGCTTTGGCCTTTGCGCAGCGCCTGGATCACCTTCTTGCGGTGCCCCTGGGCGGCACGGTTGGCCACCTCGAGGTACGTGACGGCCTCGGCGCCGGAGCCCAGAAATGACTGCTGCAGGATGTTCTGCGCCATGCGCAGCGCGTCGCGGATACTGGGATGGGTGCGTGCCATCAGCTTGGGTGGCCAGCGAGTGATTGCCCCGTGGTACTCGTTTTGCGGTATCCACCAGCTGTAGAGGGGCGCCCCTGACCAGCGCGCGCCCAACGCTTTTGCCTCGTCTTTCTCGCCCTTCAGCACGTCGAGGAACAGCCGATCGTCATTGCCGTCGGTCATGACCACCGCAGCGCCCTCCTCCACAACCCAGGTACTCGGATCCTCCTGCCGGAACCCGTACTGGGCGTAGACATCGTTGAGCACGTTGCGCAGGCAAGCCTCCTGCTTGGGCCCCATTTGGCGCATGCTGCGATTCATGGTGGTGAGGAAGGACTGTACGCGCTTTCGCACGCCGCCGAAGTGCGGATCGGGATTCACGCGAAGTGGATTGAGGCCGTAGTTGGTGCGCTCGGAAAAACGGACCTCCGATGCCCCAGGAATCAACAGATCGCCGTGCACGTCGAAGATGTGGATCCGCGGAATGTGCCCGCCGCATGACTGCAGCATGTGGCTGATCATCTTGCGCAAGGTGTAGGTCTTGCCGGAGCCGGACATCCCCACCAAGAGGGTGTGGCCGTTCACCAGTTTCTCGCTATCCCACATGACCGGGACCTGGCGATTCTTCTTTTGCTCAGCCGCGTCGATACCGAAGATGATCTGCATCAGGACGCCTTGTCACCGCGGTTTGGTCGTGCTTCTCCGCCAGCAACCGGCTGTGATGTCCGCATTAGATCCTGACGCGCAGCCGCGCGAAGGGCATTATCCTTCGCAGCACTTTTTCTCTGGCCAGCGGCGAGCCCGAGGAGTACCAGGCTCACCGCGCCCACCGGTAGACCGTAGGTAAGACGCCCTGTCCAGAAAGAGGTAACGGCATCGACGAGAAAAATTGCTCCTAGCAGAGCGAGCGTTGCCGGGCTGGGCAAATGTCGCTTCCAGCCCAAGCTATCGCGGTGCGCCACTTCCAGAGCCGCCAGCGTCCGGACGCACTTCGGCGTGGTCTGCCGCAGATTCGACTTGTCCAGCGTCTCATTGATGAGCTCGAGTACCTGGTAGGCGTGACTGTCCGACTCGCCAGCGATGAGGCCTTTGACATGGGCGTAGCGTAGATGGCCAACGCGATAAAGACCTTCCGCTTTGGATCGAACGCGCTCCATGTGTGCCGCAAGAAAATCCACCTCTTCATCCAGCCGTAGCGAGCCCCTCGCCATGCGCTGGACCAGAGCCACAGCGTCAGGTATCCCAAGCTGAGTTAGCGAGCAGGCGAGTTTATCCAAATCAGCAACTTCGCTGATTGCAAGATAGCCATCTGCATAGGGCGCAGTACTGAGCCGTAGCAGCCGGCGATGCATCTGCTTTGGGGATAGCTCGCTTTCAATCGGACACCACGGAAAGGGGTCGATACCTGCGCGCGATAGCGCGGCGAATACAGCATCTGTGTTCATGGACTGAGCTCCTTGGCTCTGCACAGCATGGCAAGGCCAAGGAGCGCGACGGTTTCAATTCCTACCGCTTTGAGGGATGAACCTAGCTTTGCGAATCCAGCACTTCAGTCCCATCGCTCGCCTGACCGAGCAACGCGACTGCAAGCGCTGGGATCGCCGTACGGCAGATCCGAATGTTGTAGGTCGCACCAGCTCCATCGCTGACGTTGAGATGAACCCCTCCATCGGCGGATTCCACCTCCGCGAACAGGCTCTCTGCCATGTGAGCGCATGACAGGCTCACCTGCTCGGATGGATGCACGAGGGTCAGGCGCTTTTCAATTTCGGGATCGGAGCTGAGGGATAACAGATGCACTTTCGTTTCAGCGGGTAGCGACGAGAAAAGCACTTCAGTAACTTCGAATCGGGAGCGGAGGATCCACCGTCGAGCAATTGCGTGCCGGCGGATTGCCGTAAAGCGTCCTTGGAGCCCAGGTAGGCCTACCAGGTCGCGTAGCGGTAGCCAAAGGCCTGTCCGAAGACTAAGCCGGTCGTATTCTTCGATAGCACGTTCTGGCTGCTCGACAACATCCCTGCCTTTGATGATCGCCTCGCCGCCGTGGCGGTATCGCTCAGGCCAAAGAGCGCCAGGCGCGACGCCCAGGCATCGTGCAATCATTCGCTGTAGCTCTGCATGGGACGTTTTCCCGAGGCCGTCGAGCGCGCTACGCCTTGCACCTGCATGATGGGCGAGGTGTTCAAGCACGAATTGACGTCGACGCAAATTGGACTTGATCCAGCGCAGGCGCTGCGGCTCGGACCCTGGGTAATCCGCCAAATCAACCGGCCGCGTCTCCCACTGGGCTACATGTATCCCGAACCCTTTCATTCCCGCTTGTGCGGCAGTGGCGCCACCGAGATGATCGAGGAGCTCATCGAAGGAGTTCTGGGCACGCTCAGACCAAACGACTCCGTAGCGCTCCGGGAAGAGCGCCTCGACGGTCACCTCAAGTGCTAGCGCGATAGCGCTTTCCGCGGCTGGGAAAGGCTTTCTCGCGGCGGTCCGCAAATTGGATAGCTGATTAGCTTCGGCTAACTGAGTCAAGTTGGTACCGCGTCGGGTCAAGGCACGGCGGATGACAGCCCATCGCCTTTCTAGGCGTTTCGCTTCAAACCACTGGTTCGTCATATCTACTACCTCTGTTGGGGTAGATCGACGGTCCCACGAGTTTTCAAAATGCAAGTCCGCACTCCAGATACCGGGCTAGAGGCGTTAGAGCGTCGATTAGCGCGCTTGTGACTTGCGTATTTCAAAACACTGACAGGGTAGGCATTTTCCCCAGCGAGTCGCCTGCCATGCACACTCCTTTCACCTGGACCATCGCGTTCCATTCCGGCTTCACCGCCGATAGCGATCTGCAGGCCGCCCTCGATGTCGGGATAGCCATTGGAGTCGTCGCCGACCGAGTGACGCTCAGGCAGCAGCTGCGCTCCCTGCCTGATCACCTGGACAGGGGCGGCAAGGTATTCGTCGATTCGGGTGCGTTTACGGCTTTCCGTCGGCAGCTGGCCATGGACTGGCAGAAGGTTCTCACGCGCTATCGCGCCTTGTGCACCACGACTATTCGGCCGGAGAACCTGAGCATCGTCGCGCCAGACGTAGTGGGCGATCAGCAGGCGACTCTGCTCCTTTGGCACCGGTATGCGCAGGACATACGGAGCTGGATAGACGCCGGCGCCAGGGTAATCATTCCCCTGCAGGCCGGCTCGCTATCAGCCGGCGAGCTGCTGCAGGAGGCGATCGGCCTTCTGGGTACCAACGCCTTCTGCGCCGGTATCCCGTCCAACCTTGCCGCAATGACCGCAGCCGACTGTCGCACGCTCACGCACGACGATTTCCACATCCTGGGACGCGTGGTGATGACAGATGAGCTACACGACAAGGTCCAGGCCCTAATGGCCGGCAACGCCGGAGCCACGATCAGCTCCGACGCCAACTGGCTGAGATCTCGCACGAGGCAGATTGCCGGCGCAGTGGAAATGCTGCGTGGCACCCCGAACATGCTGCAGACCCGCCGCACCCGCGCGGTGAAGGCGCTGCTGAAGCAAGATGCGTTCGGAAGCCTCGATCAATTGGCGCCGCGGTAGAGGGCCGGTGCCGCGGCTAAGAGGATAGGCCTACGTGTCGCTAGGCCTCAGCCGTATGAACGCGCCAGTCAACGCGCCGCCAAGCGGCGCCCTGCTCCCGACCGCACCGTGTCGTAAGCGACCAGGCCGTAGGCCAGGGCCACCCCGCCCGGCGCCACATACATCACCGCCTGAGCCATCAACTGCGCCATAGCTTCTAGCTGCTGTTGCATCCGCTCGGCCATATCGCCGGTGGCTTGCACATCCATCATGCCCACGAACCCGACGTTGATGACGAGTCCGATCGCGATCGCGAATGCCAGCATCCAAGCAGCGTGCTTACGGACGGTATCGAAGCCGACCAGCAAACCTACACACAGCCCCATGCAGATCGTGTAGTACCAGAACGTCCAGGCAGTGAAGCCAAGCTCCTCCCCGCCGTTGCCAATCAGCACGCTGAAAAACGCGATACCGGTACCCAAGAAAGAGCCAGCTACCAAACTCCAAAACAAACGGCTAATCGCTTTCATCTAGTTCTCCAGTTTCGGGGGGATGTTATCCGCGCCACACAGGTGCGTGAGCTGACGGAAAATTTCAGCTAGAGCTGGACCAGCAGTCACCACCCTTAGGGTGCAGTGCGTACCAGATATCGCTTTCTAAAGAGGCAGAGCCGGCGCACTGGGCAAAAGCCACACGAGCTCAACTACGCAGCGTCCTGCTTCTGCGCCGGCCCGTACCAGGTGGCATCAGTCACGCAGCGGTGAGTTTGCGGGCTACTCTCGCCTTCGACGCTAGAAACGCAATCAGACCGTAGGCTACGGCCAGCGCCCCTGGCGCTATCCACATGAAGACACGGGCAACGACGCCGGCTGAGGCTTCGAGATCATGCTGTAGCCGCTCGGCAACGCCATTGGTATCTGGCACATCGGGGAATTTCTGTATGCCGAAAGCCATCAGTAAGCCGCTTGCTATGGCGAACGCCAACATCCACAGAACATAATTCCTGGCCATACCGATACCGATCACCAACGCGGCGTAACCTCCGAGGCAGACACATACGGTGAAGTACCAGTGTGCCGAGTAGGTGAAGCCGATCGGCTTCGTACCGTCGCCGATCAGCGCGCCGACGTGATAAATCCCGACGCCACCGAAAGCCATCAACGCAATCGCGACAACGAAAGCAGCTGGCCACATTGCTTGTCCGCGGACGTCTTTGAAACCGACAACAAAAGCACTGCAGATACCTAGGCAGCCCCAGTAATACCAGGACGCCCAAGCGATGGCTGTGCCCTGCACACCGACGCCTGCCAGTGTGCTCAGGGCTCCGATACCTAACCCACCCATACATCCGACTAGCAGACAGCCTCGAAAGCGGTGAATGGCGCTCATTTAGATCCTCCGATGCGCACACGCCCGATTCAAGCTCACTTGATGAAAGCGGCTGTTGCTCGTTGCGTGCCGGTTTTACCGTTCCCGCCTTGGGCTCGGTCGCCGCGTGTAGCTAACGGCCAAAGGCCACTGCGTATCGCGGCCAGGGAATGATCAGCGCTAGTAAGGCTCAGTCGATGGCTTATTTGCGCCCCAAAAGGGGGTGAACCTGCCCATTCTGCTGCTGGGGCGATGCCAAGGTATGGCAGTAAGCCTGTGCGGCCGTGTGCCGGCGCTGGCGATACCTCACCTAGCCGGATCGATGCACCTCAAATGAAAGCTCACGAAGCGCAGTGCCTATTCCTCTCCCGGGGAGATGCGGAACGATTCCGGCCAGCCGCCGGCAGCCACCTAGTGTCTATCTCCGATGGGCCCGAGGACCCGGCAGCGATCGACGAAAACCATTGGGAAAGCGTCAGCTACCACCATTTCATCGACGCAGGCTTCGATGAGGAGACCATCGCGCTGTATGGCAGCAATTTCGAACGCACCTTTCGGGACTACCTGCTGATGCCCAAGGCAGAGGAGTTGCGAATTCGATTGGATACTCTGGCGGCGGAGCGCGTATTCGTGGTGATCAACTGCCAGGCCGGCAGATCGAGAAGCGCAGCAGCTGCTGCCTATCTACGGGATCGACACGGTTACCATCTCGAAAAGCCGACGCCGGATGCGAACATGTGCGTGCTCCGAATGCTCTCCCGCGATGCCTCCC
Organism: Pseudomonas sp. PLB05; assembly: GCF_021106615.1. Classification (NCBI taxonomy): domain Bacteria; kingdom Pseudomonadati; phylum Pseudomonadota; class Gammaproteobacteria; order Pseudomonadales; family Pseudomonadaceae; genus Pseudomonas; species Pseudomonas sp. PLB05. Next base: position 114,339 of record NZ_JAJOHO010000006.1, read on the forward strand.
TGATGGCAGCCTATCGCGAGGCCTCCAGACAGACCGAGTCCGAGCCCGCGCCTGGTGGCTTGCTGTCGGCGATCAAATCCCTGCTATCCAGGCTCTAGGGCATGGAGGTCTAGGGACTGAGGATGCTGGCGCGCCCAGCCAGGCGGCTGCCCACGATCACTCACCGGCAGAGCCGTGTCCCCCCCTGAGAAGCTGCTCCCGGAACACGCGGTCTAGCAGCGCGCGATTCCGCACAGCCGCGGCCAGGTAGCGGGGCGATATTTTGTCTTTGACCAGGCGATAGCCTTCGGTGGCCTCCCTGTGCAGCCAGACGTACGCGGCGATCTGGAACGCCAGAACCATCGAAGGCAGGATCGCCATCCACCAGCGCCAGCCGCCGGCGACGCTGACGGCAATGCTCAAGGACATCAGCACCAGCCCCCACGCCAGTAGGCCCTGCCGGCCGGCAAAGAAAGGACGCGCCGACAGGTAAGCATGGATAGCGCCGACGCCAAGCGCTTCCCGCCGATCCAGGGTCTGCATTTGCTGCAGCACTCGGTCGAGGTCTCGTTCGACTGGCTCGTTCTTGAAATCGGGAAGCATCCCTTGGCCCTCGTCGGGTGGTTGTGGTTCGCGAGCACAGCGCGCATCGCTCTGAGCGTCATCAGATCGGGGCAGCGAGGCCACTCATAGACGGACTCTCGCCGCAACATTTGGCCTCGCGGCGGGTACGCGGCAAGCCCGGGCGTGGGTGAAGCGGAGACGTGGATTGTACCCGTCCGCAGTGTCGCGGGGCTCGACGGACATTCGGGCCAGGAACCCACTCTGCTGGCCTAGAAGGCGCCGCATATGGGCGGAATATTGGGTTCACGCCCCCAGGCGGGGCGAACTCGGAGTTGCATTCCCACGGAAGGCGGCAAGCTTGGCTCTGGCAGCGTCACGCTGCTATTTGCCACCGCCAAGGAGCGATGCATGCCTTCACCGAACTGGACCCCCTCCACGCTCTACGCCGCGCTGGCGTCTGGCGTTTCTGTCAGCAACTTCGCCTTCGACGTCACCCTCCTGGACCAGCAAGACGCGATTCGCGTCGTGCTGCCGGCGATGGGCGACCTCGAGCTCTACATCGCTGTCGTCAACGACGTGGTCGTGGTCGACTCGGCTCTCGTGCCCGCTGCGGCGGTCAGCGACGCCCAGGCCTTCAATGCTGCAGTCCTTTCATCTCGCAGCCTGTTCCCGCTTTCCGCTATCGGCCTCGAGACCGAAGCTGACGGCACTGGCCATTACGTCATGTATGGCTCGCTGCATGCCGGCTCCGATCTGGCCACCGTACTGACCGAGATCTTCACCCTGGCAACCAACGTGCAGACCGCGGCCGCGACCTTCCAATCCTTCTTTAAGCAGCAGGATCCCCTATGACCAGCCCCTCCATCCTCTCCAAACTCGTCACCCTGTTCCGCGGTAAGGTCACCGAGGCCGGTACCGCGGTGATCGACGCCAACGCGACTACCATCATCGACCAGGAAATCCGTGATGCCCGGGCAGCGATCGATCAAGGCAAGCGTGAGCTGGCGACCCTCATGGGCCAGCAGACCCTCGTGCAGCGCGAAATCGAGCAGCTGGAGGCGTCTATCCAGCAGGACGAGAAAGCCGCGCGCGCCGCGCTTGAAAAAGGCGCGCAGGACCTGGCAGAAGAGGTAGCTGGCCGGATCGCACGCACCGAGACCGCCCTCGAAGGGAAGCGCAGCATGGCTGCGGACTATGCCCGCAACATCGCCTCCATCAAAGGCAGCCTCGATACCTCGGCCGGCACCATCCAGCAGCTGGAGCAGCGTATCCAGGTCGCGAAGGCGCACCAGGTCACCCACAGCGCCCGGACGAACGCCTCCCTGGCCAGCGGACAGGCAAATGGCCGGATGAAGACCGCGGTTGACTCGCTCGCACGCATGGAGCAGCGCCTGCAGCAGCAAACGGCGACTCAGGACGCTGCTGAGCAGCTGGCCAAGGAGGCGTCGGGTGCTGATCTCGACGAGCGCCTGAAGAATGCCGGCATCACACTCGGCAAGCAGAGTGCAGCCGCCGTGCTGGAACGACTGAAGCAGCCGTCCGCCTGACGTCAGCTGTCCCGACGCGGGATCAGGTATCCGGGCAGATGCTTCTGCCTGGGTTACCTGACGCTCTAAATCCCTCTACGTTCAGCATGGCGCCATTCCAAGGAGTCGAACAGCTGGCGAAACTTATTAAGACGCGAATGTGAGTGCCTCTTTTTCAACTTATTCGCTTCGGAGTGATAGGTTAATTTATGATTGTTGAGCACGGTGAAGATCTTGTACAAGCTCGTCGTGAGGAACTGACAACGGCTGCACGGACGAGCCTATGGTTTATTCCTTTTACCCTAGGAACAATGACGGCAGCTCTGTACGAGATGAATGATGCTGAAGGTCTCATGCGCTCATTAATGACTCTTTGTGTGGAGGTTTGTTTTTGGGCGGCACCGGGTTTCGCTATGTTCGCCATGTTTTTCCGGTTGCTACTTGCTCATATGCAAGAGCCCAGAACACCTTTGACGAAGATCACGCGAGCCAATCCAGACTTCGTTGATCCAACGCTGGACCAGTCTAGCAAGCCATTTAGCTGAAAATGGTCAAGTTTTAACATCACTTTTTTCTGAGGACCCATCTATATGCCTGCCGCTCTCTTGATCCTTCTAGCCTGTTTCGTCTTCGTGTTTACTGTCATCCCGGCACACGATATCCAATCGATTGAACAGTTTTTCGACATTTTTATTTCGTACGTGATGGGCGCGGGTTGCCTCGTCGCGGCTATTGCCATCGCAGGCATCTATCTTTATGTATGGAGCGAAAATAGAAAGGATGCCAAGGAAGAAAAGGAAAAAGCCAAACTAGCAAGTAGCAAGTAGCAAGTAGCAAGTAGCAAGTAGCAAGTAGCAAGTAGCAAGTAGCAAGTAGCAAGTAGCAAGTGATGCCAACATGATCCTTAGAGTGCTCATCGTTCTTATCTGCACGATAGCGGTGCCAGCTATCGTAGTGCTGCACGATATCCAATCTGCAGAACAGTTTTTCCGGATCTTCAGCATATATTTGTTGGCAGCGATATTGGTTCCAGCAGTGCTTTACGGTATCGCCCATTGTGCACTCGCCTGGCTGGACAGATAGACCACCCCACGCGACGACCACACCGGTCCGCGCTATCTCATGCCTGGTCACGCTGGGTGGCGTGATGCACCGGCGGCCAGCGCCCGGTTCACGCCCTGTCTCGGGGCGAACTCGCCACCCCTTCGGCGCTTGCATATTTACCTTTGCCGGTAGCGTGATCCTGCCGGCAACGCGTAACGGACCTTGCCGGCGGCTAACTGCCATTCCGACCGTCACGAGGATCCTCAATGTCACTCTTGCAACGTATCCGCAGCGCACTGGGCTTCAGCGCCGTGCCAACCGGAAAACTCGTCGTAGGCTATCCCCTGGGTTTGCGCGAGGGTCTTCCCCTCACCATCGACCCCCAGCTGCCCAGCGCCATGACTGGCCTGACGCTGGTTGACTTCCCCGGTGCGCAGCCAATCTTGAACATCGGCGTCATTGACCTCGGTGCTGGCGCCCAGCTCTACCGGGTTTACCTTGCTGATGAGGACTACTGGCTCCAGGTGCACACAGAGCACGGACAGGTCGAATCGATCGTCCTGTTCAATTACCTCAGCTGGGTGCCTATGGAGTCGCAAGAGCACCTGGTACAGACCGCCGGCCCCGGCAGCCCGATCGGCCGGCCCACCTACCTGCTCGACGGAACCACCTTCAGTCGCGACTGGGGTGCCGCCGGCAATCAAGCAGAGCTCCAGAGCTTTACCGAGCGCTTTCCGCCGGCAAACGACCACCGGGACCAGGTGCAGCACCGGGCCATGCTCTACAGCCGCGACCTCGGCATCCCTGGCCGGCGGGAGTTCCTGCTGTTCTCGGTCGAGGAAAACGCCCAGGGCGAGGTATCCGTTTCAACCTCGCGTGGCCTGACGCTCTTCGCCCACGACCTCATCTAAATCAAGGAACGACCATGCTCGATGCCCTGCAACTTACCCTGACCCTGTCCCTCAATCCGACCGCCCTGCTGGGCTTCGTCCTGTACGTCGCAACAGCGTGCGTCCTGCTCGCGCTGTTCCAGTTCGCCTACACCAAGGTCACCCCGCACAACGAATGGGCGCTGATCCGGGCAAACAACACCGCAGCGGCTATCGCCCTGGGCGGCGCCATCATCGGATTTGCCTTGCCGGCGAGCAACGTCATCGCCTATTCCGTGAACCTGCTCGACTTCGTCGTCTGGGCCGTTCTGGGCGCCTTCATCCAGCTGGGCGCGTTCTTCGCGACGTCGCTCGTGCTGCGGCCGCTGCGCACCCGCATCGAGAACGGCGAGATTGCAGCCGGCATCTACGTCGCGGCGGTGGCCATCGCCGTAGGCCTGATCAACGCCGCCTGCATGACGCCCAGCGCCTGAGGAAGATCGCCATGAAACGCAGTTCACGAGTCCAGCTGTCCCTGCTCGCCGTAGCGGTCGTATCAGTCAGCGGGTGCGATGCCCCGGAAAAAGGCCACGTCCTCAACAAGGTGGCGTCCTTCGATTCCGTGAAGCAGTGCGTCGACGCGCGCATTCCGGAGAACATCTGCGCCGAGTCCTACATGAACGCGCTGGCCGAGCACAAACGGCGCGCGCCCACCTATGACACCCAGGCGCAGTGCGAGGAAGACTTCGTCGCCGGCTACTGCGAAACAGCCGATGCCGGCAAATTCGCGCCGAAATTTGGCGGTTTCGAGATCGCCGCCAGCGGGCGCGCTACCGAATCGCAGATCGCCGCGGCGCAAGCGGCAGCCAACACCGGCCATGCGGGTGGCTCAAACGACGGCCTCCTGACCGGGCTGTTGATCGGCAGCATGCTCAACAACGGCGGTGCCAGTCGTTACAGCGAGCCGGTCTATCGCTACCGGGATGATCGCGGCGGCTTCTCCTCCTCCAGCCTCAATCGGCGCATCGAGACGGGATCGCGTTTCTCCAATTCGACCCAGGCGCGCACGAGCAATGCCTACACCGCGCCGGCGCCCCGGGTAAGCAGCGGCTACACGAGTCCGCCGACTACCAGTCGCTATTCCAGCTCCCCCAGCACCAGCACCAGTTCAGTCGGCAGTAGCCGGTCCTCCATCAACACCGCCGCCGCCACCTCGCGTGGGGGCTTTGGCGGCAGCGCCGTTGCGAGAGCAAGCGGCTTCAGCGGCGGCAGCTTCGGCGGCTAGGGAGAACACCATGCAACGCATTGCTCATCAAGAACGACCAGACTGGCAGGCCCGGGCCGAGCGCAACGGTTTCAAATTTCACACCATCGAGGGTGAGCGCTACTGGGACGAGCGCCACTACTACGCCTTCACCCTCGACCAGGTCGAGAAGGACCTCGAGGCGCCCACCGAAGAGCTACACCACATGTGCCTTGACCTGGTAGGCCGTGTTGTTCGCGATGAGCAATTGCTGAAGCGCCTGGGGATCCCAGAGGCGTTCTTCGACCCGATCGCAGAGTCATGGCGAGAGGGGCATCCGCACCTCTACGGCCGCTTCGACCTGGTCTACGACGGCAAGCGCCCGGCCAAGATGATCGAAGCCAACTACGACACCCCGACGTCGATCTACGAGGCGGCAGCGTTCCAATGGGACTGGCTCGAGGATGGCATGGCGCGCGGTCTGCTCCCCCAGGGAAGCGACCAGTTCAACAGCATCGAAGAAAGACTGGGCCAGGCGTTCCAGGCGCTGCGCCTGAAGCACCCCTTTTACTTCGCCTCCATCGACGGCTCCGAGGAAGACAAAGGCACCTGCGATTACCTGCGCGCTGTTGCCGAGCAGGCCGGCCTGCAGACCGAGCACATCTACCTGCAGGAGATTGGTCTGCAGGAAGGTCGCTTCGTCGATCTGCAGAACCGGTGGATCCCCCACCTCTTCAAGCTTCATCCATGGGAATTCATCTTCGAGGAAAAGTTTGGCGCGGCGGTGGCCAAGTCGGACACCCAGTTCATCGAGCCCATGTGGAAGGCCATCATCTCGAACAAGGGCATGCTGCCGTTGCTTTGGGAGATGCACCGCGGGCACCCGAATCTGCTGGAATGCCACGTCGACACTACGCGCTCCGCCCCGGTACCGGCGGGCTGGGTGCGCAAGCCCTTCTTCTCGCGTGAGGGCTCGAACATCGAGCTGCACACCGCTACCGGCGAACGCGAGGTAGTGGACGGCCCCTACGGCGATTCGCCCCAGATCCTGCAGCGCTGCGCGCCGCTGCCACGTTTCGGCCAGGACTACACCCTGATCGGCAGCTGGGTGATCGGCGACTGTTCGGCCGGAATCGGTATTCGAGAGGACAGCACCTTGGTCACCAAGGATAGCTCTCGCTTCGTTCCTCACCTAATTCTCAGTTAACACTGAAATCCGCACTATAAATATGAAGTAGAGAAATTCATGGATCTGTGTTCAATACCTAGCGCTTGGCCATTCACCAAATCGCTTTTGGCGTTTATCCTCATGACTATTGGAGTGGCGCTCCTATTAATCTGGGCAATTTACGCCATCCAATACAACAACAAAAAACCGATAATTCTCCGCTCAGGCACACTACTTCGTTATTTCATGAAAGTTAATCGCCAACGCTGGGCAATGGCGCTTATATTTTGCTTTATTGTGATCGGATTCGAATTAATTAAAAAGCAATTAACGTCGTATGACCCTTGTTTCGTATTGCCAGACGCATTCGACCCTAGCATTATCTTTCCTCTGTTTTTAGCACTATATCTATTCGTCGGCGTCATGCACTCACAGGGTCTCGGCTGTCATGTCGCAGAAAACATTAAGGTCTCTTGGGATCGAGGAAATATACTCTCCTTGCACCTCGCTGGCCGACCAAATGAAGTGCTTAAGGCGCTAAGGGGTAATATTACCAAGAGGATTGACGATTACGCCAAACTGTTTGAGGCCTCGGCCCTACCATCGACAGTTCGCTTGGAGAGCTGGCTCTTTCTTCGTCATGTTAGTGACCGATCAGCAAGCGAGTTGCATACGCTGCACGCACTACTCATCTTCCCTAAATTAACCGCTTTGATTGAAACGATTAAAGCTAAGCCCAGGCGGTTCTGGCGTGTCCTGACTGTGCGGATATTTCGGCTTGCTCTACTTATGAGACTCGTAATGCGGTTTGGGCGTATTAATAACACACTGCTAATAATGACAATGCCAGATTTCGCTGAAGTGACTTGCACAGTCTGCGGCGCTCCTACAACGCCCACCATAGCCAAATCGATTGAAAGGCTCCAACTGTTAGATCCGAAGAGGCGGTTTGGCGTACTGCCGATAAGGAAGTTTACCACTTGGGAAGTTATTCATCTTGTTACCAACTACCCAAACCTTGGCAGCCAGCTCGTCCCGTGGACGACAGGATTTCAATTCACGAAATAAAAAAAGCCCGGCAATGCCGGGCTTTTTTTATTGATCAACCACTAACCGTGCAAGCTCGGACAAGGCCATGAAGGCCCATCCCGATCTCATCGGCAGGCACATCGAGCCTGGCCAGCTCAAACCCGAACTGGCAGATCCGTGCGTAACTGCTGACACTGGGCACAGCGGGGGTTCGCAATTCTCGGCCGGAGCCGAGCATCACGATGTCCTCCGCCGGCGCCGGAGCGCCATGCGCCTTCAGCGCGTGCATCTGCTCGTCGATCGACCAGCCGAACAGATTGCCGTAGTGCTCGATGACCTCCCTGATCTGCCAGACCTCGTCCGGCCGAACAGGGAAGGCGCTCCAGTCGATCCAGCCTTGCAGCCGGAACACGATCTCCTTGGGATTGCCCCAGGCGACCGTGCATTGCACCCGACGAAGGGCAAAGGCACCTAACGCGGCCTGATGGACCTGGTCGCGAAGGTTGTGCTCGTCGAAGTCATGAACGTCGGCGATGCCCATCCCGACATAGGCGGTCAGCGTCGAGCCCTCGATAGGCCAGATGTTGCCGTTGGCGAAGCGTGCGTAGTGCATAGGTGCTCTCCTGGATCTCCAGCTGCGCCCCATAGCGGGGCGCAGCCGTCACGTCCGTGTGATGGTCAGAGGATGATGCGACGCGCGCTTGCCGGTACCGGGCGGGCGGCAGGTGCGTTCAGTTCGATCCAGTTGCACTGGTAGCTGCCAGCTATTGCCTGGCAGACCGGCACGATCCGCTTTGCCTGGACCAGGGATCCGGGCACGGCAGGCGGTACAGGTGCGCTGGTGCAGCCGAGCAGCGTGCAGGACGCCAACACGAAGGTGAGGAGGAACAGGAGAAAGCGAGAGTTTTTCATGAAAGGTCTCATCGATGGACGGACCTTTCCCCATACGGGGATTGGCCCGTATGGGTGGGAGAGTGCTGCAGAGCAGCTGAGGGTGGCCGGATGGCCGTCTGGACCGCAACGCATGTTGCAGATCAAGAACGGTGATTCTACGACGCGCCAAACGCACGGTCCAGAGGGGTTTCAGGCTCACACCCGACACGCCCTATCAGTCAAGGAAGAGCTTGCGTCCAGACTGCGCTATATCGCTGTTGGGCGTTACCGAGGGAGGCGTTGGCGCCTCCCTCGGAGAAACGATCGGCGCGGACGGTCTGGAGCTAGTCTGCTCCGCTGCAATATGTGTGAGAGGCCTTGGTGCGCTCGTCGTCTGAGACGCTGCAGACTGCGCTCGCGCTGCTGTAGCGTACGCCTGGATCAAGGGGTTCTGTAGACCGCGCTGCAAGGCTTCGCGTCGAGTCTCCCACCAGAGGTGGCCACAAATGCCAGCAGTCAGCAGCAAGACGAGACCCATACCGCCCAGGAACCACGTGATGGCAAATGAGCGGCCGGCAATTTCCGCCACGGTCGGTATCGCTACGGCGATGTCCCCTAACGATTTCTGCATCTGCGGCCCGGTGGTAGAGGGATAGGCGACGGATAATAGGAAGCCCGGGGTGTCCCCCCGCAAGCGAGTCATCTCCTTGAAGCTCCCGTTACCCCCGGAAAGGCGCTGCACGGTTTCATCCAAGGTGAAGATCTCGCCGGTGACCGTCCCGCCGAGAAAGTGATTGAGCCCATCAGGATCCAGGACACGGCACACTGGTCCGCTGGCGCGTTCGATGTAATGCCCTGGGCAGATTCGAACCTCGTCTGCGCCATCAGGCTTGGTTGCCACCAGGTACTGATCGTCGGCGATGAAATACGCCTTACTGGCCACGAAGCTGGGCTGACTACGTGGTTCCAGATCTGGAAGTGCGGCAAGCACAGACGACGTAGTGAAGCAGAGCAGAGCGAAACAGAACACGTGCAGTCGGGTCACCACTATGCTCCAGCCTCTTGATCAATTCGTGGCAGGTGCTTGCCCTGGGCCCTGATCAGCTGCTTCTCGAAGGCGATCGCCTCGTGCCGCTCAATGAACGGGCCATACCGCTTCTCGTCGACTAGAACGAGCCAGGCGCACCGCCAGGTCCTGGTCCAGGTGGCAAGCTTCGTCGACTCTCCTGCTACGCTGCGAATGGCGCCGAAGAAAAGCCGTTTCAGTGCGCCGGCCGGTACCACGTGGGAAACCCGCTTGCGCTCAAACGACTCGAGTTGCAGGCCGGCAAAGCTCACTTCGTCCTGGAAGCCGGTCACCGTCCCTGCGGATATCACGATGCGCCGGGGTGCGGCGGTCCGGCCGCCGGCAGATTGCCGCTGCACGGAGCGGGTCATGCTTGCGCTCCTTCATCAAGGAAAAGCCGGCGCCCTACATGGCCGGTATCCATCCCTATCCCTTCGGCCGCGCACTGTTCGGTACCGTCGCGCTGATTCTCCGGCGCGACGGTAGGCTGCTGGAGCAGCTGTGGCGCAACTGGCTGAGGTGAGGCCTGCACAGCACGAACAGGCTGGGGTTTTTCCGCGATAGGCGTTGCGGCCCCACCAGGGCCAGGTGTCCACCAGTGATCAACAAGCGCCAAGAATAGGGATCCGAGCATCACCACTACGGCGACTACCTCGAAGGACACCATCAGCGCTGGAGAGAGATCGGTTGCTAAGGCCAGTCCAACTGCGAAACAAGCACCGGTCGTTGGAACATAGACTGCGGAGTCGTAGTCGTGGTCAAGGCACCACACCCAGGCTGCCATACAGAAGACGCCGAACGATCCGAAGACCCACAGTCGTACATGCTGATCGATGACCGATGCAGATGGCCAGCCAAGCCAGTTGAGCGCGAGACAGGCCAAAACCAGCGGCAGGGTTGCGATCCCAATCAGGGTGCAGTGGTGTCTTTTCTTCATAAGTAGACCATGCGGTAGGTGGTCACGGTCCCTGCAGATATCACGATGCGCCGGGGCGCTGCGGCCCGGCCACCGGCAGATTGCTGATGCACGGAGCAGGTCATGCTTGCGGTCCTTCGTCGAGGAACAGGCGGCGCCCTACATGGCCGGTATCCATAGCTGCAGCCGCGGGCTGTTCGACACCGACGCGCTGATCCACCGGCGCGGCGTTAGGCTGCTGGAGCAGCTGCGGCTCAACCGGCTGGGTTGAAGCCGGCATAGCATTAACAGGCTGGGGTTCGACCTCGGTAGGCCCCGCGGCTCTACTGGGCGCCGTTGGCGACCAGTGATCGGCAAGCGCCAAGATCAGCCCACCGAGCATCACCAGCGCGGCGCATACCTCGAGGAACACCATCATCCCTGCAGGAAGATCGGTTGCTGCGGCAAATACCAGGGAGCTCCAAAGGCCGATCACTGGACCGTAAATCCATGCGCCAAAGTCTCCGCTAGCAAGCCACAACAGGATGGCAATGGCGCAGACGACAGCCAACGATCCGAAGACCCAGAGTCGTACATGCTGATCGATGACCGATGCAGATGGCCAGCCAAGCCAGTTGAGCGCGAGACAGGCTGCAACCGGCGGCAGGGTTGCGATCCCAATCAGGGTGCAGTGGTGTCTTTTCTTCATGAGTAGACCATGCGGTAGGTAGTCGGCGACGTCAGTAGATGACCTTCTGGGTGCTTACGGCCTGCAGCTCGAATGCACGCTCCGGCTTCAGCTCGACCTCGGTGACCTCAGTCCCTTCCAGCCGCAGCCGATGCTCCAGGTCCTCGCACGTCTTGCCCTCAAAGCCCTGGAAGTCGGCGGTCACCTTTGCCGCTTTGATCGTCACCACTACGCGCTTCACCATACTGCCTCCTCGGCAATCACTTCCAAATGGCCGTTCTCCCACCGGATCTCCACCTGGTAATTCTCGGCACGCAGGGCTGCGGCGTAGTGCTGCGCCAGGTACATATCGGCCAGCTCTGCGCTAACCCGGCGCGTCCACTCTCCCACGTCACCGTAGTCTTCCTGGTAGGGCATGTAGCGGCCGTGCTCGAGATTGAAGCCCAGACGGAACTGCGGCCTCTCCGGGTGTTGAAGCACCAGGTCGTAGCGCTCCGTGGTGTAGCCGACCATGACCCGGTACAGCCTTTCGTTGGTCAGCACGATGCCCAGCTCAGCCAGGGCAGTCTTGAAGACCACTGCGTCGCTGTAGGCGACCGTAACCTTCCCTTTCACGATATGGCTCATGTCTGATAACTCCTCTTAACCCAGTTCCAGGGCACGTCCGCCGTACGTCTCGACGATTGGGTCGAGTGTGTTGGCGCGCGTGAATCCGTCCTCGCCAAGGCGGCGAATGGCGTCGATGTCGGCCTTGCGGGTCTCGCTCGAAGGGCTGATGTCCGCCAGCGCCTGCAGCAGCAGGGTCTGGCCTACCGGAGCGTCGTGCTCGGCCGCCAGATACCGCGCATCGGTGACGGCTTGCTCGATCTCGGCGCCGGTATACCCATCGCTTTCGCTCACCAGCGCAGGAAGATCCAGATCCTCTGCCTGGCACTCGGCGATCCGCAGATGGATATTCAGGATGGCCTCGCGCTCGTCTGCGCTCGGCAGGTCGATGAAAAAGCAGCGGTCCCAACGGCCGGCGCGCATCAGTTCCGGCGGCAGCGCCGCGACCCGGTTTGCCGAAGCGACGATGAAGACCTGCTCCCGGCGCTCCTGCAGCCAGTACAGGAAGCTACCGAGCAGGCGGCGCGAAATCTCGTTGTCCGCCTCGCCACTGGCGAAGGCCTTGTCGATCTCGTCGATCAGCACGGTGACGGGCGCTATCTGCTCGATCGTCTGCAGGGCCTGACGGAACCGCTGCTCGGTCTCACCCTGGTACTTGGAGTAGAAACGGTTCATGTCGAGGCGCACGAGCGTGGTACCGAAGACGCCGGCGGCGGCCTTGGCCATGAGTGTCTTGCCACCGCCCGGCACGCCAGCCAGCAGCACGCCTTTGAGAGGCAGGTTCTTCTCCCAGCCCACCTTACGGCCGCGCAGGAAGCGCTTGAGTGGCTCCAGGCCGCCGACGGTGTCGATCTCTACCGGCTCTAGGACATCCAGGCCAACCTCGCGCAGGATGTGGTGCTTCTCGCGGCGGATCTCCGACAGGTACTCCTTCCCATTGCGGCGGCTGTTTGCCGCCAGGATGAAGACGTTGCGCATCTGGGTGTGGCTCAGCCCCATCGCGTGGTTCGCGACCACGCCACGTTCCTCTTCCGTGAAGATCGACGCTTCCGCGCCGCTCGCCGTGGCGCGGCCGCCATTGAGCGACCGCTGCACGTCTTGCTCCGCGGTCTTGATGACGGCGATGACTTCCGCCCTGGACATGGGCGGCAGGTCGATGTGGTAGACGAACTCCTCCGATAGCCCCTCTCGCCCGGCGATGACGTAGCTGACGCCGTATTTTTCGAGGACCCCGAGGCTGCCCTTGAGGGCAGGCAGGTTTTCGCTGGAGCTTCGCTGACGGTCCTGAAAATACGGATCGAAGATCACCACGCCCCGCTTTGCGTCAGGGCCCTCTGCGATCTGCTTGATCTGGCCCGGGTCCGGTACCAGCTTGAAGGGCATCTCGTGGTAATGCCGGCCCAGGTCCGCAGCGACTTTCTTGACCGCAGCGCGCGCCCGGGCAACTTCGAACGTCTTGAGGGCCACGACGGGGAAGGCGCAGCGAAAAGCGGCGGTAATGCGTTCGAGGACTTCGTTCTCTTGAGACACGACCCAAGCTCCTATGCATGGTGGCGTTGGAGTTAGGTTGTCATTACGTCGAATCGAAATGGGCGCAGTTTGCGCCCTTGGCGGGGGCGAACCGGCGGGAATGGTGTGGAGCGGCCTAAGCAGCTGTACGCCGGGGCAGAACGTCGCAGCGGCCATCGAACGTTTTCTTCTGAACGAGCGATTGCTTATAGCGGCCCGGTATATCCCCTGACAATTTCAAGCCATCGCAATTGGCAAGTTGTACGTTATTTGACCACCCTAAACTTACCTCGCAATCCATGCGCATCAGGCTGGTTCGGTCCCCACAGATATCCCCTATCCTTGAACACGTTATCCACGTCTTATCCACAGCCTGAAACGCATCAAATCCACATCTAGTGGGCGTTGACTCCCAACAACACCATATATAGCGACTTCCCGGCATCGCCTGGGACGGCGAAACACCCCTATGTCAAGACTGTCTCCCCTAGCGAGGAGGGCTTATCCTGTCGCCCTAATACTAGTGTGATAGGTCAACACCATGACCTAGCACAACAACCCCACTGCTTGTGTTGTGGATGGCAGAAGGCACTAAACGTAGGATGTGATGATAAAGGGCCACCTCGGAACGAGTTGGCTTGGCATGGATGCCGGAGATGAGGGTGGCCTAGGCTCCCCTGGAGATAGGATACGGGTGGACTGCGACTAGCTTCCGACGGCGCACCGCAGCCACCCGTGGCTCCGAAATGACACTGGTGAGCAGCACTTCGGAAGGCCGTATTTAACGCCTCGCGTGATTATCACGTCAACGCGTTTTGATGACGGCTGAGGGATCGCTCACCCTCCGATAACGTCTGTCTTTAGGATTTACAGACTATGAGCCACATCGTAAGACGTCGCCGTATTCGGCGCATTCCTCGCATCAAAACCGTGTTCGTCCACCGCTATCGGCGCTTCCGCCTTGGGCGTTGGGAGAACGTCCGCCAGCACTACCGCAGCCTGCCACAGCCACAGCTTGTCTTCGATTTCGGGGAGGACTGAGCATGGCCAAGCACATTCGCGGCAACGGTGACGGCAAGAACGGCGAGAACCAGTCCTACACCATCCCGGGCCGGGGCAATGTCCCGCGGCCCCAACTGGTGCGGGAGGTCGAAGCAGGGAAGCACCCGGACTTCGGGATCGTGACCCGCAATGGGACGCCCTATGTTCGGGCGAACCCGGACGGGCGCAAAGGCAACAACGTCGACCAGGAATAGCTTTACTCCGGCCAGGGATGGCCTACCACTACCCTCTCGCAGGAACACCTGAGTCGCGTCGGCGCGGTGCCGGCAAAGCTCAAGTCGCTCCTAATCCCACACCAGCGTCTCCTCGGTGATACCGGGCGCGCCACCTTAAGCCGTCTGCATGAACGCGGGCGTCTCCCCTGACTGGTCCCCTGCAATCCGCGGCTTGATTCGATCGCTGACGTCACGTGCTATTGAGCTGACGGCCGACCAATCAGCTTGCAGCCAGTACCCGATGACCGAGCCGGCCATTGTGCGATCCAGCGGCGAAAGCCGGCCTTTCAGCAGCAGCTCCATATCGACCTTGAGCGAGTCGACGTGAAAGCCAGCCTTCTCGGACGCGATCCAGAAGCCCGGATCCTGGATGCGGAACATCAGGTCGAGAGTGAGGCTCGCCAGTTCAAGTAGCGGCTCTTGCGTCGCCGCAGCGCGAACGCGGAAGGCCGAAACCAGCTGCTGCCGCGAGCGGCGAATTCGGTCCGCCCAGGCCTGCTGTTTGGCAGAGCCACCCCACAGGTCAGGGAGTCCCGAATCGGCGACATCCTTCCCCGCCGACGCGCTTGTCCAGGCCGATCGCAACAGCCTGGAGCAATCGCTGCATAGCGAGTAGCGCGCGTAGCGCTCTTCGTCCTGCCGGGCCTTGCTGGAGTGGTAGTGGAAGGACGCGTTATCGGTGTGGCCGCACATGCGGCGTGTAGCGGCGGAGAAGTGGTTGGCGGACATCGGTAGCTCTCTTCAGAAAATTACAGCGTGCCAGCCTTCTGAAAATTGCAACTCGTCCAAATTTCAGCTGTGAAACGATGCTATCCAAGCCGTTTTTGGGAGCGAATTGGCGGCGTTAGCATGCCGGGCCGGAGGTAACGTCAAGGTACGAACAATCATCGACCTCGCTCATGCCACTGACCTCCTGGTTTCTCCCCAAACGTCGAGCTACGACCCCTAGCCTACGTGCGCTTCTATTCTTGGCTCTAGCGCTCGTAGGCGGTACGGCGCTGGCCGACACGTGTCGGTTTGATAGGGGGACTTTTTATTCGGAGGAGCCTGACGACTACAACGCCATTATCTATGTGCGGGTCTTCCGCGACGGTCAGGAATTATCGATCGTGAGTCGCTACAACCCTGAGCATCCAGGGCCTTTTGTAGCATCTGATGGAAAGACCTATCGGCCGGGGGCACTGACCAACGAAAATTTCGTTGGGACGTACATGTCCGAGCTTTGCGGTGACTTTGGTCCGACCTATCAGAGCACCCAGTCGGAAACACAGCAGGCCAACTGCCCTGCGACTCATCCCAACGGTTCAATTACTCAGCAACGCACATTTGAGGTTTGGTCCGACGGAAGTCGCCGCAATTACTCTGGCTGGAGCGAAATAGGGCGCAACTGCCAGGCGGTCTACAACTCGACGCAAACCGAGTCGCGCAATCAGGACTGCCCGGCGACGCAGCCCCAGGGCACCATCACCCAGCAGCAGACCTATGAGGTGTGGTCGGACGGCAGTCGCCGCAATTATTCCGGCTGGAGAACGACCAGCAATACCTGCACCGCGATCTACTCGTCCAAGGGATCGGAGAGCCGTCAGCTGAGCTGCCCGGCCGCGACGCCGAGCGGCACCTGGACCCAGAGCCGCAGCTATGACCTCTACACCGATGGCAGCCATCGTAACGAGTCGGCCTGGGGCGACACCTCCACCTGCTACAACCGGACGCCCGTCGCGGGCAACCTTGCGATCGCCAGCGACGAGGACACGCCGGCCAGCGGCACACTGCCGGTTACCGACGACCACTCGACCTTCACCTACCAGATCGTCAACGCGGCGCCTGCAGCCGCGGGCACCGCGCGCTTCGCCGGTAATACCGTCGTCTTCACGCCGACAGCTGATTGGAATGGCGCGACGTCGATGACCTACCGCGCCCAGGACCCCAGCGGCGCCTGGTCGAACGTAGCGACCGTGTCGATCACCATCCGGCCGGTGAATGATGCCCCTGTCGCCGAGGCGAAGAGCCTCATCCTCGATGAGGACACCCAGGCCAGCGTGCTGCTGTCGGCAACGGACATCGACTCTCCTGCCCCTACAGTCTTCCAGCTCGTTGCCGTGCCGCCGGACGCGGTCGGCCAGGTCACCCTCGCCGGACCCACGGCCACTTTCAAGCCGGCCAAGGATTGGAACGGCGCCACCCAGTTCACCTACCGCGCCCAGGACACCGCTGGCGCTTGGTCGGCGCCGGCGGCGGTGGCTGTCACCGTGCGGCCAGTAAACGACGCGCCTGCGCTGACCGATGTTTCGCTCGAGATAAGGACGAAGGAATCCCTGCCGGTGACCACACGGGCAGTGATTATCCGCTGACCGCTCCATAGGGGGAGTGAACATGATCCGTCGTTTGCTGATCGCACTGTCCGCTGGCGGCGCACTCGTGTCGCCCAACTACGGCATGGCATATCCCAACCCGCCGACGCAGGGCTATCACCCGGAGCTGATGTCAGGCGCTGATTGCTCCTATGGCTACTTCACGACCCGCTCCGCGGCAAACGGCTACACCGCAGTGCTCGGTCCGCCGGACGCCTCGTGGATGGTCTGGGATGACTGGCCGGGATCGAAGTGGGGAGGTGATGGATCCGCGATCGTCGAGCGAGAGGGAAGGCGCTACTTCGTAGGACCATTTTCATCATCGCAACCAGACAGCGGAGGCACTGCGTATACCTGGGCGATCTGCCAGGCAGCGAACGTGTTCTACGTTCGGACCGAGTCCGAGAGCCAGCAAACGAACTGCCCCATCAGCCAGCCCGCAGGATCGGTGACCCAGAGTCGAACGTATCAGCTCTGGTCCGACGGCAGCCGTCGCAACTATTCAGGCTGGAGCGAAACCGGCCGCACCTGCCAGGCCGTCTACAACTCGACCCAGACCGAGTACCGATACCAGAACTGCCCCGCTACGCAGCCCCAGGGCACTATCAACCAGCGGCGGACCTACGAGGTGTGGTCCGACGGCAGCCAGCGCAATGACTCCGGCTGGACCACCACGGGCAACACCTGCACCGCGGTCTATTCCTCGAGCGCATCGGAGACGCGGCAGCTCGCCTGCCCGGCTGCGACCCCAACAGGACCCTGGACCCAGCGCCGCACCTATGACGTCTACAGCGACGGCAGCCGGCGCAATGAGTCCGCCTGGACCGATACCGCCACCTGCTACAACCGGACGCCGGTAGCCGCCAACCTGGCGATCGCCGGCGATGAGGACACGCCGGTCAGCGGCGCCCTGCCAGTCACCGACGACCACTCGACGTTCACCTACCAGATCGTCAATGCAGCGCCTGCTGCAGCGGGTACCGCGCGCTTCGCCGGGAACACCGTCGTCTTTACGCCTGCAGCTGACTGGAATGGCACGACGTCCATGACCTATCGCGCCCAGGACCCCAGCGGCGCCTGGTCGAACGTGGCCACCGTGTCGATCACCATCCGGCCGGTGAATGATGCCCCTGTCGCCGAGGCGAAGAGCCTGATCCTCGATGAGGACACCCAGGCCAGCGTGCTGTTGTCCGCAACGGACATTGACTCACCTGCTCCGACCGTCTTCCAACTCGTCGCCGTGCCGCCGGCGGCGGTCGGCCAGGTCACATTGGCCGACGCCAACGCCACATTCAAACCGGCAAAGGATTGGAACGGCGCCACCCAGTTCACCTACCGCGCCCAGGACACCGCTGGCGCCTGGTCTTCGCCGGCGGTGGTCGCCGTCACCGTGCGGCCAGTGAATGACGCCCCAGCGCTCACCGAGGTGTCGTTGGAGATACGAACCAAAGAGTCGGTGCCAGTGACCACGCGTGCCCGGGTCATCCAGTGACGTTGAGCCGGCCTTGCATTCTGGAGATAGGACATAGCCTTGACTGACCCAGTCATGTGAGGCGCCCTATGGAAGTACTACGCAGCTCTTTCACCGCCGGCGGCGAGCGGGTCTACCTGCTCTTCCAGCCCGCCACCAGGCGCTTTCGCCTGGCCACGCGTTGGTGCTACGTCGCCAACTTCCTGCAGCTGCAGGACGCAGCGGATGCCTTCGAGGCCTTGGAGCTTTCGGATCGGCCGGCGGCTCAACTTGGACGGCTATTGGTCCGAGCGATGCGAAAAACACCTCGATCGATGCCGGGCTCACGTCGTCACGCGATGTGGAGGATCAATCGGATCCTCGACTTCATCGACGCCCGTACGTCTGGAACGGTCCGTTGAATCCCTTTCCACGGCGTGAACTCACGCCCCAGGGCTATCCCATGTCCCGTTTACTTGTCCTACTCCCCTATGCCGAGGTGGCTATGCCTTCGCGCCCAACCGCACCTGCACCGATCACGATCGTCGCTGCGGCCCTACTCCTGCTGGTCAGCCTCTTCAGCGCGCTATCACGTGCGGACGAGGTCGGCACGACCTTCAGCCAGAACTCCTTCATCTGCGACTCGAACTCCCCCGGGTATTGGAGAGGCGGGCTCGACGCCGGCTGGAAGAACCACATCATCTCCGTCTATCGGCAGTACGGGACCAACGTGGGACGCTGCCCCGATCAAGGCGGGTGGGACTATTGGCAAGGAGACATCCCTAAGTACAACGATACCTATGCCAGCTTCAGCAAGCGGTGGAATGAAGCGGCCGACGCGGATGTGAGGTCCAAAGGCGGGCCCGCTGGCTACCAAGCAACCTTCGATAAAGAGTGCCTCGACTCTGCCCGCCAGATTTACGGAAGCTATGTCGTTACCGCGCGCTATGTTCACTACACCGGTAACATGTGTGAGATCACCCGCGTCATCCCGAACTCGCCGCCGACGGCCCTGAATTCAACCGCTACCCTGAACGAAGACACCGTAGGTCAATTCAGCCTTCAAGCGGTGGACACGGACGGCAGTATCAGCCGATACACGATCCTCCAACAGCCGAGCGTCGGCTCCATCACTCAAAGCACTTCGACCATCACCTATTGGCCGCCGGCCGACTGGTCTGGCACCACAACGCTGACGTTCCAGGTTACCGACAACCGCGGTGCCACGTCGGGTACCGGCACGGTCACCATCGTCGTCATGCCGGTGAATGATCCGCCCGTCGTCCAGCCGGTTTCCCTGACCACGGACGAGGACACGCCGGTTGAGACGACACTGTCAGGTACCGACATCGACTCGGCGCCGCCCTCCTACTTCGAGCTGGTCTCTCCGCCACTCAAGACCGTGGGTATCGCAACCATCCAGGGCGCCAATCTGCGCTTCGAGCCGGCCAAGGACTGGAATGGCACAGCCAGCTTCACCTACCGGGCACGCGACCCCGAGGGTGCCTATTCGGCTGCTGCAAGGGTGACGGTGCTGGTGCGGGCTATCAACGATGCGCCCACTGCAACGACTCCGCTGCAGATAAAGACGGTGGAGTCCAGACCTGTGACGGTCCGCGCCAAGGTGACGACGCCCTAGCAGCGCTCGGCGAAAGAATCTTTCGTCGTCGCCTTCGGGCACTGGGATCGCCGCCTTTCTCTGGGCGGCTTTCTCTGGAAAGGGCATGAGCTTGCGTTTTTAGAGATGCCTGGAGGATGGGCGTCATGAGGCGGCTGGCGCCTCGACGCATTGAGGCTCCTCCCCATGACCGCATTTCCCCGCAAGCAACCACCTGTCGACTTCAAGACTCAGTACAGCCTGAGCTTCACCGCCCAGGAAGATGAGATCGTCGTCGACTTCTTCTGTGGCGGCGGCGGCGCCGGTACCGGGCTCGAGATGGGCCTGGGACGCCCGGTCGCCGTGGCGAAGAACCACTCTGCAAAAGCCATCAGCATGCACACCGCCAACCATCCGGCGGCGCGGCATTTCACCACCGATGTCTTCGACGGCGACCCGGACACGGAATGTGGCGGCCGCCGGGTAGGCTGGTTTCACATGTCGCCCGACTGCACCCACCACAGCCAGGCGGCCGGCGGCCAGCCGCGGCAGCACGAGATCCGCAACCTCAGCTGGATAGGCCTGAAATGGGCGGGCAAGAAGCGTCCACGGGTTATCAGCCTCGAGAACGTGAAGCAGATCCTGCAGTGGGGCCCGCTGATCGCCAAGCGCGACCCTGCAACCGGCCGGGTCGTGACCCTGGACCGTATCCCTCACCCGACGAAGCCCAAGAAGTTCGTGAACCGGGTAGCTGACGTCGGTGAGCAGGTGCCGGTCCACAACCAGTTTCTGGTGCCTGACCCCAAGCGCAAGGGGCAAACCTGGCGCCGGTTCGTGCAACTGCTGCAGGGCATGGGTTACGAAGTCGAGTGGGAGGTGGGCCGTGCCTCCAGCTATGGCGCGCCGACTAGCCGCGAGCGCTTGTTTATGATCGCTCGCTGCGACGGTCAGCCGATCGTCTGGCCAGCACAGACCCACGCCAAGAAGCCGGCCAAGGGACAGAAGCCGCTGCGCGTCGCCGCGGAGTGCATCGACTGGTCAGTCCCGTGCCCGTCGATCTTCAAGCGCAAAAAGCCGTTGGCCGCGGCCACACTTCGCCGCGTCGCCAAGGGCCTGCGCAAATTCGTCCTGGAGTCGGCTGATCCCTTCATCGTGCCGATCGCCAACTGGTCCCGAGAGGCGGCCGTCTCGGTGGGTGAGCCGCTGCACACCATCACGGCTTGGCCTCGAGGCGGATCCTTCGCGGTGGCAAGCCCGATCATCGCGCCGGCTACCCACCAGGGCGCTGATCGGGTGCACGACCCGCGTGAGCCACTGCCGACCGTGACGTGCGCCAACCGCGGCGAGCAGATGCTGGTCAGCCCCACGCTGATCGGCCTGGGAGGCCCGGCCTATGCAGGGAATCCTGCCGACGCCGGCGCCCCGCTGGGGAGCATCCTGACCGAGAACCACCGCGCGGTGGTGGCGCCGACCCTCGTATCGGTGGGCTACGGCGAGCGCCAGGGGCAGGAACCGCGCGTACCGGGCCTGGACAAGCCGCTGGGCACGGTGATGGCCGGTGGGATCAAGCACGCGGTCGCGGCTGCGCACCTGGTGAAATTCCGCTTCGACTCCGCCGGCGCCGCTGCCGATGAGCCGATGCCCACCATCACCAGTGGCGGTGACTGCCAGCGCCCCGCCGGCGCAGCACATGCGATGGGCGTCTGCACGGCGTTCCTGGAACAGGCGAACGGCGGTTTCAACACCACGCCTGCACACAGCGTCGAGCGGCCGATGACCACCATCACCAACACGGGCAGCCAACAGCGTCTGGCGGTGGCCACCCTCGCCCATCTGCGCGGCAATTGCGATGCCCGCTCACTCGAGGAGCCGCTGCACACCATCAGTGCCTCCGGCCAGCACCACGGCGCGATCACCGCCTTCCTGTCCCGGCAGTTCGGCGGCTCCGTTGGCCAACGCATCGACGAGCCGGCGCCGACCATCACCGCTGGCGGCGGCGGCAAGACCTCGGTGGTCGAGCTGCAGCTCTCGCCCGAAGTCGAAGCCGGTGCCCTGCGCGTCGCCGCCTTCCTGATGAGCTACTACGGTGCGGACAACACCAGTCGGCCGGATGAGCCCTCCCCCACCGTCACGACGAAAGACCGCCTTGCGCTCGTCACGGTAACGATTCAAGGCACCCCCTACGTCGTGGTCGACATCGGCCTGCGCATGCTGCAGCCGCGAGAGTTGTACCGCGCCCAGGGCTTCCCGGACTCCTACCAGATCGAATCTGGCCACGACGGCGAGCCGTTCACCAAGTCCGAACAGGTCCACATGTGCGGCAACAGCGTCTCCCCGCCGCACATGGCGGCGATTGCCCGGGCCAACGACCCCTGGCGCGCCGCAGTGGCCACTCCGCGGCGAACAGCTGCGGCATAGCGTCAAGTCACCGATTCGGCCGGTGGCGGCGACGCCTGGCCGATCGGAGCAACACCCATTGCTCAGGAGAAGAACGACGTGAACGACTCATTTCAAGGCGCAACGGTGGAGGCGATGCAGCACCGTCGCCGCTTAGTGATGAACACAGCCCAGAACACCCGGGCGGACCAGCCATGAGCGGCGCAACGATCTACGTGTCGGCCGAGGACCTGGATGCCTTGCAGGAAGCCGACGGTATTCTGTACGCGCTTTTCGAAGCCACGGACGGAGAGGCGACCAGCCTGACTCTTGCGCGCGATGGCCTTCGCCGCGTGATCGAAAAGACGCAGAAGGCCACGCGTGCCGCCGGCGGACGTCATCTGGTACGGACCGCATTACGCTACGCGGAAACTTTGAAGGAAAGGATCGTGCCCCAGATGGACTATGAACCGTATGCGGGAATCATCAAACGGGCGCTACAAGCTCGCGGTACCACGAAGGGGGATCTCGCACGGGATCCGCAATATCTCGCGCCCGGCTATGTCGTCCGAATGTGCTCAGCACTGGCCCGGGCCGCCGCCGAATGCAGCGGGCGCGACGTGGCGCTCGACGAAGTTATCCGCCTGGAGCGCACCTGCACCGGTGCCGACTACCACCACAAGCTGGCACTGCGCTGCGCCCAGCTCGCCGGTTGAGCGTCGGCTGCGGTCCACGATCCCGCGGCGGGGAGCATTGCGCGGGCGGAGGAGCGCCCTCGCTATTGAGGCCCCGCCACAGGCGGGTATTGGCACTAGCGCGTCGACGGAGATGGGTTACGTTGGCCACTACCTGGTCTTTTGCCTCACGGGAGTAGCGCATGAGCGCAAGCTGGATCCTCACCCAGTCTGGAAAGCAGTTTGACCTGCTGGCCCCTGAAGCCGACATGGTGGTGCTGGAAGACATCGCCCATGCACTGGCGAACATCTGCCGATTCGCGGGTTACACCCAGACCCACTACAGCGTTGGCCAGCACAGCGTATTGGCCAGCCACCTGGTGCCGCCAGCGGATGCGCTTCACGCGCTGCTGCATGATGCCGCCGAGGCCTATGTGGGCGACATGGTGAGTCCTCTCAAGGACCTGCTGCCCGGCTTCAAGGTGATCGAGGCGCGGATCTGGATGGCCATCGCCGCGCGCTTCGGGATTGCTGCGCAGATGCCGGCCAGCATCAAGGAGGCAGACCTGGTGCTGATGGCAACCGAGCGCCGCGACCTGCTACCCCCAGGCCCCCCGTGGCCGTCACTCGAGGGGATCCATCCGCTTCCCAACCAGATAGTGCCCTGGGCGCCGGTCTTCACGCGCTTGGCATTCAAAAGACGCTTCAAGCAGCTCGTGCGATCCGGGGCGCGAGATCGCTCAGTTGCACTAGGCGGCCGAGGCCTAGCCCCTGAGCGCGTTGGGACGCTGTCCGGCATTCCACCGTGTAAGAATCTTACAAAGGCGTAGCGTCAGCTGCGATCCGGCCGGGCGGTGTCCAGGGGGGGCGAAAGGTTCCAAGCTACTGGCGTATGGGAAAAAGCCGGGACAGCGTTGGGATTTCGACCATGGCCGTTGCCCTCCGAGCATATGTTCATGAGTGGCCTGCTGGCACGCTGATTGGTGCCCGATCATGGCCTTGCGTTTCCGGCGACCCGTGAGACGCTGAGTCCATAACGAACCCGAGGAAAATTCTGTATGCAGATGTCGACCGCGCTCCTTGAACAAGGCCGGCAACGATGCGCCGCGACGATGAGCGATCCAAACCGAGGCCCCCGCGATCCAGTGATTACGCCTTTCGTGATGGCCATGAAGCTGGGCGGCTATGAAGAAGTTCTCGTTAATCGCTGTGGGAAACTTCGAGCCTGTCCAGCCTGCCCGGTAGGCACGGCGAACTATTCGCAGCAGTACCTGAAGGATGGGCACACTGTATGGGCTTGCCCTCATTGCCGGAACATCACCACCGATTAGGAAAACGCCGCGTCGTGAGCAGACTTGAAGCCAAAACCGAGAAAGGGATTGCCCTGTGGATCAAGCGTGATGCCCAAGGCCACCACCGTCTCGACTGCGCATGGTCGGGACGCGGCAAGCACTTCGATGAGCTACCGCGGTTCTATCGCACCGAGCGCGGGGCTAAGCAAGGTGCAGCCCTGATTACTGGCGAGCGGCTGACCTGGTCGACGGCGGTATCCGCGGACAGCACTGCGAAACGCGAAACGCTGGCCAATCCTGCAAACTGATAAAGGAAAAAGCTGTGAGTGAATGGATCAAGTACAGCGAGAAGAAGCCAGGCAACGAGCTTGATGGATTGGTGGTTATCGTAGCCGTCCAGCATCACAGTCGCGGGCTGATCTCTGAGTGTGCCGTTTGGAACAAGGGTTCCGGCAACAAAGGAAAATTCGAATTTTGGGATAGCAATGTCACTCACTGGCAGCCCCTGCCTTCACCACCTGGTGCTACATAGGAAATTTCCAATGACCAACAAAGCAGATTTCGCTAAGCCCGGCTCCAACCACTGGCCTCGCGGTGGAGAGGCGAAGACCTCGGACGTGAACGCGGTGATGGTCGATTACCTCAAGTCCCAGGCTTCGAAGCCGGCAAAGCCTGACCTGGCGAAGTAAGAAGGAAATCGTTCAGTTGCACCCCATGCCCCACCGTCAAACGTGGGGCCAAGCCCGTAGAAACACTTCGGATTGGCCGGAGTACGATGGAGGAATAACCATGGTTAGCAAAGTAGCAATTCACAAAGCCACATCGACGATCGTCGTCGACTCGGTGACTTTTAATATTGCCTTCGACAAAGTGACGATAAAAGGCGGACATCCGCAAGGCCCAGTGTTCGTCTGCGGAACAGCTCAAGCTGTGATCAGTAAAACCGATGCCGATCTTTTGGTTGCTGCTGGAGCCGTCGATCTTCGCTGATCGCTCCAACGGGACCCAAGGCAAGCCCGGTGCGCCGGGCCTGTCGGGAGCCGATTATTTGAGTCGGTTGCCGACAGTCACAGACACAATAGAAAGCCCCACTGCACACCACCGGCCTCGAATCTGAGTGCTTTTCTCCTCCAGGGCCGTCGCAATTAGTTGCTAGATTTCGCAGTTGTTTCGGAAGCCGAAAGAATCTTTCGCTAGCACCCCGGCCTAGTCCTCGCCGCCAGCAAAGGGATAGGGATCGATCCCCTGGCTTGCGGTACCGAGCGGACAGGCCACGACGTCCTCGATGCGTGGCGCCCTATCACCCAGGGACTCGTTCAGCCGCTTGAACCAATCACCCCGATCCAGCAGCGGGACCTGGAACGACTCCTCGCGCTCGAGCAGCAGCCTGTTGCTTCCTACTCGCTGGTTGACGACCTTGTCGCGGGGTACCAGGCACGTCGCCTCCAGCCGCGGCTGGACGAAGGTCGGGATCGAATCCTGGTGCTCCATCGGCCGCTGCGGCCAGGTCGCCATCTTGTCTGAGACGACCTGGTAGGCGTCCGGCTCGCCCAGCAGCTCATAGTGCACGCGATGCACGATCAGCTGCTCCGCCGCTACCGCCCAGCGATACACCACGGTGAATGGCTGGGCCGGCCGGCGCGTATCGATCAGCAGACCTACCCGCGCCAGGCGGCCATGCTTGCTGCAGCCGATCGCCATGCGCTTGTTCGGCATCGCCCGGCGCGTGGCCAGGTCCACTCGATCACGCAGGAGCAGGCCGATGGAGTCGATCCGCAGGTCGATCAGTTGGACGTGCGGCCCCGAGACCGGGCAGGTCATGAACCGTGGTACCAGGTGGATGAGCATGAGCGGCTGCCTCGCGCGGCGGGGTGCTAGCCAGCCGAAACCTTCGAGGGCGATCGCTTGAACAGCGGATCGGCGCCCTCGAAGACATCATCCGGCGCTTCCGGCCATTCACGGCGGATAACGTCGAAGTCTCCTTCGTTCCAGCAGCGCAGGAAGGCCATTCCCTCGTCAGTCTCCAGCGCGAAGGCGATCGCGGCCGTGGATGCATCAGGCGCCTGGTCGACCTTTTTCAGCGCGTCGTCAACCGCGGCGGCGTAGCCTTCACGGTAAGCGTCATCTGGATGGGCCTTGGTGGGGCCAGCCGTGGGGATCAGTGCACCGATCATGTTGTAAAGGTCGAGCATGGGGCCGTCCTCAATAGAAATGGTCCGTCCCAGATCAACGCGCTTTCCCACATGGCAGCAAAGGCGTCGACCCGGGCGGTCCGCCTAGTGTGCAGCTGCAGCTCTCAACGCAAGCGGCGATTCACGCCCTTCTTGGTAGGGGATTCGGGGATTGCCCGAGATGCTGCTTCGAGCTCGGCTTGGAGCTCACCAGGCGTGCCGGTGAGTTCTGCTAGGAGCTGCCGGGCCAGCGAGTGCGCATCGTGGTCAGCCGCCGGCGCCGATTGACCGCGCGCCGGTCGGTCGGTAGCCGGGCCCGGTGCCCGTGCACGAGGTTGAGTCATGTTCACCCTCCGAAACGTGGGCCGCTGACTGTCATTGCGGTAGCACGCGGCGTCAAGAGGACATCTAGCCAGCCGCCAGCACCGGGCGCCATCGACAGGCGCCGGTGGCGTATCAGGCCGGCGGCGTGTGCCGGCGCGAACGTTCTGCAGCCAAGAAGCCCTTCACCAGAACCGAGCCCCAGGTGTAGAGGGTCTGTCCAAACACGCCGTAGTAGAAGGCTAGTAGCCAGGGGCCCGGTGTAGGCGCGTCGAGCATACGTGCCAACCCGAAGGGGGCGCCGGCCAGGGATGCAATCAGCACCAGGAAAAGGAGGTAGTCGCCCATCTGGCTACCATGGCTCACTGGCGCAACCACCGGCTCCGGGGCTTTAAAGGGAGTGGTGTCCCAGGTCTCGACCAGGCCCAGCGCGCTGCGGACGGCCGCCGGCGCCAGGGACACTTTCGGATCGACATCCAACCGCAGCACCTGGATGCCACGCATCTCGTCCCAACTCAATCCGTACCCTTCTGCAGCGAGTTGCTCCAAGGCGTTGATCAGTGCGGTATGGGTCGCCTTGCCATGCCACAGCCCATCGCGGTGGTCGATCCAGATGCTCCTGGCACCTTGCGCCTGGGCGCATGCCAAACGGGCCTTGATGGCCTTGAGATAAATGGCCGGATCGACCGGCAGGGTGCGACCGTCCCTGTGCTCGAGCGCGTATTTCATGGCTGGAATCCCGACTGGAAGAAGGGTTCAGTATCAGCGCGCCACCTCTCTTTGGGCTGGTGATTCACGCCTTTCCTGGGCGGGAACTGGGCCAGTACACGCCCTTCCGAGGGGCAAACTCGTGACTTTTTCGGCGCAGGTCTCGCGACACTGGAGGTCTGATACTCGCCACGAGGTTCCAATGTCCGAACACGACAACACGCTGCTTCCCGAACTCATCCGCGACCTCATCAAAGAGCGGCGCGCTTCCCGTCGGCTCAAGCTGCTCAAGTATTCCTTCTGGGGTACCGGCCTGCTGCTGGTTGCAGGTGCGGTACTGGTCGAGCACCTGCAACTCGACGAGGCGGCTGAAGCCAAGCAGATCACGGCCGTCATCCAGGTGCGGGGTGAAATCGCCGACGGCGCCGAGGCAAACGCCGCCGCGCTGAAGAAGGCTATCGGGCGCGCGTTCGATGACGAGCGCGCCAAGGCCGTGGTCCTCAAGATCAACTCGCCCGGCGGCAGCCCGGTACAGGCCGGCCAGGTGTTCGACGAGATCAAGCGCCAGCGCGGCCTGCATCCGAAGGTGCCGGTCTACGCCGTCATCGAGGACCTGGGCGCCTCAGGTGCCTACTACATCGCCGCGGCCGCCGACGAGATCGTGGCCGATAAAGCCTCGCTGGTCGGCTCCATTGGCGTGACGGCGGCGTCGTTTGGCTTCGTCGACCTGATGAACCGCGTCGGGGTAGAGCGCCGGGCCTACACCTCCGGCGCGCACAAGGCGTTCCTGGATCCGTTTCAGCCGAAGAACCCTGAAGAGACCGTCTTCTGGAACGACGTGCTTAAGCAGACACACCAGCAGTTCATCCAGTCGGTAAAGACCGGCCGCGGCGATCGCCTAAAGGATGCCGGTCATCCGGAGCTCTTCTCCGGCCTGATCTGGACCGGCGAGCAGGCCAAGCAGCTGGGGCTGATCGATAAGCTGGGGGATGTCGACTATGTCGCCCGGGACTTGGTGGGCGCCACCAGCCAGGTCGACTTCACCGTCAAGGACAATGCCTTTGATCGGTTCGCGAAGCGCCTGGGCGCCTCTGCTGCGCAGCAGCTGTCGATGGCGCTCGGCTTCAGTGGTGTGTCGCTGCGATGAGGAGTAGGGACGGCCGCCGGCCTCCCCAATAGCGATAGCCGCGCCTTACGATGCCTCAGGCGCGGTCACTATCTGTACCTGTCCGAATGAGCTATTTCGCCTTGCGCGCGGCATGCAGCTCTGGATTGAAAGACTCCAACCCGCGCGAGCCTAGGCGCCGCATCAGCTTCGCGTGCTCCTCCTCACCGCCCTCCCGACCCAGTGCCACATCGCGCCTGAAATCGTTGATGACATCGGCGAGCTTGGCCGGATCTTCCAGGTCCGCAAGCTTCACAGCGCGCGTGACCTCCGCCTCCTCATAACTGACCGTTACCACCAGCGCCCTGTCAGCCGGACGTGGCGCAGCTGTGGTGGTGTACGGCGCTAGAGCCGCTCTAAGCCGATCGATTCCTTGTTCCATGACCTCTCCTTGCTATGGGCAACGTGTTACCGAGGTCATAGAGATCGCCGATCTCGCTTAAAGGTCCTACTGCGGCGGGAAATCTGAGGAAACGAGACTTTGGACGTGGGCTGGGCCTGACCGGCGTGTCTGCTGACGGGGGGCTAGGGGATAAGCCCACCCAACGACTGAGCTCCCGGCAGCCGCCGTCCCGATACGAGGGAACCCTTCGCCCGCGTGGCATTTGGAGATTGCCGGACAGGCAAAACCACTACAGGCGATTGACCGACCTGGATGTCAGCTTCCAGGCCGGCGGGCAAGCGTTTGACCTGGGCGATTGCCAAGCTGTTCAGAAGGCGTAGGCGCGCGACTTGAAGCGTTACGCGCCGGGCCCTCTGGGTGAGTCCGGCGAACGATGGAAAAGGAGTGCAAAAGGCCCAACGAGGCAGACGCCCGACAGCAAGATCCAGAAGGTGATGAACGTCGCCTCCCCTCGTTCATAGCGCGGCGCTTCAGCGCCGAGCGCGCCCTGGCCATACCACAGCAACAAGGCCACCAACGCCAGGCCTAGCGCCCACAGAGCCGGGGCGTAGTCCTGCCGGATATCCAGGTTGATGAGGAGCTTCCACAGCCACGCACTCGCGTTGCAGACGCTGGCTATCACGCAGAGCCACATCAGGGCGTAAAAGATGTCGGCATAGAAGGCGGGGATGATTTCCATTTTCTCTAGCTCCCGAGCTCAGCCGTCAGCTCGTAGGAGACGAGCCAATCGCTACCCGCCTCACCGGCGTCGCCCACAACGCCGGTATCCAGCTGCTCCCGCAGGCGGGCTGCAAGCTCTTCGACCGAGTCGCACCCCATGTCCTCGAGCTCGTCCGCTGTTACTTCAATGCGTACCTTCATCGTTGGTATCCCCTATAGGTCAGATGACCATCATCCTTGCATAGCTCAGCACCGCTGCGGACCAGGTTCACGCCGGCCAGGGGTGTGAACCTGCAGTTAGCTCGTCTCAGGCGCTAGCCGGCACGTTCGCAGGGCGCATCCATGTCGGATTGGAACGCGACGAGCGAGGCGCGCGCCTGGCGGCACGCCTCAAGGTACCCAGGAAAGGAACACGGAACATCGGCCAGCGCATCGGCAAGCGCCAGGCAGAAATTTGCGAGCGCGAATGGCTCGTCTATCCCCTCTCCTGCAGCGACCGAGTAGTTCGGGGAGATTGTAACCACCAGCCCAGGGTTCGAAGCTGCTTCGCGACGCAGGAGGAAGCGGCCGCCGGAAAGCTCGCGCACCAGCCTTGCCAGGGGTATGCGAGCAAAGCTGCGAGCATCATCGAAGATGCCGGCGAGCTCGCGGATCCGGGCAAAGTGCTCGCGCCAGCGTGCCTCATCCTCTGCTCGCACTCGCGCTGCCCTCTCCAGGTACCACCGTTCGTACTCCAGCACCGGTAGCCCTCGGTACAGCACATCCTCCAGCTTCCTTTGCTCGTGACTATCGATCCAGCGGTCCCGAGTCTGCGACACGTAGGCAACCAGCAGGTGCGCGCATCCGTGTTGCCGCAGGCGCTCGACCTGGTGCTCCAGTGACGCGGCCGGATCCCACATCCACGCCGGCGCAAAGCACTCGATCTGCGCCGTGAGCGCGGCGGTCGCAGCGTGCACGTCCGCCAGTACCTGGAACCAGAGCTCCGTCGTGATGGCGCCGGCCTGGTGATCGAGCGGGAGCCGAGACAGGCGGTGAGGCAGGGCCAGGGCCTGGTCTACGAAACCGGGCATCCGTCGCACGCCGAAGGTGTGACGTTGCGCGGGGCGGTGGCGCTGCGCCCGTGCATCCGCCTGTAGCGCGCGCTGCAGGATGTCTGGCAGCCACGGAAGCGCCGCGGCCATCCGCCAGCGCTCGGCAAACTGGCGAGCGCTGAACGTCCCGTTCTTGCCGTTGGGCACCACGAACCAACCACACTGGACAGCTTCGGCTATGAGCTGGACGGACGGCTGCAGGTGAACGGGCACTGCGGCCAGCACGTCACGAACAGCGTCCGCCGGAAGGTATGCGAGGTACCGTCGTGCCCAGGGATAGGCCTCCTTGCACAGGATCGCCTGGCGGTAGTGCTCGAGGGGGAAAAAAGCCCGTTCCTGGGCGAGGGATTCTATGGGTTTCATCTTGGTGGCCTGCAGTTGATGCAGACAGCGTACGAAGAACCGATAGAACGCAAGGGGTCAGTGTCCGACCCAAAGCTATCGTTGGCGGTGGGCAGTTACCAATTAAGAGCAGCCCTCACAGTTTTCCTATAGACGACGGCTTAAGTCTGAAAGCAGACATGTTCAGGTGCTGTGAAGCGTTTATGCGGGTCGCAATCCAATGCGCATGCTACATTTATCAGGTAACGATTGGGTGAGGAATAACTTAATGAAACGCGTAACAAGACAATCAACCAAATTTGGTGCATTAGATTTGGCAGCGGATATTGGCCGGGAGTTTAATCTTTCACTTAACCGCATTGGCGAGGTGTTTTCCTTTGACGAAGCCACCAAGCTTGGAATCGAGGATATGCGCCTTCTGATAGGCCGCCGGGCTGAGAAGATGTTCGAGTACATGGTGGCTTCGTTAGGGCAGGCAGATCTTATTGCTCCAGAAGATACAGCGGCTCCACTTTATGACGGGGCCGATGTCCAAGCCCCTGACTACTTCGTAGCGCTCAAAACCGGTGAGCGCTACTTCGTGGAGGTCAAGCACGCGCGTACGGAGAACTTCAATCAACCAGTGACATTCAGCAAGAATTACTTAGCAAGGCTCAAGCGCTATGCCTATCTCAAGGGTCAATCACTCACGATTGCCGTTTATTGGCAGTCGCTTGGGAAATGGACCATAAACAAGGTAGAAGACTTCGAGACACCAAAAGGTACGATAAATCTACGGTTTCCAGAGGCCTTGCAGCGAAACATCGCCGGAGCCTTTGGCGACCGATTAATTGGCGTAGTTCCCCCGCTCGTATGCCGCATACATGCAAAGCCAGAATGCCCAAATTCAATTAGCGAGGACGGAATCGCTAATTTCATTATCAATGGCATCTCGTTCTATTCTGAGGGGAAGGAGATACTCTGTGACTTAGAGCGGCAAGTGGCGTTCTATCTGATATTTCACTCAACCTGGGAAGAACACGCCCCCATTGCGAAGATGGACGGCGACAGGGTGGACTTCATAGAGTTTTCTGCACAGCCGCTCGATCGCAATGAGGCGCAGGAGTTCGAGATTATTGGATCGACCGCTGGCATGGTCTCACGGCATTTCGAGTGGCTTACGACGGCGGATGCACGCATTGTTCGCCTCACCCCTCAACTTACGCCAAGCGAGATGGCTCCCGCCTTTGACGATTCCTATAGAGGAGAGATTCTCCGCATGTGGCTTCTTCAAATACAGCCAAACTATGGGCCCCTTATACGCAAAGTGGGTCGAGAGCCGGGGTAGGCTTCCGGCAATCCTATTCAGCGTTGGTCGCTGATGGTATGAGTGACTACGACTGCTGCAAGGTGGGCATAGGCTTTCGAGTTGTGGACGAAAGCTATGGGTAGATTGTTGTCATTGGCTATTTCCGGTTTTGGTATTTTCAGAATCTCGCAGCAATTTCAAAGTTCGACGCAAGCCCTACCGGAGGAGCCGCCGTTTGCGTTCTGAAAAGCTGTGTCAGGGTGGAGGGCAGATATCAACCAGGAGCCTCACCATGACCACCGAAACCCTCGCCTCCCCTACCACCGCTACAGCACCGGGCACGGTCGTGCCGGGTCGCCTGGTCTTTCATCGCGATGAGCCATCCCGCTTCGGTGCCATCGAAGTAATGAGCCAGGATGGCCTGGTAAAGGGCTTGTCGACGAAGCAACAGCAGATCCTGCCGTTTGAGCCGGAGGCGCTCCTCAGCGCCGCGCAGCTGGCGGAAGTCGTGATCGATCTCGCCGGCCAAGCGGCAACACCGGCGAGCCATGACCAGTTGGCGGCTTACGCTCGCACCCTGGCCGAGGCCTATGGCGCGCACAGCCAAGCGGGCGACCTTGCCGTCGGCGACTTCGCCTTCTACCACGAGGATCCGGATGCATACGGGCCTCTCGCCATCCAGGCGATTGCCTCGAAGGTCACCGCGTACAGCAAGTACAAGGAGCTGGAGTTGGACTTCGACCAGGCAGATCTGAGCACTGCCGACCAGCTGGCTGAGGAGCTCATCAGCGCTCTCGCCATCGAAGACGCCGAGCTGCGCCAGCTGAAGGTGTCAGCTCGCGCAAAAGCCCTGGCCGCGGCCTTCGCCAGCTAGCCATTCCGGCCGACCACAGCCCCCGCCTCAGCAGGCCCTTATCGCACGGGCCTGTCCTCATGCTTACCCTCTCGCCGGCGCGCCCGGCGAGTTTTCTCGCACCCACCTACCACCTGCGGCGCCGAGCCTCGCTATCGCAGATCTGCTTTCTGCAGGTAACCCTCTAGCCACCGCAGCGGGATCCTGGGGTGCTCCCAGGCACTGGTCGGCAGCACCGGCTGCAGGAGATCAGGCAGCGCGCGCAGTCGCTCCGCGTTCTTCCTCAGCGCCAGCCACAGCCTCTCCGGATCGTCCCATGCCGCCAACAGCTGGCAAACCTTCCGCCAGTTGATGGTGCCGCCCTGCTCCACCGGCGCCGGCCATCTGGTGGCCCGGGTGACCCCCTGCTCATCCATCACCATGGGCGCCAGGTCGTAGATCGGCGCCAGCCGTACGCCCTCTCCGTCACGCAAGATCGCAGCGTTGCGGCCATGGTTGTCTGTGTTGCCCACCACCTGATTGAGCAAGTCCCGCAGCAGGTACTCATCGAGTAAGCCTGGAATAGCGGCGTCCTGGCCGGAAGCCCGCCACACCCTTACCAGGGCCTCAATAGCGTCGAGGTGCCCCAGGTAGCTCCCGGGCACCAGCGTATCCGTCAACGAATAGATAGACTCGACAGCGACCCGCTCAAGACCCGCGGCACCGGGTCGGCGGTCGAAGCGCGGCAACCATAGGCTCGGTTGCCTACCTTCCTCGAGCATGAGCCCATCAACAGGGATCGTCTCCAGGCCCAGGCTATCCACCGCCAGGTAGTACCGGTACTCGCTACGAAGCACGTCCTGGTCAGCGGCGCGCCCCTGGTTGCGGGGAAATTTGACGAGCCAGTGCCGAGCGGCCAAGTCGTCAGCAAGAGTGCCGTCCAGGTAAAGCTCGCCTTGAGTACCCTGGGTCAGCAGCAGCTTTGGCGCATCGCCCCCAGCGCCGGTCGCGCTTCCTAGGAGGGCACCTTGCGCATAGGCGTGATCAAGGAAGTCGGGGCCCTGATCGATGACCTGGTCTCGCCGGAATGCGATCGGCGCCCGCTCCTCGCCGATCGTTGCTGCTTCGCGGATCCGCAGCTGACCGATCGGAGCAAGGGTACAGCGCGCTAGCAATTCGAATGCCGGCTGGGTGGCTTGCCCGCTTACGAGCGCGAGACGGGGAAGCAGGAATCGACGCGCTGCACCGGAGGGCACGATATCGAACAGGAACGCGGGCCAATGCGGGAGACGAAAAACGTCCCAGCTCAGTGGGAAATTCGCGCTCACGGCGTGCTGCAGCGATGGGCCGGATTCGGACAGGTACTGAGCGAGAAATGACGCCAGGTAGCGGCAGCTGCAGGGGCTGTTGAGAGGATGCCTGCCTGGATCGTCAAAGTGGATGTTGAGTGCATCCTGCCAATGATTATCCACGAACGCCTGGACGACTAGATCGGCCATGGCTTGCCGCCCGAGCTGTCATCGTGGGGTGCTGAATATCGGCGTGTCGCCTGCGCAGCGGAATGCAGTCGAAATGCCATACGCTATTGCTTCGTTCCGCACGCGGGCATGGTCCCGCCAGCCTGTTGGGCGACCGCTGTACTTCTCTCTTCGTAGGTGGCCTGTAACGACAGCCAGAAACCCTCCGATGTCTTGAACAGTGCAGCCAACTTCGACGCCAGCTCAGGCGTCACAGGCGCGCGCTCATTCACCACCGCCTCAATCGTAGCGGCCGGAACGCCAAGCCGCTCAGCAAACGCCAGTATGTCGGTCTGCAGCGGCACCAGGAACTCCTCCCTGAGGATCTCGCCCGGGTGTATCGGCGGCATACCGTTTTTGATCACTGCGATTCTCCTGGGGGCGGCTTGTCAGGTCAGTATGCCGCCATCGAGCCGCGGAGAGGAGGACAGCTTATAGCGGGCTGATGGCGTATCACCAGATACCGGTCACGCGAAGCCTCGGCGGCTCTGCAGCAAGCCGCTGGCGCGCCGAGACCTTATCCGCGCTGTTGGCGATGACGCACCCTTTGCGAGGTGTGGGCACCCGGTGGCCTGCCAGTCTGCCGCTGGCAGAGCAAGGCCTTACCGGGGAGTGATATCCGGCGACCTATTATCGGAAGGATTCTTACCAAACAGGAACACCGATGCTTCCGCCTCTAGAGCGTTCTGGCAGTCGGGCGTGGCCTCCTCCCTTACGTCATTCCGGCAGACCTCTACCCGCGCTTTGCGCTCACTGTCGTGGTCTTTGTACCACTGCTTGGTCTGCACAACCTTTTCATCTTTACAGCCCAAGAGGGCCAATCCTGCGAAAACGACAACAACTGCCTTGTTCGTGACTTCTCGGATCTAAACGGTGGAAGTCCGATTATCTCCGGCGCCTTTGCATACCGAACAGCATCCCGGTCCGGGAACGTCTTGCTCGTCTAACTCTGCGCCAGGTCGTTACCTT
This sequence comes from Pseudomonas sp. PLB05, assembly GCF_021106615.1. Lineage (NCBI taxonomy): Bacteria > Pseudomonadati > Pseudomonadota > Gammaproteobacteria > Pseudomonadales > Pseudomonadaceae > Pseudomonas > Pseudomonas sp. PLB05. The sequence goes on from NZ_JAJOHO010000006.1 coordinate 149,882, forward strand.
TGGAGTCGTAGCGCCCCATATGGATTCGGGTCATGGGTACGCCCCGCCCACGATGCTCCAGGGCTAGGTGCGAGACAGCGCGGGGTAAACGCCCAGGGCCTGCTGTTGTTGCATCACAAGAGAGGCAACTGGCGGTGTGCATCCGCCTCGTCTTGAAACGCCTGGATCGCCTCGTCATCAGCATCACACCCGCGGCCAACGCCCAGCAGGCCGGCGAAATGCGCCTTTAAGGCCTGTTCGCCCTGGCCGCCCGGGGCAAGCTGGTCGATCGCATGCCAAGGCACCAACCGCTCCGGCGGCAGAAAGCGATAAGGATCGGCCACCAGCCCGCAGGCAAAGCGGCCGGTACCGAGCGAGATCAAAGCTCGGCAGCTCTCCTCGTCACCCAGCTCCTTGCCGAGGTCGCACACCTCGGCAATACAGCACAGGCCGCATCCGTTGCACGGCTTGCCCTGCGGCGGCTTATCCAGCGAGACCAGGTGGAGCAGGTGGAGCAGGTGCCAGACGGCGCCTGCAGGCTTTAGCTCATCCATCTCCCCTCCCCTCTTCACCGACGCGCCGCGACAGCACCCTACCTAGGTCACCCGGGCGCCATTGGGCAACCGGCTCATCGCAGTCGGCGCAGTAGAGAATCTTCCCATCGCGGACCTTCAGGTTCGAGTACATGTTGGTGTTGTCCGCAGTGCCTCCGCCCAGGTCGACGAAGTAATCGCCTGAACCCTGGTAGTGCCGTTTGATGAAGAAATGCTCCCGATTTCCGCCGGATGGACAGGACACCGGCTCATCGATCGTCTGTAGGTTGCTACTGCGCATTATTTGCCCCCTCGGCGCGCCATTCCGGATTTTCTGCCCGATCGGCCTTTTCCGCTGCGGTTCTTTCGGCCCTTCCTACCTTTCCTGCCTGATTTCCCCCACCCCGCGCCCCAGGGGTCGACCCGGATGTCAGGGTATTGCTCCTTGACCGCGTTCCAGCTTGCCTCACGCGGTGGCAGGGTGGCTTCGACATAGGGTTCCCAGCCGACCCAACTGATCGCATCCATCAGCTCTATGCACAGGTCACCCGCTCCGATCAATGCCGAGGCGCCGTGCTCGTCGACAATACGGGTGTCGCCAAATGACCAGGTCTGCTCGTGCAGCTCGACCGCCATGAACACCTCCCACTCGGTCGTATCGTCATCCGGACCTGGGTAGGCCACCCACGCCTTACCGATCTGCAACGGCCCATACTGTGTCTGGAACGTCACCGTCACGTGGCCGCGGGCGTAGTGCAAGCGCGGATTGCCGGTGCCTCGCGCCTTTTTGATCACCGATGTGACGGTCATTGGCGGCATGTCTTTCGCCGGCGCGTGAGCAAGGTGCTCGAGTAAGTCCACGAAGTCGTCGTAGCGGATATCCATCGTCTCAGGTCCATGAGGGGTACCCCGATACCCTGGCACCCTTCCTGAGAATGCAAGGGCAATCCCGCATGGACGCAAAACATGCAAACGTTGCATTCCTGGAGAGTGGGAGATCCTGCAGAGGTCCTTCCAACTGCGGATCTCCCCATGTCTGTCGTCGCCCGAACTGCTGAAATCGATGCCCTCCTCTCCCGTGATGCCGTGGTCGCCATCGGCGTCAGCGGCGGCAAGGACTCGGACGCCTGTGCACTGGCAACGGCCGCCTACCTCGACCAGGTTGGCCACCGTGGGCCTCGGCTGCTGATCCATGCCGATCTTGGCTCGGTGGAGTGGGAGCAGAGCCTCCCCAAGTGCGAGGAACTGGCGAGTACGATCGGCTGGGAGCTCGCCGTCGTTCGCCGTGAGGCGGGCGGGATGATGGAGCGATGGGAGGGCCGTTGGGAGAACAACGTTCGTCGCTACGCTGAGCTTTCGTGCGTGAAGCTGATCCTGCCCTGGAGCACGCCCTCGATGCGCTTCTGCACCTCGGAGCTCAAGAGTGCGGTGATCGCCAGCTACCTCAAGAAGCGGTTTCCCGAACGAGACATCATCAACGTCACTGGCATCCGTCGCCAGGAAAGCTCCAGCCGCAGCAAGATGCCGGTATCCAAGATAGACACCCGACTCAGCCGGCGCGGCCTGCAAGGCTTGGTGTGGAATTCGATCATCGAATGGACGCTGCCTGAGGTACTGGGCGAGATTGCCGGCCACGGCCGAGAGCTGCACGAGGCCTACACGCGTTACGGCATGAGCCGAGTGAGCTGCTCGTTCTGCATCATGGCCTCCAAGCCTGATTTGATCGCTTCCGCCGCCTGCGCGAGCAACCAGGATACCTATCGCCGGATGGTTGCCCTTGAAGCGAGGTCTTCGTTTTCGTTTCAGTCCGGCGCCTGGCTGGGCGACATCGCCCCTCATTTGCTCGACCACAAGGCATTGGCGCGGATCCGTAATGCGAAAGAGGTATGCCGCATACGCGAATCTGCGGAGGCGACGATCCCTCGGCATCTCCACTACGTCTCGGGTTGGCCCACCTGTATCCCAACCGCGCAGGAAGCTGAACTGCTCGCAGGCGTGCGGCTGACCGTCGCGCGATCGTTGAAGCTCGACGTAGCGTGTACCACCGGCTCTGAGGTCAGGCTCGTTATGCGGAGCTGTACGCGGCCAAGCCCGATCAGATCGTGGATGCACCCGTTCACCTGATTCACCCGGCTGCATCGCAGATCGCGTTCGAGTTCTGATCGCGACGCTGAGTGTTCACCCGCCCTGCCCAATACCCAGGCGTGCAGTGATCGCTTCGTGGCCATCAGGCTGGCATCGCCGGGTGGTGAAGTCTTGGCGTCGTCCACGTGCCCTGCCTGATCAGCTTCGCAGCAATGTTGATAGCTTTAGCTGTTGGGTGCTTGGCCAGCGCGCCATTCCGCAGGCTTTGAAAAACCTCCTTGGCCAACTGAGGTAGGCGATCGCTGGCGACGCCGCTCTTCACAAGCTTTTCCATGATTGAAAAAAGCCACGACGCGTTTTGTGTTTTTTCTTTCGGAAGAGTTATTTCTTGGGGGGCAATTCTGGTCCCCCCTCTTTTCAGATTTGGCCCCCCTGCCGCGGGCACCTGATTACCGGCTTCGCGAGGGGCATCGTGGGCCATACGTAGTCGGCTCGGCACGTCGGGCGCTTTCGGTTTCGTGCCGATGCTTCTGAGGGCAAGCCGCTCGATGGCAGTGAGTGAACGGCCTTCTCTCCGAGCTGCTGCCTGGATGACCATTGCAGCATCTACCTCCGTGTCGCACGCCTGTTTTACGTCTCCGCAAATGCTTTCTACGTCACCACCGGTGGATATCCCGTCACCGTGCGCTTCCACCGTTACTGCCATTTGATCTGAATGCCCTTCAGAAGCCGATAGCTCACCCTGGGTAGAGGCAGTGGACTTCGGCACGTCCGGTTGACGAATACCCGTCGGCTTCACACCGATCTCCCCTTCTACGTGGTTACTTCTCCCGCTGGTCTCGAGGGTCTCGACTAACCCTTCGAGCGCAGCTTCGCGCTGCTTTCGATCAGGGCAGCTGACATTCAGCTTGGCCAGGATCACTTCGCTGAGCCTAATGCGGAAGACGTTCGGCAGACTCATGCCGTTCTCTGCTCTTCGTACCACGACCTCAAGCAGCCCCCGCTCGACCAGTCGCTTGCACAAGCGCTTGGCCGTGTTCTCTGAAAACCCAAAACGCTTCGCGAGGAAAGACCAGCTGATCTCCCGCTCCATGTTCGGATTGCTGCTGCAGAGATCGTAAAGCGAGAGCCACATTCCGAAGCTATCAAGGCCGATCTCAGCGGCGCGCTGGAGATGCCTCAGGTAGGTGACGGGAATCATAGTGAAGGGCTTCGATCTGCTGTGATGGTAGAGGTCGTTCACAGTGCATAGGGTGGTCATCGTGTTTTTCCTAGGCATAAAAAAACCCGCCTAGTGGCGGGTTTCTTGGGCGTCCTACCGATTTGGCGGCGCCGGTCTATGTGAGGTGGTGGTGGTGGGCCTGTATCAGGCGGAGCGGACTCATAGCCTACTGATTGGCGAGGGAGGCCAATCGTGGTCGGCGCTAATCGCCGGTTGGCCCAGAAGCTATAAATGGGGTCATCCAATTTGTCGTATGCATACGACAAATCCTGAGCGACCAGGGTGGAGGCGGCCTGCACAGCAGAACGCCGGACCGTTTTGTCGTATGCATACGACAAAGCCGAAGAGGCCAGATCGGGCACCTGGCGCAGGTCTGAGGCGATGGCGATCTTGTCGTATGCATACGACAAATCCTGAACGTCCAGGGTGGAAGCGGCCGGCGCCGGGGAGCACCGGACCGATTTGTCGTATGCATACGACAAAATCCGGCTACCCAGATCGGGCACCAGGTACCGGGCCGAGGCACCGGCCATCTTGTCGTATGCATACGACAAATCCTGAACGTCCCAGGTGGAAGCGGCCGGCGCCGGGGAGCACCGGACCGTTTTGTCGTATGCATACGACAAAATCCGGCTACCCAGATCGGGCATCAGGTACCGGGCCGAGGCACCCGCCATCCTGTCGTATGCATACGACAAATCCTGAACGTCCAGGGTGGAAGCGGCCGGCGCCGGGGAGCACCGGACCGTTTTGTCGTATGCATACGACAAAATCCGGCTACCCAGATCGGGCACCAGGTACCGGGCCGAGGCACCGGCCATCTTGTCGTATGCATACGACAAAATCCGGCTACCCAGATCGGGCATCAGGTACCGGGCCGAGGCACCGGCCATCTTGTCGTATGCATACGACAAATCCTGAACGTCCAGGGTGGAAGCGGCCGGCGCCGGGGAGCACCGGACCGATTTGTCGTATGCATACGACAAAACCAAAGTAACCAGATCAGGCACCTGGCGCAGGTCTGAGGCGATGGCGATCTTGTCGTATGCATACGACAAATGCCGAGCGCCCAGAGTGGAAGCGGCCGGCGCCGGGGAGCACCGGATCGTTTTGTCGTATGCATACGACAAGTCTGAACCATCCATATTGGGCGCCAGGCGCAGGTCCGAAGCCTCGTCGATTTTGTCGTATGCATACGACAAATCCCGGGCGCCCTGGGTGGAAGCGGCCGGCGCCGGGGAGCACCGGACCGTCTTGTCGTATGCATACGACAATATCGAGCTACCCAAATCGGGCACCAGGCACCGGGCCGAGGCACCGGCCATCTTGTCGTATGCATACGACAAATCCTGAACGTCCAGGGTGGAAGCGGCCGGCGCCGGGGAGCACCGGACCGTCTTGTCGTATGCATACGACAATATCGAGCTACCCAAATCGGGCACCAGGCACCGGGCCGAGGCACCGGCCATCTTGTCGTATGCATACGA
>NZ_JAJOHO010000006.1:155287-156114 GCF_021106615.1 Pseudomonas sp. PLB05
CAAATCCTGAACGTCCAGGGTGGAAGCGGCCGGCGCCGGGGAGCACCGGACCGTTTTGTCGTATGCATACGACAAAATCGAGCTACCCAGATCGGGCACTAGATACCGGGCCGAGGCACCGGCCATCTTGTCGTATGCATACGACAAATCCTGAACGTCCAAGGTGGAAGCGGCCAGCTCAGCAGAGCGCCGGACCGGTTTGTCGTATGCATACGACAAAATCGAGCTACCTAGATCGGGCACCAGGTGCCGGGCCGAGGCACCCGCCATCCTGTCGTATGCATACGACAAATCCTGAACGTCCAGGGTGGAAGCGGCCGGCGCCGGGGAGCACCGGACCGATTTGTCGTATGCATACGACAAAACCAAAGTAACCAGATCAGGCACCTGGCGCAGGTCTGAGGCGATGGCGATCTTGTCGTATGCATACGACAAATGCCGAGCGCCCAGAGTGGAAGCGGTCAGCTCAACGGTGCGCCGGACCATTTTGTCGTATGCATACGACAAGTCCGAACCATCCAGATTGGGCGCCAGGCGCAGGTCCGAAGCCTCGTCGACTTTGTCGTATGCATACGACAAATCCTGAGCGACCAGGGTCGAGGCGGCCTGCGCCGGGGAGCACCGGACCGTCTTGTCGTATGCATACGACAAAATCGAGCTACCCAAATCGGGCACCAGGCACCGGGCCGAGGCACCGGCCATCTTGTCGTATGCATACGACAAATGCCGAGCGCCCAGAGTGGAAGCGGTCAGCTCAACGGTGCGCCGGACCATTTTGTCGTATGCATACGACAAGTCCGAACCATCCAGATTGGGCGCCAGGCGCA
>NZ_JAJOHO010000006.1:156214-266244 GCF_021106615.1 Pseudomonas sp. PLB05
GGTCCGAAGCCTCGTCGACTTTGTCGTATGCATACGACAAATCCTGAGCGACCAGGGTCGAGGCGGCCTGCGCCGGGGAGCACCGGACCGTCTTGTCGTATGCATACGACAATATCGAGCTACCCAAATCGGGCACTAGGCACCGGGCCGAGGCACCGGCCATCTTGTCGTATGCATACGACAAATTCGTGCGTGCTGAAACAGGCCTTGCCCGAGGCCCCTGTTGTAGGGCGAAGCTGTCGTATGCATACGGCTGACTGTCCACGCTTCGCTCATTTACGCGGCGTTGACGAAGGACGAAATCAGATTTGTCGTATGCATACGACAAATTCACAGAGGATGGAGCAAATGCAATCCTTACCACCCTCGAATCGAGGGAGCGCGAGATAAGCGCCCCGTGCTTCAGTAGGGGAGGGCGAAGTCTCGGTGTACGCTGCCCGGTCTCCGAGGGCTCATCCGTAGAACCCGCAGCCAACCGCCCAGCATTGAACCGGCACTGAACGACGCAACTTATCGGCGGGCTATAAGCACGAAAGGCGAGCAACCTAAAAGGTGCTCGCCCACATGCACAGCTGCCCGACGGTCTAGTCTTCACTGGCGGGAGCATCTCCTTGTTGATCGAGCAAAGCAGCAAGCCGCTTCGACAAGTCATCCAGGGACAGGTCGCTATTGAGCTTTGAAGACAGGGTAATCTGCACCGACCCACGCTCCGTGCGACGAATGCTGCCCAGCTTCTCACCGCCCTTACCTAAGACGTCGATCGCACTAGCGGCGCCCGCAGAACCTTGGTTACTGCGGACCATGCGCTGCAGGACCTTGTCACTCATGGCACCCGACCTGATCCGTGGGGCCAGCTCTATAAGGGTGCGCTTGTAGCGCTCCCCGTGATTCTCGTCGTTGACCAGAGCCACGATGGTCTTAGCGGTCAATACACTGACCTTGCCCATGGGTCCGATCGCATCCATCAGCTCACGCGGAATCCGGAAGAAGGTCAGCAGGTTATTAAGCGTTTGCCGTTGCAGGCCCAGCTCCGCAGCCAACGACGTCTGATTCTTGTAGACGCCTTGGTCCAGGGCTCGCTGATACGACTTGGCCTTGGCCCAGCTCGACAGATTCTCGCGGTTGTTGTTCTCGTGCTCCATGGCGGCGAAGGCGGACTTGTCGTCCAAGTCCTTGACCACGCACGAGAAGGGCCGTTCGAGATCCTTGGCCACCAGCCAACGTCGCAGGCCGAAGATCAGCTCGTATCGACCTGGCTTTTCATGATGAGGACGAACGAGCCCAGGAACGGCCTGGCCTGCTGCGCGAATCGCTTGGGTGAGCTGGTCCAGATCGCCCATTTCATCTTCGGGGCGATCAGCGAAGGCCCACGGCTCTATAAGAGACGGGTCGATCTGCTGAATGAGATTTCCGTGCCCTTCGGCATCAGAACTCTCGGGTTGCTGCGGCACTTTGGGCTTTTCAGGAAACCGCGCAAGCAGGCTGTCACCACCTACGCTCTGGGCATCAGGATGAACACGTCGGGGGCCTGCGGCAGCCTGCTTTTGTTTTTCTTCGACAAGCTGCGCGGTGAACAGTCCTGCTACACCGGGCGCTCGAGGCATGTCACTCACTTATCTCTCCCCGCAGCTTGCGCCTGCTGTTCCCAGATAGTTTTCAAATCTTTAAGAATCTCATCGTTGACGCCATCGAGAATTTCGACAGCGCGGCGATAAGAGTCGCGAGTGGATCTCGACGGAACTTGGTCGTACACAGAAGAAAGTTCCGCGTTGGCGCGCTCAATGGCGGCCGTAAGATTGACTACGTTGCTTAACACGTAGTCACCGTAAAGATGGCGAATACGCTGTTCTATCTTCATCGCCGCTTGAAACTTGGGTCCTGGATGACGGGTGATCATCAGGCGCAAGTAATCAAATTCCTTTTCTGCCGCCTCAAACAGGCTGGCCAGAGCGGAGCAGAGCATCACGAAGGATGCGTAATCATAGGTGCCTGGCGGGATTGGCACAATAAGGCCATTTGCCGCCATCATGGCGTTCAGCGATACGCTCGCCATGTTAGGGCCGCAGTCGAGAAGAATGAGGTCATATTCGTCTCTGACAACATCGAGTGCATTACGAAGGCGGAACACCGGGCTGCCAAGATTTTCCGAGTTGTTCATCTCGGGGTTAGGCAACTGGATATCCAGCTCCTGCAAACTCAAATTCGCCGGTATCAGATGGATACCTGGAAAATAGGATTCGAAAGTGCAGCGTCGAATTGCCTGGGGATCCAACAACAGCGCCTGGTTGATGATATCTTCGCTGCTGAGCTCGATATCCGGGATATAAGGGCCGAGGTTGACCGTGCTAGATGCTTGCGGGTCAAGATCGACCACCAGCACTCTGAGGCCTTCGATAGCTGCCTTCTGAGCCAGATGGACGACAGTGGTCGTCTTGGCGACGCCGCCCTTGAAGTTCGATACGGCGATGATGATCGAGCTGGAGCCGGCCGGTCGGAGGTAGCGCGAGCCGAACCGATCGCGGTAGCGGTTGATGTCGTCCAGGGTAAATGACCACTTACCGCGCTCGTCCTTCGGGATCGGCTTGGCAGAGGAGTCGCCTGCCTCGAAGGCCGCCACGATCTCAGCTTCGGCGGCGCGTATCGTATTGGGCGACTTGTCGATCAGCTGAGCGGCTTCAGCCAGGGACCAGGTGCGGGCACGTTTCTGCTCGTCCGGCTTGATGACATCGGTGCGCAGCATGGCCAGCTCCGCGTTTCCCTTTTCAGAGAAGCTTCGGAGCAAAGCGCCAGCGTTTTTTGCGCCCAACTGACTCGGTACGTGCTCGAACAGCTTATTCATCCCACACTCCGCTTTGAATGGTCAACGGCCTAATAATGCTCTTTGAGCGTTCAGTCCGCAATAGTGCATTCAGCATCTTTTGCGGGGTGCGAACGTCCGTACGCTCGTCTTGACATCGAAGGACGAGCCGCGCGCAATTGCACAGAGAGCCCCCCTTTCCAGCGGCAAAATGCCATCAAACGGGCGGAGCGCAGTCTCGGCTATCGAATTAGAGAGGAGTTTCAAGGCGTTAGGTGGGAGGTTCACTCCCTCCAAGGGCGTGAACTGCGAAATATAGGCGACGCGTAGGCTTCACCGTACCGCGTTGGCTGCTACGACAAAACGCCCAATCGGCGTAGGGCCGCTTGCTTCGTATCGGCGAGCTTGCCGGCCTTCAGGAGAGTTTTTTGCCGCGACACCCATGAACCCAGCCGAAGGCCGGCAGCGGTCACGTGTTTCACCGGTACCGAGGCGCCGCCGCCGGCCGATAGGTATTCCTGGAGCGCTGCGTAGTGCTGTTGCCATGCAGCTTCCGCAGGATCGAAGGAAAACCCAGCGGCCAGCAGCCGGCCGTGGTCCGGATCCTCCGGTTTGTCCTTCAGCCGCGTGCGTTGATTCGAGCACCACCTGCCGAGCTTGTAACCATCGCCAGTCACGTAGGCGATCGGCACATCGCAGTGGCCATGCGCGGCCTTGAACTGCTCGAGGTGCTGCAGGCCCTGGTCGAAGGCCGCACCGAACATCTCCCACACGAAACCCAGCTGATTCAGCAGCTCAATGCGCTGCGCGTCCATTTGGCCGTCGCGGTAGCGCGCGCGCTGGTTCCCGACCCAGGTACCAAGCGCTGTCCCATCAGGCAGCACGAAGTCGAGCGGCACATTCACATGGCCATGCCGTGTACCGAACTCCTGCAGCGCGGCGTAGGCGGCTTCCCAGCGAGCGTCCAACACGCCAGCGTCGAAGTCGAAGCCCAGGGCGGCCAGCCGATCACGCCTGGACAGGTCGATCTGACGGCTGCGCTGGTTCCGACACCAGTCCGCCAGATCGCTACCGTCTACCAGCACCTGGCGCTGGGCGATGCGGAGGTGACCGTGCTGCTCCTTAAACGCCACCAGCGCCTGATACCGTTTCTCCCAGGCGTCGTCGAAGGGGCTCAGGATGAAGCCCAGGGCCTCAAGCAGCTGCTTTTTCCGCGGCGCCAGCCGGCCGAGGCGATAGGCCTTGCGCTGCTCGCTGCACCAGTGGCCCAGGGCGAGCCCGTCTGCGGTGACGACGTCGACGGCGGGGGAGGGCGATCCCGTGTCTGCCAGATAGCTGCGCAAGGCTTCGTACCCCCGCTCCCAGGCATGCTCTCGCGGATCGAACTCGAAGCCGATGGCCTCCAGCTGCTCGGCACGGTTAGGTGCAAGCCGGCCTAGCCGGTGGAGCGCGCGCTGGCGAGAGCACCAGGCGCCCAGGGTATGCCCACCCGGTGTGCGATAGCTGCGGGCGACCCGGGCGTGGCCCCGGTCGGTCACGAAAGCACGCAGGAGACCGTAATAGTGTGGCCAGCTGCCGGCGATCCGCCCCACGAGCTCCGTTGAAAGCACAGCCTTGAGGCTGGCGGCCCAGGCGTCGGCGTCGGGACGGCCAGTAGGCGCGATGAGGTGCAGCTTGTTGAACCAGCCGGGCGACGCGGGCTGTCCGGTTTCGCCCTGGTCTACTGCGGCGCGCTGCACCTCGTTGAGCATGGCGTCGTCCTGCTCGGCAAGCGCCGCCAGGGTCCGCCAGACCGTGGACATGTCGCTGCGCGCTACGGCCTGGATGAGAGACTCGCCGGAGCTCCGCTTCAGGCGCAGGGGTATCAGCACGTAGCCGAAGCGCTTGCCCGGCGCCTTGCGCACGGCGCGGCCGAGCGCCTGGACGATGTCGACGTGGCTTTCCCGCCGGTGCATGAAGGCGACCAGATCGGTATCCGGCACGTCCACCCCTTCAGCCAGGCAGCGTGCGCAAGACAGCGCCGCACGAGGGGCCCGGCCATACTGGTGCAGCAGGCGTGTGCGCTGCCACGAGGGGAAAGAGCCATCGATGTGGCGCGCCCAGAACTCACCGTCGCCGACGGCCTCCCGTAGCGCGATGGCGAAGCGCTTCGACTGCGAGATTCGCGAGTAGAAGGCGAAGGCCTTTCGGGCGCCGACGTCGGTCATCGCCCGCAGCAGCTCCTGGGCATGCACCGCGTAGCGGCGCTCCTCATCGTCCAGCGCTTCGGCGAGCTGCTCGTCGTCCGCTTCCTCCACGGAGATGATGACGCGGAAATCGCAGATGATCCCCGCCGCGACAGCGGCGGAGTAGCTGAGCTCGTAGGCGACGGGACCGAAGACGGCCTCGTCCGTCATGGAGTAGGTGGGCCCGGTCCCGGCCGGACCTTCCTCCTCGGCGATGGCCAACGGCGTCGCGGTGAGGAAAAGGCGTCTGTCGATGCGCAGGGTAGGGTGGTCACTCAGCGCGAAGCTGTTCCGCCGGCCGGCGGCGCCGGCTGTCTTGTGCGCCTCGTCGAGGATCCCCAGGTCAAAGGCAAAGCCGGGCGGCAGGCCATGGGCGAGGGTGGGTCCGCTGGCGTAGGTGCACAGCACGATCAGGTCTCGACCCAGGGTAGCGACCTTCAGCGCGATCTCCTCAGGCGAGGTGGTAACCGCCACCGGTAGATCCTCGAGCACCTCATGCTCATCGTCGAGCGTGGCCACGCTCTCGTCGCTGCAGACGCACAGCACGCGCTCCAGATCCAACTCGGCGTTGCTCACCCAGGCCTGCAGCGTCTGACTGACCAGGGCAAGCGACGGTAGGAAGATGACGATGCTGCGGGCACCAAGCGCCGCGGCCACCCCTTGAGCGAGGCGAGTCTTGCCGGTCCCGCACGCCATATGCACCTGCAGCCGGGCGCGCCGCTTGAATCCGTCCAGGATACGGGCGCGTGCTTCGAGCTGGTGAGGGGCGAGGAGGCTGGAGGAAAACTGCATCGGTGGTCGGCGGTGCTGGGGTAGTGGGGGAGGGTGGTGATTATCGCACCGAATGGGCGTGCGCTTCAGGCGCTCGCCTGCGCACAGAGATGCCGCGTCGCTGACGGGCGCTGGCGTACCGGGCTGGGGTGCCGCCGTGCTGCGCCGCCAGGTCTTCATCGGACCAGACGCCCAGCAGGCCGGTAATTTCCCTGAGCGGCGTCTTGTTCGTGAGCACCTGCTCCCCGCGGCGGATGGCCTGGATCTGCACCAAGCCGCAGCCGGCGCGGGCGGCTAAGGCCTCGTCAGATAGGAGGGGTAACAGCGCCTGCAACTCGGCCGTCCAGTTCAGGGCGTCGCGGGTCGCCGGAATGCCACGCTCCCGACGCAACTTGCTGACCACGGGTTGGGCGATGCCGAGCGTCGAGCCGATCGCCAGGTCCGTGACGGTGCCCAGCATGGCGTCCATCTCTGATCGGTCTGGCATGTGCCGAGGGATGCCGAGCCGCGTGCGTACCTGTTGGATCTGGAAGTCGCTGAACCCGAATTCGCGCGCCAGCTCGCCATCCGAGCGTTTGCCGAGTTGCGCTACCTGGTCGGGGCTCAAGACCGCCGGCGCCACGGTAGCGCGTGGAGGTGACGGGATCTCACGCTCCGTGCGCCATTTCCAGATCAAGCGTCGGTTGACCCCCAGTCTCTTGGCCAACTCGGCATCGGGTAGCGTTCCGAGAAGCTCGGCCACCTCGGCGGGCGGGCCATCGCGCTTCTCTTTCCAGGTCAACATTGCGTGGCCTTCAGCATTGGAAGGAGAACGCTCGGCCGGCTTCACGAAGAGCCGAGGCGTGCCATGACATCCTGTTCTATATGCACGAGATACCCACCCAGCAGGCTTGCCGCGGGCTCATCAATGGCCTCTGCATCCAGCAAGCCAACCAGATAGCCTTTGGCGATTAGCGCAGCCTCAGTGGCTGCGGCTGGCGTTGGGCTCGCCGATACCGCGGCAAGCTGGCGGTACCAGTTTGCCTTGATACGATCACTTAGCTCGGGAATCTGAGCTTCCCAAGTAGCTTTAAACCCTTCAATGCCCATTTAACTCTCTATTACGTCTGAAATTGCGGATTTGCATCCTGATAGGGTCAACGGCCCATCAAGGCCGGTGGTAGGTACTTACTTCATGGTTGGAGCCAAAACGCGAGGTCGGGGTAGGTAGGCAACGGACGGTAAGGGGTAGCGCGGACGACGCAGAAACCGGCGTGCATCAAGCCATGGATGCCGATGTAGCGACGTGCCGCCAACGCAAGACGGATGTCGCGGCCGCCACCGCTGTATTCCCCATCCAGGATGATGAGCTCATCCGGTACGCCCAGATGGCGGCCGGCAGCCCAGGCCCAGGCGGTGGCTTCTGGGTCGCTCGCCTGCAGAAGCGCTCGAAGAGTCGGGTGATCCGGAGGCAGCTCCGATACCGACGGATCGTCGAACACCTTGCCGATCGCGCGGTGGACGTCTCCGGACAGCATCGCGCGGTAGCGTGTCGGCACCAGCGCCAGGTGGCCAGCCTCGTGCAGCAGTGCCGAGATCGAGCACCGCGGATCCAGGTGCAGCGCCCCGGTAACGACCTCGATATGGTCGATGAAGCCCGATGCGCCCGAGCGCCACAGAACGGTCAGGCCGATATCTGCCAGGAACTCAGCGGCCTTCAGAACGTAGGGGCACCCAACCGAAAGGGAGGTCATCGTTACTGCACGACGTGCAAGCCAAGGGCCTCAGCTTCGCGCTGCGCCACTTCCGCACTGTCCCAGCAGCCTATCCAGAATTCGATGTCCTCCTTTGGCGCGACTGCAAACGCAGGAACATCAGGCGTGCATTCGGTCTGGTGATAGATCACCACATCGACGCCAGCGAGCAGGTATTGAGCCATCTGCTCGCGAGACTCCGGGAACACCTTGGCTACATGTCTTTTCTGCACTGAATTGAGCATTGGTACCTCGTTCACCATCGCTGGTTTTCGTGTTAGGAGCTGGCTTGGGAGTCGAAACGTCCGAACAACCCACTAAGTCGCCTGGCGCACAGTGAGCCGCCCAAGCAGGCATCCTTGCATTGCGCTATTTCATCGCCGGGATGTCGCGCGACCTCAGCCCAGCGATTCACCAGCCTGGCGCTCAGGGCGGCGCCGGGTGATCAGGTAGCTCCCAGCCAGGGAAGAGATCACCAGACCAGCGAACAGCCCGACACCGGTCAGGTTGCCCCCCTGCAGACGCCAATGCGGCTGCTGATAAGCCATCGGTCCGTCTGGCATCTGGATCGTCAGTGGCGGCTCGGGCAGCGCGATGGTCCAGGTACCGTCGAGGTTGCCCTCGGCTCTGCCTCTGACCTTGCAGCTCGACGCACCGTACGACTTCACGACCGCGCAGCGTTCCTTGTCCAGAAACACATCCACCGGATCCATGATCTGCAGGGCGAAGCCGAGCCTCATGAAGAAGGCGAGGCACATGGCCGTCCAGACGATGCTCAGGAGAAAACGCATATCAAATCCTCGGTCCGATAAAGCAGCGCAACCTCGGTCAACTGCTCGGCTGGGGGCGCCAGGCCCAGTGGCGCCTACCCGGTAAACGCTCTGCTACCTAGTACGTCTTGGTGCAATCCATGCACTCCATTATACGTCGATGCGCCGGGGGCATCCGGGATGCCAGCGCCGGCGGCATCTTGCATGCCCTGAGACTCCACGGCTCAGAAGGCCATCAGGTACTGGCCGGAGTCTGTCACCGCAGGCGCCGGCCGTTCCGCCGCCTGCGGCCGAGCAGCTGCAGCAGGGCGTTCGGCGGACGCAGCATACGCACGCAGCCGCGCAGCCAGCGCTTCTGGATCGTTGAGCACGTCGCGCACGCCGGCGCGATGCAGCTGGTTGCCAATCCGCAACATGCGATCCCAGGAAGAGTGGCCACCCTTTTTGAAAGAGATCACGCCGAAGCGCGCCAGATAGTGCACGACCTCGGAGGGATAGACGTCCGTGTGCGGACCGTAATACTGGAGCGCACGGTCGAGCTCGAATTCGTAGAACAGCTCCACCCCCTCGTCGTCGATATCGAATTCCTGGGTCTCGTTGACGTGGGTGTAGTAGACCCCGCCCTTGTTGATCACATGCTCGGCGCCGGCGGCCGCAGCGCTTACCGAACGTAGACCCTCGTGGAAGCCGTTGAAGTGGCGATCCGCGAAAGGAACCTGGATCGACTGGCCGACCTTCAGCGCAGACCGCGGGTGCTCCTCGTAGGCCTCAGGAATCGCGTACCGGCGGCCGCGCTCAAAGATCTCGCGGTATTCGTTGAGCGCGGTGAACGGGCGCTGGTAGGCGTAGCGCCCCCAGTACAGGTCGATCGTCAGGATCTCCTTCATGCCCAGCAGCGTGAAGCGCCGCGGCTTGCGGTTGGCCATGGCCCAGTCGGCCTCTTCGGCATCGATCGTCAGCGCATAGCGCAAGAGCTCCAGGCAGAAGTCCGGCGAATAGGCGTTGGCGGCGATCGTCAGGTAGCCGGTGTCCGGGTCGACAGTGCGCGACGCCCAGTTGCGGGCCGCCGGATCGTAGTGCCGGGCCTTGAGGTAGTTGCGGAAGTCGTTCAGGGGCTTCATCCAACGATGCTTGCCCGACTCCTCGGCCAGCATGTTCTCCATGCTGCGATCGGTGCTCACGCGCAGGCAGCCCCAGCACCCATGACGGCTTCCGCACGAGGTCTTGCGCTCGGTGCCGCCGTCACGGATGAACACGTTGATCATGCATTCGCCGGCCGCGTCCCGGTAAACGTCAGTGAGGCGCTTGAAATCGGAATAGGTTTGAAAGCGCTCGTTGGTGACTTCAGCCAGGAAGCAGAAGATGTCCTCGGTGGTGAAGTCGGCAATCGGACTCAGCACCCAGGTCGGGGTCTCGCCAGGCTTGGCCGTGTTGACAGGGACATCGGCGCGCTCGCCGCGCGCTTCCATGTTCCGCTCGCGGGCCGCCGATTCGTCCCGGCGGGTGCCAATCAGCAGGACCAGGTCCTCGTCCCGGAAAGCTTTGCCCAGCTCGGCCTTGATCTTGGCGCGGATCTGGCGCTTGGTGCGCTCCAGCGGCGCCTTCTTCAACTGCTGCTGGCATTTGGCGCTGTTGCCCGGGAGGCTGGCCACCGTACGGCCGCCGATCATCGACACCAGCCAGTTTTCGGTGAGGTTCGGCCGGCAGATCCACACCCGTACCGGCAGCGCCTTGGCCTTGGCATAGGCGCGAAGGGCCTTGATCTCGCCCTGGGCATAGGCGTGCACCACCGGGTTTTCCATCAGGGTGTCGCTGTTCATGACGTGCAGCTCGGGGACGGCGAACCCCTCGGCCTGCAGCTCCTCCATCGCTCGCAGGGCAAGCGCGACCATGACGCTGCTGTCCTTGCCGAAGGACGATGCGGCCACCAGGTGCTTGCGGGCACGCAGCAGATCTTTCACCACCGCGACCGCTGCCCGCACCTTCTCTGCCAAGGAGGGCTCAATTAGCCGCGCCGGCGCCGTGATGTCCAGGAGGCTGATGGCCTGGCTGTCAGCGGGGTGAAAGAGGGTAGGGGCGACGTGCTGCATGGCGGTAGCTCGAAAGTCTTGAGGTACCTTCAAGCTACAGGCGATCTCCAGAATGCAAGTCCGGGCACCAGCAGGCGTCAGTGGGCGGACCCACCCGGGCCGGCGGGCCCGTGAGCGAGGAGGCCGGTTCACTCAGCTGCCGGTAGCCGACCTGCGCCAGCGGGCGCAGGTCTGGCGTTGTTCCTTACCGCCAGTGCGGGCGTCTCCTGGTTCTCTGAAGGCCGGTGGGTTCACCCCCAGCTAGGGCGTGAATCGGCCACCCGCGCTCGGCGCAACGACAGACAATCGCGAGAGGCAACTCAACGGCTGCCGGAAGTGCGTTCTAGGGACGCGACGATTTGCTCCTCGCCCGCGCCAGGAAAGGTCGATAAGGGCCGCGCGCTTTTAGACTCGCCAATTTTTTTGGGAAAGCGCGTTAGGTAATCACAGGACACCAAAAGGACTGTTTGAGCGATCTGAACGAATCACATCGCTCGGCTCGGCGAGCGTAGGGATGGCGGTCCAAAACGACGCCGTAGGCTTCGGAGCGATATCCCAAGGCTATAAGGAAGAACTATATGTTGAAAGTTATCATGCTCCTTTCTATTACCACAGGACCTAATAGTGCTACCGGCTATACGATCCCTGGGTTTGAGTCAATTGAAGACTGTAAAGCGTCTCAAAAGATTGTAGCAAGTCAGTATATGAATACCCGATTCATCGATGCGAATGGCCGCCATGATCGGGAACCAAATACATTCGAGACTCGCGTTAAAACTAAGTGTATCGAGCTGTAATGCGCTCAAGCTTGCAGGCGAGACGGGCGCGACGTGTCGGCGTCAAGTTTGTTAGGGTGATGGTTGGTCCACGTGAGCTTTACCCATGACAACCTTTACTGAACAGGTCATTTCGCCAGCGGCATCCCTGGTCCAACCATTCGGATGGATAGCCCTACTGGTGTGCGCGTTCACGCTTCTCCGCGCCTTTGGTGCGGGCCAGATGGCCTGGTACCGGTGGCACGGCAACCGGACAGGTCATGCCGACATATCGGACCCGCTGATGCGGCAGATGCTCGAGGAGGCCCAGCTGAGCCCCTGGGCACCCTTGGCAGAGTGCGTCCTGATGACGGCGCTCTCCGGCTTTCTGCTGTGGTCAGCTTGGTCTTCGATAAACCTTTGAATCCAAGGAAAGCTCGATGAGTAACAGCGAAGTAGTCGATACTCACAGGTTGTACGACACGATCAACCATGAGCATCTGGATAGTCTTGTCTCTTGGGCCACCGGTGAATTTCCTGACGCTGGCTTGAATCTCGTCGAGTGCGCGGACGGCCAATGGTTCGTTGAGGTCGACCACGGGCGGGCTTTCGACGACATCGCAGGTGTTTCCAGGCCGACGTTGACACCTTATACCGCGCCGGCGTTCTTCCAATCCGAATCAGAAGCTCGGGAGTTCGCCTTTACTTGCATCAAGCAGGTGTATCCGGATCTGGCGAGCAAGGATCTGTCCGAATACTTTTCAGACGATGACGACGAATAGCCCTCCCAACACAGTTTAGTTCGGATCGGAAGAGCGATATGGCCATCTACGAAGAGATGCAAAGTCTGTTGCAGGAGCTGGTGGATCTGGTCAAGCAGGACGAACAGTACACGGCAGCTGTTGCACATGGTGCAGTCCAGCCTGATGCAGATACTGCCGACGCACATCGTCACCGCGCCATTCGTATCCACGAGCTGAAGCGCCATTTCGGATTGAAGTGACCTGGCAAGTTACGACCTGATAGGGAAAAACCCGTGTCGTCCATGCAATTTTTTCTTCGCACCGAAGATCCGGTGTCGTTGAAGGCCTATCTCGATGAAGCGCTAGCTTTCAGTGTTTCGCTTGAGCGAATGGGCCAGGAGTCGTCAGCTGTACTATCTGGCATCGCTACCGGTGGACCTGGGGAATGGTTCGAGTGGTACACGTATGCCGATTGGGCCAGCTTCGATCACTGCCTCTACATCGGCGTCATCGAAGATTGCCCGAGACTGCACAATGGCTTTCTCGAGCTGCATAGCGCATGCCTCGACCTTGAGCTCGCGGGACAACCTGGGCGGGGCCTGCGCTTCGATCGCGGAGCGTTTCTTGAGCATCTTCGCCGGTACCGCGCGGCTCCCGGCTGGTTTGGCGAGGAGGGGCAGCCTCGCCTCCCTGACCCACACGACGTTGTGACCAAGGGCGACGAGCAATCCGATTATTCGGCGCGCTTCAACATCGAGCATTTTTAGGAGAAGGCGTCATGCCAACGCAGTGTGGTGCTAGGCACTGATTATTCTGACCTATGGGACATTCTCTATGAATCGAGCAAAACGCGGCCTCGCCGCCCTAGCGACTGCGGTTTTATTGGCCGGGTACGCACTCGCCGGCCTCTACTGGTACGGCAAGATCAGCTGGTCTCCCTCCCACCTGTTCTACGAGGCGCCTGTGCCTGGCTGGAACGATTTTTTCGGATGGCTGCTGGCCGGCATCTCCTGGATCTGTCCCGCCGTTGTTATCGCTCTTGGGCTGCTCCACCTGGCTGGCAAGGCATCCAGCGCTCAGCACTGCTCCCTTCCCCGAGCCTGACCCTCTGAAACGCTGCCGCGCTGAATCCACCGTGCACGGCGCCTGCAGGTGTCGAGCATTGATATACGCCACCTCGTGCCGGCGGCCCTACCCAGATCGGGCGACTGGTCCGAGAGCGCGCCGGGGAAGCGGCTGCCATACCAGGTCGTAGCCGCATGCTTCCCGCCATCTCGATCAGCTGCTGCAGTGAGCGCCTAGACGGTAAGCGGGTGTTGCCTAGGCGTGAGGGTTCCCATCACTACCACCGCTGAGGTTCGCCCCTTCGATGGGCGCAAATTGGCCATTGTCTGGCGGCCGCCTCGGGCACCATCAGGCATTAGGCGATCATCTGCACCGGCCTGACCTGCTAACCGATGCCTGCTGGCTGATTTAGGACCCCACCATGAAGTTGGACGCGCTGAATAAATACCTAGAGGCCACCCAAGACCATTTGGGTGTCGAGGACCAACGCTATGGCGGTGGTTTCCGAGCAATCGTCGCGCACCGATCGGCTGTCAATTTTCTTTTCGACAAGCTCGAAGGCGGCGATTTCGACGGTACCGAAGCGCAGAGCTTCCTCAATGAAAATCCATTATTCCCATCAGCGACAGGCAAAACGCCTCAAGATGCGTCGCAGAAACTGAACGATAAGCTGGAGCTTCTTTATCAGTTTGAGCCTAATGCCGGCGTGTATAAGTGGACCGCGATCCCTCGGTTCAAATTGCAAGCTCAATATGACGCTGATCCAGGTGAAGACCGAACTTGGTACGACGTGTGCTGGATCGACGTTGTAAATGACTTGCAGTCAGATGCGCTGTATTTCTACGAGAGCTGTCGAGACAACTGCAGTGACCGGGTAAAGCGCGATCTGCATGCGTTGGTCAATTTTAAGTATGAGGGCATATTTGCCGGTCTTAAAGTCGGTTAATCGTTCTAGTACAGCGCCTCGTAGTTAAGGCAGTTTTTCTATGACGACACGACTGAATGCGGCCGAAAAGCCAGTACAATTTAGGTCGTTGCTGTTAGCGGCTTCGACGACGGAATGAAATATGAAACAGCCACCCTACATAGTTTTGATTATGGCGCCAATATTTAGTATCGGGAGCGTCTGGTTGCTTTATTCAAACGACTTGGAGCTGGGATATAGCCCTGTTTACACTGCCCTGCTAACGGCTGGCGGCTGGGGCGGCGCCCTCTATTGTTGGTACACGCGTCGCAAGGTGATAGCCAACCGCCTTCGCTTGGACATTCGGCCGAACTCCGCCCAAATAGTTGACAGTCCGGTCTTCCATCAGTGGTTCTCCACGCGTACTCACTTCCTAGGCGATCCCGCTGCCTTCAACAAACTGATCACGGAGGTGGCTAACCGGCCAGCTGTTAGTAAAGGACGGTTTATGTATCGGCGAGAGTCCGTCCACGTGCGACTTCACACGGGCGAGTTAACCCTTGCCGAGGTAGAGGCCGACCGCATAATGGAAATAGTCGAGAACCATTTCATAGATCCAATCTTCGAGCTAGTTGAGGATGGCGATGCCGAAGTCAATCAGTCAGTGTCCATTAGTGCTTAGCACTGTTTATCGATCATAGTTTTTATGCGCTACTCTCTGAGGTGTTCTGTGCGAAAGATGTGCACGATATTAGCGATGCTAATAACTACCGGGGCGCGTGCGGCGCCTGATCTGAATTACGCAACGCGGGTAGTATTGGTGACCGAGCTCAAGACGACCGTTGCAGGCACGCAGCTGGCATTTAAACGGCCAGGTGGATGCGTGTTCTCCGGTGTTGCGAATGACGCGAAAGTCGTCGACATCACCCAGAAGACCTGCCGAAACTCGACCACCAAAGTGAAAATGGTTGTCCCCCTGGAAAGGCAAAAGGCCTTTATCGACGCCGGCGGCGCTTGGCCGGAGTTCGATTGGATCAACGACGATCGCCTTAACTATCTGCTCTTCCCGGTCGAGCCTGAAGCTCCAGCACAGAAGACGTCCTAGCTTCTACGGCGAGATCGCTTGGATCGCAGACTCACCGCTCAAGTAGCATCTCAGCAAATGCTGTATAGGCTATCGCTGATTGGTACCCAACCTTGGAGAGCGTAATGGCGGAGCAAGCAAAGGTGATCGCTTGGCGCGTTGAGTTTGAAAGCGGCGCCGTCGAATTGTGGCCGGCAGAAGAGTTCACCGGCATGCCTGGGTTCGGGCGTTGGGTGACCCCGCTGATCGCCGGCGGCGATACCATCGACCACTGTCCGGACCAAGCCGAAGACTGAGCCCGGACGGTTACGCTGCCTGTGCGGGTTCACGTCGACCTACCTGGAAGACCCGTATGCCGCGGGGAACGCTGGTATGTGTTCTCCCCGAGGGTCCTGGGTCGCGTCCCAGCGCCACCAGCCCGTCTCGCCATACTCGCTGCAGTACCACTGTTCTTTCGTGCCGCGCCGTTCCAGGTACTGCGGTGTGGCCATGCCGAAAACTTCGAGCGCGAAGTCCTGCTGCATGTCGAGCAGCCAGAAGTCTGGGAAGACTGCGCACTCATCGGAGTCGTAACGCAGCGGCTTGTCGAACTTGCGCCCCTCATCCCGCAGCTTCTGCTCGACCTTGCCTTCCAGGTCTGAATCAAGCGGGATCCACTGCTCGCTCACCTGCATCAGCGCGACCTCGAGCACATCCGCCTGGTGGGCTTTACCCGGCCGCTGCGCGATTTGAGCGATAGCGATCACCCGGCTTCCCCTGCGCCAGGCGCCCAGCTCCCGTCCGAATCGGCGAGAGGCGGTTTCCCATACGGCAGGGGGCAGGTAGAGCGTTGGCATCCCGAATGGCCCAGTCACCGGCAATCTCTCCGGCGAGCCGCTGTGCCGCTCCTCGTCGTACCTGGCCAGGGGACTGACGACGACCAGCCGCCAGTTGCGTGAGGCCGCGTTCGTGGCGATCTCGCGGTTAGTGGCCTCGCGCCGCTTCTCTTTCTGAGCAGCCAGCAGCAGCACCTGGTCGAGCTTGATGCGAGGCGCTACCGACACCCGCCCAGCGCATTCGTGAAGCAGGTGAGAAACCAGCTCTCCATTACGCTTTCCCGCCATTGCCGGGTACCAGGTGGTGAGCCGGCTTTCCGACCAGAGAAGATGTAGCAGGCCCAGGAGCGTCATGGCCGGCTTCTTCACGCCCGGGGCGGCCGGCGGGGAGGGGGTCGCATCCGCAGCTTCCCCAGGCGCTTGCTGCCGTACGCCCCGGGCGAGCCTCACCTTCATACCCCCGTCAGCGGTTTCTTCCACCACGCCCACTGCATAGCCCTGCAGACCGGAGCGCTGCGGCGCTGCTGCATAGAAGCGACAGTCATTGGCGTGCTCCGGGCCGCTGTGAGGGTAACGGGCAAGGTGGTAGCCGTCCGATCCTTCGCGCAGCTTGATCGTCACCTTGCGCTCGCCACTCCCAGGGCATCCGCACAGACCGTGCTCCCGGCCGTAGGCGCGTTCCAAGACGCGCTTCCAGGCCGCGGCATACTGAGGATCCGTTTGGAACTCAGGGGAGTATGACTTCCCGCCCAGAGTGATCCGATAGCGGTTGTTGAGCATAGGCGTAGGCCTCCAAGCCAAGGTGGTAGCTATCTCCTCAACGCGGCCCGATAGCGAGTGTCGCCGGCCAGCCGCGCTGAGGGAGAGATCCCTGTCAGTACAGCACGGCAGCCGCCTAGGCAAACGCCGGATTGAGCACGCTCCGGGCGTGAACCCCGTAGATTTTGCCGGCGGCCGGCCGTCGCGCTAGTCTCGGTACTGGAGGCCCACGGCGGATCGGCAGTTGCGATGCTCCAGGCTGCCAGCCTTATACGGCCAGCAGGCGCGGTCCTTCATGCTTGGCGTCTGGCGCACCACTGTGACCTTCGTCGGCTGCGGGGGCGCCTCTTCTGGCGTTAGGCTTCGAGGGGCTTCGCTGAAGCTCACCACGTTCTCGGCGCCGCGTGGCGTGAAGTTCCGGTCGTTGAAGACGGTCTGCTTGCCGACCGCCGCTGCCGGCGGCTGGACCTTAGAGGGTGAGGTCGCCGCGGCTGCCGCATTTTCGTCCACGGGTGAAGGCGCGGCGCGGCGGACCGTGCCGCGGACGGTATCGGCCGGCTCTGGGGCAGGATGAGCTGCAGCCTCGGCGCGAAGGGCGGGGTGGTCAGTACCTACGGATGGCGGTGAACCCGGCAGCGCCCGGCTGGCCAGCTCCAGGGCAGCGAATGTCGCGAGGCCGCCGACGGCAAGGCACACGACTAAAGCGACCGGCCGCGTCCTACGCGGTTTCTGCACCAGCCAGTCAGGCGCATCATCAGGCTCAGCACTCATTGCCATGTTCAAAAGTCCTTTTTGCTTTACATCCAGGGCGGCCCCGGCGGTGTCACTTTGCGGTGCCTGACCTACTGGTGCCAGGGTAAACGCAGCTGGCGCCCAGACCTCGCCATCCTTCGATGTGCGGTCCCTGACAAGCGATAAGGTGCCCGGTGTTTGCGTTTTCCAGAAGGCCGCTAGCCTAGGAGGCGATTCCATCAGTATTGAGCGAGCGCAAGATGAACAGGCACCCCAAAGTCCTACAGGAACTGTATGCAGAGCGGGAGCGTGCGGTTGCCGCCTTGGGCGACGGAGAGCAGATTGCCGCCGCAGATCTCGAGAGACTGGATTACTTGGGCCGGTTCCGGGTGGCGAACGAGCACTGGCACCTGTGTGACGCGTCTGCGCGGAGCGCGCTGCTCGGTGACACCCATCATTTCGTCGCTTCCTGCGCACGCCTTCAGGAGTCGAACTGATGGATCACACGACACGGATCGCATTTCTCACCGAGCTACGAGACCTCCTCCAGCGATACGACGCGGAGATCTCCGTCGACTATGACGACTGTAGCGATTTCCATGGAGTCATCGGTGAAGCCATGAGTGTCAGCATGGGCAAAGTCGATCGTTTTCATGGTCGCCCGACTTTCACGCTGGGAGAGGGATGGGGGATAGAACCCGAGGGCTTGTCCCGACTGCTAAAATCCTACGAGTGAGCGTAATCCAGGAGATGCAAAGTGCTACCACAAGGCCCTGCCCGGCGGCGGCCTGAACAAGGCCGAGGAAGCCGAGCGCGCGCGGGTAGCGGGTATCTGGAAATAGAGAGCGCGCACGTCTTAAAGCGATTTGCCCACCTGGTAAGCGCCGAACGCGGCTGACCAGATTTAAGAACCCTCCCCACTACCACCCCGGCGCTGCCGGCGAGGATCTAGCCATGGGCACCACTACCGCCGCAATCGTGGATATTCCACAGCTCGAAAAAACCATCCTGCAGATGGCCCAGGCCTGTCTGACCGTCGCCGAGCAGTACCGCAATAAGCGCCTGCAGGGCACCGCTACGGACGAGGATGCGGAGACGTTCGTGGACAATTCCGTGGCCCTGGAGACGTTGGTGAAATTGGCCTACGACAACGATTCCGGAATGACCACCGAGACCCGCATGTTGCTGCTCGGCATCGAGAGTCAGGAGGTCCAGCTGATGCTCCCCCTGCGCGAAGGCTGAACCCTCCCCACCACCCACCCAATCCCGAGCAAGGACGAGCCATGACCCGCGAAGAAGCTGACCAGATTGTCACCGCCGTGGAAGCCGCGCGTGAAGCGGATGAATACAGTAGCGCCTATGCCGCGTGCAAAGCCGCTGGCGTGTCGGTGTCGGCCTATAAAGAGGCACGCCTCATCGCCTACGGTCTGAACGAGATGGCTTGAGCCGGTGGCATTGTGGCCGCCGTGCCAGAGGCGGCGCGGGTGCCAGAGGCCGCCGACTTCCGATAAGTAGGCATTTTGGTAAATCGGCCCCGATACCTGGGCGGGACCTGGTGGCCAGGCTCTGGGGCATGGCCACCGAAGGCCCAGGGCCTGGACTGCCAGACCCCGTGGGGTTGGCCGAGAGCGAAACGGACCGTGACGGACAGATAGACCATGGCGACACAGACACAATCACCGAGGGACCGTGTTATTGCCGAGTACGAAGCCCAGCAGGCCGCCACACTGGCCCGGCTGCCCGACGAGGTTCGCGCCGTCCTTGACGCCATGGCGAACAGCGAGGGGCGTGACACTATTGTCGATGGGCTGGCGAATGTGCTTCGTACCAGGGAGCGCGCTGATAGCGCAGAGTGGCGAATGATGCTGCTGGGCTCAATGAACTATGCCTGCCGGGTCGGAGATTTGACCTACGGGGGTTTAGAGATCGTGAACGCGTACGTCGCGACACTGCGCAAGTGAGCCAAGGGGACCGTTCCTATGGAGAATCGAACGATGGGTACCCAAGACGTTGAGGCCGGGTCCGCCCCGGCGCCGTTGCCCGACGGCCTGCGCGCCGCCCTGGCACGCGTCCGGGGGCCAAAGGGGAGAAAGACGTTGGCGCGAGCGTTCGCCGCGCTGCTCGCCGAACGCGACCTCAACGAGCGCCGGCGGCGGGAGTGGATGCTGTTCGGTGCGCTGAACTATGCCTGGCAGCTCGGCCAGGTTAGCTATGAGGATTACGAGTTGCTGACCGACTTCAACCATTAGGGGCCGCTGGCGTGAGCTGGGGGACTGCTCTGCGCTTCCTTACCCTTCACAATGAGAACGATACGATGAGCACAACTCCTTACGATACGGACGACGAACTTCTGCGGCTGGACCTGGAGCCAGGGATTTGCCTGCATATGGTGCTGATGAGCAACAATCTGCGGCTGGCCGTTGATGAGGCAGAAGTCGACGTTGAGCGCGCCCGAGGCCACGGCTTGGTGGCCGGCTTGAAGATCGGCAACGCTATCACCCTGGAGCAGCACGACGCGCTCCAGGCAATGTTCGATCACGCGGCCGAGTCGACCCGGCAGCAGCTGCGAACCGTGCAGCACTAACGCGATGGTGACGCCGATTTTCGACCTGGCCGCGGCCTTGCTCCGTCGCCTGCAGGCACTCGCCACGCCGGCTGAGCTGGTGGCGGCCTACGATGAGGCCCGCGACCAGCTGGCGGGCGTAGTGGGCCGCGAGGAACTGGACTGGTCACAAGCTGCTCGGCTCACCTTCGCCCTGTCGCGGGCCTATCGCAACCGGCTGGACAGCCTGCAGCCGGCGGGCATGGCCGTGGCGGACTGGCATGCGCACCTGGCAG
Organism: Pseudomonas sp. PLB05; assembly: GCF_021106615.1. NCBI lineage: Bacteria > Pseudomonadati > Pseudomonadota > Gammaproteobacteria > Pseudomonadales > Pseudomonadaceae > Pseudomonas > Pseudomonas sp. PLB05. Next base: position 176,275 of record NZ_JAJOHO010000006.1, read on the forward strand.
GCATCAAGCCCGGCCAGCTGGATGCCGGCAGCGACGAGCTGTGGAGCGCGCCCAGCCCGGCCAGGCCCTGCAGCAACCCCCGTTGCGGCCGGCCGGCGGTACCGTTCGGGCGCTTCTGTCCGCGGTGCTATGGCGGCGTGCTGCACCCCGAAGGTCTGCCGCTGCTACCAGGTGATCCCGACGACCCTTATAGGGCCTTCAACGCCGAGGCCGACGCCATGATTCTCGATCAGCAAATGCCCCACCCGAGCGAAGTGGAGTCCTACGTGCTCGCGCACGCCAGGGGCTGGGATGAGGAAGTTTGGGACGGGCTCGAACGGTAAGGCACCTTGGGTGATGCGGAAGATGAGTCTACGTGGCAACACGATGCCTAAATACCAACTGATCAGCTGAGTTACGCAGTCATCGCGCTGTTCCAGTTCCTCCAGAGGTATTTTTTGCGCCAGCCGGGATAGATCTCTTTCGTCAGGTAGTCGTCCTGTACGAACAGCTGGGCACCTAGGTGCGCGCTCCTTTCGGCAATTCCCATCAAATCATCCGGAGCGCTATCTGCCTCTCGATAGATGGGTGGGTAGCCGTCTCGGGTCAGGATGTAGGTAGCCATAATTTTGCCCTTTTGTTGGTTCATAGGAGGGAGCTCTTGCAAGAGCGGCCGCATGGTATGTAACTGGGGCGCCTCGTCAAGGGGAACGTGTTCAAGCTCATTCCCGTGCTGCCGGGAGTGGCAACCGACGACCTGCGCGGCTTGCATCGAGCCGCAGCCGGTACCGAGTTGCATTTTTCAAATGCTCGATAGCGTGGAACGGATCTCCCACAACGCTCGAGGCATTCGGAACATGGCTACCCAGAAACACTTCGACGCCGCGGCCGAGCGGCTGCTCGGCAAAACGGCCTACCAGGGCCTGCTGGCATCCGGTTATTCGCGCCCGGACTTCTGCCGCGAAATTGCGCAGCTGGCGTTCATCGGTCACCTACCCGACTCGGCAAGCACACAGGACGATCTCGTGCTGATCCGCCAGGTCGCTGAGCGGCTGTGGAAAGGCGTCGGCGATACTGGATTGGACGAGTAGGGGGCCTGGTAATGGACGACATCAAGAAAGCGGAGAGAAAGCGCTTCGAAGCGGCCACCCAGCAGGCGGACTGGAACGCGGTGGTGCAGGGCAATCCCACCAACACGGTGCCGGTCTGGATCTACTCGGTGAATCCGGAGCACGGCGCCCGGTTGGTCACACAGCTCTCGGTCGAGGGCTACCGCGCCGCATGCCAGCGCGGTGGCCTGCCGCTGCCAAACGGCATCCAGGCGTGGGACGTGCTGCAATACGCTCTGACCAACTACGAGGCGGCGAAGGATCACGCAGCGCGCCTGGCGCTGCACGAAGAGCTTGCTGGCGCCCTGCTGACCTATGCCAGCCACACCAAGACCTGGGGCATGCTCCCCCCGGTAGGCCAGGTGCAGGGCATCCACGTGGTGATCGGCGATTGGAACACCCGCAAGGCCGGCCGCGTGTTCAAGCCGGCAGCGGTCGTGGGGCGTGAGCTGCTCGGTCGTCCGGACGTCGTCGCCCTCCTCGACCAGCTGATCGCGGCCCATACCGCGAAGCATCCGGCAGAAGGCCCCATCCGCGGCCGCTAGTCACCAACTACCGGCAGATGGCTTCGCACGGTATCCCGTCGTGGTCGCCATCGATCCGGCTATTGCCACAGTGCTGCAGCTGATACTTCGCCTCCGCACAGCTCGTCATCTGCCTGCAGGCTTTGAGTGGTGTGCAGCTGAAGGATCCCGCGGCGCTGGCGCCCTCCGATCCGCCAAATTGAGAAAAGGACGCGGGTCGCTTCGGCGGTACTGCCGCCGGCGGCTCGCCCTCTCCAGCTTGCGCATCTTGTCGCTGATCACGCGCGGCGCGGCGCCACTCCCACGGCGGTACCCGCTCCGCCTCCGGTAGCGCCCACAGACCACGTTTCTGCGCCTTGGCCTGCGCTTCCAGGTCCAGCAGCGATCGATCCTTCAGGTATTGGCGATAGACCCATGCGGCGCCCTGGCGCACCTGCTCGGCATTCACGTCCGTATTGCCCTGGTACACGCGCGCCACCCGGCGGCCGTATCGGTCAGTGTCCTGGACGTCCAGGCTAACATCCTTCGAAAAGACCATGGCCGCCAAGGATTGCTGGGCGCGGTTGCCGTAGGGCTGTTTGCTCTCAGGGGTGTCGATCTCCGCAAGCCGAACCTTGATCTGCTGCTTGGCGGTGGTCAGGCACGTCAGGGTGTCACCGTCGTGCACGCCCACCACGCGGCAGTCGATCGTTTCAGCGAAGGAGAGGGTAGGGAGGGTCAACGCAAGGGCTACTGCTAGCTGCCGAAGCATATGAGGTCTCAGATCCGTTGTAAGGGGGAAGGTCCGGTATCACCGGGCGGGCGCTGTTGCGTTTCCGTACTGCCGGTGACGCCGACGCGGGAGTGTAGCGGCGGTGCGGATGAGGGGCAGGGTCTATGCGGGGCAGAAGCGGACAGAGGAGCGAAAGGCGGCTATAAGCGGCGGCGGGCTAGCGACGGTGGCCACCGACAGTGGCGCTACCGCCGGCGGCCATCTTCTTGCGGTTGGGTCGCTTATACGCAGGAATCTGGCGCTTCAGGCGCAGCTCTCTCACCTTGCTGTAGTGCAGGCCGTGCCTCAAGCCAATTGCCCGGTCGCTATCGGTGCCCAGCTCAGCCAGTAGCGCTTCGCTCAGAGGCTGTTCGACGTGCAGCTTTGGAATGCCGCGCCGTTTGCGTTCGCGGTACACCAAATCGTCAGGAATCCCGAACCGGTGAGCCAGCTCGGCGTCTCGCAACTTGCCCAGTAGCGGCACGGCCTCCGGGGGCAGACTGTGCACCCGCGGTGCCCGCTTCGCCGGGGCCAGGCCCTGGCGCAGGCGCATCAGGTAGACCGCGCGCCGGCTGATGCCGAGCCGCCTGGCGACGGTCGCATCGGGTTCCTGTCCAAGGAGGGCGAGGTTCTCCGGGCTCCACCGGAACAGCGTCTCGCGCTGGAAGCCGCCCTGCTTCAGGTCGTAGGGCGCGATGGCCAGCGTCTGCCGCTTGCGCGCCACGGTCATGCGCGACATACCCCACCGGTCGCCCAGGGCGGTATCGCTCTCGGTGCCGAGCAGGGCAATCATCTCATCCGTCCAGATCTTCATCGCAACTCACAGCATCTGCAGCACATGCCAGTCTAGCGGCATGGCACCAGCCGGACCACGGCAGGCCTTGCGTTTTCCGGATCGGTGAGAGGGTAGGCCATCACCTGATGGAGACCCGAACATGGTACCGGTTGAACAGCTCAAAGCCGCGGTGGAACAACTTCCGAAGTGGAGCCCGCAGATCACCAGCCAGGTAGGCTGGGTCAACTGGCGCCAGGGTTTCCAGATCAAGGCGCTCTGGTACGGGAATTGTTCGCTCCTGTGCTACCTCGACTTCAAGGACAGGGTCGCCCGGGACAACACCTTGGCCACCGCCTTCAAACGCTTTGCTGCCCCAGACGCCCGGCCGCGAAAGATCGATGGCCATGGCTGTTCCTGCCTCGACTACTCGTTCCAGTCTGACCACTTCGTGTCCATCAACGAACTGGCGGAAATCGCGGATGCCAAGGGCTATGCGTACACCGTCCTGTACGTCCAGGAATGTGTCGGTGCTCGGCCGGTTTTCGCGACGCTGGGCATCCCCTTGGTACCGGGCGAGATGGGCAAGGAGTGGGTGGGCGGCGAGTTCATTTCCTACGCCTGTCCCGCCGGCCAGAATCTGTAGTCGTCTGCCACGCCTGCTGCCTGGCAGATACCGGCCAGCGCCGGACGGCACGGTACCCCAACGCGCGGCGAGCCGTAATCTGTAGTCGTACTCTACGTCACCTGACGACCTGCTACCGGCCATCCCGGCACCGCGCGGTATCATCACGCCTCAATTCGTGAGGCGTGCGCAATGCTGGTGATCCATCTTGAAAGTGGTCGAGTAATCAACCTGGAGCGCTCGGTGAGTACCGTCAACGGGTACGGCATCTGGGAATACCACCGGAGCCAGAGCTCCAGTATGTGGGTGCCCGACTACACCCCCTACCGCCACCTCGCCGTCAAACCGCCGGACCCAGCCATTGGCCAGAAGGTCACCGTGGCTATCTGCAAGCTCGGCGCGCCGGAGGAAGAGTGGAAGCCGTTCAGGTCCGGTACCGCAGGATACGACGGGATCTGAAGTCTGCTGCAACGAGGCGTGGAGGGTGTCAATGAATCTGGCGGGTATCGGTTGCCGCGACAATGGTGACCCTAAGCCGGCGAATGCCTTAATCGTCAGCTATAGACTTCAATAACTTTGCGCTTATTGGTTGCGATTCACGCGACCATGCCGATTTCTGTTTGAAATAGCTACAACCGCTTGCAGAACCTTCCGGAAAAACTCATGAATGGCCCCTAAGGTATGGGCACAGCCTAGGGGCTGCTATTGATCCAAAACAGGCCTTAGCGGATGGCAGCTATCGACCATAAGCCGACACCGAGTCCACTGCGTCTGGCTGTTATTTGTAAAAACTCACAAGGAGGCTTGGAAATTGTTTCCGCTCACTTGAGTAAACTTTCCGCCGAGGTCCTCAACAATTTTCTTGAGCCGATCTTTTCGGATCTGCCCAAGACGCCATTCCGTAGATAGCTTTTTCATAAGATCTGTAGTCATCATAGGACCATCTCGGTGCAATGTTCTATAAACCGCTAGTGCTAACCCTTTGTCTTTGACAACTCCGAGTGAAACCTGATCGTCCAAGAATTCCAGTACTTCCTGGAAATCATGAATCATCCGTTTCCATTTTGCCTCGGTAAGTAAAACGCGGTTACTCAATACCTCTGCAGCACTGTGCTCTGGATTGTCCGGCGATCCTAGTCCTTGATCATGCGCAATCTTATTACGAGTTTGATAATACCCGTGGAGCCTTGTGGAGCTTACGCCGGAGAACAGCGTGACTCCCCAAGTACTGCTAAATAACGTTAATCTTTGTTTGTACCTTCCTTTAAGTGGAGAGCTCGGCGAATCCAGGATCTTTAAGATTTGCCTTTTGCGGCTTTCAAATATTGGGGTGTTTTTTAGGAGTGCGGGGACATCATCACCAGTATAGCTCGGATCACCTTTACGCCCGTCGTATAAAGAGCACAAGAAATAATATCCAGAGAGTGCATTCTCGAAGGCGGAACATAAGTGAAGAATTGAGTTTGTCCTCAATGCTTCGAGGTTTTTTACCAACAAGATGTCAGAAAAATCTGACAGATTTTTTTTCGACACGCGATCCAGTGCGTACTCTTTTGCACCCCAAATTTCTTTGACCAAAGGGTCGGAGGAGCCGCAATTGCCGCTGTTTTCCAGGAAACTTAAAATTTTGGATGTGCGATTATATGCATAGGCGGACGACCAATAAAGCTCATTCACGCGAGCAACTTCTGACTTAAAAATAAGTAAAGGCTGTAATCCTGCCATGGAAGCTCCTTAGGTACTTTGCTTAAGTAGTGAGTGGGTGCGTAATCAAAGTGAGTAATTCAGATTTAGGGGTTTACTTTCCCTGAGTGGCATCGCTCTGCTTTGCGTCGTGGATCTTTATTTAAGGTCCGAGAGTTTCTTTGGCTTCTGGCTATCAGCTGCATTTCAGCAAAGGCTCTAGGTTGGTTGCTCCCAGACTAATCTCGGTCTGGGTACTTCCAGAATGTAGCACCGAATCCGCAAACCGAGCCGGCGGCCCGACGCGGCTTGCGTATCTGAAGACCTATGGGACGTTGGCCAGCATTATTCAACGATGCTGACGGAGCTTCCCATGCAGACCCCCAACACCTCCTCGACTCCGGCTCTGCCGCTACAGCTGTGCGTCCACCGCTATTACTCCAGAGCCGAAGACCCAGCCTTCCAGCAGCTACTTGTGGTTTGGAACCAGGTGGCGCCGATCCTCGCTGCGGCGCCGGCCGGCACCATTGCCAAAGTCGACAGCGAGTCTCTGTTCGTTGCGCCGGTGGATGGTGCTCTGGCGATGTTCCTGTCCGCAGACCTCACCCCAACGGCCGTCGATGGCAACATCTTCCGGCCTGAGGATTTCGACGGCATCGGCGCCGATGAATTTGCCGAACTGCAGAGTGCCTTGGAGCGCTGGATGGCTGCGCCAACGTACGACACGCCCTGCACCCCGTCTCACCTCGCAGACGTGCTCGCTGCTAACTACGGGGAGGCGGAAGCGCCACGTGAATGGCGATGGTCGGGCGAGACCCTATAGGCCTTCAGTAGCAAGGCTTCACGCCTGGCAGTCCACCAGGGCAAGCAAGATTCACATGCCCTGGAGACACCCCGCGCCAGGCGGTATAGCGGAAGTATCCCAGGCGGTATACTTCCGCCCTTGAAGCATCGCCTACGGCTCCACGTCACTCGCGCATTCTGCCTATTCGAGACCTGTCCGCATCGAAGATGCGGTCAATGAAAATCTCGGCTTCGCGTATCGAGACCCTGCAGCAGCTCGCTGATGTCCTCCAAGCGGCCGGCCACAATGTGCAGCACGCCATCGCGCGTCTCTACCGTTCCATCCACTCGCAGCAACTGTGACGCCACCAGCTCCCGCCGCTGGCGCTCCGCCAGGGTTCGCCACACCACCACGTTCACCATCCCGTACTCGTCCTCAAGCGTTACGAAAGTCACGCCGCTGGCAGTGCCTGGACGCTGCCGGCCGACCACCAGGCCAGCAACCCGGGCCGGCTGCCCATGACGCCGCTCCTTCAGCTCATGCGAGCTCATCAGCCGCCGGGCCGACAGCTCCGGCCGCAGCAAGGTGAGCGGGTGCGGCCCCAGGGTGGTACCCAGGGAGGCATAGTCCGAATAGAGGTCCTCACCCACGGTCGGGGCGACTAGCTCCTGGATCTCCTCCTCAACGACAGCGCCCTCAGCGAATAGGGGCAGCTGCGGCTCGATTGCGGCCATCGCCCAGCGTGCTTGGAACCGGTGCCCGGCTAAGCCCTTCAGTGCACCTGCATCCGCCAGGCACTCCCGGGCCTTGGCATCGAGGCCTGCGCGCAGGCACAGGTCGGTGACGTCGCGGAATGGTCGCTGCCGGCGGGCCTGCTCAACCGCGCGCCCGGCTTTCTCAGCGAGGCCTCGCACCATCCGCAGGCCCATCCGGATCGCCGGCTGCGGGCTTTCAGCAACAGGCTCGAGGCTGCAATCCCAGTCGCTGCAGGTCACGTCCACCGGCAGGGTCTGCAACCGGTGCCGCCGGGCGTCCTGTAGGATCTGGTCGGGGCTGTAGAAACCCATGGGATAAGAGTTGATCAGCGCCGCGGCGAACGCTGCCGGCTCATGGCATTTGAGCCAGCAGCTGGCGTAGGTGAGCAGGGCGAAGCTGGCCGCGTGGGACTCGGGAAAGCCGTAACTGCCGAACCCCTCGATCTGCCGAAAGATGTCCGCGGCGTACTCCGCGGTATAGCCGTTGGCGAGCATGCGCGAGGTGAGCCGCTGCCGGTGCGGCTCAAGCCCGCCGTGGCGCTTCCAGGCCGCCATGCTGCGGCGCAGCTGATCGGCTTCCCCCGGCGTGTAGTCGGCGGCAAGGATGGCGAGCTCCATCACCTGCTCCTGGAACAAGGGGACACCCAGGGTCCGGCCGAAGACGCGCTCCAGCTCCGGCGGGTAGCTGATCTCCTCCTGACCGGTCCGCCGGCGCAGGTACGGGTGGACCATGCCACCCTGGATGGGGCCCGGGCGGACGATGGCCACCTCGATCACCAGGTCGTAAAAGGTCTGTGGCTTCAGCCGCGGCAGCATGGCCATCTGGGCACGTGACTCGATCTGGAACACCCCGAGCGTATCGGCCCGACTAATCATCGCGTAGGTCGGCTTGTCCTCTTGAGGCACGGTAGCCAGGGTCAGCTCCTCACCTCGGTAGCCTTTGACCAGGTCGAAGCAGCGGCGTAGGGCGCTGAGCATGCCCAGGGCGAGGATGTCGACCTTGAGCAGGCCCATCGCGTCGAGATCGTCTTTGTCCCACTGAATCACCGTCCTGCCCTCCATGGCAGCGTTCTCGACCGGCACCAGGGTGTCCAGTGTCTGGTCGGCGATGACGAAACCGCCCGGGTGCTGGGACAGGTGCCGCGGGAAACCGATTAGCTCGCCGGTGAGCACCAGGATCCGGTGGAGCAGGGGGCTATTAGGGTCGAAGCCCGATTCGCGCAGTCTCTCTGGTGGCGGCAGGTTGTCCGTCCAGCGGCCGCAGCAGTCCGCCAGCGCGGTGATTTGATCCGGAGGCAGGCCCAGGGCCTTGGCCACGTCCCGCACAGCGCCTGCGGCGTGATAGGTGGACACCACCGCGGTGAGCGCGGCGCGCTGCCGGCCGTAACGGCGGAAGATGTATTGGATGACTTCTTCCCGGCGGTCATGCTCGAAGTCGACGTCGATGTCCGGCGGCTCATCGCGCTCGTGGCTGATGAAGCGCTCGAACAGGAGGTTGATCCGGGTCGGATCCAGCTCGGTGATGCCCAGGGCGAAACAGACGGCAGAGTTCGCGGCCGAGCCGCGCCCTTGGCAGAGGATTCCCTGCTGCCGTGCGAAGCGGACGATGTCGTGCACCGTCAGGAAGTAGCTCTCGTACGACTTATCGGCGATCAGCTGCAGCTCTTTTTCGATCTGGGCACGTAGCCGAGGCGACAGACCTTCCGGCCAGCGCCAGGCGCAGCCCTCCTCAGTGAGCACACGCAACCAGCTGGTGGCGGTGTGTCCTTCGGGTACCACCTCACTGGGGTATTGGTAACGGAGCTCCGCCAAGTTGAAGGTGCAGCGCTCGGCAATGTGCAGGGTCTCCTCCAGCAGCTCGGACGGATAGCACCTAGCCAAGGCCTCACGGGTTCGTAGGTGGCGCTCCCCGTTCGGGAAGAGCAGCTGGCCAGCTTCCGCCACCGGGACGTGATGGCGGATGGCGGTGATGGTGTCCTGCAGGGCCCGGCGCCCGCGGCAGTGCATGTGCACGTCGCCGGCGGCCACCAGCCCTACGCCCAAGGTCGCACCCAGACTCTGGAGCTGCTGCAGCCGCACCTGGTCGTCTTGATCGAAGTGGAGCTCGGCGGCAATCCACAGCCGGCCGGGGAACACCTCCAAGAGCCAGCGCGCTGACTCTGCCTCGGCGTCGCGCTCCGGTACCCAGAGCGCGATAAGGCCGGCGACCTGGTCGAGGTCCTCGCGCAGCAGGCGGTAGCTGCCTTTGTCCGCGCGCCGACGGGCCAGGGTGATCAGCCGGCACAGCTGCTGGTAGCCCTGCAGGTCTTGCACCAGCAGCACGAGCTTGGGGCCCTGGGCGACCTGGAACTCCGCGCCCACGATCAGCCGGACGCCATGCTTCTCCGATGCCTGCCAGGCGCGGACGATGCCGGCGAGAGTGCATTCGTCGGTTATGGCCAACGCCTCATAGCCCATGACCCTGGCACGCTCGAATAGCTGATCGACGCTGGAAGCACCGCGCTGGAAGCTGAAGTTCGACAGGCAGTGCAGCTCCGCATAGCCGGGTGTCACGCAAACCACCCCTGCACCCACCAGCCCGGCCCCTCCGCAGGCGACTGGAAGGCCCAGGCCGTACGCCCGTCGGCGAGCTCGAGCACGTAGTAGTCCCGACGGGCATCCTCACCGTCCCACCACCCGCTCTCGATCCGCTCGGGCCCGCTCAGGACCCGTGACTGATCGACATCCAGGGGCTCCGGCGCCGGTAGCAGCCACCCTGGCCGCCGATTCGGTCCCAATGCCTGGAGCGCCAGCGAAGGCGTGTCTCGCCGCCAGGCCCGCTCCGGCCGGTGATCGCCTTGGGCGCCCACCGCATAGACCGCGTCGTCGCCCAGGCGAGAGCGAAGCCGCTCGCGCAGCTGCTCCCAACTCACGGTCTGTTGCGGACGTTCATCGAACAGGCCGCGGTGCTGAGGGACGAACGAGGGCAGTTCGTCAGCGACCAGGCCGATCGCGAGTACCGGTTCAACCACCTGGGTAGGCTCCAGGCGCCCCCGGGCGAATTCGAACAGCAGCGCAGGGTCCCGCTCGGGTGCCAGCAGACCCACGACAATCTCGGTTGTCGGCGCCTCACGGTGTTCGAGACGCAGGGTGAAGCGTTGGGCGCCCATGTCCCGGCCGGCGAGGTAGGTGGCCAGATCCGAGGTCAAGCGACGCAGGGGAAATAGCAGGGCCTGGGTCGACTCGACTTCGAAGTTGAGCTCGATCCGCAGCCTGAAGGTGGTCGGAGGCAGGAAAAACTCCAGGGGCAGGACCTTGCTGCCCAGCATCTGATCGAGGTGATTGAGCAGACTCAGCGGAAAGCGCCGGGCGAGCTGCGCCCGGGGCAGCGCCAACACCTGGCTGAGCTGCCGAAGCCCCATGCGACTCAAGGCCTGGACGATCTCCGGCTCGAAGCCCAGAAGCGCCACCGGCAGCGTGCGCATAGCGCTGGCAAGGCCTGCTTCATCCCGAACTGCCAGGCTGTCGCCGGCGTTGGCCAGTACCCGGGCGGCGGCTGGATTGGGCGCAAGGGTGATCCGGTGGCCGAAGCCCAGCGCCGTGAGCTCCTGGCGCAGGCGCGCTTCAAATCTTGGCCAGGGCCCGAAGAGCGGCAGGCTCGACTGCACCTCGAGCACCAGGGCGTCGGCGAAATGCAGGCTCACCTGCGAGCTGAACCCATAGGCCCAGGCCGCCAGCAGCTCGTGCTGGCGCCGTAGCGCCGCTTCGTCGTACTCCACCGTCGCAAACTGCGGGCAGATCGCCTGAGCAGCGGTGTAGGTCATCTCCGGCCGGAGGCCGAGCGCCAACGCCGCCGGGTTCGCCGCCTTGATGATCCGGCGTTGTATCGGCCCGTGGAGCAGTACCAGGGGTTCGTCCGGGTCAGGACAATTGCGCAGCACACCGTCCAGCGCGAACTGGGGGAAAAAAATGCAGGCCCATTTCATGGCAGTCGTCCCTCAATGCCAGACCCGATGCGCAAGCGCCGTTGCCGGTGGATTGCCGCCGCGGCACTTGAGCACTCGCAACTGCTGAGGTGAACCCTCAAGCACCAGGCGCAGCGCTGCAGGTGACGCGTTGACCGCTTCCCGCTGGTGGCGGAACGCGAAGGCAAGGGTCTGTCCGGTCTCGGCAGCCACCTGCAGCCGGCGCAGCGCGCGATCGTCCGCCCGGCTGGGCCAGCAGAGCACCGCACCACAGCTACCGGAGCGCAGGCACTGCTCAGCGGCCCACAGCACGTCCTTGCCCTGGACCTGGATGACGCTCAGCCGGCCGAGGTCGACGCCGGCCTGCAGCCAGGCGTGCGGGTAGAGCAGATACGGGGGAGAGATCAGCACGACGCGTTCGCCGGCGGCAGTGAGGCGTGCCAATGTCGGCCACACGAGCGTGAGCTCACCTAGGCCCGGTCGAGCGCTCAGGATTTCGGTAAGCGCTGCATCAGGCCACCCGCCGAGCGGCAGTTGGGCATCGAGCGCCGAGTGTCCGGTTGGCTGCGTGCTGGCGTCGTCCACATGCGGACTTTGCCCGCGCCACACACGGCGACTGTCGAGCAGAGAGTCGAGCGCAACGACATTGGTGGCCGCGTTATCCATGCTGCACCCCCGTCGGCGCCGACGGCGAGCTGCCGCGCTCGGTGAGCATGACCTGCAGCTGCGCACGCAATTTGAACAGATCTGCATGCAGGACGGAGTTCATCGACTCTAGCCGCAGGATATGACGCTGGGCACGCGAGAGGGGATCGTCGCGGTCGTCCGGAATGAGCCGGTCACCCCGGGGCACGTGGCGCTGGTTTTCCTCTTGGACGAATTGGACGTAGCGCAGTCGGTGGCGCTGTACCTCCGCCGTCAGGACATCCCGCTCAGCGACCAGAACGCGATTGGCGCGTTGGGCTTGCCCCAGGCACTGACGTACCTGGTCCAGTTCTTCAGTCAGCAGATCAACGAGGTTACGGCAGTACGTCAGCTCCGTGGGACGGAACAGGGACTGCTGCTGTTCGAAGCTGTCCTGCTCATCACCAAGCATGTCCATAGCGGCCCACCTGCTCAATCCCTGAAGCCATGACCTTCTGGTACTCAACAGAGCGATCGGGACAGCGGTGACAGAGACGAGGGATACGGGGAGAAATGGACATGGGATGGCCTCCTTTAGGGGTACTGTATAAATAGACAGTAATCAGGGAGGAACGATCCAGCAAGCTTGACAGCGACGGACGGCAGGGAAGACGAAGCGAAAGATTCTTTCGTTCAGGAAGGTGATCGCACGCTGGTGCCTGATTTCAGCTAACCGGTGTGGCGAGCAATGAGTATGCAGCCAGGCAGCAGCGTCGCGATGGAACTGGCTGCGGTGAGAAGGGCGATCACAGGGTCCGAATCAAACGGCGCAGGGAGGTCAGCAGGTAGCAGTCCATTTCTGGCTGCATGAAGCCATCGGGCACCTTCGCAGACAATGGCAAATGCCACCGCCACGAGGCCAGTGCCCACCGTCGTTCGCGCTACGGACCGTACCGCCATCTGTCTTCCCCCAACTCTGAGAGAGAGAGGATGGCACTCGCGGCTGCTGACTGGATGTTAATTCACACCCGATGCCGGTCGTCGATCGCACAGCCCGGCAGAGTTGAACCGTTCACATGGGCAGACGCCGGGGCCCCGCTACCGGCAGCAAGCTGCCGGCCCCTTTCCAGTTACCTCCCTGGCGACCACGGTGTCAGCGCATCGAACCGCGTATGAGTGTGAGATGGCGCCTCGCCGAGCTGCGCGCCAGCTTCGTCTCTTGCTCCGCTGCCCACTCATCCTGGATCTGCCGGGCGATGTTCGTGCGGACCGGCAGCAAGACTGGATACTCCGGCTCTTGCTGATCTACCTGTAGGAGGCCGGCCTCGTGCAGGTAGGCGTAGGGCTGCTTGAGAAAGTCTGATAGCGCCACCGCGTTCGGCTGGCCGCAATAGGCTTGAAAGTAGAGGTCGGCCCACATGTCCAGGTCGACACGATCGACGATGACGGGGTGATCCATTTCTGGTGGACGTTTCATAAACCGGTCCTTGCTGTCTGGAAAAGGATCACCGTACCGGTACTTCTGGAAACGCAACTAGGCAACCGGCGGGTTGGCGTTCACCTTGCGCTGCTGCATCAGCAATTGCTTTCGCACCTTGCCAAGGTTCAGGAGCTGCTCCCTGATTATGGCCAGCTTGGGCTCATACAGATGGAACAGTTCGACGAACCACGTCTCCATTCCGAACGTGACTGTGCTGGCGGCATAGGAATGGCTCAACCCCTTAGCGATTGGGGAGCGTGCATGCTTTTTCTTCCCCCCCTCGCCGTTGAAGAAATAGACCTTGCACCAGGCAATCGACACAGATCCCTTGCCATTGCCACGCACGTCGATCAGTCGATAGATGATTTTTCCATCGGCTCTGGCTTTGGCCGCTTGGAAGTATTCGTCCCTTAGCCGCAAAGCCTCATCACGCAGGGCTTCATGGGCCTCATCCAATGAGGTTATAGCCTGCCCATAAAGACGGGAAATTAGGCCGTTGCTGGTTTGGGGGTCGATTGAAGGGGTCATTGTCATATCCTATCTATTTACAAGGAGGACGTTCGGGTTGTCATTAGCGAACGACTGGAAAAAGGGGGTCATAAAAGCGGCTTTTTAACGAGAACCAATATGGACGTATAGATTGTCATTAAATATGGTTTTTCTCGTTTAGCTGAGTTCGGGCCACAGGAATCACACTACATCCATTTGTATTGTCATTAAGTATGTAAAAAACTCGGCGGATGTCACTCAGCATGCGGATCGGCGGAACGGTGGTTTAAGCGGTTTCTGCGCACATCTGACTTTGAAGAGCACTAAGTCGCGAGACCCATTCATCCGTTTGTATTGTCATTAAGTATGGCGAATCCATTAGCAATCCCGCCTTATTCTTGGAATCCAATACAACCGTTTGTATTGTCAATAACTATGGGAGCGTCCTGGTCTAGCGGATGGAATCGGCGAAGCCAATACATCCGTTTGGGTTGTCAATAAGGAGAAGCAAGACAATACATCCGTTTAGGTTGTAAATAAGTATGGGAAATATGACCGTTTCCAGTCTTCCCACGGAAAGCCCTGAGCTGTTTTTTTGGGGAAGCATTGAGATTGGCAATACTATTGACAATGTCGGTGGAGATCTGAAATTTCTTGCGTTTAGCTACCATTTTGAGAGGCCTTCGGAGGGCTGATTTGTTACCTGCTTTGCTACATTTCAAGAAGCCAATACATCCGTTTGTATTGTCATTAAGTATGGCTGGATGAGATATCACGCCGAGACCAGTGAAAAAACAATACATCCGTTTGTATAGTCATTAAGTATGGAAAAGTCCGGTTTGGTTAACTCCGATCTTTACAAACAACCCATACGAATGTCTTGCAATAGGGCATACCGCCATTCAAGCACCCCAATCAGCATGGCTTTAGCGAATTCGCGCCCACTGAGGGCGTGAATTGGGAAAAGAAGGAAAGAAGCAATAGGCACTCTTGTCCGAGGCGTCCTGTAGGACGCCTCGTTGCCCACCGCAATGGTCAACGTGCTCTGTAGGCGTCCTGCAGGACGCCTACAGAGAGGAGGGCGAAGCGAGGTGCTCCCGAATTGACCAGTAGGCGTCCTACAGGACGCCTGCGCGGCGGTTTGGGGTTGGCGAATGCCCTGCCAGGGCGTGCTTGCGCCAGGCGTCCTCCAGGACGCCTGGCTGACCATTGCGGGACGTGACGCGTTGCGAACCCTTTCAAGCGAGTGCATGCATGAGTAAGAAATCCCAGAACGCCGCTCCGTACGTAGTGGGCCTCGATATCGGTTACTCCAACGTCAAGCGGGTCGAAGGCTATGCCGACGAGGCCTCGCCACGCCAATTCATCTCCCCTGCTCAGGCAGCGCCGTTAGGAAGCCTCAACGGCAACGCGGTACTCAAGGAGGGGGAGCACTATGTCACTCTCGATGGCGAACCCTGGGCGGCGTTTCTAAGCGCCGGCCGAGCCGGGGTCACGCGGGAATTGCATGCAGACTATCCCGCCTCGAAGAGCTACCGAGCGCTGTTCAACGCGTCGATCAGCGACGCGTGCCGGGACGGTCGAACGGAGATCGACCACCTCATCACCGGCCTTCCGGTCAGCCAGATGCGCAATTCGCAGCTGGTCGAGCGGCTGACCGCACAACTGACGGGTGTTCATCAGGTAGCGCCGCAGCGTGAGATCACTGTCCAGAAGGTCACTGTGTTGCCGCAGCCGGTTGGGACCCTCAACTATATCTACAGCACCTACGAAAGCCCGGACGACCTCGATGAGGGCGTAATCCTGGTCCTGGACCCAGGGTTCTTCTCGGTTGATTGGGTGGTCTTCCGCCGTGGGGATATCGTTCGCGATTCCAGCGATTCGTCCATGGAGGCAATGAGCGCTCTGCTTGAGGCTATCAATCTCCTGATCGCCCGAGAGTTTGGTGGACCGGGCCCTGGTCGCGACAAAATCGAGATTGCCTTGCAGCGGGGTAAGCCATACATCCAGCTGTATGGCAGCAAGGTGGACCTGCAGCCATTCGTGGATCAGGCGGTCATGACTGTTGTGCCCAAGGCGCTATCGAACATGAAGCAGCAGATGCGCTTCCTCGATGGCGAGGCGATCGACTTCGTTTTGATCGGTGGCGGCGGCGGCACCTGCTATAGCGCCGCAGCGAAGGAGATCTTCCCGTTGTCCAAGATTCTCGCCGCCAGTGAGCCGGTTATCTCCAACGCCTTCGGGTATTGGCTCAATCACTGATAAGGGAGCCAGGAGATGAGCGATGCGCCGGACGATCTTGCGCTGAGGCTGAACGTCAAATTTCGGGACGGTACGGCTCCAATGCTTCAAGCCGAGCTGATGCGGCTCCCGGGCCGGCAACGGGTGAAGCGCCTGTTGGAGTTGGCGAGCCTGGGACTCATGGCCGAGCGTGGTATGTCGGTAGAGAGCTTTGCCAGGCCATCCGCCGGGTTGATAGCGCCTAAGCTGGACGCCGGCCCTTTGCGAGCCGGCGAAGCGCCAGGTGATCTACCTGCCGAGGATCTGCCGAAGCCACCATTGCCTTCTCAAGAGGTGGGCAGGATCCCCGTCGCGGTAGTAGTGGAGACTGGAGAGGCAGGCGCATTACCAGACCTTCAGCGCGGTGAAGAACTCTCGAGTGCGTCACCGCGCCACCGAAGGCGTCCTAGCTTTAACGTCGACCTAACCGGTTAGGGGGCAGTTGGTTGAGGAATTGGTGCGGGAACATGAACGAATGCGATCTGGCCACGCATTCAGGTTCTCGCATTTCCTTCACGCGCCAGGCGATCCGATCGACGAAAGAGCTCAGGCCCTGCTCAGAGCGATGTCGTAGAGATCTTGAACCTCACCCGACCTACAACCTTGGGCACCCTGGCCTCGCCGCTGGCAAGCTCCTCAGGAGAAAACGCCATACCGGAATAACGGACGTTGGCGACGTTGAAGCTCATCAAATCACTCACTGGGCTGACACTGCGCACAATGACGGACCCATGATGGGTCAGGATGAAATTCCCCTCCGTCAACGTGGTGTCTGCGATATCGACGACCACGATCTCGTCCGGCTTGATGTACGGCTCCATGGCGTCAGTGTCGACTCTTGCAGCCCTGGCGTTGCCCGGGCTGATGCCGTACCGCTGAAGCAGCTGGAGCGGCAGTGGAAACGTGCGAAGAAATGTCCCTTCGGAGGCGAAGTCCGGCTTCTCTCCAAGCAGGCCTTTCTCATAGGCCAGCTCGCGCAGCGACCTGACTATAAGGGTGACCGATTCCGAAGTCTGGTCAGGCTCGCCGACACCGGTCGCCAGGTATTCGACGGTGCTGCCCAACGCGCCGGCAAGCGCTACAAGGCGCTCCCTGTTACAGCTCGTACCTCGGTAGAGCATATTTTTCGTAGTCCCTTCGTTTTCGTTCAAAGCAAGGGCCAGCTTTTGAACGGACAGACCTCGAGCATCCATGAGGTCTTTAACCCGTGTGACGAACGCTTCGTGCGAAGTGGCTTCGGGTGTGTAGTGCATGGTGGTCCCTTCCTGGTACGAGGCGATTGCGGTCGCCTACGTGGCTTGGTGATGCGCGGAACAGCCGTCCAATTATCGGCCATTTACGCGCATTTTATTTACACCATTCCCTGTACAAAAGCTGAACGAGAAAATGCGCACAGAATGGTGTCGTATTTACGACACCTTCAGTGTAAACGGCATCGTCCTCCGCGCTATCCGTCAATAGAGTGACGGGAAAAAACGCTTATTGTGTGAAGTGAATCACCGAATATTAGGAGTTCCTTAAGCCTATATGCCGTTCATCCCGGAAATGGGGCCAGTTACGCCCCTCGGGAGGCGATTGATAGCTTGCTCTCTTGAAACAGTGAGAACCAGAGCACAAAATATGCACACATTAGAGGTGTAGTTTGCAGGGTGGCTGGTGTGGCGAATAAAGGAGCTATTTTCGGGAGGCTAGCAGCAGCGCTGCTTTGTGCTGTCAGTGCAGCCCCCGGCCAGGTAGCTGCCTTCGACCTGACTGGCACTGTCTGGGATAGGCCTTCGACTCAAGGGTGTCGGCCGTCACCTGAGCTTCTTTACGCAATTGCGCTGGTTGAATCGAAAAAATACGCGGGCCGGATGGTCACCCCCAATCCCTATGCTCTCAATATCGACGGCAAGGGATTTCATCCGGGAACCCGCGAAGAAGCAGAAAAACTGCTCCGAGAAGCGTTGCCCAGAACACGGGCAATTGCCGTGGGAGCGATGCAGATCAGCCTACGGTGGAATGGGGGCGAGGTCAGCGACCCGGCGGACCTGCTCGATCTACGCACCAACGTGCGGACCGCCACCAAAGTCTTCTGCGGTTTTCAAAAGCAAGGGGGTGACCTAGCGCTGTTGATTGGGCGTTATCACACCCCTAATCCAGAGCTGGTCAGTGTCGCAAGGGCTTATGGAGAGGACGTCCTCCGCGTGTGGAGACGTCTCGTTTTGCTCAAGCAGGAAGGAGAGCAGGGATGATCACCGCGACGCCAGTAGGTTGCTTGCTGGAGACCGCTCAAGAGTGGATCGAGTCGAATGACAGCGCGTTCTACCGCTTCTTCGATATCAGCACTGAGGACGGAAAGTGGCTGCTCTCCGCAGCTGAAGCCGACATTGAGCGGCTGGCCTGCCTGCCCGCTTCGGTCTTCAAGATCAGCCTGGTACATGGCGATGGTGGAAGTGCCCCCCGGGCCATGTTGAACAGCTACAGCGTCAGCCTCGTAACCAATGTGCTTAGCGAGATCCGCGAGGATCTGCGTACCTCGGAGCTGGAAAGCCGAATCTTCTGGGGACTATCCGAGAAAGACGCCGGCTGGCTCAAAGAGAGCTCCTTCGGCCAGCGCAACCAAATTGCCGCCCTGGGCCGTGTGAAGTTCACCGCGCGAGACGGCCTGGTGCGCGAATCCGCGGGTGAGCGCAGCGACACCCTTCAGCTACTGCTTCGCGTCATGAATCCCAGCTATTGAACCTGGGAATCCGATAATACCCTTTGAGATCCGCAGACATGGACAACGCAACCTTGACCCAGCAGATGGTGCAGGCAGGCTTTCGCTGCAGCATCATCACCGTGCACACCGATCACACCTCCAAGCAGGTCAATCGTCTGCGTAAGCAGATTGGGGTCGAGTACAAAGGGGCTAGCGGCCCCCTCCCAAGTGGCGCCTGCCTGCTGTCGAACTCCGGCCAGGTCGTTGAAGCAACATTGTTCATGTGCGCGTACCTTCGGGCCGCAAAAAACCCGTTCGTTGATGTCGATGTCCAGGCAGTCATGGCCGCCTATCGCGTTTACACCGGATACCGGTCCGCAGGCGAGGTAGCGCTGGCGACTTCGACCGAGGCGCTTCATATCGATCGCGCTTGGGTGATCGCACGTGAGTACCGCTCCAAAGAGATCGTGGTCCGTATCTGCTCCTCACGCCGGTGCCGCCTTCCTTACCTGGTGTCGAGCTCCATGGGTCATCGGTCGTCCTGCCCGTTCTGCAGCGCGGTCGCTGAGCGCGATCGCTTCCATTGCGACGTGAATGACGCAGTACTCACCGAGCGTCCGGTCGCCGAGCTGTTGGAGCTGGCAGCTCGTGTTCAGGACCTGGCCGGCTGGGGGTTGGCGGACCATGAGGTGGTTAAGGAGCTGGGCTTGTCTAACGTAGAGTTTCTTGCCACGCGACGTCTCAACGCCTATGGCGAGCCGGCAAGGCAGGCAATTGCCAAGCGCTACTCGACGGGCAGCGCCCTTGTAAGGGCGCTGACACGTAGCAACAGAGGTGTGGCTGAAAGACGCCTGGCATAAAGCAAACTGGCGTAAACACAACTTCCCAAAAGCCGGCGCCTTCGCCGGCTTTTTGTTTCCAGGTCACGCAGGCGCGATCAATCACCGCCGAGATGATGCATCCCATAGGCGTCTTGCGCGGCACCTGGCTGATCAGGCGCCTTTTCGCCGGCGTCCTGCAGGCGTTCCAGATCCCACGCTACGGAATCGCTCCGCCTTCCTAGAACACGCTAGACGTCCTGCAGGCGTCCTGCAGGCGTCCCAGCTCCCACGCTACGGGATCGCACCGCCTTCCTAGATCACGCTAGGCGTCCTGCAGGCGTCCTGCAGGACGCCTGATGCAACGTCCTCCGAGCCTGGCAACTCCGGCATCGCCAAGAATGTCTCCCAGTCGCTCATCAGTGCGCGCCGCTTCTCGAGCAGGGGGCCTCGGTTGTAGGCAGCCTCAGTCTTGGAGCCAATCCTGTGGGCCAGCGCCTTCTCGCAGATTTCCCTCGGGTGTGAGGTGGTCTCCGCTGCCCAGGTACGAAACGTCGAGCGGAAGCCGTGCGGGACCGCTCCCTCAAG
Source organism: Pseudomonas sp. PLB05 (assembly GCF_021106615.1). NCBI lineage: Bacteria > Pseudomonadati > Pseudomonadota > Gammaproteobacteria > Pseudomonadales > Pseudomonadaceae > Pseudomonas > Pseudomonas sp. PLB05. The sequence continues at coordinate 196,163 of NZ_JAJOHO010000006.1, forward strand.
CTTGATCTTCCGCAGCGCCCGGCCTATAGCGTTGCCCGGCAGTGGTTTCTTACCGCGGGCGTTGGGGAACACCCAGGTATCGTGCTGACCCTTCTGCTGCTCTAGCACCTCCAGCATCCGGTTCGTCAGGGGCACGATATGCTCCTTGTCTCGCTTCATGCGTTCCGCCGGGATGGTCCAGCGTCTTGCGTCGAAGTCGAACTCCGCCCACCGTGCCTCGCGAACCTCGGCATTGCGCAGTGACGTGAGGATCAGCAGCTCCGCCGCACGGGCGGCTGGACCGTCCAGGGAATCCAGGCGATGCAGCACGGATGGACAGCTTTCCGCCGGCGCCGCTGGATGGTGCGTGACATTGCGATCGTGGCGCGGCAGCAGCTTGTCGAGGTGGCCACGCCACCGAGCCGGATTGGCGCCTTCGCGAAACCCCAGTGCCTGGGCGGCATCGAGCACCGACTCGATGCGGTTGCGGATGCGCGCGGCGGTGACCTCGATCTTGTCCCAGATCGGGCGGAGCACCTGCAGCACCAGGTCGGTATCGATCTCGGCGACCGGCCGGCGACCGAGTACCGGGAAGACATAGCGTTCCATGGAGCTGACCCATTGACGATGGTGGTCATGGCTCCACGAAGCACCGTGGGTGGTGATGTACTGCCTGGCCAGGGTCTCGAAGAGGTCGGGTCCCGCGGCCGGCGATTGAGCCGCAGGCGATCGCCGGCCCGGTAACTCAGGCGTCCCCTCCGCGATCTTCAGTCGGCGCCGGTCCGCTTCAAGCCGGGCCTGCTTCAACGATACCGCCGGATAGCCACCCAGCCCTACGTCATACCGCTGACCTCGGAAGGAAAATCTGAAGATCCAGCGTTTGGCCCCGGTCTTGGCCACACGCAGGATGAGGCCGCGGCCGTCCTGGTAGACGCCTGGTTCGGATAGCTCTTTCACCTGCTTCGGTAGCAACTGGCCCACGGTAACTCTCCACATCGACCGCCGAAGGCTATCACCCAATCCTGCGTATGCAACTACCCGAACCTCTAAAAACTGAGTCGTACAGTACGGGGATATTATATCCCCGTACTAGGTCTACGGAAGCCGCGTCATAGCTGAGATGTGTCTTGTTTATATTGGTCAGAGCCCACAATGAGCCCCACACGGCTGAGGCGGCCGCGATTCCAGGTTCAGCTTCTGACCAGTGTTGATCCGCGCATCTCTCACGGGCTACCGACGCTCAAAAGCGACAAACGCTCGCAAACGTTAGCTAACGTTAGGAACTAACCGAACATACCTAACCTTATTGTTTGTTAGTTGTGTTTGGCATTACTATGCTGTTTTCCATTACCCGGAGGCGGCCATGGCTGAACGTAAATTTACAGACGCAGAGGTCATCGCCGCCGGCGAGCAGCTGCTGGCAGGTGGGCGCAAGGTCAATGGCTGGGCGTTACGGACTACCCTCGGCGGAGGCCGCCCCGAAACGCTCCTCAGCGTCTGGCAGCGACACCACACTGGGGTACCGGGTGGGGCCATTCCAACCAGGCCGCTGCCGGAGGAAGCTACGGCCATTATCGAAACCGCAGTCGCCAAGCAGACCAAGGCAATGCAGGACGCTCTGGCCGGTGCCCTTGACTTGGTAGCGGCTGCGGCGCGCAAAGAGGTTGTGCTGGAGCTCGAGCAGGCGCGGCAGGAGATCGCCCGCCTGGAGGCTGAGCAAGACGATGCCAGCGGCGTGCTCGAAGGCCTCGAGGCCGATCAGGAGCGCAGTCAGCAGCAGATGGACGGGTTGGCCAGCGAGCTTCAGCTGAAGGACAGCCAGCTCAGTGCTATGGCTGAGGAGAACGCCAGTCTCGCCGAGCGGCTTGCCGAGGCAGAAGGGCAGGCGCAACTAGCTCGGGACCAGCTCGCCGAGAGCCAGGCTGAGCTGAGCCTGGCGCTCGCCCAGAAGGCTTCCGTAGAAGCGGCGAGCGCAGAGCATCAGCGTTCTGCTTCCGCAGCTGAGGAGCGCCTTGCTGATACCCAGGTCGAGCTCCGCGAAATGCGCAATCGGCTTGCCATCGCTCGCTCCGAGGCTGATAGCGCCGCGGGGCAAATCCAGGAAATGGAGCGCACGCGCGCCCAGGATCTAGAGATCCTCGCAGAGCTGCGGGTGGAGAATCGCGCCCTGGGTGACAAGCTTGCTCGGGCCGACGCCGGCCGGGAAGCCGCGGAACGTTACTTGGAGCGCGTGCAGAAAGACAGCAGTACTCGAATCGCAGCATTGGAGCGCCAGCTTGCCAAAGCGGCTTCGAAGCCGGCTTCAAGGGGCACCGGTAGGGCACCCCGGGCAGCTAGCCCTGCTTCCGGGGAATGACCGTGGCCGAGCAGTTCGAGGGCTTCCACGTTTACGGCGGATCTGCCGCGCTGAAGTTCGAGGTGGTGCTGAATCAGGCGCAGGAAACCGTGCTCGCAGTGGACGGCGCCGGGCGCAAAGGATCCAGCGAAAAATTCGACTGGTCCGAGAAGCTGACGCTCCAGATTACGCCTCGCGAAATGCCGGCGTTCATGTGTTGCGTCCTGGGAATTACGGCAACGTTCGAAGCGCGCAATCACGGCGCCGCCGGCGACAAAGGGCTGACCCTGGTTAACCAGCCTGAGCGCGGTGTGCTCTACCTTCGCCTGCTCCAGCAACGCCAATCGATCAACGTGCCGATCACCCCGGACAAGGTCTTCCATCTTGGTGCCCTGGGCATCCGTGTGCTGGCCAAACAAGTTCATCTGGACGTACCGACATGCCTGGCGATGTTGCGGGGCACGGCGGGGCGATTGCTGGTAGCGCCAGGACGCGAGTAATCCACCAGCTCGAGCTGCACGTAGCATCTGCTGCAGAAAAGCACCTCAACCGCGATTTACGCGAGGCGTCGAACGGTCCGCTTCGCTGGGCGCTGGCTATCCAGATCCAGCGTCATAGCATCACCCTGGCCATGACAGCTGGATCGGCAGTAGTCGGCACTTTCCTGTGGCTTTGGGGCTGAGCCGAACCGGTGTTCATCGACGAGCGCTTCTTGGCCACGTTCTACGCGAGGTTTCCGCCCTTTCCAGGCATGAACTGCTCATATCAGAGCGCTGGTGGCAGAGACAATGGCCGTCAAGCGAGCGGCGTTCGCCCCGTCTCGGGTAGACATGCCTGGGCTCTGCACTATGGAGTGGTCTCTTGAAACCCATACCTATGAAGCGAGAGAGCTACGTCGTCCGTAACTGGCCGTGGCTCGGCCTGCTGCTGTTGGTCCTATTCATCTGCACGTTCGGTTGGTTCACACGCGGCCTCGATCCTGCACCGGTTGTTGAGGTGCATCCAGGCTGGTATGGCTTCGTAGTTGCTGAGCTGCTTGGCCTATGTGCGCTCGAGGCGCGAGCAACTGATACTGCGTCCGCCCGGGTGATCAGCCGCCTTGCCATCGGCGGCGTAGGCGTGGCCATTGTCTGGATGTGCTTTTTCGCCGGCTAAATGGAGATGACGGGACGGCTCCGACCTGCTGAGCGCTGGCAGGTGTGTCAGCCTCTTGCACGGCGCCACCGGCCCCCCTGTGGATCACCGGTACCCCCAGTTGCGGGGCACTGCTGGCCGACTACGGATCGCCGCGAGTGGCGAGTATCGGTACGTCTCAACCTGTGAGCAGGTGCCGATACAGCAGCTCTTGGATGTCCTGCCCATCACGGAAGATGGCGAGCACGACGGTTTCGCGCCGCGCCTCGTCGACCAGATATCCCGCTCGATAGCCAGACTTGGAGATCTCGCGATACCTGGTGATACCAAACTCGGCACCGGCGGCGGCAATCGGGTGAGCGAGAGGGGACTTCCGGAGCTCGATGGCGACCTCGTCAACGACGCTGGTCATCTTTGCAACTGCGTCGGGGCGAGAAACCGATTTTGCGAGGTGGTGCACCTGGTCATGCGCGCAGGTCCTCGCCGAAGCGCTGAACCGGACCTGGAAAGCCCTGGCTGTCATTTGCTATCGCCCCCGAACCGCTGTTGCAGGCCTTCTTTCAGCTGCTCGGATGATATGTGCTTGCCACCCTCGTACTCCTTGGATCCCAACGCCAACAGCTTGACCAGGGCGATGGACTCATCGCGGCGGACACGATCCGCATAGGCCTCGATCACATAGGCTGGCTTGCCATTCTGGGTAACAATCATTGGCTCAGTGAGCTCAAGATCGGCCGCATTCTTTTTCAGGTAGCTGATTGTTTCGACTCGCATTGATAGATCCCAATGTTCACTGCAATGCGGCCCACTCTATCGTTTATCGGCCCAAATTAGAACCAAATATGGTCCTATTCTTTCGGCGATGCATTCTTGTGTCAGGGCTGGAGGCATTTCCGGCACCGCTGCGCAGCCCTGCGCTGGCCGGCAGAACTTGGTGCTGCTGCGTCGACCTCGATCGTCAGTTGCCGCCCGCGCCGCCGCGCGGCGCAGGCCGACCGACAGGACCTGGTGCAGCTGCAGACCCAGTTCAACCTCGATCACCAGACGTCTCCGGTGCCTAGACCGCGTAGTGCGGTGATGCATTCTCGCGTTGACTGTCATAATCTGGGGAGCAGATTGCAATCAAAGGCGTCCATCACGACTGTTTGACGAGGGGGTCATTGATGCGTAATATGATTCACAAGAGCGCGAAACCAGCTGCCCCGCAGCGGCTATAGCTGGCGTAGGAACCTCGTTGATAGTTGCGGTATCAGCGTCAGGTGAGACCTCTTCATCCTGGTCTGAGGATGCAAATATCAGGCAAACACTCTTAGGGCAGCTCATAGCTGCCCTTTTTCTTTGCTCTCGATTTCATATCGGCGGAACAAGAGCTCACCATGACGATGCTTGTTCATCGACCTGGCGTCGCTATGCATGAAGTTCCAGAGCAACAGCCCATCTTTCACAGTCACGACCACAAGCATCTGATTCTTGGCCTCATATGCCCCGATGAAGGCCAGCCGGTAGTCGTCATTGGTATAGAGCACCTTCCAGACCTCGAACGGGCCGGTGAGGGTATCCAGGGCATAGCCAACATACCTCTCCCTGGCATCCGCGCGCTTCTCGACGATGTGGGGAAGGCTGTCCCGTAGAATCCGCACAGCACCTACAGGCGTAGTTACATCCACAGAGGTGACTCCGCCAGTAAACCCAAATTGAGTAGCTATGCACTCAACCGCATCGTCAACAGTTGCTGCTGGCGCTACTAGCTCAGGAGCTAGCGCCCTAAGCTCGCGGGTAAGGGAGCGAAGGTCCGGTAGCTGGTGCTCCTTCCAAGTCTGCTGGCCTGAAGCCTCACGGATCATCATCCGGGGCGTTTCAGCCGACATTGCCAGCTCCAAACTTCAATGACGGCATCATTCGGTTGGCCTATTGATCGCCTCGACAATAGCTTCACAGGGACCGACGATGCGTCTGATTAGGGCCTCTAGTTCGGCAATTTTCTGGTTGGCGACCTCTAGCCGGGCTGTATTACGAACCCCTAAGTTGGCAGCCTGGATGATTGCCTTAGAGGCTGTTTTCTCTCCGGTCAGAGCAGAAAAGGCCTCGATTTCCTCATCGGTAACGTTACGAATAGTCAGCGCCATGACTCAATATATCCTGATAGCAAAGTCGCGTATCAATGCGGATCTGGTGGGGAGTATTGATTGCATTTTAACGTTTTTGATAGCAAAAAGGTATTCAGAAAGACTACTTTCACGCGTAATAGCTCGCGGGGCTTGATCACCGGGTGGCGCAAGATCCGCCGCGCTGGACCGCAGGACCTGGCGCAGATGCAGATTCTTGCTGCCCCCGATCATCCACTGCAGCTGGCGCCGCTGCGCGGTCTGGAATGGCCGGCGGGACCTGGCGCGGCTGCAGATCCTGGTCTGCCCCTATTACCAGCTACAGCCGGCGCCGCTGCGCGGCCCGGCTTGGCTGGGCATGGCCGGAAGCGCAAGGTGCAGCTGCAGACCTTGATCGACCTCAATCACCATTGGCTAGCAAGTCTCGCCATCCGCCGATCCGAAGTAATGGATGCGGCGGATCGTAGCTATCAAGCAGCTTCGTGGTAAGTCACGCGCGAAGTACCAGGGTGGTGATGTCGGTGTGACGCAGCATGTGAGAGGTCTGGCTGCCCAGCAGGAAGCGCCTGGCGGCAGAATGGCTGTAGGCGCCCATCACCAGCAGGTCGGCCCGAGTGGCATGCACCCGGTCGGGAATCGCCTCCTCCGGATGCCCGGCGACGAGATGCGTCGTCACCGTGCTGCCACAGGACCTCAAGAGATCCGCAGCGGCTTCCAGTCCGGCCAGCCGGGCCGGGGTGGTGTCGCCGACCTGCAGGATCTCGCCCTCGAGCCCCGACAGCAGCAGACTCTTGGCGACGCGCAACAGACCCTGGTGAGTGGTTTCGCTGCCATCGTAGGCGACCAGAAAGCGCCGGGGCTCGATGAAATCGGCAGCGCAGACCAGGATGGGCTTGTGCAGCATCCGCACCACCGTTTCCAGCTGGCTGCCGATCCCACGGCTGCCGGAGTGCTCACCGCGCTTGCCGATCACCAGCACGCCCAGCTCGGCCTCCAGTTCGCGCAGGGTATCCGCCAGATAGTCATGGCGCTGAAGCGTCGTCGGAGCCGTCGCCACCCCCCGCGCGTGCAACCGCTGCAGGGCTCCGGCCAGCAGCGCCTCGCCGTCGGCCCGCGCCAGGCGGGCACGCTGCTCGTCCAGCCGGGCCAGCGCTTCGAGCAGGTGCTCGCGCGAGCCGAGGCCGATGGCGCCGCTGGTGTCAGGTGAGGTCGGATAGAGGCTGCGTTCCAGGACGTGCAGCAGGGTGATGGGCAGCGCCAGGCGGTGGGCCAGCCAGGCACTGTGGTCGCAGACACTGCCCGCCAGGGGCGAGCCGTCGATACAGGCGATGATCTTGCTCATGGGTGTCTCTCCTCAGTGGCCCAGCAGTTCGCTGCCGGCCCCCGGCTTGTCGTGAATGCCGAAGCGATCGACCAGAGTCGCGCTGGCCTGGTCGAGGTCGAGCACCTGCACGGTCACGCCTTCCCGGCGATACCTGAGCACGACCTTGTCCAGGGCGGCGACGGCGGTGATGTCCCAGAATTGGGCCGCCTTGAGGTCGATGCGCACCTCGTCGAGCACCTCCTTGAAATCGAAGGAGGCGAGGAAGGCCGCGGTGGACGAGAAGAACACCTGGCCCTGCACCTCGTAGCGGCGTACGCCGGGCGCCTCCAGGCGGGAGGTGATGGTCAGCTGGTGCCCCACCTTGTTGGCAAAGAACAGCGAGGCCAGCAAGACCCCGACCAGCACGCCGAGCGCCAGGTTGTGGGTAGCGACCACGACCACCACGGTGGTCACCATCACCAGATTGGTGGAAAGCGGATGGCGCCGCAGATTGCGGATCGAATCCCAGCTGAAGGTGCCGATGGAAACCATGATCATCACCGCGACCAGGGCCGCCATGGGGATGCGCGCGAGCCAGTCGCCCAGGAACACCACCATCAGCAGCAGGAAGACGCCTGCACAGAGGGTGGACAGCCGCGTACGGCCCCCGGACTTCATGTTGATCACCGACTGGCCGATCATGGCGCAGCCCGCCATGCCCCCAGCAGACCCGCGGCGATGTTGGCGATCCCCTGGCCCTTGCACTCGCGATTCTTGTCGCTGGGCGTATCGGTGATGTCATCGACGATGGTGGCGGTCATCAGCGACTCCAGCAGGCCGACCACGGCCAGTGCCAGCGAATAGGGCAGGATGATCAGCAGGGTGTCGAGGGTCAGGGGCACCTGCGGCCAGAGCAGTACCGGCAGGGTATCGGGCAGCTGACCCATGTCGCCCACCGTGCGAATGTCCAGGCCCAGGGCCAGGGAGACGGCGGTCAGCACCAGGATGCAGACCAGCGGCGACGGCAGCAGCCGGCCTACCACCGGCAACAAGGGGAACAGATAGATGATGCCCAACCCGGCGGCGGTCATGGCGTAGACCTCCCAGCCGACATGGGTCAGCTCGGGCAACTGGGCAAGAAAGATCAGGATCGCCAGGGCGTTGACGAATCCCGTCACCACGGAGCGGGATACGAAGCGCATCAGCGCGCCCAGGCGCAGATAGCCGGCGGCGATCTGCAGCACCCCGGTCAACAGGGTGGCGGCCAGCAGGTACTGCAGGCCGTGTTCCTTGACCAGGGTCACCATCAGCAGCGCCATGGCGCCCGTGGCCGCCGAGATCATCCCCGGCCTACCGCCGACGAAGGCGATCACCACGGCGATGCAGAAGGAGGCGTAGAGCCCCACCTTGGGATCGAGCCCGGCGATGATGGAAAAGGCGATGGCTTCCGGGATGAGCGCCAGGGCGACCACCAGGCCGGACAGCACGTCGTTCTTCACATTGGAGAACCAATGCGTCTTGAGGGTATGCAGCATAGATAACTCGCACCTGTGCCTGACCCGTCGAGCAGGTGGCAAACGCCGGATCAGGCGTGAATGTCAGGGTGGGCAGCCGCCACGTCACGGGCGCGACAGGACGGCAAGCGTCCTTGCAACAGGCAAGGACGAGGAAGGCGCGAGCTATGGGGGACTGGGTTGCCAGTCGAGAGATGGGTATTGCATGCCTGCAATCGTAACACATACCGCGGCGACGGCCTTGGGAGGACAACTGGGCGGTTGAGCACGTTGGAAAATGATCCTGACGAGACCCCGATGTATTAAAGAGGTCCAGCCAAGCCATTTAAATATACCACCCCTACACACACCCTGAACTCCAAATCACCCCTGCACCCCCTCAGCCCGGGCTCGCCTACCGATCACCCGCGCCCCGCGCGCGATAGAAGGAAAAGCAGGAAGGGAGCGAGCTACTAGCCCCATATTTGAACTGACGTCCACCTCAGCGCGGCAGAAGGGAAGGGGAATATAGTGAGAAAAAAGCCTTGCTCATTTCGTCTACTGCGACATTGACAAATTTCTACCGCGCTCTGCTATTTTGTGCCGCTGAGCACTACTTTACGCACTACAAACCTAATCTACTTGAGCTATTGAGCACCGTTACTGCCGTTGACTGCCAATGGCGGCAGCAGATAAGACGAAGGTGGAAACTTTAGTAGAAAGCGTGTCTGCCCTTCTGAACATTCCACGCATGCCCCACCTCCATGATAAGCCATGATCGCGCGTACGATCGCCAGCCCCAACCCATTGCCGGCGGTATGGCGGTCACTGCCACGGTAGAAGCGCTCGAAGAGCCTGGGCAGCTCCTCGGTAGCGATCGGGGGGCCTTGGTTGGTAACCGCCACGCACCCGACGCCGTCTTCTCGCCTAAACAACGTCACCGTCACCTCAGTCCCGGGATAAGCATGTCGAATGGCGTTCGATAGCACGTTCGAGATGGCACGCTGGATCATTAGCGTGTCGCCCTCGACCAGCAGCTGCCCCTCGACGGCCAGCTCGAGTTCGCGCGCCTCGGCATAGGCTTCGAACAGGCTGCAGACCCTGAGCGCCTCGTGCTCGACAGCCACCTTGCCCAATGAACTCAGCGGTTCGTGACTGTCCAGGCGGGCCAGCAGCAGCATGTCCGTGACGATTCGGCTCAGGCGATCCAACTCGTCCAGGGATTCCTCCAGGGCCTGTTGATACGCGGTCTCGTCACGCTTCCGGCTGAGTATCATCTGCGTACGCCCAATGAGGATCCCGAGCGGCGTACGCAACTCGTGGGCAACGTCGTCGGCGAAGCGGTCGAGCAACTGCACCCCGGCGTTGAGGCGCTCCAGCATGGTATTCAGCGCAGTGGCCAGCTCAGCCACTTCTGCAGGCAGGTTGGTGTCGTCGACCCGCAAGGTGAGCTGTCGGGTAGTGATCGACCGTGCGGTACGGCGGAAGCGCCGCAAGGGTGCAAGGCCCTGATAGCCCGTCCACCACGCTGCGGCGCCGATCAGCAGCAGCAGAATCGGCAGACTGATTAGGGCCGCGCGGAGGAAGGCGTCCAGGAGGAAGCTGTCGTTGCTGCGATCCTGGCTCAGCAGTAGCTGCAGTGGCGGTAGCCCTGGAATGGTCAGGTTGGCTCGGGCAGTCAAAAGGTCATGACCGTCATCGGAGTGCCAGGCCAAGGTCTGGGCATCCGGCCAGCGTTCTGGCCGGAGCTCGTCGGCATAGGCATGGGAGCCCAGCCCGTACAGGGGAGTGTCCCCGGTGGCCGACAGCACCGTGACTGACAGCTCCTCGTGGCCGAGCAGCGTATCAGCCAAGCTGTGCTGCCAGGGCGCCTTGGGATCCGTGGGACGCTCTTCCAGGCTGTGCTGGATCTGACCCAATTTGGCTTGCAGCTGGTCGGCAGCGCGCCTGCCCAGCTCTCGATCCAGAACGCTGTACACCATGACGACCAGCAGGATGGCCAACAGCAAGCCCACGCCCGTGACCATCAGCCCCAGGCGCAGGGCCAGGCTCATGGGCCTCACGAACGACGCTCCATCACGTAGCCAACGCCTCTTACGGTATGGATAAGGGCTTCCCCGAAGGGCTCATCGACCTTCATCCGCAAGCGTCGAATCGCAACCTCCACCACGTTGGTGTCGCAGTCGAAATTCATGTCCCAGACCCGCGAGATGATCTCGGTGCGGGAGAGCACTTCGCCCTGGCGCTGCATGAGCAGATGAAGCAGCGCAAATTCCTTGCTGGTCAGGTCGATGCGTTGGTCGCCGCGAAAGGCCCGATGGCGAAAGGGATGCAGTTCGAGGTCGGCCAGTTGCAGGGTCTCGCTGAGCACTCGCGTCTCGCCGCGCCTGAGCAGCGCGCGGATGCGGGCGAGCAACTCCGGAAATTCGAAAGGCTTGGTCAGATAGTCGTCAGCGCCGGCGTCCAGTCCACGGACGCGTTCGCTGGTGCGGCTCTGCCCCGTCAGCAGCATCACCCGGGTCTGCTTGCGTCGGCGCAGCAATTCCAGGACTTCCAGGCCATCCATCGTCGGCAGATTGATGTCCAGCAGGATCAGGTCGTAGTCCTGCTGGAGGGCCAGATGCAAGCCATCGATTCCGGTCGCGGCCCGATCGACCACATAGCCATTCTCCGTGAGGCCCTGCTGCAGATAATCCGCAGCCCGGGCTTCGTCTTCCACTATCAGTAAGCGCATCGTCGGTGTCGGTCGTGTCGAGAGGGCGACGCAGGCTGCAGCCTGTAGCCAGTAGAGGGTCAAGCGACCAAGCCTGCCGCTATCCTTGCCCGGCGGCAACTTCCTTGCAGCTTTGTAATGTTGGTGTCACCGGAGCGATAGGTGGCGCTCCCTAGAGTCGGCTTCGCTATCGAGCGTCGCTCCCTTCGAGCGTCGCGCCTTCTGCACAGGAGCCGCTGTCGTGCCGCTATTCTTTTCTTGTCGACATCCCGCCCTATGGCACCTGATGGTGCTGGGGCTGGGCCTGCTGCTCGCCGGCGGATCGGCCCAGGCCTCAGCGCTGACCCTGGAGCAGGCGCTGGCCCAGGCCCTGCGCGACAATCCCGACTACCTGGCGGCCCGCCAGGAGACCGCCGCGGCCGCAGGTGCACGGCAGCAGGCAGGCCTCCTGCCCAACCCGGAACTCGCCTTCGAGGTCGAGGACACTCGCTCTGCCAGTCAGACCCGTAGCATCACGCTCACCCAGCCCTTTGAGCTGGGCGGCAAGCGCGCCGCACGGGTGGCGGTGGCCGAGGCCAACGCTGGCGTGGTCGACGCGGACCTCGAGGCGCGCCGTTATGCCCTCCGTGCGGACATCATCCAGGGCTTTTACGAGTTGCTCTTGGCAGAAGAAGCGGTGCGGCTCGCCAAGCAATCGCAGGCGCTGGCCCAGCGCAGCCTGGACAGCTCGGGGGCGCAGATTCGAGCGGGCAAGCTTTCACCGGTATCGGGTACCCGCGCGGAGGTGGAACAGGTCACCCAGCGGCTGGAGCTGAGACGCGCACTGCAGCAGCGTGACAACGCGCGGGTAAGTCTTGCCCGCCAACTGGGTGTCTCAGTGATCGAACTCGGTGAGCCGGTCGGTGACCTGGATCGTCTGCCCGAACCTCCCGGCGAAGCCCGGCTGCTGCAGGCGATCCGCCAGACACCGGCGATGCTCAAGGCGCGGCAGCAGGTAGCCGCCGGGGATGCCGACGTCGATCTGCAGCGCAGCCAGCGCTATCCGGACGTGCGGGTGAGCCTGGGCAGCCAATACGACGAGCTCGAGGGGGAGCGGGTGAATCTGGTGGGCTTCTCGCTCCCGCTACCGCTCTTCGATCGCAACCAGGGCAACCTGCTCGCCGCCTCCAGCCGCGCCGACCAGGCCCGGGATCTACAGCGAGCGACCGAGCTGCAGATTCAGGCCGAGACCCTTCAGGCGCTGCGCGACTGGCGTAGCGCGGCAGCGGACGTCGACGACTTGCGCAACCGGGTGATGCCGGCGGGCCAGCGCACGGTCGATGACCTCACGCGCGGCTTCTCGCTGGGACGTTTCGCCCAGTTGGATGTGCTGGAAGCCCAGCGCGCCCTCATTGCGGCGCGGGGGCAGTACCTGCTCGCCCAGCGGGCGCAGATCGCTGCCTGGGCTCGCCTCGAACGCCTCCATGGCCCGCTCTTCACCTCCCCATGACGCTACAGATCCCGGTAACGAACCGGGTGCGGAGTTCTTGCATGACCATGATTTCATTCAGGCCGAGACTGCTGCGGCCGCTGCTGATCGCGGTAATCGGCAGTGGGCTGCCGTTCGGTACGCTGCAGGCGGGTGCCGGCCACGACCATCCCGAATCCGCTGCACCCCCGGCGAAGGCGGCCGCTGCCAAGGCGGTAACGGCCCCGTCGCACGCGGCTCTGGCCGCAGAAAAGGACGGCCAGGCAGCAGACGAGGGCGCCCATGGCGAGGGCGAAGAGACGCATGCCGAAGGCGAGATCGAGCTGAGCGCGGAGCAGATTCGCGCGGCCGGTATCGAGACCCAGGTGGTCACACCGGTCAGCGTGGGCGCGTCCTTGAGTCTCCCCGGAGAAATTCGCTTCGATGAGGATCGTACCGCTCACGTGGTGTCTCGCACCCCCGGCATCGTCGAGGAGGTGAAGGCCAATCTCGGGGACCGGGTGCGCAAGGGACAGGTGCTGGCGGTCATCGCCAGCGAGCAGCTGTCCGAGGTGCGCAGCGAGTTGGCGACCGCACAGCAGCGTTTGCAGCTGGCGCGCACCCTCTATGCCCGCGAGCAGAGCCTCTGGCAGGAGCGGATCAGTGCTGAGCAGGATCTGCTGCAGGCGCGGCAGACGCTGCAGGAAGCCGAGATCGCCGTCCGCAACGCCCGCCAGAAAGCTCAGGCTCTGGGTGGCGCGGCCTCCGCTCAGGGCGGTAGTCGCTATGAGTTGCGCGCACCCTTCGACGGCGTGGTGGTGGAGAAGCACCTGGTCCTCGGCGAGCGAGTGGACGAAGCCAGCAACCTGTTCACGCTCACCGACCTGTCCCGCGTGTGGGCGACGTTCGCCGTTCCGGCGCGTGACCTCGATCGAGTGACCGTTGGCCGACAGGTGGAGGTGGTTGCAGGAGAGCTGGACAGTCGCACCGAGGGCACCGTGGCGCATGTCGGCAATCTGCTGGGCGAGCAGACCCGGGCGGCGACCGCCCGCGTCACCCTGGCCAATCCGGCCGGCGCCTGGCGCCCGGGTCTGTTCGTCACGGTACGGCTCGCTGACGAGCGCAAGGCCAAGGTACTCGGCGTGCCCAGTGGCGCCGTGCATGTCGTGGAGGATCGCCCCGTGGTGTTCGTCCGGACGGCGGACGGATTTCAGGCGACCCCCGTGGTCACCGGGGTGCGGGACGGTGAGCGCACCGAGATTCGTCAGGGCTTGAGCGCCGGCCAGGTAGTGGCCGACCGCGGCAGCTTCATTCTCAAGTCGGAACTGGGCAAGGGCTCGGCCGAGCACTCCCACTAAGGGCGCATCATGTTCGAACGTATTCTTCGCTTCGCCATCGAGCAGCGCTGGCTGGTGCTGCTCGCCACGCTCGGCATCGCCGCCCTGGGGATCTACAGCTATCGCCACCTGCCCATCGATGCGGTGCCGGACATCACCAACGTCCAGGTACAGATCAACGCGGAAGTACCGGGCGCTTCGCCGCTGGAGGTCGAACAGCGGGTTACCTATCCGCTGGAAACGGCCATGGCCGGCCTGCCCGGGCTGGAGCGGACCCGGTCGTTGTCGCGCTCGGGCTTTGCTCAGATCAGCGTCATTTTCGCCGATGGGACGGATCTGTTCTTCGCTCGCCAGCAGGTGAGCGAGCGCCTCCAGGGGGCGCGCGAAGCCCTGCCGGAGGGCGTGGAGGTCAATCTGGGGCCGCTGTCCACCGGGCTCGGGGAAATCTTCCTCTGGACAGTGAAGGCCGCGCCTCAGGCGCGCCGGGCTGACGGCGAAGCCTATACGCTCACCGATCTGCGCGAGATCCAGGACTGGATCGTCAAACCCCAGTTGCGTACCGTACCCGGGGTGGCGGAAGTCAACACCATTGGCGGCTACGCCAAGGAGTATCAGATCGCGCCCGATCCCAAGCGCCTGGCCGGCTATCGCATCACCCTGGAACAACTGGCGGTGGCGCTGGAGCGGAACAACGCCAATGTCGGCGCCGGTTTCATCGAGCGCGCCGGGGAGCAGCTGGTGATTCGGGTACCGGGGCAGCTCGCCTCCGTCGAGGACATCGCCACCATCGTGCTGGCGACGGTGGACGGTACCCCGGTACGGGTCCGGGATGTGGCCACGGTCGGGGTAGGGCAGGAGTTGCGGTCCGGGGCGGCTACCGAGAATGGCGAAGAGGCGGTGCTCGGCACCGTCTTCATGCGGGTGGGCGAGAACAGCCGCGAGGTGGCCCTGGCGGTGGCTGGGCGCCTGGCGCAGATCAACCGCAACCTGCCGGAAGGCGTGCAGGCGGTCGCCGTGTACGACCGCACCACGCTGGTGGACAAGGCGATCGCCACGGTACGCAAGAATCTGGTGGAGGGTGCGCTGCTGGTCATCGCCGTGCTCTTCGTCTTCCTCGGCAATCTGCGCGCGGCGCTGATCACCGCGCTGGTGATCCCGCTGTCGATGCTCTTCACCTTCAGCGGCATGGCCGCGAATCGGGTCAGCGCCAACCTGATGAGTCTGGGTGCGCTCGACTTCGGCATCATCGTCGATGGCGCCGTGGTGATCGTGGAGAATGCCATTCGCCGGCTGGCTCATGCCCAGGAACGGCACGGTCGGGTACTCGATCGAAGGGAGCGCTTCCAGGAAGTGTTCGCCGCCGCCCGCGAGGCGCGCAGACCGCTGATCTTCGGGCAGCTGATCATCATGGTGGTCTATCTGCCGGTGTTCGCCCTGACGGGTGTGGAAGGCAAGATGTTCCATCCCATGGCCTTTACCGTGGTGATCGCCTTGCTGGGTGCCATGCTGCTGTCCATCACCTTCGTCCCGGCGGCCGTGGCGCTGTTCGTCACGGGTCGCGTGCAGGAAAAGGACAATCGACTGATGAGCGCGGCGCGGCGCGGCTATGCCGTCGCGTTGGATGCAGCCATGCGTCGGCGGCCACTGGTGTTCGCCGGCGCTGGCCTGAGCGTGGTGCTGACGGTGCTGCTGGCGCTGCGCCTGGGCAGTGAATTCGTACCTAGCTTGAGCGAGGGTGATTTCGCGCTGCAGGCGCTCAGGGTGCCCGGTACCGGCCTGGGGCAATCGGTGGACATGCAGCAACGCCTGGAGCGCTCCATCCTGGATCAGGTACCCGAGGTGGAGCGGGTATTCGCGAGGACCGGGACCGCGGAGATCGCCGCAGATCCGATGCCGCCGAACATCTCCGACAGCTACGTGATGCTCAAGCCGCAGGCACAGTGGCCTGATCCAGGCAAGTCCCGCGAGCAGCTGATGGCCGAGCTGGAAGCAGCGGCGGCGCGTGTACCCGGTAGCAATTACGAGTTGTCGCAACCGATCCAGCTGAGATTCAACGAGCTGATTTCCGGCGTGCGCAGCGATGTGGCGGTCAAGGTCTTCGGCGACGACATGGCGGTGCTGAACAAGACCGCTGCGGAGATTGCCAGGGTGTTGCAGAAGGTCACCGGCGCCGCCGAGGTGAAGGTGGAGCAGACCGGGGGGTTGCCGCTGCTGAGCGTGCAGATCGATCGTGAGCGAGCCGCGCGTTATGGCCTCAATGTCGGTGACATCCAGGATGTGATTGCCACGGCGCTCGGCGGACGCAAGGCCGGCACGCTTTTCGAGGGTGATCGCCGCTTCGATCTGATGATCCGCCTCCCGGAAACGCTGCGCAGCGATCCGGCGGTGCTGGCGCGCCTGCCCATTCCATTGCCAGCGGTGGAAGGCCGCGTCGAGTTCATTCCCCTGGCCGATGTGGCGCGCCTGGAAACGGTGCTGGGGCCGAATCAGATCAGCCGTGAAGACGGCAAGCGCCTGGTGATCGTCAGTGCCAATGTTCGCGATCGGGACCTGGGTAGCTTCGTGGCGGATGCCACCGCCGCCATTACGGACCAGGTACGGATTCCCGCAGGCTACTGGACCAGTTGGGGTGGCCAATTCGAGCAGTTGCAGGCTGCCGCCGCCCGCCTGCAACTCGTGGTGCCGGTGGCCTTGCTGCTGGTGTTCGTGCTGCTGTTCATGATGTTCGGCAATCTGCGCGACGGCCTCGTGGTCTTTACCGGTATTCCCTTCGCCTTGACGGGCGGAGTGCTGGCGTTGTGGTTGCGGGACATTCCCCTGTCGATCTCGGCAGGCGTGGGTTTCATCGCGCTGTCGGGCGTCGCGGTGCTCAATGGCCTGGTGATGATCTCCTTCATCCGTGGCCTGCTGGAGGAGGGCAAGCCGCTGGACATCGCCGTGCGCGAGGGGGCGCTGGTCCGCCTGCGGCCGGTGCTGATGACTGCGCTGGTGGCCTCGCTGGGCTTCATTCCCATGGCCCTGGCGACGGGCACCGGCGCAGAGGTACAACGGCCGCTGGCGACCGTGGTGATCGGCGGCATCCTGTCTTCCACCGCCCTGACGTTGCTGGTCCTGCCCGCGCTCTACCACAGTGTCCTGCGCCGTCGCGAACAGCCCGGGGAAGGATGACAGGATTGTAATGCGCGGCTCATCCTGGCGTTAGCCGCGCCCCTCTAGAGTGGCTCTCATACCCACACTGCACCCTAGAAGGAGAAACACCATGACGTTCCTTAAAACTGCCCTGTTTGCCGCCACCCTCGTTGTTGCGAACCTCAGCTATGCCGCAGACGGCAGCGAGCGCTCGATCTCGCACAACGAAAATTTTCGAGAGCGCCAAGCGGCGCTCCAGCAGCATCGAGAGACGCATGAGATGGTGGCGGAGGAGGTCAATCAGTCAGGTAAGCAAGATACAATTAAAAAGACCGACTAATTTTAACAGCCAAAATTGGCATTTTGTCGCTTGTGGCTTTTTAGGCTCTGACTGAGGGTATGGTAAGTTTTTAAGCAGAAGTACCGTACTCGAATGCCTAGGCTCAAGGACAGGCAGGGTGGCCAACTAGATAGCGCTAGGGACATACGAGCATGAGAGGCACAGTGTTGCAGCTGATCAAGAATGCTAAACGGCAAGGAAGCATCTCCGATCTCACTTCGTTCCGTCCGTCTGGTTGGTCAATAGGCCCCAACGTACTGACCTGCTAGTGCCGCGCTCGCGTCGTATTAATTAGGACATAGAAGCACCCATCGAAGTGTAGCGTCAGATTTTTGATATCTGCCGCGGCTTGAGCCGCGTGAAGACACGAAGCAGATCTCCATCATCACAAGGGGGGCGATGCGCATAAAAATTCGATTGTACAGGCTTGGCGAACCAAAAATTTTAATCGACATGAGTAGCGGCAGTTAGGCACCGGCTGCATCGATGGCGCCGATGTGAATCGGCCCCGCTTTCCTAGACACTCTCCAAGCTCTGGAAATAGCGTTTCTCAAACTCTATGGCGATAGCTGCCTAGCGCTGCCGTGCCATCGTTTAGGGTTATAAGACATCTCGATGTAATCGTACACATTACTACGGGCTTCTTCGCGGGTGCCGTAGGTTTCTCGTCGGATGCGTTGGCGCTTCAGCAACTGGAAAAAGCTTTCCTCCACCGCGTTGTCGTGGCAGTTGCCGCGTCGACTCATGCTGCTGATCAGGCTGTTGGCCTTGAGGAAAATCTGCCAGTCCGAACTGCTGAACTGGCTGCCAAGGTCAGAGTGAATCATCACTTCCTGCTTGGGCTTGCGCCGCCACACCGCCATTAGCAACGCATCAATGGCCAAGTCGCTGCACATCTGTGGTTTCATCGACCAGCCAATTACCTGGCGTGAAAGCAGATCCAGCACCACCGCCAAGTACAACCAACCCTCATAGGTACGGATGTAGATGATGTCGGTGACCCAGACTTTGTTCGGTTCACCGACGTCGAACTGCCGCTCCAGGCGATTGGGCGAGGCCACCGTCGGCCTGCCGCCGTAGTAGCCGGGGCGCTGACGATAGCCGGTCTGCGAGCGCAGCCCTTCTTCCCGTATCAGGCGAGCCACACAGTGCCGGCAACAGGACTCCCCCAGCTCACGCAGATCGTTGTGGACCCTGCGGTAGCCGTAAACTCCACCGTTTTCCAACCAGGCATGCTTGATCAATCCGCGCAGGAGCTGATCTTCCTTGGCGCGTACGGATTTCGGCTCGGCCAGCCTGGCGTAGTAACCGCTGGGATGCACCTGGAGCGTCTGGCAGAGACGTCGCACCGGGTACTCCACCGACAGCTAGCTGATGAAGGCCTACTCCAGCCGGACTCCTTGGCAAAGTACGCGGCGGCCTTTTAAAAATGTCTCGCTCTTCGGTCACCCGCTTGAGTTCGGCGCGCAAACGACGCAATTCGGCATGCTGATCGTCTTTTTGCTGCCGCTGTTCTTAGGGCTTGCCGTAGCGCATGATCCAGGCATACAGGCTATGCACCGACATGCCCAACCGCGCCGCTACCTCAGTAACGGGGAGGCCACGCTCGGTCACTAGCTTGACCGCTTCGATTTTGAATTCTTCGGGGTAACGTTGGTCGCTCATAGCACCTCCTAATGGGCGTCATTATGAAGCTTGGAGGTGTCTACGAAACTAGAGGCGATTCAGTTGGGCGATAGGTTAACTATCATAGCTGCGCGGCTATTCCCAGAAATTAGACCCAAAAAAAGGGTGCCAATTGGCACCCTAAGACGTACACCCTAACCAAAGGAGAACAAAGATGTACGTAAATAAATTTCAATTAAAGCAGGGAGAGGGGGTATTCGGTAATGATCCTGATTTCATCTAGGTCTGACTCAAACTTGCTTGCGCGCGTGGTAGCTTGTCTCAACCGGAATGATAGATCTTTCGCAGGTCCGCTCTGCACTACATAGCGCGCCTCTATATCACGCTCCCAGCGATGTTGGTTTTGTAATGGTAGACCATTCTCGTCACGCCGCATATATACGGAGTTTGCGTTCGAGTAGTCCGCATTCCAGCCCTTCCCATATCGGGCCATCAGAGTTAGCCCAGGAATCCCATACTGCGCAAGGTTTATATCATAGCGTAAAAGAACTGACTGCTCTTTCGGGGAGTTGAAGTCACTATACTGAATGGAGTTGTTAAGGTAAATTGAGTCAGATTGTCTCAGGTAGTCGAAATCGTTGTCCCCGTTGTTTTGCTGGTAGCTCATGGTTATAGAGTGCGCACCCGCTACAATGCCACTGCTAACACTCCAGATATTTGTGGAAAACTCCCCAAGAAACTTTCTACCGTCGTCGACCGATCTATAGAAGTTTAACCCCGCTGTTAGAGCTAGATTATCGTTAATAGGATAGCTGGCGATGGATCCAAAATAGTATTGGCGCCAGGAATTATCTAACTTGCTTGTATAGAGGCTGCTTGTGAGGTACTCATTTATCTTGTACTCACCGCCGAGGTAAGAAAGGTAAGACGACTTCACTTGACCAGCATAGAAGGTTACAAAATCACTTCCCGTCTCGCTTTGCTGCGGCTGGCTCATGGCGTGTAAACGCCCGCCATTAATAGTTATGGCGTCGAAGCTGTTGTTCGTTGCGGTAATGCCTTTAAAGCTTTGTGGAAGTAGGCGTGAGTCGCCAAAATGCACAACAGGTGTAGTAGGGAATACGTCGCCAAGCTTTACCTCAGTATCTAAGAATTTCAACTTTACGGCGCCAAGTAATTTGGAGTACTCGGTCGTGGGATCACCGTTCGCGTCTGCGGGAAGCAAGTTAACGCTACCGCCCTGGCCCGTTCGGCCCCTTCCGCTGTCTAAACGTAGGCCAAGAAGCCCAACTGCGTCTACCCCAACGCCTACGGTACCTTGTGTATATCCTGATCTATAAAAGGCTAATAGACCATGCGCCCAAGTTTCAGAGTAGCCGTTGCCTGCAGAGTTTGCTTGGCCCTTTCTAAAATCCCTATTGAAGTAATAGTTCCGATTCATAATTGAAAGTGAGCTATCTTCTAAGAAGCCTCCAGAGTTTTCTGAAGCTGAATTCGCACTCACTACCTGCGGTATAAAAATAAATGGAATTATTAAGGTCTTTATAACGTTGGTTTGCAAGACGGTGCTCCTTTGGGGTGAGGCAGGTCGATACTGATGTATTTTTTGTTAGTCCTGTGATTTTCAAAGAGTAATCCTTTCAGGACGATTGCTGCTAAATTACAATTTTGTAATCTTAATATCGAGTTCTCATTCATGGGGTCGTCTCAGAAAACGGAAAATAAAGCACGCTAAGGCATAGCCGAACCTGCCAAGCTTGCTCCACCCTGTAGTGACGCGATCAGCGGGCAGGAAACGTTCCCCCTTCGCGCATGGCAGGCGCACACCAACTCAGACAGCACGGCCTCCATGCGCGCCAGGTCAGCCATTTTCTCGCGCACGTCCTTGAGCTTGTGCTCGGCCAGACTGCTGGCTTCCTCGCAATGGGTGCCATCCTCCAGCCGCAGCAGCTCGGCGATCTCATCCAGGCTGAAGCCCAGCCGCTGGGCTGATTTCACGAAGCGCACCCGCGTTACATCCGCCTCGCCATAGCGGCGGATGCTGCCATAGGGCTTGTCAGGCTCCAGCAACAAGCCCTTGCGCTGATAGAAACGGATGGTCTCCACATTGACCCCGGCCGCCTTGGCGAAAACGCCAATGGTCAGGTTCTCCAAATTGTTTTCCATATCGCTTGACTCCGTACATGAGTACGGAAGTAAGGTTACGCTATCCAATTTCAATTCGAAAGGACAAGCGCATGTCTGAACCAAAAACCGGGCGCGGCGCGCTCTTCACTGGAGGGCTTGCCGCCATCCTCGCCTCGGCTTGCTGCCTCGGGCCGTTGGTTCTGATCGCCTTGGGGTTCAGCGGCGCTTGGATCGGCAACTTGGCGGTGTTGGAACCCTATCGCCCCATCTTTATCGGCGTGGCGCTGGTGGCGTTGTTCTTCGCCTGGCGGCGCATCTACCGGCAGGCAGCGGCCTGCAAACCGGGTGAGGTCTGCGCGATTCCCCAAGTGCGAGCTACTTACAAGCTCATTTTCTGGATCGTGGCCGCGCTGGTTCTGGTCGCGCTCGGATTTCCCTACGTCATGCCATTTTTCTACTGATCGGAGTTCACCATGAAGAAACTGTTTGCCTCCCTCGCCCTCGCCGCCGTTGTTGCCCCCGTCTGGGCCGCCACCCAGACCGTCACGCTGTCCGTACCGGGCATGACCTGCTCCGCCTGCCCGATCACTGTCAAGAAGGCGATTTCCAAGGTCGAAGGCGTCAGCAAAGTTGACGTGACTTTCGAGACACGCCAAGCGGTCGTCACCTTCGACGATGCCAAGACCAGCGTGCAGAAGCTGACCAAGGCAACCGCAGACGCGGGCTATCCGTCCAGCGTCAAGCAGTGAGTCACTGAAAACGGCACCGCAGCACAACGGACGTCATTGTCTGGCGCCACAAACGATAAAGGATCTGTCATGACCCATCTAAAAATCACCGGCATGACTTGCGACTCGTGCGCGGCGCACGTCAAGGAAGCGCTGGAAAAAGTGCCAGGCGTGCAGTCGGCGCTGGTGTCCTATCCGAAGGGCACAGCGCAACTCGCCATCGTGCCGGGCACATCGCCGGACGCGCTGACTGCCGCCGTGGCCGGACTGGGCTACAAGGCAACGCTAGCCGATGCGCCACTGGCGGACAACCGCGTCGGACTGCTCGACAAGGTGCGGGGATGGATGGCCGCCGCCGAAAAGCACAGTGGCAACGAGCCCCCGGTGCAGGTAGCGGTCATTGGCAGCGGTGGAGCCGCGATGGCGGCGGCGCTGAAAGCCGTCGAGCAAGGCGCGCAGGTCACGCTGATCGAGCGCGGCACCATCGGCGGCACCTGCGTCAATGTCGGCTGTGTGCCGTCCAAGATCATGATCCGCGCCGCCCACATCGCCCATCTGCGCCGGGAAAGCCCGTTCGATGGCGGTATTGCGGCAACTGTGCCTACGATTGACCGCAGTAAGCTGCTGGCCCAGCAGCAGGCCCGCGTCGACGAACTGCGGCACGCCAAGTACGAAGGCATCCTGGGCGGTAATCCGGCCATCACCGTTGTGCACGGTGAGGCGCGCTTCAAGGACGACCAGAGCCTTACCGTCCGTTTGAACGAGGGTGGCGAGCGCGTCGTGATGTTCGACCGCTGCCTGGTCGCCACGGGTGCCAGCCCGGCGGTCCCGCCGATTCCGGGCTTGAAAGAGTCACCCTACTGGACTTCCACCGAGGCCCTGGCGAGCGACACCATTCCCGAACGCCTTGCCGTAATCGGCTCGTCGGTGGTGGCGCTGGAGCTGGCGCAAGCCTTTGCCCGGCTGGGCAGCAAGGTCACGGTCCTGGCGCGCAATACCTTGTTCTTCCGTGAAGACCCGGCCATCGGCGAGGCGGTGACAGCCGCTTTCCGTGCCGAGGGCATCGAGGTGCTGGAGCACACGCAAGCCAGCCAGGTCGCCCATATGGACGGTGAATTCGTGCTGACCACCACGCACGGTGAATTGCGCGCCGACAAACTGCTGGTTGCCACCGGTCGGACACCGAACACGCGCAGCCTCGCGCTGGACGCAGCGGGGGTCACTGTCAATGCGCAAGGTGCCATCGCCATCGACCAAAGCATGCGCACGAGCAACCCGAACATCTACGCGGCCGGCGACTGCACCGACCAGCCGCAGTTCGTCTATGTGGCGGCAGCGGCCGGCACCCGTGCCGCGATCAACATGACCGGCGGCGATGCGGCGCTCGACCTGACCGCAATGCCGGCCGTGGTGTTCACCGATCCGCAAGTGGCGACCGTGGGCTACAGCGAGGCGGAAGCCCACCACGACGGGATCGAGACCGACAGCCGCACCTTGACCTTGGACAACGTGCCGCGTGCGCTCGCCAACTTCGACACACGCGGCTTCATCAAGTTGGTTATCGAGGAAGGCAGCCATCGGCTGATCGGCGTACAGGCGGTCGCGCCGGAAGCGGGTGAACTGATCCAGACGGCGGCTCTGGCCATTCGCAACCGCATGACGGTGCAGGAACTGGCCGACCAGTTGTTCCCCTACCTGACGATGGTCGAGGGGTTGAAGCTCGCGGCGCAGACCTTCAACAAGGATGTGAAGCAGCTTTCCTGCTGCGCCGGGTGAGAAAAAGGAGGTGTTCAATGAACGCCTACACGGTGTCCCGGCTGGCTCTTGATGCCGGGGTGAGCGTGCATATCGTGCGCGACTACCTGCTGCGCGGATTGCTGCGCCCGGTGGCGTGCACACCAGGCGGCTACGGCTTGTTCGATGACGCCGCCTTGCAACGGCTGTGCTTCGTGCGGGCGGCCTTCGAGGCGGGCATCGGCCTCGACGCGCTGGCGCGGCTGTGCCGGGCGCTGGATGCGGCGGACGGCGACGAAGCGGCCGCGCAGCTTGCCCTGCTGCGTCAGTTCGTCGAGCGTCGGCGCGAAGCGTTGGCCGATCTGGAAGTGCAGTTGGCCACCCTGCCGACCGAGCCGGCACAGCACGCGGAGAGTCTGCCATGAACAACCCCGAGCGCTTGCCGTCCGAGACGCACAAACCGATCACCGGCTACCTGTGGGGCGGACTGGCTGTGCTGACTTGCCCCTGCCACCTGCCCATCCTCGCTGTCGTGCTGGCCGGCACAACCGCCGGTGCTTTCCTCGGCGAGCATTGGGTCATCGCGGCGCTCGGTTTGACCGGCCTGTTCCTTCTGTCCCTGTCGCGGGCGTTGCGGGCATTCAGGGAAAGAGAATGAGCGCTTTCCGGCCGGATGGATGGACGACGCCGGAACTGGCCCAAGCGGTCGAGCGCGGGCAGCTTGAACTGCACTACCAGCCCGTCGTCGATCTGCGCAGTGGTGGGATTGTCGGCGCGGAAGCCCTGTTGCGCTGGCGTCATCCGACGCTTGGACTATTGCCACCGGGCCAGTTTCTGCCCGTGGTCGAATCGTCCGGCCTGATGCCTGAAATCGGCGCTTGGGTGCTGGGCGAAGCCTGCCGCCAGATGCGTGACTGGCGAATGCTGGCATGGCGACCGTTCCGGCTGGCCGTCAATGTTTCGGCGAGCCAAGTGGGACCGGACTTCGACGGGTGGGTAAAGGGCGTGCTGGCTGATGCCGAGTTGCCCGCCGAGTATCTCGAAATCGAGCTGACCGAATCGGTCGCGTTTGGTGATCCGGCGATCTTCCCCGCCCTGGACGCCTTGCGGCAGATCGGTGTGCGCTTCGCCGCCGATGACTTCGGGACGGGGTATTCCTGTCTGCAACATCTGAAGTGCTGCCCAATCAGCACGCTCAAGATCGACCAATCGTTTGTCGCCGGGCTCGCCAACGACCGCCGCGACCAAACCATCGTGCACACCGTGATTCAGCTTGCGCACGGGCTGGGCATGGATGTGGTGGCTGAAGGCGTGGAAACATCGGCGAGTCTTGATCTATTGCGACAAGCGGACTGCGACACAGGACAAGGCTTCCTGTTCGCGAAGCCAATGCCGGCGGCGGCATTCGCCGTCTTCGTCAGTCAATGGAGGGGTGCCACCGTGAATGCAAGTGACTCGACCACCACCAGTTGCTGCGTGTGCTGCAAGGAAATCCCGCTCGATGCCGCCTTCACCCCGGAAGGCGCGGAATACGTCGAGCACTTCTGCGGGTTGGAGTGTTATCAACGCTTCGAAGCGCGTGCCAAGACAGGGAACGAAACCGATGCCGATCCGAACGCCTGCGACTCGCTACCGTCAGATTGAGGCATACCCTAACTTGGCGTCAGACCATCCGGCGCTAAATCGTCAGAATAGAGTTGCCTTCCGAATTGATTGACATACGCCGTCAAGGGTCATAGATTTCTTCCTGACACATTTCCCTCAGGAGGATACCTTGCACGGTCAGCGCATCGGTTACGTCCGCGTCAGCAGCTTCGACCAGAACCCAGAACGGCAGCTCGAACAGATCCAGGTGGATAAAGTGTTCACCGACAAGGCGTCGGGCAAGGACACACGGCGGCCCGAACTGGAACGGCTGCTCGCCTTCGTGCGCGAAGGCGACACGGTCGTGGTGCACAGCATGGATCGTCTGGCGCGCAACCTCGACGACCTGCGCCGCCTGGTGCAGGGCCTCACCCAGCGCGGCGTACGCATCGAGTTCCTTAAGGAGCATTTGACCTTCACCGGCGAGGACTCGCCGATGGCGAACCTGATGCTGTCGGTAATGGGCGCGTTCGCCGAGTTCGAACGCGCCTTGATCCGCGAGCGGCAGCGCGAGGGCATCGCGCTCGCCAAGCAGCGCGGGGCCTACCGTGGCAGGAAGAAATCCCTGTCGTCTGAGCGTATTGCCGAACTGCGCCAACGTGTCGAGGCTGGCGAGCAAAAGACCAAGCTGGCTCGTGAATTCGGAATCAGTCGCGAAACCCTGTATCAATACTTGAGAACGGATCAGTAAATATGCCACGTCGTTCAATCCTGTCCGCCGCCGAGCGCGAAAGCCTGCTGGCGTTGCCGGACACCAAGGATGAGTTGATCCGTCACTACACGTTCAGCGAAACCGACCTCTCCATCATCCGGCAGCGGCGCGGCCCGGCCAACCGGCTGGGCTTCGCCGTGCAGCTCTGTTACCTGCGCTTTCCTGGTGTCATCCTGGGCGTCGATGAGCCGCCGTTTCCGCCCTTGTTGAAACTGGTCGCCGACCAGCTCAAGGTCAGCGTCGAAAGCTGGGACGAATACGGGCAGCGGGAGCAGACCCGGCGCGAGCACCTGGTCGAACTGCAAACGGTGTTCGGCTTCCAGCCCTTTACCATGGGCCACTACCGGCAGGCCGTCCAGTTGCTGACCGAGATGGCCTTGCAGACCGACAAGGGCATCGTGCTGGCCAGCACCTTGATCGAGCACCTGCGGCAGCAGTCGGTCATTCTGCCTGCCCTCAACGCCGTCGAGCGGGCGAGCGCCGAAGCAATCACCCGCGCCAACCGGCGCATCTACGATGCCTTGGCCGAACCGCTGTCGGACGCGCATCGCCGCCGCCTCGACGATCTGCTCAAGCGTCGGGACAACGGCAAAACGACCTGGCTGGCCTGGCTGCGCCAATCGCCCGTCAAACCGAATTCGCGGCACATGCTGGAACACATCGAACGCCTCAAAGCGTGGCAGGCGCTCGACCTGCCTTCTGGCATCGAGCGGTCGGTGCACCAGAACCGCCTGCTCAAGATCGCCCGTGAGGGTGGCCAGATGACGCCCGCCGACCTGGCCAAGTTCGAGGCGCAGCGACGCTATGCCACCCTGGTGGCGCTTGCCATCGAGGGCATGGCCACCGTCACCGACGAAATCATCGACCTGCACGACCGCATCCTGGGCAAGCTGTTCAACGCCGCCAAGAACAAGCATCAGCAGCAATTCCAGGCGTCCGGCAAGGCGATCAACGCCAAGGTGCGGTTGTTCGGCCGCATCGGCCAGGCGCTGATCGAGGCCAAGCAGGCGGGCCGCGATCCGTTCGCCGCCATCGAGGCCGTCATGTCCTGGGATGCCTTCGCCGAGAGCGTCACCGAAGCGCAGAAGCTTGCGCAGCCCGAGGACTTCGATTTCCTGCACCGCATCGGCGAAAGCTACGCCACGCTGCGCCGCTACGCGCCGGAATTCCTTGCCGTGCTCAAGCTGCGGGCCGCTCCCGCCGCGAAGGACGTGCTCGACGCCATCGAGGTGCTGCGCGGCATGAACAGCGACAACGCCCGCAAGGTGCCCGCCGACGCGCCGACCGAGTTCATCAAGCCGCGCTGGCAGAAGCTGGTCATGACCGACACCGGCATCGACCGGCGCTACTACGAACTGTGCGCGCTGTCGGAGATGAAGAACGCGTTGCGTTCCGGCGACATCTGGGTGCAGGGGTCGCGCCAGTTCAAGGACTTCGAGGACTACCTGGTGCCGCCCGCGAAATTCGCCAGCCTCAAGCAGGCCAGCGAATTGCCGCTGGCCGTGGCCACCGACTGCAACCGGTACCTGAACGACCGGCTGACGCTGCTGGAAACACAGCTTGCCACCGTCAACCGTATGGCGACGGCCAACGAGCTGCCGGACGCCATCATCACCGAGTCAGGCTTGAAGATCACGCCGCTCGACGCGGCGGTACCCGACACCGCCCAAGCGCTGATCGACCAGACGGCAATGATCCTGCCGCACGTCAAGATCACCGAACTGCTGCTGGAGGTGGACGAATGGACGGGCTTCACTCGGCATTTCGCGCATCTGAAATCGGGCGACCCGGCCAAAGACAAGAACCTGTTGCTGACCACGATCCTCGCCGACGCGATCAACCTGGGCCTGACCAAGATGGCGGAGTCTTGCCCCGGCACGACCTACGCCAAGCTGGCTTGGCTGCAAGCCTGGCACATCCGCGACGAAACCTACGGGGCGGCGCTGGCCGATCTGGTCAACGCACAGTTCCGCCATCCCTTCGCCGAGCACTGGGGCGACGGCACCACCTCATCGTCGGACGGCCAGAACTTCCGCACCGGCAGCAAGGCCGAGAGCACCGGCCACATCAACCCGAAATACGGGAGCAGCCCAGGGCGGACGTTCTACACCCACATTTCTGACCAGTACGCGCCATTTCACACCAAGGTCGTGAACGTCGGCGTGCGCGATTCGACCTACGTGCTCGACGGCCTGCTGTACCACGAGTCCGACTTGCGGATCGAGGAGCATTACACCGACACGGCGGGCTTCACCGATCACGTCTTCGCCCTGATGCACCTCCTGGGCTTCCGCTTCGCGCCGCGCATCCGCGACCTGGGCGACACCAAGCTCTACATCCCGAAGGGCGACGCCGCCTATGACGCGCTGAAACCCATGATCGGCGGCACGCTCAACATCAAGCACGTCCGCGCCCATTGGGACGAAATCCTGCGGCTGGCCACCTCGATCAAGCAGGGCACGGTGACGGCCTCCCTGATGCTCCGAAAGCTCGGCAGCTACCCACGCCAGAACGGCCTGGCCGTGGCGCTCCGCGAGCTGGGCCGCATCGAGCGCACGCTGTTCATCCTGGACTGGCTGCAAAGCGTGGAACTGCGCCGCCGCGTGCATGCCGGCCTGAACAAGGGCGAGGCGCGCAATGCGCTGGCCAGGGCAGTGTTTTTCAACCGCCTGGGTGAAATCCGCGACCGCAGTTTCGAGCAGCAGCGCTACCGGGCTAGCGGCCTCAATCTGGTAACGGCTGCCGTCGTGTTGTGGAACACGGTCTATCTGGAACGGGCTGCGCACGCGCTGCGTGGCAACGGCCATGCCGTTGATGACGCGCTGTTGCAGTACCTGTCGCCGCTCGGTTGGGAGCACATCAACCTCACCGGCGATTACCTCTGGCGCAGCAGCGCCAAGATCGGCGCGGGCAAGTTCAGGCCGCTACGACCGCTGCAACCGGCTTAGCGTGCTTTATTTTCCGTTTTCTGAGGCGACCCCTTCATAACAGTTTTGTAATTGCAACGTCATTCTCTCGATATGCGTTCTAGGTAAAGTAAGGTCAAGGTTTTGGATTTCGACTAACTCAAATGATAGAGGTGCCGTTGTGAGATATAAACAGGCGGTCTTAGGTTCTTTGCTTATTTTTTCTTCTTTTGTCTCGGCGGCTAACGTTGCTAGTAGTCGCTATCCAAGCATTCCCGCTGATGCCGAGCGTGTAAATCGTTTACTTAGTAGTGGGGCCGATGGGAGGGTTCGGGTGCCATTCAAGTCTGAAAGGTTTCATGTTGTTGATGCGCGGTTTCAGGATAATACGAATTAGATATTTAAAAAGTTGAGGTCATTGATTCGTTGACGGCTACAGCCAGTTTTGCTGGCTGTGCCTCTGGTTATTAATTAGCCTGTCGAAGGCTGATAATCTTGTAAATTCTCCCTCAACTTAACCTAGAGTCAGTTGAAGTGGTTTGGTTTTCAGAGTTAAAACCTAAGGGCTTAAATTATGATTTTAGCAAAAATGGCTTTTGTAACGCTCCTTTTTTCCGTATCTAGCTTGCTGTACGCTGCTGATGGCGCAGAGCGGTCGATACAACGAAACGAGCAATTCCGCGCGGACCAAGGTAGGGTTGATAGAGATCGTGCTTATCATCGAGCATTAACAGAAAAAGAGAATACAAAGCTTGACAAAAAAACTGATAATTGAGTGGCTTCGGTTATCAATCTGCACATCTTTTGATTCTTCGGAGGCAGATGAAATAGGGTGTCTAAAGATTGCCTATTAGCTGATACTGATCCATCGTCTCGATCATACTATGGGTACGGTCATCGGACTAATGTCGGCATTTTCTATAAGTATCACATGCTCAGTACGGTCTCTTAAAGTTGTATAGATAGCTGTGGCATGTATTCAGAAAGCTATGAAGTAGCATCGAATAGCTGGTGACTATGTGATACGAGTGTCGCTTGAGATTAAGTTATACTGACACTATGGCTTTAATATAAGAGGTTTAGATAGGTGTAATAAAGTTAATCGAGAACGCTGGCAGCACCAGCAAGGCGGCACGGGTATTGAGCGTAAGCCAGCCCGCTGTCAGCCAGGCGATTCGCAAGTTAGAAACAGCGACTACGTCAACACTTAACCTTGAAGGCCGCTTAATGACTGCTCTTGGCTGGGCGTCGGGTGGCGAGGCATACAAGTAGGCATACACGGTTGCTGATAAGCTGAGCTGGATCTGATGGTTCCAAGGTCTTTTCTTTTCGTGGAAGGAACCGAATCTTTGTTAGAACGTGGCTGCTTGCGGTCTATTCGAGTGACAGCCATTGCTTCTGTGGTCCACAACGACTAAAGACAAATTTTAATAATTAATTAAGTTTATTATAAGCTAGAGAATTTCTGTGTGACTCTTTGGTGGCTTAATTTGAAATGAGCGTCGGGAGTAACTCCGCAGTATGATTGCTGATTAATAAGAATTTGCTAAATATCACAATCCTCATTGTCTGTTATGGTCATTCAATTTTACAGGGCTTACGTGTTTGTGGGGATTAATGCTCTGAGCTTTCTCATTACTTCATCGCGTTCCGCCTCACTTCCATCCTTGAACTTTTGTAGTTGCTCGAATAGTGCGTAGTCTGATAATGCTTCAGGCTCAAACCCGAATTTTCTGGTGTATCTGTTAAGCTTACAGATGCCGATTGTAAACCAGCCCTTGTCAGTTTTGTCGGAGTAAAGCTTGTTTCGATGTACCTTTATATGCTCGTCGTATTCGTCTATCGACGGATGAACAATTTTGAAACGCTCAGAGGATTTTGGATAATTTGTAGCATCCCCGTTAAGAGTTTCCGTTTCTTCCTCGTTTAGAATGGCTTTATCATTTTTTGCAAGATTGCAGTCTGCGCAGATAACACATAGATTTTTGGGTTCAAATAGAAACGCTACATGCTTCGATTTTGGCAATATGTGCTCCACAGTCGCGTTTCCTGCGGCAGTTACGGACAAAGTTCCCTTGCAGTAAGGACATACTCCTTTCTGCTCAAGACGGTAAAATTCACGGACTTTACTGCGTAACTTCATTAGCTCATCTTTAGACCAGTCTTTATGGTTGTGTCCCTCTTGTGCGACTAAATCGCTAATTATCTGTTTATCCTCATCGTCTAAAATATAATGGTTATTTATCAGTGGCATAGTATTGGCACACATCCACAACAGTGTTGATCAGCTCAAAATTTGGATCCGCTGCTTCCAGTTTGCGCTGCATTGTCTGTAGCTTTCTCATCTCGGCTTTTATCTGGTCGGATATGGTTTTTTCCGATCTGATTTTTGTGAGCAATGAAAACGCTAATCTGGTGATGTACTCGTTCATTATCCCAGGTGCGTCAAAAAGCTCTGCCAGCTGATAATCTGCGGATTTTTCTAGGTAATCATTTGATCGATGGAGTTTGTTTTCGTCAATCACTGTTATGAAGCAGTTTTCGGCAGAAAGTCGAGAAACAATCTGGGGTGAATGCGTTGCTATTATGAAATGGCACTCTTTGTATTGAGAGAAAACAGTCGTTAGAGTTTTTATGAACTGTTCCTGCCAAGCTGGATGTAAGCTGATCTCCGGCTCATCTATTAATATCAAGGATCGATGTTCGATCTGTCCGGCAATGCCTAGTGTCATTACGAGCATGCATTGTTCGCCGGAGCTGGCCCTTCTTAGGGACAATTCTCGAGTGTCACCGGGCTCGTGTTCTTTCCAGATTTTTAAATCAAAAAGTTTTACTATGTTGTGATTTAGCAAAGTTAGCACAGCCATAGCGAAATGCTTGTCAATAAATCCTTCTCGGTATCTGCTTATATAGTCAAAGTCTAGTTTGAATAGGCTGTCTCTCTTGGTGTCCAGCCTTTCCATTGTGTAATTCAGAGCATGTGCTATGTCGTTTTTTATCTCTTGCGGTAAAGATCTAAAGTTTTCAAATATGCGATCTTCAAGTATTTCTTCAAAACTATCGTCTATTGCGTTGCCACGGGTGTCCGTAAGCAATATCCCTACATCTTCGTAGTCGACAAAGTATCTTTGATCCGGGTTTTCGGGATCCTTTATAGCAATTTTTCTGTTTATGTTTAATTTGAAAACAAAGCTTAGTTTTGCCTCAATTTTCAATAGTCTGAATATTTCGTTTAAATTTTCGTGTCTCTCAGACTCTAGATACTTGTTTATTAGTCCTTTGGTGGCTGATGACATCAAGGCCATGGCATTCGTCGCATACATGCCG
Source organism: Pseudomonas sp. PLB05 (assembly GCF_021106615.1). Taxonomy (NCBI): domain Bacteria; kingdom Pseudomonadati; phylum Pseudomonadota; class Gammaproteobacteria; order Pseudomonadales; family Pseudomonadaceae; genus Pseudomonas; species Pseudomonas sp. PLB05. Next base: position 228,282 of record NZ_JAJOHO010000006.1, read on the forward strand.
GAGCTGCGCATGCCAATATAAGAATATATTGAGCGGAAGCTAGTAGTTTTGCTCCTGGGTACGCTGGGGAATTTATCAAAAGGGCTAGTTGATACGGCCAAAATCTTTGATGGAATAAAGTCATTGGCACGAAAAAAATAAGTGCTTTTCTCGTCAATCATTTTTGAGTAATTAGAGACGATTTCGCTTAAGAGTCTGCTTTTTCCTGTACCATTTCTTCCAATAATAATTGAAAAGCAGTTTTCATCTTCAAATAGGCTCTTCTCTGCTAGCGGTATAAACCTATCTTCAAAGGGGAATTCGATGATGCGTCCCATTCTGATTCCTTGCTATGCCAATATTAGGGCCGTTGGTACCTCTCGATAACTGTTAGGTCTATCCTAGATAGCTGCCTATACGGTTGCTTCATCGAGGCGCTCATCATCGTGCAGATTGAATCCGCTTTGGTGAGCGGCGACGGAAAATCCCATGGTGGTGCAGGGTTTTGCAGGTTTTTCGTTGCCTATCAAACAATAGTCTAAGCCACGTCCCATGTGGAAACGTTCGTCCTGCAGGGGTGCAGAAAAACCGACACATTTAGCCCGCAGGTGTGGCGGGAGGACAACAGCGCGCGCCAGGTGATAAGGCTGTGGTGGCCGGTGGCGTTCACCTGGGAACGCAACGCTTGTCGGCCGCCGTCAGGGCACCGCCAAACCCTCTGCTTTCGAGACGCCAGCCAAGGATTCGATGATCCGGCATTCCGATATGGTCCCGCCGTGGCAGCACGCCAATAGACGTTGCAATTCGCCCTCTAGGGCTTGCAGGTCGGCAAGGCGCTGCCGCACCTGTCGTAGGTGTTCTGCAACCAGACTATCCACGGCATCGCAAGGCGCCTGCTGCCGATCCGCCAGGCCGAGTAGCTCACGGACTTCTTCAAGGCTGAAGCCCAGGGTGCGGGCACGTCTGACGAAGAGCAGCCGATCCCGTTCGGCCGGGCCGTACAGCCGGTAGCCAGATGCTGAGCGCATCGAGGTCGGCAGCAAGCCTTCTTTTTCGTAGTAGCGGATGGTGACGGTCTTGGTATCCGTGGCCTTCGCTAGCTGACCGATGGTGTAGGCAGAAGCGTTCATGGCATTGACCTTATAGTGACTATAACCCTCAGCCTAAGCCAAATCCTGAGTGTTGCAGAGAGGTTGCCATGGACAGTTGCTGCGAAAACAAGGCTGGTGAGCTGGCTCAGCTGCGGAGTCGGCAGAGTCGAGTCCTCTACATCGTGCTGACGGTCAATGCTGTCATGTTCGGGGTGGAGTTCACTGCCGGTTGGCTGGCCGGCTCGACGGCGCTGCTAGCGGATTCCCTGGACATGTTCGGCGATGCCTCGGTCTATGCCCTGACGCTGTTCGTGTTGCATCGGAGCGATAGAGCACGCGCTGGTGCTGCCCTGGTGAAAGGTGGCTTCATGCTGCTGTTCGGCGTGCTGGTGATTGCGGACGCGGTGCGCAAGGTGATCTTGCAGGAGGTGCCCCAGGCTGACTGGATGGGCACTGTCGGACTTGTTGCACTCTTGGCCAACACCTACTGCTTCTATCTGCTGTACAGCCATCGGGCGGACGATCTCAACATGAGGTCCACCTGGATCTGCTCACGGAACGATCTGGTCGCCAATACCAGCGTGGTGCTGGCCGCCGTCCTGGTGGCTGTCACTGGCAGCCTCTGGCCAGACGTCCTGGTCGGCCTTGCCATCGCCGCGCTGTTCCTGCACTCGGCTTGGCAGGTTAGTCGTGAAGCCTACGGCGCATGGCGCCGTGGTGCGGAAGGGCAGGTTGCACGGCCACAGGAGGCACGACCCGCTTCAATGCAAGATAACCCTGCGCCTTCATGCTGCGGAAGTAAGGCGCTAGCTGTCATCGCTGAGCCTGAACATCGCGCTTCGGTAGCTGCTTGCTGCTCCTCCAATGGCAGGTGTGGCGAATGACGTCGAATGAGAAAGGCCGCCCGTAGGCGGCCTGTCGCTGGCCAGGAAGAGCTAGGCGGTGCGCTGCTGGCCTTTCTCCTCGAGCAGCACAAGTAGGTTGGCCCGCTTCCGGGCGAGCATTGTGGGACTCGATGCTTCCTGGCCCGTGAGTTCGTAGGCTACGGCGGGAAGCACCTGCAGCGCCTGTTCGTGCGGATCTGTGTCGGCCGGCTCGAGCCCGATCCCAGCCGCGTCCACCAGCTTTGCCAGCAAACGTTCGAAGCGTCCTCGGGCCGCTTGCTCGCAATCGCTGCTAGCGACCATCCCTTCGCCTAGGACTGCGCGGAGGTGCCGTGCCTGCTGACGTCCTGCCAGCTGTAGCCAGGCGCGGCCCTCGTCGCTTGCGAACATCGCAGCGGACGCGGCGGCGAGACGTGGGCGTAGTTCTTGGCCGGCTTGGTCTGCAAGAACCGGTGCAGCCCTTCAAGCGGGTTGTGCGTGGCCCGCCCGGTGACCCTGGCAAGGTCGTAGATCTCCTTGCAGAAGCGGCGCACGTTGCCCATCTGGTCGATGATGCCTTTGCGCTCCATGCCCCTTAAAAACTCCATCCAGGGGTTGTACGCCGGAATCCCAGAAATTTCCGTCAGCCCAGCTCCAGTCCCGCCACGAGCGCATCCAGGTCGATGAACTTGCCGTCAGTCTGGAAGGTGTAATGCCCGTTCAGCAGGATGTGCCGCCAGGCCGCTGGCGACATCTGCGTGATCAACGCCAGCGCCTTGGCATTGCCAGCTGCCTCGTACTTCGTCAGCAGCAGGGACAGGATCGCCGAGTTGTAGAAGATGATCGCGTTGCCGATCAGCCTGGCGCACTGGTTGCTGATCTCGATTTCGATGTCGGTGCGGCCGGTCAATTCCTTCTTCCCACCGACTTGGGCGATGGTCGAGCGTAGCTGGTGATAGGACTCAATGCGGTTCTGCGAGCGGTGAACATTACGCTCCAGTTGCGGGTCGCGCAGGTAGCGCAGTGTGTAGATACTGCGGATGAGCTTGTCGAACTCGAAGATTGCGCGCCGCGTCGGGTTCGGCGCCGTATAGGTGCACAGCTTGCGGATCAGCGTGCCCTGCGTCATTTCCTTCAGGCCCAGTGTGGCGACGATTCGGTCGATGTTCGCCTTCTCACCGACGATGAGTTGCCGGTCGATCTGGCCAGCCGGCCGGATCAGGCATTTCTCGTACAATGCCAGATCATCGGCGCAATACAGCTCTTGCAACTGGTCGTCGAGGTCGGTGAAGCGCGGCTCGAAACGAAGTCCGAACCAGTGCAGGATGGCGAAGTTGGCCTTGTTGATGCTGTGCATGTCGCCGGTGATCGCGCTCGGCACGATGTCCGACGTGTTGCGGTACCAGATGTCGAACACGTGGTGAGCCTCGTACTCGTGTGCGCCTATCAGGTAGCCGTTCAACGGCACGTGATTGCACAGCAGCGTGTAGGCGACGACGCCCTTGCCGCGGCCGAAATATTTGCGCGAGTAGCGCGCCTTCACAGTTGGTCGCTCGACGCCGAATTTCTGCCCATCAACGGCACCGTACAACGAATCGAGGTCGAACGAGTAATGCGGGAAGATCGGCAGTGCGGCGATGGCGTTGCTGATGCAATCGTTGGCCACATGTAGCGTCGCCTGGCGCAGGTACTGCTGGTAGGTACTCTCCAGGACGTGGTACGGGATGTCGCTGGTACGTGCCATAACCTGGTTGCCGTGGTTCATGGCTTGGGCAATGATCACCGCCATCAGACTGTCGGCGTCGGCTACCTTCTTCGCATAGCGTGGCTGCAATGGTGTCAGCGCCGACAGGAACTGGCACTGGCCGTTGACGAAGCGAAACACGTCGGCGACATCGCAGTATGGCAGTTGCTCGTAGAGAGCTTGCTCGCGCGCCTTCTGGTTCTCCCCCTTGGGCTTGCGCCAGGTCAGTCTCTGCGTGTCCTTGTCGTATTCCAGGTGCGTCAGCTTGCCCTGTTTCAGCTCGCGATTGAACGCCACCCATTGCGCACGCAACTCGGCCGCCAGTGCATCGAGCTGGGCACTGACCGGCTGCCGCAGGAAGGGGATGTCCATCTGCGCGAGCACAGCGGCTTTCTCGTCCATCGAAACCAACTCGTCGGACAAATGCCGGTGCTGCAAGCTGTCGTCAATGTAGAGCTCGCCCGCCTGGAAGCGTTTCCTGACCTGACGGTAAAGCCAGAATTCGTAACGATCGGCATGCAGGCCTGTCGGCGTGCCTTCGGCATCGAACATCAGCAGGTACGGACGCAAGCGTTTCGGCAGCGTTGCCGCCGGACATTCGTCGAGTGGCCGTTGTGATAGGCGCTGCTGCTTGGCGAACACGCTCTTGGCCCAAGTCAGCGCCGCGAGCCATGGGTTATCGGGGGCCGTGCCGGCGAAGTCGAGCGCGACGTACAGCGGCCGTAGATGGCGTCGAATGCGTTCGGCCAGGCCGTCCACCGCCTGCCAGTGCAGCGCCAGTTTGTTCAGTGGCTTGACGCTCATGCGCTGCGCCGTGTTTTGCAGCAATTCCCTGGACATGATTTTGTAGGCGCGTTGGCGCACCTCGCCGAACGGCGTCGGATCGGCCACGCTGTCGTCCACGTACAGCGACAGCAGGCGGCCAACCTGCGGCGTTTCCTGATGGCGTCGCAGCTGTTCGGCGACAAAGGACTGTTTCGCACCCGTGCGGCTCTCGTCCTCAAGTTTTTTCATGTGGAAGGCCATCGCGTCGACCAGGTTGTCGGTGAGCTGCCGGTAACGTACCCAGGCATAGCACAGCAGGTAGAGCCGGGTCTGCTCCGCCTTCAGGTGGCGCAGGTCATGGACGGTATAGAAGTTCGCCAGGCTCGCGTAGTACAGCAGGTTCTGCTGCGAGATGCCGAGCTTGGGCAGCAGCGCCTTGGCGATCCCGTGCAAGGACTTCAGCGTGGCGCGCTTCTCGCGCTCCCCTGCCATCTGACGCCAGCCAAAATCTTTAGCGTCCTGCTTGAGCGCTGCCAGTTGAGACAGGGTGTCGTCACGCACCAGGAGCTGGCCCAGCGCAGCTTTGGCCGATTCGTCCAACACTTCTGCCAGCAAGCCGCCCAAGCGCCTGCGTTCGGTGGACAGGGCTTCACTGACCAGCTCTTGTAAGGTGGTGTGGCCGGGCCGGATGATTTTGTGCTCGCTGAGCCAAACGATCAGTTCGGCGGCCACGAATCCTGGCATTACGTCGCGCCGCACGATCTGTTCAGCCTGCTGTGCCAGTTGCGGCAGGAAGCTAGCCGCCCACGACCGGTAGCCGAACAGTTCGGCGATCTGACCCCTCTGGCTGTAGTGCTCATGCTTGGTGATCGCCTTGCGTTCGAACGCTTCGCCGTGGAAATAGCGACTCAGCACGAAGGCGCAATCGTCCTCGACCTCATGCCAATCGAAGCGGAAGAAAGCATGCTTGGCCTTGAAGTAGCCGATCTGCAAGACGCAATAGACTTGGGCCTGCAGGCTAGGCCGGCTGCTGGCGAACGCCAGTTCAGATTCGGTCAACGCCAGGTATTCCAGCCGCTGAGCATCGTCGAAGTCCGGTAGGCCGTACAAGGCTTCCTGCTCTGCGTCAGAAAAGACGGTGAGTAGCTTATTCTTGTTGCTCATCGACCGTCCTTCCCGCACCACGCCAACCTGCTCGCGTCAATGTTTCGATCAACGTAGTGCGCTTGACATTGAAGTTGCGGCACACCGCCGCCTTAGACATGCCGCCATCGAGCGCGGCGACGATGGCGTCCAGCTTCTCACCAGTGATCGCCTGCGGCCGGCCGCCGATCCGGCCGCGTTTGCGTGCGGCGGCCAAGCCCGCGACGACGCGCTCCTGAATCAAGGCGCGCTCGTACTGCGCGAGCGCACCGAACACCTGGAACAGGAATTCGCCCGAGGGCGTCGTAGTGTCCAGGTTCTCTGTCAGCGAGCGGAACGCCACCCGCTTGTCCTTGAGCGAAGTCACAATGGCGAGCAGGTGCGACAGCGAGCGACCGAGCCGGTCGAGTTTCCACACCACCAGCACATCGCCGGCTCGAACGAACTCAAGCGCCCGCGCCAAGCCGGCACGGTCATCCTTCGCGCCAGAGGCACGATCCTCAAACAGGTGACGCGGATCGACGCCGGCGGCGAGCAGCGCGTCGCGCTGCAAGTCCGTGCTCTGGCGGTCGGAGTCCGACGACACGCGCATGTAGCCAACCAACATAGGCGGATAACCATCAAAAACAGGTTTCCGCATAATAGTGAATAGCGATAGAGTTTTCCGTACATTTTTGAGGGGGTGTTGCACAGGTAGCACAGCGGCGGCTGACAGCCTGTCGCAAAACAAATGTTTTACGACACCTCCTTGAGGTTGCCGCGTTTACATCATTACCTGAACAGGTATAAAATTCCGTCATGACAAACAAAGAAAAACCGCTCGAATGGATCGCGAGCAGCCACAAGGATTTGATGGCGTTGCCGTCCGACGTGCGTCGCCGTTTCGGTTACGCGCTCTCGTTGGCGCAGATAGGCGATCAGGATGACGCAGCAAAGGTGCTCAAGGGGTTCGGTGGTGCCGGCGTGCTGGAGGTCGTCGAAGACGATGCCGGCGGCACCTATCGAGCGGTATACACGGTCAAGTTTGCGGAAGCGATGTTCGTCCTGCACTGCTTCCAGAAGAAGAGCAAGAGCGGAATCGCCACGCCAAAGGCCGACATGGACATCATCCGCGCTCGGCTGAAGGTGGCCGAGGTATTGGCACAGGAGCTACGAAATGCAAAAAGGAATCATTGAAGGCGTCGAGGTTCAGCGCAGCTCGGGCAACGTCTTTGCCGACCTTGGACTGCCTGACGCTGAAAAGCTCAAGATCAAGACCGGCCTGGTGGTCGAGATCAGGAGGGCCATGCGCGCCCTTGGGCTGACTCAACAAGCGGCGGCCAAACGCATGGGCATCCCGCAACCGAAGGTGTCGGGCATGATGCGCGGCGACTTCACCAATCTATCCGAACGCAAGCTGATGGATTGTCTGAATCGCCTCGGCTACGACATCGAAATCAAGGTACGGCCAGCAGCCGAGCCGATCGGGCATCTAACGCTCGCAACCGCTTAATCGGAGCTCTCCTGATGGCAGCCCGCATCACCGACGACGAATGGGACGAACTGACTCCCGAGAATTTCGATACCACGGCACTGCTGCGTGCAGTCGATGCCGTGGACGTGCTGCGCGGCGATTTGAATGACAGCGCAGACGGCGCACCTCCGCAACTGCGCACCGACCTGTTGAAGCTGCATCAACTGGCAATGGCCGCGTTCAACGAGGGATCACGCAGCCGAGTGGCTGAGCTATTTGATCTCGCCGTGGATCTTCAGGATCAGGTTGATCATCTGATGACCTCGCTGGAACAAGTGCAAGAAACCCTGTCCCGGTTGACGGCGCTCTACCCAGAAAGCCTGTCCTGAATGTTCTTGGAGACAACCACATCATGAGCCGCAGCCGCCGCAAAACGCCCATCGTTGGGCACACGACCTGCCGTAGCGAGCGCGAGGACAAGAAACTCTGGCATCAGCGCTGGCGAACCCACGAGCGCACCGCGCTGGCCAGCGCGTCGCCGGAAGCTCTATGCGCCCATCTGCCTCTACTGGAAAACCAGGTCAGCAACGTCTGGTCGATGGGTAAGGATGGCCGCTCCTACTGGCCCATCAAGCGCCAGGCCGCCACGGCGGATCGCATTGCCAACCACAAGGGACGCAATCCGCAAGAGCGCGCCTCCCTGAAAAAGCGTCTGCTGCGCAAGTGGATGAGCAAATGAACCTGTCCACCATCGAGGCGCTGGCTATCGCTTGGGCGCGAATCGCTGAAGAAGCAGAACTCCCAGCCGGCTACGAGGGCACGGCGACGCCAGAGGCGCATCGGGCCTGCGAGGTGATCCAGGAGCGGATTCGAGAGCACGTCGTCGCCACCAATGACATGCGGCTGTTCGGCCTGCTGCACCTGCTTGGGCAGGCGTCGCTGCGCATGGAGCAAGCGCTGTGGCCGGAAGAATATGCGCGGATGACCCGCGAGGTCGAGGAAGCTCTCCGAGAGGCCGACGACCCCAACGCCAAGTCGTACACCCACGAAGAAGTCATGCGGGCGATGCAGGAACTCATCGACCAAGCGCGAGACAAGCCATGTTGATCGGCTGACGGAAATTTCTGGGTTTCCGGCTTACAACCCCATCCACTCGATGGGCATGATGTCGGTGAAGGGACGCGGCCCGTAGGCCGGGAAGACATGCAGCTCGAGGGCGCCGATGATTCGTCGGGCGGTGCCTTCCTCCCAGCGCGGCTTGCGAGCGTCATACCACTCGCGAGCCAGCTTCTCGAAGGTGTTGGTTGCGGCCAGCGCCTCGGCGGCCTTGCGCTCACGTTTGGTCACCATAGGGCTCTTGCCGCTGGCGGCCTCGGCTTTCAGCTCCGCAGCCTTGGTGCGGCGGCGGCACCGGTCACGGCAGGGTAGGCGCCCAGGCCAAGCCAAGACCATTTGCCGTCGGGCTTGTTGTAGCGAAGCTCCCAGCTTTTCTGGCCGTTGGGTTTGACGCGGAAGTACAGGCCGTTGCCATCCTGCTCGCGGTAGACAGCGGCTTCAGGCTCGAGGCTGGAGAGGGTGGTATCGGAGAGGGAGCGACGCTTGATGTCCTGGCGCTTCATCCTTGTATGCCTTTGGTTCGAATTTTCCCGCGGCATACACATCGGCATACACGGTGCGGTGGAATGACCAGAGACTACATGGAACCACCAGAAACAACAAAGCCCGCACTGGGCGGGCTTTTGAGGCTGTTTTTAGTACCACTTGGGGCAACCAGAAACAAGGGAATGGTCGGAGCGACTGAATCCAGCTCTTTCACCGAACGGGTGGCCGGCTGGTCGCAACCGAGGAAGCGCACGCCCTGATGGTGGACGATAAGCTGTTCGTGGGCATGGATGCCATCGAGCACCGGATCAAGAGCCTGAAGCAATCCGGTACTGGAAGGCTGGCCATTGCGGTGCATCCCGTGGTCGGCAATACCTTCACGCCTCGGGCGCTGGCGGAATTTGATCTAGCGGAGCGGGATATTCGCGTGTCCTTACGTGTGCAAAGCTCGCGAGAGGTACATCAAGAGGTATCCGCCGGTCTTTGCGACTTCGGGGTGATGGCGGATGAAATGCCTGTGGTTAGGCTCGAACATTCCGAACTCATCAATGAACCTGGTGTGATCGCTTTGCCTAAGGGGCACCCGCTGATTGACAAGTCTTCGATTTGTGCCAAGGACCTGAGTGGCTACGACTTTATCGCCCTCAATCCGGAGGACAGTGGCCGGCGTTGCTTAGAAGTGGCACTCGACCTGGAAAACGTTTCGCTCAACGTCCGTGTCGAGACGGCCGATGCACACACGATCTGCAGTACGGTTTCGCAGGGTATTGGTATCGCCTTCATCAAACCTTTGGCTGCGGTGGATTTTATTGATCGCGGGGTAGTGGTCAAGGCGTTCGATCTCGATATTCGAACGCGAAGCCTTCTCCTATTTCGTCCAGGGAAACCACTCGCGGAGTCGGCTAAAAAGCTGCTGGCTTTCATGCGGGTCCAGTTGGCGAGGGACCTGAAGCTCGTGAAGCGATATCTATAGATATCTCACTGGATGAAGAGGGTGATAGGAGCGGTAACAGCTGATAGTCCTTTCTTGTGAATCTACAGGAAGCGCGCCCGTTATTCGTTGGCAGTACCTCTCTAAGGTAACCAGCGCAGCTACAGCTAAGCACCGGATTCGCTTCCGAAAATATACCACCCCTGCACGTGCCCCTTACTCCAATCCCCCCTGCACCCCCTCCACCCGGGCTCCCCCCATTATCGGCCCGCGCCCCGCGCGCGATAGAAGGGAAAGGGAAGGAAGAAAGAGAAGGAAAAGAAGGAAGGAAAGGGGGCAGAGCGGTCTGGGGTGGAAGGGGGAGAGGTTGGATAGGGGCTTGCGTTGTACAGGGGTGGTATATTTCTGTGGTTGGAAACGTCGCCCGTGAGGAGGGCACCGCCATGTACGAAGGGATCCAGCGTGCGCACCAGGTGCTCGTCGAGCAGCTGGCCAGCTTCAATTCGACCTGGCCAGGGTTGGTGGTCGACGGCCGCGTGTGGCAGGTGCCGCTGCTGAATGAGCAGAAGACGCCTGACGTCCTCGAGGTCCAGGAGGTCGACGGCCAGGCTGCGATCGCGCTGGCCACCGCGGCCTTGGCCAGCCACCAGCGCGACGTTGGCCAAGCCGCCGGCACCGTCATGCGCCTGCCGGGCTACTTCCGCCTGCAGGCGAGCGTGCTGCCACAGGTGTTGGCCATTAATGCGAGCAAGCAGGTTGTCACCGACGAGATCGAGGCGCTTCGCGTCGCCCTAGGCTACACCCCCGAGATGCGGCCGCGGCTCTTGCGGCGAGCCCTGGGCGCCGGCATTACCACCAAGCAGCTGCAGCGCACCATTCATGCCTTCGACGGCGCGCCGCGCCGGATCTCGTTCACCTGGGCTGGCCACACCACCAGCAACCAGCGGGTACCGGTGGCCACCGTCCGCGAGCAGCTGCAGGCGGAGGCCGAAAGCAGGGCGCAGCACCAGGGAATACCGATCGAGCACACGCCCGAGTACCAGGATCTGCGCACGATCGCGAACCTGGCGGACGACCAGGTCCTGATCAAGCACAAGGTCGTGGCGCCGCACCCGCGCTGCACGCTCTGGTTCGGTGAGCGCGGCGAGAAGTGGGACGCCATCATCAAGGCCAACCTGCCAGTGTTCGTGCTCGCCGGCGAGACTGAGCCCAGGGTCTCCGCACTGCGGGACTTTGATCGCGCCGCCCGCGGCCGGCAGCGCGGCGATGTGAAGGCCCGGGCGGAGGTCTGGGCGGAGCGCAACCTCTATCTGCCCACCGGTGGCCAGAAGATGGAGGTGGTGGAGGGTAATCGGGTGCCACTCAGGACGCCTTCGACCTATCGGCTGGGCGGCATCACCTACGAGTCACCGGCCTAGCGCCTGCGGTCAGCCGTGGCTCCCGAGCAAGATATCCGTCACCGCCACGGAGGCAATCCGGGTCGGCCCTGCAGGCATCGGTCGGCCCGGCTCCCTGCCTAGATTGGAAAGGGCTGCCATCATCAAAAAGATCACCATCACGAAGATCGAGAGATCGACCAGGTGCTCCCACCGTCGCACCTGATCAGGCCACCGCTTTCGCAACTGCGCCCTCGCAACGCTCACGACCACTACGAGCAACGCGGCCCGTTTGATCTCTTGATTCGTTAGCATGCGGGCATCCTTTTGCGGCTTCCACACGACGCTGACAGCGGGCAGCGCTGCAATAGAAATCCTTCACGCCCCAGCGTGACTGGCGAGCGCTCCTTTAGCACAGCGTGCCCTCTACGGGGACGAGGCTGCCCTTAGACCGCATCGTCCAGCTGACGACCGAGCAATGCAGGTGGAGGTGCAGATGAAGCTGCCGCCGCACACCCCTAGCCTTTTTATTGATCAGGGTTATCGGAAGACCCGCCCGGTCTTGGCATCAAGATAAAGACGGTTCGCTACGGTCATTCCCCCGCAATAGGTGAAATAGACGCTCTGACCTTTCGAGTTCGATGCCATCCAGCCGCCGGTTTCTTGAAAGTCAGATGTAGTGCAAGTCCCCTGGTCTATTAGCTCGCGCGCTGCCTTCCTGAACTGTTCACCGTAGCGTCGATAGTCGTCAGAACCACTAACCAACTTGTCATCACCTTCGGTACCCTCGGCAGGATCGGCTGGACGGTTCGCAGTAAGTGCCTTCGTGTTGACCCACTCCGCGAACTGCCCATTTACTATGCCATTAGAAGGTGTGCAGGCGCTGTTGCCACTCTTCACGTATTCACTGACGCCTGAGTAGCAAGAGGCCGAATATGGCTTGGTGATCCGAACCCAATCCCCCTTACGCTCAAAGACCTCTACCCCTTCCCTAAACATCAACACGCCGGCGGTACCGCACTTTTCCGATGGGCAGGTATGACGGGCGGCGCGATCGCTCGCAACCCACAAGGTTGAGTCGGCAAAGGCCAGGCTGGTTGAAGCGATGGTGACGGCTGTCAAAAGCAGTCTAAAGGTCATATGGAATCCCTTTCGCGCGATTTTCAATAGGGGCAGTTGCTCAAAAATCGCGAATCTTCTAGATGTTGCTATTGCCCTTGAGTGCTTCATACGACTGATCTTTCGACCAGTATCACGTATGTATTGAATCATAAAGCGCGTTTTTTTTACTCGATTGGTTGGATGTCCCGACAAAGGCGATGGACCTCGCTAACGCTATGCAAAAGCCCCTTTAAATCCAGTATCGATGGTCGAACGGCGGGCGCAAGGGCCACCAAGCAGGCGGTCACTGCCTCGAATGAAGCGATCTGAAGCGCATTGGGCTACACGTCCGAGATGCGGCCGCGGTTGCTCCGGCGCGCCCTGGGCGCCGGCGTCATCACCAAGCAGCTGCAGCGCACCATCCACGCATTCAATGACGCGCTGCGGCGGACCTTATTCAACTGGACTGACCACACCACTAGCAATCAGCGAGTGCCGGTGGCCACCGTGCGTGCGCAGCTGCAGGAGCAGGCCGGAAGTAGGGCGCACCAGCAAGGGATACCGATCAAGCAGACGCCCGAGTACGAGGATCTGCGCACGATCGCAAACCTCGCGGACGACCAGGTGCTGATTAAGCATCAGGTCGTGGCGCCACATCCACGCTGCACGCTCTGGCTCGGTGAGCGCGGCGAGAAGTGAGACGCCATCATCAAGGCCAACCTGTCGGTGTTCCTGCTCGCCGGCGAGGCGGAGTCCAAGGTATCCGCGCTTCACAACTGTGATCGTGCCGCGCGCGGCCGCCAGCGCGGCGATGTGAAGGCGCGGCTGAAGTCTGGACAGAGCGCAACCTCTACGCCAGCGGCCGCAGGCCAGCGAGCGAACTGCGCTCAACCTATCGGCACGGCGGCGTCGCCTATGAGGCCCTGGGCGAGCTAGGCGCTCGCATGGAGGATTAGCGCCGCGGCCGGGGTTGCATTTCCACCACGTCGGCTACGTTCTGCTGAGGCACACAGTCACCCCAACCAGCGGACGACCACATGACCAAGTACAGCTTCAAGAAGCGAATCGGGACCGATGCCAGCGACCCTGAGTTCGTGCTCCAGCACTGCGGGGCGCCGACACGCATCCAGATCCAGGACTCTTCTAGCTGGGGCGGCGGCTATGCGGTGTCAGTCGATCATCTGGATGACGAGGTCGAGCCACATCTTCAGTGGATCGCGCTGTCCATCGCAAGCTTTGCTGAAGCGACACGCGTGGCTATCGGCCATTTCGAGGCGAACCCTCTCGCACGCGATCAAGTCGCCACGCCTGGCGCAGAGCCTGGCTCCCATTAGCGGCGGCTCAGAGCACGGAGGGAAGGGCGCATCAGCGGCGCGAACGGCGGCTAAGCGACCCTTGCGTTCTTGAACTGTGCGTTACCATTAGCCTATCAATCAAGGAGGCGCACTATGCACCCCATTATTGCTGGCGAAGTCAGAAAGATCGAAGCTTTACTAGAAGGCTATCTTGGCCTTCCAGCAGACACTATCGATCTATATACCTTTCAGATCGATAGATTTAGCAGCGTCGCCCCATCGATTCGTAGAACCGTCGAGCGCGTGAAGTTCGTAGCATCGCTGACCAATGTAAGCCAGGAAGATATTGCATTCGCAGTCAACGCTTCAGATTATATTGAGCAGGAAGTACAAAAGCCTCGCATTCCTCCGGCCTTTCGCCCACTTTGCTCTCTAGAAAACGCAATCATCAATCGCCCCGCTGCCAATCTATGCCGGCACTTAGGACTGATAGGCCTTTCTTTCTACGGCATTACCTATTGCAATGCAGACGTTTTAGCAGGCCCGCAGCTAGTTTACTTCTACACGTTAACTTCATTGCTGATTGCATCACTGACTATGCATTTAACCCACCGAGTCCAAAGTGTAGTGACGTTAGTGTCAATACCGGTAATGACAATTATTGGAGTGGAAACCCTTCTGGTCTTCCAGCCACCAGCGGCAGTTTTTATGCTTTACTTCTTGCTTTCGCTGGTAATGCTTGTATCGCAGCTTCAAATGTCAAACTCGTCGAGTTCATCCGTTCACTCGGTACTTATCGATCCAAAATTCAAAGACCTATCATCCCAACATCCTGATCCATTAGATTCAGCGGACCCATTCAAAATAAGCGTGTATCACACCCCTCAAGAAGTTATGAGAAACCTAGAGGGTAATCACAGCATCAGCGACCCAAACCGCTACCACTAAAAAAAGGCCCGCAATGCGGGCCTTTTTTGCAATTATCTCAGCTTGAAACCTTCTCCGTGATCGTCACGTTGATTCAACGTAACAACGTCAGCGAGGGTAGCCCCAGATCCATTATCGTAGAGCCCTGCCTGGACAAGATTATCAAACGATCCTCTGGCAACTTCGTCGCTATAACCTCTTTTGCTTTCGCTTTCTCGGAAGATGCCCCAAGTATTGTTGTCGACTGTGCCCATTCTCGCCGCAGCAAATACTTCTGCTTGAGCATCGTTGAGATTCAGCCGCTTACCCTCGTTGACATAGTCGGCATGCGTACCGCCGGCGTTGAAGACTGACCCCGCCCGGTTCATCGCTTTCTGCGGTATGCCTCCTAACACCGACTCTCCCATATCGTTGACCCTTTTGCCTTTGTCGGCCAAACGACCCTCCGCACGCTCACCAGCCTCGCTGGTAGCGCGGTTGGCGTATACCTGGCCATCACCGGCAACGATCTCACCTCGACGCGCGTGCTCCGCAGCGATCTTGCCGTGATCCCTTGCTGCGGCATTTCCAGCGTCGTATCGGCTCTCAAACGATCCGGAAGACACGGAGTGGCCTGCACCACGCGTTTCCGAGCGGAGGTCACCAACCTGAGGGCCCTTGAGGCCTTCAAATTCGTTGTGCGCCAGCGACGTTGGGCTAGCACCAAGCTCGCCACCGGAACGGGGATTGCTGTACATGTCTCGATCTACTGTCCCGCCCGTCAACACGCCTAGATCATTGTGCTTGGCCAGCGTATGCAACGCCGCCGCAGTATCTCGCCGTGAAGGATCGACCGTATCGAACATCCGCTTTGCTTCTTGGAATTCCTGCCCATAGTTGTTCATAGCCTCGGCAACGACGGCGTCGGCTTTACCTTCTCTTTGCAACTTTCCTGCCCAAGCATCTGGGGACATAGATAGCTGCATACCGGTGGATTGAAGATAGCTTGAGGTCTCTGAATACTGTTTCTGTGCGGATATTGCTTCTTGGGCAGATTTGGAAAGGCTCTGTTGGTCAGCTTGTGATACGCCTAACTTCTCGGAATTCTGGAAATTCTGTGCAACCGAAGAAGAGTTCTCTTTGCGCAGAGCATTCGAAACAACTTCGGAAAGTCCAGCCGACCGAGCATCGTTCATCACGTCACTAGCAGTCTTGCTGTCGTTCCTCGTTGACGAACTTTGCATATTAGCGCCGATGTTTGCAGATCCGCCTAATTCGACCCCACCCTTGGATTTGCCGTCTTCACCAGTGGCAGCCCCAAGTTTGCCAAGGCCCAATCCTGCGCTTACATTTCCTCCAGTAGCCAGAGAGGCAACGACAGCGTCAGTCTGCGCCTGCGAATACCCCATATTGCGCATGTTGCCGACCGCTTTTTCGTAGCTGGCATTGTTTGTTAGACCGAAGGAATTTGCGAAGGATGAACCGACAGTAGCCTGCTCTCCCAGTGTTTTGGCCTGTTCCATCTGGCGCCCATAGGACGAAGTTAGGCTCTTGGCGAAGTTCTCAGAAGCGCTCTCTGCAGTTGCCTTTTGCGACTGTGCGGCATTGCTCAGCGATTGGCCGATATTGATCGAGCCACGGGTAGTCTCAGAACCGGTCTGGCGGGTCCCATTGACGAAGTCGTTCGTCATGTAGGGCGTAGTCGCCAAGCCTTCGGTGGGCTTCACGACGTCAGGCGTAACGATCTTCTCGTTGATCTGATCCGTGCCGCCGAGGCGCTGGGCCATGCTCGTCAACGCAAATGCGCTGCCGGAAACCAGGAACATGCTAATCACTGGTACCGAGGAGGCCATCAGGCCCGCAACTCCGATCGCGCTGTCCAAGGCCGGCAGCATCTGCTTCAGCATCTCGAATGACAGGGCGTTGCCATCTGTCACCGTGCTGGTCGTCGCGAGCAGACCTTCCATGACCGTGCCCGTGTACCAGTTCGTGTACAGGTTGACGATCGCGAGCATCGGCTGCCACAGCATCATCCAGCACAGCATGGTGATGTACTTGGTGATGAGATTCATGCCGAACGTGCCCATTACGAGCAGGAAGGCCATGAGCGGGGTGATCGCATAAATGAGGCCTTCGAAGAAGGTCAGGAACGGGCGAACGTACCGGGTGAACATCGAGCCCTCTGCGGCCCACTGCGTGGCCTGCTGCGCCTGAGCCTGGGCGAGCATGATCGCGTAGGCACTCTGCTGGTCTTCCAGCGCTTTCTGGGCGGGTGCACGCTCGAAAATCGGCAGCAGAATGGACGCCATGGTAAAGGCACGTGCATCCGCCACCTGGAGATTCAGGCCGCGCAGCGCATCGTCCACGCGGGCGGTCAGATCGTCACCTGTAACGACTTTGCCAGGCTTCTGGAACGCTAGTTTCGAGACATCATCCATGACGCCCGGCTGAGCCGAGACGCTGAGCGCCTTGAGGCGGGTATGGGCCTGGGAACAGTTGTAGTAGGTGCCTGTGCCCGTCTTGCCCTCGTAAATCTCGGTACCGTAAACCTCGCTATCGAAGCGCATAGCGTCGATCGGGCTATTGCTGCGCATGAGGGCGCCATAGGCAGTCATGTTGCGCCCAACACCGACAAGGGTGCACTCCTTGATGTAGTTCGTCCATGAGCGGACGAAGTCGCCGCCTGCGTTGCTATCGCCCATCACAGACGGCATAGCCAACACATTGCGCGTCGCGCCGCGGACCTTCATCAGGGTGGTGAGGGGGTCAGCAAATCCATAGGTAGTCATCGCCGGCGTTGAGAAGGCCTGCTCCATCTCCTTGGTGAGCTTGTAGCCGATGTTGGAGACCACGGAGCCCACGAAGAGGGGGCCGATAGGCACGTTGTCGACCACCACAACGGTACCGTCATAGACGTCCTCTACGACGGCGCGCCCGGTAGGCCCGTAGAGCGCCATGTAGAGGATCAGCGCCACGCCAACCTGTTGGAAGGGAATAGCCTGGTTTTTGAAGACCGCCTGGAATCCCAGGAACAGGGTACCGATCAACAACCCAACCTTGGCGAGGGACTCGATGCTGCCCGACCCGGAGATCATGGCTACGGCATTGAGGATGCTCTCCAGGTAGGTAGCGGAGCCAATGGAATAGATAGAGAACTCCATCACTCAGCCCCCTGCACAGGTTTCTCGACGTTGATAAACGCCGCAGGCGGAGGAAGCGATCGCATGCGCGCCTGATAGTCGAGCAGCAGGTCATTCTCGTTGCCATACCGGGTGAGCAGCACCTGGTATTCCTGCATCAGCCGTTCCCTCGCCTTACCGATGAAATCACCGGCAGGCATGCCGAGCTTGTCGACCATCTTGCCTTTCGTGATCACGGCTTCGGCCGTATCGATGTACGACTTGACGAGCGAGTAGGCGCCCTCGAGCGCCAGCATCTTGGAATGGCCGGTAACAAAACCCTTCGCCATCGACTCGCTGCCTTGCGATAGGCGTTGCACCATCGCGGAGAAGCCTGGCTTTTGCATCATGTTCAGCAAGCCGGTCTCATCGGGACCAAAGGTGCCAGTATTCGTCGCCCACTTCGTGACGATGCCAACCGAGTTTCCCGAACCGTTGAAGATCTTGATGATCTTCTGGGCCAGGCCGTCGAAGGCCAGGTTAGAGAGCTGGGGCTCCAAACAGACTGCATCTTCCTTGCAGGAATAAACCTGCACCGACTCGGTCTTGACGCCCTCGACAATGTCCTGCAGCGAGATACCCGTGGGCATGAGTGGCTTGGTGACGATAACCCTGCCCTTTCCATCTTCGGCTTGCTCCAGCCCGGGAATGATCACGGATCCGGTGAAGGACATGATCAGCTCGTCAGTTTGTTGAGAGCCGTATTTGAAGAACTGCTGGCTGTTGTACTGCTTCATCGCGCACCAGACGACGTTGCCCGTGTCCTCGCAGCTCACTACGTTGCCGGCGTCCGTCTTCATCTCGATCGGCGACTTGGAGTTGCTGCTACCCGAGAACAGCGATCCGAAGCTATCGGCCAATCCCTTGATGGTGTTACCGGTGGCAGTCTGCATGTTCTCCTTACCTTCGAAGGCAGAGAACGCGTCAGTGACCAGGCCCTGGGCGAGCTGGCAGCTATTGGACATGAGGCCGTTCAGGTCCTGCATCGTCTCCTGCAGGTTGGCGATGGTGTTCTCCACCGTCGGCCCCATCGCCTTGAGCGCCAGCTTGAATGCATAGCCCGACGCTACGCCTACCGAGTTGGAGGCAATGGAGCGCAGCGACTGCACGAATTGCTGAGCGTTGATGAACGAGAAGGAGCCGGCGAACATGTCGATGCCGCCGCAGCCGGCCTGGAAGGAGGGCGGTCGGAAGGAAACGACGGGTGCCGTCGCTATCTGATTGCGGATCCGCATCGAGCCGCCACTGACCACGCCCCGCGTCGCCGTCTGGAACATGCCCGGGTCGGTGCTGTTGGACATCGAGTTAAACATCGAGTCCAGCTGGCTCTCGATGTTGGCGTAGGCGCCCAGGGGGGCGAGAGACACAACCAGCACGGCTGCGCACAACGACTGCTTACTGCTGCGCCTCATGGGGCACCTCTCCATCTATGGTCTTGCGGGCGAGCTTGCGGCGCATGCTCTCAACGAATGCGGCGGGGTCTTGGTCGATCTGGTCCTGGCTGAGCCCATCGTTGTCCTCCAGGGTCAGCAGGCCGTTGTCGAAGAACGGCTGCGTTGAGGCGAAGGTCTTCTGGTCGATGAGCGCCGCTTCGCGCGCAGCGATCAGGACCCGGTTGAACAGCACGTCCAGGGTGATGGCGCCGTAGCCGACGATCTCGGTGCGGCCCGGCGGGATCGCCAGTGCGAGGGCAGGGGCCTGATAGACCTCGAGCTTTTTGGCCTGGCCATCGTCCGTGCGGTAGTTCGGGAACAGCCCGTTGTCGAGGGGAGCGCCGTCCAGCGAGACCGGGATGATTCGGATCCCGGTGGCCGCGGTCAGGGACTGCAGCACGGCCGCCTGCTCCGCACAGAGCACGCAGTTGCCCTTGAAGAAGAAGAACAGGCCGACCTTGTTGGCCAGGCCTTTGAGCACCTTGTCCCGGTTGTTCGAGACCTCCCGATTGAGCGCATTGGCCGCATAGGTGGCCACCGGCCGCCGGCTGTCCTCATCGAGGAAGGGATCACGCATGATCACCTGGCTGGAGCGCTCGGAGAATTTGGACGACTTGTCCATCATCACGCGCTGCAGGTAGTAATAGGCCTGCACGTTGGCATCGGTCGGATTGTCGATCGCGCGATCGCGGTATTTCGGCAGGTTGTCCCTGATCCAGGCCACGCTGAACAACTCCGGCCCTGGCGGCGCCGGCGGAGCGGCCGGCGGTTCAGCCTTTTGGATGGGCGCAGGCGGGGGCGGAGGAGGGGGCGGCGCCTTTGCCTCCAGCTCAGGCTCCTCATCGGGCGGATCCTTGTACCAAAACCAGCCCTCTGCCTTGCCGCGGTAAAAGCTTTCACTACCAGGTGCAGCGAAAGAATCTTTCACGCCGTCCGCAGCGCTGTCCGCCGCGCTAGCGAGGGCTGAAAAGACTGCCGGCCAAAGCGCTGCGGCAACGGCTATAGCCAAGAGCGCGCGCCTCATTTCCTACCGTCCAGGTACAAGGCGACGGCAACGGTTGAGTACACCCAGCGCGAGCCTCGCTTGCGCCGGTGCGATCCGATCGCACTGACCCATGGCAGGTGTTGATAGTCGGCATTGCCAATTTTTTTGCTGACATAGGTAACGCTGTAGCCGAGCGCGTCAGCAACCTGTGCGACCGGCATCAACGGTCCATACGCCTGGAGAAGCTTGGGAAGGTGTTTCGATGGGGCGCGAACGCTCTCTAGCGAGCTACGTTGACTGTCCAAGAAGGACGCGACGCCGTGCGTGCCATAGACCCAAATGAGGCCTTGTCGCCGGCGGTGTGGCGCGATCGCGGCTACCCAGGGGAGGTGCTGGAATTTGGCGCAGCCGATCTTCTTACGGACATAGCCGACGCTGTATTCGAGCGCCTCTGCTATCTGCTCCGGCGTCATCACGTCGCCGTAGGTGTCCAGCAGGCCCGATAGGCTGGATGTGGGTGGGAACGAGCTCGTGACAGCTTCGGGCGTAGCCACTGACAAGGACATGCGCGCATCCGGAGTATTGATTAGATGCACACTAGGCTAGGGATTTGCGCGGACCAAAAGCGTTCGATTCACTCCCTTTTAGGGCGCTAACAGCGCTCGGGGCGGGAAAAATTGAAGCCGTCTGACCTATAAGCGATCAGCCACCCGGTCCCGTTTAATGATCACCAGGAATACGATGGCGGCGCTCATGGCAGCTTGCCCAGGGTGGCTAGCTTTGCACGATCCAGGAACGGCAGTGATAGCCGCTCGAAGCCGGCCACATCGTAGGACCGGTTTTCGCCTACCGGATGGAGCAGCCGCCACTTCCTCAGTTCCTCCCGCCGCTTAAAGGCCTCACTAGCATTTTCAGCAATGTTGCCCAGCTGTGGCTGTCGGGCATGGTATTGCTGCAGCTTGACCACCGCCTCATCGGCGATTTCTTCGCTGTCGGCAAACCAGAGCGTAATCAACTGGCCACCGCTGTGCCGCATACATACGGCATGGCCGAAACGCAGCCCGTTGGCTGTGCCGCTGTCATGGGTCATCGTTTTCATCCATCCGCTGTCTCTCTACCTCGAAAACCTTCCCGGCGACTCTAGGCCAAACAGGGCGGATGCGCACCAGTCGATTTAACATAAGTTGTATTATGCGAAGTGGACGTGTTACGGCCAAATAGTAATGTCGCGATCCAGCCAGATAGAAATGTCCCGATCACGTATTGCAGCTAGCCTACCGGCTTTGCAGCCGATGCGGAGCGATCAGGATGTCAGCCTACGAGCGGATCACGATGAGCCTACGTGAAGTTGGTCGCCTCAAGGTCATCCAGGCGGTGACCGAGGGGTTCCTTACGCCAACACGCGCCGCCCAGCGCCTGCAGCTGAGTTCCCGGCAGGTTCACCGCCTGGTGCAACGTTACCGGGACGCCGGCGTTTCGGGCCTGACCTCACGTAAGCGCGGCCAGCCCAGCAATCATCAGCTGCGGCCTGGCCTTGAGCAGCGTGCCGCCGCTCTAATCCGGCAGCACTACCAGGATTTCGGTCCCACGCTTGCGGCCGAAAAGCTCGTTGAATGTCACGGCTTACGCCTGGCCAAGGAAACCGTCCGGCGCATCATGATGGATGCCGGGTTATGGACGCCGCGTCGGCAGCGACTGCCCAAGGTGTACCAGCCACGCAATCGCCGGGCCTGCCTGGGCGAGCTGATCCAGATCGATGGCAGCGATCATCGATGGTTCGAGGACCGAGCACCGGCATGCACCCTTCTGGTCTACATCGACGACGCCACCAGTCGCCTGATGCACCTAGCCTTCACCCGCAGCGAATCGACCTTCAGCTACTTCCAGGCTACCCGGGCCTACTTGGAGCACCACGGTAAGCCCTTGGCGCTCTACAGCGACAAGGCCAGTGTGTTTAGAGTCAACAGCAAAGATGCTCAGGGTGGCGATGGCCACACGCAGTTCGCCAGGGCCATGTTCGAGCTGAACATCGATACCTTCTGCGCCAACTCCAGCCAGGCTAAGGGCCGCGTGGAGCGAGCCCATCTCACCTTGCAGGATCGCCTGGTCAAAGAATTGCGACTACGAAACATCAGCACTGTCGACGCCGCTAACGCTTATCTGCCGCTTTTCATGGCCGATTACAATCGCCGCTTCGGTAAAATTGCCTGCTCGGATTTCGATGCGCACCGGCCAGTACGCGACGACGAGGACCTGTCTCTAACCTTCACATGGCGGGAATCGCGGCGGGTATCGAAAAGCCTCACGCTGCAGTACGACAGACGTCTCTATGTCCTGCACGACACGCTACAAGCACGAGCTTTAGCAGGCCGATACGCAGAGATCTATCACTACCCTGACGGCCGGATTGAGGTCCGTTCAGCAGGGATTCTCTTTTCCTACGAGACGTTGGATCAGTTGCCTGAGGTCAGCCAAGGCACCATCGTGGAAAACAAGCGGCTGGGCCACGTCTTGCAGGCCGCGCAGCGGATGCAAGAGCAGCGCGATAGCCGTCGGTCCCAAGCGGTACCTGGCAATCCAAAGCCAACCAAAGCGCAGCGCCAAGAGTCGCCGAAGAAGAAGGCCAAAGATTTCATGCCGGAGGATATCGTGGCTGCCCTCGATAAAAGCCGGCCTCCGAAGCGTAGCCGTCATGCGTCAGTCAATCAGCGCTGAAGGGCTCAGTGCGCTTGTAGCGGCCGGGGCCGCATACGACGTGCGCGCAATTCCAGGTCCCGAGGGCCATGGGTGGCAATTGCAGGTGCGTTATAGCAAAGAGAGCCGACATTTTCCTCTCCGCTCCCGGCGCGAATTAATAAGGGTGTTTCGGTCACTCGATGCGCTCAATAGGTATGCACAGGGTATTGGAATACGAGGGTTCAGGATCGAAACCTGACTCTTTTGTAATCCTCGGCTCAGTCAACTGAAAGCTTTCCAGCGCTACCTTGTGGTCCGCGGCATGTGCCGCTGTATTTGCCCAAGGTGCTTCGTCATGAACGTTTCTAAAGCTGTGTTCCTCGCTCTTGCTTTAACCCTTTCCTCGTCTGCTTTTGCTGAAGGGGGCGCCGATCGCGTCTTCACTCGCATGATGGACGCCCAACAAGCAGCGCAAAGCAAGAAAGCCGAGCCGAGGCTAGCTGGCACGTCTGCAGAAAAAAAGATGAAGACGGCAAGGCTTGCTGCTAGCGAAGCGGCCTACCCAATGCTTACAGAAATGTAATCGCGCCCTACAAAGCGCTATGACATCTTTCCGCCTAATCTTCTAACTCCTGTACACGGCACCGGTGCCGTCCTCGCTACCAGGACCTGCTCGTATGGAATCAAGAACCTCTCGACGTACCTTCGTCAAAGGCCTCACGGCCGCCGGCATGCTTGGTGGGCTGGGTCTGTGGCGTTCGCCCAGTTGGGCGGCGGCTGGGTCGACAACGCCCCGCACACTGACGGGTACAGAGTTCGATCTGTCGATTGGCGAGATGCCGGTGAACATCACCGGGAAGCGCCGTACGGCGATGGTGATCAATGGCGGATTGCCGGGCCCCCTGTTGCGTTGGAGGGAGGGCGACACGGTGACGCTTCGCGTGCGCAACAGGCTTGATGCGGCTACCTCCATACACTGGCATGGCATCATCCTGCCTCCAAATATGGACGGGGTACCGGGACTGAGCTTCGCGGGTATCGAGCCAGGCGGCATGTATGTCTACCAGTTCAAGCTCCAGCAAAACGGGACCTACTGGTACCACAGCCACTCCGGCTTCCAAGAGCAGGCCGGTGTGTATGGGCCTTTGGTCATCGAGGCTAAGGAGCCGGAGCCGTTCAAATACGATCGTGAGCATGTGGTGATGCTGACGGACTGGACGGATGAAGATCCGGCTTCGCTGATGCGCACGCTGAAAAAACAGTCCGACTACTACAACTTCCACAAGCGCACCGTTGGCGACTTCGTCAACGACGTGGCTGACAAGGGCTGGGCCGCGACGCTGGCGGATCGCAAGATGTGGGCTGAGATGAAGATGAACCCCACGGACCTTGCGGATGTAAGCGGCGCAACCTACACCTACCTGCTCAATGGCCAGGCTCCGAACACGAATTGGACTGGCCTGTTCCGCCCTGGCGAGAAGCTACGTCTTCGATTCATCAATGGCTCCGCCATGACGTACTTCGACATCCGTATCCCAGGCCTGAAGATGACCGTCGTAGCGTCTGATGGCCTTTACGTGAATCCGGTTGAGGTCGACGAGCTTCGTATCGCCGTGGCCGAAACCTACGATGTCATCGTCGAGCCCACAGGCGAGGCTTACACGGTCTTCGCCCAGTCAATGGATCGTACCGGCTATGCCCGTGGCACCCTTGCCGTGCGGGATGGCTTGGTGGCTCCAGTCCCTGCGCTTGATCCTCGCCCCTTGGTCACGATGGACGACATGGGTATGGGCGGTATGGACCATGGCGGTATGGACCACGGCAGCATGAAGGGTATGGATTCGGCGGCCGGTGATGATATGCAGACCATGAGCAGCATGGAAGGCAGCCCCATGCCAGCCATGGACCACAGCAAGATGTCCTCTATGCAGGGCATGGACCATGGCGCTATGGCGGGGATGGACCATGGTTCGATGTCTGGAATGGCCGGAATGACCATGCAAAGTCATCCCGCGAGTGAGAAGAACAACCCGCTGGTCGACATGCAGGCGATGACCCCTACCGCCAAATTGAATGACCCCGGCCTGGGTCTGCGTAACAACGGACGTAAGGTACTCACCTACGCCGACCTCAGAAGCACTTTTGAAGACCCTGACGGCCGCGAACCAAGCCGTACTATCGAGCTACACCTGACAGGACACATGGAGAAGTTCGCTTGGTCCTTTGATGGCATCAAGTTCTCCGAAGCTCATCCTCTGGTTCTGAAATACGGGGAGCGGGTGAGGATTGTGCTGGTGAACGACACGATGATGACGCACCCGATTCACCTGCACGGAATGTGGAGTGACCTGGAGGACGAGGAAGGCAACTTCCTGGTTCGCAAGCACACCATCGATATGCCACCCGGATCCAAGCGCAGCTATCGCGTCACCGCCGACGCCCTGGGGCGATGGGCCTATCACTGCCATCTGCTGTACCACATGGAGATGGGTATGTTCCGCGAAGTCCGGGTAGAGGAGTGAAGCTAGTGACCGCGTTGAATCGACTCCACGTTTGTTCGCTGCTTGCCATCACCAGCTTCAGCATCGCTTCGGTTGGTGCCTTTGCTGCCGAAGCGGGCAGTTCTGACCTGGACCACAGCCAAATGCAGGGGATGGATCATTCCAAGATGCAGGGCATGGACCACAGCCAGATGCAGGGAATGGATCATTCCAAGATGCAGGGCATGGACCACAGCCAGATGCAGGGGATGGATCATTCCAAGATGCAGGGCATGGACTCTGGAATGACCACCATGGCGCCCAGCAAGCCGGCAGCCCTCGCTCAAAGCCGCACACCTATTCCGCCCATCACGGATGCCAACCGGGCGGCCGTCTATCAAAGCGGCAAAGGTCACACGGTCCATGACGATGCCCTCAACTACTTCCTGTTGTTCGATCAGCTTGAGTGGCAGGACGCTGATAACGGCAGTGTGCTGAGTTGGGACGTCAACGGTTGGGTAGGGGGGGATATTGATCGGCTGTGGATTCGCTCCGAGGGGGAGCGCACCAACGGCAAAACCGAATCCGCCGAGCTACAAGCGTTGTGGGGCCACTCGATCGGCCCGTGGTGGGACGTGGTGGGTGGCGTACGGCAGGACTTCAAACCAGGGCCGCCTCAGACGTGGGCCGCATTTGGTCTCCAGGGTCTGGCCTTATACAACTTCGAGGCCGAAGCGACCGCTTTCCTTGGAGAGGGTGGCCAAACTGCGTTGAGGCTGGAAGGCGACTACGACATCTTGCTGACCAATCGCCTGATCTTGCAGCCCACCGCCGAAGCTAATTTTTACGGGCAGAACGACCCCAAACGCGGAATCGGCTCAGGCTTGTCCGAGACGGAAGTCGGAGTGCGCTTGCGGTACGAAATTTACCGGGAATTCGCCCCGTACATTGGCGTTAGCTGGAACCGCTCCTATGGCAACACTGCCGATTTTGCCCGGGAGGAAGGGGAAGACCGCAGCGAAGCCCGCCTGGTCCTGGGCGTACGTATGTGGTTCTAACCAGACACCAAATCTCATTCCCCACGAACGCCCCTTGGGCTGTAGGAGTTCGCATGTTCAATCGTGCACCTTTCATCACGCTCTTTGCCGCTGGAATGCTGTTTAGCGCCCTGGCTCAAGCCCATCCCAAGCTGGTGTCTTCGACGCCTGCCGAAGGAACTGAAGGCGCCGCCCCGGCAAAGATCGAGCTGCACTTTTCTGAAAACCTGGTCACTCAGTTTTCCGGCGCGAAGCTGGTCATGACGGCGATGTCGGGTATGGAGCATCCGCCGATGGCGGTCAAAGCGGCTGTTTCGGGTGGCAGTGATCCTAAGACCATGGTCATCGCACCTGCCTCGCCTTTGACGGCCGGCACCTACAAGGTCGATTGGCGGGCGGTGTCATCAGATACCCACCCCATCACCGGTAGCGTGACGTTCAAGGTCAAATAGACATGGAAGATCCGTTCAGCATCGGACTTCGCTTCGCGTTGTATGCCGATTTGATGATGCTGTTCGGGCTGGCGCTCTTCGGTCTCTATAGTTTGCGTGGCCCTGAGCGCCGCTCGGGCATGGTGTTGCCCTTCCTGCCTTTGCTGGCTACAACCGCGGTGGCGGGTCTCTTGCTCTCCGCCGTGTCTATGGTGCAAATGGCCAAGGCTATGAGTGGCGTGGCGGAATGGGGCGAGGCCATGCCGCACGTTGAGATGATGATCGCCGAGACGGAGCTTGGCACCGCCTGGCTTATCCGTATGGCCGCACTCGTGGCCGCTGCTGTGGCCATTGCCTTCAATCCTCGTTGGCCAATGGCGAGCCTGACCGTGGTTTCGCTGCTGGCAGGCGTGGCGCTGGCCACACTGGCGTGGGCCGGGCACGGCGCCATGGACGAAGGCTCCCGCCGCTTCTGGCACTTCAGCGCAGACATACTTCACCTATGGGCCTCCAGTGGCTGGTTCGGCGCGCTGGTGGCTTTTGCCTTATTGCTGCGGCCCAGCAAAGTGGAAACGCGGGCGTCAGTCCAGATCCTATCGCGCACGCTTACCGGCTTCGAGCGAGCCGGGGCGGTGATCGTGGTGCTGATCGTCTTCACAGGTGTGATGAACTATCTGCTCATCGTCGGACCCCAAATCAGGGGACTGGCGCAAAGCACCTATGGCCTGCTGCTGCTGGGAAAGCTGGGCCTTTTCGGCGTGATGATCGGGCTGGCTTCGGCCAACCGCTTTCTCTTGAGCCCGGCATTGGAGCAAGCAGTCCACCAAGGCGATTACACGCGTGCGGCACGGTCTATTCGCTACAGCATGGCCTTAGAACTGGGTTCCGCCATTTTGGTGCTTGGGTTGATTGCTTGGCTTGGTACGCTATCTCCCGAGATGGAAGCGGGGATGTGAGTTTGCCTGGCCCCGTAGTGCCGTCCCGAAAAGATCGTGTAGCCGAGGATGGAGCATGAAGCTGCTGGTAGCTGAAGACGAACCCAAGACCGGAATCTATCTGCAGCAGGGCCTCCGAGAGGCTGGCTTCACGGTAGATCGAGTGGTCACCGGAACGGATGCCATCGATCAGATGCAGACTGAAGCCTATGACCTGCTGATTCTCGACGTGATGATGCCCGGCCTCGATGGTTGGGGGGTGGTCACACGCCTGCGTGCTGCCGGTCAGTCGGTACCGGTGCTGTTTCTGACGGCACGGGATGGCGTGGACGACCGAGTCAAAGGATTAGAGCTGGGCGCCGATGACTACCTGGTCAAGCCCTTTGCCTTTTCAGAGCTGCTCGCGCGAGTTCGAACGCTGCTAAGGCGCAGAAGCGGCAGCCTGCCAGTGCAGACCAGCCTGCAGATCGGAGACCTGCAGGTCGATCTGCTCACGCGCCGTGTTACACGAGGCGGTACCCGAATCGACCTTACGACCAAGGAGTTTGCCTTGCTGGAGCTGCTGATGCGCCGGCGCGGCGAGGTGCTTTCCAAATCCTTCATTGCTGCCCAGGTCTGGGACATGCACTTCGAGAGCGACACTAATGTCATCGAGGTAGCAATCCGGCGGTTGCGGGCCAAGATCGACGATGACTTCGAGTCGAAATTACTCCATACCTGCCGTGGTATGGGCTACAGGCTAGACGTGCAGGACGAAGGATGAAGCCAGGTTCACTTACCTTCCGCCTGAGCCTCATGTTTGTGGTCGCGGTCGTCGCTGTCCTCATCATCGTGGGCATCGCTTTCAACGAGCTGAGTCGCCACCATTTTCGTGCGTTGGATGCCCAGGTGCTGGAAGAAAAGCTTGAAGCGATCACCCAGATTGCTCAAGAGCCCGGCGCGAATTCGGACCAGCTCAAGATTCGCTGGCATACGCTGCTGGGAGCACATTCCGAGCTCAGCGCGGTGTTTCTCCAGGCTGACGGAAGCATCTTTTTTGCGGAGCCTCCCAGGTCAGCGGTGCCATCCCTTGCTCAGGCGACCGAGCACGATGGCGTGTGGGAGTGGGAAAGCGACCGACACATGTTCAGGGCCTTGAAGGCGCCGGTCTCGTGGTCGGAGACCACTGCTCCACTCACCTTGTGGCTGGTCTTGGACGTCACGACGCATATGCATTTCTTCGCCATGCTGGAGCGTTGGTTTTGGGGCGTACTGATAGCCAGCACTGTGCTGAGTGCCGCACTCGGTTGGCTGGTCGCCAAGAGTGGGCTGCGGCCGGTGGCCAAGGTGACCCAGACAGCCGCCTCGATGTCCGCAGGTTCTTTGAAGGAACGCATTCCTTTGGAGCCCGTGCCCGATGAGTTGCGCGAGCTCATCATTGCTTTCAATTCAATGCTTGGTCGCCTGGACGATTCGTTCATGCGGCTATCGAATTTCTCTGCCGACATCGCGCATGAGCTACGAACTCCGATCAGCAACCTGCGAACTCATACTGAGGTGATCCTGGCCAAAAAGCGGGACTCGGACGTGTACGAGGAGAACCTGACCTCCAACCTGGAAGAGCTCAATCGTCTGTCGGGAATCATCGACGGCATGCTGTTCCTGGCCAAGTCCGACAACGGGCTGATCGTGCCCGAGCCGGTCGAGCTGGACCTAGGTAGGGTCATAAGCAAGCTGTTCGGGTACTACGAACTTCTGGCCGAGGACAAGGGGATCCAGCTCAGGGCATCGGGAAGGGCATCAATCTTCGCGGACAGCGTGATGGTCGACCGTGTCGTGTCGAACCTGCTGTCCAATGCCCTGCGCTATACCCCTTCCGGGGAGACGATTGGGGTCCACATCCAGGACTATGGCAGCCGTGTAGAGCTTCGGGTAGAAAACCCCGGCCCCGAGATTCCATCGGAGCACTTGTCGAGGATTTTCGACCGGTTCTATCGGGTGGATCCAGCACGTCGCGAAGGTGATGGCAATGCGGGGCTCGGGTTAGCCATAGCCCGGTCGCTGATGACGGCGCATGGTGGCACGATCTACTGTACATCCCAAAGAGGTCGAACGGCATTCATCCTGACCTTCACGCGACGGACCAGTCTGCGCACGTGACGCGCTTATCTAACTCTCAGAAATGCAGAGCCAGGAACCAACTATCAATGACATTTTTACTTAGCTGCCAGAGCGACATCTCTACTTAGCCTTGACAAATGAACATGGGGACCCGTGCGAGTCTCAATTCGCACGAGGGGCCGTCTATGTGTCGTTTCGACAGCATGTCCAACGACTGCGCGTGGGAACCATCGATCAGGTCGCCGATGGGGTAAAACATATCGAGCGGCTGATGCCTGCAAATCTCTCAGAAATCCTGGCAAGTTGCCGGGATGGTTCAGTGACGTGCTATGCAGCAACCCCAAGATGGCCCGACTGCAGGCAGTGAGACTCATTTCGCAGGGGTACACATCGGAACACTGCCTGGACATCAGTACCATCTGGTAGCGCAAAAGGTTGTAGCCCAGCAGCACACCCCATAGCTCTTGAGCGACGCATCTCTGGCGTCTTGCTTCTCAGGGTATATTCGCCGCCCAGCAGTCTCTGCTTGATCGCCCGATAGCCCAGCTCAATTTCCCAGCGTTGACTGTAAAGGTCGACGATCTCCCTACCCGGAAAGCGCAGCGGGTCGACCATCGAAGTCAGTACGCTTACCATTTTTCCCTTGATCATCTTGCGCAACAACCGCGCTCGCATTTCGAGCGGACGACAGGTGGTATGTGGTCGGTAAATACATAGCGGCCATACTGTAAGCGCGAGTAGGCGGGTCTTTGGGCTGACGCCCGGCGATATCGTCAGGGCGTCAGATCCATACAGCCGTTCGATCAGGCTGCCGGCTTCAGAATGACCTTTGTCCAACCCTCATCTCGCGCATCGAAATGCTTGTACGCATCGGGCCCTTCCGCCAATTTCAGGCTGTGAGAGATGATCTGCGAAGGCTTGGCGCGGTCGTGATGGATCAGCTCCGCAAGCCTGCGGTTATAGGCTTTGACGTTGGCTTGCCCGGTGCGTATCTGCTGGCCCTTGAACCAGAACGCGCCGAAATCGAAGGCCATTTTGCCTTCCTTCGCCAGTTCATTTTTCGCGCCCGGATCCTGAGGAACAAACACCCCGACGACGCCGATGCCACCCGTGGCCTTGGTGGAAGCTACCAGGTTGTTCATCGTCAGGTGATTGACCTCATGGCCGTGTTTGTCACAGCACTGGTACCCCACACACTCACAACCTCGATCAGTGCCTTTGCCGTGTGTCAGGTTGAGGATCTGATCAACCGCCTCTTTCTCCAGGGAGTTGATTGGCGTGGCCCCCATCTGCGCGGCCAATTTCAATCGATCCGGATGGTTGTCGACCACGAACACTTGCGAGGCGCCTTTGATCATCGCGGCATGAGCTGCCATCAGGCCCACTGGCCCTGCACCGTAAATGGCGATGCTTTCACCCGGCATCAGGCCAGCCAGTTCAGTGGCATGCCATCCGGTGGGGAATATGTCTGACAGCATGACGTAGTCGTTTTCTTTCTCTTGGGCATCCTCTGGCAGCACCAGGCAATTGAAGTCCGCATATGGCACACGCAGCAGTTCTGCTTGACCACCCTGGTATGAGCCCATATCGGCAAACCCGTAAGCAGCACCAGCACTGCCGGGGTTGGCCGTGAGGCAGAAACCGGTCAAACCTTTTTCACAGTTTTCGCAGAAACCGCAGCCGATATTAAATGGCAAACATACCCGATCACCTATCTTGATGCGATCTACGCCGGCGCCGACTTCGATGACTTCTCCGAGGTTCTCGTGACCGAAAACACGTCCCGTCTCCATCGAGGTGCGGCCCTCGTACATATGCAGATCAGAGCCGCAGATATTGGTAGTGGTGATGCGCACTACGGCGTCGGTAGGTTTTTCGATCTTGGCGTCTGGGACATTTTGCACGCTCACGTCGCGTGGCCCGTTGTAAACGATGGCCTTCATTAGACTCTCCTGTTCAAGCGACGATGAGGGGAATTCGTCTGCTTACGGGACATCTGTCTAGTTCTACGAACGTATGTTCCACAAATCGAGCTATGACCAGACGAGTGGTGATGCCGTCGCCCGCGCGTGGCGGCCCTGTAGTGGTCTACTGATTCCGGACACCCATTTAGGGCGAGAATGCTCGCCATAGAGAGGTGTCTGATGACCAAGCAACGTCGTTCCTTTACGCCCGAGTTCAAACGAGAGGCCGCCTGCCTGGTGCTCGATCAGGGCTACAGCCATATCGAAGCAGCTCGTTCACTGGGAGTGGTTGAGTCGGCCCTGCGCCGTTGGGTAAAACAGCTTCAAGAGGAGCGCGTGGGCGTTACCCCGAAGAGCAAAGCACTGACGCCCGAACAGCAGAAAATCCAGGAGCTGGAAGCCAGGATCGACCGACTGGAACGGGAGAAAGCGATCCTAAAAAAGGCTACCGCTCTCTTGATGTCGGACGAGTTCAATCGTACGCGCTGATAGACCAGTTAAGTGAGCGGGAGTCGGTGGAAGTGGTCTGTTCAGCCTTCGGCGTGGTGCGGTCTTGCTACTACGCCCATCGGCTTCGACGCTGCCGTGTTGATGCATGCCGCGTTGCACTGCGCAGTCAGGTTAACCAGCTGTTCAACCAGAGTCGAGGCTCGGCTGGCAGTCGCAGCATTCTGGGTATGCTGCGTGAGGATGGCGTCAGCATTGGCCGTTTTCGTGTGCGTCGGTTGATGCGTGAGTTGGGCTTGGTCAGCAAGCAGCCAGGCTCGCACGCATACAAGCAGGCTACGGTTGAGCGACCAGATATCCCGAACCGGCTGAACCGCGAGTTCACCACTGAGCGCCCCAATCAGGTGTGGTGCGGCGACATCACCTACATCTGGGCACAAGGTCGCTGGCATTACTTAGCGGCGGTGTTGGATCTGCATACAAGACGAGTAGTCGGCTGGGCGATTTCTGCCAAGCCGGATGCTGAGTTGGTGATCAAGGCGCTGGACATGGCCTACGAACAGCGTGGCAAACCGCAGCAGGTACTGTTTCATTCCGATCAGGGCAGCCAATACGCTAGCCGCCTGTTTCGGCAACGGTTGTGGCGATATCGGATGGAACAGAGCATGAGCCGCCGGGGCAACTGCTGGGATAACTCGCCGATGGAGCGATTGTTCCGCAGTTTGAAATCGGAGTGGATTCCACAGACCGGTTACCTGACAGCTCAGGAGGCCCAACGGGACATCAGTCATTACCTGATGCACCGCTACAACTGGATCAGGCCGCATCAATTCAACGATAGGCTACCGCCTGCGGTGGCCGAAGAAAAACTTAACCCACTGTCCGGGATGGGTTGACCACTACACTTCTGGAAAACGCAAACACCGGGCACCTTATCGCTTGTCAGGGACCGCACATCGAAGGATGGCCAGGTCTGGGCGCCAGCTGCGTTTACCCTGGCACCAGAAGGGTTCGTCGGCCTACGGTGAGGAAGCTCCTCAAGCCTACAGCTCGATCCCAGATCTGCGCCGCTCGGGTCTGGGGCGTTTGCTGCATAGGGCAAGCCTGGTACTTTGGGCGTATCAGTCGACGATTGCCGACGCCAATCATTGAGCATATGGAGTTGAAGTTCATCCATGATCAGGCCGCTGAAAACAGCAACCCGGCTCTCGCTTGCGGTCATTCTTTTCCCTATTGCAATGATCGCCCTCTTCTTTACCGGCCGAATGGGGCACGCGGCTGCTGATTATCTTTGGCAGGCTGCAGTGCCCGCGCTCGAAGATAATCCGTGGTGGCTGCTGCTTATGGCAGCACCAGGAGTTCTCTTGCCAATTATGGTGATGATGTTTTTGTTCAAACCGGTCGAAAGTAGAACGACTTCGAAAGCGTCGTGAGCTAGTTGATCAGCACGAATACAGTGAAGAATCCTAGTCATCGCCTTCATTGGCGATGACAGGCGCCGGCGGAGTTTACCGCTGGCACCAAGAGATCAAGCACCGCAGAGCGGCACCGCTGGGGCCACCCTGGATGAAGGAAAAAGGACTTTTGAACATGGCAATGAGTGCCGAGCCTGATGATGCGCCTGACTGGCTGGTGCAGAAGCCGCGTAGGGCGCGGCCGGTCGCTTTAGTCGTGTGCCTTGCCGTCGGCGGCCTCGCGACACTTGCTGCCGTGCAGCTGGTCAGCCGGGCTCTACCAGGTCCACCGACATCCGTAGGTACTGACCACCTCGCCCTTGGCGCCGAGGCTGCAGCTCATCCTGCCCCAGAGCGGGTCGATACCGTCCGCGGCACGGTCCGCCGCGCTACGCCTTCAACCGTGGAAGGAAATGCGGTAGCCGCGGCGACCTCACCCTCGAACGTCCCGCCGCCGGCAGCGGCGATTGGCAAGCAGACCGTCTTCAACGACCGAAACTTCACGCCACGCGGGGCCGATAACGTGGTGAGCTTCAGCGAAGCCCCTCGAAGCCTGGTGCCAGAAGAGGCGCCCCCGCAGCCGACGAAGGTCACGGTGGTGCACCAGACGCCAAGCATGAAGGACCGCGTCTGCTGGCCGTATAAGGCTGGCAGCCTGGAGCATCGCAACTGCCGATCCGCCGTGGGTCTTCAGTACCGGGACTAGCGCGACTGCCGGCCGCCGGCCAAATCTACGGGGTTCACGCCCGGAGCGTGCTCAATCCGGCGTTTGCCTAGGCGGCTGCCGTGCTGTACTGACAGGGATCTCTCCCTCAGCGCGGCTGGCCGGCGACACTCGCTATCGGGCCGCGGTGAGGAGATAGCTACCACCTTGGCTTGGAGGCCTACGCCTATGCTCAACAACCGCTATCGGATCACCCTGGGCGGGAAGTCATACTCCCCTGAGTTCCAAACGGATCCTCAGTACGCCGCGGCCTGGAAGCGCGTCCTGGAACGCGCCTACGGCCGGGAACACGGTCTGTGCGGATGCCCTGGGAGCGGCGAGCGAAAGGTGACGATCAAGCTGCGCGAAGGATCGGACGGCTACCACCTCGCCCGCTACCCTCACAGCGGCCCGGAGCATGCCAATGACTGTCGCTTCTATGCAGCAGCGCCCGAGCGCTCTGGTCTGCAGGGCTATGCCGTCGGTGTGGTGGAAGAAACCGCCGACGGGGGTATGAAGGTGAGGCTCGCCCGGGGCGTACGGCAGCAAGCGCCTGGGGAAGCTGGGGATGCGGCGCCCTCCCCGCCGGCCGCCCCGGGCGTGAAGAAGCCGGCCATGACCCTCCTGGGCCTGCTGCATCTTCTCTGGTCGGAAAGCCGGCTCACCACCTGATACCCGGCAATGGCGGGAAAGCGTAATGGCGAGCTCATTTCTCACCTGCTCCACGAATGCGCCGGGCGGGTGTCGGTAGCCCCTCGCATCAAGCTCGACCAGGTGTTGCTGCTGGCCGCTCAGAAAGAGAAGCGGCGCGAGGCCACTAACCGCGAGATCGCCACGAACGCGGCCTCACGCAACTGGCGGCTGGTCGTCGTCAGTCCCCTGGCCAGGTACGACGAGGAGCGGCACAGCGGCTCGCCGGAGAGACTGCCGGTGACTGGGCCATTCGGGATGCCAACGCTCTACCTGCCCCCTGCCGTATGGGAAACCGCCTCTCGCCGATTTGCGCGGGAGCTGGGCGCCTGGCGCAGGGGAAGTCGGGTGATCGCTATCGCTCAACTTGCGCAACGCCCGGGTAAAGCCCTCCAGGCGGATGTGCTCGAGGTCGCGCTGATGCAGGTGAGCGATCAGTGGATTCCGCTTGATTCAGACCTGGAAGGCAAGGTCGAGCAGAAGCTGCGGGATGAGGGGCGCAAGTTCGACAAGCCGTTGCGCTACGACGCCGATGAGTGCGCTGTCTTCCCAAACTTCTGGCTGCTCGACATGCAGCAGGACTTCGCTCTCGAGGTCTTCGGCATGGCCACGCCGCAGTACCTGGCGCGGCGCGGCACCAAAGAGCACTGGTACTGCAGCGAGTACGGCAAGACGGGCTGGTGGCGCTGGGACGCGACCCAGGATCCTCGGGGAGAACACATACCGGCGTTCCCCGCGGCATACGTGTCTTCCAGATAGGTCAACGTGAAACCGGGCTAGCAGCGCAAACGTCCGGGCTCACTGTCGGTTTCCGAAATTGCTGCGAAATTCTGGAAACAATTGAACGGAAATTAGCCAATGACAGCAATCGACCCAAAGCTGACGCTGGCGGTGAGCAGCTACCGGCCAAGCGGGCTGCTATAAGCGTCTGCCCTAACATCCCGTCGAGCACAAGGGCATACGCGTCTGGTTCGGTTCGGTACACTATGCGTCCAAAGCGGGGCACTTGTGGCCGACCGGCTATAGCCTCCTGACCATCAAGGTCTGCAACCTACGGTGCAGCCTGAACTCCGCAAGCGGCAGCTGAACCCTCTCCACTACCCACTCTTTCGCAGGGGTTGAAGACATGAGCGAGAGTGAAAATTTCTTTGAAGCCACGCCGCCTCATTACATGCAGCTTTCCGCGATCCAGGATGGCGGGACTAGAAACGCTCACGGCGTTGCTGATCTGCATGGCATCGCCGTGGCGCGAGGATTGATCAGCATAAGTTTTTCGGCTGTTAGGCTTGTTGAT
This sequence comes from Pseudomonas sp. PLB05, assembly GCF_021106615.1. Lineage (NCBI taxonomy): Bacteria > Pseudomonadati > Pseudomonadota > Gammaproteobacteria > Pseudomonadales > Pseudomonadaceae > Pseudomonas > Pseudomonas sp. PLB05. The sequence continues at coordinate 264,339 of NZ_JAJOHO010000006.1, forward strand.
CGATATGTGGCCTATCGAGTGCCCGCTCATTGCAGAGAATGACGCGGTCATCCAGTAGGTGTTGCGACAACTAATCGGTTAGACGTTTATGGCGCTGTCTTCCATAAGGCGCTACCTATGACTCCTTCTCGTTCCCTACGTGTTCAATTGCTAATGCTCATTGGCAGCGGCCTGGTGCTGTTGTTGATTCTCGCCTTAGCCGGTTTTGGCTTGCTATCCCAGCAACTGGACGGCTATCAACGGTTGCTCCAGGGACCTCTGGAGGAAGCGCGCCTGGTGGACGCCACAAACCTCGCATTCAAATCTCAGGTACAGGAATGGAAGAACGTGCTGCTACGTGGCGGCGCCGCCGACCAGCGCGAGCGCTACTGGAGGCAATTCCAGGATGAGGAGACCGGCGTCCAAGACCTGCTGGCGCAGCTGCAGCGCAGCGCCGGTGACACTGAATTGGGCCAGCGCCTGCATCAGTTGGCCCAGAGTCACCGTGACCTGGGCGAGGCTTATCGCCGAGGACTGGCAGCTTATGTGGCGGCCAACTTCGTCGCCGCCCAGGGTGATACTGCGGTTAAAGGCATCGACCGGGCCACCAGCGAGCAGCTGTCCGGCCTGGTCACGTCCCTACACCAGCGCGCCAGCGACCAGGCCCAGCGCTTGGCCGCTGAGGCACGCCAGACCGTCCTAGTGGTGGTCTGTGCCATGCTGGCTTTCGCCATCCTGATCGCCTTGCTAAGCGTCTGGCTAGTCAACCGGCGCATCGTCGGACCGCTCGCCCTAGTCACCGAGCAGCTGGTTCGTCTCAGTGAGGGACGCTTCGGTCAGCCGCTGGCCGAGACGCGCCGCGACGAAGTGGGGCGGTTGTCTCGCGCCGCCAACCGCCTGCGGGATTTCTTCACCGACCTAGGCGGGCAGCTGCGCCAGGGCACTGAGGCGCTGGACGCCACCACCCAGGAACTAGGCGCAATCGCCCAGCGCAGTGGCGCGGGCATCCGTGACCAGTTCTCCCGTACCGATCAGGTGGCCACTGCCATGCACGAGATGAGTGCTACGGCGGAAGAGGTGGCCCGGCATTCCGGCAGCGCCGCGACGGCGGCCAACGAAGCGGATCGCGCTGCGCAGGAGGGCGAAGCGAGCATGACTCTAACCGTCGCCACTATCGAGCGGATGCATCGGGAAGTCTCCCGCACCGCAGAGGTCATCGCCCGCCTGGAAAGCGACAGCGATCGTATTGGCAGTGTGCTGGAGGTGATCCGCGGCATCGCCGATCAGACTAACCTATTGGCGCTCAACGCCGCGATCGAGGCGGCCCGAGCCGGGGACGCCGGCCGTGGCTTCGCTGTGGTGGCCGACGAGGTACGCAACTTGGCGGTGCGCACCTCTAGTTCTATCAGCGAGATCCATCAGCTAATTGCCACGCTGCAGGGCGCGGCCTACGAAGCCGCTGAAGCGGTGCGAGCGGGTGCCGCCGAAAGCACTGCCGGCCGCGACCAAGTGGTGGCTTCTGGCGAGCGCCTGCGAAGCATCACCAAAGCGGTGGAGGCCATCCGCGACATGAACCGGCAAATCGCTACCGCTGCCGAGGAGCAGACCTCGGTGGCCGAGGACATCGCACGCAACCTAGTGGAAATTGTCACTGTGGCTCGCCACAATGAGGAGGACCTGCAGCGGACCCAGAGCGCCAGCGAGCGCTTACAGGGCGTTTCCCTGGGCCTCTCCAGCCTCGCCGGCCGACTCCGGGACTAAACTCTTAAGCTCCTATACAGGCGGAGTTATCTCGGGTTCTACGGGTTCTACCCCATTTCCACGGACGGTTTGAAAAGGGCTGAAAACTTCAGAGCTTGCCGGGCGACTCTACGGCGCATTCGTGGGTTATGAAACCGCTCGATGTAGTCGAATAAATCCGCCCGTG
>NZ_JAJOHO010000007.1:0-67747 GCF_021106615.1 Pseudomonas sp. PLB05
CTGAACGACGAACCAACTCGATGGCTTCCCGCTTGAATTCAGGACTGTATTTCTTGCGCTTCATGAACACTCCTTCAGCTCGGTATGAGCTTACTCGAAAGTGTCCGTGCTAACGGGGTAGAACCCCGCGCTTCGGTGTGGTCTCTTTCAAAAAGGGTGGCCACTCTTCCTGGGATCGCATGTTGCGGATTGGCAACCAGCTGCACCGCGCCGGTGTGCGCGACGTGCTCAACGATCCAGAAGCGCTGGCTGCGCGGCTGCGTGCGTATGCGGCGTCCGCCGAACGCCCGGCTGCAGCTACCCGACCGCAGGCGGCGGAACGGCCGGCGCCCGCGGTGACTAACTCCGGCCAGTACCTGATGGCTTTCTGAGCCAGGGGGTCTACCGGCATGCAAGATACCGCCGGCGCTGGCATCCCGGGTGCCCCCGGCGCATCGACGTATAATGGAGTGCCTGGATTGCACCAAGACGCACCAGGTAGCAGGGCGTTTCACCGGGTCGTGGCCACTGAATCGAGCGCCCCAACCGAGCAGTTGACCGAGGTTGCGCTGCTTTATCGGACCGAGGATTTGATATGCGTTTTCTCCTGAGCATTGTCTGGACGGCCATGTGCCTCGCCTTCTTCATGAGGCTCGGCTTCGCCCTGCAGATCATGGATCCGGTGGATGTGTTTCTGGACAAGGATCGCTGCGCGGTCGTGAAGTCGTACGGTGCGTCGAGCTGCAAGGTCAGAGGCAGAGCCGAGGGCAACCTCGACGGTACCTGGACCATCACGCTGCCCGAGCCGCCACTGACGATCCAGATGCCGGACGGCCCTATGGCCTATCAGCAGCCGCATTGGCGTCTGCAGGGGGGCAACCAGACCGGTGTCGGACTGTTCGCTGGTCTGGTGATCTCTTCCCTGGCTGGGAGCTACCTGATCACCCGGCGCCGCCCTGAGCGCCAGGCCGATGGATCGCCCGCATGACCTCCCTTTCGGTTGGGTGCCCCTACGTTCTGAAGGCCGCTGAATTCCTGGCAGGTATCGGCCTCACCGTTCTGTGGCGCCCGGGCGCATCGGGCTTCATCAACCATATCGAGGTCGTTGCCGGGGCGCTGCACCTGGATCCGCGGTGCTCGATCTCGGCACTGCTGCACGAGGCTGGTCACCTGGCGCTGGTGCCGACACCCTACCGCGCGATGCTGTCCGGGGACGTCCACCGCGCGATCGGCAAGGTGTTCGACGACCCGTCGGTATCGGAGCTGCCTCCGGATCACCCGACTCTTCAAGCGCTTCTGCAGGCGAGCGACCCAGAAGCCACCGCCTGGGCCTGGGCTGCCGGCCGCCATCTGGGCGTACCGGATGAGCTGATCATCCTGGACAGGGAATACAGCGGCGGCGGCCGCGACATTCGTCTTGCTTTGGCGGCACGTCGCTACATCGGCATCCATGGCTTGATGCACGCCGGTTTCTGCGTCGTCCGCGCTACCCCTTACCGTCCATTGCCTACCTACCCCGACCTCGCGTTCTGGCTCCAGCCGTGAAGAGCCGTCCTGCGCGCCCGGCGTCGAACGCCCCGATGTTGACCTGGCGTGAGAAGCGCGATGGCCCGTCCGCCGAGGTGGCCGAGCTTCTCGGAACGCTACCGGATGCCGAGTTGGCCAAGAGACTAGGGGTCAACCGACGCTTGATCTGGAAATGGCGTACGGAGCGTGAAATTCCTTCCCCTCCGCGCGCTGCCCCAGCGCCGGCGGTCTTGAGCCCCGACCAGGTGGCGCAACTCGGCAAGCGCTCGGATGGCGAGCAGGCGCGCGAGTTCGGGTTCAGCGACTTCCAGATCCAACAGGTGCGCACGCGGCTTGGTATCCCTCGGCACGTACCGGATCGATCAGAGATGGACGCCATGCTGGGTACCGTCACGGACCTGGCGATCGGTTCGACGCTCGGCATCGCCCAACCCGTGGTCAGCAAGTTGCGTCGGGACCGTGGCATTCCGGCGACCCGCGACGCCCTGAACTGGACGGCCGAGTTGCAGGCGCTGCTACCCCTTCTATCTGACGAGGCCTTAGCCGCCCGGGCTGGCTGCGGCGTGGTGCAGATCCAGGCGATCCGCCGCGGCGAGCAGGTGCTTTCGAACAAGACGCCGCTCAGGGAAATCACCGGCCTGCTGGGTACCTGGTCAGATGAGGACCTGGCGGCGCAGCATGGAGGGACCCCTGCCCGCTATGCCAGCGCCCGTCAGCGCCGGGGTATCCCTGTGCGCCGGCGCGCACCTGAAGCACCAGCCGAATCGGTGCGATAATCCCCCCCTCCCCTACTACGTCACCGCCGCCCACTACCGATGCAGTTTTCCTCCAGCCTCCTTGCCCCTCACCAGCTCGAAGCTCGCGCCTGCATCCTGGACGGATTCAAGCGGCGAGCCCGGCTGCAGGTGCATATGGCGTGTGGGACCGGCAAGACTCAGCTTGCGCAGGGTGTCGCAGCGGCGCTCGATGCTCAAAGCATCGTCATTTTTCTACCCTCGCTCGCGCTGGTCAGCCAGACGCTGCAGGCCTAGATAAGCAACGCCGAGTTGGATCGGATCTGGAGCGCGTGCTGTGCGTCTGCAGCGACGAGAGCGTCGCCACCCTTGACGACGGATATGAGGAGCTTGCCGTTGACCGAGCTACCGGCACCGAGCACCTTGCCTTGGGCGATGATCGTTTCGCGATGATTACAATGCGGCTGGAGCACCGTCGTGTAGGGCCATGACTTTTGCTGGAACACCCTCACCACCGTGGCCGGCATCGTTTGGAACGGGCTGCTATCTCGCCCGCCGGCCTTGAGCGCCAGCACACTGGCGTTGGCTTCCTGGATCAACTGGGCTGTTACTACGCAGCTGGCCGATACGGCCCCAATGACGATGTGGTCGTAACTTGGGGTGGACATGCAGGCCTCGCTCTCGGAACAGTCGTTTGAATCACTCGCATTGGACCCCAGGCGGATCGGGCGAACATTGTTCAAGCTAAGCGAGTTGTTGTCTGCACGTGATGGCACGCCGGCGGCGCTTAATTCAAAGGTGAAAACTCAGCAGGCAGGTACACCACAGAATGCATTTCACGCAACTGCGACGCCGAGTTCTCGGGGGGCCAAACACCGTCGGCAACAGCCTGAGTGCGCACATGCAAGCGCTGCTCCAAGCTTTCGTAAGGCCAGATGTGCAGGTACCTTGGCAGAAAGCCGCTGGTGGCATAAAACGCGGCATAGACCGGTGAATACTGCACTCGAGTGCGCGGCCCTACCGCATTGCGCCATCCGGCGAGAGTCGGGGCCAGGCCGGAGGTGGTCAAGTTGTACTCGCGCAGCTCATAGAACGGGCCATGGGCGCCAGGTGCCAGCGGTTCTAGGAAGGGAAACAAGCTGTAATCATCGATGTGCTGGTGCAATACGAATTCGCCGATGCCAAAGGCATCCGCCGCCAGCAGTACCCGTTCACGCTCGGCTTGGCGCGCCTGGTTATCGATAAAGCCGCGCAACACCGCTACGGTATTTTGTGGGCCAATTTCCGACACCCAGCAGCCCATCAACTGCACCCCCGTGCCGGCCTCCGTCAAGGCGGCGCGCAAGCGTGGTAAGGCCTGGACCGGGGTACGGACGCGCAGAGTAAAACGGATCAATTCATACAAATGCATACGAGGTCTCGGACAAGCTAAAGATGGTTCCAGCGTTTCCAGCCACCTACGAGGGCGCCAGTTCGGTCGTTAACGGCAAACTATCAGGTTCATGCAGCGCTCCACTTCCTCTTTCAATAAGCTCAGCGCTCGTGCAGCACTGGCCTGACCGGCCACAGCGACACCGTACAATGTGGCGCAGCCAAGCAGGACTGCACCGGCCCGTAGACATGGTGCTTTTGCGACGTTCGCGCCGCGGCGAATACCGCAGTCCAGTAGGAGCGGGAGTTTGCCGTGCGCCACCGGTGCAATCGCGGTCAGCGCTTCCAGGCTGCTCAACGCGCCATCCAGTTGGCGTCCACCGTAATTGCTGACCACAATGCATCTAGGCCGAACGTACCGCAGCGCTCAGCATAGGCTGGACGCAGCACCTCTTTTAGCAGTAACTATTGGGCCATTGCGCGCGGGCGGGCGAAAAAATCCCGCTTCAGTGCACTGTCCATTTGCGCACAGATAAGATCATCCAACCCAACGCACGCTGCTCATCAATCGGCAAAAACAGGCGCTAATTGCGCCGACCATGGGTAAGCCCTGCGGCTACAACGCCTGCTTCAATTAGCGCGGGTTACCCGGCATGTTAAAGCGTTGTCGGAACGACAACACGCATGACTTGGCAAAGCGGCGCCGCTCCCATCCCCGTTTGCCGAGCACCATGGCATCGCTGATCACCAGCAGGGTTGCTGACCCCGGCGGCACCGGCACGGTCGAAAAAACTCTGTTTCATCTGGGCATCGCGCATCTATACCTGATACCAAGCGTTCAACCCCGCCACCTGTTCGGCGAGGGTCTCGATGGCTTAGCAGGCCACTGTGCTCAGGCAAAACGGCACCCCAACCGCAGCCGCCGCACGCGCAAGGTGCGGGTCGGCGTGCTTATGCAGCTTACCCTTGTAGCCGGTAAGGCCAATTAGAAACGGCCACAGCGGGGTGATGGTCCAAAGGGTCGTAGCCGTCCCCAGCGATTGGCTTAAAACCACCGCATGGGCGTGCAGGCGCGTAGTTTTGAGCACCTCGCGGTTGGCGCTCAGGCCCAGCTCGTCTTCGGCACCTCCCTGAAGGTATTCCCAGGCGAAATGAGGTAAGCGCTACCAGGTGAGGCCAGCCAATTCATCGACGCTGTGGACTCGGGAAAGGTTGTTGCCACGATAGAAACAGCCCACAGGCAGGCCTCAAGAAAAAAGCCCGTCGAGCATCCGGGCGACGAAAACAAAGGTCAAGCAGACTGCATAAGCGTCGCTTCACGCTGACGGGGCAAGGTGAGCAGCGTGATACTGGTCACCAGGCCAAACACCAGCAACATCACCGACACCGGCCACACCGCATGCACACTGGCAAACAACCCGGCGGCGATCAACGGCGCAAATCCGCCGGCAAAAATCGAGGCGATCTCATGCCCCAGGGCCAGCCCGGTGTAGCGCACGTGGGTGGGGAACAATTCGGCCATCAGCGCCGGCTGGGTGCCGATCATCGCCCCGTGGCTCACTGGCAAACCCAGCACCAAGGCCAGGTACACCAGCGCCGGGTCATGGGTGTCGAACAGCCAGAAGAACGGAAAGGCCAACGCCATCAGGGCCAGCGAGCCGAACAGGTACACCGCCCGGCGGCCGATGACATCCGACAGCCAGCCCCAGAACAGAATGGCGAAGGCCTCGACCACCATGGCCAGCATCACCCCCATCAGCACGGTCTGCGTGGCCAGGCCGCTGAATTTCGCGTAGGCCATGGAAAACGACAGGAAGATATACGCCCCGCCGTTTTCCGCCAGGCGCAATCCCATGGCTTGCAGCACCGCTTTGGGGTGCTCGCGCAGCACCTGCATCACCGGTAAATGCTCGCTGGCCGCCGGTTTTGCATTGCTGAAGTCACGGCTTTCCGGGAGCGAACGACGGATGTAAATCCCTACCCCGAAGATCACCACGCTGGCCAGAAACGGCACGCGCCAGCCCCAGCTCATGAATTGCTCCGCCGGCAACTGTTGCACCAGGTAGAAGGCGGCCGCCGAGAGCACAAACCCGCCGCTCACGCCCAGTTGGCTCCAGGCCGCGTAAAAGCCGGCCTTGCCCGGCGGGGCACTCTCGCTGAGCATCAAGACCCCGCCGCCCCACTCGCCGCCCGAGGCCACCCCTTGCACCAGCCGCAGCAGTACCAGCGCCAGGGGCGCCAGGTAACCGGCCTGTTCGAAGGTGGGCAGCAAGCCCATCAAGAAGGTGGCCAGGCCCATCATTGCCAGGGTAATCACCAGGGCCAGCTTGCGCCCGTGGCGATCCCCCAGATGGCCGAACAGCACCCCGCCCACCGGCCGCGCGACGAAGCCCACGGCAAAGCCGGCAAATGCGCCCAGGGTGCCGAGCACCGGGTCGGTCCCCGCCGGAAAGAACAACGGGCCAAACACCAGCGCCGCCGCCGTGCCATACAGAAAGAAGTCGTACCATTCCAGCGCATTGCCAATCACCGACGCGGTGACAATGCGGCGCAGCGGGGTTGCAGTGCTCATGGCCGGCTCCCTTACCAGACGTTCCAAGTGTAGGTGGTGTAGAAGCGGTTCTCCTTGAAGTCGCTGCCGAAGTTCTGCTGCACCAGGTAGTTCTTCCATTCAAAGCCCAGGCCCTTGAGCGGCCCGCTTTGCACCACGTAACGCACCCCCAGGTCGCGCTCGTTCTCGGTGCCGTCGGAGAGCCCGGCACGCAGGATGTCGGTGCCTTTTATGTAGCGCGCATTGACGCTCAGGCCCGGCACACCCAACGCAGCAAAGTCGTAGGCATAACCCAGCCCCACCGAGCGCTCCTGCGGGCGCATGAACGGCTGGTTGGCCCAGTTCAACAGGAAGAACTGCGGAATGTACCCATTGGGCGTTGGGAAGATGGTGCTGCCGTACATGCGCTGGTAGGCCAGGATGAACTTGTGCCCGCCCTGCGTAAGGGTGAACCCGGACGACAACGCGCGGTTGTCGACATCGCCGGCCACCGCCTTGCCGTCTTCGCTGTTGTCGAACCAGCGCACATCGGTGCGCAGTTTGAAGCCGCCGCCTAAGTCGGCTAAGTGCGTCAGGCCGTAGTACTGCTGCTTGTAGATGTCGTGCATCACCGCGTAGAAATAGCTGGCCTGCAGGTTCGGGCGCAGGTTGTAGGTGGCGCCACCGAAATCCAGGCCGTCGCTGTCGAGGTTATCGGTGGAGCCGTATTTGTAGAATTTCTCGTGGTCGGACGAATCCCGCGTCACGGCCGACCAGAAGCGCCCGCCGGTCAAGGTCAGGTTGGGAATCTCTTTGGATTCGATCACCGCGCCCTGGAACACCGTGTCCAGTTGGCGGCTGGGGTCGTGCCAGGCGATCGGCAGTTCCGGACGCATGTCGCCGATTTTCAGCTCGGTTTTCGAGTACTTCATCTTGAAGGTGGCGCCGGCGCGGCTGTACTCGTCCGGGCTGCCGTTCTTGGCGTCGTACGGCAGCGAGCCGTCGTTGCCGGTGGAATCGAAGACGTAGGCGTACTGGGCATCGAGGTCGAGGCCAAAGGCCAACGAGGTGGTGGTGTAGCCCGAGGTGAACTGCAGGTCGAAGCCTTGCGACCAGTTGCCCACCTTGTTGGTGGTGGCGCCGCTTTCGGTGAAGTTGCGGTCGAGCCAAAGGTTTTTCATGTCCACCTTCAGGTGGCTGTCTTCCAACAGGTCCGCATGGGCCGCCAAGGGTACCAAGGTCATCCCCATGACACTGGCAAAACGGATGCTGCGTGCAATGCACGAGTACAACATGTGATGCTCCTTCTCTGGCCCAGCGCGGGCCTTATAGGTGGTGAGAGCAGGTCAACAAGGTGAAACTCGGCAGGAAAGGCCACGGCGCGCTCTGGTGGCGCGGCTCATGGTCAGGCGTGGGGGTGCGGTGACCCTCGCCAGCAGCCTCGAAGGCTGCCGGCTTACTGTTCTTGATGTTGTTTTAAGCAGCGCTGCGGGTTGACTCAGAGGGCCTTTGAGGCGTCACACAAGCGATGGTAGGCACGGTTGAAATACACCAGGCCTTCGTCGGTGCCGCCGTGGCGGATGCCCTGTATTTCGCAGTAGAAAATGCTATGCGAGCCCACTTCATGCACCTGGGCCACGCGGCAGTCGAAGTTCACCAACGCCTCGACCATCGCCGGGGCGCCGGTCTCGACCGTGGTCCAGGCGGTGCTGGCGAAGCGTTCATCCATGCTCAGCGCCTTGTTGGCAAAGGCCCCGGACAAGCCCTGGTGCGAACCGGCCAGCACGTTTACACACACCACGCCGTTGGCCTTGAACTGCGCGTTGGAGTGCGAACCGCGGTTCATGCACACCAGCAAGGTGGGCGGTGAATCGGTGACGCTGCACACCGCCGAGGCGGTGAAGCCGAAGCGCCCCGCCTCGCCGTCGGTGGTGATCACCGACACCGCGCCGCCGAGCAGGGCCATGGCATTACGAAACTCTGCTACCTCAACCATGGGGGTCTCCTCAAATATCCAGCACGAGTTTTTTCGACTTGGCCCGCGAGCAACACACCAGAATCTGGTCGTTGCCGGCTTTTTCCTCGTCGGTCAGGTACACGTCACGGTGGTCCGGTTCGCCTTCGAGCACATCGCACAGGCACGTGCCGCACACGCCTTGTTCGCAAGAGATATCGATCTTGATGCCGACGGTTTTCAGCGCCTCCAGAATGCTCTGGCCTTCAGCCACCTGAACGCTTTTGCCGCTGCGCGCCGCGACCACTTCAAAGCTGGCGCCGCTGTTGTCCACCTCGACCTGGAAGTACTCCTTGTGGATGTGGCTTTCGGCATAGCCCTGGGCCTGGGCCCCGGCGATGACCCAGTCCATGAAGCCGGCCGGGCCGCATGTGTACATGTGCACGCCGGCCTGGCCCTGGCCGAGCACCGCGGGCAGGTCCAGTGCACTGCCTTCGTCGTCGAAGTGGGTGACCACATTCGCTGCAAACGGCGCGTTGGCCAGCTCCTGAAGGAACGCACTGCGGTTGCGCGAACGCCCGCAGTAGTGCAGCTCGAAGGCTTCACCGCGCTGATGCAGCGCATAGGCCATAGCGATCATCGGGGTGATGCCGATGCCACCGCCGAGCAGCAGCGAACGACGGGCGTCGCTGGCCAGCGGGAACAGGTTGCGCGGCGCGCTGATGCGCACTTCACGGCCTTCCAGCAGGGTGTCGTGCACGCCCAGCGAACCGCCGCGCGAGGCCGGGTCTTTGAGCACGCCCAGGCGGTATACGCGGGCATCGCTGGGGTCGCTGCACAGCGAGTACTGGCGCACCAGCCCTTCGCTCAGGTGAATATCCACATGCGCGCCGGCATCGAAGGCGGGCAACAGGCCGCCGTCGGCGCGGGTCAGGTCTAGCACGACGACGCCGTCGCCCTGCAGTTCGCGCTTGCGCACGATTACGTCTAACAGTTGTTCAGTCATGGCAGGTTACCTGTGAAAAACATCAGCGCATGAACAGCCCGCCGTTCACGTCCCAGGTGGCCCCGGTAGTGAAGTAGGCGTTGGGTTGTGCCAGTTGCACGATCACGTCACCGAGAAAATCCGCATCGCCCAGGCGCTGCACCGGAATGTTCGCCAGCAGCCCGGGCAGGCGCTCGGCCGGCACGGCGCTGTGCACCGCCGGCGAGTCGATCGGCCCCGGGGCGATGGCGTTGACGGTGACGCCACGGCTGGCGAATTCCTTGGCGAAGATCTTGGTCAGGGTGACGATCGCGCCCTTGCTTGCGGCGTAGTGCGCGCCGGTGGCGGTGCCGCCGTTCTGCCCGGCCAGCGAGGCCATGTTGATGATGCGCCCGTAACCCTGCTCGGCCAGGTAGGCACCGAGCACCTGGCAGCCGAGAAACACACTGCGCAGGTTCAGCCCGACCACCGCGTCGAACTCCTCGGGGGTGATCTGCATCAGCGGCGTGGTTTTGGTCACGGCGGCGTTGTTCACCACCACGTGCAAGGCACCGAAACGTGCCAGGGTAGCGGCCAGGGCCGCCTCGAACTGGGCCTTGTCGCCCACGTCCAGCTGCACCGCCAGCACCCGTTCAGCACTGGCGTCCAAGGCCTGCGCCGAGGCCTGGGCGGCGCCCAGGTCACGGTCGCTGACCACCACCTTGAAGCCGGCGGCGAGCAGGCGCGCGGCAAACCGCTGACCCAGCCCCTGCCCCGCGCCGGTCACTAACGCAACGTGATTCATGGCGCGGCCCTCAGAGGATGTAGCCGATACCGGCGAGGGTATCGTCACTGTTGATCAGGCGAATCAGCTTGCGCTGGATCGTGAAACCGCCTTCTGCGCGTACCAATTCATAGACCAGGTCGGCGCTGTAGTGCTTGAGGGTTTCCTTGCGGAACTCGCGCAGGTTCTGCGCGCAGCGCACGGTCACCGTGGCGCCGTCGTCGGCCAGCACGCGAACGCGCGAAATCGTGCGCACGGTGCGCGGCGCCGGGCTGGTGGAAATCGACTCACCGCCGGTCAACCGCTGCACACGCAGTTCGCGCATGTGGTGGTCGTCGTAGGCGTAATTGAGGGTGTTTTCGAAGTCCTCGGCCTTGGGGTCGATCGGGATGATGTACGTGCCTTTGTCGGCCCACAGGTTCAGCCAGGTGGCGTACTCGCCATGGTCGAGCATGTCGCCTTCGGTCCAGATGAACGCGGTCACTTCGTTAAGCAGTTGCAGGTTCATTTACTGGGCCTCCACCGACATCATTTTTTTCCACTGCTGGTAGGCGGCGCGCATACCGGTTTCGGCACTCACGTCGGAGACTAGGCCATCTTCACTCGCCTTCTCGCCCGGCAACCCACGGTTGAGCATGATCCACAAGTCTTCGCCGGCCTTGGCGCCCTTCTGCACGCGCTCCCAGGCTTCGGAATCGTCCGGGGTCCCAAAGCCCATCGGGCCCTGGAAGTGCTCGTGCAGGCGCAGGCGGTAACGGTTGGCCACCGCCGGGCCGCCGTCCATGGTGATCACCGAGTGGTGAATCTCGGTTTCATGCACCGAGATCGGCTGCAGCACACGGAAGAACGCCATCGAGCAGGCCACATTGGGGAACAGGTTCAGGTTGAAGCCGGTGCCACCCACCGCGCGGACAATGCGCCGTACTTGCTGCTCGTCAATGCCTTCACTGCGCAGCTCGGCGGCAAGGGTTTCGAAGCGCTCAGGGATCGGTCGGTCGAGGTCCGCTTCGAGGTCGATCAGGTCGGGGATCATCACCATCACGCTGTGGCCGTTGCCCAGGTCTTCGACATAACCCGTGCCTTCGACGAAGTCGAACAGCGCCAGGGTTTCTTCGTCCACCGAGCTCAAAAAGCTCTTGTGCACCAGCGGGAAGTGGTAAGCATCGGTGGTGTTTTCCAACTGGATTTTCCAGTTGCCAGGGAAGCGGAAGCGGTGCTCGCCCGGCACCTTGATGCCGTAGCCGGCGCCCTGCTTCATGAACAGGTCCATCCACTTTTTCGCTGGGCCCAGGAAGTCCACCAGCGGCTCGATGTCGTCTTTGAAGGTGGCGAAAATCATCCCGGCGTAACTTTCGGTGCGCAGGCTGACCAGCGGCAGTTCGCTTTTGTCGATGCAGTCGCCGTAGCTCTCCGGGTGCGGAATGCCCCGCAGCGAACCGTCCAAGGCGTAGCCCCAGCCGTGGTAAGGGCACACGAAGCTGTTGGTTTTGCCCTTCTTGTGCTCACACACGGTGGCGCCGCGGTGGCGGCAGCGGTTGAGCAGCACGTGCACGTCTTTTTTGCGGTCGCGCACCACGATCACCGGCTGCTTGCCGATGTAGGTGGTTTTATAGCTGCCGTTGTCCGGGATTTCGCTGTCGTGGGCGACCCACACCCAGGTGCTGTAGAAAATCTTCGCCAGCTCCGCGTCGAACAGCGCGGGGTCGTTGTACAGCGAGGTGTGGACGCGGTCGGGCTTTACTAGCTCAGCGGGGTCCACGGCCAGATTAGTGGCGGGAATCAGGTTACTCACGGTGTCTCCTCGCCGGCCTCGATTGGCCGGCTGCTGGTCAATTCAGTGCGTCTCGGGTACGGGTAACGGTGCCTGGCTGTTCCAGGCGCTGATGGGCCGGCCGAACAGGTTCTCGGTTTGAAAATGCGCCATACGCCACTGGCCGTGCTCGACTGCGAAGCGCACGCTCAAGCGCGCCGCGTTCAGGTGCGAGGCGCCGCTGGCAAAGGTGCTGGCTTGCAGCATCACCCAACTGCCGTGGGCGCCTTCGGCGTTCACGGTGATCAGTTCGCTGGTGAGAAAGTGCACGTTCAAGGCAAAGTGCGCCGGCGGCGTCATGTAGGTGGCGAACATGGCGCGAATCGCTGCACGACCCTGGTAGCCACCAAAGCTGCTGGCGTACTTGGCGCCCTTGCCTTCCCACACGGCGCCCTCGGTGAACAGCCCGGCCAGTTCGTCCAGCGGTGTGTGTTCATCCAGTGCGTCGCACAGCGCCATGTAGCGGTTCATGCAGGCGCGGATGGCGTGCTCGCTTTCCAGGCGGTGCAGGCGCTCGAGGTCCTGTTCATTCATGGCGATGGCCTCAGGCGCGCTGGATGATCAGCTCGCGGCCCACCCGGGCCTCGACCTTGGCGTAGCGCCACAGTTTGTACGGCCCCTCTCCCACGGCGGTGCTGCGGAACAGGTTGCAGGCGGCATGCACCGTCTCGATGTCCGGCACATCGGCCAGCAGGTAGGTGGTCCAGGGGAAGCCATCGGACGGCCCGACCATGCTCTGGTCGTCATCCATGTTGCCCAGCACGTTTACTCCGGCCAGGTCGTGGATACCGTTCCACATGGCGCTGAACGCGCCCCACACCTGCAGTTGCTCGTCACGCGGGGCGTCGAAGAAGTTCTGGTTGATGCCCATGCAGAACAGCACGCGCAACGGTTTTTTCTCGCTCATGGGAGAGTCCTCAAAAAAGTTACAGGTAGCCCGGCAGGGGCGGTTTGCCGAAGAACATCGCGCCGGCGTTTTGATAGGTCACATCGCCCATGAAGGCGTGCTGGGTCACCACCTGGGCATCGTTGACACAGCGCGCCAGGGGGCTGCTGTGGTACACGCCGCTCATGCCCGAAAGCATCTGTGCGCTGCGTGCAACCTGCGCCGCGACACGGGTGGCGTGGGTTGAGGACAAGCGCAGCAGGTTGGTGACCGCCACCGGTACCGGGTCGCCGGCCAGCACGTGAGCCCAGGCCTGCTCGATGGCCTCGTAGAAAAACGCCCGGGCGGCGCGCAGGTCGGCCTCGGCCTTGGCCACCTCCACTTGCGCCAGCGGACGGTCGGCCAGCGCCGGGGCGCCGGTCACGGAAATGCGCCCGCTGGCCATGCCGGCCAGTTCGTCCAGCGCCGCGCGGGCCACGCCCAGGCCCACCACTGAAAGCACTTGCGTGGCGAACGACAACGACGGGTAACGGAAGAACGGCTCGTCCAGGTTAGGCTTGCCGCCGCGTACAAACGTCCAGTCCTCAGGGACAAACACGTCCTCGACCACCAGGTCGTGGCTGCCGGTGCCGAGCAGGCCCACGGTGTCCCAGGTGGCATCGATGCGCGCGCTGGCTTGCGGCATGACCGCCAGGCGCGGCAGGTCGAGGGTGTCGCCGTTTTTCGGGGCGATGCCGACGCCGACCAGATCGGCGCCCATCGAGCCGCTGGAGTACTTCCAACGGCCGTTGACCGTGAAACCACCGGGCACGGCCTCGGCCGGCTGCGGCGGGAAGATCCCGCCGGCAAACACTGTGTCCGGGCTGTTGCCATAGAGGTGCGCAATGGTGTCCAGCGGCAATGCGGCCAGGTACACCGGGCTCATGCCAAAGCTGGCTACCCAACCGGCCGAGCCGTCGGCGTGGGCGATGCGTTCGATCATTTCGCAGAACTGCGCGGGTGAACACTCCAACCCGCCAAAGCGCGCCGGCACCAGGGCGCGGTAGACGCCGTGGGCCTTGAAGGCCTCGATCACATCCGCGGAAATATGCCGCTGGCGGTCGAACTCGCCACGGCGGGCGCGTTCACGCACATTATTCAGCAGTGCTTCAAAGGCCGGGCCGCTGGCCAATAAGGCGACGGCGGGGGCCGGCGCACTGAGCGAATTCATGTTGAGCTCCATCGTTACGCTACAGGTTCAGTACAGGCGCGCGAGCAACAGGCTCGCCGCCGCCAGCAGGGCTTCATCAGCGCCCTGGCGGCCAATCAGTTGCAGGCCCACCGGCAGGCCTTCAGGGCTGCCCAGCGGGATGCTCAGTGCCGGGTGGCCGCTGAGGTTGAACGGCCGCACGAAGGCGGTCATGCTTAGGACGGCGCGGGTGTCGGCGGCGTCTTCCAGGCGCAGGGGGAAGTCCGGCATGGTCGGCAGCGCCAGCACGTCGTACTGCGCCAGCGCCGCGTCTACCTCGGCAGTGAAACGCGCGCGGACGGCTTCGGCCTCGGCCAGCGCGGCGTCAGTGGTGGAGCCTGCCGCTTCAAGACGGCCGGCGACATCGGCCGCCACCTTGCCGGTGGTCAGCAACGGGGCGCAGGCCTCGAAGGTTTCGCGGTTGATGACCACCATGCCGGCGGCATAGGCGGCGTCAAAACTGGGCAGGGTGACCATGTGCAATGCCTGGCCGGAGCGCTCCAGCGCTTGGCTGACCACCGCCTGTACCGGCGCACTGGCGGTGACCTGCAGCACACCGATCCGCAGCGCCGTGGGCGCGGCCTGGGCCTGCCAGCGCGGGTCGATGGCGGCCATGGCGGTCTCCAGCATCGCCAGGCTGTTGGCAAACGGCCCGACGCAATCCAGGCTGCTGTGAGTCGGCATGACGCCCTGGCGGCTGACCCGACCGAAGCTCGGCTTGAAGCCGAACACACCGCAGCAGCACGCCGGAATACGCACCGAGCCACCGGTGTCGGTGCCCAGGGTGAAATCGGCCAGTCCGGCGGCCACGGCGGCGGCCGAACCACTTGAGGAACCGCCTGGAATGCGCCCGGGGAAACGTGGGTTGGCGGCGGTGCCGGTGTACCGATTGATGCCGGTGGTGCCAAAGGCCAGCTCGTGCAAGCTGGTTTTACCGACCAACTGGCAGCCCGCCGCCAACAGGTGTTCAACCACCTCGGCATGGGCGCTGGCAGGTGCAGCGTTTTCCAGCGCACGGCTGCTGGCTCGGGTGGGGCTGCCGGCGACATCCAGGGTGTCCTTGACCATCACCCGAGGGCCGCTGCCGCCCAGGGAAAGTTGCGCTACCACGATTGCCATGCGGGCCTCTCATCACTGATCCATTGCCAGGGCGTGCTCCCCGGCCTTTTTCCAACATCAGGCAAAATTACGTGAATCGTCAACTGATTTTTCAATGGAATATTCAACTCCAAAATGGTGCAGAAAAACCGCCAAGGCACCGTAACCGCGCATTTTCGGAAATAATTAAAAACGACAGTTGAATAGCTTTAAGTCATTGATAAATAAGTAATTTATTTAAAAGCAACATCGTTTTGAATGGATTTTGCGTTGACGAACGGCGTACCACAGACGCAGATTCCAGCCCCACAACGCCCCTCTAAAAATAATTTTCAGGCGTGAAAAAATCACTTTAAAAATAATCAAAAAACAGACAAAAAAGCGCCTACAAAGCGTGTAATTCCCGGCCTTTCGGCCTCCCTGCCCTTACGCGTTCAGCCCCTGTGTTTCAGCGCCGGCCCAGCACCCTGCTCGCCAAACGCTGGCATGCAACCTGCTATCGCCCCTTCACCACACCGGGCTATTCGTCGCCCACGCCGCCTTGCCCTGATGGAGAGCCTTATGAAGAAACTGATGACCGCCGCCCTGTTGTCTGGCGCCGCCGGCCTGGCGCTTGGCTGGGCCGCGCCCAGTGTTGCCGAGGTAAAAATCGGCGTGATCACCTCCGCCAGTGGCCCGATTGCCCTGGTGGGCATTCCGCAGAAAAACAGCGTGGCGCTGATGCCCACGCAGATCGGCGACCAAACCGTGCGCTACATCACCCTGGATGACGGCAGCGACCCCACCGCCTCGGTAAAAGCCTTCAAGAAGCTGATCGACGAAGAGCACGTTGACGCCATCATCGGCCCCAGCGGCTCGCCCAATGCCATGGGGGTGATTCAGTTCGCCGCCGAAAGCGGCACGCCGATGCTCGCCCCGGTCGGCACCGCCGCCGTGGTGCTGCCGATGACCGAGCAGAAGAAGTGGGTGTTCAAAACCACCCAGAACGACGACCTGATCGCCCAGGCACTGGTGCAGAACATGGTCCAGCGCGGGGTGAAAACCCTGGGGTTCATCGGCACCGCCGACCCGTACGGAGAAAACTGGGCCAAGGTGATGGGCGCCCTTGCCGAGAAAAACGGCATCAAACTGGTCGCCAGTGAGCGCTTCCAGCGCCAGGACACCTCGGTGACCGGGCAGAGCTTGAAAATCCTCATGGCCCGCCCGGATGCCGTGCTGGTCGCTGCGCCGGGCAGCTCCTCGGTGATGCCGCAAACCACACTGTTCGACCAAGGCTACAAAGGCCAGATGTACCAGACCCACGGCGCCGCGCTGGACGCGTTTCTGCAACTGGGCGGCAAGAAGGTCGAGGGCACCATTCTGGCCGCCAGCCTGATGCTGGTGCTGGACGAAATGCCCGACAGCCACCCGTCCAAGGCCATCGCTCAGGGCTACGTGGACGCTTACAAGAAGGCCTATGGGCAAGCCCCGGCCACGTTCGGTGCGAATGTCTATGACGCCGGCCTGTTGCTGGAAAAGGCCATCCCCTCTGCCGAAAAAACCGCCCAGCCGGGCACTCCGCAGTTCCGCGCGGCGCTGCGTGATGCCCTGGAAAACACCCACGAGCTAGCCGCCACCCAAGGCGTCTATAACATGAGCCCTGCCGACCACAGCGGCTTCGATGAACGCGGCCGCGAGCTGATCACCGTGAAGAACGGCCAGTGGGTGTTGCTCAAGTAATTGCCGCAAGCGGTTGGAGACTGTGTTGTCATGAATGCTCAAATAGCCCTGCTGCTCGGCCAGGACGGCATCACCAACGGCGCCATTTACGCGCTGCTGGCGTTGTCGATTCTGCTGGTGTTCAGCGTCACCCGCATCTTGCTGATCCCGCAGGGTGAATTCGTCACCTACGGCGCGCTGACCATGGCCGCCGTGCAAGCCGGTAAACCCACCCCGCTGGCCTGGTTGCTGCTGGTACTCACCGCGGTGCAGTGCCTGCTGGAGCTTACCGCCAGCTACCGGGCCGGCCGCGGACTGCGGGTCACCCCCGGCATGCTCGGCTCACTGGCGTTTGCCGCACTGGTGACGCTGGCGGTGTACCAGTTGCCATTGGCCGAGTTGCCACTGGCCGCACAAGCGTTGCTGACCTTGTGCCTGGTGGTGCCGCTGGGCCCGCGCCTGTACCGGCTGTTCTTTCAACCGATTGCCGGCGCAACGCCCCTGGTGCTGTTGATCGTGTCGATTGCCGTGCACGTGGCGATGGTCGGTATCGGCCTGCTGCTGTTCGGCCCGGAGGGGGCGCGTACCACGCCGTTCTCCCAGGCCAGCTTCAGCCTGGCCGACATCCCGCTGAACAGCCAGGCCCTGTGGGTGCTGGCGTTGTCGCTGATGCTGATCATCGCGCTGTTCCTGTTCTTCGGCCGCAGCCTCTACGGCAAGGCCCTGCAGGCCACTGCGGTGAACCGTAACGGCGCACGGCTGATGGGTATCTCGCCAGAGCTCGCCGGCAAGGCTAGCTTCGGCCTGGCCAGTTTCATCGGCGGTTTGTCTGGCATTTTGATTGCGCCGATCACAACGCTGTATTTCGATTCGGGCTTCATCATCAGCCTCAAGGGCTTCGTGGGCGCCATCATCGGTGGCCTGGTGAGCTACCCGCTGGCGGCATTGGGCGCGGTCGCGGTCGGGCTGGTGGAAGCCTTCTCCATGTTCTGGGCTAGCAACTTCAAAGAGGTCATTGTGTTTACCCTAATCATCCCCTTCCTGCTGTGGCGTTCGTTGCGCAGCCATCACGTGGAGGAAGAGGCATGAACCCGCGCCTGCTAATTCCGCTGTCTATCGCCCTGTTGCTGGTGGCGCCCTGGGTGCTGCCCAGTTACCCGATCACCCTGCTCAACTACATTGGCCTGTACGCGCTGGTGGTGCTTGGCCTGGTGCTGCTCACCGGCGTAGGCGGCATGACCAGCTTTGGCCAGGCCGCGTTCGTCGGCCTGGGCGCGTACACCAGCGCGGTGCTGACCACCAGCACTCAACTGCCGGCGTGGCTGGCCTGGGCCGGCGGCTCGCCGTGGCTGGCGCTGGTGCTGGCGCTGTTGCTCACCGGTGTGGTCGCTCTGCTGCTGGGCGCCTTGACGCTGAAACTGTCTGGCCACTACCTGCCGCTGGGCACCATCGCCTGGGGGCTGTCGCTGTACTACCTGTTCGGCACCCTCGATGGCCTGGGTGGGCAAACCGGGATAACCGACTTGCCCGCGATCAGCCTGTTCGGCGTGCTGCTGGATAAAGGCGAAAAGCGTTTTTATCTGGTCTGGGCGGTGCTGCTGGCGGCCGTGCTGATAACCCGCAACCTGCTCGACTCGCGCCAGGGCCGGGCGATTCGCGCGCTCAAGGGCGGCCAGGTGATGGCCGAGTCCATGGGGGTGAACACCTTTCGCGCCAAGCTGGTGATTTTCGTCACCGCCGCGCTGTTCGCCGCCACCTCGGGCTGGCTGTACGCGCACACCCAGCGCTTTGTGAATCCGACGCCGTTCGGCCTGAGCATGGGCATCGACTACCTGTTCATGGCGCTGATCGGCGGCGTGGGTAGCGTCTGGGGCGCCCTGCTCGGTGCCGGCGTGCTGACCCTGCTCAAGCAGTGGCTGCAAGACCTGCTGCCGCTGCTGCTGGGCAGCCAGGGCAACTATGAAAGCATCGTGTTTGGCCTGGCCATTGTGCTGATGATGCAGCGCTTGCCTGGCGGGCTGTGGTCGCTGCTGGTGCGCCTGGCCAAAGGCCGGCCACGCCAGGCCCCGGCGCTTGACCCGCAAGCCCTCGCACCGCGCCAGCAACCGGCGCGCGGCGAGTTGATTCTGCACGCCCGCCAGGTGACCCGCCAGTTCGGCGGCCTGGTGGCCAACAAGGACATGAACCTGAGCCTGCACGCCGGGGAGATTCTGGCGTTGATCGGCCCCAACGGCGCCGGCAAAAGCACCTTGTTCAATCAGTTGTCTGGCGTCGATGTGCCCACCTCGGGCGATGTGCTGTTCATGGGCCAGCGCATCAACGGCCTGCCCTCACGGCACATCGCCCGCTTGGGCATGAGCCGCACCTTCCAGCATGTGAAGCTGCTGCCGAGCATGAGCGTGCTGGAGAACGTCGCCATCGGCGCCCACTTGCGCGCCAGTGGCGGCGTACTGGCGAGCTTCGCGCACCTGGAGCGCAACGAGGAAGCGCGGCTGCTCAGCGAAGCGCGCCGGCAACTGGAGCGCGTGGGGCTGGGCGAGTACCTGTTCGAAGAGGCCGGCAGCCTGGCGCTGGGCCAACAACGCATTCTGGAGATCGCCCGCGCGCTGTGTGCCGACCCCTGCCTGCTGCTGCTCGATGAGCCCGCCGCCGGCCTGCGCCATAAAGAGAAAGAAGCCCTGGCCGCGCTGCTCAGCCGCCTGCGCGATGAAGGCATTGCAATTCTGCTAGTTGAGCACGACATGGACTTCGTCATGGGCCTAGTCGACCGCATCACCGTGATGGAATTCGGCCAGAAGATTGCCGAAGGCCTGCCAGAGACCATTCAAACCGACCCGGCGGTTTTGCAAGCCTACCTCGGCGTGGAGTGACGCGATGAACAACGTAGCCAACCCCCTGTTGGATGTCAGCGACCTGAGCGTGGCGTATGGCAAGGTCGAAGCCTTGAGCAACGCCAGCCTGCGCGTGGGCCAGGGGCAGATCGTTACGGTGATCGGCCCCAATGGCGCCGGCAAGACCACCCTGCTCTCGGCGATCATGGGCGTGCTCGGCTCACGCGGCCAGGTTCACTTCGATGGCCGGCTGGAGGCGGTACCGGAGGTAGAAGTGCTGGTCGGCCGCGGCCTGGGCCTGGTGCCGGAGAAACGCGAGCTGTTTTCCAGCATGAGCGTGGAAGACAACCTCAAGCTCGGCGGCTTCCTGCGTTACCGGCGTGGCGAGCGTTACCTGGACGCCAGCCTGATGGAAATCTACAGCCTGTTCCCGCGCCTGCTGGAACGGCGCAAACAAGCCGCCGCGACGTTATCGGGCGGCGAGCGGCAAATGCTCGCGGTCGGCCGCGCACTGATGGCCAAGCCCAAGCTGCTGATGCTCGATGAGCCCAGCCTGGGCCTGGCGCCGCTGATCACCCGGGAGATTTTCCGCATCATCGCGCAACTGCGCGCCAGCGGCGTGTCAATTCTGCTGGTCGAGCAAAACGCCCGCGCCGCCTTGAAGGTGGCGGACTACGCCTATGTGCTGGAAACCGGCCAGGTGGCCATGCACGGCCCCGCCGCGCAACTGGCCGACGACCCACGGGTGATCGACGCCTACCTGGGCGCGGCGAGCAAACACCAAACCATGCTGGCCAGCTAAGGATTGCCTATGAACAGCCCCGCTACACCCCGCGTGTGCATCGTCGGTGCCGGCGCCATTGGCTGCACCCTCGCCGCCCGGCTGGCGGCCAGCGGCCAGCCGGTGAACCTGCTAACACGCGGCGACACCCTGGAGGCCATCCGCGCCCACGGCATTCACCTCAGCGACCGCGGCGGCGAGCACCAGGTGCAGGTCAATGCCGCCAGCGCCCCCACAGTGTTCGGTGAGCAAGACCTGGTCTTTCTCTGCACCAAGGCGCCAGCGCTGGCCAGCTTGCTACCCACCCTGACGCCGTTGATGGGGCCCGACACCGTGGTGGTGCCGCTGGTCAATGGCGTGCCCTGGTGGTACTTCCATGGCGATAGCGGGCGCTTTACCGGCAGCCACGTTGAAGCGGTCGACCCCGGTGGCGCGCTCAGCGCCGCGCTCGACCTCAAGCATGTGCTCGGCGCGGTGGTGTTCATCACCGCCGAAGTGCTCGCCCCCGGGCGGGTGCAGGCGCCCAACCCGCACCTGATGATGCTCGGCGAGCCGGACAACCAGCAGAGCCCCCGCCTGGCCCAGGTGTGTGCGCTACTGGAACGCGCGGGCATCGAAGCCCGCGCCAGCGAACGCATCCGCGATGCCCTGTGGACCAAGATCATTGCCAACCTCACCTCCAACCCGCTGTCGGTGGTCACCGGCGCCACCCTGGCGCAGCTGTATGGTGAGCCAGAACTGAAAAGCGTGGTGAGCAAGGTGCTCAACGAAGCTCTACTCACGGCAGCGGCGTACGGCGCGCGGGTGAGCATCGACCCGCCCAGCTTCATGGAGCTGGGCGCCGGCATGGGCGCGGTGCGTACCTCGATGCTGCAAGACTACGAACAGGGCCGCGCCTTGGAACTGGCGGCGATTGGCGATGCAGTGGTGGAGCTGGCCGAGCGCCAGGGCCTGGGCATGCCGGTCACACGCGACATCTTAAACCTGGCGCGTTTTCGCAGCCAGCCTGCCCACTGATCAAAAGGCCTCCGTATGAAACACGATGGATTCACCCAACCGGCACACATCGACGACGACGAATGGGCCCTGCGGGTCAAGCTTGCCCAGTGCTACCACCTAGTGGACTGGTTCGGCTGGACCGAAGCGATCTTCAACCACATTTCCGCGCGCTTGCCCGGCCCGGCGCATCATTATCTAGTCAACCCGTTTGGATTGAACTACAGCGAAGTCACCCCGCGGAACCTGCTGAAGGTCGACCTGCACGGCAACAAACTGGAGGCCTCCGACTACGACGCCAACCCCGCCGGCTTTGCCCTGCACAGCGCCGTACACGCTGCGCGTGAGGATATTCACTGCCTGATTCACACCCATACCACGCCCATTTCCGCCGTCGTGCAGAAAGTCCGTGGCTTCACCCACGAGGACTTCTACGGCGCGCAGCTATATGGCCGGGTGGGCTATCATACCTTCGAAGGCATCACCCTGTTCGACGATGAAAAAGCGCGCATGGTCCAAAGCCTGGGCAATAAGCATGTGCTGGTGCTGCGCAACCACGGCATTGCAGTAGGCGAAAGCAGTATCGAGAAGACTCTTTTCCTGCTATGGACCGTGCAGCGCGCAGCGGAAAACCAGTGCGCTGCCGGCGCGCTGGGTGGCGAAGACCACTTACTGGAACCGGGCATTGCGGCCAAGTGCTCAGATCTGACCGCGATGCTGATTCGCGAAAGTGGCTTTGCTAACAAGTTTTTTGAGGCGATGTTGCGCAAGATGAAGGCTGAGCGCTCAGGACTTTGGCAAGCGCGCCCTGAGTACATCAGCCAAACGGATGAACCTCTCGCCTCAAACCGATCGGAGTCTTTCTAGCGCGTCGGGGCGTGCCGCACTAAGACCGGCCGGGGCTCTGCCTTGGCCCGCTTGGATCAGCTGCCCACCGGGCTATGGCAGCGACGTGTGAATCATGATAACAACCATTTCTAGCAAACTCCCCTGTCCAGAGGGTGATGTTCAATTTGCTGAAAATGTCTATTATTGTGAGACCTGTTATTGCCCGTAGCTTGAGTAATTGATGAGCATTCCGAAAAAAAGCCGCAGCCGCTACGACCCCACCAGTGAAGAATTTTGCAAAGAGGAGTTTCCCTTCTATTGGCTAGCTCGCGTACACGGGCGCTACACGCAATCCATGGAGCGGGTGCTGAAGAAGATCGACCTCGACGTCCCGCGCTGGCGGGTACTTTGGATCCTTAAGGAAAATGGTGAATCGAGCATATCGGAGATTTCAACCCATGCCATCGCTAAACTTCCGACAATTACCAAGATCGTGTATCGCATGAAAGAAGATGGCCTAGTCGACACCGCCACGTGTTCGGAAGACGGCCGCGTAACTCAGGTGAGTATTACCACATTGGGTCTTGCGAATATCGAACGCATGCAGGGCGCTACCAGCGAGCTATTCAAACGCAGCTTTACAGGCCTAACCGATGCGCAGATCCAACGGTTGAGCAGATTGCTAGAAACAGTGTTCCACAACCTCGATGACTTTTGATCCTACAGCCGAAGCCTTATGACATGAAAGGCTTCTCGTGCAGCGCCAAGCGCGCCGCGTGATCCATCGCCGCCTCGTAGTTGGCCAAGGCGTATTGCAGCACGTCTCACGCCTGGATGATCTTTGGCAGCCGTAGCCCGCCGCGCTGGCACGCGGCGCGGTAGCCCTCGACCGAGAGCTGTGTGACCAACCGGGCGCCATGGCCTTTCCGGCAAGTCGTCCGATGCTGCGGCTTATCGGGAGGATCGGCGCTGGGCCGACGATTTAGCGGCCGTCATTGCTGCTACCGGTGCGCGCGAACCCGTGCTCGTAGGGTGGTTCCTGGGCACTACGGTCATATCCAACTACCTGGCCGCCTATGGGGACAGCGCTATTTTCGGTGCGGTCTACGTGGACGGAGTCATCGAGCTCGCGTCGGCGCAAATCGTGCCGCACCTGGAGATCTACAGGGACTTGGTATCATCTGATCTGTGCACGCATCTGGATGCCATCGGCGCTTTCCTCGCCCTGTGCTTTGCCACGCCGTCGGCGCCGGCGTTGTTCCAGCGCCTATACGCCAACGCTGCAATGGCATCCTGGGACATGCAGAGCGCCGTGCAGGGTCAGGATGTGGCGGCGGCCACTGGGCTAGGTGTGATCTCTCAGTAGGTTGTTCATCCGGGGCATTCCCGGAATTCTGGAAGCGCGACCAACACAGCCTTCCAGGAGCCCCGGATGAACCTGCATAAACATGCCCGTCTTACCCCTCGAGGTCGAGCCCTTCTCGTCCAGCGCATGCTCACAGGGCTGCGTGCCGAGGATGCGGCACAAGCGGCGGGAGTTAGTGTTCGCACGGCTTACAAATGGCTCAGGCGTTTTCGTGAGGAGGGCGAGTCCGGTTTGATGGATCGCTCATCACGTCCGCATTCATGCCCGCATGAGACACCGGATGATCGGGTCGCACAGTTGATCCAGCTACGCCGATCTCGCCATACCTATCAACAGATCGCCCAACTACTCGGCGTGGCCGTCAGTACCGTTGCGCGTCGTCTCAAACAGGCAGGCTTTCATCGTTTGGCCGAGTTGGAACCCGCTCCTGTGGTGGTGCGCTACGAATACCCCAATGCCGGCGACCTGCTACATCTGGATATCAAGAAGCTTGGCCGATTCTGGAGGCCTGGCCACCGAGTGACAGGGAATCGTCAGCAGGGCTGCGATGGCGCCGGCTGGGAGTTCGTCCATGTGGCCATCGACGATGCGTCCCGGCTGGCCTTCACCAGCCTGCACCAGGACGAGCGCGGCAGCAGCGCCTGTCGAGCCTTGGTACAGGCGGTGCGTTACTACCGCGGGCTGAGTATCCGCTTTGAACGCGTCATGACAGACAACGGTGCCTGCTACCGCTCTCGTTCGTTTCGGCGCTTGTGCGCTCGGCTTGGACTGAAACATATCCGCACCAAACCCTATACGCCCCGTACGAGGGTGTCCGAATTTTTGTGTAACCGGCTCATGAGCGACACTGTCGCTCCGAACCGGAGACACCATGAGCAAGACGCAACATCCCATCACCGACGAGCTGCTGGATCAGCTCCTGGCCAACTACCAGAATCCTGAAGACCTGATCGGTGCTGACGGCATCCTCAAGCAACTGACCAAGAAGCTGGTTGAGCGTGCGCTGGATGCTGAGCTGACCCACCACCTGGGCCACGATAAGCATCAGCCGGTAAGCAATCCAACTGGCAACACCCGCAACGGTTTCAGCAAGAAGAAACTCAAGGGTGAGTTCGGCGAGTTGCCCATCGAAGTGCCGCGCGACCGGCATGGCACCTTTGATCCGCAGATTGTCGAGAAGCACCAGACCCGCTGGGCGGGTTTCGACGACAAGATCCTCTCGCTGTATGCCCGCGGCATGACTGTGCGCGAGATCCAGGCGCACTTGCAGGAAATGTACGGTGCCGAGGTGTCGCCCAGCCTGATCTCCTCGGTGACCGATGCCGTAGCCGATGAAGTGAAGGCCTGGCAGTCGCGCCCGCTCGATGCGGTCTACCCCATCGTCTACCTCGACTGCATCCACACCAAGGTGCGCGAAGGCGCCGTGCGAGTGAAGGCGGTGTATCTGGCGTTGGGCATCAATCTGGCTGGCGAGAAGGAAATCCTCGGCCTATGGATCGCCCAGAACGAGGGCGCCAAGTTCTGGTTGCAGGTGGTAACCGAGTTGCGTAACCGTGGCGTGCAGGACATCTTCGACAGACCTGTAACCCATCACAGTACTGACAGTTAGAGCGCCATCAGGACCCAGCGTCAGACCTTCATCGACACATGAATCAGGTAAGGCCAGCACCAACAAACGGATAGCACGTCGCCACCCAACTGAGTAACATCGGTCTCCTCGGCTTCGGACAGCTGTTTATCTGTTGACGACTCAGAACAAGGAAGTCTCATGCAACAGGTGACAATATCCTGCCAGATCAGGATACGCGCACTCAGCCAGCCCACTGTTTCCCACACATCAGTGGTAGCGCCATACGCAAGCAGACTGAGGCACCTCCATAGAGGATCCTCTGCAACGCATACATCTATATTTCAACCCTCCGACGCAATCATCGCGGTATGCAACGCGGCCTATCCATTCTTATCGATTAAGGAGTCTTGCCTTTGAACACTCCCTTTGACCCCTCAAAATTTACAGCTCCCAACGCCAAGCCACTACCGGTCCTTCTGTTGCTCGATGTGAGCGGTAGCATGAGCGGCGAAAAGATTCAAAACCTCAATGCCGCTGTGCGCGACATGCTCGATGTGTTCCGCGGCAACGAGACCAGCGAGACCGAAATCTGGGTCTCAATCATCACGTTCGGCTCAGAAGTCACGCTGCATCAACCCCTAGCAAGTGCCAACGACATTCAGTGGCAAACACTTTCAGCCAGCGGCATGACTCCACTGGGTGTCGCGCTTGAAATGGCCAAAGCAATAATTGAAGACAAGAACGTCGTTCCATCGCGCGCTTATCGTCCGACCGTAGTGCTGGTCTCGGACGGACAACCGAGCGATAGCTGGAAAGGCGCGTTGCGTGATTTCGTAAACGAAGGACGATCCGCGAAATGCGATCGCATGGCCATGGCCATCGGTGCCGACGCCGACGAGGCAGTTCTCGGAGCATTCATCGAGGGCACGGAGAACCCGCTTTTCTACGCAGAGAATGCCCGGCAAATGAAGGACTTCTTTAAGTTCGTGACCATGTCGGTGACCATCCGCACCAAATCGCAGGCACCTAACGCCATCCCGCCAGCGAGTTCGATTGATGTTCAGCCAGCGACCATCGGCGCCCGACAGGGCTCAGTGGTGCCGACGGCACCCGATGCAGATGATGGAGGCTATTGGTAATGGCACAGGCAATCGGAGATCCGGAAGAGCTGGAGCGTTTTGCGCATGCACTACAGCAATTCACCGACTCGCTCAACGACAGTGTTGGCGCCCTAGATGGCGCATTCCTGTCGCTCGGTGACACCTGGCAGGACGAGAAACGTTCCCAGTTCGAGGAGGAGTTCAACATGCTCGTCCAGCAACTCCATCAGTTCAATGCGAACGCGACAGAACAGGTGCCCTATTTGATCGCCCTGGCGTCGCGCCTGCGCGAGTACCTTCAAAGCTGAGGACGTAGCTAGGGCAATGGCACTCGTATCCATAGGACAAGTGGAAAACCTCGAGGACCTCGTGCGCGACCTGCAGGCCGTTCATGAGGCCCTGGAGGCATCCTGCCGTGCACAGGTTGCCCTGGCAGAGCACAAGTACGAAGACGCTCAAAACGCCTCCTGGCACAGCGAGAGCTTGCTGGACGACGCCATGCAGCAGGAACTAGACGCCGGCCAGGCGTCCGAGGACGCCCAGCAGGCCGTGGACACCGCATACGCCAGTCTCGACGCCGCCGAGAGTTCGCTGTCCAGTTGTATCGCCCAACCGCTCGACAAAGACGGGTCGAGTCCTGATTGCTCCTGGGAGCACGACTGCGCTGACCAGGCCAGGGCCGAGGTGGACCAGGCCTGCAACGCGCTGGAGCAGGCACGGGCCGACCTCGAACGGGCCATGGAGAACCGAATGGCCATGGAACGTCGCCTGGAAATGACCAGGCAGGCAGCCTCGATGGCTGCGCAGGCACTGGCGCATGCGCAGCAGGAGTGCAATGCACGGCTTCTCGGCGTCGGCCAGGCCATCGATCTCGGTGTTGCTCGCCTTTCTGCGGCCCAGCAAGCGCTGGAGGCCTACCTCGCGACCCATCCCGTCGCTGCGGACTTCCGTTCCTGGTTGAAGTGGGACCCGGTGAAACAGGGTGGCGTCGTCACACCGGATGTACTGCGGGATCGAATGAACCTGTCGGCGGAGCATCGGCAAATGCTCCAGGAATACCTGTACGAACGAAATCCCGAGTATCGGGCGAAGGTCGACAGATTCCGCGAGCAATGGGTTGCCGCGAAAGGCGATGTCGAGCGCAACGGGGTCGTGCGCAAGGTCCGCATCGAGCTGTGCGGCGAATTCGGTGAGCAACTGGCTCGCCACGCCCTGGCGCCACTGGGTGGTCGCATCGAGACACAAGGGCGGACGTTCGTTGGCGACGACGGCCGGTACACCAAGACCGACCTGCTGATAACCGACCTGCGCGTCCCGGTCGTACTGGGGCGTGGTCCGGGCATGGGGGCACCGGTGGGCGGTTCGCTGGCCTTGGAGGTGAAGTGCGGCAAGGCCCAGTACCTCTACGCGCAGAAGGACCACATGGTGTTCCAGGCCGAAGGACACAAGCAAGCGGATGCGCAATGCACGCTCTGCTCGCGGGACATCAAGGACCTTTCGCCCGAGAAAGAGAAAGAACTGCGCGATGCCTTGCGCGAGGCGGGCTCGCCTCTGATAGGCATGCTGCCGAGCAAGAACGAGATAGACCTGTCCTGTCTTGATTTCATCCGCCAGAGCCAGGAAGAACAGCCATGAAAGTGCGATTTGCCGTAGTGGAGCCTGCCATCCTTGAACAGGTCCGGGCAGGAGTGGAGCAGTTGCAGCGCTCGGTCGATACCGGCGACATGGATGACGTGGACGAGGCCACGGCGCAATTGCTGGAGTTGACCGCAGGCTGCCGCTCGATCGACCTGTCCGAGGAGCGGTGGCAGAGGTTCCTGAGCGAAATCAGGCGCGAGGATCCGGACTTCGAATCCGGTTACCTGCTGCCGGGCGAGCGTTGTGCTTCGTTGCTTCCAGGCATCGCCACCGATGCGCATGTCCTGGAACTCCCCATGGACGATGAGTCGGGAGATGCCGATGTTTGACGATGTCATGGGACTGATGGCGGCCTGCGCAAACAGGTTCAACGCTGGGGTGCGGGATGGATTCGGCACCTCCATCGCCAACGAAGTGCTCTTCCCGATCCAGGAGAACATCGCCTGCCTGCGCAGTTTCAGCGAAGACTACCAGCGTCAGGTCACGGCCATCGACGGTCTCCTCGAGGAAGCGCAAGGCGTCGGCGCACTTCAAGGGGAGCGTGACGCATGAAGGGATCGCCGGAGCATCCGGACCCGATTGTCTCCCGGGCCATGCAAGCCATCGCCGACTATCAGGAAGGCCTCGCCCGCATCGACCGCGAATTCGATGCGGCCGCGACCAGGAAAGAGCAAACCCTTCAGGGGCTGCGCAAAGACGTGCAAACCGCCCTGGCCGCCTCAACGGAAGAGGCCCTACGGCGGCTCGCTGATGAAGAAAGACAGACAACCACCAGCCGCACCCAGCGGACAACGGCTTGGCGATTA
The DNA here is from genome assembly GCF_021106615.1 of Pseudomonas sp. PLB05. Classification (NCBI taxonomy): domain Bacteria; kingdom Pseudomonadati; phylum Pseudomonadota; class Gammaproteobacteria; order Pseudomonadales; family Pseudomonadaceae; genus Pseudomonas; species Pseudomonas sp. PLB05. The sequence continues at coordinate 28,480 of NZ_JAJOHO010000007.1, forward strand.
GCCTTCGTTCGGCAATGGGAGGGAATCGCCACCGATGCGCTGCGTGCGAGCGGGCGGCTTCGCCGCGAACAGCCAGCGTTGACGGATCTGGTCCCTACGACGCCATGGGCGGTCACGGAAATGCCTGCGCGCCTGTATCTCGGCTCCCGGCAACTGAGCTTCGAGGATCTCTGCTGTTCGACGCCAAATGCCATCCCCTTCCCGTTCTCCAGCGCCCTGGCGTTTTCCCAAGGCCACACGGGCCACACGCAGTGGGTATCCGGCCTGCTGCTGCGCTTGCTCTCTGCCCTGCCCCCGGCGCAGCTGGAGTTGACATTCATCGATCCGCTGCGACTGGGACAATCGGTCGAGCCGTTCCTGCCCCTGCTCAAGGTCGAGCAACTGGTTCCGGAACAACGGGTGCTGACGCGCGCGGACGAGATCGAGTCTGCGCTCGGCCGGCTGACGGATGACATCGAGGAACTGCTCCAGCATCGCTTCAATGACGAGTCCGCAAACTGGTCGGCGTACAACGCGAAGAACCCCGACTGCCGTCTTGCGTACAAGGTGCTGGTGCTGTTCGATGCGCCGGAGCAACTGTCCGAAAAAAGCCTGTGGTTCCTCCAGCGATTGTGCGAGAACGGCCCGCGCTGCGGCGTCCTGCCGATCATCGCGATCGACGAGCACCGCTTGCAGGACCAGCGCTACGAGAAATTCCGCGCAACCGCAGCACAGGCGGTCGCAGCGTTTGACGCCCTGTTCGCGACCTCGTCCGTCGCGCGCAACGGCCTTTCATCGAGCTGCAAGTCCGAGCAATGGCCCAGGCAAGAACAGCTTGGCCCCTACCTTTCGGCGCTCGCCGAAGAGTGCGCCCGGCAGGCGCGCTTCAGCCGGTCCATGGAGGATCTATGGTCTGGTTTCTCCAAGGGCGCCACGACCTGCGCAGGCTTCGACATCCCGATCGGCTGGACGGCCGCCGGCGCGCCCGCCTCCTTCGTCCTCGGTGCCACGACGTCCGAACACCATGCACTGCTCGCCGGCAAGACCGGGTCAGGTAAGTCGAACCTGCTGCACGTCCTGATCCACTCCCTGTGCCAGCGCTATTCGCCAGCGGAAGTCGACCTTTACCTGCTGGATTACAAGGAATCGACGGAATTCAACATCTATGCCGACCCGCCCCTTCCCCATGCCCGGCTGGTCGCCACGGAAAGCGATCCCGAATACGGCGTCACGGTCCTTCGCCACCTGGTGGGTGAACTGCAGAGGCGCGGACACGTATTCAAGGAAAACAAGGTCTCCGACTTCGCCAAATTCCGCGCCAGCACAGGTGAGCAGCTACCCAGGATCCTCCTGGTCATCGACGAGTTCCAGGTGCTCTTCGCCGGCACACGCCCGGTAGCGGAGGCGGCAGAACAATTCCTGTCGCAACTGTTGAAGCAGGGGCGCTCATTCGGCATTCATGTCCTGCTCGCGACACAGACCCTCAAGGGCATCAACGCCATGTCCCTGGGCAGCATCATCACCCAGCTGGGCTGCCGCATTGCCCTGGCCTGCGGCCAGGAAGACTCGGCGATGATCCTGGGCGCGAACAACTGGGCCGCGTCGGAGCTGCAGAGCCCGCCCGAAGGCATCATCAACAATTCCAACGGAGCCAGGTCCGGCAACGTCAAGTTCCTGATACCCCTGGCAGACAGCGACACTTGCCTCGAACACATCAGCACGCTGGCGCAGCAAGCCGCGCGCCAGGGCATGGTGGACAAGACCCGGATCTTCAATGGCGCCCGCCTGCCTGAGCCGCCTTGCGCCACTACCTACCAGAACGTCTGTTCAGGGGACGGCGCCCTGCTCCTCGGGCAACAGCTGACGTTCGACGCCGACATGCTCACGGTTCCGCTCATCCAGCGCCCGGCCTTCAATGTCCTGTTCAGCGGCTACAACGATGCCATCCACGACGGCTTGCTCAACGCAACGCTGTCCAGCCTGGTGGCATCCAGCCGTTTCGACGAGATCATCTTCTTCAACGCCCGCGGCGTCACCGCGAAAGGCGAATTCACCTCAGAGATGCGCGCCCCCGGCGGTCCCGTGCAAGTGTTCGACGACATCGCGGCACTCCCGTTGCAAGCGATAGCCGATGCCATCGGCAGTCGCCGCGTCGCCTTGATCATCGACGGTCTCGATTCGGAAAGACTGTTGCACCCACCGACCCCGTTCAGGCCCCCCAAGCCGGGTGAACCACCCTCCCCCGGCGATCTCCTCAAGCGCATTGCCGAGGATGGCCCGCGCCAGGGGGTGTTCGTATTCGCCTTCGTCGAGCGCTGGCAGCGCTGCGCATCGACCTGCAAGGACCTTCTTTCGTGCTTCGAACTGCGCCTGGGGTATTGCATGAGCGAAGACGACGCCGGCTCGCTGGTCTCCACCGGCATCGGCAAGTTCAAAGGTCTCGAAAAGCCCAACCGGGCCGTTCTGGTGAACCGAATGACCTGTGAAACGACCTGGTTCCGCCCCTACGTCGCCAAGAGTTCCCTATGAAGAAGTTTCTACTCACCTGGTATGGCATCACGGACTTTCGCGCGTCGCTGGGATTCGAAAGCACGGAAGGTCCGATCGCCGCAGCGCTGGCGGCAGAGGACTATAGCGAAATCGTCATTCTTGGCTACACGCGAAACGACCTCCAGGATCACGTGTCGACACCCACCTGCGCGGACCTGGCGACCCGGCTGGCGGCGATCCATGCTGCCAACCAGCAACAGGATCGCGGCGTTACCAACGATTTCGTCTCCACTTTCGCCAACACGCCTGCCGCCCACGCGCACTTCGCCCGCTGGCTGGAGGCGCAACTGCCAAGGTTCGGCAGGCAGGCGCGCATTTCGCTGAAGAGCGAAACACCCCGCGAGCTGAACGACTCAGAAGGCATCTACGCCTGTGCCATGCGCGCCCTGGATTTCGTCGCCAAAGCCGCCGGCGAGAAACTCGTGACGCTGTACCTGAGCCCTGGCACGCCGGTCATGGCGTTCATGTGGGCACTGGCGGCCCTGGCCCATCCTCACCTGAAGAAACGCCTCATAGTCTCGCCCGTTGTCGGCAAACCGCCGGAAGCCATTGCCCTGCCCGCCGCCTGGCTGGAGCGCCACGGCGCCAGCCAGGCGGCGATCGGCAATGCCCACGAAGGGTTCGCCGTGACCTATCACCTGTTCGGCGAGCAACGCATGCCATCGCTGCTGGGCATCCGCCAGTTCGCCTCGAACCGGCATGTGTTCGTGAACTCCCAGGACTTTCCAGCGACCTGCATGCGCGCGTTCATCCAGGATGCAGACTTCTACGAACTCCCCGTCGACCCGTGGGATGCCAAGGACGTACAGGAAAGGATCATTGCCCATGCCAGAACCTTGCCGCCAGGCGCGCGTATCGGCGTGAACCTTACGGGCGGCACCAAGCTGATGTTCGCAGGCGCGCTTTCCGCAGCCAGGGCACTGGGTGCCGTGCCCTTCTACTTCGACAGCCGCAACCAGCGCGTGACCTATGTCGACAGCCTGCGTCGGGAGACCATCCGGCCCATCGACTCGATTGAAACCTTCCTGCTGCTCAATGGCGATGGGCTGAAAGTGTCGACCGTCGATCCCCAGGACGAGCTATCGGCGGACCGGCGCCGCCTGACCAAGACACTGTGGAAATACCGGAGCAAGATCGCTGACGCCTACTCCGCCTTGTGCAGATACAACAACGAACACGAAAGAAGCCTGCAAAGAGGTGAGCCACTGACACCATTTCGCATCGAATGCCACGGGTTCGTATTCACCCTCACTCGGGAAGCCGAGGCATCGGTTGTCGGCAACGGCCTGAACCTGCACTTCAAGCACTGGACGGGTTTCGCCAAATACATGTCCGGTGGTTGGTTCGAAGAGTTCGTCTATCTACAGTGCAAACCCTACGAAGAGCGCGGCATCATCCGGGACCTTCGAATCAACCTCACCCTGCAACTCAACCAGGACATGACCGGTTCATTCCACCGCGACGTGCAACACAACGAGCTCGACGTCACCTTCACCGACGGACATTCGCTATACATCGTCGAATGCAAAGGGGGCAAGGTCACGCAGGAGCAAGTGATGAAGCTGCAGAACCTCGTCCGCTTCTATGGTGGCGTCGAAGGTCGTGGAATCGTCGCCTGCTGCTTCCCGCCAAGGTCGGACTCGGTGCGCAAAAAAATCAGCGACGCGAAGCTGGCACTTTGTTGCGGCGGTTCCTTCCTGGAGCAGCTCGATAGCTTGATGAGCGGGATCGCCGCACGCGCCAGGCTGGCCGGGGAGCCGGCATGACACTCTTTCTGGTGTGCGACACCTCCGGCAGCATGAGCGAGGGGGGCAAGCCATTCATCACGAGAACGGCGGTCACGACCATCGCCCAGTGGATACATCTGGCCGGCGGAGGGGTACAGGTCAGGCTGTGCGCCTGGGGAAGCGAAGCCGTCTTCAGCGACTGGACCATAACCGACGACTACCCGGAACACATGCTCGTTTGCGGCGGTACCTCCAACGCAACCGCCCTAACCCGCCTGCTGGGTGATTCACCCGACGGAAAAGTATTGCTCCTGACCGACGGTTTCTGGTCCAGCACCGAAACCCGGCACCTGAAACAGTGGCGGGCGGGGCTTCCCCACGACTCGGTACGCGTCATCAAGACCGGCGCCGATGCCAATCCGCAGCTCAAAGGTCCGGACGTTTTCCTGGCCGAGGCCCTGTTCGCGGCACTGGACGGATGGCTGGAAGCGCCCTCGGCATGACGTTGTGGAAGAGCTTCGGCGCCAGCGTTCCAGGCCCCGCGCACCTGGCTGCCGGCCTCCCCAACCAGGACGCATGGGCAGCCTTCCACCGTAGCTGGGGAGATGCCATCGTGGTTTCCGACGGCCTCGGCTCGAAGCCGTTTTCCAGTTTCGGCAGCAAGGCGGCCTGCCAGGCTGTAGCACAGGCTTGCCGCTCCCGCACCGAAGCCGACCCGGCGTCCCTGCTGCAACGCATCACGTCGAACTGGCTGTCTCTCGTCGCACCACTCGAACCCCGTGATTGCGCCGCTACGTGCCTGTTCGCCTTCCGGGCGCGAAACGGCGTGATCCACTTGGGAATGCTGGGCGATGGCCTGGTCGCCGCAATCAGATCGGATGGTTCGGTGATGTCCCTGGCGGACGACAAGTCGCAAGGCTTTTCCAACATCACGGCAGCACTTTCCCAGCGCGTGTCCGAGCGGGACTGGCAGGTCGCCTCGCTGCCGGAGCGGGATTGCTTGGCCATCCTGCTCTGCTCCGACGGCGTGGCAGACGACTTGGAGGACAATCCCGGCTTCGTGACCGGCGTGATCGATGCGCACCGTTCGCTGACAGCGGTCACCGCCAACCGGCGTCTTCAAACGATGCTCGAAAAATGGCCCACCCCAAAGCACAGCGACGACAAGACCATCGCCTGTCTCTGTCGCGAGGAGATTACCCCTGGACAAGACTGAAGGAACACCGCCGCTGTGCGACGAATACGGTAATCACCATACGCTAGCCGATGAGCTCGCCAGGGGTGGTCAAGGCGTCGTGTTCCGCACCAAGGACGCGGACCTGGCCATCAAGCAACCGCTCAACCCCCAGGGTGAGCCGGACACCAGCAGCGACCTGCGTCACCGCTTCCAGAACATCCGCCTGCTGCCCCTGCCGCCGCGCATTCCACTGTCGTTACCGCTGGCCATCCTGCGGGATCAGCCAGGGTACGTGATGCGCCTGCTCAACGACATGACGCCCTTCAGCGTCTTCGATCTCGACGGCAAGACGAAAAAGGTCCTCGAAGTGCAGCAGCTCATCCTTCCTGAATGGCTGGCGAAGGTCCCTGGCAGAGACCTAGCGTTGCGTCTCGTCCATTACGCTCGTACGGGCTCGACCCGCCGTCGCCTGTTCGCACTGTCGGAGTGCGCTGCCATCCTCGCCCGCCTGCACTGCTCGGGAATGGTCTACGGCGATATCTCCAGCAACAACGCCTTCATCGGTGCGCAATCGAACGATGTCTGGCTCATCGATGCCGACAACCTGCGGTTCGAAATGGCTCGCGGAGGTGTCTCGGTCTACACACCAGCCTACGGCGCGCCGGAAGTGGTGCGTGGCACCGATGCCTCGCGCCCACGCTCGGATTGCTGGGCATTCGCGGTCATGGCCTTCAAGACCCTTGCACTCTGCCATCCGTTCATCGGCAAGGCAGTGCTCGAACCCGAGGAAGATGACAGCGGCTGGGACTCCGAGCCAGACGAAGATAGCCAGACCGCCGACCTGGATGAACAGGCGTACGCGGGTTATCTGCCCTTCATCGATGACGCGCAGGACAAATCCAACGCCGGGGGTGGCGGGCTGCCGCGTGAGCTGGTCGCCACACCCGGGCTTCGGAGGCTCTTCCAAGAAACCTTCGGGGCCGGAAGACTACAGCCGCATCGCCGTCCAACCATGGCCTTCTGGGCACTGGAACTGAAAAAGGCGTTCGACCGCTCGTTGCACTGCGATGCCTGCAAAATGAGCTACCTGGCCGACGAACACACCCGCTGCCCTTACTGCGGCGCACCCCGTCCGCCGTTCGCCTGCGCCCGGACTTCGCGGGGTGAGATCGTGATTCCCGCCAGCACCCGGCACTTCCCCCTGCCGCACCGACTTTTCCATCCTTTCTCGTTCGATCATAACGAGACCCAGGTGTACGAAGTCGACCTCGACTTCAACACCAGGACGGCGCGTCCTGTACGAGGCACTCCTGCTTTCCCCGACAGCTTGACCTTCACCTTCGAGGCGGGCGTGCAATGAAATTCCAAGACATACCGGCCGATATCCTTACCATCCGCGTCCGACCGGCTGACCACTGTTCGGCAGACTGGCGCGACCAGGCCGTCTACTCGATCGAGAACGATCCCTCGCGTCCCGATGAGTTCGAGCTGCGTCTCAAGGACGCAATGATCGCAGTGCAGACCATCACACCGATCGATACCCGGCGGCTGAGCGCCGAACTCGCCATTGGCCGCGCTCTGCTCGCGCAACTGACCAATCGTGCTGCCGACGGAAGCATGGAACTGCAGATCGCCTTTTTCTCCGGCCCGTGCCTGGAGATGGGTGAACTGGAAATCGGCGTGGACGACTATGTCGAACAGGCAATGGCAAGCCTCGAGCGCCGCAGGAGCGGCCCCAAGGGTGACCAGCTCTATAAGCTGCTGGAGCGCCATTTCTGCTTTCGACAAGGCGACAGCGACTTCTTTTTCCTGACCGCAGGTCCGGCCATCGACGAAATGCTCAAGCCCGACCCCGTCCAGGAAGAGAAAGCAGCAGGCGGTGACGACACCGACCTGGCGTCGGACCCGGAATCGCAGGCCGCCCAGGACGCAACGCCCGGCGACGTACTGCCCGCTCGAAGCGCGCAACCAACCCGCAACAACTCGTTCTGCATCAGCGGGGATGGATTGCGCTTCGTTGCGACAGAGAAGCTGTTATCCCAAGGCAAATCGATTTTCCTCACCTCGCGCTTGACCAAGGCCCGCAAGCACCCGGACCGCGCGCTACGCCTAGTCAAAGGCAAGCTTCACTTCGCCGACTGGAGCCGAACCGGACATATCCGGCTCCTTGCCAAAGCCCAGATGACAGCCTTGACGCAGGAACAAGTCAGTTACTTGAGGAAATGGGACGAGTTCGGCGACCTCGAAGGCGAACTGCTGCTGGAGAAGGCACGCCAAGTGGGAGTCTTGCACGTTGCTGGCGCCGTCGAGAACAGAGACGGAACCGTGGCCGTACGCGTGACCCAGGCCTCCGAGGCCGCACTCAAAGTCCTAGATAAAGGCCAGGCCGGCGAACTCCGGTCGGTCGAGGAGCTCCCGGACTATCTGCTCGACCCCACCCTGCTCTTCAAGGACTTCGCCAGCGGCATCGAGCGCTCTGCGGAAAATCCCCCCTCTTCACCTCAGGATGAACTACAAGCCAACCCCAAGCATTACAAGGTAGTCGAGTTCGACAAGGCATCGAACACGCTCAAGCTGAAGACTGAACGGCTTCCAGAAAAGTCGGGCATGCTCATCCTTTCACTCGCAGGCGAAGTTGCCCAGATCAAGCGCCGCCTGGTGGCGCGCCGGTTGATTCTCGAAGGCCGGGCAGCCAACCCCCAGCTCGGACCGCTGATCGAGGAAAAAGGCGTCATTACCCAGACTCGCAGGCCGTCACCTGTCAAGCCGCTGACGGCGTTCGTCCTGAACAAGGTCTTCAAGAACACTCCCACGCCAAAACAGCTGGATGCCATCAGCTGTGCCTTGGAAACGCCGGACATTGCCCTTATCCAGGGCCCCCCCGGAACCGGAAAGACCACGGTCATCGCTGCCATTCTCGAGCGCTTGAACGAAATGGCAGACAAGCGTGGTACTACCATCAAGGGCCAGGTGCTGCTGACAGGGTTCCAGCACGACGCGGTCGAGAACATGATCGAGCGCCTCTCGCTCAACAGCCTCCCCGTTCCGAAATTTGGCAAGCGCGCCAATGCAGCCACGGATGACGCCAGCCTCTTCGAGGAACGACTCGATGGGTGGTGTGGAAAACTAGCCACCCAATTGCGTGAACGAAACCCGCAGATCGCCGAAATCGAGCAGGAAACGGAGATCCGGCACCTGTACCTGCAATACCTTCAGACGCCGACACGGGTGCTCGGCGCCCGCCTTGCCTCCCGGATCGCAGCGCTCGGCATTGCGGTCCTGGGCGAAGAGCGGGTGCGTCAGGCCGAGAATTTGCAGAAGAAAATGGGCCTGGAAGAAAAGCTCAACGGCGCCAGCCACCAATGGCTCGACGTCGTGCGTCGCCTCCGCTGCCGGCCTGAAAGCTTCGCCGACGACGGTCCCGAACGCGCAGCCGACGCGCTGGCCGATCTCGGCGAGGTGCTGGACCGCGAGGACCTTGCGTTGCTCGACGATGCCAGCCTGTGGCGCAATGAAAATGGCCTCCCGCCGTTCCTGCAACGGTTGGCAAGACTGAAGAGAACGCTGCTCGCCCGCTTCAGCGCCCCCCCGGTTTTCCGCATCGAAAAAGCCAACGACGAGATCGTCGCCTTGGCAGGCCTCGCAATCGAGCAGATCAAGCGCAAGGGACACTCGGGGCGGGACAGGAAATCCGCCGCACTGGCCGAGTTTCTCGCCCAGCTCGACAACAACCCTCGCGCCATGCTGGAGGCTGTATCCGACTATAGCTTCGCGTTCGCCGCGACTTGCCAGCAAAGCGTCAACCGGAGCATGCAATTCCAGAAGGGCATTCGGGAGGGCGACACCAACCTGAACCAGCAGCAACTGGAATACGAGTATGTGATCGTCGACGAAGCCGCACGTGTCTCGCCACGCGACCTGATGGTGCCGATGGCACAGGGCAGGCGCATCATCCTAGTCGGTGACCACCGCCAGCTGCCGCACATCATCGATGACGAGGTCGCACGCCGGATGGAAGACGGCGAAAGCGGCCCTTCGGAAACCGATTGGCTGAAAAAGTCGATGTTCCACTACCTGTTTTCGGAGCGCCTGAAGACCCTAGAGGACGGCGACAAGATCACTCGTCGGGTCACGCTGGACAGGCAGTACCGCATGCATGAGCTGCTGGGCGATTTCATCAGCCGCAACTTCTACGAGCGCTTCGACCCCTCCGAGAAGTTCGGCTCCGGAAGGCCTACAGTCGATTTCGCCCACGCCCTCCCCGATACCGGCGGCAAACCCGCCGCGTGGCTGGCGGTACCCGTGGAGAAAGGCAAGCACCGACGCAGCGGAACCAGCTGGATTCGCCCGATCGAGGCCACTTTGATCGTCCGCCAGTTACTCGCATGGATGAATTGCGAGGCTGGCAAGGACCTGACCTTCGGGGTGATTTCCTTCTACAAGGCGCAGGCCGAATACATCAGGCAGCAACTCGGCACACTCGGTAACAATGACAAGCGACTGCGTATCGGCACGGTGGACTCGTTCCAGGGCATGGAGTTCGACGTGGTCTTCCTGTCGACGGTGAGGACCGTGCCACAGCCGTGGAAATCCACCACCGATGACCGCGAGAAACAGGCGCAATCACTATTCGGTCACCTCTGCCTCTACAACCGCCTGAATGTATCGATGAGCCGTCAGAAAAAACTGTTGGTAGTGGTCGGCGACCCGTGCCTGCTGGAAGGCGACCTGGCAGCCGAGTTCATTCCTGGGCTCGTTGATTTCCATAAGCTCTGCCGTGAACAAGGAGTCGTGCTGGAATGTTGAAACTTCTGGATTACGGCACCCCTGCCCCCTTCGGGGCAACCGTCGGCCGACGCCGCAATCTGTCCTGGCCCGTCGACGCCTACCGGATCACCCTGCCCAAGCCTGACGAAGACGGCCTGAGCCTCAACCCGTTCGAGCAGGTCATCCTCAGCCTGCTCGCCCTTGGAAACATGACCTCACAGGCACTGGCCGAGGAAACCTGCATTCCGCGCGACCTGGTAGAAAGCATCCTGTTGCGTCTTCGGGACAGAGGGTTGATCGACGATTTCAACGACGTCCTTGAAGCATCCGGCAGCAACGCTGCAAGCGAAGCCGGCGCTACGGCATTCGTGACCGCGCTGCTGTTTCGCGAGCTCGTCAGCGGGCAGGTCCTGCCCTTCATGCAACTGCTGGAACACCAACCGCTGCGCAAGAAGGAACAGAAGCAGGCCGCCTACAAGATTCGCGCTCTCGCTGCCGAGCAAATGCCGCCCACCCAGCGGGATGTGATCAAGGTGACGCGAGCGATGCAAAGAAGGGCCGCGGAGTTCGGGAAAGCGGAGCGAACGCCTGCACTGCACAAAATCATGATCGTGGAGCAGCCGGAACGGTATTACCTGGACTGCCCTATCGCCATTCAGAAAAGCGACGGCGAATTCCGTATCGCAGATCCCTTCGGCAACGGGTTTTCACTGGTGCTCGAACGGGCATTCGAACAATTGCTCGAACAGGATGAATACGCAACGGAGTGGCTGGGCAAGTGGAAAGCCTCACTGAGCCAGCCGCGCTCGCCATCCCAGGATCCCCGTAATAAAGAACCGTTCGACACGCCTGCCAACCAGCAGCGATACCCCAAGCTCATCAGTAACTTGCGGCTGCTGCCGAACGCCGCGTTCCGCTCGATCGCCCAGCTCTATGCCTCCGTGGAGTGGTCATTGTTCTACGCCTGTGCCAAGCGCCCCTTCGAAGGTGATATCGAGCGCTTGAGATTCACCCCGCAGGCGGAGCATGCGCAGTTGCTCGGTCGGGCGGCCAGCGAGGTCGGGCTGTTACCACCGGGATCCGGTTTCAGGCCTGTTCGGGAGGGCAAGCTGCGGGACTTCCAGGAGGGAAAGGCAGAGCTGGAAACGGTGCTTGCCTTGAGCATCCTTCGCGCGCAGCTCGATGGTTCTCACCCCTTGCGACGTCTGGCTGCGCGCGATCCTGCACTGATCAGCCGCCTACTCGAAATCAAGAAGGCGCGTGACGAAAAGGGACATGGCAAAGGCAGTGCCGACGCCCCGGAATCGGAGTTGCTGGCAGAACCACTGGTGCGCGAAATCATCGAGATCATGCTGCAGGAAGTGACCTTCACCCGCGAGCCGACCGCCAGCAGCAACCCTGACGCTTACGCGGACGTGTTACTGGATGCCCGCGCGAGCATCCAGGACGAGTTCGGCTTCGGCGCATTCAACCGCCTCGGGACGAACGTGAAGGAGCGGCTCGTCCATGCCGAACGGGTCTTCCTGTCCTGCCAGGAGGGAGAAGATGTCCTGGCGTTCGTCCGCGACCTCTATGCAGCAATGCAGTCCGTCCTCGAGCTGTCGCTGAACCGTTGGCTGCCACCGGACATGGCAGATGCACTGCTGATCGAGGCAGCGCAAGACAGGGCCATCGGGTCCGGCTTGTGCCATCGGCTGCCGCCAAGCCTGCGCACCGTCAGGGCTTCGGCTGTACGCCAGACGCTGCAAGGCAGCGGCCAGTCGCTCGGGGCCTGCATGATCGCCTTCCTGCTGATGGCTGACGAGCTGCTCCTCAAGTCGATCGCAGCGACCCAACCGTCCTTCGTCGACGATGCAGCCGCGCTCATAGCCAGACGCGGACACGGTAATGAGCCACTGCCATTAGCAAGCACAGATGTCGCGAAGCTGCGCAAGGCATCGTACAAAATCATCAAAGCACTGATCGAGTTTTAGGAAATGGAGCAATCCGACAATAGGGAAGACGTCACAAAGCAGGATGCCGCCGCGCAACTGCTGCGCGACACCGAGATCGCGCTCCCCGAGGCTATCGCCAAGGGCCAGCACGCCGTGGAGGAAGAAAAACAGCTGATAGCTGCCGAGCGAGAGGCCCTCGCCAGAAAAGCCGCCGAACTCAGCCGGCGCGAAGATCAGCTCAAGTTCGCCGAACAGCAACACGCAGCGGACCATGACGAGAAGCGCGCCGCCTTGAATGCGGAGTTGCGCCAGAAACGCGCCGAGGGCGAGCGCCGGATTTCAGAAATCCGGGAGCAGCAGCTATCGGCTCTGGAAGAAGAACTTGCCAATCTCCGGTCCAGGCGCCTGTCAGAAGTATCCGCAGCCGGCGACGCCGAGCGCGAGCGCATCCGCGACGAATTGAGCAGGCTGCGTGAGGCCTGGACGAAACAACAGAACGACGCTCGCGCACGACTGGATGCAGAACTGTCCGAGCTGGCTAAACAGAAGGGGGCATTGTGCGCCTTGCAGAGCGAAGTACACGGGCGTGCGATGGAACTGGAAGCCGCCGAGCGCAATCTGGAACGCAAGGAACAGCGGCTCGAACAGCAATCCAAGCGGCGTAGTGAACAATTCGCCGATGAGCTCGAGAGCAACCTAGAGGAAGCGCGCAGATCACTGGAAATGCAGAAGCAGTCCTGTATCGAGGACAACAGGCGCCTGCGTGAAACCCTTGCCATACAGGCCGACCTGCTGGGCGTCTTCGAGCAGTTGAAGCGCCAGCTCGGAGGGAAAGACCCGTCCGAGATCCTGCGGGACCTGAACAGTCAGACCGATGAACTGAAGCGCCTGCGTGAGGAGCTCGCCAACCGGCCCACCGAGGAGATGCGCAAGCGAACCCTCGAACTCGAAACCGAAATAAGGTCCCACAAGGCCCGGGCGGATGAACTTGCCCGACAGATCGCGAGCAATGACACCGCCGTTGCGGAGGTTGGCCAGCTACGCCGGAAGAACTCCGAGCTCTCCGCGGAAAACCAGTCCTTGATGCAGAAGGCTTCGATCTTCGAGGGCGCAGCAAACGAAGCACAAGCCGAACTCAACCGTCTCCGTGCCGCCTATGAACGCCCTGCCGAGGTCGAGGCACGGCACAAGGAAATCGAACGGCCGCATTTCGCCGTGGATCGTGCCACGCTGCCGGTGAAGGCGGAGATCGACGAGTTGATCTGGCTCAAGGGTATCAGCAATGCGTGCAGAAACTATGGCCTAAGTTTCAACCCACGGATCCTCAACGCCTTCCACACGGCGCTCAAGACCGCCGAGTGGTCGCCCCTGACCGTGCTCTCGGGCGTCTCCGGCACCGGCAAGTCCGAACTGCCCCGCCTGTACGCCCACTTCGGCGGCATTTTCTTCGAGCCGCTGTCGGTCCAGCCGAACTGGGACTCGCAGGAGTCCATGCTCGGCTTCTTCAACTCGATCGACAACAAGTTCGACGCCCAACCGGTACTGAACTTCCTCGCGCAGAGCCAGAAGCCCTGGAGCGAGGACTACCCCGGCTTATCCGAGGCTATGTGCCTGGTCCTGCTCGACGAGATGAACCTTGCCCATCCGGAGCTGTACTTTGCCGAGTTCCTGAGCAAGCTCGAGCTGCGCCGTGGCAGGAAGGGCAACGACGTGCCCTGGCTGCCGGTGAAGGTCGGGGCAGGCATGCCAGCCTACAAACTGCCGCTGGGCCGGAATGTGCTGTGGACAGGAACGATGAACCAGGATGAAACCACCAAGTCTCTTTCCGACAAGGTTCTGGACCGTTCCATCATCGTCAATTTCCCGCGGCCGACCGAATTGAAACGCCGCCTGAAATTGCTGCCGCTTGATGACCGGAATCGCGGCCCGGCGCTGCACAAAACCGCCTGGCAAAGCTGGCTGGCAGAAGGCAGCAGCTTCTCGGAGGACGAAGTCAAGCCGTACATGGCCTTCATCGAGGCGTTGAATGGAGCACTATCCGTGTCTGGTCGGGCACTTGGCCATCGGGTATGGCAATCCATCGAGTACTACATGGCCAACTACCCGGAGGTCCGGGCGGCCAAGAATGACACGTCCCCATCCCGACTTGCCGACGCAATGCATACTGCGTTCGAAGACCAGTTGGTACAGAAGGTCATGCCCAAGCTGCGTGGCATCGACACTCGCGGCAAGAGCAAGACGGAGTGCCTCGACAAGATCCGCAACCAACTGGTCAATGGCATCGGTGGCCGTCCCTTCAACCTCACCGAGGACTTCGATATAGCCTGCGAGCTGGGCTACGGCCAGTTCATCTGGCAATCGGCGAACTATCTCAACGCATCTGATTCGCCAGCGGTGCTGGAACACGACGCCCACCCCGCCATTCCGACCTCAAACACCCTGGAAGAACCGCCTTCCCTGTTCAACACAGGCCTGACGGATCCGGACGAGCGCCGCAGGGTCTGGAACCTGAAGTCCCCGGAGAAACGAAACGAATTGCGCAGGACGTTGGAGGAAAACGCCAGGAAAGGGAGAATCGCCGGCCATGACCAGTGAACGCCTGTTGAGCTTTGACTCCGTACGCCGCAACGTGGCGCAAGACAGCGCCGCCATCAGCGAGGTTCTCGAGCAGTCGGACTGGTTCTGCCATGTCGTCGACTTCGACCCCAGGAGCGGGCAGGCGCTGCCTCAATCACTGTCGGTATTTCTGGCCAGGATCGCCAGATACTCACCGCCCGAGGCAGGATCCCCGTGCCGCGACCGCCTCTGGCGCATCACCGAACATTGCCGCGCGGCGGTAGATCGGCTTGTCCGCGGCCTCAACGAAGCACCTCGCCGGGATCAAGCGTTACTGCCCGCCCATGCGGTGCGCGAACTCGATGCCACCAGTTTCATCAAGCTGAGCAATCGCCCCGGACGCAACCTGCGAGAAAAGCTCGCAGGCAACCCCTATCTGCAAGGTGTTCGGCGGTTCCAGTCCGTCGACCTGCCGGAGAACCGCCTGTTCAAGGCATGCATGGTGCGTCTCGCGCAACACTTGGAGCTGTGCGGCGAGCGCCATGATCGACAGGACGACCTGCTGTTGACGATCCTGTCCTGGCTGCGCTCCGGAGAAACGCGGGACATCGGGAGCTGGGAGAACCTGCCGCCCAACAACACGCTTTTGTCACATCGCGATTACCGACGGGTATGGGACGCCTGGCGTTGGCTGCAGACCCTGGAGGATGACACCGCTCGCGACCTGTCCGAGGTCCACGCGCGTCGCCAGACCCGGCATCGCTGGATCACCTACAGCCGGATATGGAGCGAGGGTCGTCACTACCTGGCAGACATGCCGATTTTCTTCGACTTCGATACCTTCGAGATCCGCCCCTGGTTCAACAGCGTCGCGATGCAATCGGTACCGGAAAAGATCAAGCGCGACACAAGGATCGAAATCCGGACACCGGTGTGCGTTGATCTGGCGACTTCACTCCCACGCTATGCCGCGGGTAAAGCGGCCAGGTACCTGCCTGGGTCTTTCCTATGGCAACAATGGCAAGGCGAGAACACCGAAGTAGCACTTGACCTGTTCATCTCAGACGCGATTTATCGGCATCCACAGGTGACGACCCTGTTCCCGACGGATCTGTTCTTCTCCAAAGCCGCTCCCGAGCATCTGGACCGCGCTGCACGCGCCTTCACCTCCAGACTGCACGAGGTGTTCAGGAGCGACACGCTGATCTGGCTCGTGCCCGATGCCCTCAGTGATTTCGAACTCGACGTCACCCGGCGCAATCTCAACGCTCGCTTCCAGGGCGCGGTGCCGCTCCCCCGCAGTATTGCCGCCGCTGTTCAACGCGTGGACTACTCGAAAGTGAACGCTGGCTTTCCGATAGTCGTGATCGACAACGTCGGCGGCACGACCTGCGTCACGAGACTGGTCGCCAGGTTCGATCCGGCGCTCAAGGACAAGCTCCCGGAAACGAGAGGTTTCTACTGGGAGCGGCATCCTCCGGTGATCCTCTCGGACACTCCTGCGCAGGAGTCAGAACCCGGCTGCGCCATCGCCTCCATCGACGACCAGGACCAATGGCATCCGCCGGCTGTCCCGGCCAGGCCGGCCTCCCTCGATACCTCGATGCTGAAACAGGATCCACGCATCGGCGGCTTCGCCTTCTCCATCACCGTGACGGACAGCCCGGTATCCGGAGGCCTTCATTTTCATGCGCTGCAACAGCGTGCCGGAGAGATCCCCCTGTGGCGCGACCAGATACCTGAACTGACGATCAAGGCACTCAAGGACGGACGTCAGCAGCGCTTCCAGCTTGTATCCCGCGGCACGACGGTCACTCCGATCCGTGGCAGACCGGTCAGCATCGAGGTAAAGGAAGATTTCACCCTCCCGGCGAAGAGACCGTTCTACCAGTTCCCGCTCTTCCTTGGCGACAGCAGCGAAGACCTCGGCTACTCGGCCCGCCTGGATTCTTCCGCGTTTCCATTGGAGGAAAGTGTCGACTGTGCGCTCCACCTGACCTTCGAATACGGGGCCGACGATCCCTATCAACTGACGTTCATCCCGCGCAATGGCGCCTTCGCACACGTGCGAGCCACCTGGCGGCGTACCAGGGATCTGGTGGTCACCGACGCCCCCGCTCCGGAGTATCCCGCTCCTATGGCCTGGGCCGATCTGCGCCATGTACCAAAACCCGGCAGCAGTGAAACCACTGACCTGCTCGACTGGATAACCCGCGCGATCGCGCGACTGGACCAGGATATCTACATCCGCCCCAGAGCCAGGACGAAGGCCGTGATCTGCAGGGAGTGGCGCCCTGACAAGAACGGAGGCTATTTCACTTTCGCCACCACCAGCACCACACAGGAACGCGTGTTCGTTCATCAGAAAAATATCCTGGACGGACATGCGTACACGGACTTCAGCGTCGGCGACAGCATTTCATTCGAACGCCACGAACAGGACGGCAAGTGTTCTGGCCGCCGCGTCGCAGGCGAGCATCACGAGGAAATGCAACGACTGAAGCGGTTCGACGAAACCACCAGCAAGAACCTCGTCACCCAGATCCGCAAATCCCTGTATTACCCCGTCATCCAGACATGGCGCGATGGTCACTCCATCGACGACGCCGACTGCCCCGGCGTCTTTGCCGAAGCAGCCCGCATCCATATTGACTATCTCGTTTCGCTGCTGGAGGAGGACGATCTTCCAGCATCGGTGAAAAACGCGATTTTCGTGTTGATGTGTTGCATGCACAAAGACGCCCCAAGCACCTTCATCCAGCACCTAGCCGGGGAGCTCGAGAAGGGCAGCATTCGCAACCCGCAAGCCATTGGCTTCGCGCTGGGACGCCTGGATGAACCCTGGCAGCGAGCCCTTTTCTCGGGCCTCATGCGAAACATCACGGAAAGCGTCCTGCGCACCTTTGCTTGCGCGATATGGCGAGACCGGCACTTCGTTGAGCAGTTCGATTCTGCGCAAATGACAATGGTGTTGACGTCTCTCAACCTGGCGTTGGGTCAAATCAATCCATGTCCTGAGAAGAAAAGTGCCAATGGCGACAGAGCTGCTGTCAACTGGATGCGCGCCAACACCGAGTTGCTTGAACTCCTGCTGGGTGTGCTTCGCACGCGTGATGCCGCGGATACCCAACTGAGGATGCTGCTCCAACCTCATCAACAGATAACCAAGGCCTTGGCCCGCAGCGTCGAACGGGTGAGCGAACTCGTTGCGCAATCGACTGTCGTTATGTCCTGCAGGGTACAGATCAATATCGAAAAACCCGAGGGTGACCTTACGCCAGACCTACTTTTTGCCCTGCGCCTGTATCTGACCGGTGACGATGGCGCGAACGCAATCCACATCACTCGAGTTTCTGACAGTCCGGACGAGTGATCTGCGGAAGCCTTAGATCAGTGCATGCTGATTTCCAAGTGATCTACGATGGGTTGGATCCGAATACAGCCTCATGCAACGGTAGCGAACATGAACAACTGAGGGATGGGTTCCTATTGCGTGCGCCCAAATTGTCGGCGCAGTTGGCTAGCAGGCAGGCAGAATATAACCATCACTGTGAGCCGCCCCCGACTTGGTAGACACTCGATACTCGCTTCTGGATTACCCCCCGTTTTGGCCGCTGGTAACAGGCAGCTTTTCGCCGGAAGTGGTCAAACCAAGGCTGGACCTGGGTTCATCTGATTGAGATGAACCCCATGCCCTTCGGCAGACCTACACGATTCACCGATTTAGGCCAGTCTTTACACTACTAATCATGTTCCGGCATGACTTCTGATGTCCGTCAGGAACAGCTATCAGCACTGCCACCTTTCTATCGAAGCAATAGCCTTCAAGACGTTCCATACCCGAAAATGCAGGCAACTATCCGCTCCTCCCAGCGCTGTCGAAGGTCAATTCCCGATACCCGGCCAAACAACTGGCTAGCTGAAATCGGTTTGGCCTTCAAACTGGCCTGGAGGTCGCGTAAACGCATTACCCCTGCCTTCCGCCCTCTCTGGTGCAAGTACTCCGCCCAGCGTGGGCGAACCAGATCGAGCCAGCAGTCTGCCAGTTGCCCCCAATCTGGACTCTCATGCAGGCGAGTCCCCTGCAATAAATCGAGTAACTCTTTGCATTGGTCAGCCTCATCAACGCTCGTGATCCATTGACGATCACCCACCCATAAAGCAATTGCCCAGCTCATCTGCTCCAGCGCGCGCTGTTTACGCTTCGGTAGCAGTAATTTTTCCATCTCGGTTAAACGGCTTAAGAACTTTTCCAGAGCCGACATTGCCCCCCTGGTAGGTTTAAGGCTTTCGACATCCTCGGAGAGCCGGCAACGAAGCTGTTGTGCGATTTCGTGCAAATTGGTCAGTGGCTTTGCGTCTTGCTCGGTCATCATGACCCAGCGAGGCGTTCTGGACTCCTCACCTGCCAAACACAGAAACAGCCACGGCTCGTTTGAACGGACCAGGCTAACCCGCGAAAGCACCTTGGCCTGCTCCGTTCGGTAGGCTCGATACAGATCCGCATCCACCAGTGATGCCTGCCCCTCAATTAACTCTCTGACGGGCGTAAAAGCATCTTCGATTCCATCCCACGAGCGGCGCTCTCGTTCACGCAGCTCCCTGTCTATATCCTCTGGTGTGACCACAGCAGGCTCACTCGTGGCACGCATCTCATCAGGCAGCTGCAAGTTGCCACCGATGAGCGTATCGACTTCTTCGACTCGGGCGACAAAACGCTCGTCTGATTTCAACGCGAAGGCCACAGCATCCTTTGGCCACCAGCACTCGATTTGATCGTGCGGGCTATCCATACGGTCGATACGTCCCACTCGCTGTTCTGCAAACCGCACCACGCTAGGCATATCCAAATGCACTAGAGTTGATGCTCGCTGGAGATTCACCCCTTCAGATAGGGCATCGCTGCAAAGAGCAATTAAGCGCCCTCCTCCTAATTCGGGATCCAGCCGCTTTTGTAGTCGCTCGTTATTCTTTTTGTCACCGCCAACGCCTAGCAACACCTCGATACCTGTCGGGCGGGCAGAGTTCTGCAGTAGGTACTTGATGTAACGCAAAGTCAGTGGGTAGTGATCAAACGCTATCACCTGATCGTGGCGCGCCACTAGGTCGAGCAGATGCTGTGCTTTTCGCTCCTCCCGACCACCACTGAGCTTTGTCAGACGCTTCAAGATGAGCTTATAGATGTGAATTTCAGCGTCGCATGCCTGGCGGTGAGCCGTCTCATCACTGAGCCATGCAGGCAGCGCTATTCCCAGCCGGTTCTCGGGAATCCGTCCCATCAATTGAGCGATGCGTTGCAGCATGTCACCAGTGGCGTCGTCTGCAGAGCTCTCGATCTTGCCCTGCAGGCCCATCTGCTCAAGTGCGGCTTTCTCCCCCAGTATGTGTCGGTAGAGAGCAAGTCGTGATGAACGCAAACTGGCCATCACATGGTGGGAGGCCAGGGAGCTAGCTGCGTTCAATCGCATCTGCAAATAGCTATCAGCAGTCATCCCGTGACGGGCCAAGCTCTCAGGCAAGACCAGCGGCTTTTCAAAATGGCCGATGCCTTTTAGGTTGCGAGCCAATACTCGAATCTGCTCCGCCAGCGTCTGATCCTGCTCCGACTCGCCCAACCCATACGTCAGAGATACATGCTTCGGATAGCGGCATACACGCCCACTCGGCAAGCGATATGACTCTTCATCCCTCTCGACCATTGCATTCAACTGAGCTTTGGTGCGCCTCAGGGTGAAACTGGCAATAGCCGCCTGCAGCGCAGCCAAGTCCTGAGGGTGAACGTCCGAGAGGGCTGTACTGCCGCGGCTTAAGCGCTCAAAAATTCCCAGGACGTCATCCTCGAAATTGTCGGCGCCTAAAATATCAATCAGCCTGAGCAAGTCCGCGCATGAGCGATTGATTGGCGTGGCTGTGAACAGCACCACCTGATCCGCCAGGTTGTGCAGCAAATGACGTGTGCGCTTGGAGGTTTGGCTAAGAAAATTATGTGCCTCATCGACCGCCAAGGTCTGAGCGGAGGCGAGCTGCGTTGCCAACGCAGACCCCTCCCGATCATCCAAACGGCTCAGTAACCCTTGGGATGCTATCGCGAGGTTAAAACCACACTTAGCCACCTCCCGCTCCCAATTGTTACTTACCAGCGGTGGGCAAACCATGAGCATGGAGCTCTTGTGCGTGCGTACAGATGACCAATTACGATCATGCACGGCACGTAACAAGTGAGCTCCCATGCGGGTTTTACCAGAGCCCGTAGCGTCTGCCACAAGCGCCCCGCCCACCGTATCGAGCAAGTAAAGCGCCTGGCCAATTCCATGCTGCTGCGAAGGCCAGAGGCTGACCTGTTGAAATCCAGCCAACGAGCGCAGGTAGTGAGCAGCCCAGTCGCTCTCTAAAAGCTCCGCACACGCTCGCGCCAGAGCCTCCTGCCAAGTCACAAATTTGAGAAGCTGATCCAGCAAAGCTAATAAATCACCATTGGCATCCTCACCCAGATTCCAGAAGTACTCCGCTAGCCTCCAGCCCTCATCGAAGCGAGCCTTCTCCTTACGAGTAAAGCGGACATTAGCCTCGTGCTGGAAGAACAAACCAGGCTCCGTGAAGTTGCTAGAGCCCAGGGTGACAGCCTCTTCGCTGCAATAAAGTTTTGCATGCAACCGGTAGGTGCCCGTGGGGTAACGGACTTGAACATGTCCACCTCGAATCAACTCGATGCAGTGGATGATCGAACCGCTGAGCGATAACGAAATGCCTCGCTTGAGCCAGTACTCCCTCACCTCTGCGGGGAAGTCGTAACGTTTGAGGCTAAGCCCTGCGCGCTTAGCTGACACTGGTTCAGAACCCAAGATCAAACGCAGAGGCTTTTCGCTGGCACCACGCTGATTAATGAGCTGAATCAGCTGATCTAGCCCGCTGTAGCCGGTAATGACCAGCGCATCGCCTGGTCTACACAGGTCTGGCATCAACACTGAATAGGCTTTACGGGCCGAAAGGTTGATTGGCATCCGTGCCTGTGACGGCAGGTCGGTACTGCTCAGCGCTATCTCATCAAACAGCGATCCTTGCATGCTCATCACCACACCTGTTGGATGTGCTCCTTCCTAGCGGCCTCTGCTTAAAAAACGAGCAGATTTCCCGCAACTCGAGATCTAAAAGCACAAGGCTAGCTGCAGTGAGAGAGCAGCCAGGAACTACTTTGTCCAAGTCAGAGCCCCATGGACTGAATCATCTCCCCTTCACTCACAGCCTCAGGCGTCACCACTGCATCCTTGAGCATCAATTTTCCACGCAGCAGACGATCCAGATGCACATCGAACGAGTCGAACTGCGGATGGGTAACCGCAGGAAGATGGATGAACACATCCTTCTGTTGGCCAATTCGATAAACCCGGTCTGAGGCCTGTGCTTCTTTAGCCGGATTCCAGTGCCGCTCCAAATGCACCACGTGGTTTGCCCCTACAACGGTCAAGCCAACGCCTGCTGCGACCGGAGACATGATGAGTAGGTTGAAGCCATCTTTTTGCTCAAATGCAGCGATGAGTCTTTTGCGGGTCATATCCTCTTCCCGCGTGGCCACCGCCTTGGTATCACCGTTGATGATGGCGACATCCAAGCCATAGATCTGATCAAGCCAGAGCTTCAAAAGACGCTGAAGACGCTTGGTCATCATAAATAGGATGACCTTCTCACCCTTGCTAAGGATCTCATCCAGCAGCTTTAGCATGACAGCCAGCTTGCCGGACTCCATCATTAGCTGCCGCGCATGCTGGGCATCGCGACTATAAAGGGAAGTCTCATCGTCTAGACGTGGGTGAAGTGAAATTGAGCGCAGCTGAGTCAATGCAGCCAGCGCAGTACCACGCATGTCTTCCGCGCTAGCCCGGCGTGAACGGTAGCCGTCCAACACTTCGTCGTAGGTTTGCAGCTGCACACCCTTCATCACAGCACCAAGCTCGGGAGCGTAGTGCTGGATACCACGCGAAACCTGCGCAACACCGCTCAGGATCGACTTCGACGGCAAGCCCTTGAGCTGGTCCTCTTTTACTCGCCGCAACATGAAGACTCCAACGGCCTTACGCAGCTTCTCACCTAGCTGAGCACGGACAGAATCTCGCTCTTCGTCACTAGCTGCCAGAATGGGCTTGATCCAGGTATCCCGATAGGTTTCCCAGCTTCCGAGCAATCCCGGTTGCGCGGAGTCCATCAGGCACCAGAAATCTCCCAAGCTGTTTTCTACAGGCGTACCGGTTGCCAGTAGCTTGAAGTCCGCCTTGAGCCCTTTAGCCGCACGAGTCTGCAGCGCATTGGGGTTCTTGATGTTTTGGGCTTCATCGAAAATGACCATGCCCCAGTCGATTCGGCATAACGAGAACTGGTAATCACGCAGGGTTTGGTAGGTCGTCAGGACCAAGCGGCGGTCCATATCCAGCCGGTGAACACCCGCCTCAGGCCCTACTGCCAGCGCGTAACGAATGCTCTGCTCATCCATCATGCCGCTGTCATCGATCATGGATGCCAACTGAACAGACTCGCGCTCTGCACCCTTGATACGAAACTCGTTCAGACTCCGCCCGGACTGCAACACCAC
Organism: Pseudomonas sp. PLB05; assembly: GCF_021106615.1. Lineage (NCBI taxonomy): Bacteria > Pseudomonadati > Pseudomonadota > Gammaproteobacteria > Pseudomonadales > Pseudomonadaceae > Pseudomonas > Pseudomonas sp. PLB05. The sequence goes on from NZ_JAJOHO010000007.1 coordinate 51,754, forward strand.
CACGTCGCGGAAAGGAATGCTGGTGAACGTTTTGCCCACCTCATCTTCCCAGTTTTCCAGCAGACTCAAGGGGGCAACCACCAGCACCGGCTTCTGCGGTTTGTCTGCTGCCCGCTGGCTTGCCAGGTATTCACCCACAGCAACCAGCGACATATAGGTCTTGCCCAAGCCCATATCGTCAGCGAGCAGACTACCCTGCAGGCGATAAAGGTCGTCATGATCATCCTGAAGGGCGCTCCCCAACAGTTTGAGCATCCACTCGATGCCGTCACGCTGGTGAGGGAATGGCTGCCTGGCATAGGCAGCCCAATCAGGCTCCTTGGACAGACTGGCCCGATTGGCCCGCTGCAACAACTCGGAATTTATTTCATCTGCGTCCTTGAGGATTACGCCGACCTTCTCCTTTGGTCCCTCAGTGCTTGCACCGCTCCGCTCCTCCACCTCAGCGGCGGATCTTTTCTGCAGGGTCTGCCGCACCCTTTCAAGCTGCTGCTCAACCACTGGCGCATCGGAAATATCGATAGCCTCACCGGCGAACGAAAGCGTCGAGGCCCCCTGCTCTCTTGCCGCCTGCAAAACCTCTTCGAAACGCTGCAACTCCTCGGGAGACTGAATAAGCTTTGCTAAAGCCTCTGGAGGAGAGGGTCTCTTGTCCAGCGCGAACCAGTCATTCTTAGTCGCATCAAGCGCGCCAAAGTCCATGTGCTGCAGTTTGCCAACCCCAGCAACACGCGCAGAAAAGCCCACTTCAAGGTTGACCAGTGCGGCATCCAGAAAGGCCGTGGGCATAGCAATGAACTCAGCTACCTGATCAGCCGGAATACGCTTATTCGCCAACACGTTGCGGATGCCATCCATCCTGGCCTGATCCAGCAGCACCACGCGATTGTCGATACGTAAAACGCCGCCATCGGCAGACATATCCAGCTGAGCCCAGCGCTTTTCCAGCTGATCTGGAGTTGCCCCATCGCCCAGGCTGGGGCAAAGCTGCAGGCTGCCATCCGGCAAGCGGGTCGCAAAAACACCCACGTTGTCAGGCACCACAACATCGAGCCGTTCAAAGTGGCTCAGATCAATACGCATACCGCTGCGCGCTGCCGTCTGTAACTCAGCCATCAGACGCAAGTTGGCCGCCTCGCCGCGTTGTTCGCCAGCCAAAGACTCATGCCTTTCCCAAGCCATCAACCCCATCAGCTCTGCAGGAGTCAGCCAATAGGACTCCGTACTCGTCAGACAGAGGTACGGGCCTTTACGACTGAAAGCTGCAGCACCATCCGGCATTTCGACGTTAATGCCGACACGAAAGCCGCTGTTGCCTGTGCGGCCACTGATCGAAGTCACAAAGCGCCCTGGAAAGCGCCTGGGCAAGCGCAAGATATCCGCCTGCTCCAGGTCCATGCCTGCTACGTCTTCTGCACCGATGTGAAAACCATTGGCGGTAGGTTCAGCGATCCCCTGCTCCGCCAGCATATTCAGAACGATTAGCTGGATCTTCTCCAGAGCATTGCCCTGGCCTGTCTGCAGCGCCTTGAACGACGGCAATGGCAGATAGAAATTCACACCATTAGAATCGGCAGACGAACGGAAGCCATCCAACGGACTTAGCGGCTCATCTCGCTCACCGATTAATGAGCGCAGGACATCCATCAGGCGCATTTACGAGTCTCACGTTTGTTGTTGGGAAGACTGGAGCGCTTCGCGGATCTCATCCGCCACGGTCCAACCATGCAACTGATCCTGGATACACATGCCCTTCAAGGGGCCATACAGAAGCTGATTGATCTCACGCGCCTCTACCCCCAGGACATTTGCCGCATAGCGAACCTTATCGCCCGGGTTATCGACGAAATACCACAGCACCCTCAAGGCGAATGTACTCAGCCCTGGAATCCGAGTTGTATCAGTCGCATGCGAAACGCTTTTCGAATGCGCTGTTGGTTTGACAGCACCGAATGGAGTAACTGGAGACTCAGCCTTTGGCGTAACTACACGCGCTTCTCCCGCGCCCTCGGCGCCGAGGTGAGCCGCACGCGGTTCAGGAGTTTTAGAGCCCTGCACTTCATGTGCATTCGACAAAGCCGCTTTGGGCATGGTGGAAACAGGGGGAGCCGGACGCTTGCGCTTAACTTCAGGAATCCCAAACTTACGCAGCGACAGTTGGTAATCACCTCGGCTCAGCAACTGTTCGATATCCAGCTCAATACCGTTGTTGGCTAGGAAGGTGAATACTTTGTTCTGCCAAGCAAGCGGCGGGTGGTGGGTGAATGCATCCTGGGGTAGCCCTGGATAAAGCCTTCGGTAGGTGTCTGGAATTGTCGTAGTCAAATCATAGTGGCTGAAGCTATTACGCTCATAGGAGCGCAACGTCTCGCCAGGCGCCGCCAGATAAACCCAGATCTTGAAGCTATGCGAGCCCTCGACCAGATGAAAATCGCCGCAGTCGAGATAGATCACCGCCTTGTCGTTCATCTGCCCGTCCATGCGGGCAAAGCTGGTTTTGACATCTGCGCCCAGTATTCGCTTGACCGACTGCTGTGCCTTGCCGCCTAGCAACAAGCGGGTGTTACGAATTAGTTTTAGCTTGAAAAGCCCTTCGAGGAACAACCTGCGCGCCGGGAACATGCGCTGCAAATCACTGTTCTGCGTCTCGATGCCAAACTGCTCAACCGCCTGCAGGAACAGCCGCAGATCTTCCTTGGACAGCCAGCCGCGCACTTTCTGAATGCGCGCCTCGCCAAGTGGATGCCACCACTCCCGGTAGTTGCTGGCATTACTGGAAATACGCGGGTCGCCTGCGAGGTTGAGAATGAAGTTCTGCCAAACCTCCCCCGGTTCCTGCCCGGCCCGGTCGATCAGGATCTCCAGCGCTACATGGCCAATTCGTCTTGAGCCCTCGAATGGAGCCTTGGCCACGGAGGGCTTGAGCAACTCATCCAGCACTGGATCCGATGCGCCCAATGGCAGATTGCGTAGAGTTTCGAGATAGAAATGTGCACGGCAGATATCGCCGAAGCGACCATCATCAAATCCCTGCAGCCCAAGCTCGTTGAAAGTCTCGCCAAGCTCATGCCCTTTCTGCCGCACCCGCTCGGCGAGCCGGCTCGGGCCATCGAGTCCCAATAGCCAATGACCTTCTCGCTTGAGCGTCACCAACGGGTCCGCTAATGAACTCTGAATCTTCGGCGGCGGCATTTTCTCCAGCTGCTGCAGCAAGCTCTGCTCCAACAACTCACGTAACCCCTCACGCTCATCCAGCTGGTCAAAACGACGGAAATACAGCTGCGCCAGCTGCTGTAAGGTCATGCGCGTCAGCCTGGGCTGTTGCGCCTCCAACAAGGCGCCTAGCAGCCTTGGGTTAAGCAGGCGACTGGCAATCACTTCATCGTTAAGCCAAAGCCAGCTGAGCGCGCGCGCCGTAAGTCGCCGCCGCAGAAGTTCTGGCAGCCCATCAAAACGCCCGGTACTGGCCATATTGCGCAGCATCGCCAACACGCGCTCAAAGGCATCGTTGTTGCCTGTGCTCTTTTCCAGTCTGGCGGCCTTGGCCACCAAGCCGGTCCAACGCTCAAATTGGTGCGAGCTCCAGCCCGTACTGGGCCACTCCACCGGAGGCAGCCTCATGGCCGCACCTCATCCAGACGCCCCTTGATCTGCTCATACTCAGCACTGTCTGGGCGGCGGATTGTGAAGCGGATGTCGATACGCCGATTGCGTTTGAAGTCCTCTTCCGTCAGCTGCTTGGCCACAGCAGGCCGCGTTTCACCATAGCCACTGACCGAGAACAAGGGCTTGCCGTCCTTGTTGTTCAGTCGCGACAGCTGCTCCGAGCTGGGCAATGCACCGCCCCAGAACTGCCAGAGCGAAATGGCGCGGAAGGTTGAAAGCCCCCAGTTCCCCTTACCCATAAAGCCTTGCAGTGGCCGGTTGTCGGTGTGCCCCTCGATGAAGATCGTGTCGAGGAACTCCACCCGATCCTCTCGCGAGATCACCTCATTGATGACCTTACCGATCTCCAAGGCCTGAGCCTGATACGCCGCATGGATCTCATAAGCGCCAGTATCAAAGCCCAACAGCTCGTTGGGGATACTCAGCACGGTATGGTTCTCGCTCACCTCAACTTTGATGCCGCGCTTGCGCAAAGCCTCCACAGCCTCATCGAGAATGGTTCGGCGCACCTGTTCGGCCTTCTTCAGTTCGACAATCTCCTCCTCGAACTGAACCTGGCGCTCCTTGAGCTCCTGCTGAATCTCCATCAACTGCAGGATCAAAATCACCGACGCCAGGATAAAGATCACCAGCAGCGCCGACATGATGTCCGAGAAGGACATCCAGTACGGGTTCTCCTCGTCGACAGCCGCCTCATGTGATTTACGAAAGCGCATCAGGGTCGCGCCTCCAGCTCATCCAGAATACCGCCCATGGCCTGTGCCGTGCGGTGCATCTGGTCAGCGTAGGACAACGACACCTCATTCCACTTGTTCATGCGGTCGTCGATTTGCGTACGCACTTCGCCGGCGTAGCTGCGCAGCCATTCTTCAGCCTGTTTCTCGATGGCCTCGACCTGGGAGCGCAGCGTTTCGCCCAATGCGGTGAACTCGTGTTTCACCCCAGAAAGGAACTCCAGCTGAGTCTGCTTCATCTCGCCAAAGCCATTGCGCGCCTCGCTGGCCGCCTGTTCGAAACGCTGAGCCCCCTCCAGCAAGGTGCCTTGCAATTGAGCCAAGGTAGTGGCCTGCTGCTGCAACTGGCCGGCCAACTCGGCATTCTGTCCACCGGCCTGCTCGATACGTTGAGTCACCTGTTCCAGGCGCTGGCCCAGCAGCTCCGCCGCCGATCGCACATTGGCCGATAGCAGCCCCAACTGATTGGCACTGCTATCCATATGCTTGCTGCTTTGCGCTGCGGCAGCAGAGGCCTGCTGCAACTGCCCCAGCAACTGCTGATGCTGCTCAGCCATCAGGCGGCTCTGCTGCTGAGTGGCCTGAACGGCACTGGCCAGCCCGGCCAGCAATTCCTGCTGCTGCACCGCCACCTGCTCAAGTTGTTCCTGGAAGCGTTGCTGGCGGGCCTGCTCGCGGGCCTCAGCCTGCTCACCCTGCGCACTGATCTGTTGGCTGAATCCGCCCAACAGCTGATTCACCGTGTCCTGCAGCTCGCGCTGCTGCTGCTGTGCGGCCTCAGTCATCGCCGTGATCTGCTGCTGGCTGGTCTGCCCCAAACTGCCCAGCAGCTGCTGTTGGCGCTCCAGCAACTCGCCCTGCTGCTGATCATGACGCTGCGCGCGCGCCTGCTCTCGCTGCTCGGCGGCGCTCATCTGGCTGTCGAGCTGGGTATTCAGGTTCATCATCAAGCGCGAGAACACTTTTTCCAGGTTGTTGTGCCGCTCGTTACCCGCCTCGGCCATTGCTTGAAGCTGGCTCTGGGTCGACTCGGCAAAACGCCCAAGCAGCTGGTTCTGGCTTTCGCGCGACTCCGCCAACTGCCGCTCGAACAGTGCCTGCCGCTCTGCATCACGCTGGGACGCCGCACCTAGCTGGCTGTCCAGCTGGGAAGTGAGATTGCCCACCAGCTCGCCAAAACGCCCCTCCAGCTTGGCCTGCCGCTCCTCGGCACCAATGCTGATACGTTGCAGCTGCTCTTCAAAACGACGGTTTTGCTCGCTGGAATTTTGCAGCTGCTGGGATTGCTGCTCGCTAAGCGTTCCGAACAGGTGATTGAGTCGCTCACTCATGCCACCTACCGCAGCATTCACATCGGCGGCTGCCTGCTGCATAAGCTGACCTTGTTCGCGGCCAACTGAACTCATACCGTCCATGAAGCTACCGACAAGCTTCTCCATCACCTGGCTGGACTGCTGGCTGGTCGAGTTAACCAAGGTCTGGATAGCCGGCCCCATGATGTTATTAAGCGAGTCGGTCAGAGCCTGTTGCAGCCCCTCATTCATGCCCTGCAGGGTTTCCTGCAGGCGGTCGCCGATACGCTCATGCAGCTCCTGCAGCGCCTCCTTGCTCTCCTTGCCGTACTCGGCGATATGTACCAGCGACTGCTCGGCCAGAATACGCGGATAGAGGAAGTCGATCTCATGCTGCAAGGCCTGAATGTCTCGCAGCGCATTACGCTCGAACAGCTTCTCAATAATGTTCAGCAGCAAGCTGAAGGCCACACCCCAGACCGAGGTCATAAAGGCTACCGCAGCACCCGAGATCAGCTTGTTGATGCCGCCCTTGAGCGCCTCGATCTCATCGGAGGTGCCCACCAGCCCTTCCAGGCCGACGGTCAGACCGACGAAGGTACCGAGCACACCAATGGCCACCAGAAAACTGGGGGCCGCCGCCAGCAAACGGCTGGCCGTCAGGCCGCTGGCCAACGAACGGGCGTTGAAGAAATGCTCGGCGTCCAGAGTGTTGAAAAGCTGTTTCTGATCGGACGACAGCACCAGGCTCTCATCGAACTCGCGCCACAGCATGCCCACGTTGGAGGCCTCCAGCCCCTGGGCTTTCTGCAAGGTCTCGCGCCGGCTAAGCGCCAAGGTTTCCTTGCTCTGCCCTTCCAGCAGCGAATGCAATGCGCGCATACGGGCACGGAAGTGACGAAAGTGCTGCAGCAAAAAAAACAACGACAGCCCGAAGATAAAAGCCGTGACCAGCCAGAACCAAGCACTGATGCCATTGGGGTTGGCACTGAACATATGGGCGAAATCGGGGATCAGGTGTTGCAGCAGATCCATCATGGCAAAGCTTCCAATACAGCAGGGTTAATGGAAATTGATCGTTTTCGAATCAGCCTTGCAGGCCGAAACGCTCTTTCAGCCGCTCTACCGTCCACCGCCATTTCGGCGTGGTCGGGCGGCAGATGGTGTTCTGGTTGCCGAACAGGCCGACTTCCTTCACCGCCTCGTTCAGCGGCAGGCTGTGCAGCCATTGCACCGGCACGAAGTATTCGCAGCGCTCAGGGTCGTCGACGAACTCGCGGTGGTAGTCCGCTTGCAGCACATCCAGCGCCGGGCGTTCCTCGCCGTTGTGCAGCAGACAGAAGTCCCTGGCCGGCGTGGCGTGGCCGGTGACCTTGGCCACACCGACGTAACCGGCGCCCGGCACGTTGACCCACACACGATCGCCGGGGGCGAGCATCTTCAGGCTGTTGCTGTACCAACTGCCGCCACCGCCGCAAATGAAACCGAAGTGTCGTGCCTCAGCCCAGTCGCGCGTGCTGCTGTGGCCGAAGGAACCATAGAACTCACCATTCCACGGCTCGGCCGGCATGCCGGGCTTGCTGGCGCTGCTGGCCTGCGGCGCCTCGGTTGGGTCGAGCAGCCAGGCGCGGCTGATCAGTTGCTGCTCGCCCAACTGGAACACCTGGAAGCACAGCACGTTGATGGCGATATCGCGCTCGCTCAGGTAGCCGACGATGCGCTCGCTGCTGGCATCCAGCTCGGCGGCGACGATGACGATCTGGTGGCTCTGGTTCAGCGCCTCTGCCTCCAACGACGCGCCAAAGCGTGCCTGGAAGTCCGCCGCCAGGTCGGCACCCGGCTTGAAGCGCTGGTAGATGGCCTCGATATCGTTGGTCTGTAAGCGCTCGACCCACACCGCATAGTCCAGCGCCTGCGCCACCACCTCACGCGGGGTGCGCTCGCGCTTGAGTTCGATCAGCACAAGCGAGGCATCCGGCGCCAACGCCAGCAGGTCGATACGCCCGCCCTGGCCGGTACTTTCCTGCCGACCGATCAACAGCCAGTCATCGGACAGCAGCGCCGGGGCGCTGACGATCATGTTTTCGAGAAACTGCTCGCTGGCCAGCACGGCGTTTTTAAGCGGCGCGGGCTGCGCGCCGACAGTCCAGATTTGCGTACGAATGGGCATCCCTGCACTCCTGTTGCTTAGGCCACGGCCTGCTCGACCAGGGCATTGGCCAGTTGCTCATGCACCTGACGGGCCTGGCCAAGGCGGGCTTTGAGTTGGTCGCAGAGGGTCATTAGTTGATCGACTTTGGCGACGATGCGGTGTTGTTCCGGGAGCGGGGGAAGCCCTATTGGTGCGTCCAACACATCCTCACGGGAGATGCCTGGAATTGCTATACCGATGGACTTACTTTGAAAATGCTCAGCCATTGAGAGCAGCAAATATCGTGTGAACTGCGTGTCGAGCAGAACTGGGCGAATGGCCATAAGCTGGCGGCTAATTGCGAGCTCTACCTGGTCTACAAAGTTGGTTTTACCGACTCCAGAGCCTTTAACTGTCAACAGTATGTCTCCCTGGATTGAGGTGGCTCGCCGCTCATGAGTGAATCGCGTCGGCTGTGGATGAACTTCTCCAAATTCCGCTGGGCCTGTGAGATACGGAATGGCTCCGTCCTGCGGGGAGTCAAAGTACTCATCAGGACCTAGATGCTGCCCAGAAATCAGCTCAATTAGTTGACCGAATCGAACAAGCTCCCAGCCACTTGAAACCTTGCTCGATCCCTCATCTGCTCCAATCTGTGCCAGCAGCTTCTGCTTCTTGATCTTCCCCTCCACCACCAGCCGTGCCTTTTCCTCGGCAATACGCTTGAGCAGCGTACTCGCCGGTTCATCGCCGGAGTCTTGTGGCACCAGCTTTCCCATCACCGCCAGTTGCAGCAGGGTTTGCTTGAGGGCGTCGATGCTGGATTCGGTGGTGAACAGGGTGTCGAAGTGCTCGGCCAGACGCTGCCAGCTTTGCGCAAAGTCCTCGGCATCGCGGGCCTGGGTCAGGCCGCCCAGCAGCGCCTGCACCAGTTGGGCGTGGGCGCTGTCGGCATCGGCCTGTTGGGCTTCCAGCCTGTCGCACAGGGCCATCAGTTCATCGACTTTGGCGACGATGCGGTGTTGTTCTGCGAGGGGTGGGATTGCAAATGGCAAAGGTCTTAACTTGGCCAGTGAGACGTTTGCAATGTTCGTGGTCTGGCTCGCGCTATCAATCAGGGCGCTTCTAGCATTTGGGGTCCGCAGCAAAGCCATAACAAATCGCGGTTCGATTAGCATCGGTCGCAAAACACCAAGGAATCCACCAAATGTTGTTTTTTGCTTCAGCTCAGCGCCAATCAAAGCAACTTTCCCAACAAGCTCTCGGCTGTTCGCCATCGACATAACTATGTCATGAGGTTCCACGTACTGGTCATGACGAGAGACGAAGCTTTCTCGAATATAGAGAAGGTCATCCCATTCAATTTCGTCTTGCACATTTGCGGTACGCAGGCACGCAACACGGCCAGGTTCAGGCTCTTTTGATTTCTCGCTCGCAGGGAAAGTAATACCGCGCACGATCTCCACCACCTGCCCCAACGAAGCTACTGCCCAACTGGAAGGTATTTCATAAGAAACCTCGGCTAATTCTTCACGTGTAGCCTTCGCTTTCTTGATCTTCCCTTCCGCAACCAACCGCGCCTTTTCCTCGGCAATCCGCTTAAGCAACTCACTGGCCGGCTCATCATTCGGATCTTGCGGCACCAACTTGCCGCGCACCGCCAGCTCCAGAATCAGCTCACGCAGTTTCTTGATGCCATTCGGCGCGCCCGCCAGCAGCGGCATATTTTCGGTGAGCAACGCCGTCATACCTGGCGCTCCAGGGCTTCGGCCAGCACAGCCTTGAGCTGGTCGCGCAGGTCCCTGATATCGCCTTGCAGGGCAGCGTAGTTACGCAGTAGTTCCTCCGGGTCGTGGCTGACCTGCTCACCGATATGCGGGTTCTTGCAATCGAGGTTCCAGTTGCGGCCTTGCAGATAGTCGAAGCTGACCTTCCAGGCGAACTCGTTTTCGACCCGCGCGGCAAAGCCGTCGGCCTCGCTGCCCCACCAGGCTTCCTCGACGGCGAACTCCTCGATGCGCATGGGCTTGGTCTTGGAGTAGCTCTTGTAACCGGCCGGGTACTGGTGCTCGTAGAACCATACATCTTTGGTCGGCGTGCCCTTGGTGAAGAACAGCAGGTTGGTCTTGATGCCGGTGTAGGGGTTGAACACGCCATTGGGCAGGCGAACGATGGTGTGCAGGTTGCACTCGGTCAGCAGCTTTTCCTTGATGCGGCTCTTGATGCCTTCACCGAAGAGGAAGCCGTCCGGTAGTACCACGGCGGCGCGGCCGCCGTCCTTGAGCAGGTGCATGACCAGCACTAGGAACAGGTCGGCGGTCTCGCGAGTGCGGAAGGCGGCGGGGAAGTTGGTTTCGATGCCGTCTTCTTCCATGCCGCCAAACGGTGGGTTGGCGACGATGCAGTCGACCCGCTCGCCCGGCCCCCAGCTGATCAGCGGTTTGCTCAGGGTGTTGTCGTGGCGGATCTGGCTGGGCACCTCGATGCCGTGCAGGATCATGTTGGTGGTGGCCAGCAGGTGCGGCAGCGGCTTTTTCTCCACGCCGAAGATGCTCGCCTGCAGGGCGCGCTCGTCCTCGGTGGTTTTCACATAGCGGCTGCGCTTGTGCTCGATGGTGCAGGTGAGGAAGCCGCCGGTGCCGCAGGCCGGGTCCATGACCTTCTCGTGCAGCTTGGGGTCGACCATGCGCACCATGAACTCGGTGACCGGGCGCGGGGTGTAGAACTCGCCGGCGTTGCCTGCATTCTGCAGGTCACGCAGCAACTGCTCGTACATGTCGCCGAAGGCATGACGCTCCTGCGCCTTGTTGAAGTCCACACCCTCCTGGATCTTGTTGATCACCTGGCGGATTAGCTGGCCGGACTTCATGTAGTTGTAGGCATCCTCGAATACGCCACGCACCACGTAGGCGGCTGGAGTGATGCTGTATTCGTGGAGGTTCTGCAACTGCGGGAACAGGTTGTTGTCGATGAAGTTCTTCAACTCATCGCCAGTGATGCCTTCCGGGTTGGCCGCCCAGGTGCGCCAGCGGCAGCTTTCCGGAATCGGCGAGCGATAGGCGTCATCCAGCAACTCCCACTCCTGCTCGCGGTCATCGAAGATCTTGAGGAACAGGATCCACACGAGCTGGCCGATGCGCTGGGCGTCGCCGTCGACGCCGACGTCCTTGCGCATGATGTCCTGGATGGATTTGATGGTACTGCTGATGGACATGCTTACTTCCTAAACAGGTGTTCACGGTGCCAGGCCAGATAGGCGCGGTGACGCGGCTCGATCTGGCGCAGGCGAAGATGCGGGGTGATGTTGAGCGCACGGGCGCTGTCGGGGTCGAGATCCTCACCTATCAGAATCTGCCCCTGGTCGTCGAAACTGATCAGGCCCTGGTCGAAGGCAAGATCGAGGTTGGGTGTGAGCAGCAGGCCGTTGAATGGATCGAGCCGCTCGGTCGGGCTGGCAGCGCGCCAGGGTTTGATATGCGAGGCGCGCAGCAGCTCCGGTACGCTGCAATCGGTCACCGCACAGCCACCCCAGTAGGCCAACAGATCATCGCGATAACCACTCTAACCAATGCGGGCCTTGATCAGGGCGTCACGCTCGGTGTCGGTTACTGCCTGGTCTTGCAAGCCAAAGTCATTCGGCAAGAGCACGTTGGTATGGCTGGGCTCCAGAGTCGCAGTATCTGACGCCTTACCCAGAAGATGCGCCAACAACTGCTCCAGGGCAGCGACATGCCGAAGGCCTAGATCCAAGCCGTAGGCGATATCAGTCGCCCCACCATTACGGCGCTTGGGAAAGCCGCGCAGGTTGCTGTTGTGGTAGTAACGCCCATCGCTGCGCTCAACACCGCTGATGGCTAGCAGCTCAGGTAGCTGGCTTTCGTAATCCGGATGCAATACCAACGGTGTCTTTGGCCGAGCTTGAGCGCTGGTGCTTTGTTTGACGAATAACGGCTGAGGCAGCAACGGATGTTCCATACGCAGCACTTTCAGGCCTGATTGCACAGGTCGAGTGAACCCCTGGCGCTCCAGCGTCATCATGAGTTGCTGAATTGTCAGCGAGTCACCGCCCACCTCTGTGCTCGAACCCTCGTCCCGATTCATGGGCTCGCTCTCGGTCCAACCCAGTTGCTGCAGCGCCTCGACGAGCTCGGGGTACATATGAGCTCGGCTATGAGACGTGCCTGGATCGTCATCAAAACTGGCAAGGACGTACACCAGAAAGCTCGGACGCGGGACGCTCAGGGCATCAGCCAACTTTCCAGCCAAAAGGCCGTATTGCAAATTTGCAGCGCTGTAACCCGGGAACCCCACCAAAGCAGCGAGTTCGGACATGGTGATTGCGTGGCCCGGAGCCTGGGCATGCCCGATTAGCATGCGCCGCTGCTTCTCAGTAATTGCGGGCGCAAGGCTTTGCAATGCCTGCCGATATTCGTCAGTGCTTACCGGCCTGATAGCTCGGGCAGGCGTAACCGTCGGCGCGCTGTCCATGGCTGAGGCCAAGAAAGTACGCCACTGCCCCTTGTCCTTAAGCTCCATACTCGGTCCTTAAAGCACGCGGATAAGCCGGCCGCCTATCAGGATGCATAGAGCTCACTCTCCAACTCCTGAATCGCCTGCTGATAACCAGGCTTACCGCCAAACGCCCTGACCAACTCAATCGGTGCACCGATCTGGCTGAAAGGATCGAGCTGGAGAATCTTGATGTCCTCGATGTGCTCGATGCCGGTGTCGGCATACTTGTCCAACAAGGCCTCCAGCACCTGGCGGGCGGCGCCGGAGTATTTGGCGAAGTAGTTGCGTTTTTTCACCTGCTCGGCCCGCTCCCTGCGAGTCAGCGGCGGCTGGTCGAAGGCGATATGGCAGATCAGGTCGAAGGGGTCGAGCGGCTGGCCGCGCTTGGCCTGTACTTCCTCGTCCAGGGCTTCCCACATCACACCTTGGGCTGCGAGCTCGTCAATGATGGCCTTCTTCTGCTCGGCATCCGTCCAGCGGCGCAGGAAGTCATCCAGAGACGCGAACTGCTTTTTCACGCAGCTGCGGGTGTAGTCGCGCAGCGATTCGGTGATCAGCTTGCCGTCCGGGCCGTAGTACTGCACGCGCTCTGCAATGACGTGGATCGGCACGTTGTCGATCACGTACTTGATGCGCTTTTTGCCCTCTTCGCCGCCATCGGTTTCGTCGCCCTCGGGCAGCCAATTGCCACCGTCGACGATGCCTTCCTCGTCCGCCAGAGGACTATCTGGCGGCACGGGCGAGTCATCGCCTTCAGGGCTGTAGATCACCACGGGTTCGCCATCGAATGCCGGATCGGCGAACAGCTCGGTGGCTTTTTTGAAGTCCATGATGGTGAACCAGAACTTGCCATAGTCCTCGTTGATGCGCGTGCCGCGGCCGATGATCTGCTTGAACTCGGTCATCGACTTTATGTGCTGGTCGAGCACCACGAGCTTGCAGGTCTGGGCATCGACGCCAGTGGTCATCAGCTTGCTGGTGGTGGCGATGACCGGATAGCGCGCCTCCGGGTTGATGAAGTTGTCCAGCTCGGCCTTGCCTTCCTGGTCATCGCCGGTGATGCGCATGACGTACTTACGATTCTCCGCGATGCGCTCGGGGTTGAGGTTGACCAGGGCCTGGCGCATGCGCTCGGCGTGGTTGATGTCATCGCAGAAAATGATGGTCTTCTGGAACGGATCGGTGGCCTTGAGGAACTCGGTGACCTTCTGCGCCACCATCTGGGTACGCGCTTCGATGACCAAATGGCGATCCATATCCTTGAGGTCGTAGATGCGGTCTTCGATCAGCTCGCCGTTCTTGTCGAGCATGCCCTTGGGCGGACGCCAGCCCTGCAGGTCCTTGTCGAAGTCGATGCGCACAACTTTATAGGGGGCGAGGAAGCCGTCCTCGATGCCTTGCTTCAAGGTATAGCTGTACACCGGCTCACCGAAATAGGTGATGCTGGAAACGTCTTTGGTTTCCTTGGGCGTGGCGGTCAGGCCGACGTGAGTGGCGCTGGAAAAGTACTCGAGAATCTCGCGCCAGGCGGAATCTTCCGCAGCGCTGCCACGGTGGCATTCGTCGATCACCACCAGATCAAAGAAATCCGGGGAGAACTGCTTGTAGACGTTCTTTTCTTCTTCGGAGCCAGTCACTGCCTGGTACAGCGACAGGTAGATCTCGTAAGACTTCTCGATCTGGCGCTTGGCGATCTTGGTCATCGCCTGGCCGAAGGGCTTGAAGTCGTTGTTCTTGGTCTGGTCGACCAGAATATTGCGGTCAGCGAGGAAGAGGATGCGTTTCTTCTGCTTCGACTTCCACAACCGCCAGATGATCTGAAATGCGGTGTAAGTCTTACCGGTGCCGGTGGCCATCACCAGCAGCACGCGATCCTGACCACGCGCTACGGCCTCAACCGTGCGGTTGATGGCATTCATCTGGTAGTAGCGCGGCATGCGCCCGGAGCCGTCGTCGTAGTATGGCGCTTCGATCTTTTGCCGAGCGGCGCCATCCAGGCCTTTCCATTGGCAATACCGCTGCCAGAGCTCGTCCGGGCTGGGAAACTGGTCGAGCCCTAGCTCGGTTTCAACCTGCGCGCCGGTGCCGCTGCGATCATGGAACAGAAAGCCATCGCCATTGCTGGAGAACACGAACGGCACGTCGAGCGCTTCGGCATAGCCGAGGGCCTGTTGCATGCCGGAGCCGAGCGAGTGCTTGTTGTCCTTCGCCTCGATGACGGCAATGGGCAGGTTCTGCTGGTGATAGAGGATGTAGTCAGCTCGACGTGACTCGCCACGGCTGTGCATTTTGCCGCGCACGATAATGCGTCCCTTGGTGAAGCTGACTTCCTCACGTACCTGCTTATGCAAATCCCAGCCAGCGTTACCAATGGCAGGGGAAATGAATTTGCTGCAGATATCACGCTCGGAAAGCGATTTCTTGTCCATATCCCTGTCCTACTCAACACACCTAAATGGCTACCTCTGAAGGCAGCCAGCAACTGCGCGGCGGTTTTACGCGCTGGCACAATGCACTGATGACATCCAATGCGTTGAAGCGGTCGACACCTGCCTGGTTGCGAATCTCGTCACAATATCCACCGACACTGCATGGGTAAAGGTTGAGAACTCTTTAATCGTGGCTTTTTTGCACGATTGTTCAGCTTTCAACCAAAAGTCAGGCAGCCCGTGTCTCTCCGTGCCGCCAATCGCAACGACGCTGGTGGTGAGGGCCTGGTTTGCTGGTACAAAAAGCTGCTTCACGGTGCCCCACCGTGATGACCTGCTGATCATCAATTACCGCATAACAATTACGCACTTTCTCGGCCAGCTGACGATCTCGGCCACAAACAGCATTGAGTAAGCGCTGAAAATGGCTACGGTCGAAGAAATAGACCTTCGCACCGCGGTTCCAGGTATGGCAGCCGAACGTAATCAGCCACTCGATCTGTTGCTTGCGAATGCCGCGCTGACTGCAACGCTGCACAGCATGCGTGGCGAGATCCATTGCCCTGCTCCTCTGCCTGATGCCTGTCTGCACGACCCTCATGCAGTCAACCCTGACCTCAGGGTCCTTCCCTACCCGATCCCAGCGGGCACAGTGAGAGGATATGTCGCCCATCTAGACACACCAATAATGGGCGTTCATACAGGTCAAGTTTTCGAGCAGGTCATCCTCAAACACCGTCAGTTAGGACGTTAGCCAACGTGTTGCAAGGCAGACTCCTGTCAAGAAAGCAGACCCATTACGCAGTGCTACACAGCAGCCTTGAGGGCTTCGATGTCTCGGGCCACAACGCCAAGATCACGCCAGTTCTCTGGATGGCAGGTGAACAGCAGCACCTGATGACGCTGGGCAGAATCGAAGAGCACCCGCTTCATCTGCGCAAGGCGCTGCTGATCGCTATGTACCAGAGCATCGTCGAGGATGATCAGGGTCGGCCGCCCCGCCTCCTGCAGCAGGTCGGCATAGGCCAGGCGGGTTCTACCCCATTTCCACGGACGGTTTGAAAAGGGCTGAAAACTCCAGATCTTGCCGGGCGACTCTACGACGCATTCGTGGGTTATGAAACCGCTCGATGTAGTCGAATAAATCCGCCCGTGCTTCATCACGAGTTCGATACGACTGATGGGCAACGCGCTCCCGTTTGAGCTGACCGAAGAAGCCTTCACAGGCAG
>NZ_JAJOHO010000008.1:0-66967 GCF_021106615.1 Pseudomonas sp. PLB05
TTTCGTCATCACCCGGAGGTGAGAGCCAAATGGCGAAGAATCCGTGGACCCCTCGCCCGGCCCAGACCTAAGTGCTTGATTTTCAAGCCGCTTCAGCGTCTGCGCCGGAAGTGGGGCGCATTATAGGCGACTTCTGGAGGGCGTCAACAGGTTATTTCAATTTTATTGCTGACGGACGCTGATGCGGGCAAAAGCCTTCTTGCCGGCCTGACATATATAGGTACGGCCGATTTCGAACAGGAAGCCGCGATCGACCACCTCGCCATCCACCTTGACGCTACCTGCGGCCAGCAGATCGCGGGCTGCCGCAGCGTTCTTCACCAGCCCGGCCTTGTTGAGGACGGCCGCGACCGGCAAGGCGGCATCGGTTTCCAGCTCGACGTCCGGCAGGTCTTCCGGCAGCTCGCCATCCTTCATGCGGTTGCCTGCGGAGCGATGGGCCGTCTGGGCGGCTTCTTCCCCATGGAAGCGGGCCACGATCTCTTCGGCCAGCTTGATCTTGATGTCGCGGGGATTGGCCCCCTGCTCCACATCGCTGCGGAACTGGGCGATTTCCTCCAGGCTGCGGAAGCTGAGCAGTTCGAAGTAGCGCCACATGAGGGTGTCGGGAATGGACACCAGCTTGTTGTACATGACCCCCGGCGCTTCCTGGATACCTACATAGTTGCCCAGAGACTTGGACATCTTCTTGACGCCGTCCAGGCCTTCGAGCAGCGGCATGGTCAGGATGCACTGGGCTTCCTGGCCGTAGGCGCGCTGCAGTTCGCGCCCCATGAGCAGGTTGAACTTCTGGTCGGTACCGCCCAGCTCGACATCGGCGCGCAGGGCGACGGAGTCATAGCCCTGGACCAGGGGATAGAGGAACTCGTGGATGGCGATGGGCTGATTGCCGGCGTAACGCTTGCTGAAGTCGTCGCGCTCGAGCATGCGCGCCACGGTGTACTGGGAAGAGAGGCGAATGAAGTCGGCCGGCGACAGCTGATCCATCCAGGTAGCGTTGAAGGCCACTTCGGTACGCGCCGGGTCGAGGATCTTGAATACCTGGGCCTTGTAGGTCTCGGCATTCTCCAGCACCTGTTCCCGGGTCAGCGGCGGGCGGGTGGCGCTCTTGCCACTGGGATCGCCGATCATGCCGGTGAAGTCGCCGATCAGGAAGATGACCTGATGGCCCAACTCCTGGAACTGGCGCAGCTTGTTGATCAGCACGGTGTGGCCAAGGTGCAGATCCGGAGCGGTCGGATCGAAGCCTGCCTTGATGCGCAGCGGGGTGCCGCGCTCCAGTTTTGTTACAAGCTCTGACTCGACAAGCAGCTCATCTGCTCCACGCTTGATGACCGCCAGCTGCTCCTGGACCGTTTTCATGGGGGCTTCGCCTCTGAATTTCGAAAGCGTGAACCTTATCAAGATGCCCCTAGCAGCCGCCAGCCAACACGTCGGATCGACCACCCCAAAGGGTTGTGACAGCCAGCTTTTGATTATATTTTAGGCAGTTATTCACTTCTTTTAACGTCAGATCATCACTTTAGCTAAATGACGAAGCCAATTACCAAAAGCCCGTTCTACCCCAAAAGCCACCTCGTGGCCGCCAGCGGGGTGGCCGCGCTCTTGAGTCTGGCCTTGCTCGTGTTTCCCTCTCAGCAGGTCGAGGCGAAACGTACTTCCATCAGCTTGGATGTTGAACAGGACGCCCAGCGCGTCGTGCAGGGTCAGGATGACCTGAAGGAGCAAGTGCTCGCAGATACTCAGGTCGCGGACACCCAGACCACCTCCCCCTTCGCCCAGGTCTCTGCGGATCAGGCGGAGGCGCAGACCGCCGAGGAAGCCCCTGCCGAAGAAGAAGAGGTCGCCGCCACCGAAAGCGTCGAGCCGCAGTGGAAGACCGAAACCGTGCGCAAGGGCGATACCCTTTCGACGCTGTTCGAGCGGGCCGGCCTGGCTGCCGCCGTGGTGCACGAGGTACTGGCCAGCAGCAAGGAAGCCAAGAAGCTGACCCGCCTGCGGGTGGGTCAGAAGATCGAATTCCAGCGTGATCACGCCGGCGACCTGCTGGCGGTACGCACCAAGCTCACCGCGCTGCAGACCCTGTCGCTGGTCAAGTCCGACCAGGGCTATGAGGTCGAGCACAAGACCGTCACCCCGGACATCCGCCGGGCCTATGCCCAGGGCCGGATCAGCAGCTCGCTGTTCGCTTCGGCGCAGAAGGCCGGGCTGTCCCACGACATGACCATGGCGCTGGCGACCATCTTCGGCTACGACATCGACTTCGCGCTGGACATCCAGGAAGGCGACGAATTCGAGGTGGTGTACGAGGACAAGGTGGTCAACGGCAAGCACGTCGGCTACGGCAACATCCTGGCCGCGCGCTTCGTCAACAAGGGCAAGGCCTATACGGCCGTGCGCTACACCGCCAAGAACGGCACCACCAATTACTACACGGCGGAAGGCGGCAGCATGCGCAAGGCCTTCATCCGTACCCCGGTGGAGTTCTCGCGGATCAGCTCGCGCTTCACCATGGGCCGCTTCCACCCGGTGCTGAACAAGATGCGCGCGCACAAGGGCGTCGACTATGCCGCGCCCACGGGTACGCCGATTCATGCCACCGGCGATGGCAAGATCGCCAAGGCCGGTCGCGAGAATGGCTACGGCAACGTGGTGATGATCCAGCACGGCAAGACCTACACCACGGTCTATGGGCACATGAGCCGGATCGCCAAGGGCATGCAGGCCGGCGCTTCGGTGAAACAGGGCCAGGTGATCGGCTACGTGGGCATGACGGGGCTGGCGACTGGTCCGCACCTGCACTATGAATTCCGCATCAATGGCAACCACGTCGATCCGCTCGGGGTGAAGCTGCCCATGGCCGATCCCATCGCCAAGAACGAGATCTCGCGCTTCCTGGCCCAGAGCCAGCCGCTCATGGCCCGCATGGACCAGGAGCGCGCCTCTCTGCTCGCGATGAACAAGCGCTGAGATGGAGCTCTACCTGGGGGTGATGTCCGGCACCAGTCTGGATGGACTGGATATTGCCCTGATCGAACAGGACGAGCGGACCCGTTTCGTCGCCGCCGTAGGCATGCCCATGCCGGACGCGCTACGCCGCGAGCTGCTGGCGCTCTGTGCGCCCGGCGACAACGAGATCGAGCGCATCGCCCGGGCCGAACAGGCCTGGGTCAGGCTGGCCGCCCAGGGTATCGCCGAGCTGCTGGCCCAGCAGGGACTGACCTCCGCGGATATCCGCGCCGTGGGCAGCCACGGCCAGACCATCCGCCATCTGCCGGCCCAGGGCTACACCCTGCAGATCGGCGATGCCGCCCTGCTGGCCGAGTTGAGCGGTATCGACGTGGTCGCCGACTTCCGCCGCCGCGACCTGGCCGCCGGTGGTCAGGGCGCGCCGCTGGTCCCGGCCTTTCATGCCGATCTCTTCGGCCTGGATCGCCCGCGTGCGGTGCTCAACATCGGTGGCTTCAGCAACGTAACCCTGCTGGCGCCGGGGCTGCCGGTACGGGGCTTCGATTGCGGACCGGGCAACGTGCTGCTGGATGCCTGGATCCACCATAGCCAGGGGCAGCTCTTCGATGCCGATGGCACCTGGGCGGCGCAGGGAAAGGTCGTGCCGGCGCTGCTGCAACGGCTGCTGAGCGATCCCTTCTTCATGAAGAGCGGACCGAAGAGCACCGGACGCGAGCACTTCAATCTGCCCTGGCTACAGGGACAGCTCGCCCAGCATGAGGCGCTGGATCCGGCGGATGTCCAGGCCACCTTGGCCGAGCTGAGCGCTCGCAGCATCGCCGACAGCATCCTGGCCACCCAGGCGGTGGACGAGGTGCTGGTCTGTGGCGGCGGGGCGCACAATCAGGATCTGATGGCGCGTCTGGCGCGGCAACTGGCGCCAGCCAGGGTGCAGAGCACTGCGGCCTATGACGTCTCGCCGGACTGGCTGGAAGCCATGGCCTTTGCCTGGCTGGCCCAGCGCTTCTGCAAACGGCTACCCGGCAATTGCCCTGAGGTCACCGGAGCCAGCGGGCTCCGGGTCCTGGGTGCACTCTACCCACACTAGGCCGGGCGCGGCTCAGGTCAGATGGAGAAGGACTGACCGCAGCCGCAGGTGGTGGCGGCATTGGGATTCTTGATGACGAAGCGCGAGCCTTCCAGGCCTTCCTGGTAGTCCACCTCGGCGCCGGCCAGGTACTGGAAGCTCATGGGATCCACCACCAGGTGCACGCCATCGCGCTCGATGACGGTGTCGTCGTCGGCGGAATCTTCATCGAAGGTGAAGCCGTACTGGAAGCCCGAGCAGCCGCCACCCGTGACGAAGACGCGCAGCTTCAGGCGGGGATTGCCCTCTTCCTCGATCAGGTTCTTCACCTTGCTGGCCGCGCCCAGGGTGAACTGCAGGGGGGTCGGGGTGAAGGTTTCAATGGTCATTGCCGTAGTCTCCCGGCTTGCGCCGAACACAATTCAGTCAGGAAATTATCCGCTTGCCCGAGCAAAAGGGTCAACTATTGGGCGACCACGGGAGGCTGGCCGAGATGACTGGAGTGAATGACTTGCCGTCGGCGCCACTCTAATATCGCGCCGCCTGATAAGGAGAACGCCCCGATGCTCTATCTTTGGTTGAAAGCCTTCCACCTGATTGCCCTGGTCTGCTGGTTCGCCGGCCTGTTCTATCTGCCGCGCCTGTTCGTCTATCACGCCCAGAGCAGCGACGCCGTGAGCCACGAGCGCTTCTGCCTGATGGAGCGCAAGCTGTACCGCGGCATCATGCTGCCGGCGATGATCCTCACGCTGGTGTTCGGCATCGGCCTGCTGCTGATCAATCCGAGCTGGATGACGCAGGGCTGGATGCACACCAAGCTGGCGCTGGTGGTGGTGCTGATCGGTTATCACCATGTCTGCGGCGCCATGCGCAAGCGTTTCGAGCGCGGCGAGAACAAGCGCAGCCATGTGTTCTATCGCTGGTTCAACGAGGTGCCGGTACTGGTGCTCATCGCCATCGTCATCCTGGTGGTGGTCAAACCCTACTAGGTCCACGGCGAATCCGCCGGCGACCGGCGTTTTCCTGGAGAAAGCAGTATGCAGCGTTATGCCCTGGTAACCGGTGCCTCGTGCGGGATCGGCCTGGCCCTGGCCGAGGCCCTGGCGCGGCGGGGTCAGCCGCTGATCCTGCTGGCGCGGCGCAAGGACAAGCTGGAGAGCATCGCCGCCGAACTGGCCCAGCGCTTCGACGTGGAGGTGCTGTACCGGGTCTGCGACCTAGCGGAGCCGCTGCACCTGACCGGTCTGCTGCACGAGCTGGAGCAGAGCGAGAGAGCCATCGGCCTGCTGGTCAACTGCGCCGGGATCGGCAGCGGCGGGGATTTTCTCGCCGCTGACTGGCCGCGGGTACAGGAGCAGCTGGAGCTGAACATCCTGGCGCTCACCCGCCTGTGCCATGCCCTGGGCCAGCACATGGCGATCCAGGGCGGCGGCCAGATCCTCAACGTCGCCTCGACCGCGGCTTTCCAGCCGATTCCCTACATGAGCAGCTATGCGGCGACCAAGGCCTATGTCCTGCACTTTTCCGAGGGCCTGCGCGAAGAACTCAAGAAGCGCGGGGTGTCGGTGTCGGTGCTCTGCCCCGGGCCGACCCGTACCGCCTTCTTCAAGAATGCCGGGCTGCACACCGGGCGCATGGAGCAGGGCAAGCTGCTGATGTCCGCCGAGGAGGTGGCCCTGGCCGCGGTGCGTGGACTGGAGCGGCGCCAGGCGGTGATCGTGCCGGGCTGGCGCAATCGCCTGGGCAGCCTGTTGCCGCGCCTCTTGCCCCGCGCCCTGGTGCGTGCGGCCGCGGTGCGGATCGGCAAACTCTTTCAACCCGCGTAAGGGTGATCCCGCCGGCCGCACCTGACCCCAGGGCACAGCCGCTGGTACACTTGGACGCTATTCAGCCAGCAGGAGATCGACGTGGATTGTCTGTTCTGCAAGATCGTCGCCGGAGACATTCCGGCCAAGGTGCTCTACGAGGACGATCAGGTCATGGCCTTCCATGACATCGCCCCGCAAGCGCCCGTGCACTTTCTGGTCATCCCCAAGAAGCACATCGCGACCCTGCACGACCTCAGCGAGGCCGACGACAAGCAGCTCGCCGGCCATATCCTCTTCACCGCCCAGCGCCTGGCGCAGGAGCAGGGCTGCGAGGAAGGCTTCCGCGTGGCCATGAATTGCAACGCCTTGGGTGGCCAGACGGTCTATCACATCCATATGCATGTGCTGGGCAAGCGGCAGATGACCTGGCCTCCGGGCTGAGCCACATCCTGTCCTCCCTTCGCCCGCCAAGGAGATCACCTTGAGATCCAAGCGCCTCTACTCCCCCCTCGATCGACTGCTGATCCAGGCGGATACCGCCTTGCGTACCCTGACGCCCTTCAGTGGCGCCCCCACGCGCAGCTCGCCGGCCATTCCGCTGAAAGATGCTGAGCTGAGCGACGAGGAACGCCGTCATGCGGCCGGTCTCATGCGCATCAACCACACCGGCGAGGTCTGCGCCCAGGCGCTGTACCAGGGCCAGGCGCTGACCGCCAAGTTGCCGGAAGTCCGGGAAGAGATGGAGCGCGCGGCGGACGAGGAGATCGACCACCTGGCCTGGTGCGAGCAGCGCATCCGCGCCCTGGGTGAGCGCCCCAGCCTGCTCAATCCGCTGTTCTATGGCCTGTCCTTCGGGATCGGCGCCGGTGCCGGGCTGATCAGCGATCGCCTGAGCCTGGGCTTCGTCGCCGCCACCGAGAATCAGGTCTGCCGCCATCTGGACGAGCACCTGGACAAGCTGCCGGCGGCCGACGCCAAGTCCCGCGCGGTGCTGGAACAGATGCGCATCGATGAAGAGCAGCACGCCGAGCACGCTCTGGCGGCCGGTGGCTGGCGCTTTCCCACCCCGGTCAAATACGGCATGAGTCTGGTGTCCAAGGTGATGACCAAGACCACATACCGCATCTGAACTACGGATCACGCCAATGAAAAAGCCCTGCCTTGACAGGGCTTTTTGCTGTCTGGGCCCTCAGATGTCGAAGAAGACGGTTTCCTGCGGGCCCTGCAGGTGGATGTCGAAGCGATAGGCCAGGCGGCCATCGATCTCGCAGCGGCGTGCCAGCAGAGTCGGTCGGCGCTCCGGTTCCGGCAGGTTGTAGACCGGGCAGCGGGCATTGGCCTCGGCTTCGTCGTCGAAGTAGAGGCGCGTCTGCAGGTGGATGTTGATGCCGCGGGCGAACAGGGTGACGTTGATGTGCGGCGCCATGGGCTGGCCGCGCTGGTCGGCGACCTGGCCGGGCTTGATGGTGTGCAGCGTCCAGTCACCGGCATCGAAGGTGGTGGCGGTGCGGCCGAAGCCGTTGAAGGCCTTCTCCACGTCGTAGACCGGATCGTACTGACCCTGGTGATCGGCCTGCCAGAACTCCAGGAAGGAGTCGCGTACCAGGTTGCCATTGCCGTCGAACACCTGGCCGGTGAGCAGGATGTGCTCGCCCGGGGCACCAGGCTTGGCCAGCTGGTTCCAGATCTCGACCTCGCGGGTGGGGTTGCCGGCGGCGGCCAGGGCCAGGCCGATGTGCACGTAGGGGCCGGCGGTCTGGGAGGGTGTTTCTGGCAGCAGGTCGTGGCGGTTGGGGGTCATGTCTGCGTCCTCAATGATGTTCGAAGAACGTCTGCCGCGCGCCGCGGGTGACGATGTCGAAGCGATAGGCCAGGCAGTCCATGGGATTGGCCATGCTCATGTCCAGGCGGGCGATGAGGGTCTGCACGGCATCGGGATCGGCAATGGACTTGACGATGGGGCACAGCGGGATCAGCGGATCGCCCTCGAAGTAGAGCTGGGTGATCAGCCGGGTGGCGATGGCCGGGCCCATGACCGAGACGTGAATGTGCGCCGGGCGCCAGTCGTTGCTGCCGTTGCGCCAGGGATAAGGACCCGGGCGGACGGTACGGAAGACATAGTTGCCCTGGCTGTCGGTACGGGTGCGGCCGACGCCACCGAAGTTGGGGTCGAGCGGCGCCAGGTAGACGTCGTTCTTGTGCCGGTAGCGGCCACCGGCGTTGGCCTGCCAGATCTCCACTAGGGAATTGGGCACCGGCTTGCCGAACTGGTCACGCAGGGTGCCGAACAGGATGATGCGTTCACCCTGAGGCAACTGGCCGGTGCCGAAGTTGAGCAGCAGGTCGTTGTCGTGGGGCCCCAGGGGCAGCCGCGAGAAGTCCGGGCCGCTGCGCTCGGACACAGTCTGGTGCTGCAGGCTAACCAGCGCCTGGCGCGGCGAGCGGGGAATCGAGGATTTGTAGGCGGGCGTATAGGCCTGGGGATGCCAGGTGCGATCACGGGCGACGTAGCGAACGTCGTGGGGCTTGTTATGCATTGGAATGCTCCACGGAAGGATCGAAGCCAAGGGCTGGCTGATCCCAGTGTGGCCCAGGACGCAGCCTGGCTGAATTGAAAGGTGCGCCCTTCTCCATAACCTAGTGGTTATGGGTTAGCTCGCCGGCCACTTCGCGCAAGACGTCGCAGAATCTCTGGGTGGCCAGCGACAGGGCCACGCTGCCATTGCGGCAGATGCCGACCGAGCCGCCGGCTTCGCGGACGCCAAGCTCCACCTCGATCAGCTCGCCGCTGGCCAGGTCGCGGCGTACCGCATCCAGCGGGGCGATCCACAGGGCCTCGCTCTGACGGACATACTGGCGGCTCAGGGTCGGCGACAGGGTTTCCAGGCGCTGGGGACTGAGCGGGATGCCGCACTGGACGAAGAGACTCTCGGCGTGGCGGCGGATGGTGGTACCGGGCAAGGGCAGCACCAGGGGATAGCGCGCCAGGGTCGCCAGGTCCGCCGGCAGCGCCTGGCTCAGTGGATGCCCCGGACGGACCACCAAGGTCAGGGCCTCGGTATAGAGGTGCTCGAAGTCGAGGCCGTGGATGTCGGGGCTGTCGGTCATGCGCCCGACTACCAGATCCAGATCGCCAACACGCAGCTGGCCCAGCAGATAGGCACTGGGGCCGGTGGCGACGTTGACGATCAATTGCCGATGCCGCTCGTGCAGCCGCGCCAAGACCTCGGGCAGCACCTGGCTTTCCACCGTCGACAGCACTCCGACCCGTACCAGGCCACCGGCCTCGCCGCCGCGCACTAGTTGCATTCCCTCGCGCAGGGCCTGGACGCAGGGACCGGCATGGCGCAGGAACAGCAGGCCTGCGTCGGTCAGGGTCACCTCGCCCTTGCCGCGTTCGAACAGGCGCACCTCAAGGATCTCCTCGAGTTCGCGGATGGTCTTGGAAATGGCCGGCTGGGACACGGCGATGGCATCGGCGGCCTTGGCAAAGCTGCGCTGCTGGGCGATCTCCAGAAAGCACAGCAGGTGGCGAAACTTGATACGGTTGTCGAGATTCATGACGCTCTCAAGGCAAGGCTCGGGCCAGAGCCTACCACCCGGCGGTCGTGGAAAACCCTTGGAGTCAGCAGGGGCATCCTTTGCTACAGTGCCGCCTTCTCTCCCGGAATCTCTCCATGTCGATTCGTGCCCAGCAGAAGCTGCAAACGCGCCAGGCGCTGCTGGAATCGGCGCGCCTGCTGATGAACAGCGGCCGCGGCTTCGGCAGTCTCAGCCTGCGCGAGGTGAGTCGCCAGGCCGGCATCGTCCCGGCGGGCTTCTATCGCCACTTCAGCGACATGGAAACCTTCGGCCTGGCCCTGGTGGCCGAGGTGGGCGACACCTTTCGCGACGCCCTGCGCCAGGTGCGTCATCACGAATTGCAGCAGCGCGGCATGATCGAGGCTTCGGTGGAGATCTTTCTCGGCGCCGTGAGCGACAACCGCGATCAGTTCCTCTTTCTCGCCCGAGAGCAATACGGCGGCTCCCAGGCCGTGCGCCAGGCCATCGCCGAGTTGCGCCAGCGCATCACCCAGGACCTGGCCCGCGACCTGCTCGCCCTGGGTCGGCTGCCCCATCTGAGTCCGTCGCAGATCGATGTCCTGGCCGACCTGGTGGTGAAGACGGTGTTCGCCACCCTGCCGGAGTTGATCGATCCGCCGCCGCTGACCACACCGCCGCCGCTGTGGCCGGCGGCGAAGATGGTGCAGCAGCTCAAGCTGATCCTGATCGGCAGCAAGCACTGGCGACGCGGCGAACGCATCAACGCCCCAAAGGAGGGCGTTGCCTTGCTGGCCGACGCAATGGCGCACCAAATAAGAGCAACCTGAACGCCAGGTCAACTTCCGGCGCCCCATAACCAGGCGACTTGCGCGCCTTGGCAGGCCCCTTGCTGTAGAGCTGGGCAAAACTGCCAAGAGTCCTGCCATGCTGGTCGTCCAACGCCGCTGCGCGCCCCGGGATACCTGGGACGCCGAACTCCACCTCACCTACGACGCCCGCAGCAAGAGTCGCCTCAGAGCCACCACCAGTGCCGGCGAAGACATCGGCCTGTTTCTCGAACGCGGACAACCGCCGCTGGCCGATGGCGACTGTCTGGAAGCCCGCGATGGCCGCATCGTGCGGGTCGTCGCCCGGCCGGAAAAACTGCTACATGTGATCTGCGCCAGTGCCTTCGAGCTGACCCGCGCCGCCTACCACCTGGGCAATCGCCACGTCGCCCTGCAGATCGGCGATGGCTGGCTGCGGTTGCTGGACGACTATGTGCTCAAGGCCATGCTGGAGCAGCTCGGCGCCCAGGTCAGCGAGATCGAAGCGGGCTTCCAGCCCGAGCATGGCGCCTACGGTGGTGGCCACCATCACTCGCACCATGGCGAGGAAGGCTTCAACTACGCGCCCAAGCTGCACCACTTCGGCGTGCGCACGTGAATGCGCCGTTCGCGCTGCTGCGCCTGGCCAGTCCTCAGTTGCCCATTGGCGGCTACAGCTATTCCCAGGGACTGGAACTGGCCATCGACAGCGGCCTGATCCGCAGCGCGGCGGAGGCCGAGGTCTGGCTGCGCGACAATCTCGAACTCAATCTGGCGCGCTTCGAGGCGCCGCTGCTGCTGGCCCACTGCGAAGCTGCGGCGGCCAGCGAATGGACGCGCCTGGGCGAACTGGCCGAGCGTCACCGCGCCAGTCGCGAGACCGCGGAATTCCAGCTGGAAAGTCGCCAGACCGGCTATTCCCTGGCGCAGCTGCTGCTCGGTCTGCCGGAGCTGGATGACGCCAGCCGGCGCCTGCTCGCCGAGCTGACCCCGACCTTCGCCCTGGGTTGGGCGCTGGCCGCCCGGGCCTGGGCGATCGCCCCCCGGGCCGCCCTGGACGCCTGGCTGTGGACCTGGCTGGAGAATCAGCTGGCGGTACTGATGAAAACCCTGCCGCTGGGCCAGCAAGCCGCCCAGCGCCTCACCTCCCTTCTGCTGCCGACCCTGGCCGCCACGGCCGAGCAGGCCGCCGAGCTGCCCGAAGCGACCTGGGGCGGCGCCCCCTTCGGCCTGGCCCTCAGCAGCATGGCCCACGAGCGGCAGTACAGCCGCCTGTTCCGTTCCTAGGAGATCCCTTGATGACTACCCAACCCCTGCGCGTCGGTATCGGCGGACCGGTCGGCTCCGGCAAGACCGCCCTCACCCTGGCCCTCTGCCGCGCCCTGCGCGAGCGCTATAACCTGGCGGTGGTGACCAACGACATCTACACCCGCGAAGACGCAGATTTCCTGGTGCGCAACGAGGCCCTGGCGCCCGAACGCATCCTCGGCGTGGAGACCGGCGGCTGTCCGCACACCGCCATCCGCGAAGACGCCTCCATCAATCTGGAGGCAGTTGACCAGCTCAATCGCCGCTTCCCCGGTCTGGACCTGATCCTGGTGGAATCTGGGGGCGACAACCTCTCCGCCACCTTCAGCCCCGAGCTGTCCGACCTGACCCTCTACGTCATCGACGTCTCGGCCGGCGACAAGCTGCCGCGCAAGGGCGGCCCTGGCATCTGCAAGTCGGATCTGCTGGTGATCAACAAGATCGATCTGGCCGAGCAGGTCGGCGCCTCTCTGGAGGTGATGGACCGCGACACCCGCAAGATGCGTGGCGACAAGCCCTTCGTCTTCAGCAACCAGAAGACCGGTCTGGGCCTGGAAGAGATCATCGCCTTCATCGAGAAGCAGGGTCTGCTGACCGCCGCCTAGGAACCTGCTCACGACCTCGCGAGCTAGAGACAAACGAGGCGAAAAGGCCTGAGGAAGCGGAGTTTACAAGTGGTAAATGAGCATTCCGAAGGACTTTTCAACGCCGTTTGGCCGACGCGCAGCAGGTCGTGAGCAGGTTCTGAGTCCAGGATTTCATCCCCAAGGAGCCACCATGAAACACACCAAGATCCTCGCCACCGCCGCCCTGCTGCTCGCCCCGGCCCTGGCTTTCGCCCATCCGGGTCACGCCGAGAACGGCCTGGCCGCCGGGGTGCTGCACCCCCTGACCGGTCTCGACCACCTGCTGGCCATGCTGGCCGTGGGCCTCTGGGCCGCCCAGCAGCAGGGCAAGGCGCGCCTGGCGCTGCCCTGCGCCTTTGTCGGCACCATGCTGATCGGCGGTCTGCTGGGCTTTGCCGGGCTGGAGCTGCCCTTGCTGGAGACCGGCATCGCCGCTTCGGTGCTGGCCCTGGGCCTGCTGGTGGCCCTGGCCGCCCGTCCGCCGGTGGCCGCAGCCGTCAGCCTGACCGCCGCCTTCGCCCTGTTCCACGGCGTGGCCCATGGTCTGGAATTGCCGGAAATGGGCAATCCCTGGGCCTATGCCCTGGGCTTCGTCGCCGCCACCGCCACCCTGCATGGCCTGGGCTATGCCGTGGTACGCTACCTGCCCCAGGCGGCCACGCCGCTGGTGCGACTCGCCGGCGTCGCCACTGCCGTGGCCGGTGGCTGGCTGTTAGCCGCCTGACCTTTCAGAGCCTGCTCAAAGGCTGCTGCGCGTCGGCCAAACGGCGTTAAAAATGGCTTCGGAATGCTCATTTACTATTTGTAAACTCCGCTTCCTCAGCCATTTTCGCCTTGTTTGCCTCTAGCTCGCGAGCCTTTGAGCAGGCTCCTAGGTGATCCCCAACTGCTGGCGCAGCCGCGCCAGCACGCCCTCTTCCGCCACCGCCGGCAACTGCGCGGTATAGCCGCCAAAGCCGGCGAAGCGTGTGGCGAAATCCACCTTGAGCACGAATCTGTTGTCGAACTGCGGCGAGGCCAGGGGCGCCAGCACCGCGGCGGAATAGGTGTCGCGCGGATCGCTGCCCAGCCACACCGGCAGGTCGCCGCTCTGCTGGCGATAGGCGACCCAGGGCGAATAGGTGAAGGCCTCCAGCCGGCCCCGCGCCAGGTCCAGTTCCAGCAGCCGCAGCAGGCCGTTGCCGCCGGCGTATTCGGTCTGGTAGTTGATCAGTAGCAGATCCACGGGATGGCCCAGGTCATTGGTCAGCCGCAGATGACCGCTGCCGTGGTTGTGGCCGTTGAGGGTCAGAAAGATCTGATCGTTGCGGCGAATCAGCCGATGCCATAGCCGCACCCCGGTGTCGTTGCGGCGGGTGGAAAGCACGGCCTGGCCGTTCACCAGGTCGACGATGTTGTGCGAGGCCAGGATGGTCGGCAGGTGCGGATAGCGATCCAGCATGCCCTGGGCCCAGTCCAGACTCTGGTCCGAGGGGCACCAGTCCAGGGTCAGCAGCAGGAAGCCCTGCCCTAGGGCCGAAAAACGATGGGCCTCGTTGAGGCCGGTGACATCGCGTTCGATGAAGGTAGCCTGGCGCGCCGCTCGCTCGCGGCCGAAGTACTGGGTGAAAAGTTCGCGACCGTCGCGCAGGCGATCCTCGGTGTAGAGGTCGACGACATCATGGTCGCCGGTCATGACGCTGTAGGGCACGCCAGCCTGCTCCAGACGTGCCATGGCATGACTGGCCAGGGCCCACTCGCCGCGCTGCTCGGCGTTTTCCACCAGATCGCCCAGGTGCACCACGAAGGGCAGGTTCAGGGCCGCGGCGTTGTGCGCCAGCCAACGGGTCTGAGCATGAAAGGCCAACGCCGGCGAATAGCCCAGGTGACCATAGCGCTTCACCCGCCGGCCATTGGGCAGCATCTCGTGATTGTTCTCGCTGTAGTACTGGGTATCCGGCAGCACGCCGAGCAGGAAGCTGCTGCGCGACGGCAGCGGCGCCAGGGGTTCGAAGGCATGCCGTTCGAACCAGAGTGCGCGGTGTTCCGGCAGGCCGTAGCGCTGGGTCGGCTTGCAGGCGGCCAGCAGCGGCAGACCGGCCAGCGCCAGGCACAGCCGGCGACGTTTGAAATCGGGCAAATCGGTCATCACAGCGGCCTCAGGGCAGGTAGTAGGCCTGCCAGCGGTTGTCGTTGAAGCGCCCTTCCAGCACCGGTCGGCGACTGGCCAGCGGGGTGCCGGCCAGAGCGGGCTGGCTGTCGGCGTCGAGCAGCACATAGGCGGGTCGGGTGACCTGGGCGAGCTGCGCCGCCTGGCCGATATCGAGGAAGGTCGGCAGGGGCACGTCGTAGTCCAGATTCATCAGGTAGCGAAAG
The DNA here is from genome assembly GCF_021106615.1 of Pseudomonas sp. PLB05. Taxonomy (NCBI): domain Bacteria; kingdom Pseudomonadati; phylum Pseudomonadota; class Gammaproteobacteria; order Pseudomonadales; family Pseudomonadaceae; genus Pseudomonas; species Pseudomonas sp. PLB05. The sequence goes on from NZ_JAJOHO010000008.1 coordinate 14,483, forward strand.
GCCTTGGTGTCCTGGCCCAGGCCAAGGAACACCAGTTGCCCGGGCTCCCCCTGGCGCAGGCTTTCCAGGCGGGTGACAAAGACCCGGGTGTCGTAGCGCAGCGCCTGCATCGGATCCAGCGCCAGCACCACCAGCAGCCATTGCGCCAGGGCTGCCGCGGCCAGGGGCATGCCCAGGCGGAAGGCGCCGCGCTCGCGCCAGGCGGCCACCAGGGCGAACAGCGTCAGGATGGCAAAGGCGCCCAGCAGGAAGCGCAGATCAAGTTCAGGCCACCAGCCCGCGGCCTGCAGCTTGGGCTGCTGTAGCTTGACCAGCACCCCGAGCACCAGCGGGAAGATCACCAGCAGCGGCAGGAACAGCCGCCGTACCCAGGCCAGGGCACCCTGCCCCTGCAGCAGCACCCAGGCGCCGAGGGCGGCGCAGGCCGGGATAGCCGGAAGGATGTAATAGGGCTTCTTGAAGGTGGGTATCGACAGGGCCACCACGATTAGCGTGGCGAAGCCGGCCAGCTGGAGCAGCAGGCGGCTGTCCGCCTGCTCATGGCGCAGCCGCCAGTGGTGCCTCAGCGTCGGCAAGGCCAGCAGTGCCAGGGGAAAGGCCGGCGCATAGCGATAGAGCCCCAGTTGCAGGAAGTACCACCAGGGATAGCCGGCACCGTCGGTGTCGTCCAGCCGCCCGGAGACCTGCATGCGCAGCACGTCTTCGACAAAGACCGGGCCGCCGGTACGCCAGGCCAGGCCAAACAGCAGGGCGCCGCACAGCGCCAGCACCACGGCGCCCACCAGCCCGTAGCCGAAGCTGCGCCGCCAGTCGCCCTGCAGCAGCCAGTAGACGCAGACCACGCCACAGGGCTCGATCAGCCCCAGGGGTCCGCGCACGGCGAAGCCGGCGGCCAGGCACAGGAACACCAGCGCGCGCCGCCGGGGCAGGCCGCGCTGGTCGGCGCTCCACAGCAGATAGAAGCAGCCCAGCGCCGCCAGGGTAACGAACTGATCGAGGCAGATGGAGCGGGCCTTGGCCAGAAAGCCGTTGGTGAGCAGCAGCACCAGTACCGCCAGCAGGCCCCAGGCGCGGGACCGCTCGGCCAGCAGGCGATAGAGCAGACCGACGATGGCCGCGGAGGCCAGCGCGGTGGGAATCACCGTGGCCAGGCGATTGACCTCGCCGAATAGCTGGGCGAAGACGTCGATCAGCAGCGTCGAGGTGGCGGGATAGTCCGGATAGGGCTGTCCGTAACTGGTCGGGAAGGCACTGGCCCCGTGGCGAAACATCTCCTGGGCGAACAGCGCGAAGCGGCCGTCGAAGCCGATGAAAGGCTGCTCCCACAGTCCGAGGGTGAACAGCAGCACCGCCAGCAGGCACAGCGCCAGACTTTCGAGGCGCAGGCGCGCCGGACTCGGGATGGAGGACACGCGGCAGGACTCCGGCAGGCTGGGAAAGACGGGCTCGCGGCCCGCCGCCACTATCGCCGAACAACCTTAGGGATCGCTGAAACCAGGCTGACGGTAGGCTGACAGAAACCGCAGGACAGAGCGGTTCGGCCGTGAGGCGGTGGCGACTATGCCGCTAAATTGAAAATTTTTTATGACAGCTGCATCCAAGGCCCCGGCTGCCGGGTATAGCCCCTACAGTCCAGCCGACTGTGCCCCCTCTCAATCCGGAGCAAGTGCATGAACAATATCTCCAGCCGTTGCAGCATCCTGGCCCTGACCGCCCTGTTGAGCACCCCGCTGCTAGCCCAGGGCGAGCTGCCCGAGGCCGTCCGTGTCCCCGCCGGCAACAGCCTGATGCTGGAAACCGTGGGCAAGGGCACCATCGTCTACGAGTGCCGTGACAAGAAGGACATGCCCGGCCAGACCGAGTGGTTCTTTGTCGGCCCCAAGGCCGACTTGCATGATCGCCAGGGCAAGCCGGTGGGGCGCTACTACGGTCCGCCCGCGACCTGGGAAGCCAGTGACGGCTCCAAGGTGGTCGGCAAGCAACTGGCCGTCGCCCCCGCCGGCGCCGGCAACCTGCCCTATCAACTGGTGGAGGCCGCGCCTGCCGAGGGCAAGGGCGCCTTCCAGGGCACCACCTACATCCAGCGCACCGCGCTCAAGGGTGGCGTCGCGCCGACCAAGGCCTGTACCGCGGCCAACAAGGGCGAACAGCAGACCGTCAATTACCAGGCCGACTATCTGTTCTGGAAGAAGGGCTGAGGTCCAGGGGACAGCCACGACCGGATCGGCTAGGCTCGGCTGATCCGGTCGCCACCCCTGGCGCCCCCGAGCCTGGCGTGACCTAGTGACCGACCGTCCCCATGACCCTGAGGCCCTGCTCGCCGCCTGCGCCCGGGGCGAGCGCGCCGCCCTGCAGCGGCTCTACCAGACCGAGGCGCCGCTGCTGCTGGGCATCGTCCTGCGCCTAGTGCGTGATCGCGGGCTGGCCGAGGACATCCTCCACGACGCCTTTCTGCGCATCTGGCGCGGCGCCGCCGGGTTCGCCCCGGAGCGTGGTTCGGCGCGTGGCTGGATGTGCAGCGTAGCGCGCAACCTCGCGCTCAACGCCCTGCGCGATCGCCAGCGGCTGGTGCCCCTGGCGGACTGCTGGGAACCCCTGGCCGAGTTTGCCGATCCGGTGCGAGAGGCCAACGGCCGCCGCCTGGAGGGCTGCCTGCAGAACCTGGAAGCGCCACGGCGGGAGGCCATCCTGGCTGCCTACCTGGACGGCTGCTCCCATGGCGAGATCGCCCAGCGCCTGCAGGCGCCCCTGGGCACGGTGAAGAGCTGGATCACGCGAGGCCTCAAGGCGCTAAGGGAGTGCATGACATGAACGGCGACACCACCCTGCTCCCGGACGAAGAGCGCGAACGCCTGGCCGGCGAATACGTGCTCGGCACCCTGGACGCCGAGGAGCGTCGGCGGGTGGAAGGTGCGCTGACGACGGACGCCCTGCTGGCAGCCGCCGTGGCGCGCTGGGAGGCGCGTCTGCAGCCGCTGGCCGAGCGGGTGCCACCCGTCCAACCCGGCGCGAATCTGTGGCCGCGCATCGAGCGCAGTCTGGGCGAGGCCGACGCCAAGGTCACCCCCCGGCGCGAGTCGCTGTGGCAGCGCCTGGCGCTCTGGCAGGGCCTGAGTGCGGCAGGGCTGGCCGCCAGTCTGGTGCTCGCGGTGCTGCTACTGCTGCGCCCGGTACCCACGCCAAGTTACCTGGTGGTGCTGGCAGCACCTGACGACCGTACGCCCGGTTGGGTGATCCAGACCGCCAGTGCCCGTGACCTGCAGCTGATTCCCCTAGGGCGCGACGCCGTGCCGAGCGGCAAGGCGCTGCAATTCTGGACCAAGGCCGATGCCTGGCAGGGCCCCGTGTCACTGGGCTTGGTCGAGCCGGGGCGTACCCTGCAGGTGCCGCTGGACCAGCTGCCGCCGCTGGAAGCCAATCAGCTGTTCGAACTCACCCTGGAAGACCAGGGCGGCTCGCCCACCGGCCGACCCACCGGACCGATCCAGTTCATCGGTCGGGCGGTCAAGGTGCTCTAGTCCACTACGAACAGTGCGGTGCTCGGCGATGTTTGATCAGAACCGAGCGAGCGGCCTCAGCTGTTGCGATGGATGTTGAAGTTACTGAACGCCTGGCAGGTCGCCATCAGCTGAATGCGGTTGATGTTGACGTGCTTGGGTTGGTTGAGGGTCCAGTGGATGGATTCGGCGATGTCGTCCGGGGTCAGGGGTTCGGTACCGGCATAGACCGCATCGGCCTTGGCCTTGTCGCCACCGAAGCGCACCACCGAGAACTCGCTTTCCGACAGGCCCGGCTCGATGTTGGTCACCCGCACCCCAGTGCCCAGCAGGTCCGATCTCAGGCTCAGACTGAATTGCTTGAGGAAGGCCTTGGTGGCGCCATAGACGTGGCTGCCCGGATAGGGATAGTCGCCCGCCACCGAGCCCAGGTTGACGATGCCGGCACCGGCGCCATGGGCGATCAGTCGGGGCAACAGCAGGCGGGTGCAATAGAGCATGCCCTTGATGTTGGTATCGACCATGGTGTCCCAGTCGTCCAGGTCGCAGCTCTGGGCGGGGGTGTTGCCCAACGCCAGACCGGCGTTGTTGACCAGGGCGCGCAGCTGGTTGAATTCCTCCGGCAGGCCGGCGACCGCGGCTTCCACGGCGGCGCGATCCTGGACGTCCAGCACCAGCGGCAGCACCTTGGCCTGCCCGGACAATTCCTCGGCCAAGGCGTGCAGGCGATCCTCGCGGCGGCCGGTGATGACGATCGACCAGCCGTCCTTGGCGAAGCGGCGAGCGGTGGCGGCGCCGAAGCCGGAGGTAGCGCCGGTGATGAAGATCGAAGACATGAAAGATTCCTTCTGCGAGGGAGTTTGGCCGAGACCCACGATAGCTCAGGGACGTTGGTCAGGCGAATACTCAGATCGCTGGGAATCCAGCGGATCAGTTATAACGCCTTGGTATCTCGAGGTTTTTCTTGCACTGGCGATTTTTTGAACAGTTCCCGCCAGACCAGGCGCCCTGGGCTTCGCATCCGGCTATGCCAAGCTTATCCACAGGACGATCCACGGAATTCCTGTACAGAACCCGAGCCCACTATCAGCTGGATAAGTCCGCCGATGCGAGCCAGGCGGGCGGTCCGGCCGGCGCCAGTCCGGTGCAGGCCGCTTCCACGCAGGCGGCCAGGCCGGCGAAGCGCAGCTCGCGACCGGTGAGGCCCGGGCCATAGTGGGCGAACTTGCCAGAGTTGGTCAGCAGGGTAAGGGCCAGGGGCGGCACCAGGGGTTCGCCGAGCATGCACCAGCAGGTGTCCCCCACCAGCTGGGCACCGAAGGCTTCCAGTTCGGCCAGGCTACCGTTCCGCCCGGCCGCTTCGCGCACGTCCCGCCCGAGGGTAATCACCAGGGCTACCCCGGGATGCTTGTACCGGCCCCGGCATAGTTCGGCCAGCCGCTGGCATTCCTCGGCAGAGAAATGCGGATTACCCAGGGCTACCAGCTGGACCTCGCAGGCAGTGGCGCTGTCCAGTTCGGCCCAGGCCTGACGCAGATCGGCCAGCTCGATGTCCTCGACCTCCAGCTCAGGCGCGGCGACCGCAGCCAGGGTCGGCGCCTCGGGCGTTACCCCGACCAGATGAAACAGCGGCGCCGCCGAGGTGGTGGCGAAGGCGGCGCCAAAGGCCTTGAGATCGTCGCGGCTGGGCTGGGCGTGTTCCAGCCCCAGCACCGCGGGAATCCGGGTGGGCAAGCGCAGGCCGATCCAGTAGCCGAGCAGCGGATAGAAGGCGTCGTCATGGCCCGCGGGCATGCTGACCCGGAACACCTTGGCCGCGCGGCGGCCGCTGTCCAAGTGGCAGCCGGCCCGGGGTGCCCGTCCGGTCAGGGCGGTGCAGATATCGAGAAAGTCGGCGTACTTCTGGGTGCGCGCGCCCAGCACGCTGTTGGCGAAGACCACGGCGTTGGATTCGGCCCAGACCACCTGCTCGCCCAGCGCGGGAGCACTGTCCAGCAGATAGGGCGCGCAGGTGAAGGTGGGGCGACAACCCAGGGCCACATAGGCCTCGGCCAGAGCGCTGGCCGGCTCGCCCAGCGCCGGGTCGACGCCCTGCTCACGCCAACGACGCTGGTCCACGGACACCGCATTGAGACTGGTGGGCACCCGCACCCGACCGCCCCACTCCACCAGCCGCTGGGCAAAGGCCAGACTGGCCGGGCCGGTGTAGATACAGCCGTCGATATGGGCCTGGGTGATGTCGAGCAGTTCGCGGGCGCCCTGCAGCTGCGCCATGCGTACCAGGATCTTCATGGCCGCCTGGACGGCCTTGCCCTGGGCGCCATCCAGCATCGCCTGGTCGGTCACGCTCAGCTGGAGCTCGGCGATGTCAGGCGGCTCCATTTCGGCAAAGTGGCTATTCGGCGTTCCGACCCAGCCATCGGCTACCGCGATCTCGTCGCACTCGGCCAGGGCCGCGAAGGCTGCGGCGCCTAGGCTGACCACCGGCAGGGAGCGACCGAAGAGTTCTTCCGCGACGATGGCACCCAGGCTGAGGATCTCGTCCGGCTCGGCCAGTACCAGCGCTGCCGGTCCGCGTCCCGCCAGCAACAGCTCCAGGAGCACGGCGCTGCCGGTACAGGAGCCGCGTCCGCTGGGGATGGCCAGTATGCGACCGGCCAGCTCCAGACCGTGCAGGGGATGGTGGCGATCGATCACCCGGCCGCTGGCCGGATCGACGCCACCCCAGAAACTCAGGCCCAGGGGCGCCCAGGCCAGGCGTCCCCGGGCGTGGCCCGCGACCAGAGCGCGCCCGCGGACCGCCGCCATCGTTAGTGACCGCCCAGATAGGCTTCGCGCACCTGGGGATTGGCCAGCAACTCCTGGCCGCTGCCGGTCATGCGGATTTCGCCGGTGACCATCACATAGGCACGGTCGGACAGGCGCAGGGCATGGTTGGCGTTCTGCTCCACCAGGAAGATGGTCATGCCGCTCTTCGCCAGTTCGCGCAGGATCTGGAAGATCTGCTTCACCACGATGGGCGCCAGGCCCAGGCTGGGTTCGTCGAGCAAGAGCAGCTTGGGTCGCGCCATCAGCGCCCGGGCGATGGCCAGCATCTGCTGTTCGCCACCGGACATGGTCATGGCGCGCTGGTTACGGCGTTCCTTGAGCCGTGGGAAGAGCTCGAACATGCGCTGCATGTCCTCGTCCACCCAACGGGTGCCGATGGGAATGGTGCCCATCAACAGATTTTCCTCCACCGTCATGTCAGGGAACACATGGCGCCCCTCCGGCGACTGGGCGATGCCGTTGGAAGCCACGTAGTGGGCGTTCTTGCGAGTGATGTCCTCGCCGCGGTAGAGGATCTGCCCATTGCGCGCCTGGGGCTGGCTGAAGATGGACATCAGCAGGGTGGACTTGCCGGCACCGTTGGCGCCGATCAGGCTCACCGTCTCGCCTTCGTTGATGCTCAGGGAGACGCCTTTCAGGGCCTGGATCGGCCCGTAGAAGACGTCGACGTTGCGAAATTCCAGGATCGGCGTGGTCATGCCACCTCCTCTTCTTCGGCGCCGAGGTAGGCGGCGATGACCTTGGGATCGTTGCGAATGTCGGCCGGCAGGCCGCGGGCGATGACCTGGCCGTGGTCCAGCACCACGATGTGGTCGGAGATGTTCATCACCATGCCCATGTCGTGCTCGATCAGCACCACGGTGATGCGGTGCTGGTCGCGCAGGAGCCGGATCATGCCGGCCAGGGCCTCGGTCTCGGCCGGGTTGAGGCCGGCGGCCGGTTCGTCCAGGCAGACGATCTCCGGGCGGGTGCACATGGCCCGGGCGATTTCCAGGCGGCGCTGCTGGCCGTAGGAGAGTTCGCCAGCCAGGCGGTTGGCGTGGTCCACCAGGTCCACCACCTCCAGCCAGTAGAAGGCCGTGTCCAGCGCCTTTTCCTCGGCGCGGCGATAGCCGGGGGTGTTGAGGATGCCGGTGATCAGGTTGCGATTGCACTGCATGTGCTGCGCCACCAGCAGGTTCTCCACCACCGACATCTCCTTGAACAGGCGGATGTTCTGGAAGGTGCGGGCGAGACCGGCGCGATTCACCAGGTGGGTGCCGCCGAACATCTTGTACCAGAGCCGACTGCCGAACTGCATCGGATTGACGAAGTCGGCCGCCTGGAAGCGCTCGCCCATGATCTTGCCGACGCGGGTCGAGCGACCATCGGCGGTGTCCAGGCGGATCTCGCCATCGGTGGCCTTGTAGAAGCCGGTCAGGCAGTTGAACACCGTGGTCTTGCCGGCCCCGTTGGGGCCGATCAGCGCGGTGATGGACTGGCGTTTGATCTCGAAGGACACGTCCGAAAGCGCCTTGATGCCCCCGAATCTCATGCCGAGACCCTTTACGGTCAGAATGTTGTCGCTCACGGCGCCACTCCCTTGCGAATCGCGAAGCCACTGCGGGCGATACGGATCAGGCCGCGCGGCCGCCACATCATCATCACCACCATGAGCACGCCGAACACCAGCATGCGGATGTCGCCGAATTCGCGCAGCAGTTCGAACAGCAGGGTCATGACGAAGGCCGAGACCACCACCCCGACGGTGGAGCCCAGACCGCCCAGTACCACGATGGCCAGCACCAGCACCGACTCGAAGAAATTGAACGAGGCCGGGTTGATGAAGCCCTGGTAGGTGGCGAAGAACACCCCGGCGAGGCCCGCGGTGGAGGCACCGATCATGAAGGCCGAGAGCTTGACCAGCACGTGGTTCAGACCCATGGCGCGACAGGCGATCTCGTCTTCGCGCAGGGCTTCCCAGGCCCGGCCGACCGGCATGCGGGTCAGCCGGTGCTTGATGTAGAGCACCAGCAGCACCACCAGGAACAGCACGGTGTAGATGAAAATCATGGTCGCGTTGGGGTTGTAGCTGATGCCCAGCAACTCATGGATGGGTACCCCGCCCTCCTTTGCGCGCCGACCGAATTCGATGCCGAAGAAGGTCGGCGACGGCGCGGCGATGCCGTTGGGACCCTTGGTCACCTCCAGCCAGTTGTTGAGCACCAGGCGGATGATCTCGCCGAAGCCGAGGGTGACGATGGCCAGGTAGTCCCCGTGCATGCGCAAGACCGGGAACCCCAGTATCGCCCCCGCCACCGCGGCCAGGATCGCGGCGAGCGGCAGCATGGTCCAGAAGCCCAGCCCCAGATACTGGTAACCCAGCGCCAGGCCATAGGCGCCGATGGCATAGAAGCCGACGTAGCCGAGGTCGAGCAGACCGGCCAGACCCACCACGATGTTCAACCCCAGGCCCAGCAGCACATAGATCAGGCAGAGGATGATCACCGTCAGCCAGTACTTGGTGGCCAGGAAGGGAAAGGCGATGGCGACCAGGATGATGATGGGCAGGATGAATCTGAGATTGGACTTGTGCCCCGGCGGCAGCACATGGACGCCGCCGTCGTTGCGCTTGAAGGACTCGATCCAGTCGCGCCCCTTGGCGGTCTGGCCGAACAGGCTGAGCAGGAAGCGGCCGGCCATGACCACCGCAACCATGATGCCGACGCGGCCGGGCTCGACGTTGTAGCCATAGCCGTCGAGCACGATGCCGACGATGGGGCCGAACAGGATCAGCGAGACCAGGCCAACCATGAGGGTGTCGCGCAGCACGACCTTGAGATCGAAGGAGGAAGACGTCTGACTCATGGATTCACACCTTCGTGACCTGGGGTTTGCCGAGCAGCCCCTGGGGCCTAAAGATCAGGATCGCCACCAGCAGCGAGAAGCTGAAGACGTCCTTGTAGTCCGAGTTCACCAGGCTGGCGAACTGGGCTTCTGAGATGCCGAGGATGATGCCGCCGAGCATCGCGCCGGGCAGCGAGCCGATGCCGCCGAGCACCGCCGCGGTAAAGGCCTTGATGCCGATGATGAAGCCGGCATAGAAGTCGAAGGTGCCGTAGTTGAGGGTGATGAGCACCCCGGCCAGTGCCGCCATGGCCGCGCCGATGATGAAGACATAGGAGATCACCCGGTCGGTGTTGATGCCGAGGATCTGCGCCATCTTGCGATCCTGCTGGGTGGCCCGGCACATGCGGCCGAGGGTGGTCTTCTGGATCACGTAGGTGAGCAGGCCCATACCGATGATGGACGCCACGATGATGAAGATCTTGGTGTAGGTGATGATCACGAAGCCTTCGCCGATGTGCAGGCGCAGAGCGCCGTCGAGCAGCGTCGGTACGCCCTGCTGGCGCGCGCCCTGGGCGAGCTGCACGTAGTTCTGCAGGATCAGCGACATGCCGATGGCCGAGATCAGCGGGGCCAGGCGCGTGGAGTTGCGCAGTGGCTTGTAGGCGATGCGTTCGATGGCCCAGCCGTACACGGAGGTGACCACCACGGTGAAGATCAGGGTGCCGAGGATCAGCACGGGAAAGGAGTGCAGGCCGAACACGCTCAACAAGGCGATGCCGATGGCGGCGAGATAGGCCGACACCATGTACACGTCGCCGTGGGCGAAGTTGATCATGCCGATGATGCCGTAGACCATGGTGTAGCCGATGGCGATGAGTCCGTAGACCGAACCCAGGGTCAGGCCGTTGACCAGTTGTTGCAGGAAGATACCGTCCACGTTTGCAGTCTCGCGTTGGATGGATGACGAGGGCCGCCGGCCGCCCTCTCGTCCTGGGGCGGAGACGAGAAGGCGGCCAGCGGATTCACGCGAGGATCAGGGCAGCTGGTTGTACTTGCCCTTGTCGTCCCATTCGTACATCACGTAGTCGGAGACCTTGAGGTCGCCCTTGCTGTCCCAGCTCTTCTCGCCCAGCACGGTGTTGACGCTGTGGGACTTCAGCCACTCGGCGGCCTTGGCGCCGTCGGCGCCCTTGATGCCGTTGAAGGCAGCGGCCACGGCCTGCAGCGAGGCATAGGAGTAGAGGGTGTAGCCCTCGGGCTCGTAGCCGGACTTGCGCAGGGTTTCCACCACGGTCTTGCCGGCTGGGTTCAGCAGCGGATCGGCGCCAAAGGTCATCAGCACGCCCTTGGTGTACTGGGGACCACCGGCGGTGGTGACCAGGTCGGCGGAGACGATGCCGTCGCCGGAAACGAACTTGGCGGTCACGCCCTGTTCGCGCATCTGGCGGACCAGCGGACCGGCTTCGGGGTGCAGGCCGCCGAAGTACACCACGTCGGCACCGGAGGCGCGGATCTTGGTGACCAGGGAGTTGAAGTCCTTCTCGCCGCGGGTCAGGCCCTCGTAGAGCACCTCTTTCACGCCGCGCTTGTTGAGCTGCGCCTTGGTGGCGTCGGCCAGGCCCTGACCGTAGGTGTCCTTGTCGTGGATGATGGCGACCTTCTTGGCCTTGAGGGTATCGACGATGTAGTCGCCGGCCACGATGCCCTGCTGGTCGTCACGTCCGCACATGCGGAACACCCCGGTCAGGCCACGCTCGGTGATCTTGGGGTTGGTGGACGCCGGGGTGATGGAGATGATGCCGGCCTCGTCGTAGATCTCCGAGGCGGGCATGGTGTTGGAGGAGCAGAAGTGGCCGATGACGGCCTTGACCTTCTCGGAGTCCACCAGGCGGTTGGCCACGGCCACGGCCTGCTTGGGCTCGCAGGCGTCGTCGCCCTGCACCAGCTTGATCTTCTCGCCATTGATACCACCGGCGGCGTTGATGTCCGCCGCGGCCTGGGTAGCCCCCTTCCAGAACTGCTCGCCGTAGGCGGCACTGGCCCCGGTATAGGGACCGGCGACACCAATCACGATGTCGGCATGCGCCAGGGAGGAGAGAGTGAACGCAGAACCGATAGCGAGAGCCAGAATGCCTTTTCTGTAAATCTTCGACATGGGAGGTTTGCTCCAGAGGGTGGTTGGCCTGTTCGCCGGAGCAAAGCCTGTGCCATCACCCAGTTGTGTACCGGGCGCAAAGGCCATTTGCCGCCACCGCGACAAGCCAAAACCACCGCTTGCCTACGGCGAGGGCCGCAGTCAGTGGCACGGACTGCCCTTTAGACTTTTGTCTTAACTGGCTCATTAGTCTGAATAATTCCGCATGGCGGTAGCAGCGAGAGTGGCGAAACGCAGCGGTTTGTTACCAGATAGCAACCCGGTTGCACCTGTTTCGCACCAAAACGTAACACCGCCCCCACACTGTGCCACCAAAGTAACCATGATCGCGCCTATCCAAGGTCGCGGGAGCCATCTGTTTCTCGACGTATGCCTGAGCAAGGCAAAGCGGCCGGGTTGCACAGAGTAGGATGCGCAAATCGGCCGCTTGGGAAAGCCATCGCAGGCCAAGGAGCCAGGCATGGCCAGAGATTGGCGGGTCGCTAGAGCACCACGCGCAGGCATTGCCCCGCGTGATAGAGGGTAAAACCGGCTTCGTACATCAGACTGCGCCATTGCCCGACCGGATTGGCATCCAACGGAGCCAGCGGCATTGGCAGCGCGTGGCGATCGCCACTGCACAGATAACGGGCAAAGGCCTGCCCCACCACTGTGCCCGTGGTAACCCCGCGACCGTTGTAACCGGTCACCGCCAGCAAGCCCGGCGCCGGCTCGAACAGGCGCATCAGGTGATCGGGGGTAAAGCCGATGCGGCCCGTCCAGGTGCACTCCCACTCCACCCGCCCGAGCGCGGGGAAATAGTGCCGCTGGATGCGATCGGCCCAGGCGCGGATGAAACCGGCCGGCCGCCCCGCCATGTTGCCCAGGCTACCCAGCAACAGGCGGCCCTCGGCATCGCGGCGGATGCTGCTGAGCACCGTGCGGGTATCCCAGGAGCCACGCCCCTGGGGCAGGATGAAGTCCGCCTCGGGTCCGAGGGGCCGCGAGGCCACCTGGTAGTAGTAACCGGGAAAGAACTGCTTGCGCAGGCTGGTCCATTCGCCTTCGGTATAGGCGTTGGAAGCGATCACCACCTGGTCGGCGGTCACCCGCCCCTGTGGGGTTTCCACCTGCCAGCGATCGCCTACCCGCTGCAGGCGCTGTACCGTGCTCCGCTCGAACAGCTCGCCACCTTCCTGGCGCAGGGCTTTGGCCAGACCCAGGGCATACCCCATGGGCACCAGGGTGCCGGCGCGATGATCGAGCAGCGCGCCACTGATGTCGCGCGTGCCGCAGGCGCTGTAGCAGACCTCGCCTTCCAGCAACTCGACCCGGGCGCCACGCCGCTGCCACTGCTCGGCACGTTGCCCCAGATCGGCCAGGCCCTTGGCGCTATGCGCCATGTGCAGCGTGCCGGCTCGGCGCGGCTGGCAGTCGATGCCATAGCGCTCGATGAGGCCGAATACCTGGCTGGGCGCATCGCCCATCACCCCCAGCAGGCGTTCCCCCACCTCCGGCCCCAGGGTGGCCACCGCCTCGTCCGGCGGGATCCACATGCCAGCATTGACCAGCCCGACATTGCGCCCGGAACCGCCATGGCCGACGCCATGGGCCTCCAGCACCACCACCCGCCGCCCGGCTTGCGCCAGGTGCAGGGCGGTGGAGAGTCCAGTGAAGCCACCGCCGATGACGCAGACCTCGGTGTCACGCTCGCCCTGCAACGGGGCGCCCGGCACCGCCGGATACAGCCGCTCCCACAGGCACTCCTCACGCAACTGCATTCTCGGCGCTCCTGGCGGATCCACTCAGTCGAAGACGATGCCCTGAGCCAGCGGCAATTCGCGGGAATAGTTGACGGTGTTGGTCTGGCGGCGCATGTAGGCCTTCCAGGCATCGGAGCCGGATTCGCGACCGCCACCGGTTTCCTTCTCGCCACCGAAGGCGCCACCGATCTCGGCACCGCTCGGCCCGATGTTGACGTTGGCGATGCCGCAGTCGCTGCCGGTCGCCGACATGAAGGCCTCGGCTTCACGCACGTCGGTGGTGAAGATGCAGGACGACAGGCCCTGGGGCACGGCGTTGTTCAGGGCTACCGCCTCGTCGAAATCGTCGTAGGTCAGCACATAGAGAATGGGGGCGAAGGTCTCGTGGCGTACCGCCTCGCTCTGCTCGGGCATCTCGACGATGGCCGGGGCCACGTAGTAGGCCTCGGGATACTGCTCAGCCAGCTGCCGCTCGCCGCCGTAGACCACCCCGCCCTCGCCCCGCGCCTGCTCCAGCGCACCCTGCATGGCCTGGAAGCTGGCGGCATCGATCAGCGGACCGATCAGGTTGCCTTCCAGCGGATGGCCGATGCGGACTTTGGCATAGGCGGTCTTGAGCCGGGCGACGATCTCGTCCTTGACCGAGCGATGGGCGATCAGGCGGCGCAGGGTGGTGCAGCGCTGGCCGGCGGTACCCACGGCGCTGAACAGGATGGCGCGCACCGCCATGTCCAGATCGGCGCTCGGCGCGAGGATCATGGCATTGTTGCCGCCCAGTTCGAGGATGCTGCGGCCGAAGCGCGCCGCAACCCGCGGTCCTACCTCGCGCCCCATGCGGGTGCTACCCGTAGCGCTCACCAGCGCCACCCGCGGATCGTCCACCAGGGCCTCACCGGCGGCGCGGTCGCCGACGATGACCTGGCTGAGATCGGCGGGGGCATCGCCGAAGCGCGCCAGGGCCTTGTCGAACAGCGCCTGGCAGGCCAGGGCGGTCAACGGGGTCTTTTCCGAGGGCTTCCAGATCACCGGATTGCCGCAGACCAGGGCCAGGGCGGCGTTCCAGGACCAGACCGCCACTGGGAAGTTGAAGGCACTGATGATGCCGACCACACCCAGCGGCTGCCAGCTTTCGCGCATGTGGTGACCTGGACGCTCGGAGGCGATGGTCAGACCATAGAGCTGGCGCGACAGACCAACGGCGAAGTCGCAGATGTCGATCATCTCCTGGACTTCGCCCAGGCCTTCCTGGGTGATCTTGCCGGCTTCCCAGGACACCAGCTCGCCGAGATCGGCCTTGTGGGCACGCAGCTCTTCACCCAGCAGCCGCACCAGTTCGCCACGGCGCGGCGCCGGCACCGCACGCCAGGCCTGGAAGGCGCGCTCGGCCCGAGAGATCTTCTGCTCCACCTCGGCGGCGCTTTCCAGGGCGACGCTGCCCAGTTGGCTGCCGTCGATGGGGGAATTCACCCGATGCTCGCCTTGGGTGTAGTGCTGGGCAGAAACGCCGAGGCGTTCCAACAGGGCCTTGCTCATGCTGAGGTCTCCGCAGAAAGGAAATCGTCCCTGAGTATGGTCAGGCCAGCGGCGCCGGACAACCGACCTTTGCTCGGCATATCATTCCCTTTTTTCATGCCGCGAGTCCGCTCATGCAACGTCGCCACCTGCCGTCCATCACCGCCATGCAGTGCTTCGAGGCGGTCGCGCGTCATCTGAGCTTTACCCGCGCGGCCGACGAGCTGGCGCTGACCCAGAGCGCCGTCAGCAAACAGGTCGCCCAATTGGAGGATCTGCTGCAGCACAGCTTGTTTCGCCGGGTCCGGCGCCGCCTGCAACTGACCCCGGCCGGCGCCCTCTACCTGGCCGAGGTGGACAAGATCCTCAACCAGCTGGAGATGTCGGCACGCTACCTGAGATCCTATGGCGGCGAGACCGAGGTACTGCGCGTGGCCACCCCGCCGACCTTTGGCGAGCGCTGGCTGGTACCGCGACTGAAGGGTTGGCGCCTGCGCTTTCCCAACATCCACCTGGATGTCTCCAGCGCCCTGGAACCGGTGGACTTCCGCGATCCTCGCCATGACGTGGCGTTGTTCTATGGCCATGGCAGCTGGCCGGGTGCCGAGTGCGAACTGCTGCTGCACGAACACATGGTCGCGGTCTGCGCGCCGGACCTGCTGCCCGCCGAGGGCATCGCCGGACCGGAGCAACTGGTGGACTTCGTCTTGCTGCAGAACACCACCCGCCCGGAATCCTGGCACGACTGGTACGCCAGCCTCGGACGCGAGGAGGTCCATAGCCATCATGGGCCGCGCTTCGATACCTTCACCCTCTGCGCCCGCGCGGCCCAGGAAGGTTGCGGGGTGGCCCTGCTGCCGGAATTCCTGGTCGCCGAAGAGCTGGCCTCCGGCCGCCTGGTGCTCGCCTGGCCGCATCGCCTGGCCAGCCCCCATGCCTATTGGCTGGCCTATCCGGAACAGATGGCCGAGGTGCCCAAGGTGCGCAGCTTCATCGAATGGATTCGCGAGAAGGCCTAGCACGGGGCCAATCGCGGCTCAGGCGGTCCGCCGAGTTATCGGCTGATCGCGGCCATGGGCCGCTCCTACCGGTAGTTCTGTCGTAGGAGCAACTGTCTTATCGCGGCCTCGGCGGCGATATAAGGTAGGTTGGGTTGAGACGGCTCTATCGTCGAAGCCCAACATTGCAGGCACTTGGGCCATGTGGGGCTCCGATGGACGGTAGAAGCGGACCGCCAGGACCTCGATGAAATATCCGGTGAGCACCTCACCCCATCAGAAACGAAAAAACCCGGCCGAGGCCGGGTTTTTTCGTTACGCGAGGTCGTCTCAGACGCCGGAGGCTTCCGCCGCCGCCACGTCCTTGATCGACAGCTTGATGCGACCGCGGTTGTCCACGTCCAGCACCAGCACCTTCACTTCCTGACCTTCCTTCAGCACGTCGGTGACCTTCTCGATGCGCTGATCGCTCAGCTGCGAGATGTGCACCAGGCCGTCCTTGCCGGGCAGGATGTTGACGAAGGCGCCGAAGTCGACGATGCGCTCCACCTTGCCGACGTAGATCTTGCCGATCTCGGCCTCGGCGGTGATGCCAAGGACGCGCTGCTTGGCTGCTTCAGCGGCTTCGCGGGTCTCGCCGTAGATCTTGATGGTGCCGTCGTCTTCGATGTCGATCGAGGCCTTGGTCTCTTCGCAGATACCACGGATGGTGGCGCCACCCTTGCCGATCACGTCGCGGATCTTGTCCTGGTCGATCTTCATCGCCAGCATGGTCGGAGCGTTCTCGGACAGCTCGGCACGCGACTCGGAGATCACCTGGTTCATCTGACCCAGGATGTTCAGACGCGCTTCCAGCGCCTGCTCCAGAGCGATTTCCATGATCTCTTCGGTGATGCCGTTGATCTTGATGTCCATCTGCAGGGCGGTGACGCCCTTGGCAGTACCGGCCACCTTGAAGTCCATGTCGCCCAGGTGATCTTCGTCACCCAGGATGTCGGTCAGGACGGCGAACTTCTCGCCTTCCTTGACCAGACCCATGGCGATACCGGCAACCGGGGCCTTGACCGGCACACCGGCATCCATCAGCGCCAGAGAGGCACCGCAGACCGAGGCCATGGAGCTGGAGCCGTTGGACTCGGTGATCTCGGAGACCACGCGGATGCTGTAGGGGAAGGCGTCCTGGGTCGGCAGCATGGCCTGGATGCCACGACGGGCCAGACGGCCGTGACCGATCTCGCGACGGCCCGGGCTACCCATGCGGCCGCACTCGCCAACCGAGAAGGGCGGGAAGTTGTAGTGCAGCATGAAGCTGTCACGACGCTCGCCTTCCAGGGTGTCCAGCAGCTGCGAATCACGGGCGGTGCCCAGGGTCGCGGTGACCAGGGCCTGGGTTTCACCGCGGGTGAACAGGGCCGAACCGTGGGTCTTCTTCAGCGGACCGACTTCGATCTGCAGCGGGCGAACGGTGCGGGTGTCGCGACCGTCGATACGCGGCTTGCCGTCGACGATGTTCTGGCGCACGGTGCGGTATTCCAGCAGACCGAAGGCCTCCTTGACCTCGGCTTCGCTGTACTGACCGTTCTCACCGGCCAGCTTGGCGATGGCCTGGTCACGCAGGGCGCCCAGGGCCGCATAGCGATCCTGCTTGATGGTGATGGTATAGGCACGGGACACGGCCTCGCCGACCTCGGCCTTGACGGCTTCGATCAGGGCGGTGTTCTCGGCAGGCGCCTGCCAGTTCCAGGTCGGCTTGCCGGCTTCGGCGGCGAACTGGCTGATAGCCTCGATGGCCACCTGGAATTCTTCGTGAGCGAACAGCACGCCGCCCAGCATCTGGTCTTCGGTCAGCTCGTCGGCTTCGGATTCCACCATCAGCACGGCGTCACGGGTACCGGCCACGACCATGTCCAGGCTGGAGCTCTGCAGCTGCTCGTAGCTGGGGTTCAGCAGGTAGCCCAGCTCGCTGTGGTAGCCCACGCGCGCAGCAGCGATCGGACCGGCGAAGGGGATGCCGGAAATGGCCAGGGCGGCGGAGGTGCCGATCATGGCGGCGATGTCCGGATCGGACTTCTTGTTGGTGCTGACCACGGTGCAGACCACCTGGACTTCGTTGAGGAAGCCCTCGGGGAACAGCGGACGGATCGGACGATCGATCAGGCGCGAGGTCAGGGTTTCCTTCTCGGAAGGACGGCCTTCGCGCTTGAAGTAACCACCGGGGATGCGGCCAGCGGCGTAGGTCTTCTCCTGGTAGTGCACGGACAGCGGGAAGAAGTCCTTGCCAACGGCAGGCTGCTTGGCACCGACCACGGTGACCAGCACGCTGACGTCTTCGGTGGAGACCAGCACGGCACCGGTCGCCTGGCGCGCGATGCGGCCGGTTTCCAGGGTGAAGGTCTGCTCACCGAACTTGAATTGCTTGATTACTGGATTCACAGTCTTTCCTTCTCTTTATTGCCTTGGGGGAAATCGGGGCGACCAGAGGGATTCGGACCCTCGCTGATCTCCAGGTGACGCAGGCCGATTCTGGCGGCCTTTCAAGCAAAAAAGCCGGAGGCCGGCGCGAGCCGACCTCCAGCTTCAGACTGCTTGCAGCAGGTCTGCATCGTATTAACGACGCAGGCCCAGGCGAGCGATCAGTGCGCTGTAACGAGAGGTGTCCTTGGACTTCAGGTAGTCCAGCAGCTTACGGCGCTGGTTAACCATGCGGATCAGACCACGACGGCTGTGGTGATCTTTGCCGTTGGCCTTGAAGTGACCTTGCAGCTTGTCGATGTTGGCGGACAGCAGGGCAACCTGCACTTCCGGCGAACCGGTGTCGCCTTCGCTCTGCTTGAACTCGTTTACGATCTGGGCTTTGTCTTCAACGCTCAGTGCCATGATAGGGCTCCTCTGAGGAACAGGCCGGGATGGATCCCGTGCTTAAGGAAAGAGGTGTGACCGTGCCTGCTGACAGCCACCCTCGGTATCGGTCTAGGACCGAATCAGTCTACGGGGAGCAACCTGCCCCTCGTCATCAATCTCGCCGATGCCGATGAAACGACCCTGGTCGTCCTGCACCCGCATCAAGCCGAATTTCGGTGCATTGGCCGCCCGGACGGGCTGACCGTGCAACCAGTAGTAGGCGCTGTGCTGCGTCAACTGCACCAGCGGCCAGTGCTCCAGGCCACTGTCGACCGGCAGCAGGAAGCGATCCAGCGCTTCGGAACCGCCTTCGGCGTGCGCCGCCTCCAGCTCTTCCAGGCTGATGGCCTGCGCCAGGCCAAAGGGGCCGGCCTGGGTGCGGCGCAACTCGGCCACATGGGCACCACAGCCAAGACGGGCGCCGAGGTCTTCGACCAGGGTACGCACATAGGTGCCCTTGCTGCAGGCCACTTCCAGCGTCGCACGATCTTCCTGCAACGCCAGCAGTTCCAGACGGGCAATAGTAACAGAACGCGCCTCGCGCTCCACTACTTCCCCGGCACGCGCCAGCTTGTACAGCGGCTGGCCGTCGCGCTTGAGCGCCGAATACATCGGCGGAATCTGCTCTATCTGGCCGCGGAAGGCCGGCAGCGCCGCCTGGATGGCCGCTTCATCGACCGCGACCGCCCGTCGCTCCAGCACTTCACCCTCGGCATCGCCGGTGGTGGTGGTGACGCCCAGTTGCGCCACGGTGCTGTAGCCCTTGTCGGCATCCAGCAGGTACTGGGAAAACTTGGTCGCCTCGCCGAAGCACAGCGGCAGTACTCCGGTGGCCAGAGGATCCAGACTACCGGTGTGCCCGGCCTTCTCGGCGTTGAGCAGCCAGCGGACCTTTTGCAGGGCGGCGTTGGAGGAGAAGCCGCGCGGCTTGTCCAGCACCAGCACGCCATGTACCTGGCGGCGAATACGCTTGACCTGGGCCACCCCTACTCCTCCCCTTCGTGGCGACGGTCTTCGGCGACCGCCCGCTCGATCAGGGCCGACAGCTGGGCGCCGCGACGAATGCTTTCGTCGTACTGGAAGCTCAGTTGCGGAACGGTGCGCAATTTCATCGCCCGACCCAGCTGCTGACGCAGGAAGCCGGCGGCGTCCTTGAGGATGCCGATGTTCTGCTTGATGGCGTCGGCATCGTCGTCCTTGCCCAGGACGGTGATGTGCACCTTGGCATGGGACAGGTCGCGCGCGACGTCCACGCCGGTGATGGTCACCATGCCCAGTCGCGGATCCTTGATCTCACGCTGGATCAGCAGTGCCAGTTCACGCTGCATCTGATCACCGATGCGCTGGGTACGGCTGAATTCTTTGGCCATGTCGAAACTCTCGTACGAAAGGCCGCAGACACCAGGCCTGCCAGCCATGAACCTTGGAAACGCGAACGGCAAGTCCGGACCTGGCAGGGGTCTGCCAGGTCCGCGACCTGCCGTCCTGGTGCAGAGTCGTCGTTACAGCGAACGGGCGACCTGAACCTTCTCGAACACCTCGATCTTGTCGCCGACGCGGACGTCGTTGTAGCTCTTTACGCCGATACCGCATTCCATGCCGGCACGCACTTCGGCCACGTCATCCTTGAAGCGACGCAGGGATTCCAGCTCGCCTTCGAAGATGACCACGTCTTCGCGCAGGACGCGGATCGGACGGTTGCGGTGCACCATGCCCTCGGTGACCATGCAGCCGGCGACGGCGCCGAACTTGGGCGAACGGAAGACGTCGCGCACCTCGGCGATACCCAGGATGTTCTCCCGGACGTCACTGCCCAGCATGCCGGTCAGCGCCTTCTTCACATCTTCGATGATGTCGTAGATGACGTTGTAGTAGCGCATGTCGAGGCCTTCCTGCTCGACGATCTTCCGCGCCCCGGCATCGGCCCGGACGTTGAAGCCGAACAGCACGGCATTGGAAGCCAGCGCCAGGTTGGCATCGCTCTCGGTGATACCACCGACGCCTCCGCCGACCACGCGCACCTGGACTTCGTCGTTGCCCAGACCGGACAGCGAGCCCTGCAGCGCTTCGAGGGAGCCACGCACATCGGACTTGAGCACGATGTTGAGGGTCTTCTTCTCGTCCTGGCCCATGTTCTCGAAGATGTTCTCGAGCTTGCCGGCGTGAGCGCGGGCAAGCTTGATCTCGCGGAACTTGCCCTGACGGAATAGCGCCACTTCGCGGGCCTTCTTTTCGTCGGTCAGCACGGTGAGTTCGTCACCGGCGTCCGGGGTGCCGTCCAGGCCGAGGATCTCGACCGGGATGGAGGGACCGGCTTCCTTGATCGGCTTACCATTCTCGTCGAGCATGGCACGGATACGACCGAAGTTGACGCCGACCAGGGCCATGTCGCCCTGACGCAGGGTGCCGTTCTGTACCAGTACGGTAGCGACCGGACCGCGACCCTTGTCCAGGCGCGATTCGATGACCACACCGCGACCGGGTGCTTCCGGCGTAGCGGTCAGCTCCAGGACTTCGGCCTGCAGCAGGATGGCTTCGAGCAGCTCGTCCACGCCGGTACCGGCCTTGGCCGAGACGTGCACGAACTGGGTGTCGCCGCCCCACTCTTCCGGGATGACCTGACGACCAGCCAGATCGTGCTTGACGCGATCCGGATCGGCGTCGGGCTTGTCGATCTTGTTGACCGCCACGACGATGGGGACACCCGCCGCCTTGGCGTGCTGGATGGCTTCCTCGGTCTGCGGCATGACGCCGTCATCGGCCGCGACGACCAGGATGACGATGTCGGTGGCCTTGGCACCACGGGCACGCATGGCGGTAAACGCGGCGTGGCCAGGGGTATCCAGGAAGGTCACCATGCCACGCTCGGTTTCCACGTGGTAGGCACCGATGTGCTGGGTGATGCCACCGGCTTCGCCCGACGCGACCTTGGCGCGACGGATGTAGTCCAGCAGCGAGGTCTTGCCGTGGTCGACGTGACCCATGACGGTCACCACCGGCGCGCGGTGCAGGGCCTTGCCACCCTCGAACTTGAGAGATTCGGCCAACTGGTCTTCCAGGGCGTTCTCGTTGACCAGCTTGACCTTGTGGCCCAGCTCTTCGGCCACCAGCTGCGCCGTCTCGCGGTCGAGCACCTGGTTGATGGTGGCGGGGGACCCCATCTTGAACATGAACTTGATGACTTCGGCGGCCTTCACCGACATCTGCTGAGCAAGCTCAGAGACGGTGATGGTCTCACCTAGATTGACTTCGCGCACTACAGGTCCTGTCGGGCTCTGGAACCCGTGTTGGTTTCGCTTCTTGAGTCGCGACTTGCCACCGCGACCGCCACGCCGGCCAAAGCCCTCTTCCTCGTCGTCGCCACTGCGCACGGTACGGGGAGCTGCGACCTTGTCCTTGATCGACGGGCGATGCTGGGCGTTCTTGCGCTCACGGCGCTCGTCTTCTTCGCGCTTGCTGCTCGGGGCAGGATGCACGGGACGACGCGGCTCTTCGCGCTTGCGCTCACTGGCCGGATCCGCTTTCTTGACCTCGACGGCAGGCTCGGCAGCGGGTTGCTGCTCGGCTACCACGGCCGGGGCTTCCGGCGCGGCAGGGGCTGCAGCCTCGGCGGAGACCGCCTGCTGCGCGGCCTGAGCAGCGGCTTCAGCCTGCTGCTGGGCAGCCGCTTCGGCAGCGCGCTGAGCCTCTTCCGCGGCACGTGCCTGAGCGGCGGCCTCTTCGGCGGCGCGCAGGGCTTCCTGCTCGCGGCGCTGTTCGGCTTCCAGCTCAGCGGGACTGCGCTTGACGAAGGTCTTCTTCTTGCGCACTTCGACACTGACTGTCTTGCTGCCGGCCACTTTCAGCGTGGTCTGGGTCTTGCGCTGCAGGGTGATCTTGCTGGGCTCGTCGAGCTGCGCAGTCCCCTTCAGGTGTGTCAGTAGCGCCTGCTTTTCCGCATCGCTCACCGTTTGCTCGGCGTTGCTATGCGTCAGACCTGCCTCGCGCATCTGCTGTAGCAGACGTTCCACCGGCGTATTGACCGTTTGGGCCAGTTCTTTCACCGTGACTTGCGTCATGCACTTCTCTCCTCAGACTGCGCCGCTTACTCGAACCAATGGGCACGGGCAGCCATGATCAGCTTGCCGGCACGCTCTTCGGTCATGCCGTTGATGTCGAGCAGGTCGTCGATCGACTGCTCGGCGAGCTCTTCGCGATTGACCACACCACGCTGGGCCAGCGCGCTGGCGAGCTGGGGATCCATGCCGTCGAGGGTCAGCAGATCTTCGCTGGGGCTCTTCTGTTCTTCGGTCGCGATGGCCCGGGTCAGCAGGCGATCCTTGGCCCGGGTACGCAGCTCGTTGACGATGTCTTCGTCGAAGCCATCGATATTGAGCATCTCTTCCATGGGCACATAGGCCACTTCCTCGAGGGAAGTGAAGCCCTCTTCCACCAGCACCTGCGCCAGTTCCTCGTCGACATCCAGCTCGTCGATGAAGCGCTGGATGATGTCGCCGGTCTCGGCCTGCTGCTTGGCGTTGATGTCCGCTTCGGTCATCACGTTGAGCGTCCAGCCGGTCAGCTGACTGGCCAGGCGCACGTTCTGACCGCCACGGCCAATGGCCTGGGCCAGGTTGTCCTCGGCGACGGCGATGTCCATGGTGCGGCTGTCTTCGTCGACGATGATCGAAGCAACTTCGGCCGGGGCCATGGCGTTGATGACGAATTGCGCCGGGTTGTCGTCCCACAGCACGATGTCGACCCGTTCGCCACCCAGCTCACCGGATACCGCCTGGACACGCGAACCGCGCATGCCGATGCAAGCACCCTGGGGATCGATACGCTTGTCCTTGGAACGGACGGCGATCTTGGCCCGCGAACCCGGATCCCGGGCAGCCGCCATGACATCGATCAGCTGCTCGGAAATCTCCGGTACTTCGATGCGGAACAGCTCGATCAGCATCTGCGGATCGGTGCGCGACAGCATCAGCTGCGGACCGCGGTTCTCGGTGCGGATTTCCTTGAGCAGGGCACGCAGACGCACGCCCATGCGGAAGGTCTCACGCGGAATGATGTGCTCGCGCGGCAGCAGGGCCTCGGCATTGTTGCCCAGGTCGACGATCACGCTGTCACGGGTGACCTTCTTGACGGTACCCGAGATGATCTCGCCGACCTTCTCGCGATAGGCATCCACCACCTGAGCCCGCTCGGCCTCGCGCACCTTCTGCACGATCACCTGCTTGGCGGTCTGGGCAGCGATCCGACCGAATTCGATGGACTCGATCTTCTCTTCGATCACTTCACCGGCCTTGACGCCGGGATGCTCTTCCTGGGCGTCTTCCACCGTCAGATGCGAATCGGGCAGCTGATAGTCTTGGTCTTCCACCACGGTCCAGCGGCGGAAGGTTTCGTAGCTGCCGTTGTGTCTGTTGATCGACACCCGCAGATCCACATCTTCTTCGTAGCGTTTCTTGGTAGCCGTGGCGAGAGCCAACTCCAGTGCCTCGAAGATGACGCCGGGTGGAACACCCTTCTCGTTCGAAACAGATTCCACTACCAGCAGAACTTCTTTGCTCATCTTACGCCTCGTATTCGCAATCCTTGGGATCCGCGGTCTCGCGCTCAAATCACTCGAAACGGGGAACGACGTTGGCCTTGTCGATCATCTCGATGGGCAGCAGATACTCATGCTCGTCCACCTGCACCACGACGTCCTGGTCTTCCACACCGCGCAGCAAACCCTGGAAATTACGTCGCCCTTCGAAGGGCGACCGAAGTTTGACCTTGACCTGTTCACCCGCATGGGCAGCAAATTGCTCCAGCGTAAACAGCGGTCTATCCATACCGGGGGAAGACACCTCGAGGGTGTATTCATTGGTGATCGGATCTTCCACATCGAGTACGCCACTTACCTGGCGACTGACAGCCTCGCAGTCTTCAACGAGAATGCCATTGGGATGATCGATGTAGACACGCAGTAGCGAATGCCGCCCTTGGGAGATGTACTCGACACCCCAGCAGACATAGCCAAGCGCCTCGACGACGGGGGCCAGCAAGGCCTGCAACTGTTCTAGCTTGCTCGACACCTGGTTGCCTCGCGTTTTTTGAGAATAAAAAATGGGCATTACGCCCATCCCTAAGAGGTCTGCGCAAGAAAGCGCGACCCGAACTGTCCAGCCAACAAAAAGCCCCTATAAAGGGGCTTTAAATAACTGGTTGCGGGGGCTGGATTTGAACCAACGACCTTCGGGTTATGAGCCCGACGAGCTACCAGACTGCTCCACCCCGCGTCAAAGCTGGAGCGAGATTATATTCAACTGAACTCTAGGAGTCAACCTACTCTCTCTCGCCGCGTCCTGCAGGACGTCTTTGCTATTTGGTGCCGAAGATGGGACTCGAACCCATACAGCCTGTGGCCACTACCCCCTCAAGATAGCGTGTCTACCAATTCCACCACTTCGGCATGAAACCTTTGAAACCTACTTGGACTCCTGGGGCACGTCCCCGGAAGTACCACCCTGGGCAGCGCGGGGCTGACTCAGGGGAACATCGTTACCATCCTGCTTCGGCTGAGGAGCCTGCTGGACCGGCTGAGTGGGCAAACCCACCTCACGCAGACCCAACGCACGGTCTTTGGCGAAATACGCCAGACCCAGGCTAGTCGCGAAAAAAACCGCGGCTAGTATAGCAGTAAAGCGACTCAGAAAGGTAGCAGAACCTTGACTACCGAACACGGTACCCGAGGCACCCGCACCGAAGGATGCACCGGCTTCGGCACCCTTGCCCTGCTGCATCAATACCAGCACGATCAGGCCAAGCGCCATCAGCAAGTGGATCACGACAACTGCAGTTTCCAACATTATCCACGTCCTGCAGCGCGGCAAATCGCACTGAACTCTTCAGCATTCAGGGAGGCTCCACCCACTAGCCCCCCATCGATATCCGGCATGCCGAACAACTCGGCAGCATTGGCAGCCTTGACACTGCCGCCATACAACAGCTGAAGGCCTTCAGCGACCCCAGCATCGGCTTCGCGCACCAGGGCGCGAATCGCCGCATGAATCTCTTGCGCCTGCTCCGGCGTCGCCGTCAGCCCGGTACCTATCGCCCAAACAGGCTCGTAGGCCACTACAGCCTTGGCGAAAGCCGCGACCCCGACTGCGTCGATGACCGCCTTCAGCTGGCCACCCACCACATCCAGAGTACGCTCGGCCTCCCGCTCTTCACGGGTTTCGCCGACACAGAGCACGGGAATCATCCCGCCCTCCTGGATGGCCGCGAATTTCTTTGCCACCACCACATCATCCTCGCCCAGCAGAGCACGCCGCTCGGAGTGCCCCACCAGTACGTAACGGCAACCGAATTCTGCCAACTGGGTCGAGGATACCTCGCCAGTCAGAGCCTTCTCGCCCGCGACGGGAGCACAGGTCTGCGCCCCCACCATCAGCGACGTTGCCGCCAGCGCTTCAGCCACCCCCGGCAGATGCACCAATGTCGGAATCACCACGACATCGACACCCGCTGCGCCATCTAACCCTTTCAAGCCTGCGACCAGCACCGACACGCCTTGCAGCGAGCCATGCATTTTCCAGTTACCGGCAACCAGGGAACGACGCATGCGTTTTACCTCAGGGAGCGAAGTGGGCGCAGATGTTACTCAATCGAAAACCGGCATGCAAGCAAATCAAGCACATACCTCGGTTATCAACTGAGCGAGCGCCTCGGCATGGGCCCGCACCTCACGCTCGTTCTCGCCTTCGACCATGACCCGCAGCAACGGCTCGGTACCGGATTTGCGCAGCAGCACCCGCCCCTTGCCGGCCATCTTCTCGGTGACCTCGGCACTGGCCTGCTTGACCCGCGGATTCTCCAGGGGATCCTGGCCGCCGCCGAACCTCACGTTGATCAGCACCTGCGGGCACTTGCGTAGCGCCATGCGCGCCTGGGCCAGGGTCTGACCGGCATTGCGCAGGGCGATCAGCACCTGCAGGGCGGCGATGGTGGCGTCACCGGTGGTGGTGTACTGGCAGCAGACCACGTGCCCGGAATTCTCGCCACCCAGCACCCAGTTGCGCTCCAAGAGCTCGGCCATCACATAGCGATCGCCTACCTTGGCGCGGACGAAGGGAATCTCCAGCTCCGCCAGTCCCAGCTCGAGACCGAGATTGCTCATCAGGGTACCCACCACCCCACCCTCGAGGCGACCACGACGCTTGAGATCGCGGGCGATCAGATAGAGCAGCTCATCGCCATCCACTGCCGCTCCGGTGTGATCCACCATCAGCACCCGATCACCGTCGCCGTCGAAGGCGATACCGAGATCGGCGTGCTGGTCGAGCACCGCCTGCTGCAGCCCCTCGAGGTGAGTGGAGCCACAGTCTTTGTTGATGTTGAGCCCGTCCGGCTGCACCCCCAGCACGCTGACATCGGCGCCGAGTTCGCGGAAGACACTGGGCGCGATCTTGTAGGTGGCGCCATTGGCGCAATCGAGCACGATCTTCAGGCCGGCGAAACTAGTCCCGGTCGGCACGCTGCTCTTGCAGAACTCGATGTAGCGACCGGCCGCATCATTGATGCGCGAGACCTTGCCGATACGCGCCGAATCCACCACGGTCATGGGCGTATCGAGCAGCTCCTCGATCATGGTTTCGAGCTCATCGGGCAGCTTGGTGCCGGCGCCGGAAAAGAACTTGATGCCATTGTCGTAGTAGGGATTGTGTGACGCACTGATGACAATGCCGGCACTGGCCTGGAAGGTCCGTGTCAGGTAGGCGATCCCAGGGGTTGGCATGGGACCGAGCAACATGACATCGGCACCGGCAGCGGACAGCCCGGCTTCCAGGGCTGACTCGAACATGTAGCCCGAGTTGCGGGTGTCCTTGCCGACCAGCACCCGACAACCGCCGCGACTGCGAAAGGCAATGCCCGCCGCCCAACCCAGCTTGAGCATGAAATCCGGGGTGATGGGATAGGTGCCGACCTTGCCGCGAATGCCATCGGTTCCAAAATACTTTCTTGCCATCAGTTTTGTTCCTGCCTGAAGCCTTCGACCGCGGTGATCATCTTCACCACGTCCACCGTTTCCGCCACATCATGGACCCTGAGGATCTGCGCGCCCTTGACCAGCGCCAGGGCCGCCAGGGCCAGACCGCCCGCCAGGCGCCCCTCCACAGGCCGCCCGGTGACCGCGCCGATCATGCTCTTGCGCGAGACGCCTACCAGCAAGGGTAGCCCAAAGGCGAGCAACTCGGCTTGTCGCTTGAACAGTCCGAGATTGTGCTCGAGGGTCTTGGCGAAGCCGTACCCCGGATCAAGCACCAGCCGCTCGCGTGCGATACCAGCCGCTTCGCAGCGCCTGACCTGCTCGGCCAGAAAAGCACCTACCTCGCCTGCGACATCGGTATAGACGGGCGCCTGCTGCATGGTGCTGGGCTCCCCCTGCATGTGCATCAGGCAGATCGCCAGATCGCTCGCGGCGGCAGCTTCGAGAGCGCCAGACCGGCGCAGCGAGCGGACGTCATTGATCAGGCCGGCGCCCGCCCTGGCACCTTCGCGCATCACCGCGGGCGTGGAAGTATCCAGGGAAATGACGACATCCAGCTCTCGGGCGATCGCCTCGACCACCGGGATGACCCGATCGAGCTCCTCCGCCTCGGACACCGCTGGCGCCCCCGGGCGAGTGGACTCTCCACCGACATCGATGATGGCCGCACCAGCGTTCACCATCCCTTCGGCATGGCGCAGAGCGCTTTCCACCGCCGTATAGCGACCACCATCGGAAAAGGAGTCGGGGGTGACGTTGAGGATGCCCATGACCTTGGGCGCGTCAAAAACAAGAACCCGATTGCCGCAAGGCAATCGGGTCGAAGGAAACGGATTGAACATGGGTGTTTCAGTGTTCTCCGGCTGGACCACCGATGGGGGTTTCCGGACGATCGCTACCACTCTGGGGCGCTGGGGCATCACCGGTAGGACCACCACGGTCATGCCAGTCACGCGGCTCGCGCGGGACCTTGCCGGCCATGATGTCGTCAATCTGATCGGAGTCGATGGTCTCGTACTTCATCAAGGCATCGGCCATTAGCTCGAGCTTATCGCGGTTCTCGTCCAGTAGCCGCTTGGCGGTGCCATAGCAGTCATCGATGATCCGGCGAATTTCCAGGTCGATCTGCTTGGCGGTTTCGCCCGACATGTTGCCGGCGCCACCACCACCCGAGCGACCCAGGTAGCCTTCGTTCTCTTCCTCGCCATACAGCAAAGGACCGAGCTTTTCGGACAGACCCCACTTGGTCACCATGTTCCGCGCCAGCGAAGTCGCCCGCATGATGTCATTGGAGGCACCAGTGGTAACGCCTTCGAAACCCAAGGTCATCTCCTCGGCGATACGGCCACCGAACAGCGAGCAGATCTGGCTTTCCAGTGCCCGCTTGGACAGGCTGTAGCGATCTTCCTCGGGAAGGAACATGGTCACGCCCAGGGCCCGACCACGGGGAATGATGGAAACCTTGTAGACCGGATCGTGCTCAGGCACCAGGCGACCGACGATGGCGTGACCCGCCTCATGGTAGGCCGTGTTGCGCTTCTCCTTCTCGGACATGACCATGGTCTTGCGCTCGGCGCCCATCATGATCTTATCCTTGGCCAGCTCGAACTCGCGCATGTCGACAGTGCGCTTGTTGGCACGCGCGGCGAACAGCGATGCTTCGTTGACCAGGTTGGCGAGGTCAGCACCGGAGAAACCCGGGGTACCACGCGCGATGACACCGGCATCGACGCGCTCGCCGACCGGCACCTTGCGCATGTGCACCTTGAGGATCTGCTCGCGACCACGGATGTCCGGCAAGCCGACCACCACCTGGCGGTCGAAACGACCAGGACGCAGCAGCGCCGGGTCCAGGACATCGGGACGGTTGGTGGCGGCGATGACGATGATGCCATCGTTCATCTCGAAGCCGTCCATCTCGACCAGCAACTGGTTCAGGGTCTGCTCACGCTCGTCGTGCCCACCGCCCATGCCGTTGCCGCGATGACGACCGACCGCATCGATCTCGTCGATGAAGATGATGCAGGGAGCGTGCTTCTTGGCCTGGTCGAACATGTCGCGGACACGGCTGGCGCCGACACCCACGAACATCTCGACGAAGTCCGAACCGGAGATGGTGAAGAACGGCACCTTGGCCTCACCCGCCACGGCCTTGGCCAGCAGCGTCTTGCCGGTACCCGGCGAACCGACCATCAGCACACCACGGGGAATGCGGCCACCCAGGCGCTGGAACTTGCCCGGATCACGGAGGAACTCGACCAGCTCGGTGACCTCTTCCTTGGCTTCGTCGCAACCGGCGACGTCGGCAAAGGTGGTTTTGACCTGGTCTTCCGACAGCAGGCGTGCCTTGCTTTTGCCAAAGCTCATAGGGCCGCCGCGACCGCCGGCACCTCCCTGCATCTGGCGCATGAAGAACATGAAGACGGCGATGATCACCAGGATCGGGAAGCTGGCCACCAGCAGCTGAGTCCAGATGCTCTGCTGCTCGGGCTGCTTGCCAGTGATGGTGACGCTGTTGTTGACCAGATCGCCGATCAGGCCATTGTCCTGGATCGCCGGACGGATGGTCTTGAAGGGATCGCCATCACGATGCTTGCCGGTGATGACATAGCCATCCACGGTCACGCTCTCGATCTGCCCGTCCTTCACCTGCTGGATGAAGTCGGAGTAGTTGAGCGTTTGGGGTTCGTTGGGGCTGGAGAAGTTGTTCATCACGGTGACGAGCACCGCGGCGATGATCAGCCACAGGATCAGATTCTTTGCCATGTCGTTCAATTGACTACCCTCTGCGCCGGTTTCGTGGGTAAACCGTTCGAAGCGAAACCGGCAGTGACCGGTAAGTTACTACACAAAGCCTGGCCCACGGCAGACATCGTCTGTAACGCTATATGAGTCTTCTGCCTTTGACTCTAGGGCAATGCAGACGTTGCGGCCATCAATTCTCTCAATTGCCCCTAAAACCGCGACCCAATAGATATTGCTGGCGCGATCTGGTCCCGCGACGCGGAAGGCGGCGCCTGAGCCTCTGCCCGTAGGACTCAACCGCCCTGAAACAGGCGGCAGTTTCCTAGCAGCAGAGCGCCCTGGAGCAGCCCAACGCACTCAGCTCGCTCATATGGGGGCCAAGTCGTAAATAACAAGGTCTCTTGGCAAGCACTTGATAGCTTGCCAAGCGGAGGGTCAACGTCGGCATCCTGCCGGCGTTCTCTCGGCCTTCGGAATCTTCAGCATCGCCATCCTTTCAGGCTGACTCGACGCCGCGCCTGTCGAGGTGCTCCTTGAGCGGACGAGGCAGGTTCCACCGGGCTAATGGCAAGTTGTCGCGTATCGCTGGGCGGCACCGGGCAGCTGGGATAAACTCTTCGGCTTTTATCTGGGGTGAATTATGGCGCTCAACAACGAGCTTAAAAAGCGGTTCAAGGCGATCGGTCATCAACTCAAGCCGGTGGTCACCATCAGCGAGAACGGCCTGAGCGAAGGCGTGCTGGGCGAGCTCGACCGCGCACTGAACGATCATGAACTGATCAAGATCAAGCTGGCCGTCACCGAGCGCGAAGACCGTCGCGCCCTGATCGATGAGCTGTGCGCGTCGAGCAAGGCCGAGCTGGTGCAGGTGATCGGCAAGATGGCGCTGATCTATCGCAAGGCTCGCGAGCAGAACCGCAACCTGTCCAA
Source organism: Pseudomonas sp. PLB05 (assembly GCF_021106615.1). Lineage (NCBI taxonomy): Bacteria > Pseudomonadati > Pseudomonadota > Gammaproteobacteria > Pseudomonadales > Pseudomonadaceae > Pseudomonas > Pseudomonas sp. PLB05. Next base: position 45,643 of record NZ_JAJOHO010000008.1, read on the forward strand.
TGTGGTGCGCTACACCGTCTGATTGCCCGGCGCGCGCCCGGGAACGGGCTGTAGCACCAGGATCAGACCGCAGAGCAGCAGGACCAGGTAGCCGGCCAGAGCGGTCGGCCCGGCCCAGAAGCGCGCCAGTTCGTTCTGCAGCAGCACAGCGAGTGCGCTGGCCAGCAGCAGCTGGCCACGCAGGTCACGCCACAAGGCGCTTACACCCGCCCACCACACCAGCACCACGATCTGGGTAAAGACCCCACCGCCTGCGGCGCTGAGCATCATGCGCAGCAATTCTTCGCGCCCGGACTGGATCAGCAGGGGCGCCCAGCCCGCCTGGGCGAGCGCCACGGGGATGCACAGGTGCAGGGCGACCAGCGGGCCGACCCAGAACACCTGGGCCAGCTGCCAGGCTGCGGCGAGCAGCCTGGCGAGCCAGCCGCCGGTGCGAGGATCAGAGGTGACGGACGGCGACAATTTCGTATTCGACATTGCCGCCCGGGGTCTTCACCAGCACCACGTCGCCTTCTTCCTTGCCGATCAGGGCACGGGCGATGGGCGAACCCACCGACAGCTTGCTCTGCTTGATGTCCGCCTCGTCGTCACCGACGATCTGGTAGGTCACCGTCTCGTCGGTTTCGGTGTTGGCGATCTCCACCGTGGTACCGAAGATCACCTTGCCGGTGTGCGGCAGGGCGGCCACGTCGATCACCTGAGCATTCTGCAGGCGGCCTTCGATGTCGCGGATACGGGCCTCGACCATGCCCTGCTGTTCGCGAGCGGCGTGGTATTCGGCGTTCTCCTTGAGATCGCCCAGCTCGCGCGCCTCGGCGATGGCCTGGGTGATCTGCGGGCGCAGTTCGGTCTTGAGGTGCTTGAGCTCCTCTTCCAGGGCGCGAGCGCCCTGGACGGTCATCGGGTACTTGGTCATGCCTTCACTCCTGCATGCAGATCTTGCAGCCGGCGCACGGTCTTTTCGGCGCCGAATTTCAAAGCTTCGCAAATGGCCTGGCCGCCGGCAATGGTGGTGGTACAGCAGAGCTTGTGCTGCAGGGCGTTGCGGCGGATCGAATAGGAATCGGCGATGGACTGCCGGCCTTCGGTGGTGTTGATGATCAGGGTGACTTCGTCGTTCTTGATCATGTCGACCACATGGGGGCGACCCTCGGTGACCTTGTTCACGCGACGCACCGGCAGACCGGCCGCCTCGATCACCCGCGCGGTACCGGCGGTGGCCACGACCTCGAAGCCGAGGCTGACCAGATCGCGGGCGACCTGCACGGCTTCGGGCTTGTCGTCGTCACGCACGCTGATGAAGGCGCAACCGGAATTCGGCAGGATCTCGTTGGCACCCAATTGAGCCTTGGCGAAGGCTTCGCCGAAGCTGTCGCCGACCCCCATCACCTCGCCGGTGGACTTCATCTCCGGGCCGAGGATGGGGTCGACACCGGGGAACTTGTTGAAGGGGAACACCGCTTCCTTGACGCTGAAGAAGGGCGGGATGATCTCCTGGGTAAAGCCCACCTCGGCCAGGGTCTTGCCGGCCATGACCCGAGCGGCCACCTTGGCCAGGGATTCGCCGATGCACTTGGAGACGAAGGGCACGGTACGGGAGGCGCGCGGGTTGACCTCGATGACGTAGATGTCTTCGCCCTGCACGGCCATCTGCACGTTCATCAGACCGACCACGCCGAGTTCCAGGGCCATCTTCTTGACCTGCTCGCGGATCTCGTCCTGGATGTGCTTGGGCAGCGAATAGGGCGGCAGCGAGCAGGCGGAGTCGCCGGAGTGTACGCCGGCCTGTTCGATGTGCTGCATGATGGCGCCGATCACCACGGTCTTGCCGTCGCACACCGCATCCACGTCCACCTCGATGGCGCAGTTGAGGAAGTGGTCGAGCAGCACGGGGCTGTCGTTGGACACCTTCACCGCTTCGCGCATGTAGCGCTTGAGTTCTTCTTCCTGGTAGACGATCTCCATCGCCCGGCCGCCCAGCACGTAGGAGGGGCGCACCACCATCGGGTAGCCGATGTTCTTGGACAGGGCCAGGGCCTCGTCTTCGCTGCGCGCGGTGGCGTTGGCCGGCTGCCGCAGATTCAGGCGCTGGACCATCTGCTGGAAGCGCTCGCGGTCTTCGGCGCGATCGATGGCGTCGGGGCTGGTGCCGATGATGGGCACGCCGGCCTCTTCCAGGGCGCGGCAGAGCTTGAGCGGGGTCTGGCCGCCGTACTGGACGATGACGCCCTTGGGCTGCTCAACGCGAACGATCTCCAGCACGTCCTCCAGGGTCACCGGTTCGAAGAACAGGCGGTCGGAGGTGTCGTAGTCGGTGGAGACGGTTTCCGGGTTGCAGTTGACCATGATGGTCTCGTAGCCGTCTTCACGCATAGCCAGGGCCGCGTGCACGCAGCAGTAGTCGAACTCGATGCCCTGGCCGATGCGGTTGGGACCGCCGCCAAGGATCATGATCTTGTCGCGACCGCTGGGCTTGGCCTCGCACTCTTCCTCGTAGGTGGAGTAGAGGTAGGCGGTGTCGGTGGCGAATTCGGCAGCACAGGTGTCCACCCGCTTGTACACCGGCAGCACCTTGAGCTTGTGGCGATGGGCCCGCAGGTTCTTTTCGGTGACGCCGAGCAGCTTGGCCAGGCGTGCATCGGAGAAGCCCTTGCGCTTGAGCTTGCGCATCAGGTCGTAGTCGAGATCGGCCAGACCCAGGGTCTTGATGCGCTCTTCGTCCTTGATCAGGTCTTCGATCTGCACCAGGAACCAGGGATCGATACGGGTCAGCTCGAAGACCTTGTCCAGGCTGTAGCCCTGACGGAAGGCGTCGCCGATGTACCAGATGCGATCGGCACCGGGCACGGTCAGCTCGCGCTTGAGGGTGCTGTCGGCCTCGGGATCGGTCGGGTCCAGCTTGGGATCGAAGCCGACCACGCCCACTTCCAGACCGCGCAGGGCTTTCTGCAGGGATTCCTGGAAGGTACGGCCGATGGACATGACCTCGCCCACGGATTTCATCTGGGTGGTCAGACGAGCGTCGGCCTTGGGGAATTTCTCGAAGGCGAAGCGCGGGATCTTGGTGACCACGTAGTCGATGGCCGGCTCGAAGGACGCCGGGGTACGCCCGCCGGTGATGTCGTTCTGCAGCTCGTCCAGGGTGTAGCCGACCGCCAGCTTGGCGGCGATCTTGGCGATGGGGAAGCCGGTGGCCTTGGAGGCCAGCGCCGAGGAACGCGACACTCGCGGATTCATCTCGATCACCACCATGCGCCCGGTGTCCGGGCAGATGCCGAACTGGACGTTGGAGCCGCCGGTCTCGACGCCGATCTCGCGCAGCACCGCCAGGGAGGCGTTGCGCAGGATCTGGTATTCCTTGTCGGTCAGGGTCTGGGCCGGGGCCACGGTGATGGAGTCACCGGTGTGCACGCCCATGGGATCGAAGTTCTCGATGGAGCAGACGATGATGCAGTTGTCCTTCTTGTCGCGGACCACCTCCATCTCGTATTCCTTCCAGCCGATCAGGGATTCGTCGATCAGCAGCTCGTTGGTCGGCGACAGGTCCAGACCGCGGTTGCAGATCTCCTCGAACTCTTCGCGGTTGTAGGCGATGCCGCCGCCGGTGCCGCCCATGGTGAAGCTTGGCCGGATGATGCAGGGGAAGCCGACCTTCTCCAGTACGCCGTAGGCTTCTTCCATGCTGTGGGCGATGCCGGAGACCGGGCAGGCCAGGCCGATGTCCTTCATGGCCTTGTCGAAGCGCGAGCGATCCTCGGCCTTGTCGATGGTGTCGGCGTTGGCACCGATCATCTCGACGCCGAACTTCTCCAGCACGCCATGACGCTCCAGGTCCAGGGCGCAGTTCAGCGCGGTCTGGCCACCCATGGTCGGCAGCAAAGCGTCGGGACGCTCCTTCTCGATGATCTTGGCCACCGTCGCCCACTTGATCGGCTCGATGTAGGTGGCATCGGCCATGGAGGGGTCGGTCATGATGGTGGCCGGATTGGAGTTCACCAGGATGACGCGGAAGCCTTCCTCGCGCAGGGCCTTGCAGGCCTGGGCGCCGGAATAGTCGAACTCGCAGGCCTGGCCGATGACGATGGGGCCGGCTCCGAGGATCAGGATGCTCTTGATGTCTGTACGCTTAGGCATGGGCTTCTCGAATGCAGGTAATCAGGTCAGGGTCGCGGTGGCCAACTTCACACCGAACCCTACGAACAGGGCGCCGACGCCACCGGTGGCGCCCGCGCTGAGGCGACGCCGCTGACGGAACCAGGCCGCCAGGCGAACGCCGCAGAAAATCAGGAACGACAGGTAGCAGAAGCTGATCGCCTCCAGTACCGCGCCCAGCACCAGGAAGGACAGCGCCGGATGGGCGTAACCGGGGTCCACGAACTGGATGAAGAAGGAGACGAAGAACAGGATCGCCTTCGGATTCGACAGACTCAGCAGCAGCGCCTTGCGGAACGGCTGGTGGACGTCTTCGCGCAGGGTCGCCTCGGCCTGACCCTGGGCCGGGCTGCGCCAGGACTTGAGTCCGCCGCGCAACATGCCCCAGCCAAGGTAGAACAGGTAGGCCGCGCCCAGGTACTTGAGGATCTGGAAGAACAGCGGCTCGGCCTTGAGCAGCGAAGCAACGCCCAGGGCCGAGAGCAACATCAGCACGGCGTCACCCAGGAACACGGCCGAGGCCGCCTGGTAACCGCTGCGGATGCCGCGCTGGGCGCTGGTAGCAAGCACGAAGAAGGAATTGGGGCCAGGCAACAGGATGACGAACAGGGTCCCGACCACATAGGTCCAGAAGTCGATGACACCCAGATTCGCCAGCATGAGCCTTACCCTCCTTTCGTCTTAGCGGCGCGCGGCCATGGCCTGGATGAACTTATCGAACAGCGGTGCCACGTCGTGCGGACCAGGGCTCGCCTCGGGGTGCCCCTGGAAGCTGAAGGCGACCTTGTCGGTACGCTCGATGCCCTGCAGGGTGCCGTCGAACAGCGACTTGTGGGTGGCCCGCACATTGGCCGGCAGACTGGCCTCGTCCACAGCGAAGCCGTGGTTCTGGCTGGTGATCATCACCACGCCGCTGTCGAGATCCTGCACCGGATGGTTGGCGCCGTGGTGACCGTTGGGCATCTTCACCGTCTTGGCGCCGGAAGCCAGGGCCAGCAGCTGGTGGCCCAGACAGATGCCGAACACCGGGATCTCGGTTTCCAGAACGTCCTGGATCGCCTTGATGGCGTAGTCGCAGGGCTCGGGATCGCCCGGGCCGTTGGCCAGGAAGATGCCGTCGGGTTGCAGCGCCAGGGCTTCGCTGGCCGGGGTCTGGGCCGGCAGCACGGTGATGCGGCAGCCGCGAGCCACCAGCATGCGCAGGATGTTCAGCTTGACGCCGTAGTCGAAGGCCACCACGTGGTAGGGCAGTTGCTCGGCCGGAATCTCGGCGTGACTGTCGGTTTCCAGCGACCAGACGCTGGAGCGCCACTCGTAGCGCTCCTTGACGCTGACTTCCTTGGCCAGGTCCATGCCCTTGAGGCCGGGGAAGGCGCGGGCCAGTTCCAGCGCGCGCTCTTCGGTGGCGTCTTCACCAGTGAGGATGCAGCCGTCCTGAGCACCCTTCTCGCGGAGGATGCGGGTCAGGCGACGGGTGTCGATGCCGGCAATTGCGATGGTGCCGTTTTCCTTGAGATAGTCCGGCAGCGATTGCTTGTTGCGCCAGTTGCTGGCCAGCAGCGGCAGATCACGGATGATCAGCCCGGCGGCCCAGACCTGGGCGGCCTCACCATCCTGCGGCGTGGTGCCGGTGTTGCCGATGTGCGGATAGGTCAGGGTGACGATCTGCTTCGCATAGGAAGGATCGGTCAGGATTTCCTGGTAGCCGGTCATGGCGGTGTTGAACACCACTTCGCCGACCGTGTGGCCGTCGGCACCGATGGATTCACCGCGAAAGATGCTGCCATCGGCAAGTGCGAGTATGGCTGGCTTAGTCAAGAAGACCTCCGAAAATCAAGCCTTGGCGGGCAAACGCAGGGTGCAAAAAAACGGGATGACATCTCGAAGAGTCATCCCGTTTTAATGTTGTGATTTCATTCTGCGCTAGCTTTTAGTGGATACACTAAAGCTGCATTGTACACGAAATGATCACGCCTTGCACCCCCACGAGTGGGTCAGCGCAACTCCAGCACGTCCTGCATGTCATATAGCGCCGGCTGTTTGTCCTTGAGCCAGAGCGCCGCGCGCACCGCGCCCTTGGCGAAGGTCATGCGACTGGAGGCCTCGTGGGTGATCTCGACCCGCTCGCCTTCGCTGGCGAAGAGCACCGTGTGATCGCCCACCACGTCCCCGGCACGCACGGTGGCGAAGCCGATGGTCTGGCGATCACGGGCGCCGGTCTGGCCTTCGCGACCATAGACGGCCACCTCTTCCAGATCGCGACCCAGTGCCTGGGCGACGACCTCGCCCATGCGCAACGCGGTACCCGAGGGTGCATCGACCTTGTGTCTGTGGTGCGCCTCGATGATCTCGATATCGACCTCGTCACCCAGCACGCGGGCAGCGGTATCCAGCAGCTTGAGGCAGAGATTGACGCCGACGCTGAAGTTGGCGGCGAAGACGATGGGGATTTCCTTGCTGGCTTCCAGCAGGGTCAGCTTCTGCTCGGCGGTGAAGCCGGTGGTGCCGATCACCATGGCCTTCTTCGCCTTGCGGCAGAGCGCCAGATTCTGCAGGGTCACGTTGGGATGGGTGAAGTCGATGAGGACATCGAAATCATCCAGCACCCGCGCCAGGTCACCGGACAGCATCACCCCGTTACGGCCGATGCCGGCGAGTTCGCCCGCGTCGGCACCCACCAGGCTGCTCTCGGGACGATCCACCGCCGCAGTCAGGCCGGCAGCGCCCTGGGTCTGCTGGACCGCTTCGATCAGGGTCTTGCCCATGCGCCCCGCGGCGCCCATTACAGCTATACGTCGCATCATCAGCTCCAGGCTGCTGGCCGGGCGCCGCCTCGCGACGACGCCCCTGCCGGTTTAGAGGTCGTCGAAGAAGCGCTTCATGCCGTCGAACCAGCCACTGGCGCGGGGCGAATGGGAGCTGTCGCTCTGCAGGGTGTTGCGGAATTCCTCGAGCAGCTCGCGCTGACGCCGGCTCAGGTTGACCGGGGTTTCCACCACCACCTTGCACATCAGGTCGCCGGCGCCACCGCCACGCACGGGCGTCACGCCCTTGCCACGCAGGCGGAACATCTTGCCGGTCTGGGTGCCCTCGGGGATCTTCAGCTTGACGCGGCCATCCAGGGTCGGCACTTCCAGTTCGCCCCCTAGGGCGGCGTCGGTGAAGTTGATCGGCACCTCGCAATAGAGATGCTTGCCGTCGCGCTGGAAGATCGAGTGCTCGCGCACATTGACCACTACGTAGAGGTCGCCGCTAGGGCCACCCAGGGTCCCGGCCTCGCCTTCGCCGGTCAGGCGGATGCGGTCGCCAGTGTCGACGCCCGCCGGCACCTTGACCGACAAGGTCTTCTGCTCTTCCACGCGGCCCTGGCCATGACAGGCGTTGCAGGGCTCGGGAATGATCTTGCCGCTGCCGTGGCAGCGCGGGCAGGTCTGCTGCACCGAGAAGAAGCCCTGCTGCATGCGCACCTGGCCGATACCGCCGCAGGTGGGGCAGGTGGACGCCGAGGTACCCGGCTTGGCGCCATTGCCGTCGCAGACCTTGCACTCGACCAGGGTGGGCACGCGAATGGTGACCGTGGTCCCGCGCACCGCCTCTTCTAGATCCAGGTCCAGGGTGTAGCGCAGGTCGGCGCCGCGCTGCGGACCGCCACGACCACCGGCGCCACCGCGGCCGCCGAAGAAGTCACTGAAGACGTCGCCGAAGATGTCGGAGAAGCTCGCGCCACCGGCCGCACCACCGAAACCACCGCCGCCCATGCTCGGATCGACGCCAGCATGGCCGTACTGGTCGTAGGCCGAGCGCTTGCCCGCATCGGACAGCACTTCGTAGGCCTCGGCGGCCTCCTTGAACTGCTCCTCGGCAGCCGCGTCCCCCGGATTGCGATCCGGGTGGTATTTCATCGCCAGGCGTCGGTAGGCCTTCTTGAGCTCGGCTTCGCTAGCGCCGCGCTCGACCCCGAGCACCTCATAGTAATCACGTTTGGCCATAGACTTTCTGCACCTTAAATTTTCTCACCCTCCAGACACGCCAACGCGGGAGCAGGCTCCCGCGTAGCGGATCCGACGGGCACGAAGCCCGTCAGGTGCGGTAAGCACGGGGCTTACTTGTTGTCCTTCACTTCCTCGAACTCGGCATCGACCACGTCGTCGCCGGGCTTCTTGGCCTCACCGTCCGCCTTGGCCGAGGCGCCTTCGGCACCCGCGGCAGCGCCCTGCTCGGAGTAGAGCTTCTGGGCCAGCGGCGCGGAGGCCTGGGACAGGGCATTCATCTTGGCTTCGATGGCGTCCTTGTCGTCACCGCGCACGGCGACTTCCAGCTCGCCAATGGCCTTCTCGATGGTGCTCTTCTCTTCGGCCGTGGCCTTGTCGCCTGCCTCGGTCAGCATCTTGCGGGTGCCGTGCACCAGGGCATCACCCTGGTTGCGGGCCGCGGCCAGCTCTTCGAACTTGCGATCCTCGTCGGCATTGGCCTCGGCGTCACGCACCATCTGCTGAATCTCGTCCTCGGACAGACCGGAGGACGCCTTGATGACGATGGACTGCTGCTTGCCGGTGGCCTTGTCCTTGGCGGACACGTTGAGGATACCGTTGGCGTCGATGTCGAAGGTCACCTCGATCTGCGGCACGCCACGGGGCGCCGGCGGGATCTCGGCCAGGTCGAACTTGCCCAGCGACTTGTTCTGCGCGGCCTGCTTGCGCTCGCCCTGCAGCACGTGGATGGTCACGGCGCCCTGGTTGTCGTCGGCGGTGGAGAACACCTGCGACTTCTTGGTCGGGATGGTGGTGTTCTTCTCGATCAGCGCGGTCATCACGCCACCCATGGTCTCGATGCCCAGGGTCAGCGGAGTCACGTCCAGCAGCAGCACGTCCTTGACGTCACCGGCCAGCACGGCGCCCTGGATGGCCGCACCAATGGCGACGGCTTCGTCCGGGTTGACGTCCTTGCGCGCTTCCTTGCCGAAGAAGTCGGCCACACGCTTCTGCACCAGCGGCATGCGGGTCTGACCACCCACCAGGATGACCTCGTGGATGTCGGAGACGTCCAGGCCGGAGTCCTTCAGGGCAGTACGGCACGGCTCGATGGTGCGCTCGACCAGCTCTTCCACCAGGGACTCCAGCTTGGCGCGGGAGACCTTGACGTTCAGGTGCTTGGGACCGCTGGCATCGGCGGTGATGTACGGCAGGTTGACGTCGGTCTGGGTAGCCGAGGACAACTCGATCTTGGCCTTCTCGGCAGCTTCCTTCAGGCGCTGCATGGCCAGCGGGTCACCCTTGAGGTTCATGCCGCTTTCTTTCTTGAATTCTTCGACGAGGTAGTCGATCAGGCGGATGTCGAAGTCTTCGCCACCCAGGAAGGTGTCGCCATTGGTGGCCAGCACCTCGAACTGATGCTCACCATCGACCTCGGCGATCTCGATGACCGAGACGTCGAAGGTGCCGCCGCCCAGGTCATAGACGATCACGGTGTGGTCGCCCTTGGCCTTGTCCAGGCCATAGGCCAGAGCCGCCGCGGTGGGCTCGTTGATGATGCGCTTGACGTCCAGACCAGCGATGCGACCGGCATCCTTGGTGGCCTGGCGCTGGCTGTCGTTGAAGTAAGCCGGTACGGTGATGACCGCTTCGGTCACGGCCTCGCCCAGGTAGTCCTCGGCGGTCTTCTTCATCTTCTTCAGGACTTCGGCAGACACCTGGGGCGGCGCCATCTTCTGGCCCTTGGCCTCGACCCAGGCGTCACCGTTGTCGGCCTTGACGATCTTGTAGGGGACCATCTCGATGTCTTTCTGCACGACGTTTTCTTCATAGCGCCGACCGATCAGGCGCTTGACCGCGTACAGGGTGTTCTGCGGATTGGTCACCGCCTGGCGCTTGGCCGGCTGGCCAACCAGGGTCTCGCCATCGTTGGTGTAGGCGATGATGGACGGCGTGGTGCGGGTGCCCTCGGCGTTTTCCAATACCTTGACGTTGCCGTTTTCGAGGATCGCGACGCAGGAGTTGGTCGTCCCCAGGTCGATACCGATGATCTTGCCCATGTAGTCTTCTCCAGAAATCTCAGATTCCGCGCGGCCCGCTCAGGGGGCCTTTGATGTTCGCTTGCCTACCAGATGGGGCCGAGCGAAAGAATTTCAAGCCTTTTCGTCAATGCTCGGCTGCTGCGCTGCAGGGGCCTTGCTGACTACCACCATCGCCGGCCGCAGCAGGCGACCATTGAGCAGATAGCCCTTTTGAAACACCTTGAGCACGCTGCCCGGCTCGGCGGTGGCGCTCTCCTCCATGGCCATGGCCTGGTGGTGTTCGGGATTGAAGGGCGCGCCGTGGGGATCGACGGCCTCGACCTGATAGCGCTTGAGGGTGTCCTGCAGCATCTTCAGGGTCAGTTCCATGCCTTCGCGCATGGGCTTCAAGGTCTCGTCGGTGGCGTTGGACAGCTCCAGGCCCCGCTCCAGGCTGTCGAGCACGGGCAACAGATCGCCAGCGAATTTCTCCAGCGCGAATTTGTGCGCCTTCTCCACGTCCTGCTCAGCGCGACGACGCACGTTCTGCAGCTCGGCGACGCTGCGCAGCGACTGATCCTGGGCTGCGGCGAGTTGCTCTTCGAGCGTGGCGATGCGGGCGGCGACGTCCTCGTGCTGGACGTCACCCTGGGCCGCGGCCTCGTGCTCGGGGTTCTGGGAGTTCTGTTCGTCGGCCATGGGAGTCCTCCTGTGATATTGCCGGTGGGCGCGCCCTCTAATGGACGACGCCTTGATCGATGGCGCCTATATGGGGCCGCCGGCCGGCGCTTCAAGAGCTGTATGGATTGCCAGTGCCCAAGAGGCACTGTATAAACAGCCAGAAAACCGCTTTCGGAGATCGTCGCATGCTGGTGCATCTGTCCGTCCGCAACTACGCCATCGTCGAACACCTCGACCTCGACCTCGAGCGCGGCATGACCGTGATTACCGGCGAAACCGGCGCCGGCAAGTCCATCATGCTCGACGCCCTCGGCCTCACCCTGGGCGATCGCGCCGACAGCGACGCGGTCAGACCCGGCGCCGACAAGGCCGATGTGCTGGCCAGCTTCGATACCACCGATATCCCCGAGGCGCGCCAATGGCTTGCCGAGCGCGACCTGGAACAGGACGGTCCCTGCCTGCTGCGCCGCGTCATCACCCGCGAGGGACGCTCGCGTGGCTATATCAATGGCTCGCCCTGCCCGCTGGCTGATCTCAAGACCCTCGGCGGCCTGCTGATCGACATTCACAACCAGCACGAGCACCAGTCGCTGCTCGGCCTCGACACCCATCGCCGCCTGCTGGACGAGTACGCCGGCGCAGGCGAACTGGTCCGTCAGGTGCAGCTCGCCGCCCAACGCTGGCGCCAGGTGCGCCAGACCCTGGAGCGTCTTACCCGCAATGGCGACGAGCAACGCGCCCGTCATCAGCTGCTCAGCTATCAACTCGAAGAACTCGACAACCTCGCCCTGGCCGAAGGCGAGTTGCAGGCGCTCGAACAGGAGCAGAGCGATCTGGCGAGTGCCGAGCACATCTTGCTGGCCTGCCGCCAGGCCATGGACCTCTGTACCGAAAACGAGCAGGGCAATGCGCTGTCGGCACTCAATGCCAGCGTGGCACGCCTGACCGCCTTCGACCGCCCGCCGGCGCAGATCCAGGAAGCCAGCAACCTGCTCGCCTCGGCCCAGATCCAGATCGAGGAGGCGATGAACGAACTCAATCGCTTCGTCGATCACTTCGAAGCCGACCCGGAGCGCCAGCAGGCCGTCCAGGAGCGCCTCGACAGCGTCTACAGCCTGGCCCGCAAGCATCGGGTCCAGCCCGAAGCCCTGCTGGAGCTGCACGAACAACTGCGCAACGAACTGCAATCCTTGGACGCCGACGACGTCGCCCTGGAGCGTCTGCAGGAAGAACTGGCGGCCTTCGAGCGCCACTACCAAGAGAAGGCCGGCGAACTGAGTCGTTTGCGCGAGCAGCGGGCGCCGGAGCTCGCTGCCGCGGTCGAAACCGAGATGCAGCGCCTGGGGATGCCGGGGGGCCGCTTCAGCATCACCCTCACGCCAGGCAGCACCGGTGAGCCCCAACCGCTGGGCAACGAAGGCGTCGAATTCCGCGTCAGCGCCAACCCGGGCCAACCCCTGCGCCCGCTGGCCAAGGTTGCCTCCGGTGGCGAGCTGTCACGGATCAGCCTGGCCATCCAGGTCATCACCGCCCAGACCTCACGCACGCCCACGCTGGTATTCGACGAGGTAGACGTAGGTATCGGTGGTCCGACCGCCGAGGTGGTCGGCCAACTGCTGCGGCAGCTGGGCGAGCGCGGCCAGGTGCTGACGGTGACCCACCTGCCCCAGGTGGCGGCTCAGGGCCATCAGCACCTGTTCGTGCACAAGGAGCGCGGCACCGACGAGACGCGCACGGCGGTGGCCAAGCTGGACCGCGCACGGCGCGTGGAAGAGGTGGCGCGCATGCTGGGCGGAGTCGACCTGACCCGCGAATCCCTCGCCCATGCCCGCAAACTGGTGGTCAGCCGCTAGAAGCAGGCTACCAACAGATATGAAAAAGGCGACCTCTGAGTCGCCTTTTTCATATCTGGATCTTCACTTGCGCTGACGGATGTACAGCACCAGATTGTGATCGACCAGCTCGAAACCATGTTCTTCGACGATCTCGCGTTGACGCTTTTCGATCGAGGCATCGGTGAACTCGATGACTTCGCCGGTATCCACATCCACCATGTGATCGTGATGGCCGGTGTCGGCCAGCTCGAATACGGCATGACCGCCATCGAAATTGTGGCGCACCACCAGACCGGCCGCTTCGAACTGGGTGAGAACCCGATAGACCGTTGCCAGCCCCACGTCCTCGCCCGCTTCCATCAGCGCCTTGTAAACGTCTTCAGCGCTCATGTGGCGCTGCTCGGTGGTATCCAGCATCTGCAATATCTTGACGCGCGGCAGGGTCACTTTCAGACCCGCTTTGCGGAGTTCGTTGTTCTCTACCATGCTCTTTCTCGGTGCCGAGTGCTTTCGCAGCCCTCGGGAATACGGGTATGATCGGTGCTTCGTTGCCCAGCAAGATAGTGGAAGTCTCCCACCGATGCAAAACCTCAAGCAAACGCTGACCGGGCTCTCTCTGATGGGCCTAGCCATGCTCGCCGGCTGCTCTCTGCCGGGGGTTTACAAGATCGACATCCAGCAGGGCAACGTCGTCACCCAGGACATGATAGACCAGTTGCGCCCCGGAATGACCCGACAACAAGTCCGGTTTATCATGGGTTCGCCGCTGATCCAGGACACCTTCCATCCCAATCGCTGGGACTATCTGTACAGCCTGCAGGCCGCCGGCGGTCAGCGGAAACAGGAGCGTGTCAGCCTGGTGTTCAATGGCGAAAACCAGCTGAGTGGTCTGGCTGGCGATTTCATGCCCGGTACCAGCCGTGAACAGCAGATCATGGGTACCGATAGCGGCACTACCGTGGATCCCACTGCACCAGCGCAACCCACTGCCCCTGCAGCAGCGCCGGAAACGCCAGCCGTGCCCGGTTCGACCGAAGACAGCATCCAGAAGGAAATCGACAGCGCGCGGCCAGCCGCCGTACCGACTCCCGAACGCATTCGTACCGACGGCCAGTGATCCCTAGTTAGAGGCCAGCCTTCAACCTGGCCTCATCCGCACGTCGCTTGCGACTTTCCTTTGGATCCGCGAGCAACGGGCGATAGATCTCCACGCGGTCCCCCTCTGCCAGCCTTCGCTCATCCGGCTTGACGACCAGCTTGCCAAAGATACCAACCCGATAGCCCTCGCGCTGCTCGGGTGGCAGCTGTTCCAGCAACCCCGACGCCAACACCGCCTGCTCGACAGTGGCACCCTCCTCCACCTGCAGACTCAGCAGCCATTGCCGTTCTGGTAGTGCCAGCGCTACTTCGATGGCGAAGCACTCAGCCATAGAGGGCTCGAGCACGCTGGCAGAAGGCGTCCACCATGGTATTGGCCGCCTGATTGAACAGCGGCCCCAGGGTCGCGCGCACGATGGCGCTGTCGTATTCGAAGGACAGATCCAGCGAGATCTTGCAGGCCTTGTCCCCCAGCGCCTTGAAGGACCAGACGCCATGCAGCTGCTTGAAGGGACCTTTTTCCAGATCCATGGTGATGGATTCGTCCGGCACCAGGGTATTGCGGGTCGTGAACTGCTGGCTCAGGCCACCCTTGGCTACGGTGAGACCGGCGCGCATCAGGCCTTCGTCCTGCTCCAGGATCTGGGCGGACGAGCACCAGGGCAGGAACTCCGGATAACGGTCCACGTCATTGACCAGCGCATAGAGCGCCGAAGCAGGATAGGGCAGCAACGCCGAACGTTGGATGTGCGTGCTCATCGGAACCTCGTAGAATAGCGAATTCGGTGTCGGACCTTGAATTTGAGGGCGGCGCACGCAATTTACTCCCGCATCAGCCTGCCGCAGTCCAGAACCGCGGTATTGTCCGTGTTTGCTCATACCCGCTCAAGCGCGTGGCGACATTTCCCCCGACTCGCTGTACCCTGGAATCATGGCCAAGCAAAAGAAAGTCTCCCCCGGCAGCATCGCGCAGAACAAAAAGGCGCTACACGAATACTTCGTCGACACCCGCTTTGAAGCAGGTGTTTCCCTGGCAGGTTGGGAGGTCAAGAGCCTGAGAGCCGGCAAGGCACAGCTGACCGACAGCTATGTGCTGCTCAAGGACGGTGAAGCCTGGCTGCTGGGCAGCCACATCACCCCGCTGCAGACCGCCAGTACGCACGTCATCGCCGATCCGACCCGGACCCGCAAGTTGCTGCTCAACAAGCGCGAGCTGGGAAAGCTGTTTGGCGCGGTGCAGCAGAAGGGCTACGCCTGCGTCGCCCTGTCGCTCTACTGGAAGAAGCACCTGGTCAAGTGCGAGATCGCGCTGGCCAAGGGCAAGAAGGAGTTCGACAAGCGCGCCACCGAGCGCGAGCGCGATTCCGACCGCGAGATCCAAAGGGCCATCCGCAAGGACGCCAAATAGCCAAGCGGCCGAAAAACGTTTCGTCAGCAATGACTTGCGTCGGACGGCCGGAATTCCTATAGTGAACGACCAGCAAGTTTTGGGGGCGATTAGGATTCGACGCCGGTAACGAAACTTGAGGGGCATGCCGAGCTGGTAGCAGAACTCGTAAATTCGCTGCTGCAAACTTATAGTTGCCAACGACGACAACTACGCTCTAGCTGCTTAACGCGGCTAGCAGTCGCTAGGGGATGCCTGTAAACCCGAAACGACTGTCAGATAGAACAGGATCGCCGCCAAGTTCGCTGTAGACGTAACGGCTAAAACTTATACAGCTCGCCCAAAGCACCCTGCCCGTCGGGCCGCAATGGGTTAACTCAGTAGACAGGGCTAAGCATGTAGAACCGATAGCGGAGAGCTGGCGGACGGGGGTTCAAATCCCCCCGCCTCCACCAAAAAGAAAGGGCAGCCACTGGCTGCCCTTTTTCTTTGCCCGTCGTTTAGAACGGGATGTCGTCGTCGAAGCTGTCGTAGTCCTGCTGAGCCGGTTGCTGCTGCGGACGAGACTGCGGCTGCTGCTGGGGCCGGCTGTTGCCGCTGCCGCCATTGCCACCGTTGCCACCGTTGTCATACTGCGGGGCCGACTGCTGCGGACGGGGAGCACGCTGTTGCTGGGGCGCCGGCGCGCTCTGGTTGTATTCATCGTTGCCACCGGCATTGCCACCGCGGCCACCCAGCAACTGCATGTTGCCATTGATATCGACCACGATTTCGGTGGTGTAGCGATCCTGACCGTCCTGCCCCTGCCACTTGCGGGTACGCAGAGTGCCCTCGACATAGACCTGGGAGCCCTTGCGGATGTACTCGCCGGCGATCTCGGCGAGGCGACCGAAGAACACCACCCTGTGCCACTCGGTACGATCCTGCTGCTGGCCGGTCTGCTTGTCCTTCCAGCTCTCGCTGGTGGCCAGGGTGACATTGGTCACCGCATTGCCATTGGGCATGTAACGGGTTTCGGGATCGGCGCCGGCGTTGCCGACGAGGATGACTTTATTGACGCCACGGGCCATATGAATCTCCTGATAGGGCTGTCGATCAAGCGGCGACTGGCGTTTGGCTAACCAGTCGCTCCAATTGCGCCCGATCGACGATTTTAGTATCGATCTTGATGTAGACGGCCTGTTCTTCCGCCACCACTACCGCATCGGTCACTCCGGCCAGGGCCAACAGGCGTCCGACCAATCCCTGGTCGTTGACTAGCGCGGGCGTAACCGGCAAACGCAGACTGGTGACATAGGGCGGTTCCCGCATCGTACCAGCTACCACCGCCCATCCCAGGCAAAGCGCCGCACAACCCAGGAAGACGGTGGAGAGGCCACCATGCTGGAACAGCCAGCCACCGAGGATACCGCCCAAAGCGGAACCAAGGAACTGACTGGTGGAATAGATCCCCATGGCGGTGCCCTTGCCACCGGCCGGGGCCACCTTGCTCACCAGCGACGGTAGCGAGGCTTCCAGCAGGTTGAAGGCGGTAAAGAACACCACGATGCCGATGACCAGGGCCACCAGGCTGTTGCTGAAGAAAAAGAAGTACAGCTCGCACAGCACCAGCACACTGATGGCGCCTACCAGCACACGCTTCATGCGCCGCTTCTTTTCACCATAGATGATGAAGGGAACCATGGCGAAAAAGCCGACCACCAGCGCCGTAAGGTACACCCACCAGTGTTCTTCCTTGGGCAGGCCGGCATGGTCGGCCAGGGCCAGCGGCAGGACGACGAAACTGGCCATCAACACCGCATGTAGCGCGAGGATGCCGAAGTCCAGCCGCAACAGATCGCGATTGCGCAGGGTCGCGCCCAGCGCCTGACGCGCCAGGTTCGACTCCCGGTGGGCGAAGGGCGAGGCCTGGTGCGGGACGAGGAACAGCACGATCAGCAAACCGACCAGCGCCAGTCCGCAGGTGGCCCAGAACAGCCCGGCAAGACCATAGGCACGGGTGAGCAGGGGGCCGGCGACCATTGCCACGGCAAAGGACACGCCGATACTCATACCGATCGTGGCCATGGCCTTGGTACGGTGCTGCTCGCGGGTTTGGTCCGACAACAGCGCCATGATGGCGGCCGAAATGGCGCCGCCACCCTGCACGATACGTCCGGCGATGACGCCCCAGATGGAGTGGGCATTGGCAGCGATGGCGGCACCAAGGGCGAACACCAGCAGTCCACCAATGATGATGGGGCGCCGGCCGATGCGATCGGACAGCGTCCCCAGGGGAATTTGCAGGACCGCCTGGGTCAAACCATAGGCACCTATGGCCAGGCCAATCAGCGCCGGGGTGGCATCCGCCAACTTCTGACCGTAGGTCGCCAGGACCGGGAGCACCATGAACATACCGAGCATACGAAAGGCGAAGACCAGAGCCAGCCCAAAGGCGGCACGGCGTTCGACGCCGTTCATGGCTTCACTGCGCTTGTCGAGCATTGATAATCCTCTCGTCGGCGACAGGCTTTTACGTCGCCACACAGCTTTAAAACAGTCGTGACAATGACCATTTAGGGAGGAAGCGGTGAAGATAGCCGAGCGCTCGTCCGAACGTTCCCGACCGCCAGGATCACGAACGCCCGATCACCGCTGTCGGGCCACTAATTTTACCAGCCTTACCCCCTCTCTCACAGGCGCGGCAGATAGCCGCAGCCTGGGAAGAGACCTCTTTTCTATTGAAGCGTCGCCAAAACGAGGCAGAAGTCTACGTGGATAAAATCCTCATCCGTGGGGCCCGCACCCATAATCTGAAGAACATCGACCTTACCCTTCCCCGGGACAAGCTCATCGTCATCACTGGGCTGTCCGGCTCCGGCAAATCCTCGCTGGCCTTCGACACCCTCTATGCCGAAGGCCAGCGCCGCTACGTGGAATCCCTGTCGGCCTATGCCCGCCAGTTCCTGTCGATGATGGAAAAGCCCGATGTGGACACCATCGAAGGCCTGTCGCCGGCGATCTCCATCGAGCAGAAGTCCACCTCGCACAATCCACGCTCCACCGTGGGCACCATCACCGAGATCTACGACTACCTACGCCTGCTCTATGCCCGCGTCGGTACGCCCCGCTGCCCGGAGCATGACGTGCCCCTGGAAGCCCAGACCGTCAGCCAGATGGTTGATCAGGTCCTGGCCATGCCGGAAGGTGAGCGACTGATGCTGCTCGCCCCCATCGTGCGCGAGCGCAAGGGCGAACATCTCTCGGTATTCGAGGAATTGCGCGCCCAGGGCTTCGTCCGCGTCCGCGTCAATGGCCGCCTGCACGAGATGGACGAACTGCCCAAGCTCGACAAGCAGAAGAAGCACACCATCGAGGTGGTGGTGGATCGCTTCAAGGTGCGCGAAGACCTCCAGCAGCGCCTGGCAGAGTCCTTCGAAACGGCCCTGAAGCTGGCCGACGACATCGCCATCATCGCGCCCATGGAAGGTGAAAAGGGCGAGGAGATCGTCTTTTCCGCGCGCTTCGCCTGCCCGATCTGCGGTTTTTCCATTGGTGAGCTGGAACCCAAGCTGTTTTCCTTCAACAACCCCGCCGGGGCCTGCCCAACCTGCGACGGCCTGGGCGTAAAGCAATTCTTCGACGCCCGCCGGGTGGTCAACGAAGAGCTGAGCCTCAGTGAGGGCGCCATCCGCGGCTGGGACCGGCGCAATGTCTATTATTTCCAGATGCTCGGCTCGCTAGCGAGTCACTATGGCTTCAGCCTGGACGCCCCCTTCAAGAGTCTCGAAGACAAGCATCGCAAGGCGGTTCTCAGCGGCTCCGGTCGCGAGAGCGTCAACTTCCGCTACCTCAATGATCGCGGCGATATCGTCAAGCGTGCCCATCCGTTCGAAGGCATCCTGCCGAATCTGGAGCGGCGTTATCGCGAGACCGAATCCCAGAGCGTGCGCGAAGAGCTGGCCAAGTACCTCAGTACCCAGCATTGCCCCGACTGCAATGGCACCCGCCTGCGGCGCGAAGCTCGGCATGTCTGGGTCGGCGACAAGACCCTGCCGGCGGTCACCCGCCTGCCAGTGGGCGATGCCACCCAGTACTTCCAGGATCTAGCCCTTAAGGGCCAGCGACAGCAGATCGCCGACAAGATCCTCAAGGAAATCCGCGAGCGCTTGCAGTTCCTGGTCAACGTCGGTCTGGACTACCTGACCCTGGATCGTAGCGCCGATACCCTGTCCGGTGGCGAAGCCCAGCGTATCCGCCTGGCCAGCCAGATCGGCGCGGGCCTGGTGGGCGTCATGTACATTCTCGACGAGCCCTCCATCGGCCTGCACCAGCGCGACAACGAGCGCCTGCTGGGCACCCTGACCCACCTGCGCGACCTGGGCAACACGGTCATCGTCGTCGAGCACGACGAGGACGCCATCCGCCTGGCGGACTATGTCATCGACATAGGTCCGGGCGCTGGCATCCATGGTGGTCAGATCATCGCGGAGGGCACGCCGGACCAGGTCATGCAGCACCCCGACTCGGTGACCGGTCAGTACCTGTCGGGCCGCAAGAAGATCGTGGTACCTGCCAAGCGTACCCCGCGGGACAAGAAGAAGCTGCTGAAGCTCAAGGGCGCCCGCGGCAACAACCTGCAGAACGTCAATCTGGAGATTCCCGTTGGCCTGCTGACCTGCGTGACCGGGGTATCGGGCTCCGGCAAGTCGACGCTGATCAACAACACCCTGTTCCCCCTGACCGCCACGGCGCTCAATGGCGCGACGACCCTGGAGGTCGCGGCCCACGACAGCTTCGACGGCATGCAGCACCTGGACAAGGTGGTCGACATCGACCAGAGCCCCATCGGCCGGACCCCACGCTCCAACCCGGCGACCTATACCGGGCTCTTCACCCCCATCCGCGAGCTGTTCTCCGGCGTCCCGGAGTCCCGCTCCCGCGGCTACACCCCAGGGCGCTTCTCCTTCAACGTCAAGGGCGGCCGCTGCGAGGCCTGCCAGGGCGATGGCGTCATCAAGGTGGAGATGCACTTCCTGCCGGACGTCTACGTCGCCTGTGATGTCTGCAAGGGCAAGAGATACAACCGTGAGACCCTGGAGGTGAAGTACAAGGGCAAGACCATCACCGAGGTCCTGGACATGACCATCGAAGAGGCCCATGCCTTCTTCGAATCCATTCCGGCCCTGGCGCGCAAGCTGCAGACGCTGATGGATGTCGGCCTGTCCTATATCCGTCTCGGCCAGAGCGCTACGACCCTGTCAGGCGGCGAGGCCCAGCGTGTGAAGCTGGCGCGGGAGTTGTCCAAGCGTGATACCGGCAAGACACTCTATATTCTTGACGAGCCCACTACCGGTCTGCACTTCGCCGATATCCAGCAGCTGTTGGACGTATTGCATCGCCTGCGGGATCACGGCAATACCGTGGTGGTGATCGAGCACAACCTGGATGTCATCAAGACCGCCGACTGGCTGGTGGACCTGGGCCCGGAAGGCGGTTCCAAAGGCGGCCAGATCATCGCGACGGGTACACCCGAGGAGGTTGCGGCCGACAAGAAGTCCTATACCGGCCACTTCCTCAAGCCCTTGCTGGAACGTGATCGGGAGTAGTCCCGAGTATCGACCAGAACGCAAAAAGCCCGGCACATGCCGGGCTTTTTATTGCTCGCGTAACACTGTCGCAGGTTGGGCGGAGCACAGCGAAGCCCAATATTCGGAAGCCAACCTCGCCCCCTCAACGCCCCGTCGCAGCTCACTTGATCCCTGCAGCAGACCTGATCGTTGGGCTTTGCTGCGCTCAGCACCAACCTACACCGGCCCCTTGCCGCGTGCCTCTCTTCATCTTCAAACCAGACAGCCCGGCGTAGCCGGGCTGTTGTGCCTCTTAGGCCCTTGCGGGCTCCAGGCAGCACCCGCCTAGCGGGCACTGCTTCAAACTTTCCGCCACACCGCTCCTGGTCCCCTCTCCCCTCGGGAGAGGGCTAGGGTGAGGGCAACCTCAGGCACCTTAGACTACCGGCCTGCGCTGCTCCCCCATCCGTCCAAATGCCTTGGCGTCCGATTAAACTTTTCCCGCCCCAAAGACAACACCCCCGCCAGAGTGAACTGAGCGGGGGTGCTGGGTGTTAGGCGCTTGACGATGACCTACTCTCACATGGGGAAACCCCACACTACCATCGGCGATGCATCGTTTCACTTCTGA
>NZ_JAJOHO010000009.1:0-20993 GCF_021106615.1 Pseudomonas sp. PLB05
CCTGAACGACGAACCAACTCGATGGCTTCCCGCTTGAATTCAGGACTGTATTTCTTGCGCTTCATGAACACTCCTTCAGCTCGGTATGAGCTTACTCGAAAGTGTCCGTGCTAACGGGGTAGAACCCCTCGTCATGAGCGTCGGGTTTGTGGGCATGATGGATGTGCAAGCCACCGGCGATATGGTCGAGCGGATGCAACAGCAGGCGGAGGCTATGGCGCAGTTGATGGCTCAGGTGGTGATGTATGTGGCGCCAGCCGGGATTGCCCTGGCCTACGGTCTGGTCGCTTATGACACGGTGCGGTCGGGAACTGGCCGTAGGTTGGCGGCGCGTTGACCTAAACGCTCTTCAAAAAAAACGCAGCCCCGGCTGTGCCTGTCTTTCATGCCTAACGCAGACATTTTAAATGCCAATCGCCGCTGGCGTTGAAAAGCGTCTATTCAAGGCATTAGAACCTGCTCGCTTTGTTTACCTGTATGAACAGACAACGTGGAAGTGGCCTACCATTTTGCTTAGGGTA
The DNA here is from genome assembly GCF_021106615.1 of Pseudomonas sp. PLB05. Classification (NCBI taxonomy): domain Bacteria; kingdom Pseudomonadati; phylum Pseudomonadota; class Gammaproteobacteria; order Pseudomonadales; family Pseudomonadaceae; genus Pseudomonas; species Pseudomonas sp. PLB05. Next base: position 522 of record NZ_JAJOHO010000009.1, read on the forward strand.
TGGCCATTCGACATTGCCCGCAAGGCGGCCTGCATGAAGCGTGAACAGTTCCTGGCACAACCCGAAGTGGAATCTTTCGTTGCATGGCTGGCAGCCAACTTGCCGGCGCTCACGTTCAAGCTGCGCTTCAAGTCCAGCAAGTTTGTACCTGGCGGTTTGACGGTTGAAGTCCAGGGGATTGAGCGGATACTTGAGCTCTATCGCTGGAAGGCAAGCTGGCACGACTCCAACCAGAGTGTGGTTGAGTCTGAAACCTGGGCTGAAACCCAACGCTCTTTGGGGCAACTGCGTGAGTGGCTGACGAGTGCGGTCAACGCAGGTGATGATCAACAAGCGCTTCAGGCGTGTTTGCAGATTCTTCGTTGGGGTGGCGTGCGGGGCGCCATTCCGTTCTTGCACCGGTTGGCGGCCAAAGGCGAGTTGTCGGGCTACCTGAAAAAGATGGCCGGACTTATGACGCTCGACGGTGACAATGACCTGGATGACCTCGACGCTAGCAATGTCGAGCGTTTCGATTCTGGCCTGACCAAGATTCACGCCTTGCTCGATTTGTCCGGTTCTCCAATCTATGACAGCCGTGTGGGCGCTGCGATTGCCATGTTGTATTCGCTGTTTCGCCAGCATTGGGCAGAGCGTGGTAAACCCTTGCTGATGTTCCCTTCCGGCGGCGCGCGAGGCAGCCAGATCCGCAACCCGGGAGCGTTCCTGAACAGCGTGGCGGCGCCACAGTTTTCGACGATCGACTATGCCGAGTGGGCGCGTTGGCAAGTGCGCTTGGGCTGGATTATCCGAGCGCTGCTCGAGCGTACCAACTGGTTTGCTGGGCAAGGGATTCTCCCCGCGCGTTGCCATGCCTTCGAGGCCAGCCTGTTCATGCTTGGCTATGATCTTCGCTGCTTTGGCCTGGCGCTGGCGTCTGATTCCACAGCGGGTGAGCCAGAAGTCGAGACGCAGGACCGTGAGCGTGGTGGCAATAGTTGGGTGCCCACGGGTCATCCTTTCAGCCAGGTTCTCAAGGATTATCTGGCCTTCCGCTACAGCGGTGCACTCGATAACAAAGATTCGTTTGTTGAATGGCTGGTGGCCCAGCCGCGTGACGAGAAGCCGCTCACGCGTACCACTGCACAGGGCTACTGTTTTCCGTTTTCCATTGAAGAGTTCGACTTGTTCGGCCGACCGCTTGCACAGCTTGAGCGCATCGTCGCCGGTGGTGAGGACGGATTGCGTGCGGCCCTTGCTACCGAGGCCCTCGAGCCGTTCACAGTCGGTGAAGAGCGCGTCAGTGTCTGCCTGGTGGATGTGTTGATCACGGGCAACGCGTATGCGCGAGCGACGACCGACAAGGGTCGTGTCGACTACATCGTGAGTACCGGCTATGCCGGTACCGAGAACTCTGCAAGGACACTCATGGCCCTGGGGCGCAACGTGGGCAAGCACTTCGGCCTGCTTGATGCGCAGCACTTGCCAACGAGCCTGTTCGAGCAGTTTTACCAGGATTGCTCGCTCGACGCCTGAGCCACACACGCAACATTTGCGCAGCATCATGTGCCCCTTGGCCTTTCACAGGATGGAATACAACCATGCAAACCCGGAACGGCGTTCAGTTGTATTCCGCCTCAGACATCTGCGGTTTTCTGGAGTGCCAGCACCTAACGGCACTGGACCTCCAGCATCTTGTTGCCCCGATGGAAAAAGCGCCGGCAAGCGATCAGAACCGCCTGATCCACGGCAAGGGGCTCGCTCATGAAGCGGCGTTTCTTGAACGACTCAAACGCGAAAATGCTCACGTAGTCGACGTTGCCGAGGGAAATTCGAGTTTCCCGCGGCGGGTGGAACTGACCATTGAGGCCATGAAGGCTGGTGCGGACATCATCTTCCAGGCTTCGCTTCAGGAAGGTGCTTTCATTGGGCACGCCGACTTCCTGCGTAAGGTGCCGCAGGCTTCGGCGTTGGGCGATCACAGCTATGAGGTAATCGACACCAAGCTGGCCAAGTCTGCAAAGGCCAAGTTCCTTGTGCAGGTTGCGCTTTACTCGCGAATGCTGATTTCGATCCAGGGCGTACAGCCGCAGTTCATGTATGTCGTACTGGGTGATGCTGCGCGTACGGAGCAGGCATTTCGGGTCGCTGACTATGCCGATTATCTGGAGCAAGTGCTGCAGCGTTTCACGGCGTTCGTGAACAGTGACGGACAACCTGTGACGTACCCGGAGCCATGCGGACATTGCGGGTTTTGTGTGTGGCGCGATCGCTGTGACGAACAACGGCTGCAAGACGATCACCTCTCGGCAGTCGCCGGCATCAGCCGCTCGCAAATCAAGAAATTGCAGGCTGGTGGAGTGACCACATTGCAGCAGTTGGCGAACAGTACCGATGACTTGCGCATCCCCAAGTTGCAAGTGGAGTCGCTGGGCAAGTTGCGCCATCAGGCGCGTTTGCAGTTCCAGGGGCGCTCCAGTGATGGCCCGTTGTTCGAGTTTCTGCCGGTCGTGGGGAAAAGGCGTGGTTTTAGCCGAATGCCCACGGCGGTTGAGGGGGATCTGTTTTTCGACATGGAGGGCAATCCGCTGGAGGAGGGCGGCTTGGAATATCTCTTCGGTCTGTATATCGACGAAGGTGGCCAACAATCCTTCAAACCCTTCTGGGCACATAGCCGAGAGGAAGAAAAGATCGCGTTCGAGCAGTTCATCGACTGGGTCATCGCCCATCTCAAGCGTTACCCCAGCGCACATGTCTACCACTATGCCAGCTATGAAGAGACGGCCCTCAAGCGCCTGATGAGCCAGCACGGTACACGCGAGGCACAAGTGGACTGGTTGCTGCGCAACGGCAAGCTGATCGACCTCTACAAGGTCGTGCGCGAAGCGATCCGGGTGTCTGAGCCCAGCTACTCGATCAAGAACATCGAGCATTTTTACATGGGGCCGCGCGACGGCGACGTTACCAATGCCGGTGCGAGCATCGTGTTTTATGAGCGTTGGAAAGAGACTGCCGAGTCGGCGTTGCTCGAGCAGATCGAGCGGTACAACGAAGACGACGTGCTATCCACCTATCTTCTGCGCAACTGGCTTTTGAGCATTAAACCTTCGGATGCGAGCACTCTCTCCGAGCCTGAAGCAGAAAGCGAGAAAGCTGTAGCGGAACAAAAGGAGATCGAGGTTCGTCTGGAAAGCTATTGCGATCGTTTGCTCGCTGGCTTGTCCGCCGCCGAATGTGCTCTGAGCGAAGCGGATCAAGTCAGGCTGCTCACCTTCCAACTGCTCGATTTCCACCGTCGGGCAGACAAGCCGACATGGTGGCAGTTGTTCAGTCGTCAGGACATGACCACTGAGGAGCTGCTGGAGGATATCGAGAGCCTGGCCGGTTTGCGGCGTACAAAAACGTCGCCCGAACCGAGCAAGAAATCATTTCTGTTTGAGTACAGTTTCGAACCTCAAGAAAGCAAGATGCGCACGGGTTCCCAAGGCGTCATCACCGAGTCTCTGGCCAATGTGCAGTTGGTTAACCTGGACAGTAACGCGTGTCTGGCGATGTTCAAAGCCACCGCGAACAAAGCGCCACCGGATGACTTCGACATGATTCCCGGCAGGCCGATTCCATCGACTTCGCTGCGCGAGGCACTGTTTCGCTATGCCGACAGCGTCTTGGCCGGTGAGCAGCGCTTCCAGGCGGTGGCGATCGACGCGTTCCACGGGTGAAAGACGTCCAGCCGGGTGCGCCACTGCTGGATCCACGCCTGACGACGACGGATGCCATCAAGCAGGTGGTACGCAACCTCGAGAACAGCGTGCTGTTTATTCAGGGGCCACCGGGTGCCGGCAAGACCTACACGGGCTCGCACGTCATTGTTGACCTGCTCAAAGCAGGCAAGCGCATCGGTGTGACCTCCAATTCGCACCATGCCATCGACAACCTGTTGGCTGCTGTTGAGTCTCGGGCACAAGCAGAGGGCGTTGCATTCAAAGGGTTGAAAAAGTCATCGGAGGGAGATGGCACTGAGTTCACTGGTCGCTGCATTCGCTCCATCGAAGACAAAAAGGATTTCCTTCACGCCTGGGGGCCGGGAATTGACCTGACTGCGGGTACCGCCTGGCTATTTGCCGACGAGACCTTCACCGAGGCGTTGGATTACCTCTTCATCGACGAGGCCGGTCAAGTGAGCGTGGCGAACCTGGTCACCATGGGCATTGCGGCACGCAACATCGTCTTGATGGGCGACCAGATGCAATTGTCGCAACCAGTGCAAGGCGTGCACCCTGGCCGTTCCGGTGACTCTATCCTCGATTATCTGCTGGATGGCACGCCCACCATTGCGCCTGACCGTGGGGTGTTTCTGGCGCAAACCTGGCGGATGCATCCGCACGTTTGCTCATTCATTTCTCATGCGGTGTACGAAGGCCAGCTGTCGTCGGCACCAGGAGCCGAGCGGCAGGTGTTGCGACTGGATGGCCAGCGCCCGGAGGTACCGGGCAGCGGACTGATGTTTTGCCCTGTGGAGCACGACGGCAACGGCCAGAGTTCCGATGAAGAAGCTGCGTACGTCAAAGCGCTGTACACGTACTTTCTGCAGCAGCGCTATGTGGATAACACTGGCGAGGAGCACGCGGTGTCTCTCGAAAACATCCTGGTCGTGGCGCCCTACAATTTGCAGGTACAGCTATTGAAGCAAGTGCTGCCGGCGGGTGCGCGCGTCGGCACTGTAGATAAGTTTCAGGGGCAAGAGGCAGAGATTGTCATCGTCTCGATGGCGACGTCGAATGAAGACTACCTGCCCAGGGACATCGGCTTCCTGTACTCGAAAAACCGTTTGAATGTGGCGGTCAGTCGGGCGAAGTCGCTGGCTTGTATCGTCGCCAGTCCTGATCTGACGGCCATTCGTTGCCAGACGCCGCAAGACATGAACCTGGTCAATGGCTTGTGCATGGCGGTCAGGTACGGAGCGGTCGAAGAAACCCGTCAATCCCAAGAGGTTGTGCTATGAAGAATCTGTTCGCAATTATCGGTGTCATCGTCGTTGCCAAGAAGGGCTACGAGTTTGTCCGTGAGTACATGGAGATGAAACAGGAGCTGGACCGACGTGACGCTGATTCGGCCTGACAAACGCCGATAACGTCGACAACTCCGTCCTTTTTTTGCTTCCAACGGGTGTCTGCTTGGGCCAAGTTGGCGCGGCCGCTCAGCTAAGGTCCCATTTCAATGCGAGGTTCGTGATGTGTAACGATCAAGAGGATGGTCACTCGGGTGACCCGGCACCTGCGCAAGTTGAAACCGAGGGTGAGGTCGAATACAGCGAGGAGTTCGCCGCCATGATCCTGGAGCAGGAGGCGAAGGGCTGCTTTCAGGAAATTGATGTCGATGACATGCTCGCTCTGCTCGACCGCATGATCATCGAGGCCCAAGGTATGGGGCGGAAACTACAGTGACTGGGGACAGCCCTGACTGTTGATACAGATGTCGCCAGCCGGTATGGCTGAAATCCTCGACGGCTGGATCTCTTCTTGCTGCCCGCGGGTGAGTCGTCCTCCGAATAGGGTTGAGCAGATACACCCGCGGCTGAACGAGCATTAGCTGGCCATCGACTCGGGACGTCATGCCCCTCGTCTCAGGAATTTGAGCGTCAGTCATTCATCAGCCACGGCCTCAGTTCCTTGAGGTTGCTCACCACAATTTGCTGGGCCTCAGGGCTCGTTGCCAGATTGCGCGGGTCGATCCGATAACGCATCAACACATACTTCACCAAGGCCCTGCGGCTGGGCACCACCAATTGTCCTTGCGTCATCCCGAAGTCGGTTTCGATGATTGCCTTCTGTGCCTCGTTTAATCGCCCATCGGGCTCGAAGATAACCGGAATCTCGACATTCCAGTCTTCATCCAGCTCCCGTGTGTTCGGCGATTCGTCGAGCAAGTCCGGCTGCCCGCGCAGGCGGCTGAGCACGAAGTCGCGGTACTGGCCATTCTTTTCGCAGTAGGCCCGCACATGCCAGCGCATGCCGGTGTACACCAGCGTGTGAGGAGCGATGAGGCGAACCTCTACGTTCGGGGTATTGAACGACACGTACTCGGTTTCCAGGCGCAGGCCTTCGCGGCAGGCCTTGAGCAAGGGGCGCAGAATCTCCGGTCGAATGGGGCGATCCGGCACTTCCAACACCTTGGTGTGCGCATAAGCCAGTGCCAGTCCATCAATGTGCGGGGCACGCTCATTGTTCTGATAGAGCAGGTGCAAATAGGCGCTGGCACTGTCGTCGATGAACAGGGGTTTGAACTGCTTGCTCGGCACATACCCTTTGAGCTGCTTGTCATATGTCAAGTTTTTGGGCGCATGCTCGGTGATGTAGGTATTGATGTCCTTGGATGCCTGCTGGCGGCTGATGCCAAAGCTCTGCATCAAGTGCCCCGTGGTCAGCCTGCCTTCCCACCAGACAACGGTCTCGATCAAACGATAGCGAAGTGCCAGGTCCCAGCGTACCTGTTCAACGGAGTGCTTGCGTTTCATACCCTCTCCATGTGCGCGAATACTTTACCTGTATAAGTCTACATTCTAGACCTGTCGTTGATCACTACATATCGTGTGTCTGTCTTCTAAATAAATTGAAGTCACGAAAGGATGTGGACATGACTATGTCTGAAGCGGTTTCGACCGGGGGCGTTGGTGTTGATCGGGGTGATCCTGACGGTGTACCTGATGCAGTACCTGAGGTTGCGAGAAATCTGGCATGTGGCGCTTGGCTGCCGCCAGGACGCACGTTGGGCGCGGATCTGGGAGATGGAAAACCGGGAGCTACGTTCGGCACTGCGTGCTGAGAAAGCGCACATCGAGCAGTTGCAAAGCAAGCTGGTGATTTTGCAGAACTTGATCTCTGCAGAGCGATAAGGGAAGCGCATGAACAGACTTGAACGGATCAAAGGCTGCCTGCTGGGTGGTGCTGTCGGAGACGCGCTTGGCGCCCCCGTGGAGTTTCTTGAGTGGCCTGCCATCGAGGCCAAGTTTGGTCCGCAGGGCATCATTGATTTTGCCCCGGCTTACGGCAACACCGGCGCCATCAGCGACGAAACGCAGATGATGCTGTTCACCGCAGAAGGTTTGCTGCGCGCTTTTGTGCTTGGCAGTTTACGGCAGACGTGCCATGTCCCGAGCATTGTTCACCAAGCGTTGCTGCGCTGGCTGATGACCCAGGATTACCCCTCTGCGATACCGATCGTCACAGATGGCTGGCTGATCAAGCAAGTCGAACTCTGGTCTCGTCGCTCCCCAGGCACAACTTGCCTGAATGCACTAAAGGCCAGCGCGCGGTTGGGAGCGGTTGCCGAAAACAACAGCAAGGGCTGCGGCGCCTTGGTACGTGTTGCACCCTGTGCATTCTTTGCCAATGCATTTGACTACGCGGCGCAGTCTGGGCGCCTGACGCACGGGCATCCGACGGGCTACCTGGCGGCAGGGCTATTCGCCGACATTCTTCAGCGTGTTGTCGAAAGGCAAGACAGCCTGGAACACGCGGTAACTCAAAGCTTGGCCAAATATGGGCAAGTACCTGGTATGGAAGAAACGCGCAGCCTCATCGAGCGCGTGCTGTTTTTGTACTACGAGGGCTATACACCCACCCCGCAACGCATTGGCGACCTTGGCGGTGGGTGGGTTGCTGAGCAGGCGCTGGCGATTGGACTGTGGTGTGCGCTGACAGCACGATCACTCGAAGAAGGGGTGATCACGGCGGTGAATCACAGTGGCGATAGCAGCAGCACAGGGCTTGTCGCCGGGCACTTGTTGGGTGCCCAGTATGGTGCTGCTGCCATTCCTGCCCGCTGGTTCGAACGCCTGGAACTGCGCCAGGTGATCGTGCAGGTAGCCGAGGATCTTGAGCGTGTTCCACGTGATTACTGCGGGGTTGGTGGCGCGTTCGACGAGCAGATCGAATTGGCTTATCCGGGCAGTTGAATGCACGGACGGCAATACATCAGCGAAGAGACCAAGGAGATTTAGAATGCCCATCAAACCCAGGCCCTTCACCTTTGAATGTGAAGGATGCGGTTGGACAAAGACAGTGGCATCGCAAAGTGATGCGCTGATGGCCGGCGAGTGGTTTGACCAGTGCCCGAGGTGCGGGAGCAAGGCACTGAAGATGCGCACCGCAGGGTGGCTTGAAGGGGCGTTGGCGGAGTTGCTGGCGCGGCGACGATTTTGAGCGCACAGGCCAGGGCTCAGCGCCCTGGCCAGACACGTCCTGCCAGCAGGCATGCCTGGGTTAGTAACACGCTGTGTGCCGGCGTTTACCGGCGTATTCGAGTGCGAAGGAAGTCATCAGACTCGACAGAGGTTCTGATGCGAACGAGTTCGCAAACCTCCAGGGCTTTTCGAGCGGCCAGCTTGAGTGTTCGACGAAGGCCTTCGCATTCATCAACGAGTTTTTCCAGCCCGGAAGAATCGAACATTTGCTCCATGGTCATTGCACCTGCCTCGCCTTTGACGGCCGGCACCTACAAGGTCGATTGGCGGGCAGTGTCATCAGATACCCACCCCATCACCGGTAGCATGACGTTCAAGGTCAAGTAAACATGGAAGATCCATCCAGCATCGGACTTCGCTTCGCGTTGTATGCCGATTTGATGATGCTGTTCGGGCTGGCGCTCTTCGGCCTCTATAGTTTGCGTGGCCCTGAGCGCCGCTCGGGCATGGTATTGCCCTTCCTGCCTCTGCTGGCTACAAGCGCGGCGACGGGCCTCTTGCTCTCGGTCGTGTCCATGGTGCAAATGGCCAAGGCTATGAGCGGGGTGGCGGAATGGGGCGAGGCCATGCCGCACGTTGAGGTGATGATCGCCGAGACGGAGCTTGGCACCGCCTGGTTTATCCGTATGGCCGCCCTCTTGGCCGCTGCTGTGGCCATTGCCTTCAATCCTCGTTGGCCAATGGCGAGCCTGGTCGTGGTTTCGCTGCTGGCAGGCGTGGCGCTGGCCACACTGGCGTGGGCCGGGCACGGCGCTATGGACGAAGGCTCCCGCCGCTTCTGGCACTTCAGCGCAGACATTCTCCACCTGTGGGCCTCTAGTGGTTGGTTCGGCGCGCTGGTGGCTTTTGCCCTATTGCTGCGGCCCAGCAAATTGAAAACGCGGGCGTCAGTCCAGATCCTGTCGCGCACGCTTACCGGCTTTGAGCGAGCCGGTGCGGTGATCGTGGTGCTGATCGTCTTCACGGGTGTGATGAACTATTTGCTCATCGTCGGACCCCAAATCACGGGCCTGGCACAAAGCACCTATGGCCTGCTGCTGCTGGGCAAACTGGGCCTTTTCGGCGTGATGATCGGGCTGGCTTCGGCCAACCGCTTTCTCTTGAGCCCGGCATTGGAGCAAGCAGTCCACCAAGGCGATTACACGCGTGCGGCACGGTCTATTCGCTACAGCATGGCCTTAGAACTGGGTTCCGCCATTTTGGTGCTTGGGTTGATTGCTTGGCTTGGTACGCTATCTCCCGAGATGGAAGCGGGGATGTGAGTTTGCCTGGCCCCGTAGTGCCGTCCCGAAAAGATCGTGTAGCCGAGGATGGAGCATGAAGCTGCTGGTAGCTGAAGACGAACCCAAGACCGGAATCTATCTGCAGCAGGGCCTCCGAGAGGCTGGCTTCACGGTAGATCGAGTGGTCACCGGAACGGATGCCATCGATCAGATGCAGACTGAAGCCTATGACCTGCTGATTCTCGACGTGATGATGCCCGGCCTCGATGGTTGGGGGGTGGTCACACGCCTGCGTGCTGCCGGTCAGTCGGTACCGGTGCTGTTTCTGACGGCACGGGATGGCGTGGATGACCGAGTCAAAGGATTAGAGCTGGGCGCCGATGACTACCTGGTCAAGCCCTTTGCCTTTTCAGAACTGCTGGCACGTGTTCGAACGCTATTAAGGCGCGGGCATGGTAGCCCACCGATTCAAACGAACCTGCAGATCGGAGATCTGCAGGTTGACCTACTCAAGCGCCGCACTACGCGAGGCGGCAAGCGAATTGACCTTACGGCTAAGGAGTTTGCCTTGCTGGAGTTGCTGATGCGTCGGCGAGGCGAGGTTCTGTCAAAGTCTCTTATAGCATCACAAGTATGGGACATGAATTTCGATAGCGACACCAATGTCATCGAGGTGGCGATTCGGCGGTTGAGGGCCAAGATTGACGATGACTTCGAGGCGAAACTGCTCCACACCTGCCGAGGAATGGGCTACATGCTGGACGCACAGGACGAAGGATGAGGCCAGGTTCACTCACGCTACGCTTGAGCCTCTTATTCGTAGTAGCAGTTTCTGCCGTCCTTATGATCGTGGGCATTGCCTTCAACGAGTTAAGCCGTCACCACTTCCGCGCGCTTGATGCGCAGGCGCTGGAAGAAAAGCTTGAAGCGATCACCCAGATTGCTCAAGAGCCCGGCGCGAATTCGGACCAGCTCAAGATTCGCTGGCATACGCTGCTGGGAGCACATTCCGAGCTCAGCGCGGTGTTTCTCCAGGCTGACGGAAGCCTCTTTTTTGCGGAGCCTCCCAGATCATCGGTGCCGTCCCTTGCTCAGGCGACCGAGCACGATGGCGTTTGGGAGTGGGAAAGCGACGGACACATGTTCAGGGCCTTGAAGGCGCCGGTCTCGTCGTCGGAGACCACTGCTCCGCTGACCGTGTGGCTGGTCCTCGACGTAACTACACATATGCACTTCTTCGCCATGCTGGAGCGCTGGTTCTGGGGCGTTCTGCTAGCCAGTACCGTACTGAGCGCCGCACTCGGTTGGCTGGTTGCCAAGAATGGGCTGCGTCCGGTGGCAAAGGTGACCCAGACAGCTGCCTCGATGTCTGCAGGCTCCTTGAAAGAACGCATTCCTCTGGAGCCCGTGCCCGATGAATTGCGCGAGCTCATCACTGCCTTCAATTCCATGCTTGGTCGCCTGGACGATTCGTTCATGCGGCTATCGAATTTCTCTGCCGACATCGCACACGAGCTACGAACCCCGATCAGCAACCTGCGGACTCATACCGAGGTGATCCTGGCCAAAAAGCGGGACGCGGACGTGTACGAGGAGAACCTGACCTCCAACCTGGAAGAACTCAATCGTCTTTCGGGAATCATCGACGGCATGTTGTTCCTAGCCAAGTCCGATAACGGGCTGATCGTGCCCGAGCCGGTCGAGCTGGACCTGGGTAGGGTCATCGGCAAGCTGTTCGGGTACTACGAGCTTCTGGCCGAGGATAAGGGTATCCAGCTCAAGGCATCGGGAAGCGCCTTGGTCTTCGCGGATGGCGTGATGGTCGACCGTGTCGTGTCGAACCTGCTGTCGAATGCCCTTCGCTATACACCGTCCGGGGCGACGATTGAGGTCAACATCGAGGATCACGGCAGCAGCGTTGAGCTTCGCGTCGAAAACCCCGGCCCCAAAATTCCACCGGAGCACCAGGCGAGGATCTTCGACCGGTTCTATCGGGTGGATCCAGCACGTCGCGAAGGTGACGGCAATGCGGGGCTCGGGTTGGCCATCGCCCGGTCGCTGATGACGGCGCATGGTGGCACGATCAACTGTACATCCCAAAGAGGCCGAACGGCCTTCACCCTGACGTTCTTGCGACCTGTTGGCATGCAAACCTGAGCGGATGGCTACCGGTGAGCGGGCCATACCTACGGGCGCTTTCAAAACTACCATCGGGAATGGCTTACAGAATTGTAATGTTCCAGGCAAAACCAATTGCGGCAGGCGCCGGTCGCATATTTTGGGTCCTCTGGACCGAGGTCGGCAGCCGCTCACGCGAGTGGAGTTGCCTACTCACTTCGGGGCCACTCAGGTTCGTCACTCTTTCCCAATCTGGAGATTTACCATGACAAACTCTATGTTCGAATCTTGTATCCAGGCCTGCTCCAACTGCGCTATCGTCTGTGAAACCTGCGCCTCCGCCTGCCTGCGCGAAGACGACGTGAAGATGATGGCGCGCTGCATCGAGCTCGACCGAGACTGCGCCGACATTTGCTACATGGCTGCCACGCTAATGGCTCGCGAGAGCGAGTACGCCAAGCAGTTCTGTGCCCTGTGCGCCACGATCTGCCGTGCCTGTGGCGAAGAGTGCGCCAAGCACGAGGCGCAGCATTGTCAGGCGTGTGCCGAGGCCTGCATGCGCTGTGCCGAGGAATGCGAGCGAATGGCCGCCTGATATCGGTCAGTCAGAGGTGGGGCGGCTCGGCTGCCCTCACCATCTATGCCTCCGTCACACTTAATTGCATCAGTCACTTCACTGACCTGTAACGGCTTCAGGGCATTGGGCGTCCCGGTCCGGCCATGTACGCCTGCACTCAGCTGCCCAAACCTGGCGGAAACCACCGTGAACAGCACGAAGCCTCTGGTAGAAGTCAGTACCGAGCTGCGATTGTCATCGCTGCTTTCGTGAAGCTAGAAGACGGCGGCTACTATCAGCAGTCCTGCAGCTAGGTACCAACTATTGATGTCACTCCGATAAGAGTTAGGCTCGGACGTAAGGTCATAATGACATTTTTACTTAGCTGTCAGAGCGACATCTCTACTTAGCCTTGACAGGACGCGCAGCCGGGCAGGGCGGCCGTGCGTGCCTACAACCGGTCATGGCGCAAGATCAGATCCAGAATCCGTGCACGCGGTTAGAAACGATGTGCAGCCAGCAAGGATGACGAAAAATGCCTTACTGGTTAGAAAACTTTTACAACTGACGGGATTATTTAAATCCTACACTGTTATCAGCCATTTTAAAAAAATCATCACGCGCACTTTTCTCGAATGGCTTCATTTCGGCGATATCCTTCTTCATGCTCGCCATGCAGGCATTCATTGTGTTTTGCAATGCATAAATAGTTTGTGCCCGGTGCCTGGCCATTTGGTATTTGTAGCTATATTCGTTCGGCTGATAAATTTTTAGAAAGTATGCGGAATCCGAGTATAAAATCGAAGCGACCGCGGAGTTGACAGAAAAATCAGTGAACAGCTGGTCTGTAGCACCCTTGGCTTTTTCGATTTCTTCATTTAATACAGACGCCATTGCTGAGCAACGTGCATAAAACTCCGCTTTTTCTGGGCTATGAGGACGCTTGGGTGATAGACCAACAACGATAGGCTCAGAAATGATAGTGGTACCCGCTACCTTGCCCTCCTGACCCTTTAGCAGACTGCGGGCCATGCTTACCTTTTCCGCTCCAAGCTTGCTTTCGGCTGCGTCTATCAGAAGCTTGATTTTTGGAAGGTCGTCTGACTTGAGCTTAGTGCTCATCAGTAGCTCTTGAGCGAGCTGAATCTGCGAATCGGCGTTGCCATCGTCAGACTCGAATCGGAGTGTATCGATATAAACATCGTAGCGAGAGGTGGGAGCTTCGCCTTCTTCCTGAGCTTTCCACTCGACGGACGTCCTTGGGAAGTCAGCGTGAGCCCAATTGCAAGCGAGCACGCTCGATACCAGAATAAATTTCCATGCCCTACCGTTCATATCCACCTTCCATACTGAGTTCTGGCATGATTATCGGCGGTAGATAGAAAAGCTTTAGGCACAAAAAACGTCGAAGCGGGGCTTGTACGGGGAAGCTATCGAGCTTCCTCGGGCTCCATACATCCTAGGCGTCGTCATGCTATTCAAGAGGGCCGCAAGGAAAAAAGTTCTCGCAGTCGGACTCAACATACTGCGTCCGGCCGCCGAACTGAAGGGTAAGTACGCTGGCGTCATCTGATCCATCGGCTATTGCATCTTGCGCAGCATGGGTTTTGTACCAGTGGCCATCTGTACATACGATTAGCCGATCCGGGTGAGCATAGGTAACGCTGCAGCTTTCTGGGACGTGCGCACGATGCACCTTTAAGCATCGCGTCAGCACATGCCGTGCATCGACCGGCGCTGAAATCCCCAGCAGTTCCGCCTGGCGACTGAGCGTGTGCGGAACCGTTATCCACGTAACCGACTCATCGGTCTTCAGGATGCCTAGCTGGCAGTCGCCTGCATAAAGTACCTCCATTTGGAGGACGCGTAGGTCAACGAACACGCAACAATAAGCCGCTTTCTCAATCGAAAACTTAGATCTCAGCCGGTCTTGCTCAGCGTTGATAAGCGCGCGGAGTGAGTCTCTATCAACCGGCGAAGAAGACTCTTGTGTAGCGATGACGATAGACCTTGCCCAGTGCTGCGCAAATGCGGCCCCATCGCCATCTTCGGCCGCGTCAACTACTACCGCCACTACGCCATATTCTGTATACCCTACCGCAGCAGCATCGTTATTGCTGCTGCGCCCTACGCCTTGGCGGCTCTGCCACGTAACGTGCATCAGCCGACTTCCCCGATCAAGGCTCGCATACGCTCGTACAGCAATCTTTCACGCTCGGGATCGTTTCTGGTTTGGTCGCTGATGGCCTCTGGAAATTGGGGGCAGTCGCTGAATAAAAGGCCGATCTCGGCAGCAATGTAAGTTCGAACATCGTCACCTGCCTCTTGGATCTCCTCCAAAAGCTCTTCGCGGCCCTCAATAAGATTAAAGATGTCTTCTAGGTCTCGGTTGGCGACCGGCTTTCCATTTCCCCTGCCCTTCCATGCTTCGAGTTTGGTCGCGATGAAGTACACCGGGTTGACCAGTTTGATTGAAGTGTGCTCGTCCAATCGGTATCGACTTGAGCTCTTGATCGCATCTTGGTACCAGCGATTCGTAAATCCCAGTGAGTCGTCGGCCGGCATAAAATCAACGCGGAGGTCGCCAAGCATCATCGTGCAAATTGGAACGTTTTCCTTCGCAAGGTGGGGCGTCCTAAACCCAGACGCTCGCAGGCGGTTCTGTAGCTCTAAATATTTAATCGCTCCCATTACGGGTACGATCAAGTCGACGTCATCCGTAGCCCGCACTTGATCGCGAATGAACTCGTCTGTGAGCAGTAGACCGGTTGTACACCCTCCTACGAACGTCATGTCTTCGCACAAATCAGGCCCTAGAGCGTGCGCCACCTTGCATATCATCTCTTTCAAAATCGGAAAGACGTTCATGTCATCTCCAGGCGTTCGCGCAGAAGCTCAATAGCCAAATTTCGCTCCCGTGGTTGGCCAACACGAATGGAATCCACTAGCGCCAACAACGCGTACATCTCTGGATCCTTTCGAGCTGCTAGCACTGCGGTCTTGAAGAGTGGTTCAACTTTCATTCCCATCGTTTTCCCTCGGGCATATGGCCACACCGGGATATGTTCACCGCTGCTGATCAGTGAGCGCGAAAGGACGGGAGCGGCGAATCCGGTCGCAATGCCTCTGGTCAGTTCGCCGTACCGAGCTGGAAAGACGAACCGCAGTCCATAGACGAGAAACTCTAATAGAGCCTGGGTGTTGACCCGGGGAAGCTGAGAGCGCACATCCACCCTAGCTAGGCCGATCTCTACGCAATGCTTCAGAGCCAGGGCGATCTGTGATTTGCTGATCCCGGTCTGTTCCTCCAACGCGCGTGCGGTGTAGTAGGAGGCGCCTGGTGACATATCGTCGAGATCGAAATCCGGTTGATACGAGAAGGCGGCATCTTCCTCGTTATCGTGCCAGTCGCGCCAATCGTGTGGCCACGTCGCTACAACCTTGTCTCTCGCCTCGTGTTTTTGCAGACATACGAGTCTGAGCATCACGCCTACGTCTTGACCTTTCATTTTTTGCTCGCTCTACATGTCCCAAGTCCTAGGACACGGGACAATAAGAACAGCAAATTATCTGTTGCGCAAGCGCGCGACGTCGGCGAGGTTGGGAATAATTGGCCTGCAGCGCGCTTTTAGATACTTAGAGCGAGCGTGAAAAGCTGGCTCGCACGCGTGCCGCAGAAGACCAGTTCTAGGCTACACGCTGGGCGACACCGGTAAAGGACGGTCTGGGTTAGGCGAGGGTCGGTCCTTCGCTTCCACCATCTTCTGCTACCAGCGGCTCGCCAACGCCGTTGTACAGCGCCGCGTCAGCCTCGCGCGCACGTTGCATGCGGATGACCTCGGCCCCGGTGCAACTGTAACGCCGCCAGTACCGCCGTGCTTCGCATCAATCTACCAGCAGGAGCGGAAAGCCGGTCCGCTGAGTGGCCGCAAGTAGGCTATCCAAGAAGGTATTCCAATCGAAGCAGCGGCGGTCGACCCAGGCCTTACCTAAGCGGCGCGCAGGCGATCTGAGGGATATTGACGAAGGAACTCGCTCGCTGCTTCGGCTGGTGCCTGCAGCCATTCCTTGATCGAGCCATTCGGCAGTATCGCCAACATGCGCTTCTCATCTTCAGGCCGGTGGTAGTTCCTCATAAAGGGGTGATCGTCAGCGTTGACGGTCAGCATGGTGAAACTGAAGCGCCCCTTGCCGTCTGGGTCGCTCCATTCCTCCCACAGCCCGGCGATCGCCATCAGACCACCGTCGGCACGCTCGATCCGCGTGGGCACAGCCTGTCCGCTGCGCCAATCTGGCTCATAGATCGCTGCCGCTGGAATGATGCAATGCTGGGCCCTCTTCCAGGCCGTGCGAAAGGAGTTCTTCGTAGCGGCCGTTTCCGACCGGCAGTTGTAGGTGCTGCGCCCGAGCTTTCTGTCCTTTGCCCATCCAGGCAGCAAGCCGAACTGGCCTATCGAGATGTCGTACTCCGGCGCGCCATCCTCCTCCCCCTCGGCTGAGTTCAGTCGGACGAAGGGGCCCATGTAGAGGGGCCAGAGCTCGCCCTGGTACTGCCCGTCGATTGGAGCGCCGAACGCGCTTTTCAACCGCGCCGGCGTCGGCGCCTCGTAGTGACTGCACATGCCCTGTCGCCTCCGGGAAATCCAATCTGGTGCCACCGGCCTGTTGGCCGCGCCACCTTGTTTGACCCGTTGGCCACGCTGCGTTCCAGATGGGCTGCTGCCGGCTTATTGGTCGAGGAGCCGCAAGCACCCTCGCCTCTCAGCCGCAGCCTCAGCGCCAGTAACAGGTGATAGGTTGATTCATCATCCTACTGCCGGTAGCTGATCTAATACCGCTCTTCTAACGGCACGAGTGGGTCCACACAACGCAGGACGCGAGCATGAGCATCGGCGCAGATTCGGATACCACCAATAGCTTTGTGGCACTCTGAAGCGGAAATAGCTCAGCTACCCCCGATGCCCCGGGCAAAATACTGCGCTACCTCACCAGGTCTAATATCTCTGGTCCTGAGACTGGAATGCCAGCAGGCACGCTCAAGAAATCGCTGATTCGGCCCAAGAATGCAGCGGCGTCGCCTGTGTTCGAAAGAGGGCGACCGAAAAGCAGTACGTTCGCCGGGTACCCATTCTGGTCCCAGTCGATCGAGAGGCTCTCTAGCTGGTACAGCCCTCCGTTTCTGAGCCTTTGAACAACACCGTCTTTCTCGTACCCAGCCTGCCCCAACGCGTGCTCGCAGATAAAGCGCCTGATAGCAGGGCTCTTAAACAACGCGTCAACCTGCGCGTCCGGTTCAGCAGTGCGCACCTGCTCCCAGACTTCCGGCTCCGACATCATGAGCACGCTCATCAGCTCAATGCGCAGCCGCGTGATATAGCTTTTCAGCCGGTGGGACATTGGGACCTCAGATCTGCTGTCGCTGGTAAACGGTGAGGGCCAGCAGACCGGACTGGTCCGGCACTGGTCGGGCCACCAACTGCCAGCCAGCCATGCTGCCCAGGTAACGTACGCCGTCCTGGCCACCCGCGTGCCGACGTTGCTTGTGCCGCATCACGTCAGCGGGTAATGACACCTCCCGGTTCAGATCACGGACCACGCGCGCCAGCCGCGGGAAGACGTTCTCCGGCTTGCACTCACCCTTGGTCTCGTCCAGGTACTCGACCAGGGTGTGATGGGTCAGATAGATCTTCCCGAAGACCGGGTTCTCCACCGACGGCTGCGGAGGGGGCGTTCCATCCCATTGCACGCAGAAAGCCGGATGCTCCTCGCGAGTCCAGGGCTTGTTCTTCTCCACGCTGATACCGCTCAGGCCAAAGAACTGAGTGCGCAGCGCGTTCGAGGTCTCGTAGAGCTCGCCCTTGGAGCTGTCCGAGAGCAGTAAACGCTTCACCGCGCCGCGGGACACCACGAGCTTCAGGTTTCCGCAGGTACGCTGGTGGCCGGCCAGCTCGAATTGCACCAGGGCGCACCACAGGCCGTAGAGCTCGATGAAGTCGAGCACGTTGTCGCCCAAGTCTCGGCTCAGATGGATCTCGATCCGTCGGAAGAAGCGGTCGTCGCCATTGAACAGGACGCTGTAGACGCCAGGCACGTCCGTGGCCACGGTGCTCACTTTGCAAACTTTATAGGTCATCGTTTTGGATCTCGGCAGGTAACTGGAACCCAGTCTCCATACCTTTCGAAAATTGCAAACGCCGATTCTAGCGCGGTTCTGGGTCGAACCTGCCAACGCGTCATACGATCACTCAGAAGTCGTCGTAGGTGACCTTCCAGAACAGGTCGACGCTACCGTCATCGCGATGAGCAACGATGACGCCCTCCATCTCATTGATCGCCTCGAGCAGCTGGTCCCAGTCCTGATCTCGAGCGTCGCGTCGTTCAACGTGGACGTGCTTTTCTCGAATGCCAGGCGCGCTCATGACCTGCCTGTGAACCCTCGCGGCGAGCTGGTCATAGGGCGTCAATGCCGGCGGTGGGGTGCGGGCCATCTCCACAGGTCCCATGGGGATGTTCTTTTATACAGTATTAAACCGGCCGGCCTGCTGGCAACCGGTGTGCGCCTGGCTAGACGAAAGGCACCTGCGCTGATCGCCAGGCGAAAAAAAAGGGTCAGCGTGCGCTGACCCTTTCAGGGTGTTCGGTCTGACCGAACAAGGTGTTGATGATGAGCTGCGCCTCGGCGGCGTAGGGTCCGAGGAAGGTCAATACAGCACCCTCTTCGGCGGCCCTTACATGCAGCAGGATCCGGTACCGGCCGTAATGCTCCCGGTACCGCTCCCTAACCAGCACGCGGTACTCCCCTGGGCCGCCGGCAAATGACGCCGGCGGCGCAAAGGGGTCGATACCGTGGCTACCTGGTGCCGTGGGCACGATCCGCGGATCGAAGAGGTAATTGCTCACGCAACTGCCCTCCTCGCCCACTGCGGAAAGCCCATCCGCCCCAGCTGCAACAGCACATCATTCCAGTCGACGCCCTTGGCGCTCTCCGGAATGGGGAGCGGCGGCACGAAGACCTGCAGCTGGATGTTCCGCTCCCAGAGCCGCTTGCGCAGCACCTTGGCAGCTTCCTCTCCACGACCTGACCGGTCCTTGTCGATCCAGATGCGAACAAGCTTGGTCGACGGCCCAGGCTCAAACGCTTCCAACAAGGTGGCGCTCACCGCCGGGTAAACCCGAACGGCAAGATCCATCCCTGTTTCGATCGCAAACGCAGTCTCCAGGCCTTCGCACAGGTCGACGACCGGGGCATCCCATTGCCCGGTGCAGATCGCGCCACCGGTGACCAGACGATCACTGGGATAGGCGCACATCTTCTTCGGGTTCTCCACCGGTGCCTTCTCGCCGCGGGCGGTGAGAAAGTGCCGGTGCAGGGTGATTGGCATCTTCGCCTTCGAGACCTTGGCGACGATCGCCGGGTACTCGCCTTCAAAGCGCCCATCTTCATTGTGGCTGGCCAGGCCCCGGTGAAACCGCACCGTGCCTTCGAGGCCGCTGCGATCCCAGATCAGGATCTTGCGGCTGGCCAGGTACAACCGCGCGGGCTCGGCATCAGGATGAGTCAGCGGGATGGTCTCCGCCCACATCTTGTTCAGCCGGTTGCGCAGCATCGTGTCCTCCTCCGCCTGCTTCGCGGCCGCGGCCTCGCGCCGGGCTTGAAGCTGGGGCAGGCTCTGGCGGTTGACACGCTCCTGCACGTTCTCGTCATCGGTAGAGCGGATATCCAGGCGGTCACCCACCAGAGATACCGCATCAGCGAAGTCGATACCCTTGAGCCACTGCAGCAGCGCGAACCCGTCCGGGAACGCACCGCAGGTGTTGCAGATACCGCCGCCGGACTCGTGAAAGTCCTTGCGGAAGAAGCGGAAGCCATCCCCCTTGCGCCCGGTCTGGCCGTGCACCGGGCAGGCAACATGGCGCCCCACCTTGCTGAATGCGCGTGCATCAATCTCAGGGCACAGATCCTCCAAGATGGAATCCCAGCCACGCACCTTTGCCGCGTCA
The DNA here is from genome assembly GCF_021106615.1 of Pseudomonas sp. PLB05. Taxonomy (NCBI): domain Bacteria; kingdom Pseudomonadati; phylum Pseudomonadota; class Gammaproteobacteria; order Pseudomonadales; family Pseudomonadaceae; genus Pseudomonas; species Pseudomonas sp. PLB05. Next base: position 20,641 of record NZ_JAJOHO010000009.1, read on the forward strand.
CGCACCACACTCGCTTTCAAATTTCTCATCATGGACCTCCAGGTAAAGCCCAGCACCGGGGCTTCCCGAAACCCCCGAGACGGGAGCTTGGGGAAGCCCCGGCGCTGGGGAGTGGTCCAGAGAGACTTCGCCCCCAGAGGGGGATAAGCCCCCCTGGGGTTGGTTGGATCAGGCTGCCTGCCGCAGGCGCGGTAGGGACAGCGAGTTGAGGTACTGACGGGCAGTACGGGTTCTACCCCGTTAGCACGGACACTTTCGAGTAAGCTCATACCGAGCTGAAGGAGTGTTCATGAAGCGCAAGAAATACAGTCCTGAATTCAAGCGGGAAGCCATCGAGTTGGTTCGTCGTTCAG